>NZ_JBVIVI010000017.1:0-20778 GCF_055595765.1 Streptomyces sp. NPDC040405
TCCACCCCCCGTAGAACACGGCCGCGACCAGGCCGAGCGCGGTGACCGCGAACGACCAGCCGAACGTTTTCAGAAGCACTGGCTACCCCATCGTCTGAACGCGGGCCCCCCGCGCCGTACCTGACTTTGCGAAACGTTGACCCGAAGTCTAGACGAATGAGCCCGATATTCTCAGTGGTCGAAGGCCATCAAGTAGCGCTCGATCTTGGCGCCGTTAGCCGTGGTGGCGGTGACGAGGGCAGGTTCAGCGAGTGGCCTTGGCCGCCTCGACGATGAGGTCGGCCACCGCGTCGGGCTGCGAGATGGACACCGCATGGGACGCCTCGACGCGCACCACGTGCGACCCGGCGCGCTCCGCCATGAACTCCTGCGCCCGGGCCGGGATGGCGTTGTCCCGCGTCGCGATCAGCGCCCATGACGGCAAGCTCCGCCAGGCCGGTTCGCCGGACAGGGTGGCCGTCAGCGCCTGCTGGCGCACCGGGCGCTGAGCGACCGCCAGGAGGTCCGTGCGCGTTCGGTCAGCCGCGCCCGCTCCGCGACCAGGTGCTGCCGATCTTCCAGGCTCCACGCCAGCCGCCAGCCCTCCCGCACGAGTTCGCGTCGGCCACGCCAGTGCCGTCCGGCCAGCCCGGGCAGCAGGAGGGCGGCGGGCAGCACCGTCAGCGCGTAGAACCACCACACGGCCGGTGTCCGCAGCACCGCGCACGTCGCGAGGTCGGCCGCGAGGCACCCGGCGAGCACCAGGAGCGGGCGCCGTGCCGCGGCGACCCGGGCGCCCAGCAGACAACTCAGGGCGGCCAGCGACAGGAAGTGGGCGTTGGCGGGGGTCGCCGCGTCGGCCAAGTTCATCGTCGCTGAACAGATCGGCGACCACCGCGCGGGCGATGACGATCCCGGCCGCTCCCGAGAAGCCCTGCCCGACCCGCGCCGCGTTCAGTACGGCCATGGTCGGGGCCAGTGCGCACACAACGGAGAAGAGGGTGAACAGCACGGTTCCCGAAACGAGGACCGGGCGGCGTCCGACCGCGTCACTGAGCGGTCCCAGGGCGAGCTGTCCGGCGATGATGCCCGCCAGGAAGCCGGTCAGGGACATCTGCGCGCTTGAGGCGTCGGCGCCCAGTGAACGTGCCAGGTCAGGAAGTCCGGGAACGTACATGTCGGTCGCCAGCGGACTGGCCGCGCTCAGCCCGGCCAACACCACCAACAGCCGGGCCCGTTGCCGGGACACGACGCGAGGGGCGTGACGAGGCCGGGCCGCGTGCTCAGCGCGGTGAGCGGTCATAGCGGAGGAGCCGCCCCCTCCGCGTCCTGAGACGTCGGTGCCGGTCTGCTTCGCGCCTCCATGGCGACCTCGGCCGCGGCGACCTGCTCCAGCAGCCCGGCGGCGATCTGCAGTACGCCGCGCTCGGCAGTCGACAGCGTCTGCCCCAGTGCCTCCGCCAGCCACCTGTTGCCGTCTCGGACGTGCTCCCGCAGCGCATCTCGCCCCGCGTCCGTGATCGCGATGTTCTGGCGCCGCCCGTCTACGTCACTGCGCGAGCGGCGGATACGGCCCAGCTCCTCCAGCTCGTTGAGCACCCGCGTCAGGGACTGCACCTGCATGCCTTCGACGGCGGCCAGTTCGGAGGGCGTCAACGCGCCACTGTGCCGAAGGTCCGCCAGCACCGAAGCAGCCAGTCGTGTCAGCGTCCGGCCACTTCCCGGTTGCTCGGCGCGGAGCCGGGACGCCAGTCGGGACACCCCCCACCGCAACGACTCGGCCAGCAGGAGATCCTCGTTCGCTTGACTGTCCGTGTCACGATCCACAAATAGAAAGCTAACCCTTGCTATTCAGGAACCACAACCCTTGAACATGCGTCAATTTACCAAGCATCAGCTTGCTTTTGAGTCATTGCTTGTCCTGGCCGCGCGGGGCGGGCAGCGCCAAGGCCAGGGCGGCAACGCCCGCGCACATGGCCGCAACCGCGCGTATTACAGCCTCCACCTCGCACTGGCTCAGCTCCACGGGGGCGAAGCGGAACAGGCCTGCGCGACGGCCGGAGCCGTGAACCTGCCCTCGGACATCGCGGGGGGCCGCACCGGTCGTCTGCTGGGCACCTTCACCACCGCGCTGAATGGAAGAGCACCGCACGCAGACGTCACCCGCGACTGGAACGACCACCTCCGCAGCCATGCTCCGACCCCCAGGAGACCGTGCTTCGCCGAGCTCCTCACGGGCGATGTCCTTGGAGCGGGCTCTGAGGCCGTCCGACGGGCCCTCGAAACTCCTGAGAACGCGGAAACGGCTCGGTGGCGGTGTCTTCACCAGGCGCAGCGCTGTGGTCGTGGGCGGCAGTCACGAAGCCCCGGGCCGCTGGCCTGAGGCTTTGCTATGGAGCGGGTGACGAGAATCGAACTCGCGCTCTGAGCTTGGGAAGCGCAGGGCCTGGCGGGCACCATGCTGGGCCTGACCTGCTGGCATGGGCGGTCTACGGTGCAGTGGCAGGCCCCGTCGTAGACCCTGATCGACCGTGCTTCGCCGCCCGGTCGGGCACGCATCGGGCACAGCTGAGCTCTGGGGAGCCCGCGCATCTCGGGGAGAAGGAGCGAGCGAGGCTGACATACATCTTTTTGGTACATGACCTACTCTAGGTACATGTCTATGAAGCGGACCAATGTCTACGCTGACCCGGAAGACCTCGCCATCATCAAGGAGGCGGCCAAGCGCCGCGGCATCAGTGAGGCCGAGATCATCCGGCAGGGCATCCATCTCGCCGCGATGGCCAATCGTGTGTGGGATGAGCCGTTGTTCTCCCGCACCTTCGCCGGTCCTGGGCGCACCCTTGCCAAGGGCGAGGTTCGTGACGTCGTTGCAGATGCCGCCCAGCGCGAAACCGATGCGGGAACTGCTGCGTGATCATCGTTATCGCTGATACCTCCGGCTTGCTGGCCGCACTCGATTCCACGCACCCGGAGCACGAAGCGGCGCAAGAGGCGATCATGGCTGCCGGGCTGCTCGTCATGTCCCCATTGCTGCTCGCTGAACTCGACCACGTGGCCACTCGTGAACTGGGCCGCGAAGCCGCGGTGAGCGCGATCGACGACATCCGGGGCTGGATGCGCCGCGGCCGTGTATCCGTACCGGAGATCACCGAGGGGCACCTCGGCATCGCTCAGTCCGTCCGATCCCGCTACCTGGCGCTCGACCTTGATCTCACCGACGTGGTGAACGTCGCCCTGGCGGCCGACTACGACACCGACGCGATCCTTACCCTGGACCGCCGAGACTTCCGCGCAGTACGCCCTCTCGGCCATCACAAGGCGTTTCGTGTCTTGCCCGACGATCTCCCCCTCTGAAGTCCCACACGTACTCCGGAAGACCCCGAAGGCCGGTCCTCTCTCTCCTGTGCGGGGTTTTCGACGCGTGCTGGATGGGTGGGTGTGTCCGCTAGGGAGGGGCATAGTCGCGCCGCCGCTGACCGCTGCTTACCGCCCTGGAGGGTACGGATGGGGCACGGCGGCAGTGGGTGCCGCCCATGTGCGCCGGTTTCGCCTGGCTGCGGCAGTCGGCGCCCGTGCGCTGTCTTTGGGTAGAAGCCGATCTTGCACGCGCAATCGGAGATACCACGTCCGCGGTGACGAGCCGGAGCTGTGCGCTGGGAGCCGACCCCGTCGGGCAGCGCTGCGGACTGGCCGGAAGCCAGCTCGCGCAGGCGCTCCTGGGTGGCCCGCAGTCCACGGATCCGAGCGTCCAGTTCGTCGTCGATGCCATGCAAGCGCCCGGCGGAACTCTTCCTCGTTCGGAGGCAGGAGCGGCGGGGGCCGGCGCTAGGCGCTTGAACTGCAGCTTCCCTCGGGCTGCGCGGGCTTGGATCGGGCGCTGGTGACGGCCTCGGTACTCGGCAAGGTGTGGCCGAGTGGTCGTTGTGGTGGCGGAGCAGCGTTCAGAGCAGTTGCTGCTGCCAGTTGGCGAAGGTGTCGCGGATCGCCGAGGCTTCCTCAGGGGTGAGGTCGTAGGCGGCGAACTGCTTGTCGGTGTACCGCTGGATGCGGGCGAGTGAGTCGGCGAACATGCGCCGGTCGAAGCCTGCGTCGTTGCGGGCGGCGAGGTCCATGAGCTGTTCGCGGGTGTGGCCGGCCTTCAACAGCCCTGCGACGTCGATGGCGTCGCGGACCTCGGCTCGGGCGAACAGTGCGCTGGTCTTGCCCGCGGCCACGTCGTCGCGGTGCAGGACTGGGCCCAGGTCGGAGTCGACTGGTGAGTGGTGCAGGAATTCGGCTACGAGCTCCACCTTGCTCTGCGTGCCTGCTGCTTGGTCGGTGACGTTCAACCTGGTGTAGGTGGGAGTCAGGTGGACCTGCTCGACGTCATATCCGGCGGCTTCGTAGGCGGTGGTGATCCGCTCCGCGGCCTGCTCCATCTCGCGGCTCGCCCTCTCGAAGGGTGCGAAGAGGTCCACGTCGTCACTGACTCGGTTGACGATG
Source organism: Streptomyces sp. NPDC040405 (assembly GCF_055595765.1). Lineage (NCBI taxonomy): Bacteria > Bacillati > Actinomycetota > Actinomycetes > Kitasatosporales > Streptomycetaceae > Streptomyces > Streptomyces sp. NPDC040405. Next base: position 4,465 of record NZ_JBVIVI010000017.1, read on the forward strand.
TGGTGGGCCTGGACGGCGTAGCCGCCTGCCAGGGCGTATCCGTAGTCCTCGGCGAGCGCGTCAAGCCCAATCCGGATCAGCTGGCGGTGCAGTTCGTCCACTAGGCGGCAGCTGTCGTGCTGGACCCGCGGAGTTCGGGGAAGCGGGTTTCCCACGCCGTCTTGACCGGGAGGGGGAGGAACAGCTCGCGCCACACTTTCCGCAGGGACACCGCGTTCAGATATGCGTCGAGGTCCTGGCGTGTCTGGGCCTCGCGGATGACACGCTCGTACATCAGCCGGAAGTCTGCTTCGTCGGCCAGGTCGTAGACGTAGCGCGGTCCCCAGTCGATGTGGCGCGGCAAGGTAATGCTGCCGGTTGTCGGCCCGTTCAGCTCGGCGAGCGATTCCGGCAGTACGTACGGCTTCGCCGCTGCATACCTGCTCATGGGTCCAGAATGCCCGATGGGGACTGCCGAGCGCATCGACAGTCCGGATCTGCGCACGGGGGAGTGAACGTCACCGCCGGACACGCGCGGCAGCTATCTGGCACGGAGCGGGCGCGGCGACCTTTAAGAGGTCTAGACAATAAGCAAGGCCCGGGTCTGTGACCTGGGCCTTTGCCGTGAGCGGGTGACGAGAATCGAACTCGCGCTCTGAGCTTGGGAATCACCCGGTACTGCGTAGGCTTGCCCGCATCTGACCTGGGGAAACGCGCCCCTGAGGGCCGCTGTTAACCGTCCTGACTGGCACGTAGGGGCACGCCAATCCCCGGGTGGTCGGCTGAGACGCTGGTGGTCGGCCGAGAGCGGAGCGGGACCGGCCGCGCTCGGTACGACCGCAGACCCCCGGTACCGCAGCAGGGCCCGGACTGTGCGTCGCGGCCCTGGCCCTGCCCCGTGCGTCGCGGCCCTGGCCCTGCCCCGTGCGGTGCCGCCCTGCGACGGTGGTGCGTCAGCTCTGTGCGGTGTCGTCGCCTGCCTGCCCGGCGCCCTCGGCTGCGCCCTCGGCTGCGCCTGCCTTCTCGCGCATCTTGCGCACCAGCTCCGCCTTCCGGTCGGCGGCATCCTTGCGGTCGAGGTTGCGGTGCGGACCGTTGTTCTGCCGTTCGGCGCGGGACAGCCTCTTGCGCTGGCCGCCGCCCATGCCCACGGGGTTGTTGATGTTCTTGCTCACGGTCATGGGTTCTCCCGGAATGATGTGAAGTGATCTACGGATTCATCGGTGGGGGACGGGCGCGGCGACGTCGAGGGATGTCAGCAGGGGCCCATCACGCTCTCACTCGTACATCGGCGTCCTGGCCTTCGGTCGAGTATGCGCCGTGCACGGACATGCTGGTCACGTAATCAGTGCAAGTGCGAGACATCGATCCCGAACTCCCCGATCGCCCGCGCCCCGACCAGCGCGGGCCTGTAGGGTTGGGTCACGCTTGCAGAGAGCCTGGGCCCGTGCCGGACAAGGCACGGGCCCCGGTCCGTTCAGGGCGCCGAAACGAGGAACCCCCATGAAGGCGAAGCAGTCGGCTTCCGGTCGCTCCGGACCCGGCAGGTCCGACCAGGGGAGGGCCCCGCGGGGCGAGCTCCCGGTGCCGGGGACGCTGGCGCCTGGCCTCCCGCCGGCCGGGTCCTTCGCGGAGCTGGAACTGCCGGTCGAGCTGATGGGCGTGCTGGCGGGGCTCGGGGTACGGGAGCCATTCCCGATCCAGGCGGCCACCCTGCCGAACGCGCTGGCCGGCCGGGACGTCCTCGGCCGCGCGCGGACCGGCTCGGGAAAGACTCTCGCCTTCGGGCTTGCGCTCCTCGCACGTACGGCGGGCCGGCGCGCCGAACCGAAGCGGCCTCTCGCGCTGGTCCTGGTGCCGACAAGGGAACTCGCGCAGCAGGTGAGCGAGGCGCTGGCTCCCTACGCGGAGGCGCTCGGGCTACGCTCGGTGACTGTGGTCGGCGGGCTGGCGATCGGCCGGCAGGCGGCGGCGCTCCGGGCGGGTGCCGAGGTCGTGGTGGCGACGCCGGGACGGCTGGCCGATCTCGTCGCCCGGCGGGACTGCCACCTGGACCGGGTGCGGATCGCGGTGCTGGACGAGGCGGACCAGATGTGCGACATGGGTTTCCTGCCGCAGGTCTCGGAGACCCTGGACCGGACGCCCCCCGACGGGCAGCGGATGCTGTTCTCCGCGACGCTCGACCGCAACGTCGATCAATTGGTCAGGCACTATCTGAGTGAGCCGGTGTTCGCCACGGTCGACCGGGCGGAGGGCTCGGTCGCGACGATGGAGCACCACGTACTGAACGTCCATCCCGCCGACAAGTACGCGACAGCCACCGAGATCGCGGCCCGGGACGGGCGGGTGCTGATGTTCCTGGACACCAAGCACGGTGTGGACCAGTTCACCCGCCACCTGCGGAGCAGCGGCATACGGGCGGGTGCTCTGCACAGCGGGAAGTCGCAGCCGCAGCGCACGCACACGCTGGCCCAGTTCAAGGACGGCGAGATCACGGTGCTGGTGGCCACCAACGTCGCTGCCCGTGGCATCCACGTCGAGCACCTGGACCTTGTCGTCAACGTGGATCCGCCCGCCGACCCCAAGGACTACCTCCACCGCGGCGGGCGCACCGCGCGTGCCGGGGAGTCCGGCAGCGTGGTCACGCTGGTCACGCCCGGCCAGCGCCGGGACGTGAACCGGATGATGTCGGACGCCGGGATCCGGCCCACGGTCGCTCAGGTTCGCTCCGGCGAGGAGAGGCTGACCAGCATCACAGGCGCGAAGCGCCCGCCGGTGCAGGACAGGGGGAAGACCGGCAACGCGGCGTTCCGGGGTCTTGGTACCCGCGCGGGCCGCCCGCCGAAGGAATCCCGCAAGGCCAAGGAGGCGCGCACGATGGCGGAGGCCCGCAAGGCCGCCCGAGTGCGCAAGGCCCACTGACAGGCGGTACGTGCCGCCGCAGTCGGAAGATACAAGGAGGCACCGACTGCCTCGCACCGAGTGGAGCGTCAAGGAGTCCCGATGGCAAACAGGGTCCAACAACCCCGGGAGAACGCCGAGTTCGAGTTCATCCTGGCGAGGGTGGACGTCCCGGTGCTCGCGTACTTCCACGGGGTGTGGCCCAAGGCCGCAGCAGCATGCAAGGAAATGGATCCCATGGTGCGGGAGGTGGCCGACGCCTACGAGGGCCGACTGATCGTCGTGCGGGCCGACATCGCAAGGTGCCCTGGCCCCGTACGGCGGTACGGCGTCACCGGCGCGCCCTCCTTCGTGCTGATCGATCGGGGCGAGGCGATGGCGGCCGGGAGCGGTCCGATGTCCAGGACCGCGCTCGGGGAGTTCCTGGATGCCCACCTGTGAGCAGGTGCGGACTCGGGTGCACTGTGGCAAGGAAGCCCCGGGCCGCTGGCCTGGGGCTTTGTGCTGGAGCGGGTGACGAGAATCGAACTCGCGCTCTGAGCTTGGGAATCAGGTGGCCTGTTAGGCCAAAGTGGTGTGTGACCAGGGCATGCGCCGCGCTACCTGCCATGTGAGAGGTGCGCTGGCACTGCTCTTGACGGTCGTTGACCGTTCTGGAGAGCACGGGTAGGGCACGCGACTCGCTGGAGCGACGTGCGGACGCGCTACGCCTCTCTTGGGGTGGCTGGCGCTGACACTGCCACGAGTGGGAGAGGGCGGTATTGCGGTCGCGGTCACGAGAGGAGCCTGCGCTTCCGAATCGGTCGCCTCCGTCGAACCCCGCATCTCGCTCCGGCCTCGTCAGGTCGTGGCCGAACCTGATGCGGACGCCTCCTGGAACGCCGTGAGCATCTCTGGGGACCAGGTCAGGCTTCCGTCCCGCAGATCGCTGATCACCCCCCGTAGCCAGCGTTCCTCGGCGCCGAGGACGGCGAGCAGGTATTCGTTCTCGATCAGCGTGATGCGCGGCAGTCCGGTCGCGGCTTCGGCGGACTGGCGCGCCAGTTCGGCACGTTGGGTGGAGAGTTGTGCTGCCCGTCGTTCCAGGATGGGTGCCACCTCGTCCGGGCTGAGCAGGAGCATGTTCGACAGTGCCGCCGGGAAGACGGGGAACTCCGCCTTGGGTACCGCCAGCATCTGCTCCAGCCACTCGCGGGTGACCGCCCGCCCCTCCTCGGTGATCTCATAGACGGTCCGCTCGGGGTACTGCTGGTCGCGCTCGGTCTGCCGGACAGTGATGAGCCCACCGGCCTGTAGCCGCTCGATCGTGCGATACAGCCCGGCCCGCTGGCCGACGTTGACGACCTGCTCCTTGCCCCACTGCTTGAGCAGTTGCTGGATGCCATACGGATGCAGCGGCCGATGGTGCAACAGCGTCAGCACGGCCAGCCCGAGCGGCGAGCTTTTCACGGAGGCGGTCATGCAGGCATCGTAGACAAGGGGAAACTAGTTGCATTCCTACTAGTAGCTTTGCAACTATAGGTCAGCGTTCACCCGGCGCATCCACATGACCCACGGGAGGGGTTATGAGCGACAACCGCGGCCACGGCTCCGGTGTACAGACAGCACTGGTCATCGGGGGCGGCGTGGCGGGTCCGGTTACGGCCCTCGCACTGCGCAAGGCGGGCATCGCGGCGACCGTCTACGAGGCATATCCCAGCGCGGCGGATGGTGTGGGGGCCTGGCTGGGTCTCGCGCCGAACGGTCAAGCGGCGCTGGCGACGGTCGGTGCCGACGCGGCGGTGAAGGCCGTCGGGCAGCCGGTGCCCGGCATGGTGATGGCGGATGGCGTCGGCAACCACCTCGCCGGCTTCGGCGGATTCCCGGAACTGCCCGCCACACTGACGCTCCCGCGCGACGGGTTGTTCCGGGCGCTGACCGACCATGCGGTCGACGCAGGTGTTCGGTTCGCGTACGGCAAGCGGTTGGTCGCTGCCGAGGAGACGCCCGATGGTGTCACCGCCCACTTCGCCGACAAGACCTCCGCGGCTGCCGACATACTGATCGGTGCCGACGGCATCCGCTCCACCGTCCGCACCGTGATCGACCCGCAATCACCCGCTCCCGAGTACGGCGGCGTGCTGAGCTTTGGCGGCCACGCGACGGTGGGCAGTGAGGCTGGGGTCGAACCGGGCACCATGTACTTCGCGTTCGGCCGCGCGTTCATGGGCTACTGGCAGGGCCAGGACGGGCGGATGATCTGGTTCGCCGGCCTGCCCACGGACACCCCGCCGAGCCCGGCCGACCTTGCGCGAGTACCCAACGCTGAGTGGCTCAGTCAGCTACGTCATCTGTACGCCGGTCACGTCCCGGGTGAGCGGCTACTGCAGCACACTGGCCCCGACGAGCTGATGGTGGTCGGCCGGATGGAGCGCATGCCGCCCGTACCGCACTGGTACAGCGGCCGGATGGTACTGGTCGGAGACTCAGTGCATGCCCCGTCCTCCAGCTCCGGACAGGGGGCCTCGCTCGCCATCGAAAGCGCGGTCGAACTGGCCCGCTGCCTGCGCGATCTGCCCGCGCCAGGCGAGGCGTTCGCTGCCTACGAGGCCCTGCGCCGCCCGCGTGTGGAGGCGATCGGCCGCAATGCCGCGGCTGTCAACAAGGTCAAATCTGGCAAGAGCGACGTTTTTGTGTCGGCGTTCCCCAGTCTCGAGGAGACCCTCCGCCCGCTGCACTTCCATCGCATCGAGTGGGAGGCGAAGGCGAACGTGGGGGTAAATGGGGCGCTCAACGCCACGGCCTGACGGGAATGGAAAACCGGAAAGGGAGCCAGTGACAGGCACTGACTCGGACTCGGCAGCGCCTCGGTCTTTCCCCCACCGACCCGCCCCGTGGAGCAGGTGGGTGGGCTCGCTGACTCCATAGGGCCTCGCTGGCGCCTGATGGTCTACATCGCTGTGTACGGCCCGCTCGCCTCGGTTTGGCTCTGCGTGTCTGATCGACGTGTACGGGGAGGCCGGAGGCGCAGTCATGGGGACACGGACGTCGTCAGAGTGCGATGAGGTGTACGCGCTCTCCGCAGAGTTCGGCCATGTCGTCCGTGTCGGAAGTGAGGAGCGCTACCGGGGCCGGCTGGCGGAGGGCAGCCTCCGCCACCGTTGCATCGATCGCGTACTTGTGGCCGTGCAGTCCTGCCGTCTTGAGGAGTTCGGCTGCTGCTCTGGCTGCGTGTGCGGTGACCGGTTCCACTTTGACGCGGGACAGTGTCCAGTTCAGGCGCGGGAGGTTCATCCGCTTGTGGCTGACTTCCACGATGGTGTTCGCGCTGACCACCGTGTCGGCTCCCATCTCGTGGAAGACCTGGAGCATCGCGAGGAGTTCGCGGTCCTGCGCGATCCACGCGGACAGTCCTTGTGAGTCCAGGACGACCGTCTCGATATGGGTCACGCGGCGTCCGTGCGGTGGGCCTGACCGGCGGGCCCGAGGATCTTGGCGCGGGCCTCGGTCAGCTCCTCATCAGTGAAGGTGCCATGCTCCTCCTGATGGCGGCGCAGGTCTTCACCGAGGAACTGGTGCCTGATCTGGCGGGCCACTGCCTCGGCTACGTAGCCGGAGACGTTGTCAGTCAGCTTCCTCAGCTCGTCGACCTGCTCGGTAGGCAGGGTGACAGTGATGCGCGTCGTGCTGGACATGAGGCAAGCATACTTCAGTATGCGCGTCCGGGGGATGGTGTTCTGGTGCGGATGTCGCTGCTGACCGCTGCGAAGGGCATGGATAGGGCACGAGGCCAGCGGATGCGCAGAAGGTTCGTCATTTCCATCGGCTCAGCGAGCCGCATCGCCTGCAAGCCCACCTCGCCGAGGCCGGCCTTGCAGATGCAATCCCGAGTGCCAGGGGCGAGCCTGCTGGTCATATGTCTAGCGTGGCGAGATGGTCGGCGGAGCCCCCGGACCACTCGACCAGGAAGAGCGTCGCGTCGTCGGTGGTGACCCCGCCGCGTTCTCGCATCAGGGCGTGGGACAGGCCGCGCACCATCTCCTGCACGCTTTCACCCACGCGCCCCGCGCGGTCCACGAAGTCGAGCAGGCGCTCCTCGCCGAACTGCTCTTCGCCGGCGTGGTGCTCCTCGACGAGACCGTCGGTGAAGAAGAGGATCCGGTCGCCGCGGGACAGCGCCTGCTCGCTGATCTGCGGAGTGGCGCCGCCGAAGCCGACGGGCAGGGTGCCCGGGCTCTCCAGCGGCTGGAGGACGCGGTGGTCGCGGATCAGCAGGGGCGCCGGGTGACCGGCGTTGACCCATTGCAGGTGGCCGGTTCCGATATCGAGGCGCATCATCTGTGCCGTGACGAAGTGGTCGGGCCCGAACTGCTCGTCGATGGCCTTGTCCATGAACATGTACAGCTCGGCGAGCCCGACGTCGGCGCGTCTGGCGTGCCGGTAGGCGCCGACGGCGACGGTCGCCAGCACGGCGGCGTCCAGCCCGTGGCCCATGGCATCGATCACGGCCATGTGCAGGATGTTGTCGTTCAGGGCGTAGTCGAAGCTGTCACCCGCGACGTCGTAAGCGGGCTCGAGGATCCCGGCCACCGCGACCTGCGGTGTGACCATGGTGAGCGGGGGCAGCAGTGACCATTGGATCTCCGCGGCCAGGCTCATCGGCTCACGGCGCCGGGACCGGAAGAACTGATCGGTATAGCTGTTCTTGGTGACCAGCATGTCGGCGACCAGGCCGGCGAGGCGCCGCAGCAACCGCCGGTCGTCGTCATCGAGGCTGCTCAGGGTGACGGCCAGCACCCCCACCTCGTCGCTGCCGTCCAGCAGCGGCAGGAACATCCGTACGCCATCGGCCTGTGGCTGTTCCACCGTCTCCGCGCTCAGAAAGGCCCTGCCGGCCTGGGAATCGTCGATCCGCTCGGGCTCCCCGACCACGAGTCTCATGCCCGGCAGGGGAGCCAGTATCAGCTGGTCGTAGTCCTGTAGGAGGATCGAGACGTCACGCCCGCCGATCCTGCTCACTTCCTCCGCGACCAGCGGGGCGATCAGCTGGGGCGGCATCTCGTGTGCCCGGTCCAGCAGCACACCCAGCAGCCGCTCACCGAATCCCTCTGACCGATCCACCGTGACTTTGCGGAAGTCCTCTTCACCTTCTGTCATGGCGACCTCGTTTCGCCGCACCGCCCTCACACAGAGGTGAGCCTTTGTGCTGCTTGCCGCACTGTGGCCGTGCTGTCTCCTCCACCCCGGCGTCGGGGCTCTCCCCACAACGGCCCCGGCGCAGAAACACCGAGGCCGCCCTTTCGGGTCGGTCGCACGTGAGAGTGAACCGGCCCATTCACCATGCTATGCCGGGCGCACCTTTCTGGCATGAGGGACTTTTCGTAGCCCGGCATCCGGCTCACTGACGGGCATCCCTATCAGACTTCGTCCGTCTGCGTGGCGCCCTGTCCGGAGGACCGGCTTGCTACCAGCCAGGACCGCGCCGGCTCTGCCGTGTGCGTGGTGTCCACGGTGAGATGGAGGCGGGTTCCGCCATCCGCGCCGGCGGGGTAGCTCCTCTGCTCGGTGCCGGCGAAGCAACGAAGGAGTACCTCTGCGACCTGCCGGGCGACCTCGGGGGACGCGGCGACGATACGCACCTCGGCGCGCCCTGCCGAGGGTGATTCCGGTGGCCGCATGGTGACCCCGTTCATCAGGAAGACGCGCCGCTGGGCATGGGGCCTCGCTTCGCGCACACCGGCCGGACTTGCCGGCCGTCGGCTCTTCCGGTTCCGTCGGCCGACTCCCGGCAGGGCATCGCTGTAGTGGAAGGCTGCGATCCGCTCGCTGTGCTGGCCGTTGAGCAGGTGGATCAGCAGCACTCCGAGCATGATCATGCCGATGATCACGGACACCGTGATGACGGTCTCCACATCCTCACCTCCCTTGGGGCTCAGGAGTCCGGTGGAGCCCAGGAGCCGGGTCGGGTTCGGCCTCCGGCCGCCACTGAGACAGCCCGCCATCGGTCTCCCACTCCTCCTCCCGGCTGAGGTCCTCCTGGACGTCGCGGGCGGCGGTCTCGCTCGCCATCAGACCGCTGGCGGTGACGAGGCTGCCGACAGTGGCTGCGGCGGCCATCAGCCGGGCGGCGGCTGCCGCACTCGTCTCCGGCGGGATCACCAGAAGGTCCCAGCGGCCTGCGGTGTAGGAGAGCAGAATCAACTTGTGCGGGTCCTGCTCATCGGTAAACCAGCCGACGTTCACCGTGTGCCCGGTCGCAGGCACCTTGCGCGGGATCACGGGCCAGTGGGCCGGGTTCACGGAGACGCGAGTGATCCGGCCCCACTGTGCGTCCAGCACGTCCGTCAGGGCGGGCAGCTCACGGAGGAGATCGCGGGAGCGAGGCCACCACGCACCGTCCAGAGCACCTGGCAGCGGGCTGGCCGGAGCCAGCGACAAGCGAACCGGGGGCGAGGGAACGCGCTCATTGGTCGTCGTACGGTCGATGGCCACGGTCATGGCGCGGACCTATCCCCGGGCGCGTTGTGCAACGTCCCGGTGTTGTTGCTCGCCGAGAACGACACCCGCGTGGAAGCCGGTGTGCGAATTGCTCCCGGTGTTTTCACTGTACTCCGGGGCGTGACCCCGCCGAGCCACCGCGTGATCAGCCACTTCTTCGGTAACCCGGGTCCGGATCCACAGGGCGCGGCTGAGCCCGGTCGCGGGCTCCCGGAGTACGGTGAAACCGGCGGTTACCGAATCCCGCAGAGGGTGAGCAGACCATGTCCGACGCCGACACCCCGCGTGAAGCGAATCTTCTGCCGGACGCCATCCACCATGCTGTGAAACCTGGAACAGCCCTGCTGCGGTTGGCGACGACACATACCCGTGAGGGCATCCTCGACGGTGCGTGGTGGCCGCGTTCGCGCGCCATAGGCGCCGAGCTTCCCGCCCTGGTCACCGCGCTGACCGAGCACCTCGGGCCCGTCACGCGCATCGGTCTGGACGCCGGTGCGTGGGAAGAACTGCCGACACGAATGATCATCGACGATCGCATCGTGCACATCGACTCGTTCCCCGTGGGCGACGACACCATCCTGATCACCCGAAGCGATCAAGACCTCTTCTCCCTGCTGGTGATCCCGCCGCACGCGACGCCCGACGCGGCACGCACGGCGATGGCCCGGTCCGTCCACGTCGACAACATCGCGCAGGCCAAGCAGATCCTCATCGACACCGGCACCGGCCGAGCCCGCCCGATCGCCGAGGAAGGCCCGCAGGCAGGCCCGGAACGCCGCGGCACGTCCTGACGCCTCCTCGCGGCGCGACCATAGCGGCAGCCTCAGCCCGCTGACGCCCAGTAAGGCACCGGCATCACCCCCCCTGGTGAACGGCCGCCCGCGAACCTTTCCTGACCGCCGCCGCATTGGCCCATGACGGAGAGGAAACGCCAGCCTCAGGGCACCTCGCCGCTGTCGATGCCGGAGCTGTCGCCGAAGAGCAGGTCACGAGGCCGCGGGTGACTCTGCCGAGATGCCGTTCTCGGTGTGTGCTCCAAGGTTCGTGCCCTATACGTGCCCCATCAGCAGGGCACGTATAGGGCAATGTGCTGTCGGTGAAGAGGGGGTTGGTCTGAGTGAAAAACAAGGCCCGGGTCTGTGACCTGGGCCTTTGGAGTGGAGCGGGTGACGAGAATCGAACTCGCGCTCTGAGCTTGGGAATCACCGGGTGCTAGGCGGCTCACATGGCATCTGACCTGCATATATGCATGCCTATGGGTGCTGTCGGCCTGGCTTCATGACACCGCTGTTGCCCCCCTTGCGCTGTCCTGAAGGGCACGGACAGGGCACGTGCATGCCGACTGCCGAGCAAGGGGCGCAGGTGGGGCAAAGCGGCGCGCAACGCGTTGTGGACCTGGTCACAGCGTTGCAGCCGCGACCAGTCCGCAGGGGTCCGGCCGCCGGCGGTCACGACGCAGCGCAAGGCCCACCGCGAGTACGAGAGCCGCGTCAAACCTCGTGTCCGGCACCCCGTAGCGAACTTTCCGAGCCCCAAGATCACCCCGTGGCGGGTTTCTGGCGTATCTGGCCCGGGGTTGACACTCTCGCATAGTATGCATTGCATGGTAGCTGGCAAAGCAAGCAATCACGTGGAGGCCCGCGGTGTGAGCCAGCTGCGCAAGGGCGTGCTGGAGTACTGCGTCCTGGCGTTGCTGTGTGACAGGCCCCGCTATGGGGTGGAGCTGCTGGAGGCTCTTGCGGATACGCCGGTCATGGCGACCAGCCAGGGGACGCTGTATCCGCTGCTGTCCCGTCTACGCAGAAGTGGCCTGGCAGACACGTTCCTGATGGAGTCGGCCAGCGGGCCGTCTCGCAGGTACTACGAGCTGACCGACCAGGGTCGGCAGGCCCTGGACGAGTTCTCCGGGCACTGGCCCAGTTTCCGTGATGCTGTTGACCGTTTCCTCGTTTCTGGAGCTGAATCATGAGCGACCCCCTGGCCCACCCACTGGTTCGCACTTACCTGGCCTCGGTCGACAGAGAGGCAGCAGTGCTGTCCGACGACCGGCGCTGTGACCTGGTGGCAGACCTGCGCGAGCACATCGAGTCTGTGCTGCCGCAGGGCGCCGACGACGCGACGGTCCAGCAGGCCCTGGACCAGCTCGGCGCCCCCCGGGAGATCGCCGCCGCCGCGATCGACGAAGAGCCCGGCGTCAACCCGCTGCAGCCGGAAAGCAACGCGCGCACCACTCTGACCCTGGGCATGATGGTTTTGGCCGCCCCGTTCTTCTGGGTCCTCGGTATCGGCCTCGTACTGGCCGTCCCTGCCGCCGTGCGGATCTGGCGCTCTACGGCATGGACCAGGCGGGACAAGCGCGTGGGCAGCATCTGCGCCCTCTCACCCCTACTGGTGACCCCCGCGGCTGCCGCACCGTTCGCTTTCGCCGATGGGCTCGGCGTCGCCGCACTCACCGGCACATTCCTGATCGCCATGGTGATCCCGCTGGCCGCAGCCATCCGACTGGGACGCAGCGCCGCACGCCTGCACCCACACACAGTCTGAAAGGCCCGCGGCGCCGGGACGCCAAGTACTGCTCAGCCCGTTGTCGAGACCGTGCTTACCGGCGTCGGCACGGTCAGTACGGTGACGTCAAGGCATCGGGAAAACGAGCTGTACCGACGGGTACGACGCGCTGACGTCACGCAACGAGCCCCCGCATCAGCAGCTCGGAGCTTTTGAGCCCGGTCTTGGGGCTGGTAGGCCCCCATGTGAGGTGTTGCGTGCTCCTTGTCGCCGAGTGAGGCCCGACGGATGGGCGTACGGAACCGGTCGCAACAGGGTGAAGTGCGCAGGCTGTCATAAATTGCTGCGTCCGAAATGGAGGTCGTCGGTACTGTGTCACCAGAATGAGGGGGAGATCTTGGGAAGAGCATCCAGGGAAAGCCGCAGCTCAGCGGACTGGCCAGACGAAGGACCACACGGTGTCGCAGATGTACCTGCGGCGCTTCGGCGAGCACACCGGTCGTCGGCAGTACAAGCTCAGCGTGCGACGAATTGATGCTGTCGATCAGCCGTTCACCGCGGCACCGAATAAAGTGCTCGCCGAGCGCGGCTACTACTGGGGCACCACGTTCGACGGGGTACCTCACCACAGGGTGGAAGACCTCTTCACGCAGCTGGAAGGTGCCACGGCGACCGTGCTGCGGGCGGTTCTGGACGCTCCCGAGGGCGCTCTGCCCGCACGCTGGCCCCTCTCAGACCCCGAGCGATTGATGCTCTCGTGGTGGCTCGCAGCGCAAATTCTGCGCACGACTCGCCAGCGCAAGCGTCTGGCCTTCGCCACGCAGGAAACGGAGTACCTAGAAGCGCCGGCGGAGATTGCGGCGATCGCCGCCAACAACCCCCACCTGTCCTTCATAGTCGAGCGCTTGGCGGCTCTCGCCTTCACCCTGAACGCACGGCCGTGGGGTCTGGGCTTCAGCGACACGTGCCTGCTCACCAGCGACGTGCCCGTGGCGCTGTTCAACCACCACGATGCTGAGGACCAGCTTGCCGCAGCTGCGCTGTGTGACATCCTCGTACCGCTTGATCCGCACAGGCTCCTGTTCATGCCCAGTCCCCGGATGCAGGCGGACGACCTGCACAAGCGGGCGGACCACCGGATGAAGATCTCAGGAGCTGTAGGGGCGGCCCTGGTACAGGTCGCTTACGACGTGGCCGACGCCTTCGTCGTGCACCGCCCCCATCACGATCCCTGGATCCACTGGGCGCCGACCGGGCCCCGCCAGCCAGCTCCCTGGCATGGCACGAACCACGTGCTCCGAAGTACGTCTTGGAGTACGGCACCCTCCCGCCGCACCTGACGGTGGAACGACGATGGCTCACCGAGCACCCTCCCGCGGCCGACAAGGCAACTGCGGATGCGCTCGGTGGAGGACTCGACGCAACCGAATAGGCCCCCTTCGGACACCGGCTCTGATGTTCGGCAACTCGTCCGAGCGGCACGCTTCCGTAGGGGCCCGTCTCGAAACCGTGGCGGCATGAGTTCACCTTCGGCGTCGGGACTGGTGGGCTCGCACATTGAGATGTCGCATGTTTCAGCTCGGACGATCGTTCTCACCGATAATCGCTGTACCGGTGTTCCCCAAGGCCGGAGAGGTCCGTGAGTTCACGGAAACCGAAAGTTCTTCACCGTGAACGCGCAGGTTCGATGCTCTGATTCTGAGGGGTGGGCCCGTGGGTTCACCGTCAACTAGACCTGGGTCTTCGTTGGGTGCGCGGACGCACTGGTCATCGGGTGGGTCCTCGCTGGTGGAGGGCTGGTGACGATGGCGCCGATCAGGTCGGACACCTCGTCGCCGTCATTCAGGGTTGCTGTCAACGCACCTCTCCTTGCGGTGGTTTCGTGCGGGCCCCGCCTCGTGCTGTTGACCTGCCCTTGCGAGGTCGGGGGAGCCTCCAGTTCAGACAGCAGAGACGGGGCCCGCGGCCCGCCCCGGCCACCAACGTGCCTTCCTCGCCGCATGGCGAGGCTTCCTGTGGCGTCGGTGGCCGGAGCGGGGGCATATGGGGTTCGCTGCCGTGGCACCGAGCGTGTCCTCCTGCGGGGGCGGGAGGCGTTCGGGCCGCCCACCCCTGGTCGCCATGACCGGCCTGGTGGGAGGCATGAACCGGCGCTCGTGTCGATCCCCCCAGGGTGGGACAACGCTTCGCGTCAACGTGCAGCCGCCCAAGGCGCTCCTGCCTCCGCCTCGCAAGGAGATAGGAGTTGAAACTCTTACTTACTGGCTCATTTGAGACGGGAACAGGTGTTCACGTGGCTTATCGGCTCATCCCACCGCCAAGGATGACGGCTACTACCGGATTCGAGAAAGGGTGTGCTCGGCATGGCGGATTGGGTGAAGGTCGCAGGCGGTTTGAGTGCCATCTCGGCGGGGTCCAGGACGACGGTGTGGGGTGTGAACCACGGGAGCGCCATCTACCGGTACACCAACTACGACGCCAACCCATGGGTCAACATCCCCGGAGGGCTGAGTGACATCGGCGCCGCGGCGGACGGCACCGTGTGGGGGGTCAACGGCGGCAACCAGATCTACCGGTACACCGGAGACCAGGGGACCACGAACTGGGTGGGCATCAACGGAAGCCTGGTCCGCATCGACGCGGGCTCCAGGACCAACGTGTGGGGGGTGGACTCCGCCAGCGCCATCTACCGGTACACCAACCACGACGCCAACCCATGGATCAAGATCCCGGGGGCGCTGAGTGACATTGGCGCGGGCGCCGACGGCACCGTGTGGGGCGTCAACGGCGGCAACCAGATCTTCCGGTACACCGGAGACCAGGACAGCTCGAACGCGTGGAAGAGCGTCCCCGGCAGTCTCAAGCGCATCGCGGTGGGCTCCCGGACGAACGTGTGGGGCGTCGATCCCGCCGGCAGCATCTACCGGTACACCAACAACGACGCCAGTGGCGGCAACCCGTGGGTCAAGATCCCCGGCACTGCCCACGACATCGCCGCGGGCGCCGACGGCACCGTGTGGCACGTCAACCCCGGCGGCGAGATCTACCGGTACACCGGCGACCAGCCGAGCTGATTCTGGCTCCGGGTATCCGCCCGCCCCAGGCACTACGAACCCGTACGTGTAGGAGGGGTGCTAACCAGGGCTGAGAGCCAGGGCAACTTCGCGAACGACCGGGGGCGTCCCCCGCAGGCCAGCCAGAAGGGCGGCCAGGAAAGCGCGGCGGCCGTAGCGTCTGACGTCGCGCCAGGCCCGGACGGCTTCCGAGCCACCGGGTAAGCGATGGGGGCCACCCGCTCCTTGGCGGGTGGCCCCCATCTGCCGCTCAGATGCCCATTCCCCTTCGTCGGGCTGGACGACGCCCCCTGCGGCCCGGCACCCGGCGTACTCTCCTTCGACTGTGGTGCCGCAACTCGCCTACTTCGCAGAGGGCTTGGAGGGAACGCGAACTCGCTGTTGGTCAGCGAGACGTAGGTGCCATCAGCGGAGGGCCTTGGCGGGGGAGTCGGCGAAGCCGCAGCGGGGCTGTCGGAAGCGGCGTTCCCGAGCCTTGTGGCGCCCCACACGCAAGCAACACGCATCGCACCTGCGACTTTGCGCTTCTCGGCCTACGTGTGGCGCACACCACACAAAGTCCGTCTCGCCATTATGAGAATGACATGCTCACGCCGTCGACCGTGCGGATGCGCGGAGCTCATTTGGGTGGCGTGAAGCCGTAGATGGGGCACGCGGAGGGCACGGCGGCCCCCGAGAGGTCTAGACAACAAAGAAGCCCCGGGCCGCTGGCCTGGGGCTTTGTGGTGGAGCGGGTGACGAGAATCGAACTCGCGCTCTGAGCTTGGGAAGCTCATGTTCTACCATTAAACTACACCCGCGCGTGAGGCCCCGATCACTCGGTGCCGCATCGTCGCTCACTTTACCCCATGGCTGACCCCAGGTGCATGCACTGTGGGGTTTTCGTGCTTTTCGGGGTGCGGGGGGAGGGGGTGGAGTGGGGGAAGGTGCTGTGGGGGTGCGGGAGTTGGGGCGTACCGTGGGGGTGCGGAGTGCCGCGTTTAGACGTGCGCGATTGATCCCCTAATGTGGCTTTTGTCGTCCGCGTCGTCCACGTTCATGGGGAAGGGACTCAATGGAGCGCACCGTCGTCCGTTGTGCCGAAGGGCATGTGTTCAGCACCGCTTCGTTCCCGATGCGGCACCTCACGGTCGACCGCATCGGTCCCGGGCGGCTGCTGCGGTGTCCGCGTTGCGCCCGGCTCCGGCATGCGGTGCCGGTGGGGCGTGAAGAGCGGTAGCAGTGAGCCGTTGAGGTAGCTGTCGAGGTAGTCGAACGAAGATCGTGGGCGCGGGGGCGGTGCCTTTGGGGCGGGGCCACTCCCCGCGGGGGGGGTGGTTTTTGTGTCCTCCTTTCTTTCTTTTTTCCTACAAAGAAACCCACCAAAAGGGAGACACCG
>NZ_JBVIVI010000017.1:20788-133048 GCF_055595765.1 Streptomyces sp. NPDC040405
GGGGGGGGGGGGGGGAGAGAGGAGGGGGGGGATGGGGGGGGGGGGGGGGGGGAGAGGGGGGGAAAAAGAGGGTTTGGGGCCCTGTCCCCTTTCTTTTTGCCCCCCCCCCGCGCCATGGAGTGGGGCTGGTCTGCGTATCCTCGTTCCGTGCTTCTCTCAGACAAGGACATCCGGACGGAGATCGACGCCGGACGGGTGCGGATCGATCCGTATGACCCGGCGATGGTGCAGCCGTCGAGCATCGACGTCAGGTTGGACCGGTTCTTCCGGGTGTTCGAGAACCACCGGTATCCGCATATCGATCCGGCGGTGGAGCAGCCGGATCTGACGCGGCTGGTGGAGCCGGAGGGGGACGAGGCGTTCATCCTGCATCCGGGGGAGTTCGTGCTCGCCTCCACGTACGAGGTTGTCACCCTGCCGGATGACCTCGCCTCGCGGCTGGAGGGGAAGTCGAGCCTGGGGCGGCTGGGGCTGCTGACGCATTCGACGGCCGGGTTCATCGACCCGGGGTTCTCGGGGCATGTGACGCTTGAGCTGTCGAACGTCGCGACGCTGCCGATAAAGCTGTGGCCGGGGATGAAGATCGGGCAGCTGTGCATGTTCCGGCTGACCTCGCCCGCCGAGCATCCGTACGGCTCGGTGAAGTACGGCTCCCGCTACCAGGGGCAGCGTGGGCCGACGCCTTCGCGTTCGTTCCAGAACTTCCACCGGACGAAGGTGTGATCAGCCGTGGGTGAGGAACGCGAGAATCTCACGTACGAGCGGTTCGGCGCGGCGGTCCGCGAGCTGGCGCAGGCCATCGCGGACGACAGGTACGAGCCGGACATCGTGCTGTCCATAGCCCGCGGCGGGGTCTTCGTCGCGGGCGGGCTGGCGTACGCGCTGGACTGCAAGAACATCCACCTGGTCAACGTGGAGTTCTACACGGGGGTGGGGACCACTCTCGACATGCCGGTGATGCTCGCGCCCGTGCCCAACGCGATCGACTTCTCCGACAAGAAGGTGCTGATCGCCGACGATGTCGCGGACACCGGCAAGACGCTGAAGCTGGTGCGCGACTTCTGCCTCGAGACCGTCGCCGAGGTGCGCAGTGCCGTGATCTACGAGAAGTCGCAGTCGCTGGTGCGGTGCGAGTACGTGTGGAAGCGCACCGAGCAGTGGATCAACTTCCCCTGGAGCGTCGAGCCGCCCGTCGTACGGCGTGACGGGCAGGTCCTCGACGCGTAGGTAGAAGGGGGTCAGGGGGCCCTTGCGGGCCCCTTGCCTACAGGGTTCCCAGCTTCAGCAGCGACAGCAGCGCGATCAGCTGGATCGCCGACGCCCCCAGCGCCTTCTGCCACGGCAGGTCGTGCGACTTGCTGACCATGGACGTGAACAGCGCGCCCGACGCCAGCCAGGTCGCCCAGCCCAGCACCTGCACCAGGGGGCTGTCGCCGCCCAGGAAGAGCGCGAACAGCAGCCGCGGCGCGTCGGTGATCGACATGATCAGCATCGAGAGGCCGATCGTCGGTCCCCAGGTGCCGTCGCCGCCCAGCTGGCGGGCGAGGGTGTGGGTGACCGCGCCGAGCACCAGGGAGCTGATGACGACCGCGACGCCCGCGCTGAGGATCCACGGGATGCTGTTGCCCAGCGGAGCGTTCAGGACGTCCTGGCGGGCGTCGTCGAAGCCGAAGACCGCCAGCAGGCCGTAGACGAAGGTCACGATGAGGGCGGGGCCCCACACCGTGTAGTCGCGCATCTGCCAGAAGGTGGGCGCCGGGCGCAGCACGATGCCGCTCAGCAGCTGCTTCCAGTGCAGCCGGGGACCGGCGGGCGGGGCGGTGGAGGAGCCGGCGCGGTAGGTGCCGCCGTCGTCGTACGAACCGGGGCCCTGGTCGTACGGGTCGTACGCGTCGGGCGCCTCGCCCACGCTGAACGCCTGCGTATGCCCGGAGTTGTTGTCGGCGTACGCGCCGGGGCCCCCGGGGCCCGGTCTGTACGCGCCGCCCTGCCCGCCCTGGCCATAGCCCGGGTCCGGGCCGGGGCCCGGCCCGCCGCCGGGGCCGTAGTGCGGGTCCTGGCTGCCGAAGTACTCCGGCTCTCCCTGGGTAGCGGGCTGCTGCCACTGCGGCTGCGTCCGGCCGTACGGGTCGTGCTGCCCGTGCGGCGGCTGCTGCGGTCGCTGCTGTTGCTGCCCTTGTTGCGCGGAGTGGGAGTCCCGTCCGCGTCCGATCCTGAATCCAGCCACCATTCGAACGTACCCGGTCGCGGAGGGTGGGGAGCCGGAGCGAGGGGACAGGCCCGGCATTGCTGCCGAGCTGTGACATCCCTTAGGGGGACCCTGGGGGGTCAACCCCCCGCGAGGACTCCGGTTGGCACTAACGGGCCGCCGCGAAGGGCCTGCTGGAGAAGGTGATCTTGTCGGAGGCCCCGTTCGTGATCCACCACCGCTCGGGCCGCTCGCCGTACAGGGAGAACGCGACGCCGGGGCCCCAGGCGAGCACGATCTCGTCCTTGCCGTCGTGATCGAAGTCCGCCGCGCCGTAGAGCCGGGCGGCGCGCTCGTCCTCGCGTACGGCCTTGCCGTCCACCCGGGCCGGGACGGCGCGGGTGAGGGTGTGGCGGACGGTGGCGGTACGGCCGGGGCGGGGGGCCAGCAGCCGGGCGCCGCCGGAGCCGAGCGGGACGGCCAGCTCGTCGGCGCCGTCGCCGTCGGTGTCGGCGGCCACCATCGTCCCGGACATGCCCGGCACCGGGAGGGAGGGGGAGGAGCGGGCGTAGCGGCCCGTGGCGGTGCCGTAGTAGACGCTCACCGTGCGGCCGATGTCCGGCTTCTCGGTCGCGTCGCCGCCCTCGTCGGAGCGGGTGCCGCTGGCGCCGACCGCGACATCGCGGCGGCCGTCCCCGTCGAAGTCGCCGAAGGTGATCGAGTTGCCCTTGCGCAGCGGGCGCCCGGTGTGGCGCAGCCCGTGCGGGCCCGCGGTCAGGAGGGCGGAGCCGGACTGGGCGGCGGCGCTGATGCCGTGCACGATCAGGTCGGTGGGGCGGTCGCCGCGGATCCGGTCGGCGACGAGGTCGCCGATCTCGGCGCCGCCGCCGTGGAACGGGCTGTCGTACGGCACGGTCCTGGCGGCCCGGCCCGCACGGTTGAACGGCCCGTACAGGACGAGGAACGAGTGGCGGTTCGCGCGGACCACCGCCAGGTCGTGGTGGCCGTCGCCGTTGAAGTCGCCGACGGTCGGGCGCTGCGGGTCGACGGAGTCGGCGGGGCCGCGGAGCTGCACGCGGGCGGCGGAGCGGGCGTGCGGCGGGCCGCCCGGGCTGCCCCAGGCGATGTACGGGGCGGTCCGGACCGTGGCATGGGTGCGCTTGGCCTCGGCGGCGCTCAGCCGCTCGCCGCCGGTGGTGGTCACGTCGGCGTAGCCGTCGCCGTCGAGGTCGGCGGTGGCCACCTCGGTCGCGCCCGCGACGGCGACGTCGTCGTCGGGCAGGCCCAGGTCCGCCCGCCGGAGGACGGTGCGGGTGGCGGGGTGGAGGCCGTCCTTCGAGCCGTGCACGAACGCGATCCGGCTGGGCAGGCCCCGCTTGCGGGGCGGGACCGGAAGCTGGAGGTCCGGGTAGCTGTCGCCGTTGACGTCGTCGGGCAGCTTGCTGCCCTTGCCGCGCGGGACGGGGGCGGTCGCGGGGGAACCGGCGCCCGGGGAGGCGCCTCCGCCGGACGCGGACGCTCCGGCGGCGCCCGCTGCCGACGACGACGCGCGCGGGTCCCGCGGCCCGTCGCCGGAGTCACCCGCGCCGCATCCGGTGAGCAGGGCGAGCACACCGGCCCAGACCGCGCAGGTGGTGAGGGCGGTGCGGCCGAGGGGTCTCGTGGGGCGAGGCGCGCGCGTCATCGGTCACCCCTAACCCATGCGGCACGGTGACGGCAACCGAGGGGGTTACGGAGGTTCTGGGAGTGATCAGTCCGCTTGACTGTAAAGATGACCTTTGGAGCACAAGGGCCGTCCAGGACATTTACCTACCCATGGGTGGGGCATGATCCTGTGAGGATCCACAGGGATCCACAACCTTGTTGTGAGAAGGGATACTTCACGGCCAGGATCGGTACATGTTCGAAGCGGGCGAGCGGGGGCAGCCATGTGCGTATCGCACGATGCATCAGTGACGGGTGAGGCACCGAGACCCACGGAGGGTGCGAGCGGGGTGTAGGCGCGATGTCGGACGGGAGTGGCCGGCCGGCAGCGGCGAATGCCGCTCGCCCGCCACAGCGCGAGGGTGCTAGAAATAACGATATGGCCGGACTTTTCGGTCGTTCGCGGGTCCCTTTGTCCCGGACCGTGACCGATTGGCGGAATCAGCGCGGCCATGAGGGCCCCCGCCGTCAGCGGGATGCCCGCGAGCGGATCGGGCACGACCTCACGGTGCACGAGACCGAGGGGCACCAGACGAACCAGGCTCAGCAGGCACACCGGACGCACGGGCGGTACGAGGGGCACGGCCCCGGGAGCCGCCGTGGCGGGGGACCGCGCCGCCGCCCGGGGCGTGGGGTGCGTACGGTCGCGGGCCAGGTGTTCGTTCTCCAGGTCGGCGTCGTGCTGCTGCTCGTCGTCGCCGCCGTGGTGGCGCTCGTCCTGCAGTCCCGGTACGACAGCGAGCGCGAGGCCCGCAACCGCTCGATGGCCGTCGCCGAGAGCTTCGCGAACGCCCCGGGCATCGCCGCCGCGATGCGCGGCGCCGATCCGACCGCCGCGCTGCAGCCGCTCGCCGAGCGGGCCCGCAAGGGCTCGGGCGTCGACTTCGTCGTGGCCATGTCGCCGCACGGGATCCGCTACACCCACCCCAATCCGAACCGGATCGGGAAGCACTTCATGGGCAGCATCGACGGCGCGGTGCGGGGCCGTACGGTCACGGAGACCTTCACCGGCACGCTCGGCCTCTCCGTGCGGTCCGTGGTGCCCGTCTTCGACGACCGGGGGAACGGTCATCGGAAGGTCGTGGGCTTGGTCTCGGCCGGGATCACGATCAAGAAGGTGAGCGGCGCGGCCAACCACCAGCTGCCGCTGCTGGTCGTCGCCGCCGTGGCCGCGCTCGCCCTGGCCACCGGCGGCACCGCCATGGTCAGCAGGCGGCTGCGGCGCCAGACCCACGGTCTCGACCCGGCCGAGATGACCCGGATGTACGAGCACCACGACGCGGTGCTGCACGCCGTGCGGGAGGGCGTGCTGATCGTCAGTGGCGACGGCCGCCTGGTGCTGGCCAACGACGAGGCGCGCCGCCTCTTCGCCCTGCCGCCGGACGCGGAGGGCCGTCTCGTCGCCGAGCTGGGCTTCGACCCGCACACGACCGAGCTGCTGGTCTCGGGGCGCCCGGCCACCGACGAGGTGCACACGGCGGGGGAGCGGCTGCTGTCGGTCAGCCACCGCCCCACCGACCGCAACGGCGGCCCGCCCGGCAGCGTCGCGACCCTGCGCGACACCACCGAGCTACGCGCGCTGACCGGCAAGGTCGATCTGGCGCGCAACCGCCTGAAGCTGCTGTACGACGCGGGCGTGTCCATCGGCACCTCGCTGGACGTGGTGCGCACCGCGCAGGAGCTGGCGGAGTACGCGGTGGCCCGTTTCGCCGACTACGTCTCCGTCGACCTCGCGGACTCGGTCCTGCGCGGCGAGGAGCCGCACGAGGGCCCCGCCGGTACGACGGGCGGCGGGGGGAGCGCGGACGGCCGCCCCACGCCCCTGCGGCGTACGGCGCTCAGCGGCATCCGCGACGACGTGCCGCTCTACCCGCTCGGCCAGCTGATCCGGTTCACTCCGAACGCGCCTCAGGCCCGCGGGTTCCGCACCGGCGCCGTCACGGTCGTACCGGTGCTGAGCGACCACGGGGGCTGGCAGGAGCAGGATCCCGACCAGGCTCAGAAGATCGTCGAATCCGGCATCCACTCGATGATCACGGTCCCGCTGCGGGCCCGGGGCGTGGTGCTTGGCGTGGCCAGTTTCCTGCGCGCGGAGAAGCCCGAGCCGTTCGAGGAGGACGACATCTCGCTGGCGGAGGAGCTGGTCACCCGGGCCGCCGTCAGCATCGACAACGCCCGGCGCTACACCCGCGAGCACACCATGGCGGTGACGCTCCAGCGCAGTCTGCTGCCGCGGGTGCTGCCCGAGCAGAACGCGCTGGATGTGGCGTACCGCTATCTGCCCGCCGAATCCGGGGTCGGCGGCGACTGGTTCGACGTCATCCCGCTGCCGGGCGCCCGGGTGGCGCTGGTGGTGGGCGACGTGGTCGGCCATGGGCTGCACGCGGCGGCCACGATGGGGCGGCTGCGCACCGCGGTGCACAACTTCTCCACCCTCGATCTGCCGCCGGACGAGATCCTGTCCCATCTGGACGATCTGATCGCCCGCATCGACCAGGACGAGGGCCACAGCGCCCTGGCGGACGGCGGCGGCGGCGAGGTGATCATCGGGGCCACCTGTCTGTACGCGATCTACGACCCGGTGACGCGGCGCTGCACCATGGCCCGGGCCGGGCATCCGCCGCCCGCAGTGGTAAGCCCGGACGGCTCGGTGGAGCTGCTGAACGACCTGCCCGTGGGCCCGCCGCTGGGCCTGGGCGGGCTGCCGTTCGAGACGGCCGAGCTGGAGCTGCCCGAGGGCAGCCATCTGGTGCTCTACACGGACGGGCTGATCGAGAAGCGCGACCGGGACATCGAGACGGGCATGGAGATGCTGGGCGACGCCCTGTCCCACCCCGGGCGCACCCCGGAGCAGACCTGTACGGCGGTGCTGGACGCGCTGCTGCCCGAGCGCCCCAGCGATGACATCGCGCTGATCGTCGCCCGTACGAGGGTGCTGGAGCCGGACCGGATCGCCGACTGGAAGGTGCCGTCCGACCCGGCCCAGGTCTCCGAGATGCGGGCGGCGGTGGCGGGGAAGCTCGCGGAGTGGGACCTGGGGGACGTGGCGTTCACGACCGAGCTGATCCTCAGCGAGCTGATCACCAACGCGATCCGCTACGCCACCGGCCCGATCCGGGTGCGGCTGCTGTGCGACCGCAGCCTGATCTGCGAGGTGTCCGACACCAGCAGCACGTCACCGCATCTGCGGTACGCGGCGACGACGGACGAGGGCGGCCGCGGGCTGTTCCTGGTCTCCCAGTTCGCCGACCGGTGGGGGACGCGGTACACGGCGGAGGGCAAGGTCATCTGGACGGAGCAGACGCTGCCGCTGCCCAAGAACGGCAAGCCGAGGCTGTAGGGCGGCTACGACGAGGGCCCGCCCGCGCAGTGCGCGGACGGGCCCTCGTCGTGGTTTCGCGGGTTACTTCACCGGCGCGGGCTCCGGGGCCTCGGCCGACTCGCCGTCGCCCTCCGGCTCGGCGGGGGTCTTCACCGAGTCGAGAAGCAGTTGCGCCACGTCCACGACCTGGAGCGCCTCGCTGACCTTGCCATCGTTCTTCTTGCCGTTGACCGAGTCGGTGAGCATGACCAGGCAGAACGGGCAGGCGGTGGAGACGATGTCGGGGTTGAGCGACAGGGCCTCGTCCACGCGCTCGTTGTTGATGCGCTTGCCGATCCGCTCCTCCATCCACATGCGGGCGCCACCGGCGCCGCAGCAGAAGCCGCGCTCCTTGTGGCGGTGCATCTCCTCGTTCCGCAGGCCCGGCACCTTGGCGATGATCTCGCGCGGCGGGGTGTAGACCTTGTTGTGGCGGCCCAGGTAGCAGGGGTCGTGGTAGGTGATCAGACCCTCGACCGGGGTGACGGGGACGAGCTTGCCCTCGTCGATGAGGTGCTGCAGCAGCTGCGTGTGGTGGATGACCTCGAAGTGGCCGCCCAGCTGCGGGTATTCGTTGGCGATGGTGTTGAAGCAGTGGGGGCAGGTCGCGACGATCTTCTTCTTCGCCTTCTCGACCACGACGCCCTCGTCAGCATCCTCGCCGAAGGCCATGTTCAGCATCTCGACGTTCTGCTGACCGAGCTGCTGGAACAGGAACTCGTTGCCGAGGCGGCGGGCCGAGTCACCGGTGCACGCCTCGTCGCCGCCCATGATCGCGAACTTGACGCCCGCGATGTCCAGCAGCTCCGCGAAGGCCTTGGTGGTCTTCTTCGCCCGGTCCTCCAGGGCACCCGCGCAGCCGACCCAGTACAGGTAGTCGACCTCGGTCAGGTCCTCGATGTCCTTGCCGACGACCGGGACCTCGAAGTCGACCTCCTTGGTCCATGCCAGGCGCTGCTTCTTCGCCAGCCCCCAGGGGTTGCCCTTCTTCTCCAGGTTCTTCAGCATCGTCCCGGCCTCGCTGGGGAAGGACGACTCGATCATGACCTGGTAGCGGCGCATGTCGACGATGTGGTCGATGTGCTCGATGTCGACCGGGCACTGCTCGACGCAGGCGCCGCAGGTGGTGCAGGACCACAGCACGTCGGGGTCGATGACCCCGTTCTCTTCGGCCGTACCGATCAGCGGGCGCTCGGCCTCGTCCAGCGCGGACTGCGGGACCCCGGCGAGCTGCTCAGCGGTCGCCTTCTCCTCGCCCTCGGCGTCCTTGCCGCCACCGGCCAGCAGATACGGGGCCTTGGCGTGCGCGTGGTCGCGCAGCGACATGACCAGCAGCTTCGGCGAGAGCGGCTTGCCGGTGTTCCAGGCGGGGCACTGCGACTGGCAGCGGCCGCACTCGGTGCAGGTGGAGAAGTCGAGGATGCCCTTCCAGGAGAAGTGCTCGATCTGCGAGACGCCGAACTGGGCGTCCTCGTCCGGGTCCTCGAAGTCGATGGGCTCGCCCTCGGAGGTCATCGGCTGGAGCGCGCCGAGCGCCACGTCCCCGTCGGCCTCGCGCTTGAACCAGATGTTCGGGAAGGCCAGGAAGCGGTGCCAGGCCACACCCATGTCGGTCTTGAGGGAGACCACGATCATCCAGATGAAGGATGTCGCGATCTTGATCATGGCGACGAGGTAGGTGAGGTTCTGAATGGTGGTGAGGCTCAGCCCCTTGAGGGCGGCGATCAGCGGGTACGAGGCGAAGAAGCCGATCTCGTAGTGGTCGACGCCGTGCTGGACGCCCTCCAGGGCCCGCAGCGTCATGATCGACATGCCGACGATGAGGATGACGGCCTCGACGAAGTACGCCTGGCCGATGTTGGAGCCGCTGAAGCGGGACTTGCGGCCCGCGCCGTCGGGCCGGTTCAGCTGCCGGATGACGATCAGGGTGAGGATGCCGAGCGTCGTCATCAGGCCGATGGCCTCGGTGAAGATCTCCCACGGCAGCCAGTCGCCGATCACCGGCAGCAGCCAGTCGGACTGGAAGAGCTGGCCGATGGCGTTGACGATCGTCAGCAGCAGGGAGAAGAAGCCCACGGCCACGAACCAGTGCGCCACACCGACGATGCCCCAGCGGTTCATCCGGGTGTGTCCGAGGAACTCCTTGACCACCGTGACCGTACGCCCGGCCGGGTCATCCGTACGGGTGCCCGCCGGGACTGGCTGGCCGAGTCGTACGAAGCGGTAGATCTGCAGGATGGCACGGCCGAACAGGGCGACGCCGACCGCGATGAGGACCAGCGACACGATGATCGCGGCGAGTTGCATAAGGGCTCCTCGAACCTGCGAGAGCGGAATTACTAAGCAGTAACTTAATTTGTCTTGACCGAGATTACCCGTCCGGGTGCACACCCATGTAGTCGACCGGCCGGTGATATGCGTCGCTCGACGGTCGCCCGCGGCCCCCTTCGCGCATGCCCTCGGGGGTGTCGGGCACCCTCCTTGGGTGTAAGGCTCATATAAAAGTTGAGTCGCGACGACTCAGGTCTGTTGACAGCGAAAAGTCGATCATGCACGCTTGAGTCTGTTCCACTCAATGCTGTAGCTGGAGGATCCCGAAATGGCACGTGCGGTCGGCATCGACCTGGGTACGACGAACTCCGTCGTCAGTGTTCTCGAAGGCGGTGAGCCCACCGTCATCACCAACGCCGAGGGCGCCAGGACCACGCCTTCCGTCGTCGCCTTCGCGAAGAACGGCGAGGTGTTGGTCGGCGAGGTCGCCAAGCGCCAGGCGGTGACCAACGTGGACCGGACCATCCGGTCGGTCAAGCGCCACATGGGCACCGACTGGAAGGTCAACCTCGACGGGAAAGACTTCAACCCGCAGCAGATGAGCGCCTTCATCCTGCAGAAGCTCAAGCGGGATGCGGAGTCGTACCTCGGCGAGAAGGTCGCGGACGCGGTCATCACCGTCCCGGCGTACTTCAACGACGCCGAGCGCCAGGCGACCAAGGAAGCCGGTGAGATCGCGGGCCTCAACGTCCTGCGTATCGTCAACGAGCCTACTGCTGCCGCGCTCGCCTACGGGCTGGAGAAGGACGACCAGACCATCCTGGTCTTCGACCTCGGTGGCGGCACCTTCGACGTCTCGCTGCTGGAGATCGGCGACGGCGTGGTGGAGGTCAAGGCCACCAACGGTGACAACCACCTCGGTGGTGACGACTGGGACCAGCGCGTCGTCGACTACCTGGTGAAGCAGTTCAACAACGCCAACGGCGTCGACCTGGCCAAGGACAAGATGGCCCTCCAGCGCCTCCGCGAGGCCGCTGAGAAGGCGAAGATCGAGCTGTCCAGCTCGACCGAGACCACCATCAACCTGCCCTACATCACGGCCTCCGCCGAGGGCCCGCTGCACCTCGACGAGAAGCTCAGCCGCTCGCAGTTCCAGCAGCTGACCTCGGACCTGCTGGAGCGCTGCAAGACCCCGTTCCACAACGTCATCAAGGACGCGGGCATCTCGCTGTCCGAGATCGACCACGTGGTCCTGGTCGGCGGCTCGACCCGGATGCCCGCCGTCGCCGAGCTCGTCAAGGAGCTGACCGGCGGCAAGGACGCCAACAAGGGCGTCAACCCGGACGAGGTCGTCGCCATCGGCGCGTCCCTCCAGGCCGGTGTCCTCAAGGGTGAGGTCAAGGACGTCCTCCTGCTGGACGTCACCCCGCTGTCCCTCGGTATCGAGACCAAGGGCGGCATCATGACCAAGCTGATCGAGCGCAACACGACCATTCCGACCAAGCGCTCGGAGATCTTCACGACGGCCGAGGACAACCAGCCGTCCGTGCAGATCCAGGTCTACCAGGGCGAGCGCGAGATCGCCGCGTACAACAAGAAGCTCGGGATGTTCGAGCTGACCGGCCTGCCCCCCGCCCCGCGCGGTGTGCCGCAGATCGAGGTCACCTTCGACATCGACGCCAACGGCATCATGCACGTCGCCGCGAAGGACCTGGGCACGGGCAAGGAGCAGAAGATGACCGTCACCGGCGGCTCCGCGCTGCCGAAGGACGACATCGACCGCATGATGCGCGAGGCCGAGCAGTACGCGGAGGAGGACCACAAGCGCCGCGAGGCCGCCGAGACCCGCAACCAGGCCGAGCAGCTGGTCTACCAGACCGAGAAGTTCCTCAAGGACAACGAGGACAAGGTCCCGGGCGAGGTCAAGACCGAGGTCGAGGAAGCGGTCACCGACCTCAAGGAGAAGCTCAAGGGCGAGGACACCGCCGAGATCCGCACCGCGACCGAGAAGGTCGCCGCGGTCAGCCAGAAGCTCGGCCAGGCGATGTACGCCAACACCGGCGCCGAGGGCGCGGGCGAGGCCGGAGCCGCCGGTGAGGCCGGTGCCGAGGGTGCCCAGGCCAAGGCCGACGACGACGTGGTGGACGCCGAGATCGTCGATGACGAGAAGGCCGAAAAGGGTAAGGGTGGTGCCGCGTGACGGAGGAGACCCCGGGCTTCGAGGAGCAGCCCGACGTCCCCTCCGAAGCCGCGCAGACCCCCGACGACGCGGCGAAGGGCGCCGGGTCCGCCGATAAGGCGGGCCCGGGCGCCCCGGCCGGGGACCTCGAACAGGTAGCCATTCAGGCGCAGCTGGACCAGGTGCGTACCGCCCTCAATGAGCGGACCCTCGACCTCCAGCGACTTCAGGCCGAGTACCAGAACTACCGGCGCCGGGTCGAGCGGGACCGGGTGCAGGTCAAGGAGGTCGCCGTGGCGAACCTCCTGACCGAGCTGCTTCCGGTGCTCGACGACATCGGCCGGGCGCGTGAGCACGGCGAGCTCGTCGGCGGCTTCAAGTCCGTCGCCGAATCGCTGGAGACGGTGGCGGCGAAGCTGGGCCTGCAGCAGTTCGGCAAGGAGGGCGAGCCCTTCGACCCGCTGGTGCACGAGGCGCTCATGCACTCGTACGCGCCGGACGTCACCGAGACGACGTGCGTGCAGATTCTCCAGCCGGGGTATCGAATCGGCGAACGAACGATCCGCCCGGCGCGGGTCGCGGTCGCCGAGCCCCAGCCGGGTGCCTCGCCCAAGGGCCCGGGCGAAGGCGACGGCACGGCGCCGGACGAGGAGAGCGGTGGCCCGGAAGAGGGCTGACGCGACGGTGACGGCAGGCATACGAGGAGAGGAGGGACGTCGGGGATGAGCACCAAGGACTTCGTCGAGAAGGACTACTACAAGGTTCTCGGCGTCCCCAAGGACGCGACCGAGGCGGAGATCAAGAAGGCGTACCGGAAGCTCGCCCGCGAGTTCCACCCGGACGCCAACAAGGGCGACGCCAAGGCCGAGGAGCGCTTCAAGGAGATCTCCGAGGCGAACGACGTCCTCGGCGACCCCAAGCGGCGCAAGGAGTACGACGAGGCCCGCTCCCTGTTCGGCAACGGGGGCTTCCGCCCCGGGCCGGGCGGGACGGGCTCCACCGGAAGCTTCAACTTCGACCTGGGCGACCTCTTCGGCGGCGCCCAGGGCGGCCCCGCCGGTGCGGGCGGCTTCGGTGGCGGGCTCGGCGACGTGTTCGGCGGGCTCTTCAACCGCGGCGGGCCCACCCGTACGCAGCCGCGGCGCGGCCAGGACGTCGAGTCCGAGGTGACGCTCAGCTTCACCGAGGCGGTCGAAGGGGCCACCGTTCCGCTGCGGATGTCCAGCCAGGCCCCGTGCAAGACGTGCTCCGGCACCGGCGACAAGAACGGCACCCCGCGGGTCTGCCCGACCTGCGTCGGTACCGGGCAGGTCAGCCGGGGCGGCGGGGGCGGCTTCTCGCTCACCGACCCGTGCGTGGAGTGCCGGGGCCGCGGTCTGATCGCCCAGGACCCGTGCGAGACCTGCAAGGGCAGCGGACGGGCCCGTTCCGCCCGCACCATGCAGGTCCGTATCCCCGCGGGCGTCAGCGACGGCCAGCGGATCCGGCTGCGCGGCAAGGGCGCCCCGGGCGAGACCGGCGGTCCGGCCGGTGACCTCTACGTCATCGTCCATGTGGATCCGCATCCGGTCTTCGGCCGCCGCGGCGACAACCTGACCGTCACCGTCCCCGTCACCCTTCCGGAGGCGGCGCTCGGCGGCGAGATCAAGGTCCCGACGCTGGGCGGCCCGGCGGTCACCCTGAAGCTGCCGGCCGGCACGCCGGGCGGCCGGACGATGCGCGCCCGCGGCAAGGGCGCGGTGCGCAAGGACGGCACCCGCGGCGACCTGCTGGTCACCGTCGAGGTGACGGTGCCGAAGGACCTCAGCGACTCGGCTCGCGAGGCGCTGGAGTCCTACCGGGAGGCGACCGCGGGCGAGGACCCGCGGGCGGAGCTGTTCCAGGCCGCGAAGGGAGCATGACCCCATGGAGACGCACGGCCGAGGTGGCCTCGGAGGCAGGGGAACCGGCCGATCCCGCAACCCGTACGAGCTGACCGACGAGTCGCCGGTGTACGTCATCTCGGTCGCCGCTCAGCTCTCCGGCCTGCATCCGCAGACCCTGCGTCAGTACGACCGCCTCGGTCTGGTCTCCCCGGACCGCACCCCCGGCCGCGGCCGGCGGTACTCCGCGCGCGACATCGAGCTGCTGCGCCAGGTGCAGCAGCTGTCCCAGGACGAGGGCATCAACCTCGCCGGGATCAAGCGCATCATCGAACTGGAGAACCAGGTGACCGCGC
The DNA here is from genome assembly GCF_055595765.1 of Streptomyces sp. NPDC040405. Lineage (NCBI taxonomy): Bacteria > Bacillati > Actinomycetota > Actinomycetes > Kitasatosporales > Streptomycetaceae > Streptomyces > Streptomyces sp. NPDC040405. The sequence continues at coordinate 34,710 of NZ_JBVIVI010000017.1, forward strand.
TCCAGCAGCGCGTCGCCGAGCTGCAGTCGGCCGTCGAGGGCGCGGCCGCCGCGATGCAGCAGCGCGAGGCCCAGGTCCACGCCTCGTACCGCCGCGACCTGGTCCCCTACCAGGACGTCCACCAGGGCAGTGCCCTGGTCGTCTGGCGTCCCAAGCCCAAGCGCAGGGACTAGCGTCTCCACCCCTTCGCGTGACAGGCCCGACGACCTCCCAGGTCGCCGGGCCTCGTTCATGTGGCGCGTCCCGGGCGCACCATGGAGGCGGAGCCTCAGCCGCGGCCCATCGCACGGGTGAGCGTGATCTCGATCAGGACGCGGTGCGGGTTGGGGCGGGGGGTGCGCTCGTAGCGTTCGGTGTAGCGGCGCTCGGCGTCGGCGATCAGCTCGGGTTCGGTGCGTACCCTCGCGACGCCCTCCAGCGTGGCCCACCGCTTGCCCGCCAGCTGGCAGACGGCGACCCGCGCGCCGTCCGCCGAGTCGCCCGCCGCCCGGACGTGGGCGACCTTGTGGCTGTGGCCGCTCGCGATGACGCGGGCGAGTCCGGCGTCGGGGTCGTAGGTGACGCCGACCGGGACGACGTGCGGGGTGCCGTCGGGGCGGAGGGTGGTGAGGGTGCAGATGTGGCGTTCGCGCCAGAAGGCGAGGTACGCGGGGTCCGGATTGCGTGGATCGAGGGCCATGGACGGGAACCTATGGCCAGAACGCTGGCGGAGACACAGTTGAGTGGAATAGACTCAACTTTACGCATGTTGTGCAGGGCAGGATTGTGGGCGCCGCCGCGCGACGAGGAGGAGCACAGGACGTGGACGCCGAGCTGACCAACAAGAGCCGGGCGGCGCTGAGCGCGGCCAACGACCGGGCGGTGTCCGTCGGGCACGCCGATCTGACCCCGGCCCATCTGCTGCTCGCCCTTCTGCGGGGGCGGGATGACAGCAATGCGAACGTGATGGATCTGCTGGCCGCCGTCGACACCGACGCGGCCTTCGTGCGGAACGGGGCCGAGCGGCTGCTCGCCGCCCTGCCCAGCGTGCAGGGCTCCACCGTGGCCCCGCCGCAGGCCAGCCGCGAACTGCAGGCCGTCCTCGTGGACGCAGCGCAGCGCGCGAAGGACCTCGGCGACGACTACATCTCCACCGAGCACCTTCTGATCGGCATCGCCGCCAAGGGCGGCCAGGCCGGGGAGCTGCTCGACCAGCAGGGGGCGAGTGCCAAGGTGCTGCTCGCCGCGTTCGAGAAGGCCAGGGGTGGACAGCGGGTGACGACTCCCGATCCGGAGGGCACGTACAAGGCGCTGGAGAAGTTCGGCACCGACTTCACCGCCGCCGCCCGCGAGGGCAAGCTCGACCCGGTCATCGGCCGGGACCAGGAGATCCGGCGCGTGGTGCAGGTGCTCTCGCGCCGTACGAAGAACAACCCGGTGCTGATCGGCGACCCGGGCGTCGGCAAGACCGCCGTGGTGGAGGGGCTGGCCCAGCGCATCGTCAAGGGCGATGTGCCGGAGAGCCTGCGCGACAAGCGGCTGGTCGCCCTCGACCTCGGCGCGATGGTGGCGGGCGCGAAGTACCGCGGCGAGTTCGAGGAGCGGCTGAAGACCGTCCTCGCCGAGATCAAGTCCAGCGACGGCCAGATCATCACCTTCATCGACGAGCTGCACACCGTGGTCGGCGCGGGCGCCGGGGGCGACTCGTCCATGGACGCGGGGAACATGCTGAAGCCCATGCTGGCCCGCGGTGAGCTGCGCATGGTCGGCGCCACCACACTGGACGAGTACCGCGAGCGGATCGAGAAGGACGCCGCGCTGGAGCGCCGCTTCCAGCAGGTGCTGGTGGCCGAGCCGACCGTCGAGGACACCGTGGCGATCCTCCGCGGGCTCAAGGGCCGGTACGAGGCGCACCACAAGGTGCAGATCGCGGACGGCGCGCTGGTGGCCGCCGCGACCCTCTCCGACCGGTACATCACCTCCCGCTTCCTCCCCGACAAGGCCATCGACCTGGTGGACGAGGCGGCCTCCCGGCTCCGCATGGAGATCGACTCCTCACCCGTGGAGATCGACGAGCTCCAGCGCTCCGTCGACCGGATGAAGATGGAGGAGATGGCCCTCGCCAAGGAGACCGACGAGGCCAGCAAGCTGCGGCTGGAGAAGCTGCGCCGCGACCTCGCCGACAAGGAGGAGGAGCTGCGCGGCCTCACCGCCCGCTGGGAGAAGGAGAAGCAGGGCCTCAACCGGGTCGGTGAGCTGAAGGAGAAGCTGGACGAGCTGCGCGGCCAGGCCGAGCGCGCCCAGCGCGACGGCGACTTCGGCACCGCCTCCAAGCTGCTGTACGGGGAGATCCCGGCCCTGGAGCGCGAGCTGGCCGAGGCATCCGAGGCCGAGGAGGAGGTGCAGCGGGAGGACCGCGGCACCATGGTCAAGGAGGAGGTCGGCCCGGACGACGTGGCCGACGTGGTCGCCTCCTGGACCGGCATCCCGGCCGGGCGGCTGCTGGAGGGCGAGACCCAGAAGCTGCTGCGCATGGAGGACGAGCTGGGCAGGCGGCTGATCGGCCAGACCGAGGCCGTACGGGCCGTCTCCGACGCCGTGCGCCGCACCCGGGCCGGGATCGCCGACCCGGACCGGCCCACCGGCTCCTTCCTCTTCCTCGGCCCCACCGGCGTCGGCAAGACCGAGCTGGCCAAGGCGCTCGCCGACTTCCTCTTCGACGACGAGCGGGCCATGGTCCGCATCGACATGAGCGAGTACGGCGAGAAGCACAGCGTCGCCCGGCTGGTCGGCGCCCCGCCCGGCTACGTCGGCTACGAGGAGGGCGGCCAGCTCACCGAGGCGGTGCGCCGCCGCCCGTACAGCGTGGTGCTGCTGGACGAGGTGGAGAAGGCCCACCCCGAGGTCTTCGACATCCTGTTGCAGGTGCTGGACGACGGGCGCCTCACCGACGGCCAGGGCCGGACGGTGGACTTCCGCAACACCATCCTGGTCCTCACCTCCAACCTGGGCAGCCAGTACCTGATGGACCCGCTGCTCGGCGAGGAGGAGAAGAAGCAGAGCGTCCTGGAGACGGTCCGCACCTCCTTCAAGCCGGAGTTCCTGAACCGGCTGGACGACCTGGTGGTCTTCTCCGCGCTCAGCCAGGACGAGCTGACCCGCATCGCCGAGCTGCAGATCGCCGCGCTCGCCCGGCGCCTCGCCGAGCGGCGGCTGACCCTGGAGGTCACCCCGGAGGCACTGGCCTGGCTCGCCGAAGAGGGCAACGACCCGGCCTACGGGGCGCGCCCGCTGCGCCGCCTGGTGCAGACCGCGATCGGCGACCGGCTGGCCAGGGAGATCCTCTCCGGCGAGGTACGGGACGGCGACACGGTCCGGGTCGACCGGACCGACGACGGCCTTCGGGTGGGCCCGGCACGGTAAGGCTCCCGGCCCGGTGTTGATCGCGCCAAGGTGCGGCCAGGGTTGCACGGCGGGGGCGGGTGTGAGGGAGGATGGCGGTATCCATACGAAGGGAAATCCACGGTGAGCATCGACCCGTCCTCGATTCCGAATTTCGGGGGCCAGCCCGAGCCCGAACCGGCGGGTCCGAGTGGCCCCGTGCTGCCCGACCAGGACCTGGTCAAGCAGTTGCTGGAGCAGATGGAGCTGAAGTACGTCGTCGACGAGGAGGGGGACCTCGCCGCGCCGTGGGAGCAGTTCCGCACCTACTTCATGTTCCGCGGTGAGGAGGAGCAGCAGGTCTTCTCCGTCCGGACGTTCTACGACCGGCCGCACGCGATCGAAGAGAAGCCGCAGCTGCTGGAGGTGATGGACGACTGGAACCGTCGCACCCTGTGGCCCAAGGTCTACAGCCACACCAATGACGACGGCACGGTCCGGCTGATCGGCGAAGCGCAGATGCTGATCGGCACCGGCGTGAGCCTGGAGCACTTCGTCTCCAGCACGGTCAGCTGGGTGCGTGCTTCGATCGAGTTCGACCGCTGGCTGGTCGAGCAGCTCGGTCTGGAGGCCGACATCGAGTCCGGCGACGACGAGAAGCCGGGCGACGACGAGGCCTGAGCCGAAGAGTCCCCGAGCCCGGTCGGCGCGCCGCCCCCTGAGGGGCGACGGCGCGCGGCCGGGCTCTTGTCATGGTTTCAGCGCCCAGGAGGCGTCAGGGCGCCAGGCTCTTCAGCCGGGCCGCGGCCTCCTTCAGGACGTCCTCGCGCTTGCAGAAGGCGAAGCGTACGAAGGGGGCGCCCTGGGACTGGTGGTCGTAGAAGACGGCGTTGGGGACGGCCACGACGCCGCAGCGCTCGGGGAGGGCGCGGCAGAAGGCGAAGCCGTCGGTTTCGCCGAGGGGGCGGATGTCGGTGGTGATGAAGTACGTGCCCGAGGGGCGGAAGACCGTGAAGCCCGCTTCGGTGAGGCCGTCGGCCAGCAGGTCGCGCTTGGTGCGCAGGTCCTCGCGGAGGGTGTGGAAGTAGGTGTCGGGGAGGCGGAGGGCCTCGGCGACGGCGTACTGGAAGGGGCCCGCGGAGACGTACGTGAGGTATTGCTTGGCGGAGCGGACCGCGGTGATCAGCTCCGGGGTGGCGGTCACCCAGCCGACCTTCCAGCCGGTGAAGGAGTAGGTCTTGCCCGCGCTGCTGATGGTGACGGTGCGCTCGCGCATGCCGGGGAAGTCCGCGAGCGGGGTGTGGGCGGTGCCGAAGACGAGGTGTTCGTAGACCTCGTCCGTGATCACCAGCAGATCGCGCTCGACGGCGAGGGCGGCGACGGCGGCCAGCTCGTCGTGGGTGAGGACGGTGCCGGTGGGGTTGTGGGGGGTGTTGAGCAGGATGAGGCGGGTGCGGTCGGTGACCGCGGCGCGCAGCTCGTCCAGGTCGAGGCGGAAGGCGCCGTCGTGCGGGCGGAGGGTGACCGGGACGCGGGTGCCGCCCGCCATCGCGATGCACGCCGCGTACGAGTCGTAGTACGGCTCCAGCGCGATCACCTCGTCGCCCGGCTCCAGCAGGGCCAGCAGCGAGGCGGCGATGGCCTCGGTGGCACCCGCGGTGACCAGCACCTCGGCGTCGGGGTCGTAGGACAGCCCGTAGAAGCGCTGCTGGTGCTCGGCGACGGCGGTGCGCAGCTCGGGGATGCCGGGCCCGGGCGGATACTGGTTGCCGCGGCCGTCGCGCAGGGCGCGCACCGCGGCTTCGCGCACCTCTTCGGGGCCGTCGGTGTCGGGGAATCCCTGGCCCAGGTTGATGGCACCGGTGCGCACGGCGAGGGCGGACATCTCGGCGAAGATCGTGGTGCCGAATGCGGCCAGCCGGCGGTTGAGCAGCGGTCGTCCCATGGGCCCATCCTCCGTCGAACCTCTGGACTTCCTCAACTCCGCTTTTGAGGGGGACGAAGTCGGGCAGGAGCCGGGCAGACACGACAGAGCGGTACCTCGCTACGGGGGCTCGCTACGGGGGATGGAAGGAGTGAGGACCCCATGGGTTTCATCATCGTGTTCGTCATCGTGGTCTTCGCGGTCGCGGCGGTGGCGGCGCTGAGCGCCGGTAAGGCCAGGAAGCGGTACGGCGGTCGCAGGGGGGCGTACGGGGCGGGGTCGTCCGGCGGAGCGGCCGGTGGTGGCTGGTGGCTCGGCAGTGGTGGTTCGAGCGGCGGTGGCTGCGGTGGTGGCGGGGGCCATCACGGCGGACACGGCTGCGGTGGCGGCAGCAGCTGCGGCGGCGGAGGTGGCTGCGGCGGCGGTGGCGGTGGCGGCGGAGGTGGCTGCGGGGGAGGCGCCTGAGCCGCCCCTCGGGGAACCGCGGAGTGGCCCCTCGGGCGATCGGCCCGTGAATCGCGCCCGGCGTGCCAACGTGCGCCGGGCGCACGTGTGTTGAACACTTGAGCTGGGGACCGCCCTACGGGGTGGAAACCCGGCGAAGGTGGGTAAAAACGATGTGCCGCCGACCATTTCATGATTCCGTATACCACCGCCCTACGGACCCCACGTGGGCACGAGCCGGCGTATCCGCATACCCCTGGACCATCCGCGGGGCGAGCCGGTCCACCTTTCCCCTGCGTGCTTGCGGAGCCGACCCATGCTCACGACCCTCACGACTGCCTACACCGACACCCGCGCCGACGATCTGGCCTGGTCCCTGGGGCGGGAACCGCTTCCGGCGCTGGCCGTGCTCGACCTCCGACTTCACGGTTTCGCAGTGCAGCTGAGGCTTCTCGGGGCCTCGCACCAAGTCCTCCTCGAAGCGGAGGACGGGCGCTGTTCGGAGACCGTGGCCTGCATGTCCGGCAGCAGCACCCCGCTCCCGCTGGGGGTTTCCACCCTCGTCGACGGCCGTGAGTACGAATTCGCGGCGCGCGTCGAGGAGTTGTCGCAGGGCTCGTTCGCCGGGCGGGCACAGGAGTTACTCGCCCTGGTCGCCGACCATCCGCACGGCCTGGCCGGGACGTTCCCCGGCAGCCCGCACGCGTTCACCGCGCTGCTCGCGCAGTGGCACGAGGGCACCGTGGGGTGGCGCACCTGGCACGCCTACCCGCAGGAGGGGCGGTTGGTCACCACCCGTACCTGCCTGGGGGTGACGTCCATACCGATGCCGCTCCGGCCTCCCGTGGATCCGCCACCCGCCGATCTGGTGTCCGGATGATGCGGTGTACGGATGAGCGGCAATCAGTGCACCCTTGTGGGTGACCAAGCGTGGGTGATTTGTGACGTAGCGTTCCGACGTGACCGAATCCCCGATGCTCGCGCCGGAGTCTGAGAGTCCGGTGCGGCTGCCCGTACGGGCCGGGTTCGGACGCTTCCTCATCCTTGTCACCGTCTTCGTCTGCGCCGCCTGCGGACTCGTCTACGAGCTCGAACTCGTCGCCCTCGCCTCCTACTTGGTGGGGGACTCGGTCACCCAGGCGTCCGTCGTCCTGTCGGTGATGGTCTTCGCCATGGGCGTCGGCTCCCTGCTCGCCAAGCGGCTGCGCTGCCGCGCCGCGGTCGGCTTCGGCGCCGTCGAAGCGGTGCTGGCGCTTCTCGGCGGCTGTTCGGCGATGGCCCTGTACGCGTGCTTCGCCTGGTACGGGCAGTCGCGCTCCGCGCTGGTCGGCTTCTCGTTCGCGATCGGCGTGCTGATCGGCGCCGAGGTGCCGCTGCTGATGACGCTCATCCAGCGGGTGCGGCGGCAGGATCCGGGCGGCGCGGTCGCCGATCTGTTCGCCGCCGACTATGTGGGCGCGCTGGTCGGCGGGCTCGCCTTCCCGTTTCTGCTGCTGCCCGCGTTCGGCCAGCTGACCGGCGCGCTGGTGACGGGCGCGGTCAACGCGGTCGCGGGCGGGGCGCTGGTGCTGTGGCTGTTCCGGCGCGATCTGAGCGCACGGTCCCGGTGGGCGCTGATCGTCGTCAACGCGCTGGTGCTCGCCCTGCTGGCCGCGGGCGCCGTGCTCACGCCCTCGTTCGAACGGGCCGCGCGGCAGGCCGTGTACGGGCCGGAGGTGCGCGTCGCGGTGCGCACCGGGGTCCAGGAGGTCGTGCTGACCGGCGGCCGGACCCGGGGGCGCCCGCTGTCGCTGTTCCTCGACGGGCGACTGGAGGTCAGCGGGCACGACGAGGTGCGCTACCACGAGGCGCTGATCCACCCGGCGATGGCGGCCGGACCGCACCGCCGGGTCCTGGTGCTGGGCGGCGGCGACGGGCTCGCGGCGCGCGAGGTCCTGCGGTACGACGGGGTCCGGTCGGTGACCGTCGTCGAGCGCGACCCCGGGGTGGTGCGGCTGGCCCGCCGCGACCCCGGGCTGTCCGCCCTCAACGCGGGCGCCTACCGCGATCCGCGGGTGCGGGTGATCACCGCGGACGCCTTCGACTGGCTGCGGCGGAGCGCGGCGTACGACGTGGTGGTGTGCGATCTGCCCGACCCCGGCCTCACCCCGAGCACCAAGCTGTACTCGCAGGAGTTCTACGGCCTGGCGGAACGGGTGCTGGCCCCCGGCGGCCGGCTCGCCGTGCACGCGGGGGAGGTGGGCCCGCGGCCCCGCGCGTACTGGACGGTGGACGCGACGATGCGGTCGGTGGGGCTGCGGACGGTGCCGTACGTGGTGGCGGCGCGCCCGACGGGCGAGGGACCGACCGGCGACGGGCCGCGCGACTGGGGGTTCCTGCTCGCGGCCCGCGCCCCGGTCCCGCTGGCCCTCGCCCCGCACGGCCCCCGCCCGCGCTCGCTCACCCCGGCCGGTCTGGACGCCGCGCGGCGCGCGGCCGAACGGAGCCGGGAGCCGCGTCTGCCGCCGTCGACCCTCATGCACCCCCGCTACGGGGACTGATACGTCGAGGGCGAAAGTTGCGTGGGAACGGGTCTCAGCCAACGCGTGATGGGTAGTGTCTTGAGCTATGGAGCATGAGGTGTTCGTTCCGTTTCCCGTCGACACCGTCCGGCAGGCGCTCTCGGATCCCGACCGCATCGCCCGTTGCGTCCCCGGGCTCCAACAGGACGCCGACGAGGACGCGGGTCCGCTCGCCGGGCGGCTGCGGCTGCGCATCGGCGGATCCACCATCACCTACCGCGGTGCGCTGCGCGTCACCGAGCGCGGCGATGGCGTCGAGGTCGAGGGCGAGGGGACCGAGGCGCGGGGCGGCGGCTCCGTGAAGCTTGCGCTGACCCTGACGCCGCGGGCCGTGGACGGCGGCGGTACGGGGCTGCTCTGCTCCGGGACCGTGCGCAGCGAGGGGCGGCTGGCCGAGTTCGACGCCCACGCGACCGAGACGGTGGCCCGTCGGCTGCTGGACCGCTTCGGGTCGGCGCTGGCGTCCGGGCTGGAGGCGTCCCCGATCACCCCGCCCGCCGGCCACGACCCGCTCGCCGAGGCGGACCTGCCGCTGCGCGCCGACGACGCCGACGAGGACGGCCGGGCCGGGGGCGGCGAGGAGGCCGAGGACGTCGACGTGGACGACATCGGCGACCTGGACGACGTCGATCAGGTGGCGGACGCCGGCGCCCTGGCCGACCTGGGCGGGCTCGACGACGAGCCCCCGGCCGAGGCCGCGCACGCCCGCCGCACCATGATCGGCCGCTCGACCGAGGAGGTCGACCACGCCCCGCCCCGCGGCCGCTACGCCCCCGTACCGGCGCCCGAGGGCGGGTCCACCGGCGCCGCGCTGCGCTGGGCCGCGCCCGCCGCGGCCGTGGTGATCGCGTCGGCCGTCGTCGTCGGACGGCGCGTCCTGCGCCGCCGCCGGTGAGGTCATCTCCGTGAGCGGTCGCCGCCGTTGAGCGGCTGCGCATAGGGTCGGTGCGTGACCGAAGAGACAACGCAGACCACGGGCGTCCGGCTGACCGCCGGGGACGCCGAGCTGACCGTTTCGCCCGACAACGGCTGCCGTATCGGCTCGCTGCGCATCGGCGGCACGGAGCTGCTGCGGCAGGGCCCGCGGTACGGGTCCTTCCCGATGGTGCCCTGGTGCGGCCGGGTCGACCTGGGACGGTTCCGCAACGGCGGCCGGAGCCATCAGCTGCCCGTCAACTCCCCGCCCCACGCGATCCACGGCACCGGCCGGGACCTCGCCTGGAGCACGGTCCGCACCGAGCCGGACAGCGCGGCCTTCACGTACGACCTCGCCGACCCCTGGCCGTACGAGGGCCGGGTCACCCAGAGCTTCGACCTGGCGGCGGACGCGCTGACCGTCACCATGAGCGTGGAGACGGCGGGCGACTCCTTCCCGGCGCAGGCCGGGTGGCACCCTTGGTTCCTGCGCAACCTGGGCGAGGGCGGCGCCGATGTCGAGCTGTCCTTCGCCGCCGAATGGCAGGAGGAGCGCGGCGAGAACCACCTCCCCACCGGCCACCGCGTCCAGCCAGGACCCGGCCCGTGGGACGACTGCTTCGGCATGCCGGACGGCGTGGACGTCACGCTGACCTGGCCGGGGCGGCTCGAACTCAAGGTCACCAGCCGCAGCCAATGGGCCGTGATCTACGACGAGCAGCCCGAGGCGGTGTGCGTCGAGCCGCAGTCCGGGCCGCCGAATGGTCTGAACACCCTTCCCCGGCTGGTCACGCCCATCGACCCGGTGGAGATCTCGATGACGTGGAGCTGGCGGGAACTGGCGTAGGGGCCCGTGGGGGCAGGTGCGGACACCGCCTAAGCTCGTCCGCATGAGCGAAGCGCGTGACGCCCTGCTGCAGCAGATCAAGGACAAGGCCGTGGTCCACGGCAAGGTGACCCTCTCCTCCGGCAAGGAGGCCGACTACTACATCGACCTGCGCCGGATCACCCTGGACGCCGAGGCCGCGCCCCTGGTCGGGCAGGTCATGCTCGACGCCACGGCCGACCTGGACTACGACGCGGTGGGCGGGCTGACCCTGGGCGCCGACCCGGTGGCGACGTCCATGCTGCACGCGGCCGCCGCGGGGGGCCGCAGGCTCGATGCCTTCGTCGTCCGCAAGGCGCAGAAGACCCACGGTCTGCAGCGGCGGATCGAGGGCCCGGACATCACGGGCCGACGGGTGCTGGTGGTCGAGGACACCTCCACCACCGGCGGCTCGCCGCTCACCGCCGTCGAGGCGGCGCGTGAGGCGGGCGCCGAGGTCGTCGCGGTCGCCACGATCGTCGAGCGCGGCGCCGCACCGGCGATCGCGGAGGCCGGGCTGCGTTACGTACACGCGTACTCGCTCGCCGATCTCGGCCTGAGCTGACCTGCGGTAACGCGGTGGGAGGTTTCACGTGAAACCTCCCGACCCCCGTCCGTGTGGTCCCCGCGTGCGCCGGGTGGAGCAATCGGCGGAGTCTGGGAAGATGGCCCCGACGATGACGTCGCCGCAGGATTTCCGCACGACATTTCCCTAGGTCAGGGCCCAAGAACCTCTCACCCGCACATCCCAAGGAGCGGACAGATGCCCATCGCATCCCCTGAGATCTACAACGAGATGCTCGACCGGGCGAAGGCAGGCAAGTTCGCCTACCCGGCGATCAACGTGACCTCGACGCAGACGCTGCACGCCGCGCTGCGGGGCTTCGCCGATGCGGAGAGCGACGGCATCGTCCAGATCTCCACCGGTGGTGCCGAGTTCCTGGGCGGCCAGTACAGCAAGGACATGGTGTCCGGTGCGGTCGCGCTCGCGGAGTTCGCGCACGTCGTCGCCAAGAAGTACCCGGTCAACATCGCGCTGCACACCGACCACTGCCCGAAGGACAAGCTGGACGGCTATGTGCGTCCGCTGCTCGCGGTCTCCCAGGAGCGCGTCGCGAGCGGCCAGAACCCGCTGTTCCAGTCCCACATGTGGGACGGCTCCGCCGAGACGCTCGACGACAACCTGCGCATCGCGCAGGAGCTGCTGGCCGAGGCGGTCAAGGCCAAGATCATCCTTGAGGTCGAGATCACCCCGACCGGCGGCGAGGAGGACGGCGTCACGCACGAGATCAACGACGAGCTGTACACCACCGTCTCGGACGTCGAGCGCACGGCCGAGGCGCTGGGCCTGGGCGAGAAGGGCCGCTACCTGCTGGCCGCCTCCTTCGGCAACGTCCACGGCGTCTACAAGCCGGGCAACGTCGTGCTGCGCCCGGAGCTGCTGCGTCAGCTGCAGGACGGCATCGCCGCGAAGTCCGGCCAGACCGACCCGTTCGACTTCGTCTTCCACGGCGGCTCCGGCTCCACGGAGCAGGAGATCCTCACGGCGCTGGAGAACGGCGTGGTGAAGATGAACCTCGACACCGACACCCAGTACGCCTTCACCCGGCCGATCGCGGACCACATGTTCCGCAACTACGACGGTGTGCTGAAGGTCGACGGCGAGGTCGGCAACAAGAAGACCTACGACCCGCGCAGCTGGGGCAAGGTGGCCGAGAAGAGCATGGCCGAGCGCGTCACCCTGGCCTGCGGGAACCTGCGCTCCACCGGCACCAAGCTGAAGTAACCGGCGCCGTTCCGTTCCGGGCCCGGGGCCTCGTCGCGATGGCGAGGGTCCGGGCCCGCGCGGTTTCCGCGCCCGGCCGTACCCCGGCCGCATCTTGGCCCGCGCGCTTCCGTACGCGCGCTTCCGTACGCGCGCTTCCGTACGCGGGCTGGCCGCGCGGGGGCGACGCGGGGATGATCCAGGTATGGGCGACAACGAACCCGCCACCGTGGTGCGGCTCTCCACGGCCGCCGGGCGGTGGGTCGTGCTCACCACCGTGCTGGGCTCCGCGATGGCGCTCCTCGACAGCACCGTCGTCAACGTCGCCCTGCCCCGCATCGGCCTCGACCTCGGCGCCGATCTGGCCGTCCTGCAGTGGACCGTCAACGCCTACATGCTCACCCTCGCCGGGCTCATCCTCCTCGGCGGGGCGCTCGGCGACCGTTACGGGCGGCGGCGGGTGTTCATCGTCGGCGTCGTGTGGTTCGCGCTCGCGTCGCTGCTGTGCGGGATGGCGCCGAGCGCCGGGGTGCTCATCGCCGCCCGCGCGCTCCAGGGCATCGGCGGGGCGCTGCTCACCCCTGGCTCGCTGGCGCTGATCCAGTCGGTCATCCACCCCGACGACCGGGCCCGTGCGGTCGGGCTGTGGTCCGGGTTCGGCGGGGTGGGGGCGGCGATCGGGCCGTTCCTCGGGGGCTGGCTGGTGGATGGTCCGGGCTGGCGCTGGGTGTTCTTCCTCAATGTGCCGCTGGCGGCCGTATGCGTACCGGTCGCGCTGCGGCACGTACCGGAGTCGCGGAATCCGCGGGCGCAGGGGCGGTTCGACGTCCTGGGCGCGGTGCTCGGGGCGCTCGCGCTCGGCCTGGTGACGTACGCGCTGATCGCCGCGCCGCAGCGGGGCGCGGGGCTCTCCGTGGTGCTCCCGGCCGTGGCCGGGCTGCTGGCGGGGGTGGCCTTCGTCTACACGGAGCGGGTCCGCCCTGAGCCGATGCTGCCGCTCACCCTGTTCTCCTCGCGCCAGTTCACCGCCGTGAACGCGGTGACGCTGTGCGTCTACGCGGCCTTCGGCGGCTTCTTCTTCCTGGTCGTGCTGAACCTCCAAGTGGTCGTCGGCTACTCCGCGCTGGCGGCCGGGACCGCGCTGCTGCCGACGACCGTGCTGATGCTGCTGCTGTCGGCCCGTTCCGGCGAGCTGGGCAAGCGCATCGGCCCGCGGATCCCGCTGACCGTCGGCCCGCTGCTGTGCGCGGCGGGCATGCTGCTGATGACCCGGGCCGGGGTGGGGGCCGTCTACTGGCGGGACGTGCTGCCCGCGCTGGTGGTGATGGGGCTGGGCATGGTGGTGCTCGTCGCCCCGCTCACCGCGACCGTCCTGGCCTCGGTGGACGTCGGACGGGCGGGCCTGGCCAGCGGCATCAACAACGCCGCGGCGCGGGCGGCGGGCCTGGTCGCGGTGGCCGCGCTGCCGCTGCTGGCGGGCATGGGCTCGGAGGCGTACCGGTCGGCGGACCAGTTCTCGGCGTCCTTCCGGCGGGCGATGCCGATCTGCGCGGCGGTGCTGGTGGTGGGCGCGCTGATCGCCTGGCGCTCGGTACGGGCGGACGCGCTGGAGCGGGTCGGGGGCGCGGAGGCCGTGGCGGAGACCGAGGAGGGGGCGCGGGCGGTGGACGAGCGCCCCTGCCGTCCCGAGTGCGCGTACCACTGCGGGGTGGGCGCCCCGCCCCTGGACCCGGGCGAGCGGCCGCGACGCCGCGGCGGCCCCGGCGGTCCTGGCCGCCCTGGCAGTCCCGATCGCCCCGGCAGTCCCGACCGCCCCGGGAGTCCCGACAGCCCACCCGCCTGACCTGGGGCGGGCCGGGGCGGGCACCGGCGGGCTCCATGGGGCGTGGCCGGAGCCGGGTGTGGGGCGGCGCGCGGGGTGGGTGGTCCGGCAGACTGGAACCCATGGCCATTCACGAGAACCTGCTCGGGGGACCGCCCCCGACCCATCTGCCCGACGACCCCGAGCCGCGGGAACTGCTCGCGTCCGGCGCGGCTCCCACCGAGGTCGCCGCGAAGTACCCGGCCTCCTCGCTCGCCTGGGCCCAGCTCGCCGACGAGGCGTTCGAGAACGGCCGGGTGGTCGAGTCGTACGCGTACGCCCGCACCGGCTACCACCGCGGACTGGACGCACTGCGGCGCAGCGGCTGGAAGGGCCACGGCCCGGTGCCCTTCGAGCACGAGCCGAACCGCGGCTTCCTGCGTGCCCTGCACGCGCTCGCCCGCGCCGCGCAGTCCATCGGTGAGCAGGAGGAGTACGAGCGCTGCGCGACGTTCCTGCGCGACAGCTCCCCGACCGCGGCGGACACGCTTTCCTGACCTCTGGTGAGGCGTGGGCCTGCCGGGGCGATTCGCACCGGCAGGCCCTTTTCGCGTCGCCGTGAACGTGCCGCACGCACTTGCGAGCGGCGCGCGCGGCACGCATGATGCGGGCAGGGACCACACATGTGGCCTCTGAGGGGACCGGGGCTCCGAGACCGAAGGGATGGGGCGGACCGCTACCCGGTGGCGAGCAGTACTCAGGAGATGCGATGTCGCAGCAGCCTGCCCCGAAATCCGCCCCCGACGAAGCCGTCCGCGAGGGCTTCGTCCCGTCCGATGGCGAGCCGGACGCGCCCCATCTGGACTTCCAGGGCACGACCCCGTACGAGGACTACGTCCGGGCGTCCGTCCTCACCCGCCTTCAGCACCCGCTCTCCGACGACCCCGGCGAGATGGTCTTCCTGGTCACCACCCAGGTCATGGAGCTGTGGTTCACCGTCATCGTCCACGAGTGGCACACCGCCGCGCAGGCGCTGCGCGAGGACGACCTGCCCACCGCGCTGGAGGCGCTGCGGCGCTCCACGTACGAGCTGGAGTCCCTGAACGCGTCCTGGCAGCCGCTCGCGCACCTCACGCCCGGCCAGTTCAACGCGTACCGCTCCGCGCTCGGTGACGGCTCCGGCTTCCAGTCCGCGATGTACCGGCGGCTGGAGTTCCTGCTCGGCGAGAAGTCGGCGTCCATGCTGGTCCCGCACCGGGGCGCGCCGCGCGAGTACGCGGAGCTGGAGAAGGCGCTGACCGAGCCCAGCCTGTACGACGAGGTGCTGCGCTTCCTGTCCCGCCGCGGCCATGCCGTACCCGCCGCCGTACTGGACCGCGACCCCGCCCGCCGGTACGAACCGGACCCCGGGGTGGAGCGGGTGTGGCAGGAGATCTACTCCGGCCCGCGCGAGGGCGAGCTGACCCGGCTCGGCGAGGCGCTGACCGAGGTCGCCGAGCTGGTGTGGCGCTGGCGCAACGACCATCTGGTGGCCACCCGGCGAGCGATGGGAGCCAAGACCGGAACCGGCGGCTCCGCCGGGGTCGCCTGGCTGGAGAAGCGCGCCACGAAGAACGTCTTCCCCGAGCTGTGGACGGCGCGCAGCCATGTCTGACGCGACGCTCGTGACCGAGCTGACGGACGAGGCAGCGGCCCTCGACGCCGCCGACGCGCTCCGCGCCAAGCGCGACGCCTTCACCCTCGACGAGGTCGTGTACCTCGACGGCAATTCGCTGGGCGCGCTGCCCCGCGCCGTCCCCGCCCGGCTGGCCGATGTCGTGGCCCGCGAATGGGGACAGCTGCGCATCCGCTCCTGGGAGGAGAGCGGCTGGTGGACCGCCCCCGAGCGGATCGGCGACCGCGTGGGACGGATCGTCGGGGCCGCCCCGGGACAGGTGGTGGTCTCCGACTCGACCAGCGTGAACGTCTTCAAGGCGGTCGTCGCGGCGGTACGCATCGCGCAGGAGCGCGGCGCCCACCGCGACCAGATCGTGGTGGACGAGGCCACCTTCCCCACCGACGGCTACATCGCCGAATCCGCCGCCCGCATGACCGGCTGCACCGTGCGGGCCGTGGCGGCGGGCGACGTGCGGACCGCGGTAGGGCCGCGCACCGCCGTCGCGCTCGTCAACCACGTCGACTACCGGACCGGCCGCCTCCACGACCTGCCCGGCACGACGGCCGCCGTGCACGCGGCCGGGGCCCTCGTCGTGTGGGACCTGTGCCACAGCGCCGGGGCGCTGCCGGTGGGGCTCGACGCGCACGGGGTCGACCTGGCCGTCGGCTGCACGTACAAGTACCTCAACGGGGGGCCCGGTTCGCCCGCCTATCTGTACGTGGCGCGGGAGCACCAGCCGCGCTTCGACTCCCCGCTCCCCGGCTGGAACTCCCACGCCGACCCGTTCGGCATGGACCCCGCCTACGCCCCCGCCGACGGCGCGGCCCGCGGCCGCGTCGGCACCCCCGACATCCTCTCCATGCTCGCGCTGGAGGCCGCGCTGGAGGTGTGGGACGACGTACCCGTCGAGGCCGTACGGGCGAAGAGCCTGGCCCTGACGGACTTCTTCCTGCGGTGCGTCGAGCGGTACGTACCGGCCGGCCGCGTCCGGTCCGTCACCCCGGCCGCCCACGCGGAACGCGGCAGCCAGGTCGCGCTGCGCTGCGCGGACGCGGGCCCGGCGATGGCCGAACTGGTCCGGCGCGGAGTCGTCGGCGACTTCCGCCGCCCCGACGTGCTGCGCTTCGGCTTCACCCCGCTGTATACGGGCTTCGCCGAGGTGGAGCGGGCGGCGCGGGTGCTGGCCGACGTGCTGGACGAGGTACGGGACGAGGTGGGCTGACCGATGCGCCTCGACGCGGCCGCCGAGGAGGCGTCCCTGTTCGGCCACGCCCCGGTGGCGCCCGATGCGACGGCCGCGTACGGCGAACACCCGGACCAGGTGGTGGACTTCCACCTCCCCCGCTACCCGGCGGCCCCCGCCCCGCTGGTCGTCCTCTTCCACGGCGGCGCCTGGCGCGCCCCGTACGACCGCCACCACGTCTCCCCTTTCGCGGCCTACCTGGCGAGTCGCGGCCTGGCGGTGGCGTTGGCGGAATACCGCCGGGGCGGGGCGGACCGCGACCCCTCGTCGGGGGCGCGACCCCTGGCGGGGCGCTGGCCGGAGACGTTCGACGACATCGCCGCCGTGGTGGACCGGGTGCCGAAGCTGGTGCGGGAGTCGGGGCTCGGCGGGGTCGACACCAAGCGGGTCGTGCTCGCCGGGCACTCCGCGGGCGGGCACGCCGCGCTGTGGGCGGCGGCCCGGCACCGCCTGCCGCCGGGCACCCGGTGGCAGCTGCCCACGGCTCCTCCGGTGTGCGGCGTCGTCGCGCTCGCCCCGATCGCGGATCTCGCCGCCGCCCGCGCGCTGCGGGTGTGCTCGGACGCCGTCGATGAACTGCTCGGCGACCGGCTCGCGGCGCGGCTGCCGCTCGCCGATCCCGCCGCGCTGCTGCCCACCGGCGTGCCCACCGTCCTGGTGCAGGGCGGCACGGACGTCGACGTTCCGCCGCAGGTCGCGGACTCCTTCGCGGCGGCCGGGGCGGTCGCCGGGCAGCCGCCGCGGGTGGTGCGCATCGCCGCCGCCGGGCACTTTCCGCTGATCGACCCGGCCACCACCGCCGCGCGCACGGTCGCCGACGAGATCGCCCGGCTCGCCGCGCGGGCCTCACTCTCGTAGTACTTGAGAGGGACGCCGGACAATCACTATTGCTGGGGACGACGCGGGCCCGCCCGCTCCCTACCGTATGACGTGTGACCCAGACGATCCCGCGGACCGAACTCCGCATCGCCCGCAGTGCGTTGTCCGAACTGCGGCAGGACTTGATCAAGGATGCGTTCACCCTCCGCCCGCTGCCGCCGCTGATCCCCGGGCATCCGCTGATGCGCCGGGCCCCGGAGCGGGCGCGGCGATACGTGGGCTGGCTGCCGCATGCCGCGCTCTCGGCCTGCGCGTTCTATGTCATGGCGCAGTCGGTCTTCATGGTGGACGACGATATGAGCCTGGTCCTGGCCCTGCTCTGCGGGGTGCCGCTGCTGCTGACGCTGTTCCGGCCGGTCGGCGCCTGGTGGCTGTCGTTCGGGGCGAGCGCCGTAGCGGGTCTGAACTTGTTGGGTCTGGAGTGGGGGTCGGTGGGCTGGCCGTGGCCCGTTCCGCTGGCCATCTCCCATGTCCTGGTGATGGTGATGGTCGCGGCCCGGTCGCGCCCCCGGGCGGCCGTCGAGATATGGCTGCTCACGGCCCTTCTCGCAACTGCCGTCGAGTACTTCCAGGACATCCCCCTGTACATCTCCCCGGACACCGTCCCGGTGCTGTTGGTCTCCGGGCTGCTGCTCTGCGCCGTCGTCACCGGGCGCAGTCTGCGCGAGAGCAAGCAGGCCATCGCGGTGCAGGAGTCGGCCACCGTCGAGGAGCGTTCCCGCCGCACCACGCTGGAGGAGCGCGCGACCATCGCGCGGGAGCTGCACGACGTCGTCGCCCATCACATGTCCGTCATCGCCATTCAGGCGGAGGCGGCCCCGTACCGGGTGGAGAACCCACCCGAGGAGCTGACCAGGAGCTTCGCGACCATCCGGGAGAACGCGGTGATCGCCCTCACCGAGCTGCGCCGGGTCCTCGGGGTGGTGCGGGCCGATGACATCGACACGGACACCGACCCGGAGGCGCCCCAGCCCACGCTGGCCGCGCTCGACGGCCTCTTCGCGGGAGTACGGGCGGCGGGCCTGGCCGTCGACCACGTCGCGACCGGCGCGGTGCGCCCGCTGCCGCAGGGCGTGGAGCTGTCCGCGTACCGCATCGTGCAGGAGGCGCTGAGCAACGCGCTGCGCCACGCCCCGGGTTCCACCGCGCGCGTCGAGGTGGCGTATGTGCTCGGCGGTCTCGGGCTGCGCATCGTCAACGGGCCGCCCACCAAGGCGGTGCCGCCTTCGCCGGGCATGGGGCACGGGCTGCTCGGCATGCGGGAGCGGGTCACGATGCTGGACGGGGAGATACGGGCGGGGGCGAGGGAGGAGGACGGCGGCTACGAGGTCACCGTCTTCATCCCGGCCCCCGAGGCGGCGGTGCCGGAGGCGGCGGCTCCGGAGAAGGTGATGGAGCCGGACGCATGACGAACATCCGCGTGCTGATCGTCGACGACCAGATGATGGTCCGCGAGGGCTTCTCCGTGCTGCTGGGCGCCCAGCCGGACATCGAGGTCGTCGGCGAGGCGGTCGACGGCCGGGAGGCGATCGCCCAGGTCACGGCGTTGCGCCCGGATGTGGTCCTGATGGACATCCGGATGCCCGTGCTGAACGGGCTGGAGGCGACGCGGGAGATCGTGGCGGCCGACGCCGACGCCAAGGTCCTGGTGCTGACCACCTTCGACCTGGACGAGTACGTCTACCAGGCGCTCCGCGCCGGGGCGAGCGGCTTTCTGCTCAAGGACGCCTCGGCCAGTCAGCTCGGCGAGGCGGTGCGGGTGGTGGCGGCGGGGGAGGCCCTGCTGGCGCCCACCGTCACCAAGCGGCTCATCGCGACGTTCTCGCAGCCCGGCGAGTCCACCCTGCTGGGCGCGCCGCGGCCGGGCCCGCAGGAGCGGCTGGACGAGCTGACCGAGCGGGAGAACGAGGTGCTGGTGCTGGTCGCGAAGGGCCGGTCCAACGCGGAGATCGCGGAGCATCTGGTGGTGGCCGAGTCGACGGTGAAGACGCATGTGAGCCGGATCCTGGTGAAGCTCGGTCTGCGCGACCGCACCCAGGCCGCGGTCTTCGCGTACGAGGCGCGGCTCGTGAGCCCGGGAGGCTGACCGCGGGGCCCGGCCGCCTCCCGACCGCCTTCCGGCCAGGGACAACGGACCGAAGCCCTCTGGAGGACGGGCCGGTCCGGCGATACGGTCCGGTCATGACCAGCGCAGCCCCTGCTTTCGACCCATGGCAGCCGTCGTTCGTCGCCGACCCCTACCCGGCCTATGCCAGCCTGCGCGAGCACGGCAGGGCGCACTGGTTCGCGCCCTCCCGCCAGTGGCTGATCCCGCACTTCGAGGATGTGCGCGCCCTGCTGACCGACCGGCGGCTGGGCCGTACGTATCTGCACCGCTTCACCCACGAGGAGTTCGGCCGCACCGCCCCGCCGCCCGAGCACGAGCCGTTCCACACCCTCAACGGCAACGGCATGCTGGATCTGGAGGCCCCGGATCACACCCGGCTGCGGCGGCTCGTCTCCAAGGCGTTCACCCCGCGCACCGTCCAGGGCATGGTGCCGACGATCCGGCGGCTGGCGGCCGGGCTCGCGGACTCGTTCGTCGCCTCCGGCGGCGGCGATCTCATCGCGGCGGTCGCCGAGCCGCTGCCGGTCGAGGTCATCGCCGAGATGCTGGGCATTCCGCCCGCCGACCGTCCGGCGCTGCGCCCCTGGTCGGCGGACATCTGCGGGATGTTCGAGCTGAACCCGGGCGAGGAGACGGCGCGCCGCGCGGTGCGGGCGTCGCTGGAGTTCTCGGAGTATCTGCGCGGCCTGATCGCCGCCCGCCGCAAGCACCCGGGCGAGGATCTGATCAGCGCCCTGATCGCCGCGTACGACGAGGGGGACCGGCTGTCCGAGCAGGAGATGGTGTCCACCTGTGTGCTGCTGCTGAACGCGGGCCACGAGGCCACCGTCAACACCACCGGCAACGGCTGGTGGACGCTCTTCCGCCACCCCGACCAGCTGGCCCGGCTGCGGGAGTCCCCGGACACGCTGCTGTCCACCGCTGTGGACGAACTGCTGCGCTACGACACCCCGCTCCAGCTGTTCGAGCGCTGGGTCCTGGAGGACATCCGGGTCGGCGACACCCTCATCCCGCGCGGCAGCGAGGTCGCCCTGCTCTTCGGCTCGGCCAACCGCGACCCGGCCCGCTTCGAGCGGCCCGGCACGCTCGACCTCGCCCGCGCCGACAACCCCCACCTCAGCTTCGGCGCCGGTATCCACTACTGCCTGGGCGCGCCGCTGGCCCGTATCGAACTCGCCGCGTCCTTCGGCGCGCTGCTGCGCGCCGCGCCGGAACTGCGGCTGACGCGGGAGCCGGAGTGGCAGCCCGGGTATGTGATCCGCGGACTGACGGAGCTGCTGGTCGAGGTCTGACCCGGTGGCGGCCGCGCAGACTACTCGGCGCCGGACCCGCCACAGGGGGTGGGCGGGTCCGGCGCCGAGGTGCGGGGAGGCCGACGGGGGTGGTCAGCCTCCGATGTCGCGGCGGCGCAGGGCCACCAGCCCTCCGGCGGTCAGGACGGCCGAGAGCAGCACCATCCACGCGAACGGCGCCGCGGTGACGTGCTCCCCGGGCAGCTTGGGCAGATGGCTGAACGGCGAGGTGTTCATCACCGACTGCGACACCTTCAGCGCCGGGCCCATCCAGCCGAGGGCGACCACCCAGCCGACCAGGCCCCAGGCGGCGGCCGAGTACTTCGGCAGCACCCCGATGAGCAGCACCGTCAGGCTGGTGATCAGCCACACCGCGGGGGTCTGGGCGAGCGCGGCGCCCAGGACGCGCGGCACCGAGCCGCTCACATCGCCCGCCGCCAGCCCGTAGCCGAGGCCCAGCGCGAGACCGCCGACGGCGAGCACGGCGACCGGGCCGAGGTAGGCGATGACCAGGTGGCTGGCGGCCCAGCGCAGCCGGCTGACCGCGTTGGACAGCAGCGGTTCGGCCCGCTGGTCGGTCTCCTCGCTGCGCAGTCGCAGCACGGAACTGGCGGTGTAGACGGTGAGGATGGTGCCGAGCACGCCGACCATGGAGGCCAGGAAGGCGTCGTTGAGCCCCTGGGCCCCGCCCATGCGCTCGATGATCTCGCGGGTCTGGTCGCTGTCGCCGAGGAACTGGTCGGCGCCGTCCGAGATGGCGCCGAAGATGGCGCCCGCGAAGACGAACCCGGCGACCCAACCGGCCAGGGCGCCGCGCTGGAGGCGCCAGGCCAGGCCGAAGACGCCCTTCAGGAACGGCCCCGCGGCGGGCGGGCCGGGGCGGGTCGCGTAGAAGCTGGCGCCGACGTCGCGGCGGCCCGCCAGGGAGTACGCGACGGAGATGGACGCGGCGGCCAGCACCGCGATCAGCAGCAGGGGCCACCAGCGCTCGGCCGCGAACGGCCGGGCGTACTCGGCCCAGCCCAGCGGCGAGAGCCACGTCAGCACATGACCGGAGCCCTTGGAGCCGTCCTCGGCGGCGTCGCCCGCCATGCGCAGCACGAACGCCACGCCGACGGCGGCCGCGGAGAGCCCCCGGGCGAGCCGGGCGCTCTCGGTGAGCTGGGCGGCGACAGCGGCCAGACCGCCGAAGGCCATCCCGGACAGGCCGACGGCCAGCCCCAGGGCGACCGCCCCGCTGCCGCCCTGACCGGCGAGACCGCCCGCGACGAGCAGGGTGACGGCGCCGTTGGCGATGGCCACGGTGAGCAGGGCCGAGGTGAGGCCCGCGCGGCGGCCGACCACGCACGAGGACAGCGCCTCCTGGCGGCCGGTCTCCTCCTCCTCACGGGTGTGCCGGATGACGATGAGCAGGCTCATGATCGCGGCGAACACGCCGAGGAAGGCGCCCACCCGCCACACGGTGAGCGCGCCGAGCGAGTCGCCGAAGGCGGTGCCGAACAGCGCGCGGGTCGCCCCGTTGCTGTTCATGTCCTGGACGAGCTGGGCGCGCCTGGCGGGGGTGTCGTACGCGCTGTCGAGGCGGCTGACGGTGCTGGAGGCGGTCAGCCCGAGGCACAGCACCCACACCGGCATCATGATCCGGTCGCGGCGCAGCGCGAGCCGCAGCAGTGTGCCGGTGCCGGTCAGGTCGCGGGACGAGCCGCGGGCCCGGCCGGTGACCCGCGCGTCGGCTACGGCGGTCATCGGGCGATCGCCTCTTCGGTGTCGGTGCCGGACTCGGCGCCGGTGGGGGCGATGTCGTCCTGGTAGTGGCGCAGGAACAGCTCTTCCAGGGTGGGCGGGGTGGAGGTGAGGCTGCGCACGCCCGCCTCGGTGAGCCGCCGCAGCACGGCGTCCAGCTTGTCGGAGTCGACTTGGAGCTTGACGTGCCGGTCCTGGACGTCGAGGCCGTGGACCCCGGGCAGCCCGGACAGCCCGCTGGGCGGGGCGGCCAGCTCGGCGGTCACCGACGTACGGGTCAGATGGCGCAGCTCGGCGAGCGAGCCGGACTCGACCCGCCTGCCCTTGCGGATGATGCTGATCCGGCCGCACAGCGCCTCGACCTCGCTGAGGATGTGGCTGGAGAGCAGCACGGTGCGGCCGCGGTCGCGCTCCTCGGCCACGCACTCGCGGAAGATCTCCTCCATCAGCGGGTCGAGCCCCGAGGTCGGCTCGTCGAGGATCAGCAGCTCGACCTCGGAGGCGAAGGCGGCGACCAGCGCGACCTTCTGGCGGTTGCCCTTGGAGTAGGTGTGGCCCTTCTTGGTCGGGTCCAGCTCGAACCGCTCCAGCAACTGCTTGCGCCGGGTCTGGTCAAGACCGCCGCGGAGCCGCCCGTACAGGTCGATGACCTCGCCGCCGCTCAGGCTGCGCCACAGGGTGACGTCTCCGGGGACGTACGCGATGTGCTGATGGAGGTCGACCGCATCGTGCCAGGGGTCCTTGCCGAGGAGCTGGACCGCACCGGAGTCGGCGCGCAGCAGTCCGAGCAGGACCCGGATGCTGGTGGACTTCCCGGCGCCGTTGGGGCCGAGGAAGCCATGAACCTCACCTGCCTCGACTTCGAGGTCGAGGCCGTCCAACGCGTGGGTCCGGCCGAAGGACTTGTGCAGGCCGGACGCGGAGATTGCCGTCTTCATGGTGGCGAAGCTACGCTACTTTCACAAATTTGTGAAGTTAAGGAACCGTATAAACTTATGATGATGTGACGAAGAGAGGAGATGATGAGCCGGTGAGGGAGATGATCGAATCGGACCGCGCGCACGACACGGCGCCAGCACACGACACACACGACACGGCGCCAGAAGCAGTCCACGACGAAAAGGCACATGACGTACGCGACGACGAGGCGGTGTCCCGGTTCGTCGAGCGGTTCGCCGCCGACCTCGTCGAGGCCGGGATGCAGCGGATGGGCGCCCGCGTCCTCGCCGCGCTGCTCGCCTCCGACGACGGTGCGCTCACCTCCGCCGAACTCGCCGAGCAGCTTCAGATCAGCCCGGCCGCGGTCTCCGGCGCGATCCGCTATCTGGCCCAGGTCGACCTGGTCGCGCGGGAGCGCGAACCGGGCTCCCGGCGCGAGCGCTACCGGCTCTACAACGAGGTCTGGTACGAGACGATGACCCGCCGCGACCAGGTGCTCACCCGCTGGGAGTCCACCATGCGGGACGGCGTGGAGATCCTCGGCCCCGCCACCCCGGCCGGGCAGCGGGCCTCCGAGACCGCCGAGTTCTTCGAGTTCATGCAGGGCGAGCTGCACACGATGCTGGAGCGCTGGCGCGCCCACCAGGCGGCGCGCGGCACGGTGGCGCGCGGCACCGCCGGGGAGCGGTAACCGGTCACCGGCGGTGCGGCAGGGTCAGGCTCCACGCCCCGGCCAGCACCGTCCAGGTCCGGCTGCGCACCGGGCCGCGGACCAGCGCGTCCGAGTGGTAGCGGAAGTCCTGGCCGGAGACGGTCACGGCGCGGGCCCGGGCCCGTACCGGCCCGTCGGCGCCCTCGCCCGCGTGCGGATGCACCACCACGTCGGCCAGCCCGCCGCCCGGCGCGGCCGTCGACACCGAGACGCCCTCGACCTGCCGGTCCAGATCGGTCAGCAGCACTCCGTCCGCCTCGACCCGCAGCCGCTGCGGCGGCTGCGCCCGGCGCCCCCGGCCACTCCCGCCGAGCCCCGTGACCGGCAGCGACAGCAGGCTCAGCGCCGTGCGCGCGGTGCGTGCCGCCGGGGTCCACCAGGGGTGGTGGCCGCCGGTGGCACAGCCGCCCGCGCCCGGTGGCCCGGCCGCGCCGCCGGGTCCGGCCCCGGACCCCGGCCCGGCCGCGCCGGGGTCCACGGCGTACGGATCGCATCCGCAGTCGCAGCCGTCCACCACCGCGCCGCTCGCGGGGCCGGGCACGCCGCCGTCCGCGGCGCCCGGCCCCGTACGGGCGGGTCCGCCAGGGCCCGGTGGCGCCGTACCGGCCGCGCCGTCGCCGGGGATGCGCAGGCCGCCGAGGACCACCCCGCCGCTCTCGTCCACCAGCAGATCACGCGGGCGGGCGGCCCCGTCGAGCACCGTGCGCGCCGCCGCGACCGCGTCCGTCGGCACGCCGAGGGCGTGCGCGAGGGCGACCGTGGCCGCCCCGCCCACGGGGACGACCGACAGCGCCGCGTCCGCCAGCTCGCGCTGCCGGTGCAGCATCTCCACGACCCGCAGCAGGGCCCGGTCGTCGCCCACCACGACCGGTCTGCGGCCACCGCGCCGGGCCAGTGCGCGCTCGAATTCCTCGGGGCCGTCCGGCAGGCAGATTTTCGTTTGCGCGCCCGCACACAGCACATCCTTCGCGATCCGCACCGACTCCCCGTCCGTTCGCCGGGCGGTGGGGTCGATGACCATGAGCAGGCGGCGCCCCCGGACGGTGTCCGGCGGAGAGTGCCAGGGGTCTGGAGCCGACACCTCGGTCCTTCCTCAGGTAATCTCTCGGTGCAAGAGCCCCTGTCGCTGTTGCGCCAGGGGCTTCGTCTATCCGGGGCACCGGTTCGACGGCTCTTGTGGTGACGCACGCCACCACGCACGTTGGACATGCCCCGCCCGGAAGGGGTGTACGCCTGTGCCCGCACTTGTGCTGCTCGGTGCTCAGTGGGGTGACGAGGGCAAGGGAAAGGCCACCGACCTGCTCGGTGGCTCGGTCGACTATGTGGTCCGCTACCAGGGCGGCAACAACGCGGGCCATACGGTGGTGGTCGGCGACCAGAAGTACGCCCTGCACCTGCTCCCGTCCGGCATCCTCTCGCCCGGATGTACCCCCGTCATCGGTAACGGCGTCGTCGTCGACCCCGCGGTCCTGCTCTCCGAGCTGAGCGGGCTGAACGAGCGCGGCGTCGACACGTCCAAGCTGCTGATCAGCGGTAACGCGCACCTGATCACGCCGTATCACACGACCATCGACAAGGTGACGGAACGCTTCCTCGGGAAGCGGAAGATCGGCACCACCGGGCGCGGCATCGGCCCGTCGTACGCCGACAAGATCAACCGTGTCGGCATCCGGGTCCAGGACATCTTCGACGAGTCGATCCTGCGGCAGAAGGTCGAGGCCGCGCTCGACTTCAAGAACCAGGTGCTCGCCAAGCTCTACAACCGCCGCGCCATCGCCGTGGACCAGGTGGTCGAGGAGCTGCTCGGGTACGCGGACCAGCTCGGCGGCTTCGTCGCCGACACCACCCTGATCCTCAACAACGCCGTCGACCAAGGCCAGGTCGTGCTCTTCGAGGGCGGCCAGGGCACCCTGCTCGACGTCGACCACGGGACGTACCCCTTCGTCACCTCCTCCAACCCGACCGCGGGCGGCGCCTGCACCGGGACCGGCGTCGGCCCGACGAAGATCAACCGGGTGATCGGGATCCTGAAGGCGTACACCACGCGCGTCGGCGCGGGCCCGTTCCCGACCGAGCTGCTCGACGAGGACGGCGAGAAGCTGCGCACCATCGGCGGCGAGCGCGGTGTGACCACCGGCCGCGACCGGCGCTGCGGCTGGTTCGACGCGGTCATCGCGCGCTACGCGACCCGGGTCAACGGGCTCACCGACTTCTTCCTCACCAAGCTCGACGTGCTCACCGGCTGGGAGCGGATCCCGGTGTGCGTGGCGTACGAGATCGACGGGAAGCGGGTCGAGGAACTGCCGTACAGCCAGACCGACTTCCACCACGCCAAGCCGATCTACGAGACGCTGCCGGGCTGGTCGGAGGACATCACCCGGGCCAAGACCTTCGACGACCTGCCGAAGAACGCGCAGAAGTACGTGCAGGCGCTGGAGGACATGTCCGGCGCGCCGATCTCGGCGATCGGCGTCGGCCCGGGCCGGGACGAGACGATCCAGATCAACTCGTTCCTCTGAGCCACGGCCCGGCCGGGTTTGCCGCGGCCCGCACGACGGCGTCACCACGCCGCGTGCGGGCCGTCGTGCGTCACGCCGTCAGCTCACGGGCGGGCCGAAGACCCCGGCGGGTACGGGCGGTTGTTGCTGCTGCTGCCGCTGCGCCGCCCGCCGCCGCTCCTGCATCCCGGTCAGCTTGACCACCACGACGATGGCCAGGACCGCGGCCAGCAGCGAGATGCCGTCGTCCGCGATATGACCGGCGACCCCGACCCGCTCGTCCAGGGTCCTGCTGCCGTCGGTGACCACTTCCAGGATCCCGGCGGACGGGGCGGAGAAGCACATCAGCACGAACGCCGTCCACCACCAGTGCAGCGCCGCGCGGGGCACCCGTGCGGCGCCCGGGCGGGCGCTGGCGGTCCAGACGTCGTTCGCGATCTGCTTGGGGATCCACAGCTGGGCGACCGGGATGAACCACGCCCCGACGGCGTAGCCGCTGCCGAACCGCAGCCGGCCGGGCGACAGGACCGTGGCGTTGGTGTACGTACGCCGGAACCACACCAGCCACAGCACGACCAGCGCCACCACGCACATGCCCAGGGCGCCGTCCAGCGAGGAGATCGCCTCCGTCCTGCGGCTGACCGCGGCGGAGGACCCCTCGTCGTCGGCCAGGTCGCGGAGCGCGCCGAACTGCGACATCCGCAGGTACAGGTCGCTGATCGTCAGCAGCATCCACAGGCTGAACACGGCCACCAGGGCGTTCCCCAGCGCGCGCACCGAGCGCACCTTCCGCTCCCCGGTCGCGGGGCCGGACGGGGTCTGGTACCCGCCGCCCGCTTGCGGCCACGGGCTGCCCGGCTGCTGCTGCCCCATGGGCCCCGCGGGCCCGCCCACCGGGTACCCGTACGCCGCCGGGGCGCTCGGAGCGCCGTACGCCGACGGGGGGTGGGGCGTCGAGGGCCCGGACGCCGCGGCGGCCGCGCCCGCGCTCGGACTGGCGTACGCGCTCTGCGGCGGGGTGGGCGCCGGAGCCACCGCCTGCTGATGCGGGTTCTCGGCCTCCAGCAGCTGGAGCGCGTCCCGGCCGAGCCGGGCCAGCAGCCCGCCCGGCAGCCAGGGCTCGGCGGCATCGGGCGCGGCCGCCTCGGTGTAGGCGATCAGGTCCGGCACCGACGGCCGCTGCGCCGGGTCCTTGCTCAGACAGGCGGTCACCAGGCCGAGCAGCCCCTCGGGCAGCCCTTCCAGATCGGGTTCTTCCTGGGCTATTCGGTACATCAGGGCGTGTATGCCGCTGTCCACCCGGCCGAACGGCTGCCGCCCGGTGGCCGCGAACGCGAGCACCGAACCCAGGCAGAACACATCGCTCGCGACGGTCACGGTCTCGCCGCGCACCTGCTCCGGCGACATGAACCCCGGCGAGCCGACGACGGCACCCGTCACCGTCAGATTGCTGTTGCCGCCGCCCACCGCGTCCAGGGCGCGGGCGATGCCGAAGTCGATGACCCGCGGGCCGTCGATCGTGATCAGGATGTTGGACGGCTTGAGGTCGCGGTGGATCAGCCCCGCGCCGTGGATGTCGCGCAGCGCCAGCGACAGGCCGTGCGCCAGCACGTGCACCGACTGCTCGGGCAGCGCCCCGAAGCCCTCGGCCACCACCTCGTGCAGGGACGGTCCGCCGATGTACCCCGTGGCCACCCAGGGCACGGCGGCCTCGGTGTCGGCGTCGAGCACCGGCGCGGTCCACTGACCTCCGACCCGTGTCGCCGCCTCCACCTCTCGCTTGAAGCGGCCCCGGAAATCCGGCTGCCGGGCGAGTTCGGCCTGTACCAGCTTCACGGCGACGGTACGGCCACGGGCCGAACGGGCGAGGTACACCTTGCCCATTCCGCCCTCGCCGAGCTTGCCGAGCAGTTGGTATTCGCCGATCCACCGCGGGTCCTGGGCCCCGAGGTTTTGCATCGCGGTGTGGCTCCTGTCCCTGTGCCGATGGTCCCCGTACGCCGATCGGCCGATCAGTTCAGACGGGTGAAGGTCTGGGTCATCGTCTCATCGCTGAAGCTGTCCGGGTCTTCATAGACGACGCGCAGCTTGTCCTTTCCAGACGCGGTGAAAGTGAGCGAGGTTCCCGTCTCGCACAGATCCTCCGGTGTGGCCTTCGTGACCTTGACGGGGCTCAGTACCAGGCCCTTCTCGACCGAGGCCAGCATCCGCTTGCCCTCGCAGTGGTACTTGTTGCTGTCGCCGATCTCCTCGGCAACCGCGGTGCCGATCGCCCCCTGGCTGATCGTCAGCTTCCGGGTGGCGCCGGTCTCCCCGAACGCGTCCTTGGCCAGCCAGGTGCCCTCGTAGGCGGCCGGTACGACCGTGTCCCCGGTCTTGGAGGGGCGCAGCGTCGCCTCCGCCGAGCCGTCCGTGGTGCTCCACGCGAGCGAGCCGTCGTCTCCCAGCCGCAGGGTCTGCTCCCCGACGGCGCCGCACGCCTCGTCGGGCACGCTGACCGACGCCTCGTCGTCCTCGATCACCAGCAGGCTGTCCGCCGACTTGAGGGTCGCCGAACTCCGGCAGAACTTGTCCGGCTCGGACATCATCGTGTCCGCCACCGCCGCGCCGACCGCGCCCTGCGAGAGGACGATCCGGCGGATCTTGCCGGTGGCGTCGCCGTCCTGCTCGATCTCGCCCTCCCAGGCCCCCAGATAGCTCTGCGGCACATCCCCGGTCGCGCCCAGCTTGGTGGACGACGGCCCCGGCGACCCCGAACCCCCGCCGGGCGCCTTCGACTTCCCGGACCCCGTGCTCGGCGGGGTGTGGGTCGCCTTGTCGTAGTCGGTGGCCTGCTCGCTCCTGCCGCCGTCGTCGCCGTTGGACTTGATGACGGCGAAGGCCGCGGCCCCGGCGACGAGCAGCGTGGCAAGGGCGGCCGAGGCGACGACGAGCGCCTTGCGCCGCCCCCGCTGAGGCTTCTGCGCCCCGGGCCCGCCCGGCCCCTGGGGCCCGCTGGGCGGAGTCGGCGGCCCGAACGACGTGACCGCGGGCGGCCCGAACGCCTGCGGCGCGGCGTGCGGTGGTGTGGCGCCGGGCGATCCGGCGGGGTCCTGCGATCCGGCGGTGGCCTGCGGCGCGGCCGCCGGGGCCGGTTCCTCGGCGGGGCGGTCCGCGGGGCGTGGCCCCTCGGCGGGGGCGCTCGGGGGCGGCGTCTCGGCATCCGGCGCGGTGGTCCGCGGCGCCTCCTCCCGCTGGGCCGCCGCTTTCGGCGGCTCGGCCGGGGGCGGCGGGGGCGTGGCCCCCGGGGGAGGGGTGCTCGGCGGCGGGGTGCTGGGCGGCGGCGGGGCCAGAGGGTACGACGTGGCCGACGGCGGGGCCGCGGGCGGTGGCGGGACGGCGCCCGCCGTGGGCGGAAGCGGCGGCGGGGCGGGCACCGAGGGCCGTATCGGGGACGCGGGCGTCTCCACGTCGAGCAGCTGCACCGCGTGGCGGCCGAGTTGGGCGACGAGGCCGCCCGGCAGCCAGGGTTCGGCGTCCGCGCCCGCCTCGTCCTCCGGGCCCGCCGTGCGCTCCAGCAGCTCGTCCAGGGCGGGGCGTTCCTCCGGGGTCTTCCGCAGGCAGTCGGTGACCAGGTCGCGCAGCCCGTCCGGCAGCCCGGTCAGGTCGGGCTCCTCCTGGGCGATGCGGTACATCACCGCGTGCACGCCGCTGTCGGCGGTGCCGAAGGGCTGGCGGCCGGTGGCGGCGAAGGCGAGCACCGAGCCGAGGCAGAAGACGTCGCTGGCGGGCGTGACGCGTTCGCCGCGCACCTGCTCGGGCGACATGAAGCCCGGGGAGCCGACGACGGCGCCGCTGCGGGTGAGGATGCCGTCGGTGACGGTCTCCAGGGCGCGGGCGATGCCGAAGTCGATGACGCGCGGGCCGTCGATGGTGACGAGGATGTTGGACGGCTTGAGGTCGCGGTGGACGAGACCGGCGCCGTGGATGGACCGCAGGGCCTGGGTGAGGCCGTTGCCCAGGATGCGCACGGTCCGCTCGGGCAGGGGACCGGACCCGGCGACGATGGCGTGCAGCGAGGGTCCGGCGATGTAGCCGGTGGCGACCCACGGGGTGGCGGCCTCGGTGTCGGCGTCCAGGACCGGGGCGGTCCATTCGCCGCCCACCCGCTGCGCGGCCCGCACTTCCTGGGTGAAGCGCCGCCGGAATTCCGTTTGCTGCGCGAGTTCGGTCTGTACGAGCTTCACCGCGACCGTACGGCCCCGCGCCGAGTACGCCAGGAACACCCGGCCCATGCCGCCCGCGCCCAGCCGCTTGAGCAGTCGGTACTCGCCGATCCAGCGTGGGTCTTCCGCCCCCAGGTCTTCCATGCTGACGAACGTCCCTTCCCTGATCCCCCTGATCAGCCCCCTGGAGAGAATAAAGGCGGCCGTGAGCGAAGTGGACGACGCGGGCGATCCGTTATCGGTTCCGTATACGCGGGTCCGGACGCGCGGGTCCGGACGCGCGGGTCGGGACGCGCCGCCCGGCCACCCACCCCGCGCCCCGACACAGTGCCGGGTCACGCCGCCGATGCCGTACACCTTGGCGGTGTGCGGCCGGTCCGGCGGCTCCGTACGCTGGGGGTCGCCCCAGACCCGCGAGCGATCCGAGGTAGCGAACGTGTCCGTGCAGCCCACGCACCCCAGCCCCGATGCCGCCGCCGGCGCCGCCGTCAAGGCTGCCGACCGCGCTCACGTATTCCACTCCTGGTCCGCGCAGGGGCTGATCGACCCGCTCGCGGTCGCGGGCGCCGAAGGCTCGTACTTCTGGGACTACGACGGCAACCGCTACCTCGACTTCAGCTGCCAGCTGGTGAACACCAACATCGGCCACCAGCACCCCAAGGTCGTCGCCGCCATCCAGGAGCAGGCGGCGAAGATGTGCACGATCGCGCCGGGCTTCGCGGTGGACGTACGGTCCGAGGCGGCGCGGCTGATCGCCGAGCGCACCCCTGGCGACCTGAACAAGATCTTCTTCACCAACGGCGGCGCCGAGGCGGTCGAGAACGCGGTCCGCATGGCCCGGCTGCACACCGGCCGCACCAAGGTGCTCTCCGCCTACCGCTCGTACCACGGCGCCACCGCCGCCGCGATCAACCTGACCGGTGACCCGCGCCGCTGGCCCTCCGACACGGCCTCGGCCGGTGTGGTCCACTTCTGGGCGCCGTTCCTCTACCGCTCGCCGTTCCACGCCGAGAACGAGGCGCAGGAGTGCGAGCGCGCGCTGCGCCACCTCGAAGACACCATCGCCTACGAGGGCCCGGCCGGGATCGCCGCGATCATCCTGGAGACCATCCCCGGCACCGCCGGGATCATGGTGCCGCCGCCCGGCTATCTGGCCGGGGTCCGGGAGATCTGCGACCGGTACGGGATCGTGTTCATCCTGGACGAGGTCATGGCGGGCTTCGGCCGCACCGGCCACTGGTTCGCGGCCGACCACTTCGGTGTCACCCCGGACCTTCTGACCTTCGCCAAGGGCGTCAACTCCGGCTATGTGCCGCTCGGCGGCGTGGCCATCTCCGCCGAGATCGCCGCCACCTTCGACCAGCGGCCCTACCCCGGCGGCCTCACCTACTCCGGCCATCCGCTCGCCTGCGCCTCCGCCGTGGCCACGCTCAACGCGATGGCGGAGGAGGGCATCGTAGAGAACGCGGCCGCGATCGGGGAGAACGTGATCGGCCCGGCCCTGAAGGAGATCGCCGAGCGCCATCCTTCGGTCGGCGAGGTGCGCGGTCTGGGCGTCTTCTGGGCGCTCGATCTGGTCAAGAACAAGGAGACGCGCGAACCGCTCGTCCCGTACAACGCGAGCGGTCCCGCCAATCAGCCCCTGGCCGACTTCGCGGCCGCCTGCAAGCGCGGCGGGCTGTGGCCGTTCGTGAACATGAACCGCACGCACGTCGTGCCGCCGTGCACGGTCACCGAGTCCGAGGCCAAGGAGGGTCTGGCCATTCTCGACGAGGCGCTGAGCGCGGCGGACGCGCACACCGTGTAGCGGTTCCCTCACCGTGGCGTCACGTCCTCTTCACGCCTCATAGCCACATATAGCCGTCCGGTGTAGACCACCACCTGACTCTGCGTACTTTGCGCAACGGCCCTCGCATATCGTGATGCGAGGGCCGTCCGCTTACGGATGACATGACACGACGGCCGCGGAAGGAGACGGTCCTCGATGCCCGTGCCCGGCACCAGCCCGGTCAAGCGGAACACCCTGCGGCAGCAGATCGCCGACGCGCTGTGTGACGAGGTGCTCGCGGGCAGACTGCCGGTGGGGCGGCAGTTCACCGTCAAGGAGATGGCCGACCACTACGGCGTCTCCGCCACCCCGGTCCGCGAGGCCCTGCTCGACCTGTGCTCGCAGGGGCTGCTGGACGTCGAGGAGCACCGTGGCTTCAAGGTCCACGAGTTCACCATCAAGGACTTCCGGCACATGGTCGACGCCCGCAACATGGTCGTCGAGGGGCTGTTCCGGCACGCCGTCGAGCAGACGCTGTCCGCCATGAACCCGCAGTCCCTGGCCTCGGTGCGGCGCCGGGCCGAGGCCGCCGAGCGGGCCGCCCGCGGCGGTGACCTCGACATCTTCATCGGCTACGACCTGCGCTTCTGGCGCGAGATCTGCGGGCTGGTCGGCAACCCCTACATCACCGACTTCCTCCAGCGGCTGCGCATGCAGACCTGGGTGTTCACCGTGCCGTATCTGCGCCGGGTCGCCGATCTGCGCGGCGAGCTGTGGGCGGGCCACTGCGAGCTGACCGCAGCCGTCACCCGCCGTGATCCCACGGCCTCCGAGCGGCTCATATCGGCGTACAACGCGCACTTCCGTGCGCTGATCGAGCGCTTGGTGACCGACGCTCCGTGAGGACGCCCGCGCGGGCGCCGCGTGCGGGGGACGGCTGCTGTCTGCGCTCTTCGCCCCGCGTACCCGGGGCACTACGCTGAAGCGACCAGCGACCATACGGATACGAGAGTGAGATCGCGTGGCCTGTGACCTCTGGCTGGTCCCCCTTGTCGACGTGCTGTGCCACAGCCCCGACAACCCCTTCGCCGACGAGATCGCAACCTACGACAAGGCCCTCGGTGAGGCCGGTCTGCCGCCGGTTCCCGTCCTCGGCTACATGCCGGGCCTGTCCGGGGACGTCGCCCCGGTAGCCGGATTCGACTACGACGCACTCCACTTCCTGCGCCGCGCCTACCTCCTGCAGCTGTGCGGGCTCGAGGTCGCCCCGGTCGACGAACTTGGCGGGGACTACGAGCAGTTGCTCGAAATGTTCGAGTCGACGGCCAAGCAGTCGCACCTGGTGTGGCACTACGACCACGCGGGCGCCTACGTCCCCGTCGACTTCCCGGGCCCGCTGTCCAACGACGAACTCATGGAGGGCGGCGGCCCCCTGGGATCCAGTCATGGGCTGCTGCGCGAACTGGAGGCGGTCGCCCCGGCGCTCGGCATCGACCCGTCCAACCCCCCGGCCGCCCCCGCGCCCCCCGCCCGGCCGACCAGCCTGGAGGAACCGGCCGCGCCCGGGCCGTACGAGGACAGCCCGTTCGCCCGCGAACGCCATGTCTGGCTGGGCCTGCACGCGGCCGCGACGCGCAGCCTGGGCCAGGGATCGATGATCCTCTTCAGCTGAGCCCGAGCTGAGCCGAGCCGAGCCGATCTGAGCCGAGCCGCTCGGCTGCCCCGCGGCCGCGCCGCGCGGCTCAGCGGGGCGGCTCGGGAGGACGCTGCCGCGGCATATTGGGCCGGGTGCTGCCCGGCGGCAGCGGAAAGCGGTGCGCGGGGCTCCCGCTGTCCGGGCGGGAGCCCTGGGCCACCAGTGACTGGGTGAACGGCGAATGGGTGAACATCGGCGCCGACCCCGAGCCGAAGTCCACCATCCAGCCCGCGGTCTCCGTCCGCACCAGCTCCGACACGTCCTCGCAGAACCGCCGCAGCACCGCCAGACACCGCTCCACGGCCTCGGACGCGGTGCCCTCCGTCGGGCCCAGCACCTCCCGGACGCTCTCCGACGCCCAGTCGAACTGGAGCGACTCCAGCCGCCGCTGCACCGCCTGCGCCGTGGCCACATCCCGCATCCAGCCGGACGTCAGGCCGAAGTACCGGTCGCAGCCCACGCACGCGACGGCCAGCAGCAGCGCCAGCGCGCCCCAGCCGGCCCCGCCGCCCAGCACCCCGGTCAGCTCCAGCAGCGGCAGCACGGCCCCCGCCACCGCCCCCGCCGCGGCCCCCGCCCGCAGCGCCCGGGCGGCCCGCCGCTTCCACATCCGGTCGGCCAGGTACCAGGCGCCCACCCGCAGCGCGCCCTCCTCGACCCACTGGTACAGCTCGTCGAGGCGCTCGGCGGGCTCCCCCCAGTCGCCGTGCGGGAAAGGCCGGCCGAGCACGTCCTCCCGCGTCCTCGCCCCCTCCTGCCGAGGGAGTTCCTCGGGCTGCATCTCCGGCTGACTCACCCGTGCAACTCCCTCTGCGGCGGTGTATCTCCTGGCGCGCGGCTGATGCGCGACGACCATTCCTACCGCCGAACGGCTGGCCACGAGGCCACGATCCCGGGTATTCCGCCCATAAGTGGTGGACATCGGATATAGGGTCCCGTCCCCGCTCACCCGAAAGAGTGGCCGCCCGCCCCGTCCCGCGCCCTGACCCGGCCGGGCCGTCCGCACCGGGGAGGCCGTAGGGTGCCTACCGTGAAGGTCCTTGTCATCGGCGGCGGCGCCCGCGAACACGCCCTGTGCCGTTCCCTCTCCCTCGATCCCGACGTCACCGCACTGCACTGCGCGCCCGGCAACGCCGGTATCGCGGAGGTCGCCGAGCTGCACGCCGTCGACGCCCTCGACGGCGCCGCCGTCGCCGACCTGGCCGCCGCGCTGGAAGCCGAGCTGGTGGTCGTCGGCCCGGAGGCGCCGCTCGTCGCGGGCGTCGCCGACGCCGTGCGCGCCCGGGGGATCCCGGCCTTCGGGCCGTCCGCCGAGGCGGCGCGGCTGGAGGGGTCGAAGGCGTTCGCGAAGGACGTCATGGCCACGGCGAACGTGCCCACCGCCCGCGCGTACGTGTGCACCACCCCCGCCGAGGTCGACGAGGCCCTCGACGCCTTCGGCCCGCCGTACGTGGTCAAGGACGACGGCCTCGCCGCGGGCAAGGGCGTCGTCGTGACCGGCGACCTGGCGGCCGCCCGCGAGCACGCGCTGGCCTGCGGCCGCGTGGTGATCGAAGAGTTCCTCGACGGGCCCGAGGTGTCGCTGTTCGCGGTGACCGACGGCGAGACCGTGGTGCCGCTCCAGCCCGCGCAGGACTTCAAGCGGGCGTACGACGGCGACGAGGGCCCGAACACCGGCGGCATGGGCGCCTACTCCCCGCTGCCCTGGGCCGACCCCGCCCTGGTGGACGAGATCGTGGCCACGGTCTGCCAGCCCACCGTCGACGAGCTGCGCCGCCGCGGCACGCCCTTCTCCGGGCTGCTGTACGCGGGGCTCGCGATCACCTCGCGCGGCGTGCGGGTCATCGAGTTCAACGCGCGCTTCGGCGACCCGGAGACCCAGGTCGTGCTGGCCCGGCTGAAGACCCCGCTGTCCGGCCTGCTGAAGGCCGCCGCGACCGGTGCGCTGGCCGCCGAGCCGCCGCTGCGCTGGAGCGACGGCGCCGCGGTGACCGTCGTGATCGCCTCGCACAACTACCCCGGCACCCCGCGCACCGGCGACCCGATCACCGGGCTGGACGAGGTGGCCGCGGAGGACGGGCCCAAGGCGTACGTGCTGCACGCGGGCACCAAGCGGGACGGCGCGTCCGGCGAGGTGGTGAGCGCGGGGGGCAGGGTGCTGTCCGTCACCGCGTCCGGCTCCGACCTGACCAAAGCCCGGGAGCGGGCGTACCGGGCGGTGTCCCGGATCGGGCTCGACGGCTCCCACCACCGGACCGACATCGCGGCGAAGGCGGCCACGGACGGCGCGGGCGGCGCCTGACAGCGCCCCTGACCCGCCCGGGTCGCGGGGATTCCACCCGGACTCCACCAGGTTCCCGGTTCTGCCCAAGGCCATTCCATCGGGTGAGGGCTTCCGTATCCTGCTGACGCACGCCCTGCCTCCAACTACTGTGCCGCTCAGGCGAGGTGCGGCAACTGGCCCATCGGCATTGCGGAGCGGGCGGCCGGTGCCACAGTGGGGGGAAGACAACGCCGCCGTCGTCCGCTGTTCAACCACCGGCCGGACAGTAGGGGGTGATGAGAACCGTGGCAGGTCCGGAAGCAGGTGCACTGGCGGCACGCGCCCGTGCCCTCGCCGTACTGCGTATCCGGGGCGCCGCGCTCGCGGTCGCCCTCCTTCCGGCCGCCGTGGCGGTCGTGCTGCTCGCGGGCAGCGCCACCGGGCGCATCGGCGGCGGCTCGCACGACGAGGGCTGGACCGCGCTGCGCTGGGCGGTGATCGGCGGTGCCCTGCTGGTCCTGCTGCTGGCGGCGGGCGTGGCCGCCGTGGTCGTCCGGGCGAAACCGGCGCTGACGCCCACGGTGCCCATCGCCGAGGAGACGGCCCCCGATCTGTACCGGCTGGTCCGCGACCTGGCGGAGCGGCTGGAGGTGCCCGCGCCGTCCGCGATAGCGCTCACCCCGGACTGCGACAGCTGGCTGGAGGACCGTGCGCATCCGGCGCACGGCGGTGACGGTGGCGGTGGCGGCAAGGACCGGCATCCGCCCGAGGAGTCCCGCGCGGTGCACACCGTGGGACCGCCGGACACCGGCCACGCGGACCGTCTCCGGGGCGGCCGCTCCCGGGCGCCCCGGGAGGAGCGCCGCGCTCCCCGGGCCCCGGTCCTGGTGATCGGATCGCCGTTCCTGTGGTGGATGCGGGTCGCCGAGCTGCGCGCGCTGCTGGCGCCCGTGGTCGCGGGCACGGGCCCCTCCGTCCACCCGGACATAGCCGCCGCCCGCCGCTTCGTGCGCGGGCTGGACGCCGCCGTGGCGGTCGCGGCCTCCCGCGACGACGACCCCGCGAGCGGCGGTAGCGGCACCGGCGGCCCGCTCGGCCGGGCCGTCCGCCGCCCCGCCCTCGCCTTCGTCGGCTGGATCTCCCGGATGCTGCTGCGCGGCTGCCGGGACCACGCCGCCCAGATGGAGCGCGCGGTCGCCGCGGCCGCCTCCGAGCGGGCCCAGGCGGTCGACTACGGGCTGCGGATCGTCGCCCAGGAGCAGGTGGGCCTCGCCTACGCGGGCTGGGACCGGCTGCTGACCCGGGTCGCGCTGCCCGCCTGGCGGATGGGCCGCTGGCCCTCCCGGCTGGACGCGGGCGTGGTGTCGGCGCTGACCGAGCTGTCCCGCCGGGACCGGCTCGCCGAGGGGTTCGCCTCCCGGCTCAGCGAGCGGCCCGCCTGCGATCTGCTGGAGGAGCCCGGCCTGATCGACGAGGCCACGTCGCTGCTGGCCGCGCGGCTCTTCCACGGCGGCCCCCCGGAGCCGGGCCCGGACTGGTGCCCGGTCGACTGGGGGCAGTATCCGGAAGAGGTCGTGGACCGCAAATGGCGCCAGGAGGCGGCCCGCCTCCACCGGGTCCTCGACGAGCGCACGGCCCCGGGCGGTCCGCCGCCGACCCCCGCGAGCACCCCCGTTCCGCCGACCCTGGCCCGGGTCATGGACCGGCTCACCGCCACCGGCCCCGAGGGCACCGGCGCCGACGGCCTCGGGGAGGACCTGGCGGCCCGGCTCACCGTGGAGCTGGCCCGCGAGGAGGCCGCCGCCCACCGGGCCACCGCACAGGCCCAGCAGGCCCGTACGGCGGAGGGCGCGGGCGGCGACCCCTGGATCGACGGTTTCGCGCCGCTGCTCCCGCTCCAGCCGCCCCGTACCGGCCGTGAGCTGCTGGCCGACCATGTGACGGCGATGGTCTGCTGCGCCGCCGTGGACACCGCGGGCGCGGCTCCCGGCCTGGACTGGCTGGACGGCCCGGTGCTCCTGGTGGCCGGTCGCCGCCGCTCCGATCTGTCCCATCCGGTGCTCACCCTGGTGGAGGACGGCGACGCGGCCCCGCTGCGCAGCTGGCTCGCCGAGGTCGGCGTTCGCCCCGAGAAGCCGGTGCGGCTCGTCTGATTCGTCCGGCCCACCGTCACATCGCGGCTTACGGATGGTTTCCGATTGAAGAATTAGCGACGATCGGTGACGGAGCGGGTGCGTAATGTGATGTGCTGGGACTGGTCGCTGCCACCCGGCCCAGCGGACCGGGCTACCAGCCCGGTTCACCGACCGGCCCCGCGGACCCGGGCCCACAAGGCCCGGACCTGCGGGACGGGGAACGCACGGCAGCGAGGCGACGAGACGCCGCCGGGGCACGCAGGGAGGGGAACGAGGATGGGGACGGACCAGATCCGGCGCTGGGAGTCCGGGGCGATGGCCCACGCGGTGACGGATCCTTTCGGCCAGGGTCCGCTGCCCTGGCTGCGCACCAGCGAGAACTACTTCGACGACACGGGCCATGTGGTCCCCTGGTACGTGGACCGTGCCCACGCCCCCGGGACCACGGTGAGGATTCCCGGCCCGCGCACCGCCGACGATGTGCGCCGCCAGATCAAGGGCTTCACCTCGACCTCCGCCGCCGCCCCCGGCGAGGCCATCGACTTCCGCATCACGGTCGACCCGCCGCAGCAGTTCGGCGTGGACATCTACCGCATCGGCCACTACGGGGGCGACGGCGCGTCGAAGATCACCACCAGCCCGCGGCTGTCCGGCATCGTGCAGCCGCCGCCGCTCACCGCCGACCGCACCGTCTCCTGCCACCACTGGTGGCTGTCCTGGCGGCTGCAGATCCCCTCGTACTGGAAGCTCGGCGCGTATGTGGCCGTGCTCACCACGGTGGACGGCTACCGCAGCCACATCCCGTTCACGGTCCGCGACACCCGCCCCGCCGATCTGCTCCTGGTCCTGCCCGACTTCACCTGGCAGGCGTACAACCTCTACCCGGAGGACGGCCGCACCGGCGCCAGCCTCTACCACGCCTGGGACGAGCAGGGGAAGCTGCTCGGCGAGTCGGAGGCGGCCGTCACGGTCTCCTTCGACCGGCCGTACGCGGGCGCGGGGCTGCCGCTGCACGTGGGCCACGCGTACGACTTCATCCGCTGGGCCGAGCGCTACGGCTACGACCTCGCCTATGCCGAGACCCGCGATCTGCACGCGGGCAGCGTCGACCCCACCCGCTACCGCGGGCTGGTCTTCCCCGGCCACGACGAGTACTGGTCGGCCGCGCTCCGGCGCACCGTCGAGCGGGCCCGGGACAGCGGCACCTCGCTGGTCTTCCTCTCCGCCAACACCATGTACTGGCAGGTCGAGCTGGCCCCCTCGCCCTCCGGCCCGGACCGCCTGCTGACCTGCCGCAAGCGGCGCGGCCCCGGCCGCGCCGCGCTGTGGCGCGAGGCGGCACCCGAGCAGCAGCTGATGGGCATCCAGTACGCGGGCCGGGTGCCCGAACCGCGGCCGCTGATCGTGCGCAACGGCGGCCACTGGCTCTGGGAGGCCACCGGGGCGGCCGAGGGCGACGAGCTGCCCGGCCTGGTCGCGGGCGAGGCCGACCGCTACTTCCCGCGCACCCCGCTGCCCGACCATCTGCGCCGGATCCTGCTCGCCCACTCCCCGTACGAGGACGGCGAGGGCGCCACCCGCCACCAGGACACCTCCCTCTACCGAGCCCCCAGCGGTGCCCTGGTGTTCGCCTCGGGCACCTTCGCGTGGTCTCCGGCGCTGGACCGGCCGGGGCACCGGGACGAGCGGGTGCAGCGTGCCACGGCGAACCTGCTGGACCGCATCTGCAAGCGGGCGTGAGGGAGGGGCGGGCGGGGTTGGCGGCACCGGCGGGAGGACGTGGGGCAGAATCGTGGTGGCTTGGACAGAACCACCAGGAGGAAGCGTGTCCGGATTCGTCGAAAAGCCCGAACCGGTGCAGGTTCCGGGGCTTGAGCACCTGCACACCGGCAAGGTGCGTGACCTCTACCGGACCGAGCAGGGCGACCTCGTCATGGTCGCCAGCGACCGGATGTCCGCGTACGACTGGGTGCTGCCCACCGAGATCCCCGACAAGGGCCGGGTCCTCACCCAGCTCTCCCTGTGGTGGTTCGACCTGCTCGCCGACCTGGTCCCGCACCACGTCCTGTCCACCGAGCTGCCCCCCAGTGCCCCCGCCGACTGGCAGGGCCGCACCCTGGTGTGCCGGTCGCTGCGGATGATCCCGGTCGAGGCCGTGGCCCGCGGCTACCTCACCGGCTCGGGCCTCGCCGAGTACGAGCGCGACCGCACGGTCTGCGGCCTCGCCCTGCCCGAGGGGCTGACCGACGGCTCCGAGCTGCCCACCCCGATCTTCACCCCGGCGACCAAGGCCGAGGTCGGCGAGCACGACGAGAACGTGAGTTACGAGGAGGTCGCCCGCCGGATCGGGGCCGAGCCCGCCGCCCATCTGCGGCAGACCACCCTCGCGGTGTACGCCCGGGCCCGTGACATCGCCCGGGAGCGGGGCATCATCCTGGCCGACACCAAGTTCGAGTTCGGCTACGCGGCGGCGACCGCGGACGCGGAGGGCGCCGAGCTGGTCCTCGCCGACGAGGTGCTGACCCCCGACTCGTCCCGCTTCTGGCCCTCCGACACCTGGCAGCCGGGCCGCGCCCAGCCGTCCTTCGACAAGCAGTACGTCCGCGACTGGCTGACCTCCCCGGCCTCCGGCTGGGACCGGCGCGGCGAGCAGCCCCCGCCGCCGCTCCCGGCGGAG
This sequence comes from Streptomyces sp. NPDC040405, assembly GCF_055595765.1. Lineage (NCBI taxonomy): Bacteria > Bacillati > Actinomycetota > Actinomycetes > Kitasatosporales > Streptomycetaceae > Streptomyces > Streptomyces sp. NPDC040405. Next base: position 76,159 of record NZ_JBVIVI010000017.1, read on the forward strand.
GTCGTGGAGCGGACGCGGGCGAAGTACGTGGAGGCGTACGAGCGGCTGACCGGCATCAGCTGGTAGCCACGGCGCACGGCACGACGAAGGCCCCGGTCGCATCGACCGGGGCCTTCGATATGGAGCGGACGACGAGGCTCGAACTCGCGACCTCAACCTTGGCAAGGTTGCGCTCTACCAACTGAGCTACGTCCGCACGCGCCGCCGGTTTCCCGGTTGGCGCGCCTCTACTATAACCAAACCTCGTCCCGCCGCCACCACCGTCGGGACAAACCCCGGCAAACTCCCGCTACAGCCAGCCCCGCTCGCGCGCGCTGCGCACCGCCGCGTGGCGGTTCTCGGCGTGCAGCTTCGCCGCCGCCGCGGACAGATAGTTCCGTACCGTCCCCGGGGACAGCGCCGCCCGCCGGGCGATCTCCGCGACGGACGCCCCGTCCGCCGCCAGATCCAGCAGCTCCGTCTCGCGCGCGGTGAGCGGGGAGTCGCCCGCGCTGATCGCGTCGGCGGCCAGGTCGGGGTCCACGTACCGGCTGCCGCCGTGCACCGCCCGGATGATCTCGGCGAGCCGCTGCGCCGAGGCGGTCTTCGGTACGAACCCCCGCGCCCCCGCCTCCAGCGCCCGCTTGAGGTGGCCCGGCTTCCCATGGCTGGTCACGATCATGGTGCGGCAGTCCGGCAGTTCGGACCGGAGCGCCGCCGCGACCCCGACCCCGTCCGTGACCGGCATCTGGAGGTCCAGCACCGCCACATCGGGCCGGTGCGCCCGCGCCATCGCCAGCGCCTCAGGGCCGGAGGCGGCCTCGGCGACCACCAGCAGGTCCTCCTCCAGGGCCAGCAGCGCGGCGAGCGCGCCGCGGATCAGATGCTCGTCGTCGGCGAGCAGCACCCGGATCACCCGGCCGTCGTTCATGCGGCGCCCTCCAGCGGGAGTTCGGCCCGCAGCCGGTACGTCCCGACGCCGTCGCCGGGACCGGACTCCAGCGTGCCGCCGAGCGCCGCGAGCCTCTCCCGCAGCCCCTTGAGCCCGCTGCCCTCCCCGGTTCCGGTCCCGGCTTCCGTCCCGGTACCGGCCCCCGTTCCGGCCCGAGTCTCCGTGGGCACCCCGTCGTTGTCCATCTCCAGCACCGCCGTCCCCGCGTGCACCCGGACCCGGAGCGTGCAGCGCCCGGCGTCCGCGTGCCGCAGCACGTTCGTCGTCCCCTCCCGGACCACCCATCCCAGCGCGGACCGCACCGCCTCGGGCAGCGGCGCCCCGCCGCCGTCCTCGGCCGGGGCGTCGATGCGGCAGTCGACCCGGGCCGCCCGCAGCACCGAGCGCGCCCCCGCCAGCTCCACCTGGAGGTCCGCTTCCCGGTAGCCGCGCACCACGCCCCGGACCTCCATCTGGGTCTCGTGCGCGATCCGCTGCACCTCCACCATCTGCGTCACGGCCTCGGGCCGCTCCCGCCGGGCCAGTTGCACCGCCAGCTCGCTCTTGAGGGCGATCACCGCCAGGTTCCGTCCCATCACATCGTGCAGATCCCGGCCGAAGCGCAGCCGTTCCTCCGCGACCGCCAGCCGCGCCTGCACCTCCCGGTTGGCGTCCACTTCGTACATCACTTGCACCATCCACCCCGAACAGCGGACCGTGAACAGACACAGCGCCCCGGTCCCGGCGACCCCGAGGACGGCCCCCAGCGGGGCGGCGAGCCCCGGCCGGACCACCGCCTCCGCCACGGCCAGCGCCGCCGCGATCCCCGTGTGCACGGCGGCGAAGGTGCGCATCGGCAGCAGCAGTGCGAACGGGGTGGCGAGCGGCAGCAGGGTGAGCGTGACGGTACGGGCGGCCGCCCCCGGCTGGTGCAGCCCGCCCATCGCCTGGAGCACCAGCCCGACCCCCAGCCCCGCCGCGGCCAGTGCGGCGGCGAACCCGGGCAGCCGGCGGTCCACCGGGCGACCGTGCAGATAGTGGTCGAGCCCGCGCCGCAACAGCGGGAGGGCGAGCGCGCTCTGCACCATGGACAGGCCCAGCAGCGACCACTTCAGCGTGGGGGCCGTGTGCCGTAGCCCCTCCACCAGCGGTCCACACATCGTGAGTTGGTAGAACCACGGCAGCGTGTACAGCATCCACCGGGTGAACAGCTCCACCCGCGTCAGCCGCGCCGCCCCGCGCCATCGCCCAATCACGAACCCGCACCCCTCTGCCCTGTCAGCGCCGCGGTTCCCAGCGGAACCGCTTGTGTACGGCCCACCCTGCCAGCACCGTCCAGGCCAGCGCCGTCGCGAGGGTGCCCAGGGCGTCGACCACGCCGATGTCCCCGGTCCAGCCGGCCCGAGCGAGGTCGACCACCGGGGTCAGCGGCAACAGCTCGCACACCGACGCGACCTGGTCCGGCATCACGTCCAGCGGCACGAACAGACCGGAGCCGACCATCGACAGCATCATCATCGGCACCGGTGTCAGCTGGGCGGACTCCGCGGTCTTGGTGAACGCGGCGGTCGCGGCGGCCAGCATCACCATCTGCACCACGCCGACCGCGACCGCGACGACGGCCAGATGCGGGGCCTTCGGCGCGGACACGTCGAGCGCGACGCTCACCCCGCCCACCAGCAGCACGCATTGGACGAGCCCGAGCAGGACGGCGGGGAGCGCGGACCCGGACAGGATCTCCGGATCAGTCAGCTCCCCGGCGCGCAGCCGCTTCAGGACCAGGCCCTCGCGGCGGATCACATAGACGCCGACGAGGTTCATGTAGACGGCCAGCACCAGGGCCATGCCGATCGAACCGGGCAGCAGCAGCGTGCCCAGGTCCAGCCCGGTGCCCTTGAGGTCGACGCCCTCGACGGCCGTCTTCATGGTGTACGTGAGCATGCCGGGCAGCACCAGCGCGTACGTCAGCGCGGCCTTGTTGCGGGCCAGCAGGGTCAGTTCGCCGCGGGCCAGCGCGAACACCCGCCCCCGGGCGGCGGTCGGTGCCATCGTGGTCGTGCCGCTCACTGTGCCGCCCCCTGTGCCGTCGGTGCCGTCGGTGCCGTCGGTGCCGTCGGTGCCGTCTCGACGGTGCTCGCGATGTGCAGGAACGCCTCTTCCAGCGAGGCCGACCGGGCGTCGAGCCCGCTCAGCACGATCCGCCGCTCCCGCGCCCACAGCAGCACCTCGGTCGCGGTGCCCTGGAGGTCGCGGGTGCGCAGCACTACGGCCCGGCCCACCGAGTCCCGTTCCATGGCGCCCAGCGCGGCGGGCGGCGGCAGATCGTCGGTGGAGATGCCGTGCGGCAGGGTGAAGGAGAGGCGCGACGGCCGGGCGGCCACGATGTCCGCGACCCGGCCGGAGGTGGCGATCTGGCCCGCGTGCATGATCGCGAGCCGGTCGGCCAGCGCCTCGGCCTCCTCCAGGTAATGCGTGGTCAGCAGCACCGTGGTGCCCTGGTCGCGCAGCGACCGCACCAGCTCCCAGGTGTCCCGTCGGCCCTCCGCGTCCAGACCGGTGGTCGGCTCGTCGAGGAACAGCACCTCGGGGCGGCCCAGCAGGGCGAGGGCCAGGTCCAGCCGGCGCCGCTCACCGCCGGAGAGCACCTTGACCCGTACGTTCGCCCGCTTGGCCAGCCCGACCAGCTCCAGGCCCTCCCTGACGGGCCGGGCCCCGCTGGTGCAGCCCGCCCACATCCGCGCGGTCTCGGCGACCGTCAGCTCGGGCGGGAGGCCGCCTTCCTGGAGCATCATCCCGATCCGGGGCCGCACCTTCCGCCGCTCCCGGAACGGGTCGTGGCCGAGGATCCGTACCGTGCCGCCGGTCGGGGCCGCGAGTCCTTCCAGCACCTCGAGGGTGGAGGTCTTGCCCGCGCCATTCGTGCCCAGCAGCGCGAACAGCTCACCGCGCGCCACCGAGAACGAGATGCCCCGTACCGCGTCGAACCCCCCGGCCCCGCCCGGCCCGTATCGGCGCCGCAGCTCGTCGACCGCGATCGCGCTCTCTCCTATATCCATGACTCAAGGCTTTCGCCGCCCCGGAGGACTCGGTAGTGCGCGCTGTCATGGGCCCCGATGACAAATGTCATCGGGCGGCGGGCAAGGGGAGCCGCGCAACAAAAAAGTCTGAGGCGCCGGTCGCTTCGACCGGCGCCTCAGACCTGTGTGGAGCGGACGACGAGGCTCGAACTCGCGACCTCAACCTTGGCAAGGTTGCGCTCTACCAACTGAGCTACGTCCGCATGCCTCCGACCGGCTTTCACCGATCGGCGCGCGCATCACTCTACTCGATCTCCCGAAGGTGAACGAGGAGTGATGAGAGCGGGTGACAGGGATCGCACACTGCGCCTCCCCCTTGGAAAGGGGGCGCTCTACTACTGAGCTACACCCGCATGGTGTGTTCCTCGGGGTTTTGGCGTTTCGGCCTCGCCCCTCGGCGTGCTCCAGACTCTAGCGGACCACCCGGGGTGTTGTGCAACTCGGCTGAACGCCGCCTGAACGAGCGGTTCAGCGAGACTCGTTGAAGGCTTCGTAGACCTTCTTGGGGATGCGCCCGCGGGGCGGCACCTCCATGCCGTTCGACCGGGCCCAGGCGCGCACCGCGGCCGGGTCCGGGGCCACGGAGGTGCGGCGGTAGGTCTTGCCGGAGCGGGCCCGCTTGCGGCCCGCCTCCACAAACGGGGCGAGTGCGTCGCGAAGTTTCGATGCATTGGCGGCGGTGAGGTCGATCTCGTACGACTTGCCGTCCAGTCCGAACGTGACCGTCTCCTCCGCTTCCCCTCCGTCGAGGTCGTCGGCGAGCGTGACTACTACGCGCTGTGCCACGGATATCGGTCCTTTCGGGCTGCATCGTTGCGTTGACGTGCAAAGATGTCAGCTGTCCAGTTGTTAGCGAACAATGCTTTTTCATTTGTACAGCGACCGGCATTGCATTGTGAAGCCCCGGTAATTCCGTCAGCGTGTCACACCACAATCCGGACGATGCGTTTTTGCTGGATCTTTCCCTGGTGGTTGTCGACGATGATGCGGGAGCGTGACCTCGAAGCGATATCTACCCGCGTAGATTTTTGCTCGGGGTAGGCTTGCGCCACCGCCTTACGCACCAGCACCACACCATCGGGAGTGCCAGTGGCACGCGTCGTAGTCGACGTCATGCTCAAGCCGGAGATCCTCGACCCCCAGGGCCAGGCGGTGCAGCGCGCACTGCCCCGCCTCGGTTTCGAGGGCATCGCCGACGTCCGCCAGGGCAAGCGCTTTGAACTCGAAGTGGAGGGCCCGGTCGACGACGCCGCCCTCGCCCGTATCCATGAGATCGCCGAAACCTTCCTCGCGAACACCGTGATCGAGGACTTCGATGTGAAGGTCGAGGCCGCCGAGGCCGGCACCGCCGCAAAGGCGGAGTCGTGACCGCACGCGTCGGAGTCGTCACTTTCCCGGGAACCCTCGACGACCGCGACACCCAGCGCGCGGTCCGTACCGCCGGTCTCGAAGCCGTACCGCTGTGGCACCGCGACAAGGACCTCAAGCAGGTCGACGCGGTGATCCTGCCGGGCGGCTTCTCCTACGGCGACTATCTGCGAGCCGGAGCGATCTCCCGCTTCTCCCCGGTAATGGAGTCCGTCATCGCCCAGGCGAAGGCGGGTATGCCGGTGCTTGGCATCTGCAATGGGTTCCAGGTTCTCACCGAGACCCATCTGCTCCCCGGTGCGATGCTGCGCAACAACCATCTGCACTTCATCTGCCGCGACCAGAAGTTGCGAGTGGAAAACGCGGAGACGGCCTGGACGCGCTCGTATGAGCAGGGCCAGGAGATCGACATCCCGCTGAAGAACATCGACGGCCGCTATGTCGCCGACGAGCGCGTCCTCGATGAACTCGAAGCCGAGGGGCGCGTCGTCTTCCGCTATGAGGAGCTGAACCCCAACGGCTCGCTGCGCGACATCGCCGGGATCTCCAATGCGGAGGGCAATGTCGTCGGCCTCATGCCGCACCCCGAGCACGCCGTCGAGCCGCTGATCGGCACCGGTCGTACCGATGGGCTCGGCTTCTTCACCTCGATCCTCAAGAGGCTGGTCAGCGCATGACCCTGGACACCACCAAGCACGCCGCCCAGAGCCCGGACACCGCGCAGCCCTGGGCCGAGCTGGGACTGAAGCAGGACGAGTACGAGCGCATCCGCGCCATCCTGGGCCGCCGGCCCACCGGCGCCGAGCTGGCCATGTACTCCGTCATGTGGTCCGAGCACTGCTCGTACAAGTCGAGCAAGGTCCATCTGCGGCAGTTCGGCGAGAAGGCCCCCGAGACCGACGCCCTGCTCGTCGGCATCGGCGAGAACGCGGGCGTGGTCGACGTCGGCCAGGGGTACGCGGTCACCTTCAAGGTCGAGTCGCACAACCACCCCTCGTACGTCGAGCCCTACCAGGGCGCGGCCACCGGCGTCGGCGGCATCGTCCGCGACATCCTCGCCATGGGCGCCCGCCCGGTCGCCGTGATGGACCCGCTGCGGTTCGGCGCCGCCGACCACCCCGACACCAAGCGGGTGCTGCCCGGTGTCGTCGCGGGCATCGGCGGCTACGGCAACTGCCTGGGCCTGCCCAACATCGGCGGCGAGGTCGTCTTCGACCCCTGCTACCAGGGGAACCCGCTGGTCAACGCCCTGTGCGTGGGTGTCATGAAGCACGAGGACATCCACCTGGCCAAGGCGTCCGGCACGGGCAACAAGGTCATCCTCTACGGCGCCCGCACCGGCGGCGACGGCATCGGCGGCGTCTCCGTGCTGGCCTCCGAGACCTTCGACGACAGCAAGCCCACCAAGCGCCCCGCCGTCCAGGTCGGCGACCCGTTCCAGGAGAAGCTGCTCATCGAGTGCACCCTGGAGATCTTCAAGGAAGACCTGGTCGAGGGCATTCAGGACCTCGGCGGCGCCGGTCTGTCCTGCGCCACCAGCGAGCTGGCCAGCGCCGGCTCCGGCGGCATGCGCGTCGAGCTCGACACCGTGCCGCTGCGCGACTCCTCGCTCTCCCCCGAGGAGATCCTGATGAGCGAGTCGCAGGAGCGCATGTGCGCGATCGTGACGCCGGAGAAGGCCGACCGCTTCCTGGAGATCTGCGAGAAGTGGGACGTCATCGCCACCGTGATCGGTGAGGTCACCGACGGCGAGCGGCTGGAGATCTTCTGGCACGGCGAGCAGATCGTGGACGTGCCGCCGCGCACCGTCGCCCACGAGGGCCCGGTGTACGAGCGCCCCTACGCCCGCCCCGACTGGCAGGACACCCTCCAGGCCGACGACGCGGGCAAGCTGCCCCGCCCGGCCACCGGGGACGAGCTGCGCGCGCAGGTGCTGCGCGTGATCTCCTCCCCGAACCAGGCGTCCAAGTCCTGGGTCACCGACCAGTACGACCGCTTCGTGCAGGGCAACACGGTGCTCGCCCAGCCCGAGGACTCCGGCATGGTCCGGGTCGACGAGGAGACCGGGCTCGGCGTCGCCGTCGCCACGGACGGCAACGGCCGCTACGCCAAGCTCGACCCGTACGCGGGCGCGCAGCTCGCCCTCGCCGAGTCCTACCGCAACGTCGCCGCGTCCGGCGCCAAGCCGCTCGCGATCTCCAACTGCCTCAACTTCGGCTCGCCGGAGGACCCCGCGGTCATGTGGCAGTTCGCGGAGGCCACCCGCGGCCTGGCGGACGGCTGCCAGACCCTGGGCACCCCGGTCACCGGCGGCAATGTCTCCCTCTACAACCAGACCGGGGAGACCGCCATCCACCCGACGCCGGTCGTCGCCGTCCTCGGCGTGATCGACGACGTCGCGCGGCGCACGCCGATGGCGTTCGCCGAGGAGGGCCAGCTGCTGTACCTGCTCGGCGACACCGCCGAGGAGCTGAGCGGCTCGGCCTGGTCGCAGGTGATCCACGACCACCTCGGCGGGCTGCCGCCGAAGGTGGACCTGGAGCGCGAGCGGCTGCTCGCCGAGATCCTGATCTCGGCCTCCCGCGACGGCATGGTGGACGCGGCCCACGACCTGTCCGACGGCGGCCTGATCCAGGCCGTGACCGAGTCGTGCCTGCGCGGCGGCAAGGGCGCCCGGCTCGTCGTGCCCGACGGCGTGGACCCCTTCGTGCTGCTGTTCTCCGAGTCCGCGGGCCGGGCCGTCGTGTCCGTCCCGCGCAGCGAGGAGATCCGCTTCAACGACATGTGCGGGGCGCGCGGGCTTCCCGCGACCCGGATCGGTGTCGTGGACGGCGAGACGATCGACGTCCAGGGTCAGTTCTCGATCCCGCTGGCGGAGCTGCGGGAGCCCTACGAGGCGACCATCCCGGGCCTGCTGGCCTGAGCCGCGCTCGTCGTGTGGCCCCGCCCCGGTGGCGGGGCCACACGACGTGCTCCGGGGTCACTTCCCCCAGAAGGCGTTGGCGGCGTCGATGTCCTCGACGCACTGATCGATGTCGGTGATCTTTCCGCCGACGATGGTGAAGAACAGCCCGGTCTTCATGTCCATCGTGCGGTTGCCGCGCTCGGCGCGGCAGCGATGGCCGGAGATCACATGCCCGCGCCCGTCGGGCATCACCGTCTCGATGTCGACCCGCAGCGTGCCGCCGGTCTCCTCGTATTCGGTGCGCCACAGCTGCATGCACGCGTCGCGGCCCTTGTGGTGTCCGGCGAGCATGTTGTCACCGGGCACATGCTGGACGACGTCCGCCGTCACCAGTGTGGAGAGGGTGTCCAGGTCGCCCTGCTGGAACGCGGTGCACGCGCGGCGCACCACCGCGGCATCGGGGTGCTCGCCCATGGTCATTCACACCTTCCATGTCTATAGATACGGATAGATACCTCTCTGTCCCCTTTACTCCATACTCCGTCGGCCCCACCGGCCTGTCGATAGGGTCGGCGCCATGCCGCCCCGTGCCCGCCCCCGCGCCCGTACGTACGACCCCGCCAAGACCCGCGCCGCCGTGGCCGCGCAGCTGGAGCACGTCCGGGAGGCGGTGCGGGGGCTGGACGAGGAGCGGCTCGGCGCGCCCACCCGGGCCGACGGCCGGACGGTCCGCGAGCTGATCGCGCAGCTGTCGTCGGCGGGTGACCAGGGCGACGCGGACGACGCCCTGGTCACCCGCTGCGTCGAGCTGGTCGTCCACAGCGACGACCTGGCGGCGGCCACGGGTCTGGACGTGCGCTACGACCGCCAGGCGCTGGCCACCGCCGTCCGGATGCTGGCCGACGGCCTCGCGGCGAAGGCGCCCGGCGGGTCGGTCGAGCTGCGCATCCCGCCGTTCGCCGTCGTGCAGTGCGTGGAGGGGCCCCGGCACACCCGCGGCACGCCGCCGAACGTGGTCGAGACCGACCCGCTGACCTGGGTCCGGCTGGCCACCGGCCGGACCGGCTGGTCCGAGGCGCTGGAGGCAGGTGAGGTGACGGCGAGCGGCGAGCGCGCGGACCTCGCCGCACACCTCCCCGTGCTCGGCGGAAGCGGCGGCGACACGGCGCCGCGCCAGGTGTGATCCTTGCCCCAGCCATGCATGTCCGCGACCCGCCGGATGCCGCCGTACGCAGGCCCGATCCGGGGTCGGGGGAGGCCGGGAGCGGGCGTCCGCACATGTGACATACGCCCCCCATCGGGTCCCTCGTTCGGACGCACAGCGGAACTGGCCTAGACTCGATGCCGTGCCACGTGGTGACGGACGACTCAGCCACGACCTGCTCCCCGGCGAGAAGGGCCCCCAGGACGCTTGCGGCGTCTTCGGAGTCTGGGCGCCGGGCGAAGAGGTCGCCAAACTCACCTATTTCGGGCTGTATGCGCTGCAGCACCGCGGTCAGGAGTCCGCGGGCATCGCAGTGAGCAACGGCTCCCAGATCCTCGTCTTCAAGGACATGGGCCTGGTCTCACAAGTCTTCGACGAGACCTCCCTCGGCTCCCTGCTGGGCCACATCGCGGTCGGTCATGCCCGCTACTCCACCACCGGAGCCTCGGTGTGGGAGAACGCGCAGCCGACGTTCCGGGCGACCGCCCACGGCTCGATCGCGCTGGGCCACAACGGGAATCTGGTCAACACCGCCGAGCTGGCGGAGCTGGTCGAGGCTCTGCCCAGAGACAAGGGCCGGGCCACCCAGGTCGCGGCCACCAACGACACCGACCTGGTCACCGCCCTGCTCGCGGGGCAGGTCGACGAGGACGGCAAGGCGCTGACGGTCGAGCAGGCCGCTCCGATCGTGCTGCCGAAAGTCAAGGGCGCTTTCAGCCTCTGCTTCATGGACGAGCACACGCTGTACGCCGCCCGGGACCCCCAGGGCATCCGCCCGCTGGTGCTCGGCCGCCTGGAGCGCGGCTGGGTGGTGGCGTCGGAGACGGCGGCCCTCGACATCGTGGGCGCGTCCTTCATCCGGGAGATCGAGCCCGGCGAGATGGTCGCGATCGACGAGAACGGCCTGCGCTCCACGACGTTCTCCCAGGCCCGGCCCAAGGGCTGTGTCTTCGAGTACGTGTACCTGGCGCGCCCGGACACCGACATCGCGGGCCGCAACGTCTACCTCTCCCGCGTGGAGATGGGCCGCAAGCTGGCCAAGGAGGCCCCGGCCGACGCGGACCTCGTCATAGCGACGCCGGAGTCCGGCACCCCGGCCGCCGTCGGGTACGCCGAGGCGAGCGGGATTCCGTACGGCTCCGGGCTGGTCAAGAACGCCTACGTCGGCCGGACCTTCATCCAGCCCTCGCAGACCATCCGGCAGCTCGGCATCCGGCTGAAGCTGAACCCCCTCAAGGAGGTCATCCGGGGCAAGCGGCTGGTGGTCGTGGACGACTCGATCGTCCGCGGCAACACCCAGCGGGCCCTGGTGCGGATGCTCCGCGAGGCCGGTGCGCTGGAAGTACACATCCGGATCAGCAGCCCGCCCATCAAGTGGCCCTGCTTCTTCGGCATCGACTTCGCGACCCGCGCCGAGCTGATCGCCAACGGTCTGTCGACCGAGGAGATCGGCAAGTCGCTGGGCGCCGACTCGCTCTCGTACATCTCCACGGACGGCATGATCGAGGCGACCACGATCGCCAAGCCGAATCTGTGCCGCGCCTGCTTCGACGGCGAGTACCCGATGGATCTGCCGGACCCGGAGCTGATGGGCAAGCATCTGCTGGAGTCGGAGACGCAGGGCCGGAGCAGCGCCGACGCCGATGGCGTGCGGACGCTGACCGCCGGTGTCGGCGGCGCCGACGCGCTCCGCCGCCCGTAGGTCCCGGCCCTCGTCACGCGCATTTCCGAAACGAAAGAACTCAAGGTCATGTCTGAGTCCACTGGTGCCAGCTACGCCGCCGCGGGCGTCGACATCGAGGCGGGCGACCACGCCGTCGAGCTGATGAAGGAGTGGGTCAAGAAGGCGACCCGGCCCGAGGTCGTGGGCGGCCTCGGCGGCTTCGCCGGCCTCTTCGACGCCTCCGCGCTCGCCCGCTACCGCCGCCCGCTGCTGGCGTCCGCGACCGACGGCGTGGGCACCAAGGTGGACATCGCGCGGCGGATGGGCGTGTACGACACGGTCGGCCACGACCTGGTCGGCATGGTCGTGGACGACCTGGTCGTGTGCGGCGCCGAGCCGCTGTTCATGACCGACTACATCTGCGTCGGCAAGGTCCACCCGGAGCGGGTCGCCGCCCTCGTGAAGGGCATCGCCGAGGGCTGTGCCCTCGCGGGCTGCGCCCTGGTGGGCGGCGAGACCGCCGAGCACCCGGGGCTGCTGGGCGCCGATGATTTCGACGTCGCCGGGGCCGGTACGGGCGTGGTCGAGGCGGACGCGGTGCTGGGCGCGGATCGCATCCGTACGGGGGACGTGGTGATCGCCATGGCCTCGTCCGGACTTCACTCGAACGGGTACTCACTGGTCCGCCATGTGCTCTTCGACCGGGCCGGCTGGGCGCTGGACCGCGAGGTGCCGGAGCTGGGCCGGACGCTGGGGGAGGAGCTGCTGGAGCCGACCCGGATCTACTCGCTGGACTGCCTCGCCCTCACCCGGACCACCGAGGTGCACGCCTTCTCGCACATCACCGGCGGCGGGCTCGCCAACAACCTGGCCCGGGTCATCCCGGAGGACTTGCGCGCGGTGGTGGACCGCTCGGCCTGGACCCCCGACGCGATCTTCGACCTGGTGGGGCGGCTCGGCTCGGTCGAGCGGCTGGAGCTGGAGAAGACCCTGAACATGGGCGTCGGCATGATGGCCGTCGTGCCGGGCGAGTCGGTGGACGTCGCGCTCGCGACCCTGGCGGACCGCGGGGTGGACGCCTGGGTCAGCGGCGAGATCACCGACCGCACGGCCGGTGACACGGAAGCGGTGACGCTGACCGGTGACTACGCGAGCTGAGGCCCGCCGCGCCCGGTGCGTCCGGCGCGCGGACAGCACAGAAGCCGGTCCGAGGCGGGTGCCCCGGACCGGCGGAGGTGCGGCGAAAGCCGAGCGCCTGGAACGTGGATCATCCCCGCGGGATGCGGGGATGCACGTTCAGGCGCGGCGACGCTGCGCGGACGGGTCCGACCGTTCGTCGTCCTCGTCGTCATCGTCGTTGTACAGATCCGCGTACTGTGCGTACGGGTCATCGTCCAGCTCATCGTCATCCTCGAACGGCTCGCCATTCGGCGGCTGGTTCGATGTCGGCGATGCGCCCAGCTCCTCGGCCAGGCGTGAGAGGTCCGTCCCGCCGCTGTTGTACTTCAGCTGGCGGGCGACCTTCGTCTGCTTGGCCTTGGCCCGGCCGCGCCCCATGGCTCGACCCCCTCAACGACGGGGCTCGACGGCCCCAGAGTCTTGACACGCGTTCACGTTCATGAATTGGAGCGGACTCCCCAAAGAGAGACCGGTCCGTAGGGCTTCAACGGTACCTGCTTCTGTGGCCGTACGGTACGTCGCCCGCACGACGTGCCACGAGGCAGAACCCGCGGGGCGCCCCGTCCCCGCTGGTCAGCTGCGATTTTAACCTGTCTCGTGGGCCGACCCGCCGACGGGTGGTGAGGGATGTCTCGCCGAGGGGTCTTTCACCGCCCGATCCGGCCCCGTTCCGAAGGCCGTTCCCGGCTCCCCGTACGGCCTGTCGCGGCGGCCACGGCGGTGGGTCCAGCACCGATCACGTCACGCCCGGGCGACGCCCGAGTGTCCCCCGGGCGGCGCTCAGGCGGTGCTCAGGCGACACTCACGTGGCGCCGTGGCCCTCCGCCATACGGTGTTCGGCGAGCCGGTCGGCGGCGGCCGCTGGCGGAATGCCATCGGTCCGGGCCCGATCAAAAATGGCCAAAGTCGTGTCAAAGATCTTTGACGCCTTGGCCTTGGCCCGCTCGAAGTCGAACCCGTGCAGTTCGTCCGCGACCTGGATCACACCGCCCGCGTTCACCACGTAGTCCGGTGCGTAGAGGATCCCGCGGTCGGCGAGGTCCTTCTCGACGCCCGGGTGGGCGAGCTGGTTGTTGGCCGCGCCGCACACCACCTTCGCGGTGAGGGCGGGCACCGTGTCGTCGTCCAGCGCGCCGCCGAGCGCGCAGGGCGCGTAGACGTCGAGATCGGCGCGGATCAGCGCACCGGTGTCCCGGACCGCCTCGATCCGGGGGTGGCGGGCCAGTACCCGGTCGACCGACTCGGCGCGCACATCGGTGACGACGACCTCGGCGCCGTCCTCCAGCAGATGCTCCACCAGGTGGTGGCCGACCTTGCCGACGCCCGCGATGCCGACCCGGCGGCCGCGCAGCGTGGGCGTGCCCCAGGAGGCGCGGGCGCTGGCCCGCATGCCCTGGAAGACGCCGTAGGCGGTCAGCACCGAGGAGTCCCCGGCGCCGCCGTTCTCGGGGGAGCGGCCGGTGGTCCAGGGGCACTCGCGGGCGACGACGTCCATGTCGGCGACGTAGGTGCCCACGTCGCAGGCGGTGACGTAGCGGCCGCCCAGGGAGGCCACGAAACGGCCGTAGGCGAGCAGCAGCGCTTCGGTCTTGATCTCTTCGGGATCGCCGAGGATCACGGCCTTGCCGCCGCCGTGGTCGAGCCCGGCAAGCGCGTTCTTGTAGGACATGCCGCGGGCGAGGTTGAGCGCGTCGACGACCGCCGCTTCCTCGGGGTGCTCCTCGGCGCTGTACGCGTGGAACCGGGTGCCGCCGAGCGCGGGGCCCAGGGCGGTCGAGTGGATCGCGACGACAGCCTTCAGGCCGCTCTCCCGGTCTTGGCAGAGCAGGACCTGCTCATGGCCGCCGAGATCGCTGCGGAACAGTATCGACAGGGGTGAGAGAGGGTGGTTCGGCACGCGACTCTCCGTCGGACCGTCGACGCTGACGGTGTGACGTACGTCGGTCACGGTGGTGACTCCCATAGGTCGGGTAAGGCCCTCCGTGCTGGTGGGGAGGGCCGGTGGCCACGAGCGTAAGCCCTGGAGGGGCGCGGGAGCGGCCATGTCCCCGCCGAGTCCGGATGGTGGTCATGGGACGATGCGGAGAGCAGGGGGTAGGCAACTCCTGGCGGTGGTATCGGCCTTGAGGGAGCGCGTGTGACCTTGGCGTCTTCGGTGATTGTCCCGTATGCGGCGTATCTCCGTGTCTATGAGCCGCTGGCCGCTTTTCCCGAACCGGAGCGCACGCACTGGGCGACCTACGCCAAGCGCGACGACCTTCCCGGCTCACAGGACGAGCTGCGGCGCTCGCTCGCCGACCTGCTGCCGGTGCCTCCGGTGCCGGTTCCGGTGCACGAGAGCGCGGACGCCTTTGTGGCGGTCGTGGACGGCGTCACATGCGTCTGTCCGTGGCGGACGCGGCTGCGCGGCTGGTTGGCCCTGGAAGAGCTGCCCGAGCGCCTTCCCGGCCCCCTCCTGGATGCCGCGCTGCCCCCCGTGGTGCGTCGGCAGGCCGCCTCGGACTACGAGCAGTGGCTGGAGCGCAACCCGGACGCCCGCCCGTGGATCCGCTCGGCGACCTGGCATGTCCCGGTCCGCTGGTTCGTGCTCTTCGCCGACGAGGAGCGCGAGTACACCAAGGGTGACGAGGGCCTCATCTTGCGTTACCGCACCCCGATGGTCCAGGCCAGGCGGCGGGTCGCGCGCGGGCTTAAGGTGCTCAAGGAGGCTCTCGGCGAGGGGCCGCTGATCGACGGCCTGGTCGACGTGGGCCGCTGGCTGGAGGAATTCCATCCGCGGTCGCTGGTCGAACTGGACTACGGCGGTCTGGTGCACGTGATGCCCGCCGGACAGCTGGAGGACGACCGCTCGGCGGCGGATGTGGCGGAAGGGCTTGCGGCACTGAAGGACGGGGACGGGGAGCGTGCGGGCAGCGCATATGAGCGGCTGACTGATCGGTGGAGCGAGATCCGGGGCCGGCAGAACGCCAGCTGAGGCTGATCGGATCCGGGGAAAACGGATCCATCGGGCGGTCGGGTACGTCAGAGCCGGAGTGGGGGACGTAGGTCCCGATCCGGGCCATTACGTCAATCGTGATCTAAAGCACTGACTGCGGGCCTTGCGGCAATCCCCCATCCTCGTGTCAAAATAGGACAAGGAGTCCGGGAAGTTCTCCTTCCGCCCAAGTCTGGGCGGATTCATCGGTATTGCACTCTTTGGCGGATCTGATACCTCTGATCCTGTTGTGACTGATCGTCACGGTCGTGTGACTGTCCGTTATGGCATGGTCCATCGGCTTCCGTCGAGGTTGGACACCTGAGAGGGCAATTCCATCGGTTTGGCCGACGCGGCTGGACAGATGGTGTAGTTGTAGTGCCGAGGACAAGCCGTTCGTCCTATAACCGACTCGGCCCGCGTCCGCCATTTCGGGCAACGCGGGTCAAGGTGCAGAATTTAGAGGAAAGAACCGTGATGGTTCGGTTCTCCCGAGGAGGCCGCTCATGACCGCTCGCACCCCTGATGCCGAGCCGCTGCTGACCCCGGCTGAGGTTGCCACCATGTTCCGTGTGGACCCGAAGACGGTCACGCGCTGGGCCAAGGCAGGCAAGCTCACGTCCATCCGCACGCTTGGAGGGCACCGGCGCTACCGCGAAGCGGAGGTCCGTGCACTTCTCGCGGGCATCCCGCAGCAGCGCAGCGAGGCCTGAACAACCGCATAACCGGGCATATCCGGGCCCCCCAGCCCGGCTTTCGCCTGTATGGCTCCACCACGACGGGTGCCTGCCCCAACAGGCCATCACCGCTCGACATGGGTGCGTCGTAGATCGCGCTGGACTCCGCCGGGTCCAGCGCGATCTTTTTTATGCCCGCGTGGCGGCGGTCCGCGGCCGGTCCACAGGCGGTTCACAGGTGATCCGGGCTGGTTCCGGACGGGGCTGGGGAGCTTCTTGACGGCCCGCGAGGGGTAGGGGACAGGGGGCGACGAGGGGGACGGGGAATGGCTCGGACAGAGGGTGCAATTGCACATATTAAATTGACCTGTTGTGAGACGGGTGTAAGTTCCCCCACTCTCGGATCGCGTCCGGTGACTCCCGTCACACAGTTCAACGCTTGTCGATTTCCGCGGAACTGCGGTAATGGCTTACCGAGTTGATGATCCGTCGGAGCGTGCCGGTGAAGCCTCCTCGGCCGACGGCCCGGCAGGCGTCGGCTCCACAGGCTCCACGAGCTCCACGGGCTCCACAGGCGGCGCGGGCGGCGCGGGCTCCATCGCCAGCCGCAGCAGCCGATGGCAGACCGGGCAGTGCCGGGTGAAGTGGCGGTAGCCCGCGGCGGCCGCCAGATGGGCCCGCAGAAGCGCCCGGATCTCATGTTTCGCGGTCGTCGTCATGTGCCCGCACCTCCCGGCCACTTCCCCGCCACCTTTAAGCCTGGGTACCGCCGGGTGCGGGCCGCCGTCAAGACGACCGAAGGCCCGGATCCTTGTGCGGATCCGGGCCTTCGGTGTGTTGTGCGGTCCTGACGGGATTTGAACCCGCGGCCTCCACCTTGACAGGGTGGCGAGCACTCCAAACTGCTCCACAGGACCATCAGTGACGCTCCACAGCCTTTTCGCTGTGTGCTTCGCTGTGGTGCGTCACAGACTCTACAGCAGGTCAGGGGGTGCGGTCGAACTCGCGCCCGCCCGGCCCGTCGGGCGGCGCCGGAGGCCGGGGAACGGCTACGGCGCCACCGCGTCGATGGCCTTCACGATGCGCTTGTCGGAGACCGGATAGGCCGTGCCCAGGGCATGCGCGAAGTAGCTGACCCGCAGCTCCTCGATCATCCAGCGGATCTCCAGCGCCTCCGCGGGCACCGGGCGGCCCGCCGGGAACTGCTCCAGCAGCCAGGCGTACTCGTCCCGCATCTCCTTGACCTTCGCCATCCGGGTGCGGTCCCGCTCGGCGTGGGTGGGGAGCTGCTGGAGCCGGCGGTCCACGGCCACCAGATAGCGCATGAGGTCCGGGAGGCGGCGTACCCCGTGCGCGGTCACGAAGCCCGGTTTCATCAGCTCCGAGAGCTGTTCCCGGACGTCCGCGAGGGACGGCAGCAGCACCGGGCTCTTGATGCCCTTCAGCCGGCGCTCACACGCCTGCCAGGCCGCCAGCACCTCCTGCACCTTCCGGACGGTGTCCAGCGTGGCGTCCGCGATGTCGGCCCGTACCGCGTCGAAGAGCTTGCGGAACGATTCCTCGTCCCACGCCGGGCCGCCGCGGGCGGCGATGAGCCGGTCGGCGGCGGCGGACACGCAGTCCTCGAAGAGCGCCGCGATGCTGCCGTGCGGGCTGCTGGAGAGCGCCAGCTTGGCCTGGTTGGTCAGCTGCCCTTGCGCGAACTTCGCCGGGTTGGACGGCAGCTGGAGCAGGATCAGCCGCCGGACGCCCCGCCACATCGCCTGCCGCTGCTCCGGCTCGGTGTCGAAGAGCCGCAGCGCCACCGACGCGCCCTCGTCCACCAGCGCCGGATACGCCTTGACCGGCTGGCCGCCGCGGCGGGTCTCGAAGGTGCGCGGGAGCGTGCCGACCGTCCATGAGGTCAGCCCGCCGCGCTGCTCGATGCCGGCGCCCTCCTCCGAGGACTCGAACGCCTTGGAGATCGCGGCCCGGGTCTTCGGCCGCAGCCGCTGCTTGAGCGCCTCCAGGTCCTTGTCCTCGGCGAGCTTGCGGCGCCGCTCGTCGACCACCCGGAAGGTGATCTTCAGATGGTCGGGGACCTTGGCCGGGTCCCAGTCCTCCGGCTCGATCCGCACCCCCACCATCCGGTGCAGCTCGCGGCCCAGCGCGGCCGTCAGCGGCTCCTGGAGAGGCACGGTCCCGTCCAGGAAGCGCTGGGCGTAGTTCGGCGCCGGGACGTAGTGGCGGCGCACCGGCTTGGGCAGCGACCGGATCAGCTCGGTGACCAGGTCCTCGCGCAGCCCGGGGATCTGCCAGTCGAAGCCGTCCGGGGTGACCTGGTTGAGCACCTGGAGCGGGATGTGGACGGTCACGCCGTCCGCGTCCGCCCCCGGCTCGAACTGGTACGTCACCTTGAACTTGAGCTTCCCCTGACGCCAGGAGTCCGGATACGCGTCCTTGGTGACGCCCTGCGCCCGTTCGTTGATGAGCATCGACTTCTCGAAGTTGAGAAGCTCCGGCTCGTCCCGGCGCTTGTGCTTCCACCAGGAGTCGAAGTGCGCCCCGGACACCACATGTTCCGGGAGCCGCTGGTCGTAGAAGTCGAACAGCGTCTCGTCGTCCACCAGGATGTCGCGGCGCCGGGCCCGGTGCTCCAGCTCCTCCACCTCGCCCAGCAGCTTCCGGTTGTCCTGGAAGAACTGGTGGTGGGTACGC
This sequence comes from Streptomyces sp. NPDC040405, assembly GCF_055595765.1. Taxonomy (NCBI): domain Bacteria; kingdom Bacillati; phylum Actinomycetota; class Actinomycetes; order Kitasatosporales; family Streptomycetaceae; genus Streptomyces; species Streptomyces sp. NPDC040405. The sequence goes on from NZ_JBVIVI010000017.1 coordinate 94,813, forward strand.
CAGTCGCCCTCGACCAGGGCGTTGCGGATGAACAGGTCGCGGCTGGTCTCCGGGTCGATCCGGCCGTAGTTGACCTTCCGCTGGGCGACGATCGGGACGCCGTACAGCGTGACCCGCTCGTACGCCATCACCGCCGCCTGCTTCTGCTCCCAGTGCGGCTCGCTGTAGGTGCGCTTGACCAGGTGCTGGGCCAGCGGCTCGATCCACTCCGGCTCGATCTTCGCGTTGACCCGCGCCCACAGCCGGGACGTCTCGACCAGCTCCGCCGACATCACCCAGCGCGGCGGCTTCTTGAACAGCGCCGAACCGGGGAACACGGCGAACTTGGCGCTGCGCGCGCCCACGTAGTCGTTCTTCTCGGTGTCCTTCAGACCCACGTGGGACAGCAGCCCGGACAGCAGCGAGGTGTGGATGTGGTCCGGCGCCGCGTCCTGCTCGGACAGCTGGATGTCCATGGTCTTGGTGACCGTGCGCAGCTGGCTGTAGATGTCCTGCCACTCGCGTATGCGCAGATAGTTCAGGTACTCGTTGCGGCACATGCGGCGGAACGCGGACGAGGACAGCTCCTTCTGCCGCTCCCGGATGTACTTCCACAGGTTGAGGAAGGCCAGGAAGTCGCTCGACTCGTCCTTGAAGCGGGCGTGCTGCTGATCCGCCTGCTGCTGCTTGTCGGAGGGGCGCTCGCGCGGGTCCTGGATGGACAGCGCCGCCGCGATCACCATGACCTCGCGGACGCAGCCGTTGCGCTCCGCCTCCAGCACCATCCGGGCCAGCCGCGGGTCCACCGGCAGCTGGGCCAGCTTCCGCCCCGTCTGGGTGAGCCGCTTGCGCGGGTCCTTCTGCTTGCCGTCCAGCGCGTGCAGCTCCTCCAGGAGCTGGACGCCGTCCTTGATGTTGCGCCGGTCGGGCGGGTCGATGAACGGGAACTTCTCGATGTCGCCGAGGCCCGCCGCGGTCATCTGGAGGATGACGGAGGCCAGGTTGGTACGGAGGATCTCGGCGTCCGTGAACTCCGGGCGGGTGAGGAAGTCGTCCTCGGAGTACAGCCGGACGCAGATGCCGTCGCTGGTCCGGCCGCAGCGGCCCTTGCGCTGGTTGGCGCTGGCCTGCGAGACCGGCTCGATGGGCAGCCGCTGGACCTTGGTGCGGTGGCTGTAGCGGGAGATCCTGGCCGTGCCCGGGTCGATCACGTACCGGATACCGGGGACGGTCAGCGAGGTCTCCGCGACGTTCGTGGCGAGGACGATCCGGCGGCCGGTGTGTCTCTGGAAGACCCGGTGCTGCTCGGCGTGCGACAGCCGTGCGTACAGCGGCAGCACCTCGGTGGACTTCAGCTGCTTCTTGTTCAGCGCGTCGGCCGTGTCCCGGATCTCCCGCTCGCCGGAGAGGAAGACGAGGATGTCGCCCGGCCCCTCGGCCTGCAGCTCGTCCACCGCGTCGCAGATCGCGGTGATCTGGTCCCGGTCGCTGTCCTCGCCGCCCTCCTCCAGCAGCGGCCGGTAGCGCACCTCGACCGGATACGTGCGCCCGCTGACCTCGACGATCGGCGCGTCGCCGAAATGGCGGGAGAAGCGCTCCGGGTCGATGGTCGCGGAGGTGATCACGACCTTGAGGTCGGGGCGGCGGGGGAGGAGCTGGGCCAGATAGCCGAGCAGGAAGTCGATGTTGAGGCTGCGCTCATGGGCCTCGTCGATGATGATCGTGTCGTACTGGCGCAGCTCGCGGTCGGTCTGGATCTCGGCCAGCAGGATGCCGTCCGTCATCAGCTTGATGTGGGTGTCCTGGCTCACCTGATCGGTGAAGCGGACCTTCCAGCCGACCGATTCGCCGAGCGGCGTCCCGATCTCGTCCGCGATGCGCTCGGCGACCGTGCGGGCCGCGATCCGGCGGGGCTGGGTATGGCCGATCAGCCCTTTGACGCCACGGCCCAGCTCCATACAGATCTTGGGGATCTGCGTCGTCTTCCCGGAGCCGGTCTCGCCCGCGACGATCACCACCTGGTGATCGCGGACGGCCGCGAGGATGTCGTCCCTCTTCTGGCTGACCGGCAGTTCTTCCGGATAGGTGATGTCCGGCACGGCGGCGCGGCGGTTCGCGACCCGCGCCTCCGCCCGCTCGACGTCCTCGGCGATCTCGCCGAGGACGGCCGCTCGGGCCTCGGGCTTGCGGATCCGGCGGGCGCCGTCGAGGCGGCGCCCCAGCCGCTGCTGGTCGCGCAGCATCAGCTCGGGGAGCCGCTCCAGGAGGGCGGGCAGGGCGGGGGCAGGAGTCGTGGACATACGGATCCCAGGATCTCACCTCGGCAAAACGACTGGCGAACCATTTCCGCCGGGTGTTGTCCGGGCCACGTCGTGCGCTATGCCGGGATTGTCCGTTCTAGCGTGGGCGCATGGCGGACGACGACTCCCCGGGGGCCCGGTCCCCGTGGGCCCGGTTCAAGCGCACCCCGTTCTTCCCGGCCACGGTCATCGTGCTGATCATCTCGGCGGGTGCGGGGCTCTTCGCGGGCTCGTACACCTTCGCCTTCGCGAACCCCACCCCGCGCCAGATCGCCGTCGCCGTCGTGAGCACCCCGCAGGGCGCCGCCCCGCCCCGGCGCTTCGTCGCCGGGATGGAGAAGGCGCTGAACGCCTCGCTGCGGCTGCGCCGGGAACCCTCGTACGGCCGCGCCCGCTGGGCCGTCGAGGAGCAGCAGGTCTTCGGGATCCTGCGGATGCGCGGCCGGGGCGTCGAACTGGGCCTGTCCTCCGCCGCGGGCGCCAGCGTCGCCCAGGTGCTCGCCTCGGCCGGTACGAAGGTGGGCCGGGCGGTGGGCGTGCCCGTCGCCGTACGGGACCTGAAGCCGCTCCAGCCGGGCGATCCGCGGGGCCTCGCGGTCTTCTACATCTCGCTGGCCGCGGTGATCATGGGCTTCCTCGGCGCCGTCCAGCTGAGCGTCAACGCGGCCGGCCTGAACCCGGCCGAGCGGATCGCCTTCACCGTCGCGTACGCCCTGCTCGGCGCCTTCGTCATCGCCGCGATCGTCGACTGGGGGCTCGGCGCGCTGACCCTCCCCTTCGCCGGGTCCTGGGGGATCCTCGCCCTGACCATGTTCACCTCGGGGGTGGTCTTCTCCATGTTCAACGTCCTGTTCGGACGGTGGGCGCTCATCCCCACCTGGGGGCTGATGGTCCTCCTGGGCAACCCCTCCTCGGGCGGCGCGGTCTCCTGGCCGCTGCTCCCGTCCCTGCTCGGCCTCGTCGGCCGCTGGCTTCCGCCGGGCGCCTCGGTCAACGCCCAGCACACTGCCGTCTACTTCGGCGAGCACCAGCACGCCTTTCCGTTCCTGGTGCTGGCGGGCTGGTCGCTCGTCTCCGTCGTGGTCTTCTGGACCTGGCGCCACCGCCACCCGGGCGGCCGCCCGGACCGGGCCACGCCGGATTCCTGAACGCGGGCAGACGCGGGAAGACATGGGCAGACGTGGACAGACGCGGTCAGACGAAAAGATCCCCCTCCTGGAACCAGGAGGGGGATCTTTCATGGAGCGCCGAGCAGGCCTTGCACCTACATCCCTCGTTTGGAGACGAGTATCTTTCCTTAGACGACCGACGCATCAACCTCCGCCCGTCAGGGCGGCGTTGCAAGATCTACTTTACCCCATCCGGCTCCTGGTTGACGCGCCTGGCCTCTTCGAGCTGATCTTCCAGAGCGACGATGCGGCACGCGGCGTCGATCGGGGTGCCCTGATCGACCAGCTCGCGGGCGCGGGCGGCGATGCGCAGCTGGTGGCGCGAGTAGCGGCGGTGGCCGCCCTCCGAGCGCAACGGCGTGATGAGACCGGCTTCGCCGATGGCTCGCAGAAAGGTCGGGGTGGTGCCGAGCAGATCGGCGGCACGGCCCATGGTGTAGGCGGGGTAATCGTCATCGTCCAGGCGGCTGTGCTGCCTGCCTTCGGCCATTGACTCCTCATCTTCATGTCGTCGGTCGCGCGTCGAGGGGCCCTGGCGCCGTATCGGCTCCAGGGCCCCGAGGGGTTCAACACCATTGTCCGCGTACCCGTCTGAGACGACAGGTGTGCGGGGATCGCGGATATCTGACCGGGGACCACCTTCCCTTCCGGGGCGTGCGGTACCCGAGCGGACTCAACTCTTCGCCCGGGCGATCCTGATGGTGTCCGCCTCCTTGTCGTCGGTGTCTGCCGCGCCTCGCGGGCGCCGTGACTACGACAGGGAATCTAACTCTCGCGATCCGCTCATGTCTACCGTCTCCACGACAGATTTTCTCCGGCAGGGAAGATCGAAGAACTGGGGTGTGTGCGGCAGTCAAGCGTGCGGCGCGGCAGAGCGGGCACACGAGCCTCTGCAAAGCGGCATATCCGATCCGACCAGGGGTGTACGCGTATGAACGGCACGAAGACCGCCAACGCTCGGCCCACGGCCTCGACCGTGGTGCGGGGCGACAGTCCTGGCGGCATACATCGCACCCGCGCCGTCACCCGGGCCTTCACCAGGGGTCTCACCCCGGCCCCGCACTCGGACGCGGCCGACGCCATCCTCCTGGTGGTGTCCGAACTCGCCACCAACGCGCTGCGCCATGGCGGCGGCCGGTACACCCTCGAACTCTCCGCCGGTCCCGACACGGTGACCGTCGCCGTCAGCGACCCGAACCCGGCGGCTCCCCGGGCTCGTCCGCCCGACCTGATGACCGGCACCGGCGGCTTCGGCTGGCACATGGTCCGCCGGCTGTCCCGGGAGGTGACCATCGCCCGCGGCCGCGGCAAGACGATCTACGCAAGCCTTCCCCGCTGAGCCCGTCGAGGCCGCTGAGCCCGCCGGCCGCGCATGGCCCCGCACATGCGAAAAATCCCTCCCCTGGCATCAGGAGAGGGATCTTTCATGGAGCGCCGAGCAGGCCTTGCACCTACATCCCTCGTTTGGAGACGAGTATCTTGCCTTAGACGACCGACGCATCAACTTCCGCCCCTCGGGGCGGCGTTGCAAGATCTACTCTACCCCATCGCGGCGCCCGCGCCCTCACCCCGCGGCCTTCGCCGCCCGCGCCAGCCGTAACGGGGCGAGGTCCCCGTCCGCCGCGCGATGGTCCTCCACCGCCTCCCGCAGGGCCGTGAGCATCGCCTCCACCGCGGGGACCCGTGTCGTCTCCGCGCGCAGCAGGGCGTGCACGCGGCGCGGCGGCCAGTCGCGGAGGGGGCGGGCCACCACCCGCGGGTCGGGGTGCGGCGGCAGGGCCAGGCCCTCCGCGACGGCCGCGCCCACGCCGTGGGCGACCAGGTCATGGGCGGTGGCGGGGTCGTTGGTGAGGGCGACGGTGCGCGGTTCGAAGCCCGCCCTGGCGCAGGCGGCGGTGAACTCGTCGCGGTCCTCGTCCAGCACCCAGGACTCGTCGGCCAGCGCACTGAGGGGGATTGTCCGCAGGTCGGCCAGTGGGTGGTCGACCGGGAGCAGCACACAGCGCGGATCGCTGATCAGCGGGAGGTCCACCCACTCGGCCTCGGGGTCATCGCTCTGTTCGTCGGGCTGTTCGTCGGGCTGTTCGTCGGGGCGGGAGCCGTCGCGGACGCTCACCAGGGCCACGTCGGTCGTCCCCTCCCGCAGCGAGCGGTACGCGTCCGGGGAGGTGGCCCGCTCCAGGACGATCTGCACATCGGGCCGGGCGGACCGCAGCCGGGCCACCGCGCCGGGCAGCAGCGAGGCGCAGGCGCTGTGGATCGCGGACACCCGCACCGTGCCGCGCGCGTGGGCGGCGTACGTACGGAATTCGTCCTCGACGGCCCCCAGGGCGGACAGCACCACCTCGGCGTGCTGGGCCAGTCGGTGGCCCGCCGGGGTGAGCCGTACCCCGCGCCCCGACCGGACGGCGAGCTGGACGCCGATGGTGCGTTCCAGCGCGCGCATTCGGTAACTGACGGCGGGCTGGGTGTAACCCAGCAATTCGGCGGCGGCGGTGTAGGAACCCGCGCGCGCCACGCCTGCTATGACCGCTAACTGGTGGATGTCGAGCACATGAACACTGTAAAAGGTGTTTATGGATGCCGGGAAGATCCTTATTGGACGTATGGTCCCGGCGCCCTCCACACTCAGGGAGGCGGCCGAGTGACGGCCGCTGGTCTACAGGTTCGATAGCCGCGACTGCCGAACGGACCGCGCGCGACGGCGCGTTGTGGCGTTCACCTCGGGATCGCCCCGCGATGCGAGTGCGCTGGGCCCGCCGAGCTTATTTTCGTATTCACCGCCGCCTCCACCACCGACCACCCCCATCATTCGGTGTGCTGCCGATCCAAACCTTGCGGGATTTCCCTAGAATTTCCGCGGATTGGAATGGAACATGTCTGACAAAGACGGCTGGAACAGAATGCAACCGGTGCTCGCACAGGGCGCCGTGCAACATCAGATGTCGCTGAACGAGACCTCCCATCCACCCCTTCCCTCCGTCTTGCGGGCCGTTTCGGAAACCGCCGCCGAAGCCCATCGCACCCTGGACGCGCTGGGATTCGGCCTGTCCCGGACCATCGCCGAGCACCTGGGGGTGGCGCCCGGGGACGTCGCCGTCGGGCCCGGCTCCGGCGCGCTGCTGCAGCTGCTGTTCTCCGGCCACACCGGGCCGGACACCCACACCGTGCATGCCTGGCCGTCCTGGGAGGCGTACCCGATGATGGCGGCCAACGCCGCCTCCGGCACCGTGCGGGTGCCGCTGCGGGACGAGACGCACGACCTGGAGGCGCTGGCGGCGGCCGTCACCGACGAGACGCGCCTGGTCATCGTCTGCAACCCCAACAACCCCACCGGCACCGCCGTCGGCGAGGCGGCGCTGCGGAGCTTCCTGGGCCTGCTCCCCGCCCATGTCACCGTGGTGATCGACGAGGCGTACATCGACTTCGCCGACCCGGACGCCGCCTCCGTCGCCCACGGCATCGAGCTGTACCGGGAGGACGAGCGGGTGTGCGTGGTGCGCACCTTCTCCAAGTCGTACGGCCTGCTCAGCCTGCGCGTCGGCTACCTCGTGGGGCACGAGCGCGCCCTCGCGCCGCTGCGTGGCGCCCTGATGTTCCACCGGGTGGGCGCCGCCGCCCAGGCCGCGGCCGTCGCGGCGCTCGCCGAGTCCGCCGCGATCCGCCGCCAGTGCGAGGAGACCGCCCGCGAGCGGGAGCGGCTGTACGGGGTCCTGACCGAACAGGGCTGGCAGGTGACGCCCAGCCAGGCCAACTTCCTGTGGCTGCCGATGGAGTCAGGGGTCGAGCGCTTCACCCAGTTCTGCGCGGACCACGGCGTGCTGGTGTGCGGCAAGCCGGGCGAGGGCGTACGGGTGACCATCGCCGAGCCCGCGGCGAACGACGCGTTCGCGCTGCTGGCCGCGAAACTGCGCGATGCGGAGGGGCGCGGCGCGGAAGGGCACACCGGAGGGGCGGCCCAGGCCGACGAGGAGGCGCCGTGAGCGCCGCCCCGCACCCCGCGGTGACCGCCCCGGCGGATCCGCTCTCCGCCGCCCACCCGACCCTCGCCCGGCTGCTGCGCGACCTCGAATCCCGCTGGCCGTCCGGCGGCGAGCGGGTCCACCGGATATCCCGCTACGCCCTGCTGCCCGCGGGCAAACTGCTGCGCCCGCTGCTGCTCGTGGAGTCGGCCAGGGCCGTGGGCGGCGGCTACGAGGAGACCCTGCCCGCCGCGCTCGGCGTCGAGTATCTGCACGCCGGGTCGCTGGTCCACGACGACGTCATCGACGGTGACGCGCTGCGCCGCGGCCGCCCCACGGTCGTGGCACGGTACGGCGTCGCGGACGCCGTCGTCACCGGCGACGCCCTGATCATGGGCATGTTCGCCGCCGTCGCCGAGTGCGCCGACCAGGGCCTGCCCGCGGACCGGCTGCTGGAAGCCGTACGGCTCCTGGCCCACGCGGGGGTCGATCTGTGCCGCGGCCAGGCGATGGAGACCGAGCTGTGCGGGGACGCGGCGTGCGGGCTCGACCGCTACCTCACGATGATCTCACTCAAGACCGGTGCGCTCTTCCGCGGCGCCTGCCACGCCGGGGCCCTGCTCGGCGGCGGCGACGCCACCGCGCAGCGGGCCCTCACCGGCTACGCCGAACACCTCGGGCTCGCCTTCCAGATGCACGACGACCTGCTGCCGTACACCAGCGAAACGGCCGCCACCGGCAAGTCCGGCTTGAGCGACACCGCCAACGGACGCCCCACCTTCCCCGTGCTCATGGCGTACGAGCGGGCCGGCGCCGCCGACCGCGAAGCCCTGCGGACCGCGCTGCGGGGGACGCTGCCCGCGCCGGACGCCTTCGACTCCGTACGCCGCGTCCTGGACTCCACCGACGCGCTGCGGGCCGCGCGCGAGCGCACCCGTGCGGAGGTCGCCCGCGCCAAGGACTGCCTCGCGGAACTCCCGCCGACCGAGGGCTCCGCCGTGCTCGCCGCCCTCGCGGACTTCTCCGCCGACCGGGAGCGGTGACCGTGCCCGGGGCGCTCGCCACCGCGCTCGCCACCGGCTGCGGGGCCCATCTGCAGACCTGGCGGCTGTACACCCTGTCGTACCCCGGCCTGGTCGGCCTGGCCGGTGCCGCGCTGGCCGACGGCTCACCCTCGTCGGCGCATCTGTGGGCCGCCTGGGCCGCACCGACCCTGAGCTGGATCGCCGGGCACTACCTCGGCGACTACTTCGACCGCGACCTGGACGCCACGGCCAAGCCCCAGCGCCCGATCCCCTCGGGGCGGCTGAGCCCCCGCGCGGCCGTGGCGTCCGGCCTGGTGTGCGCCCTCGCCGCCGCCGTCGTCACCGCGCTGGCCGCCTGGAGCGCGCTGCTGCTGGTCGCGGCGGGCATGGCGGGCATCGTCGCGTACAGCAAGGTGTTCAAGGGCCGCGGGCTGTCCGGCAACGCGGTGCGGGGCGCGCTGACGGCACTCACCGTCGTCTTCGGCGCGCTGACGGCCGGAACGGAGCCCCGGTGGCCCGCGGTGCTGCTCGCCGCCCTCGCCTTCTGGGCCCACGACACGGCGTCCAACCTGGTCGGCACCCTGCGCGACGTCGAAGGCGACCGCGGCGGCGGCTACCGCACGCTCCCCGTCCTCCGCGGCGTCCGCTACGCGGCGCGCACCGCCGCCCTGCTGTACGCGGCCGCCGTCGTCACCGCCGCGGCCTGCGTACCGCTGGCCGCCCCAGGCGGGCGGACCGCCTTCGGCGCCCTCCTGCTGACCGCGGCGGCCTGCGGCATCAGCGCCTTCACCCCGCTGCTGCGCGGCGCGGCCCCGCTGACCCCCGTACGGGCGTTACGGGCCCACGAGGTGCTGGTCGCCGAGCGGCTGATCCTGGCGGGCGCGGTGCTGTCCGGCGGCTGGGGCCCGGCCCCGGCCCTGGCGGTGCTGGTCCCGCTGCTGGTCCTCAGCGTCCTGACCCAGTCCAGGATGCGCGCCCGCCACGAGTTCCCGCCGGACGACGGGGAGGCGGAGTCGCACCCCGCCACCGCCAACGCGGCCCCCCGCCCGGCCCCCGCCGAGGGGGCGGGCCCCCGCCTGGGCACCGGCACCCGCACGGGGCGGCGTGCGGAGTCGGGCCCGCGTCCGGATCCGGATCCGGACGCCCCGGACGTGGGCCCGGACCCGCATCCGGACCGGCGTCCCGATCCGCGCCAGACCCTCCGCGCCGCACTACGGAAGGACCGTCCGAGCCCATGGTGACCTCACCCTCCACCGACCGGATCGACGCCGCCGTCACGGCCGGTGCCGAGGCGCTCTTCGCCCGGCGGCGCCCGGACGGGGTGTTCGCCCCCGACGCGACGGAAGACCGGTTCTCCCCGGCGAACACTGCCCTCGCCCTCATCGCCCTCCGCCTCGCGGACCCCGGGGCGGACGGCGACGCGCTCCTCACCCGCGGCGTCGACCGGCTCGTCAAGGCGCAGCGCGACAGCGGCGGGTGGGCCATGCGCGGGGTGCCCGACGAGGTGCTGACCACCGCCGTCGTCACCGACGCGCTCGACCTGGTCGCCCCGCGCCACGCGGCCCCCGCCGTACGCGCCGGGCGGCAGCGGCTGGCGCAACTGGGCGGCCCCGAGGCGCTGCCTGAGCCGGTGATGGCGGGGCTGATCCGGCAGTTCGGCGCCCTCGCGGGGCGGCTGGACGAGTCGGTGCTGCCCCGCCTCCCGCTGGAGTTGCTGCTGCTCCGCGGGCCCGCGCGGCGGCTGCTCAGCCTGCGGCTGCCGATCCTCGCGAGCATGGCGCTCGGCCAGGCCACGGTGCGCCGCCGCACCCAGGGGCTGGTGCGGCGACGGCTCAACGCCCTGGCCCGGCCCGCCGCGCTGGCCGTCGTCCGCGAGGCGTACGAACGGGAGGGCGCGAGCGGGGCGTTCAGCACCGACCCCTGGCTGACCGGCCTCATCTGCGTCGGCACCACCCGCTCCGGCCTCGCCCCGGACATCGTGCGGGACGCCACCGCGTGGCTGCGGTCGGCGGCCGACGCGGACGGCGGGTGGGAGCTGATGCCGCTGGACGTCACCTGGTCGAGCTTCGCCGCCTCCGCCCTCCTGGAGGCGGGGTACGCACAGGACCCCCGGCTGACGGAGACCCGCGCGATGTTCCAGGCGCGCCAGCAGAACACCCCGTTCGCCGCCCTCGGCTGCCCGCCCGGCTACTGGGGCTTCTCCAGCGCGCACAGCTGGCCCATGGCGCTGGAGACCGCCGAGATCAGCTCGGTGCTGCTCCGCCTCCCCGGCGGCGGCAACGACTCGCACGTACGGCGCGGCATCGACTGGCTGACCCGGACGCAGGACTCCGCGGGCTCCTGGAGCCTGGCCGTACGGAACAGCAAGCCGGGCGGGTTCGGCCCCTGCCCGCAGATGACGGCCAAGGCGGTCCGCGCGCTGCTGGACCACGGCGCGGGCGCCGACGACCGGCGCGTGGTGAAGGCCGTGCGCTGGCTCGTGGCGCGGCAGCGGGCGGACGGTTCGTACGAGGCCCTGTGGTACCGGGGCCGTACGGCGGGCACGTCGGTGGTGCTGGAAACCCTGTGCCGCACGGTGGGCGCCGGGCATCCGGCGGCCGTCCGGGCGGCCGCGTGGCTGCTGAGCGTCCAGCACGACGACGGCTCCTGGGGCGGCGCCTCCGCGGGCGAGGACGGCGCCGCGCCGGGCACCGTGGAGGACACGGCCTGGGCGCTGTACGCGCTGCTCGCCGCGGGCCACGACGCCGGGTCGCGGCCCGTGACGGCCGCCGCGCGCCATCTGACGGACGCCCAGCGGCCGGACGGCGGCTGGGCCGGATCGCCGGTGAACGAGTACATCCGCTTCTGCTACCGCTACGCCGACGACGTGATCGCCTCCGGGCTCGCCCTCCGCGCCCTGGCCAGGCTGCGCACGGCCACCTCGTCCCCGGGGGGCTCCGCATGAGCGAGCGGAACACACCGTACGACGCCGTCGTATGCGGCGCGGGCGCCGGAGGGCTCGCCTCCGCGCGCGCCCTGGGGGAGCTGGGCCTGCGCGTCCTCGTCGTCGACAAGCAGCGCGAGCCGCGTCCGGTCGCCAAGGGCGAGGTGCTCCAGCCCGGCGCGCTGCGCGTGCTGCGCCGCTGGGGGACCGAACGGCTGCTGGAGCGGCGGGCCGGGGTGCGGATGGGCCGCCTGGTGGTCCGGGCGCCGGCCGGGACGCCGCTGATGGCGCTGGACTACGGCCGCCTCCCCGAGGGCGACCGGTGGCTGCTCTCCCACGACCACCTCACCATCCTGGACGCGCTGGCCGAGGGGATCGGCCCGACCGTGGAGGTGCGCCGGGGAGCCCTGGTCGAGGAGGCCCTGCACGACGGCTCGGGACGCGTCCGCGGCGTGGCGATCACCGAGGGCGGACGGCGGTACGAGGTCCGCGCGCCGCTGACGGTCGCCGCGGACGGCATCTCGTCCCGGCTGCGCCGCGCGGCGGGCATCGACGCCCGGCGCGTGGACTACCCGCACCGCCTGGTGTCGTTCGACCTCGCGGGCGCGCCCCGCCCGGACGACTTCTCGGCGTACCTCAGCGCGCGCGGGCTGCGGCTGGTGTACGCGCTGCCCGGCGACCGGGTGCGGCTGTACGTACAGGCCGCGCCCGACGAACTGCGCGGCGGCCGCGACCGGGCGGCCCTGGCCGCCTGGGCCGAGGGGGTGGTGGCGGAGGTGCCCGCGCTGGAGCCGCTGTCCGGGCCGCTGCTGGCAGGTCTGGACAGCAGACAGCTGCTGCCGGTGTCCCGCTTCCTCTCACCCCGGCTGGCCGTCCCCGGGATGGCCTTCGTCGGCGAGGCCGCGTACGCCGTGCACCCGATGGCCGCCCAGGGCATGAACACCGCGATCACCTGCGCCGCCTCCCTCGCCGACCGGCTCGCCGACCATCTCGACGGAGCCGCGCCCACCGCCACCACCGTGGACGCGGCGCTGCGCGCCTACGAGGCCGAGCGGCGGCCGATCCTCGCTCAGGCCGCCACCACCAGCGACAACGCGGCCCGCATGGTCACCGACCTGACCTGGCGCGGCCGGGTCGTGGGGCGGCGGGCGGTCCGGTTCACCGGGCGCAATCCCCGGCTGCTGCACACCGTCACGTACAACATGTCCGGCCTGGGCCCCCGCCCGATGACGTTCCTGGACCGCCTCCACCAGCTCGGCGTCCTGCCCGACCCCCGCGCCCACCGCGTCCCCCAGACCTGAAAGGACGGCACTTATGCCGAAACAGGAAGCAGTCGTACGCCCGGTGTCCGGCGCCCTCGGCGCGGAGATCTTCGGGATGGATCTGACGAACGTCGACGACGCCGACTTCGAGCGGATCCGTGAGCTGCTGCTGCGCTACCTGGTGATCTTCTTCCCGGACCAGTCCCACCTGACCCCGGAGGCCCACATCGCCCTCGGCAAGCGCTTCGGCGAGGTGGAGACGCATCCGTTCCTGCCGAAGGTCGAGGGGTATCCGGAGCTGGCGCTGATCGAGTCCGACAAGGGCGGCAAGGCCGACGAGTGGCACATCGACGTCACCTTCAGCCCCAACCCGCCGGTCGCCTCGATCCTGCACCTGGTCACCTGCCCGGAGTCCGGCGGCGACACGATGTGGAGCAACCAGTACCTGGCGTACGAGACGCTGTCCGAGCCGTACCGCGAGATGCTCGACGGGCTGACCGCCGTCCACGTCCTCAAGGCGCCCGAGGTCGGCGAGATGAAGGCCGAGCACCCGGTGGTGCGGATCCACCCGGAGACCGGGCGCCGCTCGCTGTACGTCACCCGCATGTGGTCGTCGCACATTCCGCAGCTCAGCAGGCACGAGAGCGACGCCGTCCTGCAGTTCCTCTTCGAGCACTCCGAGCAGCCGATCTTCAACTGCCGCTACCGCTGGCAGCCCGGCGCGGTGGCCATGTGGGACAACAGGGCGACCCAGCACCTGGCCATCAACGACTACTCCGCCTACCGCAAGGGCCAGCGGGTCACCATCCTCGGCGACCACCCGACCGGCGACGCCCCGCGCTGGAAGAACTACGAGCGGCGCGGCGACGAGCGCTACTACCCGCGCCGCGTCAACGCCAAGGCGGGCTACTGACGATGCCGCCCCTGTACGGCCCCGCGCCCGGGGCCGTACAGCGAGGCGCGTCCGCGAGGTGCACCTACGAGGCGCCCTATGCCCCCAGCGCCCGCTCCCCCGCCGCGACGCTCTCCCGCAGCGCGGCCCGCTCCTCCTCCGGCAGCCGCTCGGCGCTGCCGCGCCGCCCGCCGTCCAGCAGCACGCGCGCCCCGGCCAGCCACCCGGACAGCGGCTCGACGCCGAGGTGCGCCGCCAGGCGGGTGAGTTCGGCGTCGGGGGCGTCGAGCAGCGCCTCGTACGACAGCGGCAGCACCAGCCCCTCGGGCAGCGCGTCGAGGTGTCCCCTCCCCTCGATCACGGTGTCCGACCACAGCCGCCCGAACTCGGCGAGCGGCACGGGCCGCGTCAACAGGGGCTTGACCTCGGCGCTTTCGTCGCTCATCAGCGCGGCCAGCTCGCCCGGAACGTCGCCGCCCTCCCGCATCAGCTGGATCATCCGGAAGCCGGGGTGGCGGCTCATCGACAGCGCGCAGTCGGCCCCGTCCCGGTACAGATGGACGAACCGCGCCTCGGGGAACGCCTCCCGCAGCCGGGGCACCAGCCGCAGCGAGTACCCGGACCGCTCCACCACGGCCCGGCTGCCGAACCGCTCGGCCAGCGCGTCGAACAGCGCCCGGTGATGCTCCGCCACCGGCCCCCGGGGCCGCCCGCACAGCACCGGCCGCAGCGCGTCGAACAGCGCGTCCGGGTCGTCGCTCAGATGCGGCAGCGTCGTCAGCGACACCGCCGGAATCCCGTCCCCCGCCGCAGAGAACCGCCCTCCCGAGCCGGGATACGTGTGCTCCGGCAGCCCGAAGCCCTCCCGGATGAGCCGGTTGGCGAACGCCGGGGGAGTGGCGAGGATGTTCCAGAACTCCTCCCCGGTCAGCGGCCCATCGGGAAGCGCGCTCGGCTCCAGGGAGGCCATCAGCTCGCTCAGGCTGAGGACGTGGGGGTGCAGACGCAGCACCTCCGACAGGGCGGTGGAGCCACACCGTCCGGTTCCGACGACGAAGGTCAACGGCCGTGCTGCCATGTCTCTCCCGGGGCGTTGGGGGAACGCCGGAACCGCACCATGACCGGCCCCGGACTCCTGAGCGCCGCCTACCCACCCGGCTCGCCCGTACCCCTGCGCCCGTCCCTTACCAGGGGCATCACCACATCGGCGGGTTGAGCCGGGCGAAGGCTTCCTGCCGCTGGTAGGGAAAGTAGGGATAGGGGGCCGTCCGGTCGCTCGCCGCGTCGAGTCTCGCCATCTGGTCGGGCGTGAGCGCCCAGCCGAGGGCGCCGAGATTCTGGCGGAGCTGTTTCTCGTCGCGGGCGCCGATGATGACGGAGGCGACGGTCGGCCGCCGCAGCAGCCAGTTGAGGGCGATCTGCGGTACGGCCTTGCCGGTCTCCTCCGCGATCTCGTCCAGGGCGTCGACCACGCGGTAGAGGTGTTCGTCCTCGACCGGCGGGCCGAAGTCGGCGGTCTGATGCAGTCGGCTGTGCGCCGGTAGCGGTGTGCCGCGCCGGACCTTGCCGGTGAGCCGCCCCCAGCCCAACGGGCTCCACACGAGCGCCCCCAGCCCCTGGTCGAGCCCGAGCGGCATCAGCTCCCATTCGTAGTCGCGGCCGAGGAGGGAGTAGTAGACCTGGTGGGCCACATAGCGGCGATGGCCGCGCTCGTCGGCGATGGCGAGGGACTTCATGGTCTGCCAGCCGGAGAAGTTGGAGATTCCGGTGTAGCGGACCTTCCCCGCCCGTACGAGGTCGTCCAGCGTGGCCAGGACTTCCTCGATGGGCGTCCCCGCGTCGAAGGCGTGGAGCTGGAACAGGTCGAGGTAGTCGGTGCCGAGGCGGCGCAGGGCGTTCTCGCAGGCGGTGATCAGACGCGCGCGGGAGGTACCGGCGTCCCCCGGTCCTTCCCCTGTCGGCAGGCCGGTCTTGGTGGACACGATCACCTGATCCCGGCGGCCCTTGATCGCCGCTCCGAGCACCTCTTCGGAGGCGCCGTCGGAGTACACGTCGGCGGTGTCGAACATCGTGATCCCCGCGTCGAGGCAGATGTCCACGAGCCGTCGCGCCTCAGCCGCGTCGGTGGTTCCCCAGGCGCCGAACAGCGGCCCCCGGCCACCGAAGGTGCCGGTCCCGAAGCTCAGCACGGGGACCTTGAGCCCGGATGCGCCCAGCCGTCTGTATTCCATGACCCGCTCCTCTAATGGTTCTGCTGTCCCATTAATCTGAACGTAGCAGGCGCGGACGGCTAACGGAACAGGAGTCCCGTTATGGATGATGGTCAGGCGGACCCGGGAACGCTCCGCCCGGGCGGACGCACGGCCAGGGTCAGGGCGGCGGTGCTGCGGGCGGCCGGGGACACCCTGGCGGAGCAGGGCTTCGCCCACCTGGATCTCGTGGAGGTCGCGCGGCGTGCCGAGGTGGGCAGGACGACCGTCTACCGCCGCTGGTCCACCGTGACCGGCCTGGTGGCCGACCTGCTGATGGACATGGCCGAGCAGTCGCTCCCGCGCACCGAGACCGGCTCGCTGCTCGGCGACCTGACGGCCAATGCCCGGCTCGTACGGCGGACCCTGGCCGATCCGCGGCAGGGAGCCCTGTTCAAGGCGGTGATCGCTGCCGCCACCTGCGACCCGAAGGCGGCCGAGGCCCTGCACCGCTTCTACGAGATCCGGGTCGAGGAGTGGGCGCCCTGCGTGCGCCAGGCCATCGACCGCGGGGAAGTCCCCGAGGGCACTGATGTGTACGAAGTGATCCGGGCCGTCTCCGCGCCCCTCTACTACCGCCTGCTGACCAGCGGCCTCCCGCTGGACGAAGCAGCCGCGGACCGTGCCGCCGAGGCCACCGCGGCGGCGGCCTCGGCGGGGGCGTACGTGGGTCAGACGGCCTGACTCTCCGCCGCCTCGGCCTCCCGCGGCGGGGCCTCGCGGTCCCTTCGCACATGGGGGTTGGTCTCGGGAGCGGCCGCCACCGCGATCACGGTGATCACGCCCATGCCGATCAGGAACAGCGCGATCGGCCAGGACGCCCCCGACCACGCCAGCAGCGCGGTGGCGACGATCGGGGAGAACCCGCCCACGATCATCGACGCCAGCTCGTGCCCGAGGGCGAGGCCGCTGTAGGCGACCCGGCTGGCGAAGAGTTCGGTGAAGAACGCGGGCTGGGTGCCGATCATCGCCCCGTGGCCGATCACGACCGCCACGAAGATGGCCACGAAGATCAGCACCGGGTCGCGCGAGTCGAACATCGCGAAGAACGGATACGCCCACACGATCACCGCGACCGCGCCCCCGATGTACACCGGGCGGCGCCCGATCCGGTCGGACAGCGCCCCGAACATGGGCATCGCGAACGACTCGGCCAGCATCCCCACCACGACCGCGGCCAGCACCACTCCGTTGCCCACGCCGATCTTGGCCGCGTAGGACAGGCTGAAGGTGAGGAAGAGATAGCTCGCGCCGGTCTCGGCGACCCGCGCGCCGAAGGCGATCAGCACGGACCTGGGGTGGGTACGGAGGACATCGAGGATCGGCGGCGCGGACTTCTCCGGCTTCGCCGCCGCCTCCTCCCGGAACGCGGGCGTCTCCATGATCCGCATCCGGATCAGCAGCCCGACGGCGGTGAGCAGGATGCCGACCATGAACGGAATCCGCCATCCCCAGGCGAGGAAGGACTCCTCGGTGGTCACCCCCTGGGCCAGCGCGAAGACGGAGGCGGAGAGGACGAACCCGAGCCCCACGCCGGTCTGGCTCCAGGCCGAGTAGTAGCCGCGGCGGTGGCTCGGCGCGTGTTCGCTGACGATCAGCACGCCCCCGCCCCACTCGCCGCCGACCGCGATGCCCTGCACGATCCGCAGCACGATCAGCAGCACCGGCGCCCAGACGCCGATGGCGGCGTAGGTCGGCAGCAGGCCGATCAGGAACGTCGCGACGCCCATGATCACCAGGGTGATGACCAGCATCGACTTACGGCCAAGCCGGTCACCGAAGTGCCCGAAGACGATGCCGCCGAGCGGCCGGGCGAGGAAGCCGACCGCGTTGGTGCCGAAGGCGGCGATCGTGCCCACGAGGGGGTCGAAGGTGGGGAAGAACAGGGTGTTGAACACGAGCGCGGCGGCCGTGCCGTAGAGGAAGAAGTCGTACCACTCCAACGCACTACCGAACAGGCTTGCGATCGCTGCCTTGCGTACTTCGCGCGGGGCGCCCGTCTCATCTGCCATGCCGACTCTCCAATGTCGCGGCTCGGCTTTGGACGGAGATTGTTCGCCGTGGCTTCCGCGGCGGGAACGAAGGCGTTCCGGTCACCGGGACGAGGTGCCCTCCGGGTCAGGTCCGCGTCGTGGCGACCTTGACCCCGAACCCGATCAGGACCACACCGGTCACCCGGTCCAAGGCGCGCCGCACGGCGGGCCGTTCGAAGAAGCCGCGGGCCTTGGCCAGCAGCATCACATAGCCGCTGAGATAGACGGCGGTGATCGTCGCGTGCAGCAGCACCAGGAGCGCCATCCCCAGGTGGGGAGAGACCCCGGCGGGCGCGAGCGTCGGCAGAAGACCGGTATAGAACACGGCGATCTTCGGATTGAACACATTGCTGACCAGGCCGGTCCGCCAGGGATTCCCCGCCGGAGCGGCCGCCTCCGCCGCCGGGGCGTCGGCACGTCCACGACGGCCCGCCACATGGCCGCGCACCCGCATGTTGTCGTCCAAGATCCGTACGACGCCACCCACCGGGGCATCCGGTTCCGCCGTGCACCCGTATGCTCCGTACGCTTCCCTCATTAGTAGTATTTGCACACTTTTCTGCCTTACTTTCCCCTCCACCCGGTCACGTCTTCTCACGGCGTCGGTCTCGTCCAGGGACCCGCGACGAAAGGAAGACAGACATGCGTGGAAGGCTCGTCATCGCCGCCGGTGCATTGGCCATGGCCCTGACGCCAGGCGTCGCGTGGGCGGCACACGACGGCGGTGCCCAGGAGTCCGGTTCCTACGGCGCCGAGGCGTCCGTTTCCCACGGAGACCCCCGCCCCGGCGAGGGCGTGCCCGGATACGAGCTGGTCACCCTGCCCAATGAGAACGTCCCCAACTTCCAGCGCCGCACGGTGTACTGCCCCCACGGCAAGAAGGTCCTCGGCGGCGGCGCCGAGGCCCGCGGCAACACCGCCATCCTCGTCGGCAGCTTCCCCACCGACGACGGAACCGGCTGGATCGGCCTGGGCCGGCAGACCGACACCGACAACGTGGGCATCAGCGTCTTCGCCATCTGCGCCGACGCCTGACCGACGCGCACGCAAAGGCCCCGCCGGACAACCCCGTCAGGGCCTGTCGCCGTCCGACAGCAGGTGGAACGGTTCGGTATCCGCGTGCGTCGTCCCTCTCCGGGGCACGGTGGCCGTGTCCCGGAAATGGGGAGACCGGGTGTATACGGGCGGCTTCGCCAAGTGGACAAGGCGGTTCGAGGAGGAGCGCGCGTACCGGGACGCCCAGGGCGATCCGGACTGGGGGCAAGGCGCGACACCGCATCCAGCGGTCTGGGCCAGCATCCAGCGCTTCCAGGTCGGCGAGGACGGCGACGGAGCCAACCTCATAGGCAAGGCGGACCAGGCGGGCGACGCCGACTACGGGCAGGCGGTCCGGCTCTTCATCGCCGAGGAACAGAATCACGCGCGTCTACTTGCCCGCCTGCTGGCCGCGGGGGGCCAACCGACCCTGCCCGGCCACTGGAGCGACGCGCTCTTCGTACGGCTGCGGCGTCTCTTGGGCCTACGCATGGAACTGCTGGTGCTGATGGTCGCGGAAGTGGTGGCCCTGCGCTATTACCGGGCCCTGCGCGACGGCACCGACGACCCGCTCACCGCGGATGTGGCGGGGCGGATCCTGTCCGACGAGCAGCGCCATGTCCCGTTCCACTGCGAGCGACTGCACGCCTCCCTGGCGGAACTGCCCCGCGCCACGCGCCGCCCGGTGATGGCCCTCTGGCGACTCCTTCTGCTCGCCACCTCCCTAGCCGTCGCCGCCGACCACGGCCCGGCCCTGCGGCGACTCGACATCGGACGCCTGCGATTCGTGGCCGACGTCATGACCTCGTCCCACCCGGTGGTCTCCGCAGTGCTGGCGCCCCGCCCAGACGCATGGACGAGCGCGGGCTGACACCACACGGAGGCAGCGTCGGCGGATGACGTCGAGAGCGGTTGACGCGGGATGGCCGTCCTCGGCCCGGGAGTGAACGGCCTCACATGACAAGGGGCTTGCCCCATACCCTGGCAGCGACGAGCTGGACAGAGAGGGGCAAGGTCATGCCATCTGATGTCACTCCGGACCCGATGGGCCACCCGCTGGTCTTCGGCCAGCGCATGCAGGTCCTCCGTACACGTCGAGGGATGAGCCGTACGGTCCTCGCGGGGCTGCTCGGCAAGTCTCCGAGCTGGGTGAAGCAGGTGGAGAACGGCACGCTTCACACGCCGGGGTTGCCCATGATCTTGCGCGTCGCCGAGGTGCTGCGCGTTCGCAACCTCGGTGAACTCACGGGCGATCAGACCATGCCCGTCGACCTCTTCATCGGCCCCGGTCACACCAAGCTGCCTGCCGTGCGGGACGCGATCGACGCGTTCCCCTTCGACACCGACCGCGAGGCGCCTTCGGCCGAGCACTTGAGGGCTCGCCTCGCACGTGCCTGGTCCGCCCGCCATTCCGCGCCCAACCACCGCGAGGTGATCGGCGGTCTCCTGCCGGGCCTCATCCGGGATGCGCAGCTCGCCGTCCGCCAGGCCGACCGTGCGCCCGAACGGCGAGCGGCACAGGCGGTGCTCGCCGAGGTCTACAGCCTGAGCCAGTTCTTCATCGCCTACCAGCCGGACTCCGCCCTGCTGTGGCGCGTGGCCGAGCGTGGCATGGTCGCCGCCCAGGAGAGCGGGGACCCGCACGCGATCGGCGTCGCCGCCTGGCTCACCGCTCAGGCCCACCGCGACAGCGGGCCCGGCCACTTCGACGCGGCCGACGCGGTCACCCTCAAGACGCTGCGCCACCTGACCCCGCTGCTGCCGGACGCGTCGGACGACGTACGTGCCATCGCCGGTGCCCTGCAGTTCGAGGCCGGGTACACCGCCGCCCGCCGCGGGGACACCGGCACCGCCTGGAGCTACTGGGACACAGCCCGCAAGATGGCCAAGCGGCTGCCCGCCGACTACTACCACCCGGCGACGTCGTTCTCCCGGGCCGTCATGGGCGCGCACGCGGTCACGGTCGCCGTCGAGCTGCACGCGGGCGGGGAATCCGTACGGCAGGCTGCGAAGGCGGATGCCGGGACGATTCCGTCGCGGCCGCGCCGAGCCCGGCACCGGATCGAGGAGGCCAGGGGCTTTCAGCTGGACGGGCAGCCCGAGACCGCTCTGGCGACGCTGGACAAGGCGTACGAGGCCGCGCCGGAGACCATCCGCTACAACGGCTACGCCCGCCGCATCATCCTGGAAGAGACCGAGTCGAAGTCCCCGGTGCAACGCCATCGCGCTGCCGAACTCGCGGTGAAGGTCGGCGTATTGGCCGCCTGAACGTTCGAGGGGCAGAAACCCTGCCCCTTCCCCGCTCCCGGCGCTCCTACGGTCGGTCATCACCTGACCGCCGATGACGCCGGGAGACCCCGTGCATGCCCAACCCACAACACCCGCCCCATGGACGCCGCCGCGCGGCAGTGACGTCGCGATGGTCAAGGTCGGCCCTCACTGGGACGTCCTGCGCGCGCCCGCTGAGGTCGGCGAACGGGCGTTGAGGTTACTCGGTGACGCGTCCGGCGCCGTCATCGCCGACTACGGCCTGATGTACTGGCTCATCCCGGCGGGCGGTGCCCAGGACTGGCAAGGCTTGCAGCAGGTACAGGCCCTGGGCGCGCACGGCGCCGAGGTCACGTACGTCGGCGTACCGCCCGCGCACTGGAGGGATGGCCCGCGCCTGCACTGGCGCGTCCCGGTGGGGCCGGACCGGTACCTCACCGACCCCGGTCGGCTTCGCGAGGCCCTGGTGCGGGCGATCGCCACCGAGGGGACGACGGCCCGGTGAGCGTCCAGGTCTGCGCCCGATGCCAAACGACCACCCGACAGCCGGTCGTGGTCGCGATCGAGTACAGCGCGAGCGACCCGCGGAGCGCGGTCGATGAACGCACACCAGACTCGTGGCCGCCGTCTTGATCCGTCGGAGGACAGGCAGACATCGATGTCAGTCGCGCTGCCCCGTCCGGCGCTCGTAGTCGGCGAACCCGTCCTCGACCGTCGGCAGCACCAATTCGACCCGGAAGTAGGGCACGCTCCACAGCGGACTGTCGCGAAGACCTTCGAAGAGGTCGGACCAGGCTGTCAGGTCGCCTGTCGTCGCGACCAGGACATCGGACGGAGCGGCCGCCCATGCCTCGGCGTCGAACCACCGGACTTGGACGGCCGGGTGCTCGTCCAGCAGCGGCTGTACGTGCTCAGCGATGATCCGCTGACGCTGCGGCCTGTCGAGGGCGAGCCACGTGGGCAGGGCCGTCAGGTGAACGAATATGGTGAACCGAGTTTGTGCTGAGTCGTCGCTCATGCGCACATTGTGGATCAACGGCCGAGTTGCCGTTACCCCCTTTGGGCGGGTGCTCCGCGCCCAGGTTGGCCGCAGGTGGCCTCGGCAACGAAGAAGCCCCCTCCAGGCGAACCAGGAGGGGGCTGCCGGGGCCGGGCAAAGGAATCTGCCTAGCAGCGGGCGACGGTCTTGGCGCTCTCGGCCTCGTCGTTGAAGACCACGCCGTACTTCAGGTTGTTGTTGGACGTGTGCGGCTTGACGCAGATCGAGTAGCCCGAGTAGTCGTCGTTGTCGTAGATCCGGACGTTGTAGCCGGTGTTGTTGATCAGCGACGTGATCTCGTTGTCACCGTTCCAACCGTCTATCTGGTACTTCTGGTTGGTGCCGGTGGGCTTCCAATTGACGTACTTGCTGCCGGTGTAGCTGGCGTCCTCGTACATGCACATGCGCCCGGAGTCGCAGCTCCAGCCCTGGGCTTCGACAGCGGTGCCCTCCTGCGCGTACGCCGGGACGGTTCCGAGGGCGACGATCGCGGTCGTCGCGGCGAACCCGATGGCCGCGCCGCGACCGAGGCGGCCCACGAGGGCCTTCGTCTTCGAACCTGACATGCCTTGTTCCCCCAACTTTCTCATGAGGCACTTGTCGTACCCCTGGCGCCGCGTTGCCGGGCGGCTCCGGGCGGAGCCGCGGCCGATGGGCGCGGAGCTCCTGGATCGGGCCACCTTCGGAAGCGACTTAAGTTGCGCATGGTCTGACCGAAGGGGACCGGTTAGGTACTTTAAAAAGTCGGTCTGTATCTGATCAACCGATTTTCCGAGTCGTCGTCCGAGGGCCGCTCGACTACTGGCTGGGACCCGCGACGCCGCCGCCTCGCTGGACGGGCAGCGGAAGGCGCTCGGGAGCCTCGGAGGCAGGTTCTCCCGAGGCCGTTGGCGTACTGAGCACGAAAAAGCCCCCTCCGGGCGAACCGGGAGGGGGCTTTCGGCGGTGGCTGGGGCCGGGGTCGAACCGGCGACCTTCCGCTTTTCAGGCGGACGCTCGTACCAACTGAGCTACCCAGCCGCAGCGGTCCTGACGGGATTTGAACCCGCGGCCTCCACCTTGACAGGGTGGCGAGCACTCCAAACTGCTCCACAGGACCTTGCGTGTGTGCGAGAACGAGTCTCGCACAGGGCGGCGTACGGTCCTAACGAGTTTCCGTTGGGGGGTCGTACTGCCTGCGATCTTCTTGGCGGAAGTTTTTGCTTTCCCCCGCGTCGATGTCGCTGGATCAGCGTATCAGACCTCTGGCCCTGTCCTGACCGCGTCGAGGGCCGTGCGGATGGCGGTCAGGCGAGCCGGGGAGGCGAGGCCCGCGTGGTAGAGGTGCAGCTCGTCCGCGCCTGCTGCCAAGCAGGTGGTCCACTCGGTGGCCAGGGCTGATGGGTCCGCCGGGCGGGGCGGGAGGGCCGGGACGTAGGCGGCGAGGCGGGTGGCCGGGGCGGCCAGGGGGCGGAGGGCGGTGAGGTTGGCGACGCCCTGGTCGGCGCTGGTCCAGGCGGAGGCGACGAGGGTGTCGACGGGTGGGGCGGGGGCGTCGGCGATGGTCGCGAAGGGGCCCGTGGCCCAGGGGTCCGCGCTCGCGTGCAGGGTCAGGGGGAGGGGGCCGGAGGCGGCCGCCAGCACCTCGCGGCGCAGGTCCGCGGTCAGGGCGGTGCGGATCTCGCGCAGGGTCGACATCAGGGTGGGGGAGAGGGGCGTGCCCTCGTCCACGGCCTGTCTGACCTGGTGGCGGAGGCGGGACGGGGGCAGGCCGGCCGCCTCGTAGCGAGGCAGGCAGGCGGCGCAGAAGCACCAGGACAGGAGGCGGTCCGCGAGGGCGTCCCAGTCCGCGCCCTCGGTCTTCTCGTGGTGGCCACCGTGCCCCAGGCCCAGCGGCCCGCACGCCTCCAGGACCAGGCCGTCCGGCTCGCCCAGCGCCGCGACCTCGCGCACCAGGGTGGTGCAGTACGCCCGGACCTCGGCGGACGAGGGGCACAGGGCGTACGGGTACGGGTCGCCGAAGGCGTTCCGTACGGCCAGATCGGGGTGGGCGTGGCCGAGGCGGGTGTTGTGGGTGAGGACCGTCCAGGCGTGGACCGGGAGGCCCACGGCGCGCAGGGCGTCGCGGGCCTCCAGGAAGGCGTCCGGCCCCGGCATCCAGCCAGGGGTGCCCGGGACCAGGCGGGACCCGGCCCAGGCCGCGTCCCGCACCGGGAGGTACAGCGCGGCGTGGTGCGCGTCGACCACCCGGTGCGCGGGGTGGAACGGGGTGGCGGCCCGTACGGAGTGGTACGCGGCGGCCAGGGCCACCGCGTCCACCCCCAGGGCCGCGATCCGCTCGGCGGCGGACGGGTCGCCGACCACGTCCCAGGGGTACAGATACGCCGTCGCCGTCACCACCGGGGGAGGCCCGCCTTGAAGTCCGGGTTCACCCGCCGCATGTACCCCGTGTCGTCCCGCTTGCGCAGCCCGCAGGTCAGGTAGTTCTCGTGCAGCCGGGCGAGGACGTCCTCGTCCAGCTCGACGCCGAGACCCGGGCCTGTGGGGACCGGGATCGCGCCGTCCACGAAGGTCAGCGCGCCCGGGCGCACCACGTCGTCCCTAGCGCTCCACGGGTAGTGGGTGTCGCACGCGTACGTCAGGTTGGGGGTCGCGGCGGCGAGGTGGGTCATGGCGGCGAGGCTGATGCCCAGGTGGGAGTTGGAGTGCATGGACATGCCGAGGCCGAAGGTGTCGCAGAGAGTGCCCAGGTGGCGGGTGCGGGTGAGCCCGCCCCAGTAGTGGTGGTCGCCGAGGACGACCTGCACCGCGCCCTGCGCGACGGCCGGGGGGATGTGGCCGAAGGCGACCACGCACATGTTGGTGGCCAGCGGGAGCGGGGATTCGGCGGCGACCCGCGCCATGCCGGGGATGCCGCCGGTGGGGTCCTCCAGGTATTCGAGGACGCCGTCCAGGGCCCGGGCGACGTCAAGGGAGGTCTCGTGCGTCCACGCGGTGTTCGGGTCGAGCCGCAGCGGGTGGTCGGGGAACGCCTCGCGGAGCGCGTGGATGGCGGCGATCTCCTGGTCGGGCGGGAAGACGCCGCCCTTGAGCTTGATCGAGCCGAAGCCGTAGAGGTCGATCATGCGGCGGGCCTGCGCCACGACGCCCTCGGGGTCGAGCGCCGCGCCCCACTCGTCGGGTTCCGCGTCCGGATGTCCGGCCCACTTGTAGAAGAGGTACGCGCTGTACGGGACGGAGTCCCGGACCGCGCCGCCGAGCAGGTCGCTCACCGGGCGGTCGGCCAGCTTGCCCTGGACGTCGAGACAGGCGACCTCGACGGCCGCGTGCACCCGGCCGAGGTCGAAGGAGGAGATCTTGCCGCCCGCGTGGTCGAAGAGGACCGCCGCCTTCTCGTACAGCTCGCCCAGCCCGTACACGCTCAGGCCCGCCAGATGGGGACGCAGCGCCGCGAGCCGTTCCAGATGCAGGGTGTCGCCGAACGTCTCGCCGAGGCCCGTCACCCCGTCCTCCGTCACCAGCCGCACGATGCTGCGCAGCGCCCATGGCTCATGGACGCCGTCCGCGTTGAGCAGAGGGGGGTCACGGAAGGCGATCGGGGTGATCACCAGGTCCTTGATGCGCATACGTGTGGTCACACCTGTCCCAGTCCGGAGTCGATGATCTTTTGGAGTTCGGCGAGGTGTTCCCCGCTCGGGTCCACCAGCGGCGGTCGTACCCCGCCCACGTCCAGCCCACGCAGCCGCACCGCGGCCTTGATCAAAGACATGGAGTATCCGGGGACCTTGTCCCGCAGGGCGACCAGGGGCTGGAAGAACTCGGCCAGCAGCCGTTCCGCGGTCGCCGTGTCGCCGGAGCCGACCGCTTTGTGGAAGGCGAGGGAGACCTCGGGGGCGAAGCAGAAGACCGCGGAGGAGTAGAGGTCCACGCCGACGGCCCGGTAGGCGGGCACGGTCATCTCGGCGGTGGGCATGCCGTTGAAGAACTGGAAGTCCTCGCCGACCGCGGAGCGCACGGTGAGCACGATGCGCTGCATCAGGTCGAGATCGCCGATGCCGTCCTTGAAGCCGGTCACCCCGGGGATGGACGCGATACGGGCGGCGGTCTCCGGGGTGAAGACGGCGTTGCCGCGCTGGTAGACGATCAGGGGCAGCCGGGTGGTGGCGGTGACCTGTTCGACGTACCGGACCATGCCCTCGGGCGGGAAGGTGACCAGGTACGGGGGCAGCAGGAGCAGCCCGTCCGCCCCGGCCCGCTCGGCGGCGCGCGCGAACTGGGCGGCCAGCGTGACCGGCCCGCCCGCACCCGCGTAGACGGGGGCGCGCCCGGCGGTGACCTCGACGGCGACGCGGACGACGCGTTCGTACTCGCCGGGCTCCAGGCTGTGGAACTCACCGGTGCCGCAGGCGATGAACACCCCGCCCGGTCCGGCGGCGACGCCCTGCTCGATATGGGTGGCGAGGGTCTTCTCGTCGACGGTGCCGTCCGCGGCGAAGGGCGTGACGGGGAAGAAGAGCACTCCGGTGAGTCTCGGATGGGAAGGAGAGGACATGCGGCACCTCATCGGTAGTGGTGGGGGGGCGGGCATCAGCCCTTCAGCGCTCCCGCCGTCATGCCGCGGATCAGCGACCGCTGGAGCAGCAGATAGACGATCAGGCTCGGGATGAGCGCGAGCAGTGAACCGGCCAGCACCAGCCCCGGACCGATCGTGTCGCTGCGCATCGTGGAGAGGGCGACGGACAGGGTGTAGTCCGACGGGTCGTTGGCGACGATCAGCGGCAGCAGGTACTGGTCCCAGATCATGATGAAGCCGAAGACGGTGATCACGCCGAGCGCCGGGCGGCACAGCGGCAGCACGACCTGGGAGAAGATGCGCCACTCCCCGGCGCCGTCGATCTTGGCGGCCTCCTCCAGCTCCGCGGGCAGCTCCTTCATGAACTCGGTCATCACGAAGATCGAGAATCCCCAGGCGCCGAGCGGCAGGATCATGCCGAGCAGCGTGCCCTTGAGGCTCAGATGGACGACCGGGAGGTCGCCGAGGACGAGCGAGAGCGGGATCGCGATGACTTCCTCGGGCAGCATCATCGTCGTCAGGAAGAGCAGCGACAGGATGGCCCGCCCCCGGAACCGCTTGCGGGCCAGGGCGTACGCGGCGAAGACGCTGACGCTGACCTGGAGCAGCAGCGCGCCGCCCGCGACGATCAGCGAGTTGGAGAGGTAGTGCCAGACGTCCCGTTCGCCCGCGACCTTGAAGTTCTCCAGGGTCGGGGAGTTGGGGATCAGGTTCAGCTTCGTCGGGTCGGGGTTGTTGTCGAACGCGCCGGAGAACAGCACGATCAGCGGCCCGGCGAAGAGGGCGAGCGCGAGCAGGCACAGCAGGGCCCGGAGCGCCATGCTCAGCAGATGGCTGCGGCCGGTGCGCCAGCCGAGCGCGGTCTCGACGCTCTGCGAGACGCCGACGCCGGGGCGCCGCTTGGAAGCACGGGAAGTACGGGAAGTAAGGGAGAGCGTCACGGCCGGGCCTCCTTCCGTCGCTGGTACCACTGCATCGAGACCGTCAGGCACACCGTGACCAGGAACAGCAGGGTGGCGGCGGCGGAGGCGACGCCTATCTCGTTGCGGGTGAATCCGAGCTGGTAGATCCGGGTCATCCAGACGTCGGTGGATCCGGCGGGTCCGCCTCCGGTGAGGACGTAGACCTCGGTGAAGGTGCGGAAGCCGCGGATGGCGGCGAGGGTGAGCAGGATCGTGACGACGGGGCGCAGCGCGGGCAGGGTGATGTGGCGCAGCCGCTGCCAGGTGTTGGCGCCGTCGAGGGCGGCCGCCTCGTAGAGCCCGCGGTCGACCTGGGTGAGCCCGGCGAGGACGATCACCATGTTGTACGGGCCGCCGGTCCAGATGGCGACGGCCATGACGGACCAGAGGGCGGAGCTGGTGTGGTCGAGGTAGTGCAGCGGGCCGATGCCGAGGAAGCCGAGGACGGTGTTGAGGAATCCGGCGCTGGTCGGGTAGTAGAGCAGCCGCCAGATCTCGCCGACGACGGCCGTGGCGGTGACGACCGGCAGGAAGACGGCGGAGCGCATGAACCACAGGGAGCGCGCCGGGCCTTCGAGGAGCAGGGCGAGGACGAAGCCGACGATGACGGAGCCGATGGTTCCGCCGACCGCCAGCACCACGGTGTGGCCCAGCGCGGCCTGGAACTGCGGATCGCCGAAGACCGACCGGTAGTTGGCCAGGCCCACCCACAGATTGCCGAGGAACGGCCGTACGTCGTAGAAGCTCAGCTGGACGCCCTTGGCCATGGGCAGGTACTTGAAGACGACGAAGAGGAGCAGGGCGGGGGCCACGAACAGCCAGGGGACCCATGCCGACGGGGTGAAGCGGCGGCCGTGCGGGCGCCGCTTCACCGTCCCGGCGGGTTCACCACGGGCGGTGGCCCGGCGTCGCCCGCCGGGCCGCGGCTCGGTGGCCGCCGTTGTGGAGGCGGCCACCGTGGTCCCCGAGTGGCCCAGGGGCTGGGTCACTTGGCCACTCCCTGGGACTTCAGCTCCTGCTGAAGGGTGGAGTTCAGCTCGCTCAGCCCGCCCTTGACACTGGAGCCGCAGTTGGCGAAGAGCTTGTTCAGCGACTCGGCGGTGTCCTGGCGGACGGGCTGGTAGTTGATCGCGGACGGGAAGGGCTTGGAGTCGTTCGCGTACGCGTCCGAGAAGATCTTCCACCGCGGGTCGTTGTAGACCTTGCCGGTGTCCACCTTGGTGTTGACCGACAGCCGGACGACGGGGGCGTCGGGGGCGGTCATGCCGAGCTTCTGCGCCTCGGGGCTGATCAGGAACTCGGCGAGCTTGCGCTGCTGCTCGGACTTCTTGGAGCCGGCCATCAGATAGACGTTCTCGCCCTCGGCCAGCACGGTGTTGCCGTCCGGGCCCTTGGGGGCGGGGATGACCTCCAGCTTGTCCTTGCCTGGCGTCTTGTCGAACAGCGGGAACTCGTACGGGCCGGTGAGGGAGATGCCGACCTTGCCCTGGGTGAAGAAGGGGTACGAGTCGCCGGTGGTCATCGTGAGCGAGCCGGGCTGGGTGACCTTGCTGGAGCAGTACAGGCCCTTGAGCCAGTTGACGGTCTTGACGTTCGCGGGGGAGTCGGCGACCGCTTCGTACTTGCCGCCGCCGCGCGAGGCGACGATGTCGCCGCCGCCCTGCCAGATGAAGTTGGAGGCGAACCAGGCGAGGTAGCCGTTGTTGGTGGAGCCGGGGACGAGGAGGCCGTAGGTGTCGTTCTTGCCGTTGCCGTCCGGGTCCTTGTCCGTGAACGCCTTCGCGACGTCGAGCAGTTCGGCCCACGTCTTCGGCGCCTTCTTGCCGACCTTCGCCAGCCAGTCCTTGCGGATGAACATCCCCTGGGCCTGGCGGGAGAACGGAATGCCGTAGGTCTTGCCGTCGGTGCCGACCGCGCCGGACCAGGCGGTGCCGGTGATGTCGGAGGTGCCCTTGAGCGCCTTCTTGTCGATGGGCTGGAGCAGTCCCTGGGACTGGTAGTTCCCCAGGCTTCCCATGTCGTTGACGGTGACGTCGGGCAGGTTCTTGGAGGCGGCGCGCTGCTGGAGGAGCTTGTCGAAGTCGACGACGGGCTTGTAGTCGACCTTGATGCCGGTTTTCTTGGTGAAGGCGGCGAATATCCTGTTGTATGCCTTCGCGTCCACGGCGTCGCTGCGGGTCCACACCTCCAGGGGGCCCTTGGCGCTGCCGCTGCCGCTGCCGCTGGTGCTCGCGCCGCACCCGGCGACGAGGGAACCGGCGAGTGCCACGCATGCCAGAGGCGCCAGTCGCCTCGTCGTGGCTGAGTGTCTGAACATGGCCACCGCTCGTTCGCATAGATGAACACTGGTTATATTCGCGAACCAGATGGCGGGACGCTAGAGCGCCTCGGGGTGGCTGTCAATACTTGTTTCGCCCTGTGCGGTGTTGTTTGCTAAGTCGGAACCATCGCTTCCGTATCCCTGTCTGAACAGGGCATCTCTCCTTCCGGCGGAAGGCATTCCCACAATGATCAACACGCGTCGACGCTCAAATCGAGCCATGACCGCGTACTACGAGGACCTCTCGCCCGGCGCCGGAGCACTCGCGCCCCGCGCCGCTTTCCGGTCCGACGCGCGCACCCTGTCCCTGAACGGCGAGTGGGACTTCCGGCTCTTCCCCACCGTGGCCCACGCGGAGGCGGCAGAGGCGGCGGAAGCGGCGGCGGAAGAGGCGGAAGGGGGCGCCTGGGAGAAGCTCCCCGTCCCCTCCCACTGGGCCCTGCACGGCCATGGCGCCCCGCAGTACACCAACATCCGCTACCCCTTCCCGGTCGACCCGCCCCGTGTCCCCACCGAGAACCCGACCGGCGACCACCGCCTCGTCTTCGACCTCCCCGACGACTGGCCGGAGCCGGGCGACGGCCGCACCCTGCTGCGCTTCGACGGCGTGGAGTCCTGCTACCGGGTCCGCCTCAACGGCCGGGAGCTGGGCACGGCCAAGGGCAGCCGGCTGCCGCACGAGTTCGACACCGGCACCCATCTGCTGCGCCGCGGCAATGTGCTGTCCGTACGTGTCCACCAGTGGTCCTCCGGCGCTTACGTCGAGGACCAGGACATGTGGTGGCTGGCCGGGATCTTCCGCGGGGTGGCGCTCCTCCACCGGCCCGAGGCCGCCGTCGAGGACGTCTTCGTGCACGCCGGATACGACCACCGCACCGGCCACGGCACCCTGCGCGTGGACGCCGAGCCGGGCGGCCGCGTCACCGTCCCCGAGCTGGGCCTGACGCTCGCGACGGGCGAGACCGTGACCGTCCCCGGCGTCCGGCCCTGGTCCGCCGAGGCGCCCCGGCTGTACGACGCGGAGCTGGCGACCGGCGGCGAAGCAACCGGCGGCGAGGCGACCGGCGGCGAGCGCGTCCCGCTGCGCCTCGGCTTCCGCACGGTCGCCGTCGAGGACGGGATGATCACGGTCAACGGGTGGCCGCTGCTGCTGCGCGGCGTCAACCGCCACGAGTTCCACCCCGACCACGGCCGCGCCGTCCCGTACGCCACCATGCGCGAGGACGTGGCTCTGATGAAGCGGCACAACATCAACGCCGTCCGCACCAGCCACTACCCGCCGGACACCGCCTTCCTCGACCTGTGCGACGAGTTCGGGCTGTGGGTGATCGACGAGGCCGATCTGGAGACCCACGGCTTCACGTACGACGACTGGCGCGGCAACCCCGCCGACGAGCCGGACTGGGAGGAGGCCCTGGTCGACCGGGCCGCCCGGATGGTCGAGCGGGACAAGAACCACCCCAGCGTGATCATGTGGTCGCTGGGCAACGAGTCCGGGACCGGCCGCAATCTGGCCGCCATGTCCCGCTGGATCCGGGACCGCGACCCGCACCGGCTGATCCACTACGAGGGCGACTGGTCCTGCGCGCACACCGACGTCTACAGCCGGATGTACGCCTCCCACGAGGAGGTCGAGGCGATCGGCCGCCGCGCCGAGAAGCCGCTGGAGGACCCCCGGCTGGACGCCCGCCGCCGCGCCATGCCGTTCATCCAGTGCGAGTACGCGCACGCGATGGGCAACGGACCGGGCGGCCTCACCGAGTACCAGCGGCTGTTCGAGACGTACGAGCGGCTTCAGGGCGGCTTCGTCTGGGAGTGGATCGACCACGGGCTGCGGACCCGGGACGCCGCCGGGCGGCCGTACTTCGCGTACGGCGGCGACTTCGGTGAGCCGCTGCACGACGGCAACTTCTGCGCGGACGGCCTGCTCTTCCCCGACCGGACGCCGTCCCCGGGGCTGCTGGAGTACAAGAAGGTGGTCGAGCCGGTCGGGATCTGCGTGGACGCGGCCGCCCGCACCGTCCGCGTCACCAACAAGTACGACGTCATCGACCTGGCGGGGCTCTCCTTCGGCTGGTCGCGCGAGGTGGAGGGGCGCCGGGTGGCCGAGGGCGCCCTCGACGTGCCGCCGCTCGCCCCGGGGGAGTCCGCCGAGGTGGCGCTGCCGGAGGCGGAGGACGCCGCCGAGGGCGAGGAGTGGTGGACCGTACGGGCCGTCCTGGCGGCCGACACCGCCTGGGCGTCCGCGGGCCACGAGGTGGCGTGGGGCCAGGCGCGCGCCCGGGGACCCGCGGTCACACGTACGCCCGGGGCGCGCATCACCCCCGTACGCGCCCCCGGGGCCCGAGGACCCCTGACCCTGGGCCCGGGCACCTTCGACCCCCTCGACGGCAGCCTCCGCACCCTCCACGGCCTGCCCATCGCCGTCCCGCCCCGGCTGAAGATCTGGCGCGCCACCACCGACAACGACCGCGGCCCGGACGACGCGAAGTCCCTCGCCACGCAGTGGCGCGGCCACGCCCTGGACCGGATGGAGCACCGCTGCGACGGCGTCACCGTGGACGGCGAGTCGCTGGTGGTCAGCGCGCGGGTGGCGCCGCCCGGCGGCTTCTTCGGCCTCTTGGTCAGCTACCGCTGGACCAGCGAGCGGACCGGCGACGGCACCCGGCTCGACCTCGCCGTCGACATCACCCCGGACGGCGAGTGGCCCTGCCCGCTGCCGCGGCTCGGGCTGGCCATGGGCGTACGGGCGCCGCTCGACCGGATCGAGTGGTACGGCGGCGGCCCCGGCGAGTCGTACCCCGACACCCGGCGCGCGGCCCGGACCGGCCGCTGGGCGACGACCGTGGACGGGTTCCAGACGCCGTACGTCTTCCCGCAGGAGAACGGCAGCCGCGGCGACGTCCGCTGGGCCGAGCTGCGCGGCCCGGACGGCGGCGGGCTGCGCATCGAGGGCCGCCCCGCCTTCGCGCTCACCGCGCGCCGCTGGACCACCGAGCAACTGGAGGCCGCCCGGCACCCGGCCGACCTGACCCCGGGCGAGGTGCTCCACCTCGACCTGGACGCGGCCCACCACGGCATCGGCACCGCGTCCTGCGGCCCGGGCGTCCTCGCCCCGTACGAGCTGCGGGCTGCCCGGACGCGGTTCGGCGTGGGCTTCACCCTGCCGCGCTGAGCGCGGCACACAGCACGAAGGCCGCGTCTCGCTGAACGAGACGCGGCCTTCGCACCAAAACGATGTGGGTGCCCCCAACGGGATTCGAACCCGTGCTACCGCCTTGAAAGGGCGGCGTCCTGGGCCACTAGACGATGAGGGCCGATGGCCCACCTGGGCGCCTCACGGCGCTTTCGGGGACGCGAGAAGCATATGGGATGCCGGTGGGGTTCGCCAAAACGGTTTACGGAGCGGTCGGCGCCGGGGTCGCGCCGGGCCGGTTCTCGGCCGCCAGATGACGGCTGACCTCGGCCTTGGCCAGCCCGAGCCCGCCCAGATCTATCTCGTCCCAGGCTTGCAGCCGACGGGTGTCGCGGTCCAGGTAGAGGACCGACGCCTGCACCGTGTCGGGCTGGGCGTCGTCCACCGCGCGCAGCCCGCTGCCGCCCGTCGAGCCCTCCGTCATCAGCCGGGTGCCGCCGGGCAGCACCTCCGTCCGGCGGTGGTGGACATGACCGGTGAGGGCCAGGGGGACGGTTCCGTCGGTCTCCCTGGCGGCGAGCGGGTTGTGGGCGACGGCGATGTCCACGGGCGCGCCCGCCGCCTTCCGGGCCCTGATCGCCCGGGCCAGGGAGCGGCCCGCCCGGTGCTCGTCGGCGTCCCCGGCCACGGCGGCGGAGCGGTCCGGGGTGAACTGCGGGTCGCCGATGCCCGCGATTCGCAGGCCCCCGACGGTCACCGTCCGGCCGCCGTCGACGACGTGGACGCCCTTGCGGCCGGAGAGGTGGCGCTGCGTCGTCGTCGAGTCGTGATTGCCGCGTACCCAGACATAGGGGGCGCCGAGGTCGGAGACCGGTTCGAGGAAGCCGTTCTCGGCGGCGGTGCCGTGGTCCATCGTGTCGCCTGTGTCGATGATCACGTCGATCTTGTACTGCTCGACCAGCGACTGGACGATGTGCCAGGCGGCCGGGTTGAGGTGGATGTCCGATACGTGGAGTACGCGCATCGTCGTCGGGTCGGGCCGGTAGGCGGGCAGGGTCGAGGTCGCCTCGTACAGCCGCGTGACGTTGGTCACCAGCCGGGCCAGCTCCTGCTGGTACACGTCGAAGTCGGTGACGATGCTGCGCGCGTTGCCGACCACCGACGGGGCGCTGGACAGCAGCCCCGAATAGCGCGGCTCCAGCACCGACTTGGGGTTCCAGGTGGCGTACGCGGCGCCGCCGGAGGCGGCCAGCAGCCCGAGCGCGAGGCCGCCCGCGGCCAGCGCCCGGCGCGGGCGGCGGTAGACGGCCAGGCCCAGCGCGGTGGCGCCGAAGACGACGGCCGCGCAGGAGCGCACCGCCAGGTCCCGGGTGCCCCGGACGACGTCGCCCGCCACCTCCTCCTGCAGCCCGGACAGCCGCTCGGGGTGGTCGACCAGCGCCGCCGACCGGAGAGGGTCGAGCCGGTCCACGTCGACGTCGAGGCGGAGCGGGGCGTGGTGGCTGCGGAGTTCGAGGGCGCCGAGCGGCGAGACGTTGATCTTGGTGCCGCCGGTGAGGGACGGCCTGAGCGTCATCCGGGTGTCCATCGGGCCGACCGAGGCGTGGACGCTCCCGACGACCAGCAGCCCCATCCAGGCCCCGAGGACGGTCACCGCCGCCAGCCCGATGGCCCGGACGACCGGCCGCGGCCGCTCGGCGGCGGAGGCGAGGGGGAGCGGGTCGCGGGCCATTGGTCCCGTATGCCCGGGCCCTGCGCCCGCCATTCCCGGGCCCACGGCCCGGTATTCCCGGGCGCGGACCGTCCCGTTCCGGCCCCGGCTGTCCGACAATGGCCACGTGCTGGAGATGACGCGCGAGGAGTTCGAGGAACTGGTGGCCGAGGCGCTGGACCGGATCCCGCCGGAGCTGACGCGGCTGATGGACAACGTCGCGGTGTTCGTGGAGGACGAGCCGCCGTCTGACGACCCCGAGCTGCTGGGGCTCTACGAGGGGACGCCGCTCACCGACCGCGGCGAGTGGTACGCGGGCGTCCTGCCCGACCGGATCACCGTCTACCGGGGGCCGACGCTGCGCATGAGCGAGACCCGCGAGGACGTGGTCCGGGAGACCGAGGTGACCGTGGTCCACGAGATCGCGCACCACTTCGGCATCGACGACGAGCGGCTGCACGCGCTCGGCTACGGGTGATACGCGCCGGTCGTCTGCGCACGGGTTACGCCGCACGCGTGTCCTAAGGGGGGCGGGGCCAGTTGGGCACTGCGTCACAGCCCCGGCCTGGAGGTGTCCCACGCATGTCTGGAACCCCCGCTCCACGCACCGACCGTTCCCCCCGGACCGACGCGCCCCGCGCCTCGCGCGCGCCCCGCGTCTCGGCGCGGAGCGCCGTGGTGGTGACCCTGGTGGCCGGGGCCCTGGCCCTGGGCGGCTGCATGAGCATCTCCGACGACTCCGGAAAGCCGGACCGGCACCGCGGTGGCTCCGACAAGCGCGGCGGGGCGGCGGAGCCAGGCGGCGGCGTGGTGGTGCGTACGGACGGCCGGGGGCATACGTACACGGTGGCGCCGCGGGACGCCAAGGGCCACAAGCGCAAGGGCGGCGAGCGCCGTTCGCCGTCGGCGTCCGCCGCCGCGGAGCCCGGCGCCGAGCCCTCGCCGTCGGCCGGGAAGCACGGCTCCGGGGCGCACCGCCCGGCGCCCTCCCCGCCGCCGGAGCCCGGCGCGCCCGCGCCCTCCGAGGCCGCCCCGGAGCCGCGTCCGTCGAGCCCGCCGCCGAGCGCGCCGGACCCCAAGCCCACCCCGTCGGAACCGGCGTCCCCGCCCGCTTCGGCGCCCGCCGAGCCCGCGGGGTAGCGGGGGCGAACGCGCGGTGTGACGGGCGGCATGATGCGGGGCGCAGGGGGCAGGGATTCTCGGTTGGCGGAGCGAATTTGCTCTCGGGGGGTGGGGGTGCGTATGGTGGTAGATCGTTTGATCCCATTTGCCCGGCGCCTCCTCGAAGTGCGCCGTGAGGCGCGTTCCTTGCCATCCCGTGGCTGACCGCATAGAGGCGGTCGTTTGCGAAAACACGGAGTTTGGGCGCGTGCCGAGACTCCGGAAGGTTTCGCATTTCGCATGTCCGTTTCCACTGATCACGCCGTCATGCCCGCCACCGACGAGCAGGGCGACCACGGGGACCAGCCCCAGCCGGTCGAGCAGCTCCAGCAGGCCGAGCGCGCCGAGCCCACCACTGCCCCCGCCGAGCCCGGCGCCGACGTCTCCGCGGTCGACACGGTCGACGCGCCTGACGCCGACGACGCCGAGCAGAGCACCCCCGAGACTTCCAAGGGCCCCGAAATCACCTTCGCTGACCTCGGCCTCCCCGAGCAGATCGTCCGCAAGCTCGCGCAGAACGGCGTCACGACGCCCTTCCCGATCCAGGCCGCGACCATCCCCGACGCCATGGCCGGGAAGGACATCCTCGGCCGCGGCCGTACCGGCTCCGGCAAGACGCTCTCCTTCGGTCTTCCGCTGCTGACCACGCTGGCCGGCGGCAAGACCGAGAAGAAGCGCCCCCGGGGTCTGATCCTGACCCCGACCCGCGAGCTGGCGATGCAGGTGAGCGACGCGCTGCAGCCGTACGGCGACGTCCTCGGCCTCAAGCTGAAGGTGGTCTGCGGCGGTACCTCGATGGGCAATCAGATCTACGCCCTGGAGCGGGGCGTGGACATCCTGGTCGCCACCCCGGGCCGCCTGCGCGACATCATCGACCGCGGCGCCGCGACCCTCGACAAGGTCCAGGTCGCCGTCCTCGACGAGGCCGACCAGATGGCCGACATGGGCTTCCTGCCCGAGGTCACCGAGATCCTGGACCTGGTGCCGAGTGGCGGCCAGCGGCTGCTGTTCTCCGCGACGCTGGAGAACGAGATCGACAGCCTGGTCAAGCGCTACCTGGTCGACCCGGTCACCCACGAGGTCGACTCCGCACAGGGCGCGGTCACCACGATGACCCACCACGTGCTCGTGGTGAAGCCGAAGGACAAGGCCCCGGTCACCGCCGCCATCGCCGCCCGTAAGGGCCGCACCATCATCTTCGTCCGCACCCAGCTGGGCTGCGACCGCGTCGCCGAGCAGCTGTGCGACGCGGGTGTGCGCGCCGACGCGCTGCACGGCGGTATGACGCAGGGCGCCCGCACCCGGACCCTGGCCGACTTCAAGGACGGGTACGTCAACGTCCTCGTCGCCACCGACGTCGCCGCCCGCGGTATCCACGTCGACGGCATCGACCTGGTCCTCAACGTGGACCCGGCCGGTGACCACAAGGACTACCTGCACCGCTCCGGCCGTACGGCGCGGGCGGGCAAGAGCGGCACCGTCGTGTCGCTGGCCCTGCCGCACCAGCGGCGGCAGATCTTCCGGCTGATGGAGGACGCGGGCGTCGACGCCTCCCGTCACATCGTCGGCGGCGCGGGCGTCTTCGACGAGGACGTGGCCCTGATCACCGGCGCCCGTTCGCTCACCGAGGTGCAGGCCGAGGCGGCCTCGAACTCCGCCAAGCAGGCCGAGCGCGAGGCGCAGGACCTCACCCGGGAGCTGGAGAAGGCGCAGCGGCGCGCGACCGAGCTGCGCGAGGAGGCCGACCGGCTGGCGGCCCGTGCGGCGCGCGAGCGCGGCGAGACCTTCACCCCGGGCGCCGAGGCCACGGCCGGTGCCGAGGCATCGGGCGCGGCGGAGGGCGAGACCGCCGGGGACGCCGTTCCGTTCGTGCCCGCGCAGCGCTCGGCCGAGTCCACCGCTCCGGCCGGTGACCGCCGGGACGACCGGGGCAACTTCGACCGCCGGGACCGTCGGGACAACGACCGTGGCGGCCGTTCGTTCGAGCGTCGGGATGACCGTGGCGGCTTCAACCGGGACCGTCGTGACGACCGTCCGTCGGGTGGCCGGGACCGCCGGGACGACCGGGGTGGCTTCAACCGGGACCGTCGGGACGACCGTCCGTCCGGTGGCCGTTCGTTCGAGCGCCGTGACGACCGCGGTGGCTTCAACCGGGACCGCCGCGACGACCGTCCGTCGGGTGGCCGGGACCGCCGGGACGACCGGGGTGGCTTCAACCGGGACCGTCGGGACGACCGTCCGTCCGGTGGCCGTTCGTT
>NZ_JBVIVI010000017.1:133146-169798 GCF_055595765.1 Streptomyces sp. NPDC040405
GTCGAGCGCCGTGACGACCGCGGTGGCTTCAACCGCGACCGCCGCGACGACCGTCCGTCCGGTGGCCGCTCCTTCGAGCGCCGTGAGCACAACCACCGCGGCGGCGACCGCCCCTTCAACCGCGACCGTCGCGACGACCGTCCGGCGCGCCGTGACGACCACCGTGGCGGCAGCACCGGCGGCGGCCGCGCCCACGACCGCCGCGCCGACAAGCCGCGCTGGAAGCGCAACGGCTGACCGACGCCGCTGAGGGCCGTGCAACCCCCCGCGGTTGCACGGCCTTTCGACCCGAGGAGATATTGTCTCGGGGCGGACCCCGTGGCCGGGCTATGCTGCGGGGGCGCGGGTCATTAGCTCAATTGGCAGAGCAGTGGACTTTTAATCCATTGGTTCAGGGTTCGAGCCCCTGATGACCCACTGAAGAAACCGCAGGCAGCATCGCTGACCTGCGGTTTCGTCGTTTTCCGGGGGCCTGGTGCACCGGGTGTGCCGGGTGCGCCGCCGATCGGCGGTCACACGGGCGGCGCCCGAGCGGATGCCGAACGCCTCCTGGCCACACAGGCTGAAGCCTGCCGCTTCCCCAGGAAGCTCCCCCAGGAAAACGCGTAAGGAGACCCTCGTGCGACTCGTGACTACCATCCGCGGAACCCTCCCCGTCATGGTGCTGGCGCTCTTGGCGTGGGGCGCTTCCGCTCCGGCGTCGGCCGAGGAAGGGGGAACCAGGGCGGGCGGTGGTGACTCCCCCCAGGCCACCGTGCCCTGCGGGGACTCGGCGGCACTGGTCACCGCGGTGGGCCAAGCGGCCTCGGGCGGAACCGTCGCCCTCGCCACGGGGTGCGTGTACACCCTCACCTCGGTGGCGGCTACGGGTGCCAACGGTCCCGACGGGCTCCCGATCATCAACGGGAACGTGACCATCTCCGGGACCGGAGCGACCATCGTCCGCAGCGCCTCGGCACCGGACTTCCGCATCGCGGAGGTCGCTCCCGGCGGACACCTCACCGTCAGCGGGGTGACCCTCTCGGGCGGCCGGGCGGTGGACGGGGGCGGCATCCTGGACGCGGGCGCCCTGACGCTGAGCCAGAGCGCGGTCACCGCGAACACCGCGAGCGGTATCGGCGGCGGCATCCAGATCGCCCAGGGCGCCACGGGCACGGTCTCCACGAGCACCATCTCGGGCAACACCGCCAACGACGGCGGCGGCGTCCACGTCGGTACGGGGGCCTCGCTGACCGTCAGCAGCACCACGTTCACGGACAACACCGCCCAGAGCACGGGCGGCGCCGTCGCGAACTTCGGGGATACCCTCCTGAGCGCCGTGACACTCGATACCAACCGCGCAAATAGTTTCGAGGGCGGCGGAATCTGGACGTCCACCGGGAATATGACCTTCAATGGCGGACGTATTATCGGGAACCGGGCGGGCAGCGACGGTGCCGGTATCGCGAACTTCGGCAGCGCGCTGAAGGTGCAGTCCACCACGGTGTCCGGAAACATCGCCACCCTGAATGGCGGCGGACTCTTCAATCATGCAGGGACCACGGAATTCATCGGTAGCAACGTCACCGGTAATACGGCCAATGGCGGCCAAGGCGGCGGAATCTTCAGCGACGGCGGTTCGGTATTTCTGTTCGCGACAAATGTGACCGGGAACAACCCGAACAACTGCACACCGGCCCTGCTGGGCTGCACGGGATAAGGAAAACGCCCGTACGCCGGCCCGCGACATGCGCGCGGCGCCCCCGGAGCCATCGCTTCCGGGGGCGCCGCGCGCTTCGGCCATGCGGCCGGTGCGTCAGTGCTTGTGGCTCTTCGCCTTCGGCTTGGCCTTGGCCTTCGCCTTGACGTGCTTCTTCGCCTTGACGTGCTTCTTGGCCTTCTGGTGCTTCGGCGGGTCCTGGTGCACGACCACCGGGGTGCTGCTCACCGCGATGTTGGTGCAGTCGGCGCCCACGTTGAGGTCACCGGTCGGGGCGACGCCGCCGATCGGGGTGACGACGCCGCTGGCGGTGTCGCACTCGTTGGACTGGTGCACCGCGCTGCTGTTGCTGAAGTTGAGGCAGTCGCTCCCGATGTTGATGTCACCGGTCGGGGCGGCCGCGCCCACCGAGGCGATGAGGCCGGTAGCGGTGTCGCAGTGGTTCGACTGGCTGCCGCCGCCGGAGAGCGGGAACAGTCCCTGGGCACTCGCGCTGCCTGCTGCGCCGCCAACCACCATCGTGCCCGCGGCCGCCGCGGCCATGAGAGCTACCTTCTTGCTGATCTGCATGTTGCTGGTGCCTCCATATCAGGGTCTTCCGCGAATGATCCGCAGACACCCTCATCAACGAGGCCCGGGGGGAGAGGAACCGGGATATCCCAGAGCGTCACCCATCCGCCATAGTAAAGGTATATTCGGCCGGAGAATAAAGTCCGATGGCATTTATATGCCGGGGCGGTAGTCGAAAAATATCCTGGCCCAAAAGAAAAGGGCGGGCCCCCGGGGTGGAATATTCCCGGGGGCCCGCCCGTGGCGGGGCAGGTCTTAACGGTTGCCGCGGCTCGCCTGGCTCGCACGCTTTTCGCTTGCTCCGTCCCCGTCGCCGCTGCCGGCGACGTTGGTGCAGCGGGTCTCGTTGGTCACCTCGGCGCCGGGGCCCACGGTGATAGGACCGAGGACGGACGTCGTCTTGCAGTCGTTGCTCTGCTTCGCCACGCCACCGGACTCACTGACGTTGACGCAGTTGGTCCGGTTGGTGATCTCCGAACCGGGAGTGAGGGCGACCGTCACGGGACCGATCACCGAATGCGTCCGGCAGCGGTTCTTCTGCTCGGTCACCCCGGACGGGGAGCTGTTGACGCAGTTGGTCTCGTTGGTGATCTCGGTCGTGCCGACCGCGACATTCACGGGCCCGATCACGGTACTCGTGTCACAGCGATTGCTCTGGGTGGATCCGCCACCGAGGGCGGTCGCGCGACCGTGGGTGTTGTCGGCGGCGTCGGCTCCGCCCGAGCCGCCGACGAGCAGCGCACCCATAGTCGCCACCAGAAGCGCTGTCCTCTTGCGCATATGCATAAAGAGCCTCCAAGTGCGTGCAATGGGTTGCTGAAAACCCACTACGTGGCAGCGGCCCTGGAAGGAGCTTCCAGGGCCGCGTTTCCCAACGGGGGGAATGCCTCGTGGTGGTCCCGGCGCGGGATCACCACGAGATGGTCAGCGACTCAGTAACGGAACGGTGCGTCGTCGACCGCGATGTTGGTGCAGTTGGCGCCGACGTTGATGTCGCCGGTCGGGGCGGCCGCGCCGACCGGGGCGATGATGCCGGTGGCGGTGTCGCACTCGTTGGACTGGATGACCGCATCGCTGTTGGTGAAGTTGATGCAGTCGGCGCCGACGTTGATGTCGCCGGTGGGGGCAACTCCGCCGACCGAGGCGATGGCACCGGTGGCGGTGTCGCACTTGTTGAACTGGGCGACGAAGCCATCGTTACCGTTGTGGGCCATGGCGCCCCCCGCACCGCTGATGACCAGTGCGCCGGCGGCCGCGGTCAGGAGAATTGCCTTCTTGCCGATGTTCACTAAATTCCTCCGTCTGGGTTGCTCCGCGGATTCACGGACGCATGACACAACGAAGCTCATCAGTTAAGGCTTCGGGCCACAGGCCAGCTTCACCCATCCGGCATAGCGTGTCTCTCTTCAGCCCGCGCATATTCCTATCCCCTTAATAGGAAGTCTGAATCCGGCATTCGGGTGGAGCTGCCGATCCGGTGCCCTCGCGGATACGGATGGCCCATGGCCGAGGGGGCGCGGGGCGCCCGGGGAGCCGCCGGAGGCTTACCGGAGTGCCGTCCTCCGGCTTGTTCGGCGGGTCGAACGAGTGATACATCCTGGCGTTGTGACGCAGGAGTGAGTGAGGCACAAGTCCACCGGCTGCTTCGCCGAACGGCACGCGCGGCGTGTGTTCACGCCGCTACGCTGAGTGTGCGAGGCAGTCGCCCGGGGGTGGGAGGAGAGACATGGGGCACTCAGGAGCAGGCGGGACGCCCGCAGAGCTGATGGACGGGCTGCTGGCCCGTGCGCAGAACGGCTTCGAGATCGGCGAGACGGTGCTGACTCGGGCGCGGGATGCCCTGATGCACCAGTCCGAGCTGCGTTCCTGCCGACAGTGCAACGAGCCGTCAGGACCGCGCGGCTACACCACGTACCGACATGTCTTCCTGCTGCCCGACGGCAGCAGCATGCTGCTGTGGGAGCTGGAGCACAACACCGGCCCGGACGACCGCCCGCTGTTCGAGCTCTACGCGGACGAGGGCGCCCTGGCGCTCGCCGAGCGCCGCGTCCACCGCTGCATCGGCGGTGCCCGCTGGGAGGAGCTGGACGGGTTACCGCTGTGGCTGCCGGAGCAGATGCTGGAGGCCGCCGAGCCGCCCGCGGTCCAGCGTGCGTACGTGGCGGACGACTCGGCCGACCACGCCCGCCGCGTCCTGCGCCGCGCGGAGAACCCCGACCGGCCGGGCGGGGAGACCGAGCGGCTGCTGGCGACCGCGTTCGCCCATGACATCGCCCTCGCCCCCAAGCCGCGCCGCCGCCCCGGGGGCCCCGACGCCACTTGGTGCCGCTTCTACGAGCACGCCTTCCTGCTCGCGGGCGGGGACGAGATCGTGCTGTGGGAGCTGGAGCACAATCTGACCCGGGACGGGCGGCTGGTGTGCGAGGTGTACCTCGACGAGGTCTCGGCGGAGCTGGCGGCCGACCGCCATGCCCGTGCCCTCGGCGTCGACCTCTGAAAAGCCGACCTCCGAAAATCCGATGGTGGGCCTACCGGGTGAACTGTGTGCGCGCCTCCCCGGTGTCGCGGAATTCTTTTCGTTGAATCGGGCCGTGTGGTTTTCCGCGGATTCGGTTCTTCTGGAGGAATGCAAGTGAACATCGGAAAGAAGGTAGCTGTCCTGGCCGTAGCGGCCGGAGCCCTGGTCCTGGGAAGTGCGGCCGGGGCATCCGCCCACGGTGGCGGGGGCTTCGACCCCTTCGGGACGATCCAGACCAACTCGTGCGACACGGCCGCCGGCCCCATCGTCGACACCGCCGTGGCCGCCGCCACGGGCGACATCTCCGTCGCCAGCAACTGCCTCAACTTCACCAACGGCACCGCCGCTGTCCAGAGCAACGACTGCGACACGGCCACCGGCGCCATCGC
Organism: Streptomyces sp. NPDC040405; assembly: GCF_055595765.1. NCBI lineage: Bacteria > Bacillati > Actinomycetota > Actinomycetes > Kitasatosporales > Streptomycetaceae > Streptomyces > Streptomyces sp. NPDC040405. The sequence goes on from NZ_JBVIVI010000017.1 coordinate 138,323, forward strand.
AGCTATCTCCGGCACCGCGCCCACGGGTGGGATCACCGTCGGCAGCAACTGCACCAACATCGCGGCCGGTAACCCGTAAGCGATGAGCCCCACGCCGACGGCCACGGCCTCGGCTGACCGAGCCCGGCGAATGCCATGGCTCGCCCCGCGGCCCCGGATGCCTGCCATCCGGGGCCGCTCGGCATCCGGGCGCGGTCCCCTGAAGCACTCCTGACGCACCCACATGGCCGCCACCGGCTCGCACCGCGCCCCGGCACCCGGAAGCCTGATGACGAGGTCACGGACGGGGGCACGGACGAGGTCGCGGATTCAGGGGAAGCGGGAGAAGCCGGTGGTGCGGGTGCGAGGGAGCAGAGCTCGTACGGGCGCCCGTACGCCCGCCGCCCCCGATGCCTCCGGTGCGGCCGCCCCGGGCCCGGGCGCCGGACTCGTCACGGCCGAGGAGGCCGTTCAGGCGTCGTCGGGGGGCTGGGCGGCCCGCTGGACCCCCGCCGCCCTTCTGCTCGGCGGCGTCGCCTTCGACCTCGCAGCCCCGGCCCCGTACACCGCCTCCCCCTTCTTCGCCGCGGCCCCGCTGGTCGCCGCCTCCCTCTTCCCGCTGCGGCAGACCATCGTCACCACGGTCCTCGCCCTTCTCGCCGTATGCCTGCTGGCCGAGCTGCACGGCGTACGGGACCCGACCCAGGCCGCGACCGAGATCGCCACGGTGGCCACCGTCGCCCTGCTCGCGCTCGTGATCAACCGGGTCGTCCGCCGCAGCGACCGGCGGCTGGCCTCGGCGCGCGGTATCGCGGAGGCGGCGCAGCGGGCCGTGCTGCCCGTACCGCCCGCCCGTATCGCCGGGCTGGACGTCGCGGCGCGCTATGTGGCGGCCGAGCGGTACGCGGCGATCGGCGGCGACCTGTACGCGGTGCAGGACACCCCGCACGGCGTACGGCTGATCGTCGGGGACGTCCGCGGGAAGGGGCTGCAGGCCGTGGAGGTCGTCGCGGTCCTCATCGGCGCCTTCCGGGAGGCGGCCGAGCAGGAGGCGACGCTGGAGGGGCTCGCGGGGCGGCTGGAGCGGGCGCTGCGGCGTGAGGGCGCCCGGCGGGCCGAGCTGGAGGCGTTCGAGGGGTTCACCACCGCCGTGCTCGGCGAGATCCCGCGCGGCGACTCCACCCTCCGCCTCATCAACCGCGGCCACCCTCCGCCGCTGCTGCTGCCCGGCGACGGCGAGGTGCTGCCGCTGGAGCCGGAGGCGGCCGCGCTGCCGCTGGGGATGGGCGAACTGGGCGGGTGGCCCGACCGGGTGACGGAGCTGCGGTTCCCCGAGGACGCGACGCTGCTGCTGTTCACGGACGGGGTGACCGAGGCCCGTGACCGGCACGGCACGTTCTACGTCCCGGAGGAGCGGCTGCGCGGCCGCCGCTTCACCGGACCGGGCGGACTGCTCGACGCGCTGGTGGAGGACGTCGCGCTGCACGCGGGCCGGGAGACCTCGGACGACATGGCACTCCTCGCGGTCCGGCGCCCGTCCGGATCGAACGGAACCACGGCCCCCGCTCCGGACACGGACCGTAGCCGACCGTGACGCGTGCGCATAACGATTGATGCACGATCAGCTTGTCGGAGGTTTTTGCCAACCCTTGCCTGACGGGGTGAAACGCCCCCATCTGTCCCCCGTTGCTTACTAAGTTCATGCCAAAGCTGCGCGGATTCTTCAGAAGAGCTTGGAATCATGTCGCGCTCTCTATTAACGTTCGATAACGCAGCGCGGTCGACGTAGCCGTCGCAGAGGCGGCACCGTGCGCCGTCGCCGAATCCCGTACGTCCAGCGGCAGCACCACCCTCAGCACCACGCATGACGCATCACGCATTACGCCAGCACCAGCCGCGGCACCGAGGGAACCGGGGAACCACCACCTTGGGGTGAATCGGGTCGAACCTGACCCGTAGGAGACCTTCCTGCTCCGAACCCGTCAGCTAACCCGGTAGGCGAGAGGGAAGGAAAGGAGTGCGCCCCGGTGGCGTCCAACAGGTCCGTACTGGACGAAGCCCCGTACCGCTCATCGGGTACCGGCATCGGCACCGCGACCGCGTACGGAGTCGGCTTCGACGCCGGTGCCGGCGCCCGGCCCGCTGTCGGACTCGGAGCCGAAGGGGGACCGGATGAGTCCTCCGCCTCGTACGCCGCCAAAGAAGCGGTCTGGGACGAGTGGAACCCGACCGAGGAGTCCATCGCTCCGCTGCGCGGCAGGCACCGCGTCGTCAAACAGCGCGGCGGGACCATGGCCCGCAGCAGCGCCGTCCTCGGCGTCGGCGTCATCGCGGCGGTCGGCGCGGGCGGCATGGCCAGCGCCAAGGACCGGCCGTCGGTCCCGATCTCCATGCCGGACCTCGCCCACGTCGCCGACGAGGTCAAGGCCCAGCTGCCCGCCGCCAAGGACCTGCCCGGCATCGGCTCCCTGATGGCGGACGACCAGGGCTCCGCCCAGTCCACCGCCGCCACCCTCACCACCGGCGGCACCGACTCCGGCGAGGCGCTGCGCACCCGCATCCTGCGGCAGGCCGAGAGCCAGCAGACCGCGGCGGACGACGACCGGCGCGAGGCCGAGGCACGGGCCGCCGCCAAGGCCGCCGCCGACGACGCGGCCAAGGCCGCCGCCAAGGCGCGCGACCTGGTGGAGCAGAAGAAGGCCGAGGCCGCCGCCAAGAAGAAGGCCGCCGAGGCGAAGGCGAAGCAGGAGGCGAAGGCCGCGGCCGCCGCCAAGGCCGCCGACACCCCCGCCAAGACCTCCACCGGGTCCGCCGGATTCACGCTGCCCGTCGCCTCGTACACCCTGACCGCGGGCTTCGGCCAGGCCGGAGACATGTGGTCCGCCGACCACACCGGCCAGGACTTCGCCGCCCCGACCGGCACCCCGGTCAAGGCGGTGAGCGGCGGCACCATCACCCAGGCGGGCTGGGCCGGGTCGTACGGCTACCGCATCGTGCTCAAGCTCGATGACGGCACCGAGATCTGGTACTGCCATCTGTCGTCCATGGTCGTCACCTCGGGCAAGGTGTCCTCGGGCGAGACCATCGGCCGCGTCGGCGCCACCGGCAACGTCACCGGCCCCCACCTCCACCTGGAGGTCCGGCCGGGCGGCGGCTCCCCGATCGCCCCGCTGTCCTGGCTGCGCGACCACGGGCTGAACCCGTGACCCCCTGATCCGGCCGTCGTACCGGCGGCCCCTCGCTCCGGCGGCTCTGGCGCTCTCTCCCCCCTTGACGCCAGGGCCGCCGGTTCGCTGTCCGCCGCCGCATGACGGAATAAGCGCCTCCGGTCAGCGCGTTGTGGGAACGCGTGACTGAGACTCGCAAGACCATTGGCAAGCTTTCCGTTTTCCCGCTCTCCCTGGGCGGCAATGTCTTCGGCTGGACGGCCGACGAGGCCGAGTCCTTCGAGGTGCTCGACGCGTACGTGGCGGCGGGCGGCAACTTCGTCGACACCGCCGACGTCTACTCCGCCTGGGCCCCCGGCAACCAGGGCGGCGAGTCCGAGACCGTCCTCGGCAAGTGGTTCGCCTCCCGCGGCAACCGCGACGACATCGTCCTCGCCACCAAGGTCGGCGCCGGGTCCCCGGAGCCCCGCGGGCTCTCCTCGTCCGCCATCAAGACCGGCCTCGACGAATCGCTCCAGCGCCTGGGCACCGATTACATCGACCTCTACTACACCCACTTCGACGACACGTCCGTGCCGGTCGAGGAGATCATCTCCACGCTGGACGAGCTGGTGAAGGCGGGCAAGATCCGCGAGATAGCCGCCTCCAACATCTCCGCCGAGCGCCTCGAAGCCTCGCTCGCGTTCTCCGACAAGGAGAACCTGGCCCGCTACGTCGCCCTCCAGCCCCACTACAACCTGGTCTCGCGCGACACCTTCGAAGGCGAACTGGCCGACGTCGCCGCCCGCCACGGGCTGGCGACCCTCCCGTACTACGCCCTCGCCTCCGGCTTCCTCACCGGCAAGTACCGCCCGGGCACCACGGTCGACAGCGCCCGCTCCACGGGCGCCGCCCAGCACCTGGAGACCGAGCGCGGCCAGAAGGTCCTCGCCGCTCTGGACGACGTGGCCGCCAACCACGACGCCGACCACGCCACGGTCGCCCTGGCCTGGCTCGCCGCCCAGCCGACCGTCGTCGCCCCCGTCGCCAGCGCCCGCATCCCCGCCCAGCTCCCCGCCCTGCTGGCCTCGGCCGACCTCCGGCTCACCCAGCCCGAACTGGACCTCCTGACGTCCGTCTCGGCTTGACCCCGGTCCCGGCGACGCGCCGCCGTACCGGCGCGTCGTCGCCGTGGCTCGCCCTCTCCCGCCTGCAGCTCTTCATTAGTTGTCCGTTAGTGGAACGCCAACTCGATGATCGAGAGTGGTTGTCGTCCGGGAACGGCACGCGATTGTCGTCCGGGACGGTACGAGAGCACAGACCAACGGGAGAAGCACGATGAACACCGCCACCACCCGCTTCCGCGGCCGCGCCGGCCGCCGCATCGCCCTCACCATCGTCGCCGCGGCAGCGCTGAGCCTGGGGGCCACGGCCTGCGGGCCCGAAGACGACGCGGCGGGCTCCTCGAGCTCCCCGGCCGCGTCCGCCTCGCAGGACGCCTCGGGCTCGCAGAACAAGGACGGCTCCGGTGGCACCGGCAGCGAGGCTCCCTCCGAAGGCGGCGGCGTCGCCAACGCGGGCAACAAGAAGCTGATCGTCGGCACGCTGAAGTACCTCGCGCCCGGCAAGCTGACCGTCACGCCCGAGGACGGCGGCACGGAGCAGGCGTTCCTGGTCTCCAACGCCACGAAGATCCTCGGCGCGGCCGCGATCTGCGTCGACGACAGTGGCAGCCCGAGTATCGGCGACGACGGCTACGGCACCAAGGAGTGCACCGTGGAGGAGCTGGAGAAGGCCGCGAAGAAAAGCCACGTGACCGTCCGCGTCGCCATGGACCGCAAGTCCGGCGGTGCCGAGTCGGTCGAGGAGAAGTACCACCCGTAACCCGCCCCCCCCGCGCCACGCGCGCCCGCTGGGCCCTCCGGCCCGCCGGGCGCGCGGCCGCGTGCTCCCCCGGCCCTCAGCCCAGTTCCCCGCCCCGCACGGCCGCGACGAAGTCGCCCCAGGCCCCCGCCGAGAACCCGAGCACCCCCCGCCCCGGCTCCTTCGAGTCCCGCACGGCGGTCTGGCGGTCCGGCAGCTTCGCTGTCTCCACGCAGTTGCCCCCGGCCCCATTGCTGTAGCTGCTCTTGTGCCACACGAACGGTGTTATGTCAGTCATCTGTCAGTCCTCGCATCGCATGCCGGATGAGGTTGCTGGATCGCTGAGGACTCAAGGACAACGCACGTAGGTTGTCAAACGCCTTCGTATATTGAGCGATGTCTTCGGGATGCTCCAGGTACACGGCGTCCGTCAGACCGTCGCGATAGACGACGTCGAGGTCCTCCTGCTCGGGGAACTTCAAAATGCTGAACGCCCCCAGGGCAGGGTAGCTCCCGGCATCGAATGGCAGCACCTGGATTGTGACGTTCTTCAGCAGGGCGACTTCCAGGATGTGTTCGAGTTGCTCACGCATCACTTTGGGGCTGCCGATGGTGTGCCGCAGGACGGTCTCGTGGATGATCACCCACAGGTCGGGAGGCGTCGCACTCGTCAGCAGGGCCTGCCGCTCCATCCGTACGCCGATCACCCGCTCGACGTCCTCCGGGCTTGAGGGGGACGTGGCGTAACGGAGTTCGCGCGCGTAGTCGGCCGTCTGCAGTAGGCCGGGAACACATTCACACTCGTAGGTCCGTAGCCCCGAGGCTGCTTGCTCCAGCCCGACGTAGACCGAGAACCACGAGGGCACTGCGCTGCCATACGCATGCCACCACCCGCGCATCTTGGACTGCTTGGCCATCTCCTTGAGGAGTTCGCGCAGCTCGTCAGACGTTCCGTAGAAGCGGCAGAGTGCATCGACGTCCGATGGCTGTACGCGACCCTGGCCAGTCTCCAAGCGGTTGACCTTCGAACCGCTCCAGTCCAGCTCCTTGCCTACCTGCCCACAGGTGAGCTGGTGCTCCTCACGAAGCTTTTTGAGCTCGATTGCCAAGCGACGACGTCGTGCGGTGGGTGATCCGGGCACCGTGAACTCCTTGTCTAGTGACGTTCGTTCAGTCTTGTCTGCGTTTGGGGATGCGTCAGTCACTCAATCGGGCGAATCTCCATATGCACATTGCATGTCGAGATATGCGATGCCATGCTCTCACACGAAGTAACCAAGAGGCACAGGGTGATTGCGAGCAGTGATCATCTGGTGTGGTGCACCGGCAAGGGGTTGAAGCACGTGGTTGTCGAGCAGTGCATGCAGAGGAAGGCGTGGGACCTTCCCTTCCTGGCGGAACCAGGCGAAGTGGCCGCGCTGAGACGCATCATGCGTACACACCTCACGGTCTGGGGCCTACCTGACGTGGTGGAGGCGGCACAGATCTGCGTTACCGAGCTCGTCGCCAACGTCATCACCCACGTCGGTCTCGGGACTCCGACGACCATGAGTGTCGACATGAACGGCACGTTCCTGCGCATTGCAGTCAGCGACCCGGACTGCCGCGCGTTGCCCATGCTGTTGAGCGCGACCGCCACGGCCGAGTCGGGGCGAGGGCTGGCACTGATCGCCGCCGTGACCGACCGTTGGGGAGTGATCCCGACCGAGCGAGGCAAGACCACCTGGTGTGAGATCGCAACCGAGCTCAGGCGAAACGACACCCACGTTGATCGACCTCAGGTGCATCGCGCCGAGGCTCTACTCACCCTTTACGGCCAGCCCCACCTTCGGACAAGCCCCACGTCACCGTTGAGTCATGCGGTGGCGGAGGAGGCGGCGATTACGTTGATCGCCGACGTACTCCATTGGTTCCGCGCCCATGGGCAGGACCCCGACACGGCCTTGGACCGAGCCCAAATGCACTTCGAATCGGAGCTCGGCGCGGTCGGCTGAGCCGCTACCCTGCTGCGATGGCCGAATACGTCCAGACGTCGGCAGGCAGTTTGTGTTGGAGCCGCCAGACGATGCCCATGGGCTTGCTGCCCTCATGGGATTGGTAGTCGGCAGGGCCGAGCAACATCCACGGCTGCGGCCCGCCGATGTCGGTCTTCTTGTAGCGCCGCACGAACAGCAACACATGGGTGCCGCGCTCCTGGTGTTGCTGATAGCGCTGGCCTGTGGGCGAGGAATCCGATGTCTGGTTCTGCGATTCCCAGTGGAAGCGGTCTGGGCTCATCGCATAGTCCTTGTACCGGGTCTGCGGGGAGAAGTCCTTATCGTCCTTCTCCAGCGTGATCAAGAGCGCGTCGGTCTTCAGCCCTTCGCACCACTTCACGCCCTCGCGGAAGTTTCCCGGCATGAAGCCGCCCACATCGGCCTGGCCGAGGGCGGGCAGGATTTCTTCGCGGCTGTAGGAGGCGTGGACGGCCAGCGGGACCCCGCCATGCTCGCCCAAGAGTGGGATCGGGTAGTGGCTGGTGTGCTCCAGGTTGTACGCCAGTACTTGGCTCAGCTCGCTGCGGAAGGCGCTCTGCTGGTCCAACGATGCGAACCCCTCGGCGTAGCTGGCGAATCCCCCGCCCAGCGGCCACAAGGAGAAGAAGAGCATCCGTGCGTACGCCTGGGCTGATGCATCGAGCGAGTCGTACCCCGGGGCGTCATCGGCAAGCATCCGCCGGTAGGCATCGACGCGCTGTGGGTCGTCGACATGAAGGAATGCCGAAACCCGCTTGAGGAGTGCTTCTTCGCCCTCGGGGTGCTCCTCGGGAAGAAGGCGGGCTCGCCTCAGGAGACGTGTCCATGAGTTGTTGCTGCGATACAGCTCTTTGAGCTCGCGACGACTCTCGCGGAGATAGGCATCGAGCCGTGGTTCGGCGTACGCCGCCACCTCTTGCGTCAGCTGCCGCACGTTGACGTTGATCTGGCTCTTGATGTTGTCCAGGATCCGTTGTTTGGACTTACGGTCGAGGATGATTTCGCATCCCGAGGGCAACTGCGGGAAGTCGCGCTCGATGTGCTCCGTGAGCCGGTTGCGGGTAAAGCTTGTCAGTGCACGGAACTGCTCCTCGAAGCGAAACTCTTTGCGGTGCTGTCCGATGAAATCGAGGACGGTAAGCACTGCCTTGTCCGGTGTGCGTCGAAGGCCCCGCCCCAACTGCTGCAGAAACACCGTGGCGCTGGAGGTCGGGCGCAGCAGGAGAAGGGTGTCCACGTCCGGGATGTCGAGCCCTTCGTTGAAGAGGTCGACGGAGAAGAGGACCTGCACCTTGCCGCTGCGTAGGTCATTCAGCGCCTGGGCACGTTCCGCTGTGGGAGTGGATCCATCGAGCGCCTTGGCGCTGATGCCAGCCTGGCGGAAGAAGTCGGCCATGAAGCGAGCGTGCGCAACGGTGACACAGAAGCCCAGCGCCCGCATGGCGCCCGGTTCCGTCACCTTTTCCTGCACGGCCTTCACGATGAGGCGAGCTCGCGCGTGGTTTCCGGTGTAGAGCTGGCCCAGCTCGCCTGTGTCGTACGAGCCCTGCTTCCAGGTGAGCCCTTCGAGATCGGTGTTGTCAGCTACACCGAAGTAGTGGAAGGGGCTGAGTAGTTCATTCTCCAACGCCTCCCACAGGCGCATCTCGGCGGCGATATGGCCGTCGAAGAACTCATCCTGGACGTTCCGGCCGTCCAGCCGCTCTGGCGTGGCCGTCAGACCCAGAAGCTCCATCGGTGCGAAGTGGTCGATGATACGTCGGTAGGTCGGCGAGACCCCATGGTGAAATTCGTCGATGACGACCACATCGAAGTGGTCCGAAGCGAGCTTTTCCAGGGACCGAGCGTTGAGGGACTGGACGCTCGCAAAGACGTGCGTCCAGTCTTGCGGCACATCCCCTCCGACGAGGAGCTCGCCGAAGTTCGCATCGTCAAGCACTTCTTGATAGACGCGTAGCGACTGCTTCAGGATCTCTTGGCGGTGGGCGACGAAGAGGAGGTTGAGCGCACGCCCCGGGTGCTTTTTCCTCAGCGCTTTGTAGTCGAGCGCGGCCATGACGGTCTTGCCGGTGCCCGTGGCGGCGACAAGGAGGTTCCGGTGTCGGCCGTGGATTTCCCGCTCGATGTGGAGCCGTTCGAGCATGTCTTGCTGATGAGGGTAGGGCCGCACTTCGAGGCCGGACAGGCTAATGGCGCGGGTGCCGGTCCGTTGCTTTCCGCTGGCCAGGGTGAGCGCTTCTTCGAGTCGGGCGGCGTCGCTGTCGGGGTCGTAGGTCTCGAAGGAGGGCTCGCTCCAGTACGAGTCAAAGGTGGCCTCGAACTTCTTCAACACCGGCGGCGTCGCTACCGATGAGAGGCGGACGTTCCACTCCAAGCCGTCGAGCAGCGCGGTCCTGGAGAGGTTCGAGCTCCCCACGTACGCGGTGTCATAGCCGCTGTTCCGCCGAAACAGCCACGCCTTCGCATGGAGCCGCGTGGACCGCAACTCGTAGTTGACCTTGACCTCGGCGTGGAACTCCCTGACGAGCCGATCCAGGGCACGACGCTCAGTGGCCCCGATGTAGGTGGTCGTGATGACCCGGATCGGCACCCCACGATCCCGCACCGCCTTGAGCGACTCCTCCAGGACGCGCAGGCCGTGCCACTTCACGAATGCACAGAGCAGGTCGACACGGTCTGCGGTAGCTAACTCGGCCCGCAGCTCGAAGCCCAGGTTCGGGTCCTCGGGGGAGTTGGTGATGAGCGCCGTCTCGGACAGCGGTGTGGCAGGTCGCACGGAGTAGACGCCCGGCGCTTCCTGCTCGGCGACGGCGATCAGTTGCCGAGGCCCGTCCGCGATGAGGTCAATCCACTGCTTGGCACCGTCGAGGGTGCTGATCGACTCAAGGATGTGGTTGGCCGCGATGACCTGCTCATGAGGGGGCAGGCTGGCGAAGATCTGTCGCACCGTATCGGCGACATGGCGGGCGAGGACGTGAGGCGAAGAAAACTCGCCGACCTTCTGCTCGATGGTCTTCCAGCCCCTGGCATCCAGCACCTTGAGTTGCTCTTCAACACGAGACGTGATGAGCCGCTCGTACAGGCCAGGCACCGGCGAAACTTGACCCTCCAAGGCATCCCCCACAGCAGCATCCCCTCATTGCCGGTCGCTGCATTTGTTCTACCAGCGAGCTCCGACAGATCAGCGCTGGATCAGCCAGGGCCCCTGGGTGTTTCAGGATGATTTCTGATTGAATGCGACCATCTGATGTCACTGTCGGAGCATCCATGCATAGTTTTGAGCATGGATATTCGCGATCTGCTCCTCGCTGTGGCCGACACCTACGACGCGACGGCCCAGACGAAGAAGGGCGTACCGGGCCAGGATCTGTTGAAGAGCGTGAAGGGTGTGGAGATCGAGGGTCTGCCGGTTGGCTATACGGCCCAGGGGCACGGAGGCAAGGGCGGAGCGACGGCGACTCCGTGGATCGGTGTGATGGATCCCGATGTCACGGACGATCCGAAGCAGGGGCTCTATCTCGCGTATATCTTTGCGGCTGACCTCAGCACCGTGACGCTGACGCTCCAGCAGGGCGTCACGTCGCTGGAGCAGAAGCTGGGGCGAGGAGCGAAGCGTCGTGCCTACCTGAGCAGCAGGGCTCGGCTCCTTGCCGACGGACTGCCGGAGTACCTCTTGAAGGGCTGGGACGCCCGGCCGGACTTCAAGAGCAAGGTAGCTGGGGCCCGATCGTACGAAGCAGGCAGTGTGGCAGCGAGGTGCTACGAGACGGCCTCTATGCCGTCTGAGAACAGCTTGCGTGAAGATCTCTGGCACATGGCAGAAGTTCTCCAACGAGCTGCGCTTGTCGAAACGTCGCTCCGGAACCTGGAGACGACAGACGAGCTGCAGGCGGCGGGCTCCGACGCGGATTCACAAGCCAAGCCCGAGGGACTGGATGGCTTCCGTCCCAAGGACGGGAGTGATTACGTAGCGCACATCCCTGAGCGGACGATCACGATCACTCGTGACCATGAGCTGCTTGTCGACAAGTTCGGGCGGTACATCGAGAAGCGTGGCTTCGTACCGGTCACCGAGAAGATGCACCCCAAGGACCTCGTGTTGATACAGCACGATGCGGAGTGGCTCGTTGAGGCCAAGACCATCAAGCGAGGGAATCCCACCAAGGCCGTCCGCGAAGCTCTTGGGCAGCTTTCTGAGTACAGCTACTTCCTGTACGAGCAGCAGGGGCAGTCCAAGCCGTACCTCCTCGGGCTCTTCACCGAGGACATCAAGGCGTACGCCCCCTACCTCGAAGAGCAGGGCATCGCTTCTGTGTGGAAGACCGTAGATGGATGGGCAGGGTCGGCTACTGCCGTGGCGTGGGGAATGGTCGACTAGCAGGAACGATCCTCCTGCCGGGGCCCACGGCACCCCTGTGCCACCGAGCATGCCCGCGAGACGGGGAGGTCACGAGTGTCCTTGCGGGGCCGTGGAGCCGTACGGGACGGCAGCCGGGTGAGGCGCCGACGGGAGTTGCGGGGCGTACGACGGTTGGAAGGCGTACGTCGGGTGCGGGGTCTGTTGGGCTTGGGGCGGCTGGGGGCCGCCGTAGCCGTAGCCCTGGGCGGGGGAGCCGTACCCGGGGGCGCCGTAGCCGTAGCCGCCGTAGGGGGGCGTGGGCCAGTACGGCGGGGGGATCGGGCCCTGGGGTGGGGCCGGGGGTTTGGGGAGGGGGAGGGAGAGGGCCGCATGGGCCAGGGCCGGCTGGGCGGTTTCGCGGCGCTCCCACAGGGCGTCGAGGAGTTCCCGCTCGCGGGTGGTGAAGTCCGGGCCCGCCGTGCCCCGGTACGCGCGGCGGCGCAGGAAGGCGAGGGAGGTCGCGGAGGCGATGTACTCGCCGACCGTACGGGCCGCCGCCGAGCCCTGGCCGCGGCGGGCGAGGTCGCGGGCTATGCCGCGGGCGCGCATCGAGGACAGCGCGATCGGCTCGGGCGGGGTGAGCCACCCGGCCGCCTGGTAGGCGGTGAGCTGCTCGCGTACGATCCGCAGCTCGTTGTTGCGGGACCAGATGGTGAGCCAGGTCAGCAGCCCGAAGACGGGGACCATGAACGCGGCGTAGACGATGATGAAGCCGTAGCCGCCGAGGGTGGACGAGCCGTTCCAGAGGCCGTGCAGGACCATCGCGGCCATCAGCGCCGCGATCGGCAGCAGGACGCGGCGGGTGCGCTGGTGCTGGGCGGCCGCGGCGGCCAGGCCGAAGCCGACGCCGGTCATGGAGGTGAACAGGGGGTGCGCGAAGGGGGACATCACGCCGCGGATGAAGAACGTCGCGGCGGTGGTGGACCGGATGCCCGAGTAGCCGAACTCCTGGTCGCTGACGAACGCCGAGCCGAGGTAGAGGATGTTCTCGGTGAAGGCGAATCCGGTGGCGGTGATTCCGGCGACGACGACGCCGTCCACGATCCCGTTGAAGTCGCGTCGTCGGAACACGAAGAGGAGCAGCACGGCGGCCGCCTTGGCGCTCTCCTCCACGAACGGCGCGATGAAGGTGGCCCCCCAGGTGTCGGCGTCGGCCCGGCCGCCCGGGGACGAGGAGTCGGCGACCGTGGTCATGAGCCATTCGGTCGCGAAGCCGTTCGCGATGAGCGCGACGAGCGTCGCGGCACACGCGCCCCAGGCGAAGGCGAAGACCAGGTTCCGCCAGGGTTTGGGATCGACGCGGTCCAGCCAGCGGAAGACGGAGACGATCAGCGGCACGGGCAGCACGGCGAGGCCGAGCCCCACCAGGAAGCCCTTGGTGCCGGTCTGTTCGCGTACGAGGGCCAGGATGACGAGGCCGGAGAGCGACAGCAGTCCGATGAGCGCGGTGGCGCGCAGGGCCTTGTTGTCCCAGAGGCGGCTGAGGCGGCTGGTTCTGCCCCACGCCCCCGGGTGCCCAGGATGTCCTGCGTGCGCCGGGTGCCCTGCGTGTGCCGGGTATCCCGGGTATCCCGGCGGGTGCCCTGGATGCCCCGGCTGCGGCGCGTGCGGCCAGCCTCCCGGAGTGGCCGTGCCGTCGAACCACGGCTGCTGGTCGTACGGCGTGACCGGTGGATCGGGCGGCTGGTGGGGGGACGGGGACTGATGCACTCGACCGACCCTAACGAACGGGGAAGCGGCGGACGGAGGGATTGTCCCCATCCGCGCAGGGGCGCTATGCCTCGTTGCGACGGAAGATCAGGTCGTGGACGATATGCCCCTTGTCCAGCCCCTGGCCCTCGAACTTGGTGAGCGGGCGGAAGTCCGGGCGCGGGCTGTAGCCGCCGTCGGGCTGGGTGTTGTCGAATGACGGGCTGGCGGTCAGGACCTCCAGCATCTGCTCCGCGTACGGCTCCCAGTCGGTCGCGCAGTGCAGCAGCGCGCCGGGGCGCAGCCGGGTTGCCGCCAGCTCGACGAACTCGGGCTGGAGCAGTCGGCGCTTGTGGTGCCGCTTCTTGGGCCAGGGGTCCGGGAAGTAGACGCGCAGCCCGGAGAGGGCGGCGGGCGCCAGCATCTCGCGCAGCAGGATGATCGCGTCGCCGTTGGCCACCCGGACGTTGGACAGCCCGTCGCGCTCCGCGAGGGCGAGCAGATTGCCCTGGCCGGGGGTGTGCACGTCGACGCCGAGGATGCCGGTGCCGGGGTCGGCGGCGGCCATCTGCGCGGTGGCCTCCCCCATGCCGAAGCCGATCTCCAGGACGACGGGGAGGTCCGGGTCGCCGAAGAGTTCGCCGAGGTCGAGGCGGCGGAGCCCGTCGATGTCCAGCCCCCACTGCGGCCACAGGCGGCGCAGCGCCTCGCCCTGGCCTACGGTCACCCGGCCGCGGCGGGGGCGGAAGGAACGGATGCGGCGCTCATGGTGCGACCCGGCCGGATCGGCGGCAGGCCCGCCGGGGAACAGGGGCTCGCCACGGTCGCGGGCGGGGGCGGGCACGGTGCGGTGGCGCTCCGCGTGGGCATCGGGGGCGGGGGAGTTCTCGGACACAGTGCTTCCGATTCTACGGGCGGGGGCGAGCCCACCGGCGGGCCCACCCGGGACCCATGGGGCAGGGGGGGGCGGGGCCGTCGCCGGACGGACGGGTGCCCGTGATCGGCGAGCCCGCCCGGGACCCCACGGCGCCCGCGGGCGGGTGGTGCCCGACCCGGCGCCCGCCAACGACCACCGCGCCAACGACCACCGCGCCAACGACCGCCCGCAGGGCGACCCGCCCCCTACCGGCCGGCGGCCGTCGTGAGGCTGCTCACAGCGTCTCCAGCACCCGCCGCGCCACCTCGCGGCCGATGGGGAGGGAGGCGGTGGCGGCGGGGGAGGGGGCGTTGAGGACGTGGACCACGCGGGGTGACTGAGAGATCAGGAAGTCGTCCACGAGCGTGCCGTCCGGCAGCACCGCCTGGGCGCGCACTCCGGCCGGGGCGGGTATCAGGTCCTCGGGCGTCACATCCGGCAGCAGTCGGCGGACGGCGTCGGTGAAGGCGCGCTTGGACAGGGAGCGGCGCAGCTCGCCCGCACCGTACCGCCAGTGGCGGCGGGCTATCCGCCAGGCCCCGGGGTACGCCAGCGTCCCGGCCAGCTCGCGCGGGCGCACGGTGTGCCAGGCGTATCCCTCGCGGGCGAGCGCGGGCACCGCGTTGGGCCCGATGTGCACGCCGCCGTCGATGCCGCGGGTCAGATGGACGCCGAGGAAGGGGAACGCCGGGTCGGGCACCGGGTACACCAGGCCGCTCACCAGCGCGGTGCGGGACGGCGCCAGCTCGAAGTACTCACCGCGGAACGGCACGATCCGCATGCCCGGGTCGTCGCCCGCCAGCCGCGCCACACGGTCGCACTGGAGCCCCGCGCAGTTCACCAGGGCCCGCGCCCGCAGCACCGTGCCGTCGGCCGTGCGGACCGCGACCGCCGTCGGGCGCCGCCCGATGCGGGTCACCCCCGCCCCGTACCGCACGGACGCGCCCGCGTCCCGCGCCAGCCGGGCCAGCTGCGCCGCCACCGCCCCGAAGTCGCACACGCCTGTCGTCCCGACGTGGATCGCGGCGAGCCCGCGCACCCACGGTTCGTACTCCGCTATCTGGGCGGGGCCCAGCTCGCGAACCGGGATCCCGTTCTCCCGGCCGCGCTGGACCAGGGCGTGCAGCCGCGGCAGCTCGGAGCGCTCCGTGGCGACGATGAGCTTGCCCGTGACCTCATGGGCGATGCCGTGCTCGGCACAGAACTTCACCATCTCCGCCGCGCCGCGCACCGCGAACCGCGCCTTCAGCGATCCCGGCCGGTAGTAGATCCCGCTGTGGATCACTCCGCTGTTCCGCCCGGTCTGGTGACGGGCCGGGCCCGCCTCCTTCTCCAGCACGGTCACGCGGGTGCCGGGCGCGGCGCGCGTGATCGCGTACGCAGTCGACAGGCCGACGATCCCGCCCCCGATCACCAGCACGTCGCAGTCCACCGCCGTCACGCCATGCACCTCCCCACGCGCCACAACCCTCCGGTCGCCCGACCGTCGATCCCTATCATGACCTGCGCCACTGACAGCGGCCCGAAACCCGTGCGGCGCTTGGGATCCGGACGGGTGCGCGAAGATCACGCGAGCTTTCCCCGGCGCTCACGCGGAGGCCATGAACAACGCCATGAACAACGCCATGAACAACGCCACGAACAGCGCCACGAACAACGCCATCGGCAGGGCCACGAACGGAGCCACGGACAGCGCCGTGCAAAACATCGCGAACCGGGCCGCGAAAGCCGGGGCCACCACCCCTCACGCCGGTGTCACCAGCAGCGGCCGGGCCCGCTCCCGCAGCTCGGCCACCCGCGGCTCGTCCCGGTACGCCTCCAGCCGGTGCATCAGATCGCGCACGTACTCCGTGGTGCGCGCGGAGGAGATGCGGTTGGCGACCTCCACGGCCCGGGCGCCCGCCGCGCACGCCGCGTCCAGGTTCCCGGACTCCAGTTCGGCCACGGCGGAGACGACGAGCCGCAGCCCGTGGGACCGTACGAACTCCTCCGTGGGCCGGGCCAGCGCCTGCTCCGTGAAGCGCCGCACCTGGCGCGGCAGCCGCAGGTCGCGGTAGCACTCGGCGGCGTCGGCGGCGAACCGCTCGTGGCTGTAGAAGTCGAGCCAGGACGGATCGGCGTCGCCCGCCCGGGACCGCTCCAGCCAGCCCTCGGCGGACTTCAGCGCCGCCCCGCAGGCCGGGCCGTCCCCGGACTTGGCCTGGGCGCGCGCCTCGACGAGCCGGAAGAAGCTCATGGTGCGGGCGGTGGCCAGGCCGCGGTTGCGCTCCAGGGCGGCCTGGGCGAGGTCCACGCCCTCGTCGGCGAAGCCGCGGTAGGTGGCCTGCAGGCTCATCGACGCCAGTACGTAGCCGCCGAGCGGGACGTCGGCGGCGGCGCGGGCGAGGCGCAGCGCCTGGATGTAGTAGCGCTGGGCGGCCTCCTGCTGGCCGGTGTCGAAGGCCATCCACCCGGCCAGCCGGGTCAGTTCGGCGGTGGCGCCGAAGAGGGAGCGGCCGACCTCGTCGCTGTACGAGCCGAGCAGCAGCGGTGCCGCGTCGACCCGCAGGCATTCGGGGACCATGGAGGAACGCCAGTCGCCGCCGCCGTACTTGGAGTCCCAGCGGCGCGCGTCCTCGGCGGCCTCGCGCAGCTTGGTGACGTCGCTGTGGCCGACGCGCTGAGGTAAGGCGTCGGCGCCGCTGCCGCCCGCCGCGCCCTCGGCGTCCTCGGCGTCCTCGGGCCCGCGCGCCACCGAGCTGTCGGCCGGGGATATGAGCCAGCGGGAGGCGGGGGTGGCGTACGCGCTGACCGCGAAGGATCCGGCCAGGCTCTGCCAAATACCGACCCCGCCGCGCCGACCCGCGAGATCAAGCCGGTACAACTCGGTCGCGGAGCGGACGGCTTGGCCGATGTCGCGCGGGAAGGCGAGCCCGACCTCGGGAGCCGGATCGGCGTCGGCGAGCCCGATCTCGTGCAGCGGAACGGGACGGCCGAGTTTGCTGCCGATAGCGGCCGCAATCAGATGGGGCGCGGCGCCTTGGGGCACCATGCCCTTGGACACCCAACGCGCTACGGACGTCTTGTCGTAGCGAAGGGTCAGGCCACGCTGGGCGCCGAGGTCGTTGACTCTGCGCGCGAGCCCGGCATTGCTGATCCCAGCGAGGGCAAGAACGGTGCCGAGCTTCTCGTTCGGCCCGCGTGGCTCCCTGGACATGCGCACCCCTCGACAGCACCGACGGCCGCCCCGGCATAGGCGCGGGGCATTCGTAAACCCAGCGTAGTTCGCCGCATCCCGACCGTTAAGAGGTGGTGTCCCGGATGGCGAGATTCTTGTACGAACGGGCGTGCGGGGCGTGACGCGTGCTCCCGGTGTGTGTGGCTGTGCGCCCGTGTGTGCGCTCTGTCTCAGTCCCGGCGAGAACGTTTCGATAGGACCTGCGTGGGTCGGCCCGCTGTACTGGATCCAGTGGGCTGGGGGACGCCGCCGCCTCATTCCCCGCGGGTGGCGGAACGGTCCGGGAGGCGGAAGCCGCCTCCCGGACTGTCGTGTTGGGAAGGCGTGGAGGCGAGCGGCGGCGAACGGCGCGCGGCGGTCCGGAGGATGGCGGGGCATCCGCAAGACCACCGAGCGCGCCATGGCGAAGTTGGCCGGATATCGCCTGTCGATGCCGGGCTCCCGCGGCGGGCCGGGGAGGGGGAGGCCCGGCGCGGGAAGCCCCTTTCCTTGCGCCCACGTTGGCGTCGCCTCGCGCGCGGGTCGGCGCTGCCTTGTATACGCGTCGGCGCCTCCTCGTATACGCGTCGGCGTCTGCGCGTACACGTCTTGTGCACGCGCCTCGTACGCGCGTCGGCGTCCTTGCGCTGTTGTGCGCCCCAGTCGTGGCAGCATGGGCCACGGCGGAACGGTGCGTCGTGACCGGTGACGGTTCCCTCCTGGGCTTCCTGTGGACGCCTGCCCGCGGGGGCCGCACGGTGTGATCAACTCCTGGGATTCCCGCGGTCATCTGCGGTCAAGGGACATCCAAGAGATCCACGTAGTTGTCCGGTTCGATGTCGAAACCGTCAACATGCTGTGCATGATGGCACCTACTTCTTGGATGCCCTGGATGCCCACAGCCTGTGGAGGCGGCGATGCGGTGGTTGGTGGGGTGGAGCAGTACCGCATCCGGCCCGGTCCCCCCGGAAGGCCGTGCGATCCAGCCGGTCGGTGCCCAGCTCCTGTGGTCCGACCCCGATCCGCTGTGGGCGGTCGGCGACTGGCGCCCCGACGAGGTGCGCGTCGTCCAGGCCGACCCCTTCACCCGGCTCGCCGTCTTCGGCTGCTGCGGTGCCACTGACGAGGAACTGCGGGTGGGCCTGTTCGCCGCCCGCGGCGGCGCCCTGCGTCACCTCAC
The DNA here is from genome assembly GCF_055595765.1 of Streptomyces sp. NPDC040405. Lineage (NCBI taxonomy): Bacteria > Bacillati > Actinomycetota > Actinomycetes > Kitasatosporales > Streptomycetaceae > Streptomyces > Streptomyces sp. NPDC040405. The sequence goes on from NZ_JBVIVI010000017.1 coordinate 156,706, forward strand.
GGCCTGGTCCGGCAGCTACACCGCCGTCGCCCAGGTCGGCCGCCGCATCACCATCGCCGGTGACCTGGCCGGTGCCCGGCCCGTCTTCCACACCGACTGGTCCGGCGGTACCGCGTATGCCACCGCCGCGCTCCCGCTCGCCGATCTCATCGAGGCCCAGCTCGACGTGAGCCACCTCGGCGCGCTGCTCGCCTGCCCCGACTCCCCGGAAGCCGTCGGCGACGGCACGCCCTATATGGGCGTCAGACGGGTGCCGCCCGGACACGCGCTCGTCCTGCGCGACGGCGCCCGCGACATCACGGGCTACGAGCCCACCGCCTCGCTCGCCGTCGCCGCGCAACCGCTCGACCAGGACAAGGCCGTGGAAGGCGTACGGGACGCCCTGCTGGAAGCCGTACGCGCCCGCCTCACCGCACCCCGCCACGCCCCCGCCACCGAGGGCCTCGACCCCGGCCCGGTCCCCGGCATGGGCCCCGCCGAACGCCGGGCCGCCCGCGGTGCCCCGGCCCCCGGCATCGGCGCCGACCTGTCCGGAGGCAGCGCCTCCGCCACGCTCGCCCTGCTCGCCGCCGGACTCCCCGGCATGCCAGGCACCCTCCTCGGCCACGGCACCGAAGCCGGTGAACGCCTGCTCGCGGTCACCTTCAACGACCTCGCCACCACCGGCGGCGCCCGCACCCGCGAGGCCGAACTGGAACGCGCGGGCGCCATCGCCGCCAACCCCCGGCTGCACCACGTGGTCGTCGCCGGAGGCGAAGAGGCCCTCCCGTACGCCGCCCTCGACATCGGCGCCCTCACCGACGAACCCGGCCCCTCCCTCGTCATCGCCGAACGTCACCGGCGCCGCCTCGCCGCGGGCAGCGCCGACCACTTCGTCGGCCACGGCGCCCGCCAGGTGCTCGACGCCCACCCGGCCCGCCTCGCCGACCTGCTGCTCGACCGCCGCAGACGCCATCTGCTGCGCCCGGCCACCGCCCTCGCCAAGGCCGACGGGCCCAACGCCCACTCCTTCTTCGTCCCCTTCACCGTCTACCGTGCCGCCCGCCGACTGGCCCGCACCGCCTACCGGGACGGCGTCCAGGAGGCCGCCGCGCGGCTGCTGGAGCGCCGCTTCACCGACGACGGCGCGGGGGTGGCCGCCGGAGCCGTCTCCGCCTCCCTCGCCTCCCTGGCCTGGTGCCGCCCCGGCCCCGCCGCCCGCTGGCTCACCGGGGAAGCCCTCGCCGAGGTGTCCGTCCGCCTGGAGGAGGCGGCGCTGCGCCCCGTCCTCCTGCGCCGCCCCGGCGAACGCCGCGCCGACGCCGCCCTCGCCCGCTACGCCGCCGACCACCGCGTCTTCGAGCAGGCCGCGGAGGTGCGCAGCCAGCGCCTGCACGCCCCCTTCCTCGACAACCAGGTCGTACGGGCCTGCCGCGCGCTCCCCGAAGCCCTGCGCGTCCAGCCCGGAGCGCGCGCCTCCGTCCTGCGTACGGTCCTCGCCGGAGCGGGCATCCGCGAACTCCCCACCGGCTGGGGCGCCACCTCGCACGCCGCCCACGCCGCCTCCGTACGGGCCGGACTGCGCACCTGGATCGGCGACCTCGTCAGCCTCTTCGACGCCCCGCTGCTGGCCGACGCCGGGCTCATCGAGGCCCGCGTCGTCCGCAAGGCGCTGCGCGCGGCGGCCGAGGGCGAACGGCTGCCGCTGGACGGCTTGGCCGAACTGGTCTCCACCGAAGTCTGGCTACGCCGCCTCCTGGCCCGCCGCGGCACCTGCTGGACCGGCACGGCAGCCCCTCGCCAGCGCGCGGTGGCGGGCGGGGTGGTGCCCCGACCCACGCTGTGACGACGCGTCTGCCGTCGCGCTGTCCCGGCGGCCGGGGTTCGTCGCTCCGTCGCGCGGCGGTGTGCCGAGACGCGGTGCGCCGAGACGCGGTGCGCCGAAATACCGCGTGCCGTGATGCGGCGTGTCGTCATACGGTACGTCGGGCCGGGCACTGGGCCGCCCGGCCCGTCGCCGTCGCTGCGCCGCCGCCCGTGCGGATGCCCGCACCGCCGTGCGGTCGTCCGTGTGTGCGACCCGCTCGTGGTGGAACATCCCCTTCCACGGCAAACCTAGGAGAATGACCGCCGTGCGGTATCTCATCCTCGGCACCACCGAAGCGCGCGACGAACGCGGGAACCCGCTGCCCCTCGGCGGCCCCCGGATCCGCGCGCTGCTCGCCGCGCTCGCCCTGCGTGCCGCGCGTCCCGGGCCCATACCCGTCGACGTGCTGATCGACGAGGTGTGGGCCGCCGACCCGCCGCACGACGCGCCCGCCGCGCTCCAGGCGCTGGTGGGCCGGTTGCGGCGGGCGATCGGGCGGGAGGCCGTGATCTCCTCGCCCGGCGGCTACCGTCTCGCGACCGCCGTACCCCGGGACGACATCGACCTGCTGCGCTTCGAGCGGCTGGCCGACGACGGCATGCGCGCCCTCGACGCCGGTGACCCGCACACGGCCGCCACCACGCTCCGGCGGGCGCTCGCGCTGTGGCGCGGACCGGCGCTCGCCGATCTTCCGGAGCGGGACGCGGCCGCCGCCCGCGCCGAGGCGCTGCGGCTGGCCGCGCTGCACCGCAGGATCGACGCCGACCTCGCCCGCGGCCGCCCGGCGGACGTCGTTCCGGAGCTGCGCGAACTGGTCGCGGACCATCCGCTGGACGAGACGTTCCACGCACAGCTGATCCGCGCGCTGCGGGCCGCCGGGCACTCGGCCGACGCCCTCGCCGCGTACGAGGAGGTCCGCGGTCTGCTCGCCGAACGGCTCGGCACCGACCCGGGTACGGAGCTGCGGGCGCTGCACCGGCAGCTGCTGGGCGGGCCGGTGCCGCCCACCGGCCCCTCCGGCCCCACGCCGCGGCCGGAGGCACCGGCTGTCGACCGCGCCCTGGACCGTGACCTGGACCGCGCCTCGGACCCCGCCCCGGACCCCGCCCCGGACCGCGACCCCGACCGTGAGCCCGGCCCCGCCCCCGGCCAAGCCCCGGACCGCCACCCCGACCGCGACCCGCGCCCCACCGCGCCTCCGGCGCTGCCCGGCAACCTCCGATCCCGCCTCACCAGCTTCGTCGGCCGCCAGGGCGACATCGGCGCCCTCCGCGGGGACCTGGACGGCTCCCGGCTGGTCACCCTCACCGGACCGGGCGGTTCCGGGAAGACGCGGCTGTCCGAGGAGGCCGCCGCCACCGTGACGGCCGCCTACCCGGACGGCATCTGGGTGGTCGAGCTCGCCTCGCTGGACGACGCCTCCGCCGTCCCCGGCGCCGTCCTGAGCGCCGTCGGCCGCCGCGAGACGACACTGCTCGCCTCCGGGCTCGAAGGCCGGACCAGCGGGGCGGACGCCGTCGATCCGACCACCCGCCTGGTCGAGCACTGCGCCGACCGCCGCCTGCTGCTCCTGCTCGACAACTGCGAGCACGTCATCGACACCGCGGCCCGGCTCACCGAGGCGCTGCTCGCGCGCTGTCCCGGCGTGACCGTGCTGGCCACCAGCCGGGAGCCGCTGGCCGTGCCCGGCGAGACCGTACGGCCCGTGGAGCCCCTGCCGCCCGCCCCCGCCCACCAGCTGTTCGCCGAGCGTGCGGCGACCGTACGGCCCGGCTTCGACCCGGCCGGGGACCCGGACACGGCGGCGGCCGTCGCGGAGATCTGCCGCCGCCTCGACGGACTGCCGCTGGCGATCGAGCTGGCTGCGGCCCGGCTGCGGCTGCTGACCCCGCGGCAGATCGCCGACCGCCTCGACGACCGGTTCCACCTGCTGACCAACGGCAGCAGGACCGCCCTGCCGCGCCAGCAGACCCTGCGGGCGGTGGTCGACTGGTCCTGGGACCTGCTGGACGAGCGGGAACGTACCGTGCTGCGCCGGGCGTCGGTCTTCGCGGGCGGCTGGAGCCTGGCCGCGGCGGAGGCGGTCTGCGCGGACGTACCGGGGCGTGAGGCCATACGCGCCGGAGCGTACGGCTCCACGCACGCCCCCGCGTACATCTCCGCACCCTCCGACGCCCCCATAGCGGCCCCGGAGGTGCTCGACCTGCTCGGCGCGCTGGCGGACAAGTCGCTCCTGGCCGTCGAACACCCGCCGGGCGGGCCGATGGACATACCGGGTGGCGGACCGGGCGGCGGGCCGATGGGCGAGGCCCGCTACCGCATGCTGGAGACGATCCACGAGTACGTGGGCGAGCGCGCCGCCGAGGACGCCGCCGCCCGCGCCGACCACGCCGCCGCCTCGGCCCGGCACATCGCCCACTTCCGGGACTTCGCGCGCGCCGCCGAGCCCCGGCTGCGCTCAGCCGAACAGCTGCCCTGGCTGCGCCGCGTCGAGACCGACCTCGACAACATCCGGGCCGCCCTGCACCGCTCCCTGACCGCCCGCGACGAGGACACCTCGTTCGCGATCATCCTCGCGATGGGCTGGTTCTGGTGGCTGCGCAACTATCGCGACGAGGGCGCCGCCTGGGCGCACCGGGCCCTGTTCCTCGACCACGCACCGGACGACACGCCGGACGGCGGCTGGGCAGTGGACGTCCCGTCCCCCGTCCCCGACGGCACCGACGGGGACGACCCCGCCGCCACCCGCTACTGGGACCGCATGGACCTGAGGCTGCTGCGGTTCTTCATGCTCGCCGACACCGGTCACAGCCCGGACCTGGAGGACCCGAAGACGCGGCTGATCGCCCAGCGCATCCGGGACGCCTACGCAAGCCATCCGGGCCCGCGCAGCGCCCGCTTCCCCGGTCTGCTGTGGCCGTTCGCGGGGTACATCCTCGACGGCCACTCCGCGGTGGCCCCGCTGATGGGCACGGCGCTCGCCAACTGCCGCGAGTACGGCGACGACTGGTCACGAGGCGTCACGCTCATGTTCCGCATGCACCTCGCCATCGACACGTCGAGCGGTATCGAGCGCGCCGAAGGCGACTACGCCGAACTGCGCGAGCTGAGCGCACGCGTCGGCGACCGCTGGATGCTCGCCCAGGTGGAGGGCGCGGGGGGCGAGATGGCCACGCTGCGCGGCCGGCTCACCGAGGCGCGCGCCGCCTACGAGGAGGCGCAGCGGCTGGCCCGGGAGATCGGCGCGCACACCGAGGTGCCGTTCCTCATCACCCGGCTGGCCGACCTCGCCCTCAACTGGGGTGACATCGAGGGCGCGGCGAAGCTGCTGGACCACTCCGAGCAGGAGGCCGAGCGCTGGGGCGCCCTGGACGTCCGGGCCTTCAACCGCCTGCTGCGCGGCCACATCGAGCTGCTCCGCGGCGATCCGGCCGAGGCACGGGCATGCTGCGACGACGCCCGGCGGTGGGCGGCGAAAGCGACCCCGCCGCCGCTGTTCTGGGTCGTGGTCCAAGGCTTGGAGGGCCGGGTCAGCGCCGAGGAGGGCGATCCGTGGGGCGGGCTGCGCACGCTGCGCGACACCCTGCGTCTGGGTGTCGAGGTGGGCTGCACGGAGGCGCTGCTTGCCTATCAGGCGGAGTGCGCCGCGTACATCCTGGTGCGGCACGGGCATGAACGGCCCGCCGCCCGGCTGCTGGGAGCGGCCGACGGCTGGCGCGGTCGGCTGCCGCGCACCCCGCTGGTGCTCGCGGAGGCCCGGAAGACCGAGGCGCGGGCGGGTGCAGCGCTGGGCCCCGCCGCGGCCGGGAAACTGCGTGACGAGGCCACGGCGCTGACCGTCGAGGAGGCCATCGGCCTGTTCGACGAGGTCCTGGCCTCATCCGGAGCCGATCCCGCCCACTGACACCGACCGGGCCCCGGAACGGCATGCGGAAAGCAGCGGAAAACGGGGGCGCATACGTTCACCCGCACGGGGAAGACGCGCACCACGAACCCCCGACGCCGTTCGCCGGGCAGAACGCACCCGGCGAACGGATCGATCAGGAAGTGCTCAGGAGGTGGCTCCCCCCGGTCACCTCATCGGCCGCGACCGAAGCCCGTCCAGCAGGATGTCCAGCAGCCGGGCCGACGCCGCGGCCTGCTGCGCCGCGTCCGGCAGCGACGGCGCGGCCGTGGCGATCACCAGCAGTACATCGGCGACCGTCACGTCCGGGCGCAGCTCACCCGCCGCCCGCGCCCGCTCCACGAGTTGCCCGACGACCTGCAGCAGGGCCGCCGCGCCCGCGTCGTCCGGTTCGGCCTGCGGCATGCCCGGCTCTTCGACCAGCCGCAGCTCCGGCTGCGCCGCACCGGCCGACGGCACCGCGGCCGACTGCACCGCGGCCGACTGCACCGCGGGCGGCACCGTCGCCGGCACCGCCGGCATCGCCGCCGACTGCGGCGGGCCGGCTAACGCCACCTGCCGCTGCTGCGGAACCCGGATCTCCGTCTCCGCGTCGACCCCGACCCGCAGCACCTGCGGCGGCAGCAGCCTGCCCGCGCCGGACGCCACCGAGGTGCGCAGGAACCGGGCCAGCGCGGACCACGGCTCGTTCTCCTGCCCCAGCGCCGACCGTGCCTGATCGGTGAGCCTGGCCGTCTCCTCCTCCGCTATGCGGCGGACGAGGACGTCCTTGCTCGGGAACCGCCGGTAGACGGTGCCCACTCCGACCCGCGCCCGCCGCGCGACGTCCTCCATCGGAGCCCCGTACCCCAGCTCACCGAAGACCTCGCGCGCCGCACGCAGGACATGTTCCAAATTGCGCTGCGCGTCCACGCGCAGCGGAGTGCTCCGGCCGCCGTTGCCGTCCGAGGACGCGACGGCTGCGGACCATGACGAACCCTGAAGGTGCATAAGTGATCCCCCGGTAATGACGTCTCCCCCCGGAGACTCCCCGCCCTGTCAGTCGGGGCAGTCACAACCCCGACGAAGTACGAACATAGTTGAGCCCAGGTCAAGAATGAAGAGGGTAGGTCGGGACAGACCGTCCCCCAACCGGACCACCGGGCCACCTTACCCCGCCTCCCGGGCCGTCCCGTCCCCTGTGACCATGCCCTGACCTGCGCACATTCCCCACTCCGTGCCATGGCCCGGCCCTGGGGCACCTCCGAACCTCCGGTCACACAATTCGTCGGGGCTGTGGACAAACCGCGGTCGTGCATGCCTCATGGGAGGGTGAAGGAACCAGCGCGCATTCTCGTTGTCGGCGGCGGTTACGTCGGGATGTACACCGCGCTGCGCCTCCAGCGGAAGCTCAAGCGGGAGCTGAGGCACGGCGCCGTACAGGTCATCGTGGTCGATCCCGAGCCGTACATGACCTATCAGCCCTTCCTGCCGGAGGCGGCGGCCGGATCGATCTCCCCCCGCCACGTCGTGGTGCCGCTGCGCCGCGTCCTGGGCGACTGCCAGGTCATCATCGGCGAGGCGACCGCGATCCATCACGGCAAACGCACCGCGACCATCAGAACCCTCGCCACCGAGGAGGAGGGCACCGGCTCGATCGAGGTCCACTACGACGAGCTGGTGCTGGCGCCCGGATCCGTCTCCCGCACCCTCCCGGTCCCCGGCCTCGCCGAGACCGGCATCGGCTTCAAGACCGTCGAAGAGGCCATCGGGCTGCGCAACCACGTCCTCGAACAGCTCGACATCGCGTCCTCCACCCGCGACCCCGAGGTCCGCGACTCCGCGCTGACCTTCGTGTTCGTCGGCGGCGGGTACGCGGGCGTCGAGGCGCTCGGCGAACTGGAGGACATGGCCCGGTACGCCGTTCGCTACTACCACAACATCGCGCCCGAGGACCTGCGGTGGATCCTCGTGGAGGCCACCAACCGGATCCTCCCGGAGGTCGGCGAGGAGATGGGCGTCTACGCCGTCCGTGAGCTGCGCAGCCGCAACATCGACGTACGGCTGGAAACCCGCCTCGACTCCTGCCAGGACCGGGTCGCCGTACTGAGTGACGGCTCGCGCTTCCCCAGCCGCACCCTCGTGTGGACCGCGGGCGTCAAACCGTCGCCCATCCTCGCCTCCACCGACCTCCCGCTGAACGCCCGCGGCAGACTCACCTGCACCGCGGCGCTGCAGGTGGACGGCGTGGAGCACGCCTGGGCCGCCGGGGACGCCGCGTCCGTGCCGGACCGTACGGCGGCGGAGCCCGGCGCCGTGTGCGCCCCCAACGCGCAGCACGCCGTCCGCCAGGCCAAGGTCCTCGCCGAGAACCTGCTCGCCTCGCTCGACGGCCGCCCCCTCACCGACTACGAGCATAAGTACGTCGGCTCCGTGGCCTCCCTCGGCCTCCACCGCGGCGTCGCGCACCTGTACGGCCGCAAGCTGAAGGGCTATCCGGCCTGGTTCATGCACCGCGTCTACCACCTCAGCCGGGTGCCGACCTTCAACCGCAAGGCGCGGGTGCTGGCCGAATGGATCCTGTCCGGGCTGTTCAAGCGCGAGATCGTCTCGCTCGGATCGCTGGAGAACCCGCGCGCGGAGTTCAAGCTCGCCGCGGACACCGGACGCCATCCCGAAGCCAGTTGACCCCGTCGGGGCGGAGCCGGGAACTCCCCTCCCACGATCGGCGTCTCACGGATGTCAGACCGGTCGGCCACACTGGACGTGTGACCATGGGTGGGCTCGTATCTGCAAAGAGTGACAATCGCGAGGATTCGGAAGTTTGCTGCATTCCCCCGGGGGCCGTCCCCCGCACCCGCAACCCTCTCCCCGATCCCGCGCCGGCGCGCTGCTCAGCCACCACCCCACGAGGTAATCCGCAGTGAACTTCACGCGCTGGAGCGCCCGGCTCCCCCGAACGCAGCGACGCATCGCCGCGCGGTCCGACCGTGCCGCGCGGCGTCCGCAGCCCGCAGCGGGCGGCGGCTCCGTCCCGGCCGCCCGCGGCGAGCGCACCGACCCCTCCGCCGTCGGCGAGCCGCCGCTGCCGGGAGCGCCCGGCACCGCCCCCGACGACCCGCCGCCCGCCGCCGTCCCGACCCTCGACGGGCTGTCCGTCCACGACGTCCTCGGCCAGGTCCCGGCCCTGGTCGCGGTGGTGTACGGCCCCGAGCACCGCATCGCCTACGTCAACGACGCCTACGCCGACCTGTTCGGCCACCGGACCCGCGGCGTCCCCGCCGGACAGGCCCTGCCCGAGCTGCGTGAGCTGGGCCTGCTGCCGCTCATGGACCAGGTCCTGCGCAGCGGCACGCCCCGTACGGTCAAGGCGCGGCGCGTCCCCGCGGCGCCCGAGCCCGGAGCCACGGAGCCCGGAGCCACGCCGGGCACCGGGGGCGGCCCCGAAGCGGCGGCCGCTGGCCGGTCGCGGCACGGGTACTACACCTTCACCTGCTCGCCCATCGAGATGGCCGCCCCGGCCCCCGAACCGGCCCGTGCGCCCGACCCGGTGCCCGCGCCCGCCCACGACGGGGCCGTCCCCGACGGCGCGCTCCCCGTGGCGGCCGCGCAGACCACCATGACCGACCCCGTGACCGACCCCGAGGAGGCGGCCGAACCGGTGCGCGGCGTGCTCGTCTTCGGCGCCGACGTCACCGACCAGGTCGAATCCGCCGAGCGACTGCGCGCCAGCGAGCGGCTGCAGCGCCAGGCCGCCGTCACCCTCCAGCGCAGCCTCCTCCCGCAGGAGCTGGAACAACCCGACGACCTGCGGGTCGCCGCCACCTACCAGCCCGGCGGCAAGGACGCGGCGGTCGGCGGCGACTGGTACGACGTCATCACCCTGGGCGCCGGTCGCACCGCCCTCGTCATCGGCGACGTCATGGGGCGCGGCGTCCGCGCCGCCGCCGTCATGGGCCAGCTGCGCACCGCCGTGCGCGCGTACGCCCGCCTCGACCTGCCCCCGCACGAGGTGCTCCAGCTCCTCGACGGACTGGCCGCCGAGATCGACGCCAACCAGATCGCCACCTGCGTCTACGCCGTCCACGACCCCAATGAGGGCCGCCTCGTCTACGCCTCCGCGGGCCATCTGCCGATCCTGGTCCGCGACCCGGACGGCACCGTGCGCCGCGCCGCCGAACCCACCGGCCCGCCGCTGGGCACCGGAGGCTGGCTGCACACCTCCGGCTCCGTCCCGCTCGGCCCCGGCTCCAGCGCCGTCCTGTACACCGACGGGCTGGTGGAGCGGCGCGACAAGGACATCTACGACGGCGTCGCCGCTCTGGAGCGCGTCTTCGCGGGCGCGACCGGCTCGCCCCAGGTGATGTGCGACCGCCTCATCCGGGCGCTCGGCATCACCGCCGCGCACGACGACGACGTCGCCGTCCTGGTCCTCCAGCACCCCGCCCGCACCGGCCATGACGCGGAGCTGTTCCACAACGCCGCCCTCGACCTCCTCGGCGGCGTGGAAGCGGCCCCGCGCGCCCGGGCCTTCGCCTCCGGCGTCCTCGCCAGCTGGCGCTTCCCCATGGAGCTGCGCGACCTGGGCGTGCTCGCCGCCAGCGAGCTGGTCGCCAACTCCCTTCAGCACGGCACGCCCCCGATGCGGCTGCGGCTGCGCCGCACCGACCGGCGGCTGATCATCGAGGTGACCGACGGGGACGACCATCTGCCGCGCCGCCGCCGGGCCGAACCGGTCGACGAGGCCGGGCGCGGCATCTCGATCGTCGCGACCATCGCCTCCTCTTGGGGCTCACGCCGCACGCCGGGCGGCGGAAAGGCGGTGTGGTGCGAATTCGCCCTCCCCGCCGGAGCCCCATAAGACTCCGGTGGGAAGGGCGGGGGTGCGGCGGCCGTCAGGCCGCCGTGGTCACCGGAGCGGACGACTCCGAACGCGGCGCGGGCACCGAGGCACCGGCGGTCCCGCGCAGCGGATTGTCCTGCCGCGCCGACAGCCGCCTGCCCAGTCGCAGCGCGAGCACCGATATGGCCAGCGAGCAGACGATCAGGACCGCGATGTACGCCCCGTACAGACCGGCACCCGCCATCAGCCCGCCGACCGCCGGGCCGACCGCCAACGCCAGCTGCTTCACCAGGGAGAACGCCGCGTTGTACTGCCCCAGCAGGGATGACGGCGCCAGATCGGCCACCAGCGGCGCGACGGTCGGCGACAGCATCGCCTCGCCGAGACCGAAGAGCGCGTAGGCCGAGATGATCGCGGCCGTGCCCATGGCCTGGCTGCCCGGCACCAGACCGGCGGCCCCGGCCGCGGCCCACGCGACCGTCCACACCAGCCCGACCAGCGCGATCACCCGGCTGCGCCGCCGCCGCTCGACCAGCTTGAGCACCACGAACTGCGCCAGCACGATCGCCGCCGTATTCGCCGCCAGCGCGACGCCCAGCATCGCGGGCGAGACATGGGCGACGTCCACGGCGAACGCCGACAGCCCGGACTCGAACTGCCCGTAGCAGGCGAAGAACAGCACGAAGCCCAGCACGCACAGCTGCACCATGGCCGGGTGCCCCAGCAGGGCGCGCCAGCCGCCCGCCCCACCGGCGGACGCGTCGGTCGGCACCGCGCCGTCGAGCGTCGGCCCCTTCGGCAGCCGCACGGTCGCCACCGCGGCACCCAGCACCAGGAACATCACCGCGTCGATCGCGAAGAGCCGCACGAAGCCGTCCGGGGAAGAGGTGTCCACCAGCAGCCCGCCGAGCAGCCCGCCGACGCCCAGCCCCAGATTGCTGAGGAAGAACTGCATGGCGAAGGCGCGCGAACGGGTCGCGGGCGTCGAGCACCACACGATCAGCGTGGCCAGCGCGGGCTGGATCACCGCCATGCCCGCACCGAGCACCCCGGCCGCGGCGAGGACCAGCGGCACGCTCGCCGCCAGCCCGAGCCCCAGGGATCCCACGGCGGAGGCGAGCGCACCCGCGACGGCAACGGACAGCGGCCCCCGCCGGTCGATCACCCGACCGGTGAAGGGCAGTACGACAAGCGCGGCCACCGCGAACATCGCGAGCACCAGGCCCGCCGTATGCGCACCGAGATCCCGCACCTGCGCCACATAGACGAACAGGAACGGGACCGTGAAGCCGTTGCCGAACGCGCTCAGCGCGTTGCCCAGTTGGATCCGGCGCAGAGCTGCGCCCATCGCGGTGGTCACACTCACCTACCTAGGTCGAGAAGGGTCGTACGGAGTGGAAGGAAGCCCGCGTACTCGAAGCCTGAAGACTTCGAAGCTAAACTTCGACATTTAAGAGTACATGGCGAAGAAGTTCAGTGCGAACGAGTTACGTGTCATACTCCGCACCATGGCTGAGACCCCCGACCCGGACGACCTGCTGACCCTCGAGGAGCAGATCGCGGCCTACCAGCGCGAGTTCCAGGACCTGGACCCGCAGGTGGAGCAGGTCGTCAACGCCCTGAGTCGGCTCACCCGGCGGATGAACGTCGCCTACAGCAGGCAGTCCTCGACCCTCGGCATCAGCAACGTCGAGTTCGAGGTCCTCAAGGCGCTCGTCCTGTCCGGCTCCCCGTACCAGCTGGGCCCCGGCGAACTGGCCAAGCGGCTCGGCCTCACCCCGGCCGCCATGACCCACCGCATCGACCGCCTGGTGAACGAAGGGCTCGTCACCCGGGAGCGTGATGAGAACAACCGCGTGCGCGTCATCGTCGAGCTGACGACCGGCGGACGGGAGAAGTGGCTGGAGGCGATGCGCCGGGCATCCGTCTTCGAGGAAGAGCTGCTCCAGGACCTGTCCTCCCGCGAGCGCGGCGCCCTCGGCGAGATGCTCACCCGCGTCCTGCGCCGGGTGGAGGAGACCCAACCGGACGCCGACGGACGGCTGAACGACCTCGGTTGAGGCATTCGGCCGACACGGGTTGACACCGATCAGACCGATCCGTAATGTTCCCCGAGCTGCCACAGAGCCGTAACGGTTCACCGGTACGCACTCGAGCCGCACCGGCGGCAAACCACTCTGCACGGCCCCCAATCGGGAACGACTTCGGCATGCCGAAATCCGGACCGAAAAGCTCGATTATGAGCTTCCGGGGGAATCCGCTAAAGTGGTGGACACGCCGGAAGGCGCGAAACACCCCGCTCCAACAGGGGGCCGGAAACGGAATTCGGACCGGAAACGGAACGGAAAACGGATCTGGTAAGGTTGGAAACACGAAAGGCCGGAAAGCCGAAAGGCAGGAAGGCCCGGAAGGAAAAGCCCGGAGAAACCGGTGATACGGTTTCAAAGGAAGCGTCCGTTCCTTGAGAACTCAACAGCGTGCTAAAAGTCAACGCCAGATATGTTGATACCCCGTCCATACG
>NZ_JBVIVI010000018.1:0-71700 GCF_055595765.1 Streptomyces sp. NPDC040405
GCCAGCACCAAGCCCGCGTCAGTCACTACAAACGCCGCAGACACAGCCCCTGAAACCTGCCCAGCACTCAGAACAAGCACCGTTGCAGTACTAAGCGGGTACTGGCGTCCGCCCTGGAGGGCGAGCTCACTGATCACCTGGGGCACGAGACCGGCCGGCGGGCCGAGAGCGGCCGGGAGATCCCTCGGCAGCCGCGTCTGTCTGGCCATCGCCTGTCAGCCCGCTGGAGATCCGGCCAGTGGGCTGGCACCGGCGGACGGACTGCTGGCCGCCTTCGTGGTGAGTTCATCCGCCGTCTGCCTGCTGAGTGGCAGTCCGCGCCAGGCTGCCGAGGTCGAGGCGGTGGCGGGCCCGGGTGACGGCGACGTAGGCGAGACGGGCGTCCGTGTCGCTCACTTCAGGGCTCTGGCCAGCCGCGCTGGCGGCGGGATCGGTGTCCTTGGGCTGGGGGAAGTCGTTGCCGACCCTGACCGTCGGCCATTCGCGGCCTTTGGCCTTGTGGGCGGTGGAGACGGTGACGTCGGCATGCGCCTCCTCGGTGAGCTGCGACACGGCGGCGAGGATGGCGTCGGGGCCGTGGGTGTCGACGAGGTCGACGAAGGGCTGAAGGTCCTTGCCGGCCGGGTCGTAGGCGGCGTAGTCCTGCAGGTCGCCCCAGGTCGCGAACAGCTCCAGTTCGGGATGGTGGGTGCGGCGGCCTTCTTTCAAGCCGCGTGCTGCGGAGGCGAGTTGTGCCAGTTGCTGGCCTCCTCGGGTGAGGGCGACGCGGTGTCCTTCATCGAGCAGGCGCATGACCTCGGTCATCGCGCCGATGTTGGTCCGGCACAGCACGGCGTCGGGGTGCTCGACGCTGCTGAGCTCCGCGCGAATGGTAGTGGTTCCCGTCAGGCGGATGGGGGCGCCGGCGAGCGCGAGCCACCGGTTGGCCTCATCGGCGATCTGTGGCCCGAAACGGAACGAGCGGGTGAGGGTCAGCTGCTCGGCGTCGAAGCCGGTCATCACGTCGGTGGCGCCCCGCCAGCCGTAGATGGCCTGGGCCGAGTCTCCGACCATGACGAGCTGGGCGTGCTCCCGCTGTGCGGTGAACACCTGTTCCAGAACGGGGTTGGTGTCCTGGGCCTCGTCGAGGAAGAGGAAGTCGGCTTCGATCTTCGGGCCGGTCAGGGCCCACATTTTGAGGTAGTGGTCGTGCTCGAAGCGGACGACGCCGTGGTCGGGGCGCTGCAGGTCTGCCCAGGCCTTGGCTGCGAAGGGGAGCACGGTTTCGGCGAACTGTCGGTGGCCGGCGGGAGCGTCGAGGCCGCGCAGGGGTGGGACATGGTGACGGGCCAGGGTGGTGTCGGCGGAGTGGCAGAAGCGGGTGACGGTGCGCAGCACGTTGTGGGACAGGGTTCTCTGACTGATTTCGTGGTCGGCGATCCGCACGGGGTGCAGGATGCCGAGGGCCCGGCCGGTCATCCAGGCCGGCTGGCGCGGGGACTTGAGTCGGTCGGCGTAGCGGTGGCCGAGCGCGGCGAAGGCGGTGGAGTGGGCGGTGCGGCAGCGCACTGTGGAGGGGAAACGGGCAGCGGCGTCCTCGGCGATGGCCTTGTTGAAGGCCAGGTAGCGGCCACGTCGTTTGGTGCCGGCGGCGAGCAGGCACAGGGTGCTGGTCTTCCCGGTTCCGGCACCGGCCTGCAGCGCGAGGTGCCGGCCGGCACGGAAGGTGTCCGACGCGTGGAGCTGTTCGGGGGTGGGGGTGTGCAACAAGGGCTCCGTTTGGTGGGAACGGCCAGGCCGAGGCGCATGTGGCGTCTGCGGCTGGCAGGGGAACGCCAGCGGGTTCATTCGGGCGGACGTGTCTGGAGGAGGCACTCTGCCGCGCCGGCCAGGATTTCTTCCGGGGTGTGGCCGGTGAGCAGGCTCCGCAGCTGCGTTTCGAGGCGATGGCGCCGGTGGCGTTGCTCGCATGTGAGGTGAGCCGTGATCCGCTCGCCCAGAATGTCTCGGGGCCGTCGCCCGGTGGCGGCGGCCTCCTGGCGGATCCGCGCGTCGGCGCCGCGGCCAAGGACGACGTTGAGCAGGACGCGGCCGTGGCGGTCGGGGTAGTGCGTACTGAGCACGTCGATGGGCAGGAGCGAATCCAGCCGGTGTCGCAGCCGGTGCAGGGCCCTGCCCGGGCTCTTGCCGCTCTGCAGCGCCATCAGCCGCGTACGGTCGCAGTTCACGGCGAACCTCACGCGGCGGCTGGCCTCGTGGAGTTCCCTGTCGTAGGCGGGCCGGGTCAGGGAGATCTCGACCGCGAAGTGACGCCTCACGGCCGGGGCCGCCGTGAGGTGTGAGCTCCGTGGCCGGGACGGCGCCCACGGGTGGGCAGGCGGGTGTGGATGTGCTCGTGGTGACGGAGCGGGTCGAAGGTCTCCCAGTCGGCCGCGGCGAGATCACCGGCCGTGGAGGCAACGGCGTGCTGCGGGCACCGCTGGGCGCGCCAGCGCAGCTGCTCCTGATACGGCAGTGCGGACAGGCTGTAGAGCGCCATGACGTCGGCGGGCAGGGCGAGTTGGCCGTGTGCTGCAGTGACCGGGACCAGAGCCCAGGTGCCGCCTGGAGCGTCGGAGGCGAGCAGCGTGGCGGTGCAGCGGTGCCGGCGCCGCGTCTGGGCGACACACTGGATCTCGTCGACGGGTCGGGACGCCAGGTAGCGCACATACAGCAGCTGCACGATGGGTCTGGCCGGGCGGCAGACATCCCCACCCAGGCGCGGGCCGTCCGGTGGCGGGGGCGCGGACGGGGTGAAGACCCCGGTGTCGAGCAGCCTGCGCGTACGCAGGGCGAGAGAGCGCCGCAGCCCGTACAGCTCGGGCGCGTCCGGCGACGGCGGACGCGCGGGGCACAGCACGGCGTGAGGCAGGCGGCACCAGGTGCTCCCGTCGCCCGAGGGATGAGCGACGCCAGAGCTGACATGCCAGCGGCAGGACTCCGGCACCCGGGCTGCGGGCACCTCGTGCGGATGCAGCCGCACCCGGCGCTCGTTGCTGCGCGCGTACCACTCGACCGGATTGCCGCACTCGCGGCACCGCGCAGTCTGTCCACAGCGCAGCAGTCGGCTGACGCCCTCCGGGTCGACGCGGAGGGCCCTGCGCGACGCGGAGCTTGTACGGCTGCCGTCCCAGCGCCGTGCAGAGGGATGAGGAGAAGAGCACATGCGGGCGAAGCTTCCAGCCAACACGCCGCACCCGCAGCACCCGGCCCGTCGGATCCCCCGGACAGCCCACAATGTCGCTACACCAGTGCGGACCGATGACCGTACGTTCGATGCGGCACTGCCGGTTCGGGTGATTCGCCGCAGCCGCCGCGCACCCTTGATCAGCCGTCAGCGACCCCGGGCAGCTCATGCCCACGGCAGAGGGTGGCGAAGAGCTCGTCGAGCCGGGTGTCGAATGCGTGGGCGAGAGCGTGCAACGTCTTCAGCGTGCCGACGGTGCGCCCCTGCTCGATCTCGATCACAGTGCGCCTGGCCAGGCCACTGCGGGCCGCGAGCTCGTCGTAGCTCCACCCCCGGACGGCCCGCAGACGCGCCAGCTCCAGCCGTAGCGCGTCGAGGTCCGGATCGGGCGGCAAGATCGTCACCCAACCATCCGACGGTGCAGCCCCCTGCCCTGTCAGTGCAGACCTCTGCCCTATTTCTCCCGGTCGCCCCTGCGGCAGGAGGGCAGAGATCTGCACTACGGTGACGCCCGCCCGCCACAGGCGAGGAAGGGCCGACGCGCAAACAGGAAGGAGGAGCGCTTGTTCACGCGACTGCGCACCGAATGCTCTGCGCCGCCGCGCGCCTGGACAGTGGAGCTGCAATCCCAGTCCGGCCGACTGGTCCTGACATGCCAGCAATGCCCCCAGACCAGACGGCAGGTCACCGCGGCCTCCGCCCGATCGGTGGCGTTGGCCCACCTCGCCCGGCACGCCCGCGGCGACCTAAGAGCCCCCCATCTGCGGACGTGTCACTGCCATGAACGCGGCTGCCACTGGCACCGCCGCCACCGCGGGTGCGACGGGCCCATCCACCTGCTCCTGGCCTGTGAAGGCGGCGGCCGGGTATGGCGCCTGGTCGACGCCTGCAGCGCCTGCGCCGCCGCAACAGCCCAGGCCGCCGTCGTCCCCGACACCGTGCCGGCCAGCCCCCTCCGCCCTCCCTCCGCACGGCCGCGCCGCCCCCGGCCGGCCAGGGGGCCAGGCGAGCGCGTACGCGTGGGCTGGATCCTCAGCTACCTGGCTGCGGCCGTGCCCGAGGGTGTGTCCGCCGAAGCAAGGCTCCTCGCCCTACAGTGCGCCCTGCGCATGAACACACAGATGAGAGTCACATTCCCCGCGGGCATGCTGCGCAGCCTTCGCATCGACGCAGCACCAGCCTGCCGCGAGCTGGAGCGGGCACGGTGGCTGAGCATCGACGACGAGCCCGAAGGGGCCGGAATCAGCGCGCAACTGCTCGACGCCTCCCTGCTCACCCAGCCACCCGCCCGTCCCGACCGAAGGCGCGCCGCCGACTGGGCGCTGCGCACAGGGTGCCCGGCACGGATCGGAGTGGCAGAGCCACGGCTGCAGCTCCTCGGCACCTCCCTCACCGCCCACAGCGATCCGTCCTCGGGAGACGGACGGCACGAAGGCGATCGGATCCTGCGTGACTGCGGTATGCCCGGTCATGAACTACCCAGTGCGATGAGCCGCCTGACGGACAGCGGCGTTCTGGAAGCGTGGCAGATCTGCCCCGACTCAGGCGACCTGCACTGGACTCTCACACCGGGACAACGATGAGATCGGGCCGAGGACCTGGGGGGTTGAGACTGGTGGGCTCGCATGTTGAGGTGTCGCGTACTCCGGTGGCTTCCAGCTTTCGTCACAGCGAGTCGTAGTCGGGGTTCTGTCGCTGGGCGGGCGACTTCGGCGAAATCGCGGCCTGAGTGTGCCTTGTTCTTGTATAGCTCCGGCCAACGGACACGCAGCGCCCAGCGTGGGGCACGGAAAGCGACCCACCTTCTATAACCCTAGGAATCCAAGTATTTCCAAGCATTGCTAGGAGAGGCTAGGGTAGCTAACCTGACGGCATGACAGACAGTGCGACCACCAACCGCTGTTACTGCGGCTGCCAGACCGCCATCGGCTACGGACGTACCTTCGCCGCCGGTCATGACAAGATCGCCGAAGCCGCCTACCTCGCCGTCCACCACAACGGCTCCGTCGCCGAACTCCTTAAGAGCCAGGGCTACGGCCCCGACAACCCCGTCACCGACGCAGCCGTCGAAGCGGGCGCTTGGAAGAAGTGCGACCACTGCGACTACAAGGGCGCCCCTGAAAGCATCCGCAACCACATGGCCAAGGTGCAGAAGGCTGAGAACACCCAGCGAGAGTCCCTGGAGAAGTCTGTTCGCACGCTCGGCGGAACCTGGGACCCGAGCCGCGGAATGCAGACCCTGCGAGACGCTGGCTACCACCCCTCCGAGAAGTACATCCGAGAGGTGTACCGACGGCTGTCGGACAGTGGCCTGCTGGAGAAGGTGGATGAGCACCGGGCCATCTACTTCGTCGTCGAGAAGTAGGGCCAGCAAGTTGGCCCTGTGCTCGTGAAGCTCCGGCCAGGGGACGTGCCCCCGTGGCCGGAGCTTCACGAGCACAGGGCCGGGACGGCCCGGACGCCGTGCGGGATGTGTGCGAGGCGGGCGCCTGACGGCCGTGCTACGGAGTGCCGTCGATGCCGGATGCCGTGGCGTTCGGAGTGCCGACCTTCCGCCGGGGCATCGAGCACGTCTGCCGGCCGTGCCCCGTAGGCGACGCAAAGGGCTTCGAGGCGGTTCCGAAGGATGTGCTCACCGACGATCGACACTCTTCGCTGCTGCTCGACGGGACGCAGCGGCACGGCATACCAGGCCAGTTGCGCAAGGTCGTCGAGGGCGTGGCCGGGCGCTGCGAAGTCCCAGTCGATGAAACCGGCCAGGTGGTCGCCGTTCCAGATGGAGTTCCACGGACCGAGGTCTCCATGCCTGATGATCATGCCGGGACTCCAGGCGTCCTCCTGGCCCTGCCATCGTGCGTCGGCCGGCGGCTGGAAGTCCCGGACAGCGTCGTGGTATTCACGCAGCCAGCACCCCAGTTCGCTGATTCCGAGGGTCGATCGCAGAGCCGACGGCCAAGGCGAGAACGCGGGTTCGCCGTGCACCAGAGACAGCACCTCATCGGTGCCGTCAGTGCCAAGGGCCCGCGGAGCCCGAGTGAAGCCCACCGTTTCCAGGTGGGTCAACAAGGCGTGTACCGCGGACGTCCACTCGCCGACGGGCCGGCGGATCGTCTCTCCGACCCGCCGCACCGTGGTCACGCTGCCCTTGTCCGTAGCACCATCCGCGATCATCGGCTCAGCGTAGCCCTGCCGCCCACATCATCGTCGTGGATATCGGCGCCCACGACAGTCAGCGCGACACGTCTATGACAGGCACCAACCAGACCGTTGAGGTCGCACTCCCCACGGATGCTGCCAGTTACGGGACAGCCTTTAAAGGGTGTTGCAGAAGGCTGCGTTTGGGCAGGTCAGAGCCCGCGACCACAGTCTTCTGGTCATGATGTGAGTGCGAGGTTGTGCATGTGGGCAACGGCCTGGACGGCGTGGTGGAGGCCGTCGCCGTGCTGTCGGCAGTCGCGGAGGATCTTGTAGTTCTTCAGTCGGCCGATCACATGCTCCACCCGGGCACGCACCTTGCGGTGGGCGGCATTGTCGGCTTCCTCGCCCGCCAGCAGGGGCCGGCGCGGGCGTTTACGGTGCGGCACGACCATCCCGCAGTTCAGGTAGGCGCCGTCACCCAGGACGGTCACGTCATGGCAGTGCTCGGCGAGGCCGGACGCGCGCCAGGCGTGGGCGTCCGCCGTGGTGCCCGGCGCGGGTCGCGCGGCCGCGATCACCAGCCGTGAGTTCGCGTCCACGATGACCTGCACGTTCGCCGAGAAGCGGTAGTTGCGGCTGGACGCGCCGACCTTGCGGTCACGGACCGGGACCAGCGTGCCGTCCACGATCCACAACCGGTCCGCGGCGTCGGCCGGACGCGAGACGGGCTCCAGGGCCAGCAACGGTCCAAGACGTTGGATCACCCGGCACACGGTGGACGAGGACACTCCGAACAGCGGTCCCAGTTGCCGCATGGTCAGGTTCGTCCGGTAATACACCGCGACCAGCAGCACCCGCTCGGCCAGCGGCAGGCTCCACGGGCGACCCTGCATGGTGCCGTTGCCACCCCGCTCCCGCACTGCCCTGAGCAACCGCGAAAACTGCGTCAACCGCAGCCCCGTGAACGTCTCCACCCACACCCGTTCAGCACTCAACACCCCAGCCATACAAGGGAAATGCCCAGCTCGCAGCCTTCTGCAACACCCTTTACTGACCTTCAATGCGTGTGTCGTGAGAGCTGACAGCTGGTGATCCCAGCGGTATGCCGTCTTCATGAGGTACGCGCAGGGTGGCGGCCTGACCGCCGAGCGTCGG
The DNA here is from genome assembly GCF_055595765.1 of Streptomyces sp. NPDC040405. Classification (NCBI taxonomy): domain Bacteria; kingdom Bacillati; phylum Actinomycetota; class Actinomycetes; order Kitasatosporales; family Streptomycetaceae; genus Streptomyces; species Streptomyces sp. NPDC040405. Next base: position 7,499 of record NZ_JBVIVI010000018.1, read on the forward strand.
GCGTTTCGGGAGCGACTTCGGACAGAAGCGGCCGAGCGGTTCGCGCGCGGCGACGACACCGGCGTCGTTGCTCATGACCTGCGGGTCACCGTCCGCTCGGTGCAGCGCTGGCGGAGAGCCTGGGCCGAGGGTGGGACGCGGGCTCTTGCGTCGAGGGGACCGGCGTCCCTGCCGCTCCTGCGCGATGACCTGTTCGCGGTCCTGGAAAGGGAGTTGGACAAGGGCGCAGTCGCGCACGGCTGGCCCGACCAGACCTGGACTCTGGCACGGATCAAGACCCTGATCGGGCGCCGGTTCCACATGAGCTACACGATCCAGGGCGTCGCGGCCCTGCTCAAACGGCACGGCTGGACCTGCCAGCTTCCCGCCCGCCGGGCCCTGGAACGCGATGAGACAGCGGTGGCCGGCTGGGTGAAGGAGACCTGGCCGCACGTGGAAGGACCGCGGCGGCGCTCGACGCCTGGCTCGTCTTCGAGGACGAGGCCGGCTTCTCGATGACGCCGCCCACCCGCCACACCTGGTCCCGCCGCGGCCGCACTCCCGTCGTGCGCGTACGGGGCCGCTCCCGCCGACGATTATCCGTCGCCGCCCTGGCCTGCTACAAACCCGGCGAACGCTCCCGGCTGATCTACCGGCCCTGCCCGGATGCCCGGCCCGACGGACGCAAGAGCTTCTCCTGGAAGGACTACCGCGACTTGATCCAGACCGCGCACCAGCAGCTCGGCGGCCCGATCGTGCTGGTCTGGGACAACCTGAACACCCATCTGACGGCCGGAATGCGCCGCTACATTGCCGAACGGGACTGGCTCACCGTCTGCCAACTCCCGCCCTACGCACCCGACCTCAACCCGGTCGAAGGCATCTGGTCGGTACTGCGGCGCACCACCACGGCAAACCGCGCCTTCGCAGACCCGCACGACCTGATCACCGCCGTCCGGCGCGGCTTACGCCAGCTCCAATACCGCCACGACGTCCTCGACGGCTGCCTCACCGGAACCGGATTGGCACCCGCCTCACCATGACGACATCACCCATTCAAGGTCAGTAGGTGTGCAGATATCAGCCCCGCTTAGCGAACAGATCACGCCAGACCCCTCCTAGCCAAGAGGATCGAGCAGTCTTCGACGTGTCGAAAATTTCGAAATGTTTAATCGCTGTGATGCCTGACAGTGGATGTCAGCAGTGCGGTCTTCCTCAGGGAAGACCGTGGCACGTGAAACCACCCGCGGTCGGCAAAGTTTTCGTAAGGTTGCTATCCGGCCACGTGGCGATAAATCGAAGCGCTTCGACATGCCTGTTGACTTTCACGCTTGGGTTTTGTGATCGTGAGGCGTCACCACTCGTACTGGCAACCAAGAAGGGTTGACCTAGCAATGATGCGTGAACGAGCGATGGTTCCGGCGTCCAGCGACAACGGGCGGGCACGGGCGATGGTTCCGGCGTCCAGCGACAACGGGCGGGCACGGGCGATGGTTCCGGCGTCCAGCGACAACGGGCGTGCACGGGCGATGGTTCCGGCGTCCAGCGACAACGGGCGCTAGTTTCCGCCCTGAATCGCGGAACATGCCAGGAATCTTGGGTCATTTCCCTCGCTTCCGGTAAGTGTGCGGTCTGAATAGCCTGGCCAGGCAGAATTGAGCGCGTGTGGTTTCGGTTCCGGTATCTCGGTATCGAAACCACACGTGTCCATGCCATGGCAGTAAGAAGTCGTCTACGGCAGTCGCATCACCGATCGCGAGGACGCTGTGTGGCCCGATGGTAAGAACTTTGGCGAGGCGCTCAATGACTGGATGGACGGCGTGTCAGATGTCCTTGACGTGCCTGAAGCGCTGGTCGAGGAATCGGCAGCCGCTTCCGCCGATTTCCTGCTCTGCGCGCTGATCAGCCGGGTTCAGGCAGGTGAGGATGGCCAGGGTGCCAACTGTGGTGCCGATGCCGACAATACCGCGAACGCTCCAATCTGGTGGACGGGAAAGACGGCCACCATCGAACACGCGGCCTCGACGAACCTCGCCGCCGGCATAGCCGCCGATTTCGACTCGGTTCACTATTTGGCGGGAGGGCACCTTGCGGCGTTCCTGACGCCGTCGCTGTTCGGTCAGCCTGATATCTTCATGGGTGACATGCTGCGCATTCAAGCAGTAGCTACCGAATTCGGTGTGCGTCTAGGGCAGGCAGTCAAGGATCAGGTGCGTGCCAACGCATTTCATGTCACGCCGATCATCGGGGGGCTGAGTGCTGTGTACGCATTGGCCAGCAGGAACAGACTTCCTGTGGAACGCATCAGATGGTGCCTGCGCCTATACCTCTCGACATACAGGTCCGACTATCAACTCCTGGGCAGTGACGGACGTATGTATCAGATGGGTCAGGCCATGAAGCAAGCGCACGGAGTGGTGACAGAAGGCGGTGTGCACACCAAGATCGATCGACGTGCCGCCAATGAATGGTGGCAACCATTTTCCGCCATGGGCGTGTCGACGAATTCTCAACCAAAGAAATCGGAAGAGTGGCTCTCCCGTTCAAGGGTCACCACTCTGAAGTCCGCGCCGTGCTGCGCATACTTCTTCGAAACATTAGCTGCTGTCGCAGCCCTCCGGAGAGAAGTTCCTGGTGACACATTGCGGCAGCTCCACGTATATGTCCCGCGGTACGTCCTCGCCGCACATCGTGGTTCGACCGATGCCACCTGGCTGGACCCGTTCGACCTCGTGCACAACATCGCCATCTGTTGGGTGCTGGGAAGGGAGTCCTGGACTCCATTGGCTGAACGGCCGATCGGCGTCGTGGAACGGGCCGCGAAGCTGATCACGCTGCATGAAGTGTCTGATCGGACATCGGCGGCACTGACGGCGGTGATGAGTGACGGAGTTGTGACGAGTAGCGCTGAAACGATCCCAAAGAGGAACGACCGAGAACGCTCATATCCGGCACTGCAACGAAAGGCCGAGATCGTTACCGGACTCCTCAACGGGGAATGGCGACGCTGGGCAGTTGCGGATGATCCACGACAACTGTTGCGCCAACTCCTCGATGCGTGCGGCGAGGACGTCTACGAGCAGACAAGTGGAGTGCGTATGAGCGTTGGAGGCTTCCAGTGACGTTTCCCCCGGTTGAAGTGTCGAGCGTTCACGTTCTGGCGTCTCAGGAGTTCACGTCCGTGTCGGCGGAGTTGAAAGCGCTGCTGTCCGACGACGAGGAGCGCAACTCCGTACGCGAGGGTGGAACTGCGGCGCAGGCACTGTGCGTGGAGGTCGTGAGCGTCGGCGGAATCGACGATCTGCTGCCCAGAGCCCTCGACTGGACTCGACGCGGCGGCCTTCACCTGCCAGTCGTCGTCGGTGCGCAGCACACATTCGTGGGACCGCTCACCAGTCCGGGCTACGCCGCTTGCATCCAGTGCGCCGGCTACCGCGGTCGCTTTGACTCGACGACACCACCTGCCGTGGCGGACGGGCATGGAAGTCCGCCCGATGTCTCCGCGCTCACCGTGAAGCTGATTTCCGTCACGGTGGCACAGGAGATCGACAGAGTGGTACATGCCGCGAACACCCTGCCCATGACCCTGGGCGGCTTGATCCGCATCGACCATGTCACGGGGACCGTGGGCATCGAGAGGGTCGGCCAGGTCGACGGCTGCGAGGTGTGCTCGTCGCTGATCGAGTTCGCCTTCCAAGGGGCGCTGGGATGACCAGAATCCATGAACTGTCGCAGCACATACGTCAGCTGGAAGAACTGCTCCTCGACGAGAGCGGCCAGGTGTCGACTCTGCAGCCCCTTGACGACTTCTACAACGACGAGCCTCGAGGGCAGGGCTGGGTTGCACAATTACCGCCCAATGCGCACTTGCCGCTGGGTTCGGCCCATAATCCGCGAGCCACCGGAGGGCGGGGGCGAGGGGAACTGGCCCGGTTGAAAGCCTTGATGGAGGCAGCTGAGCGCATCTGCCTCAGCACGGTACCCAAGGAAAGTCTCCGGTACGGTTCGGCATCGGAGCTCGACAACTGCATCGCTGCCGAGGCGTTTCCGACACCTTGGCGCGATTCTCCGGTATGGCGGATGCCTGTTCACTGGTGTGCAGCCACCAAGATCGGCTCACCGTCATCGGCGCCCGTCCTGATTCCGGCCCAACTCGTCTACTGCCCGTTCAGGGAAACCGATGAGCGCGCGATGCTCTGGGACCCGAGCAGCAACGGTGCTGCCGCCGGCTTCTCTGTCGAAGACGCGGTGGTGCGCGCGACGCGGGAGGCATTCGAACGTCACGCCATCATGCTCTCCCACTACTTGCGCCTGGGGGGCCGGGAAGTCGACTGGAGTGACCTGGCCCTTGAGCCGGGCCCCATGGCCATGGCGATGGAGGCCACGGCGCTGGGGCTGCGGATACGGGTGGCATGCCTGGTCGAGACACCCTTCCCCGTGGTCGTCTGCCGTGTGGTCGATCCGACCGGCAGGTTTCCGGCGCTCACCACCGGCAGCGCCTGCAGCGCTTCGCTTGGGGAAGCCGTAGGCGGTGCGATGAGTGAGGCACTGTACGCCCGCAGGCAGGCTCGGGATTTCCTGACGAACATCGCGGCTGTTGACGCGAGGGACCTGGAGACGATCGAGGACCGTGTCGTCTACTGGGGTCAACCGCAGGCCATGGAGAGACTTGATTACCTTTTCGGTAGCTCCATGCCGCTTGAAGGTACGTACACGAACGGCTTCTTGGACCAGGGGTATGTGGCGGATATCACGACGCCGTTGTTCGTCAAAGCTGGAATTTCGGTTGTGAAGGTGGTCTACCCGCAGCTTCAGCCCCTCTTCTTCGCCGAGAGCGAGAAGCTGATTCTTGGCGATCCGGACGCGAGTCTGATTTCCTCCGAACCGCACCCCTATGCCTGACGGGAAATGAATATGAGCGCGCACAAGGGTGCGGTTGATTCGGCACTCGGCTTTCATCGGACGACCTACGCAGACGCTGCGATGCTCTCCGACTGGGCGATGCTTCCCGTCGACCAGTGGCCCGATGAGTGGTTCACGTACAACGAAAAGAATTTCCCACGCCTTGAGAGCGTGCAGCTCCAGGTGCCGGAGGCTCCGCCTTCCGGTCTCGGCAGTGAATGGCTGGCCCGCCGGGCCAGCAGTCGTACCGCACTCGACGAGATGTCTCTTGCTGCCCTCTCCCAGGTGCTCTGGTACACGACACACTCCGATCCGCCGGATGACCACGCTCCCGGCAGTTGGCATCGTCCGTATCCGTCCGCCGGCGGGCGCCTCGGCTGCGAGTTCTACATCATCGCGCGAACCGTCGACGGCCTGCCGTCGGGCGTCTACAGCTACGGTGTGGCCCGCCATGAACTGAGTCGGCTGCGTCCCGCTGCGACCGAGTCCTTGCTGCGCTTCATCTTCGGCGATGGGTGGGTGACGGGGACCTGCGCGCTCCTGGTCGTCACACTGTCGATGGACAGGCTCGAGACGAAGTACGGCGACCGCGGGTACCGCTACGGGTTGATCGAGACCGGTGCCGCCGCACAGACGGTCTCCCTCGTGGCCGGTGCCGCATCGATCGGGTCCTGCGTCCTCGGCGGGTTCGCGGACGTTCCGTTGGGTCAACTTCTTTTGTGCACCCCGGAATCGGAGGTGCCGGTGGCAACCATCGCCTTCAGTCTCATGGAGGAGGAGCGCTGAGATGCTCGTAACGGACGACCACGTCGAACCCGTTCTGGGCGTCGGCAAGACAGAACTGTCCCGCGTGAAGGGGCGTAAGTGGCTTCACCGGAGCGCCGCCCTGCAGCCCTACGGCACGTACTCGTGGAACGACTTGAACACGTCCTTGCAGTACGGCAATCTCGGCCCGGACCAGGTTCGGCTCGTCGGCGGTGAGGTGTCGGTCGACGAGCTGTTCCTCAGGGGGGTCGCGGGTGGTTCGCGCACCTTCCTACGGATTATCCCCGAGGCGGTGCACCGATCCCTGGCGACCGGCGGGACGCTTGTGATCGACCAGCTTGACTTGATCAACCCCTGGGCCGATCAGGTGTCCCGTGCTCTGTCCGGCATCTTCACCACACGCGTCCAGGCCAATCTCTACGCATCACTGCGTGGAGCACCCGGATTCGGTGCGCATCAGGACACCCATGACGTCTTCGTGGTCCAGGGCAGCGGGAAGAAGCACTGGACCTTGGGAACCGGGGCCGAGACCACCCAACTGACCATGGTCGCCGGTGACGTGCTGTACCTACCCGAGGGCACGAGCCATGACGTCGCCACCGGCACTGAAGGGTCGTTGCACATCACTTTCGCCATCCCGCGACCCAATGTGCAGGAACTGCTGTCGTGGACGATCGGCAATGCACATGACCGCGGTCTGCTGGCAGCCATCGACGAAGGCGATCCCGGCGCCACGGCCACGGCACTTGCCGAGCGGACGCACAAGATCACTGACACCGAGGTGAGCGCCTTCCTCGAAGAAGGTCTGAGCAGGGGTGTGGCACCGACGTACGTCAACCTTCCCCATGTGGTCCGTGAGGCAGAACCAAGCGGGAAGGCCACGCTCTTCGCCCGCCGTTCCTTCGTGAACGTCCTGCCCGACGGCGAGGACGAGCACGCACGGGTGCTGGCCTGTCTCAGCGCGACCGACGAGATGGCCGTGCAGGACCTGTTCTCTGTGAGCGGTGTGAGCAAGCCGCTCGAAGTGGTCCGCGAACTCGCGCAGCGGGGCCTGATCCGCCTGTCGGAGCGTTGAGGTGCACAGGATGCGGGAGGTGGCTCCGGGGTTGGGTTGGTACGACCACGACGGTGGCATCGGCGCGCTCGCGCTGACGTTTCCCGTCGGCTTTCACACCGAGGGAGCCGACCGTCCCGGTCTCGCTCACTTCACCGAGCACATGGTCATGGCGCCGAGGGGCGGGGCCGCGTATCCGTACGCCCAGCTCGAGGAACACGGTTGCCTACTGGAGGCGCAGACCAGACGGGACCATCTCACCGTCACCGTCAGTGGACCGCAAGGGCACCTGCTGCGCGCTGCCGAGACCATGGTCGCTCACCTCACCGACCTGCGCCGTCCGAGCACCGCTGCCCTTCAGCAGGCGGAGATCATCCACAACGAAGTGCTGGAGAAGACCGGGCTCGCTCCCTGGTCGGATCGATGGCGTTGGTGTATTCCCACGCCCGACGGGGGGATCGGCGTGGACCACGATCCCGTCGTCGCCCCGGCGCTCGCGGGGCTGGCGGTCTACGAGGAGGCATGGAAAGAGTTCGCCGCGCAGAACATCCGTCTCGAGCGGTGCACCGCCGCAGTGGTCGCCGACTCGGCGCTGGTTGCTCCTGAGCACGTGGAATCGCTGCTGGGTTCCAGGACGCCGCCTGAGGCCCGTGATGTTTCGCGCCCCGACATTGCCTCCAAGACGATGCACGACGAAATCGTCCTTCCTATGGAAGCGAACGACCTTGCCGGGCAGAGCGCCGCGTTGACAGCCGCCAAGCTGGCGGCGAGAGAGGCTGCCGCGGTTCAACGCCAAGCCGGTGCGGCCGTGCGGTACGGCCTTTTCGACGAATGGTTCAGTGAGAACGCTCCGACGACTGTCACCGTGCCCCTCCCCTCCGACCTTGACTTCGGTGCGCTCGAGCGCCGGCTCGACAGGCTTCGAGAGACCGTGGTCGAGCCGAGCGCTTTGAACTGGGCTCGCGAGCAACTACGGGAGGAGTGGGCCGCGCGCCTCAAGTCCCCCTCGGCATGCGCGCGGTCGATGGCATGGATGCTGTCAGGCGGACGACTGGGCGCCCCCTTTGCGCGACTTGACTCCCGTCTTGTCGAACACAGCGCATCCGCGGCCGCCATGCTGAGGAGGGCCTAGATGCCCAAGCCCATGACACGTGTGAACCGCTGGGGCATGAGCATGGACCTGGTCCGGCGGCCCTCGCATTTCTCTGCCACCGCGTCCGTGCAAGTCGCCTCCCCCGAAGACGTGCTGTCGTGGCTGTGTCTGTGCGAGTGCTTCGCGGGTGGCTTCTCAAGTCCCTTGATGCGCGCGGGTCGGCTCAACGGCACGCTGTTCCGTGTTCACCTGGCGCTGCTCCCCGGTATGCCCGGGGACGGCGTCCTGGCGTTGACGTTCACCTCGTCCGCTCAGTCCGAGCCGACGAGCCTGGTGAGTGTCGATCGGGCGCTCGGCACCATTCTGGAGGCCGGCGAGGTGACGCTCGCGCAATGGCAAAGCGCCGCGCTTCGCCTGCGGACGCGCCTGGACACCAGTGATCGTCTGCCGCGCCGTTCGCTGTGGCACCGGTCCCCGTACGATGCCCGCCTCGTCGATCCGTTGTCGTGGGCGGCTCGCACGCGTCCTGATCCCGAGCTCTACGAGCACCCCCTGGCCGTGCTGACGCACGAACTGTCGGCATATCGAGCTGACGTGCAGGGGGGTCGGTGATGCATTCCTCCGTCAAGAAGGAGGCGCCGAGCCCCGTCAAGGTGCTGCGCAGGACCAGCACGGCGTCAAGCCTGGAAGACGGTGCCTTCGCCCTGATCCTGCCGGTGCTCGCGGAGCAGTCCACAGGGAAGTACGGTGTGGCGGCGGTCTTCGTGGCGGTGACGGCACCCTGGACACTGGCATCACTCCCGATCGGATATCTTGCCGACCACATGTCGCGCACGCGGCTACTGCGGATCGTGGCCGTCGTGCGCGCGGGGCTCGCGGCGCTGCTCGCCGCTCTGTACGTGCTCGGCAGTTCCGTGCCGGGGCTTGTGGCCGCCCTGGCTTTCGGATTGGGCAGCTGCGCCGTGGCTTCGGAGATCGCGCGCCAGTCACTCGTACCGCAGCTGGTGTCGAACCCGGACCGGCTCGTGTCCGCCAACACGGAGATCGCCAAGGTGTCCCAGCTGTACGGCGGCTTCGTCGGGCCGTTGGTGGGTGGCGGACTGCTCACCTGGAGCCAGTCGGGTGCCACGCTCGCTCTGGCGGCGTTCGCCCTGATCACTATGATCGTGACGTGGGGACTGCCGGAAACTCCTGCCCTGCGTGACGAACCCATGCGCGTACAGACCATGGTGTCCGTGGGGTTGGACGGATTCCGCCACATCTACCGCCAGCGCACACTCCTGACGCTGGCCGCTCTGAGTTTCACAGTCTCGGCCATCTGGTACGTCTGGCAGACGTCCTTCACGGCCTTCGCACTGGCCGACAACGGTTTGGGCGCCTCAGGTCTCGGCTACTCGGCTCTGCTCCTGGCCGGTACAGCGGGAGCGCTCGTCGGCAACCAACTGGTGCAGCCCCTGACGCGGACGTTTCCCTTGCGCGCGGTGCTGTCCATGAGTCTGGCCGTCTGGGTCATCTGGTTCGTCGTTCCCGCTCTGACATCGAGTTGGTACGCCATCATCGGCTGCCTGGTTCTGGGCGGCTCCGCCGGACTGCTGTGGAACACCGTCTCCATCACCGCTCGACAACTGGTCACCGAGGGGCACCTGTTGGGTCGGACGACCGCCGCATACCGCATGGTGACGCGCACGGGCCGGGTGATAGGGGCGGCCCTCGCGGGACTCATGATGACGCATACCTCCTGGCAACACATCTTCGCCATCTGTGCCGGTGCCGTCGCAGCCGTCGCCGTAGGAATCCTTGTCCTCTACCGCGACCGATCGCTGCTCGAGCCGGAAGCGCGGTGACCGGGTTGACCACTCGACGGAACCAACGCCGGCCGGTTGGCGAGTGGATGCCCGCCGCATCTCTCGTTCTCCACTCGTGCGACGGCAGCACGGAGTTCCTCGAACCGGACGACATGCGAGGACACCTGGCGCAGATCCGAGCGGAGCTGCGCCAGGAGGTGGCCTCCGACGAGTCCATCTGCCTCCTGCCCAACGGGCAAGCACCGTTCGCGCGCTTCCTGTTGGAGTTCCTCGCCGCCCTTGGACTGCCGAATCCTGTGGCTCTGCCAGACGATGACACCGATACGTCGATTGCTCGACTGGCACGCCTGGGCCTGACGGCTCGTGCACTCGGGCAGGAACGGCGGCCACACGACGAGGCCGCCCGGCGCGAGGCATTGCCGGGCCAGGCCCTGTTGCTCAAAACCGGGGGTACGAGCGGCCGGGTCCGTTACGCGGTGAACACCAGCATGCGCCGAACCCTGGGCCGGGATCGCCGGTTGAGCCTGGCGAGCGCGCTGGCGCTGAGGGACGGAACCCGTGTCTCCCTCGCTGGATCGATTCGTCACGCCGCTCCCCTGAGCATGCTGTTGGAGGCGTTGAACTATCGCACCGAGATCCACCTGTTCGAGAAGCCCGACCCCGCGCAGGTGTTGGGCCACGTCCGCAGGGATCGCGTCCAGTGGCTCGTCGCCACTCCTCTGCATCTGCGGATCATGCAACGCCAACTGCAGGACGGTCTCGGGACGTCGGACCTCAAGACCGTCGTCCACATGAGTGCGGCCTGCTCGATGCCGATCAAACGGTTCTGGCATTCCACACTCGGCCCCGAAAACGTGTACGAGGTGTTCGGGGCCTCCGAAGGAATAGGGACCACGGTGGCTCGTGGAGACGAATGGGAGGAGCGTCCCGGAACGGTCGGCAGGGGCTTCTACACCTCGGTGACCGTCATGGACTCCTCCGGCCGGCCGACGGTGCCCGGCGTACTGGGTGATGTCTACTTCAAGAGCGGAATGTCGGCGCGACCGCTGCACGTCGGACAACGAGACCTCGTCACCTGGACCAGCGACGGGCAAGTCAGTATCGGCGACCGCGGCAGGCTTGACACGGACGGCTACCTCTATCTCGAGCCGAGGCCCCAGCTGAGGATCACCGTCGGGGGGACCACCGTCCTGGCCACGGACATCGAGGAGGCACTGCTCGAAATCCCCGGGGTCCAGGACGCGGCCGCGGCGGCAGTCTCCAATCACGTGACGGGGCAGCGTGTCGTCTGTTTCGTGGTGCGTGACTCCCACGGGTCCACCGCCGGGCCGAACGAGTTGATTCCGGCGCTGCGACGGGTGCTGCCGCCCGCCGCCGTTCCTCGCAGAATCATCGAAGTCGACGCTGTTCCCCGGTCGCTGTCGGGCAAGGTCAACCGCACTCTGATCTCGGAAATGGCGCAGAAGCACTTCGCAAGGGAGAAGAACAGTGACCGTGCAAGCGATTCCTGATCATCCGCATTTCTCAGGGCTTTACCGGCGCACAGCGGACAGTGACTATGTCGTCGCGGTGGCACCTCGCTCCTTCATTTCCGTGCCTGAAGTGCGCGCCGTTTTAAGTGAGCTCCTCGCGACCCAGCCGCACCGAGTCGTCTTTACGGTTCTCCACTCGGGGGAGGGCCTGGAGGACGACGCGATCAGTGACGAGGCGGTTGCCACCAGGAAGTTCCACCGGATGCAGTCCCCCGAAGGGCCGGTGGAGTCGCAGTTGGCGGAGAGACTCCGTCTCACCCTGCCCGATGCCGCGGTACTCAGCATGACCGACGACATCAGGGACCTGGGTGGTGATTCGTTGCTCTGCCTTGAGTTGAGCGAGGCCGTCGCGGACATCTGGGAGGTCGAGATCGAGCCCGTGGACGTCTTCCGGGTCAACTCTCTGGCAGCCCTTGCCGCGAACATCGAGGCGGGACGATGACGTTCGCGGCTTTCGACCTGCTGGCCGAGGGCGCGGACGACGCCACGGCGCTTGTCGATGAGACGCAGATCCTCACCCGCAGGCGGGCACGGCAGATGGCCGATGACATCGCCCGATTCCTGGGTGATGACGCCAAGAAACTCGTGATGGTGGAGAACCCTCGCTCCTTGACGGGAGCTCTGGCCTACGCGGCCGCGTTACGTGCCGGCCATGCGGTGATGCTGATGGAAGCCGCGGGCTATGGTGACGCGCCGAGGTTGATCGAGCGACTCCGCCCCGATGTGCTCATGGGGCCCTCATGCGTCAGAGCGTCCGAACCTTCACCGCATTACCAGCGCCATGTGCGGAAAGTTCCGCACGGCGGGGTGGCTCGTTGGTCCATCGACGCTCACCCGGTCGCGGTCGCACAGGAATTGGCCTTGGTCGCACGTACCTCCGGCTCCACCTCCGAGGGCAAACTGGTACGGCTCTCGTACGACAACCTCGTGAGTAACGCCGAAAGTATCGTTGCAGCGACAGACATCCGCGGCTCGGACCTCGTCGCGACTTCACTGCGCTTGGACTACAGCTTCGGTCTATCCATGTTCCATTCCCATCTCGTGGCGGGTGCCACCGTGGGCCTGACCACGGCATCGCCGACCAGCGACCGCTTCTGGACGGACGTCGAACGCTGGGGTGCGACATCTACGGGGATGGTTCCGTCCACGGTGCGTTTCATCCTGCAGGATCCGGTCTCGAAGGGACGGTTGTCCGCGCTGCGATCGCTGCTGGTGGCCGGCGGCCCATTGCGGGCCGACTCGCTGCGACGGCTTCGCGAAGCGGTCGGTCCCGAGGGTTCCGTTTTCTACATGTACGGCCAGACCGAGGCGACCGCGCGGATGACTTGCCTGGATCCGGGGTTGGCTGCTGAGCACGAAGGAAGTGTCGGAGTTCCGATACCGGGCGGGCGGATCGAGATTCGCGGACCGGACGGATCCGAGGTCGCCCCCGGTCAGCGGGGCGAAGTGCACTACAGGGGGCCCAACGTCATGCTCGGCTATGCCGGGATACGTGATGATCTCGCACTGTCCGACGTCTGCAATGGGGAACTGCGGACGGGGGACATGGGTCGTCTGCAAGACGGCGTGTTGTACATCGAGGGCCGTTTCGATCGCCAGGTCAAAGTACTGGGTGAACGGGTCAATCTGGACGCGGTCGAGGCCGCAGCGGCATCTGCCCTCGGCGGGACCGCGGCAGCGGCCGTGTTCATGGAACCCGATCAAGTCCACCTTCATATCGAGGGAGGACCTGAGTCTCTGAAACGGCTGCGGGCCTGGGGACTGGCTGGTCTGGGAGTTCCAGCGGGATGTCTGAAACTGCGAACCGTGGAACATCTCCCGAGAACTCCTTCCGGCAAAGTGAGGTATCTCTTGCTGAGCTGAATGATGGCGACAAAGAGCACTGGAGTACGGCTCGACGGAAAATGGCCTTTGCTGAACCAGGGATTGGATACCGAGGAGGCGATGTCGGACATGAGTGAAATGACGACACTGGCGGTACGGGGCGAGCCGGGCGTTCTCCCTTTTACCTGGGGGCAGCGGTGGTGGTGGAACGAGTTTCCTCCCGAAAGCCCGGACCGGCGTAGAGGAAACATGATTTTCTCTCTTGATTTCCCGACCGGTAGGTCTCTCGCTGACGCCCTCGGGACGCTGGAAGGAATAGTCGGAAGATTCGACACCCTCCGGACTCGGTACGAATTAGGCGGAAAATCCAAACCGGTTCAGGTCGTTGAGCGTCAGGCGCAGATTCCCGTCTACCTCTACGCTACGCACGGTGATTCTCCGGAACTCCCGGATAGCATTGACAAGTCCATGCGTACGCATAATTTCGATCTTCATGGGCATCCGCCTGTCTGCATGGCCATCGGGCTGGGAATCCGAGGAGAGCCAGTGCGATTCCACGTGTTCCTCGACCACATCATCACTGACTTGGCGGGTGCAGTATATCTGAAGCGCTATTTTCGAAGTGTAATTTCCAGGGAAGGCGCCCCAGTTGGCGCGATACATCAGCCCGCCGATCAGGTGGCCCTAGAGTCTACGGACGCCAGGCGGAGGCGCAATGAAAAGGCTATTGATTATTGGAGATCCGAACTGGCAGCTCCATCTCCCGACGCATGGTTGTCCCATGTGGCCGAAGTGAGGAGTGGCAGTACCCTCGACTTTGCCAAGGTCGCCCTGGACTCTCCCTTCCTCGGTGCAGCTCTTCCGATGCTCGCAGAGCGCCATAAGGTTAGCGTCGGACATATTCTCTGCCATCTTGCCACCTTGACTTTCGAGGGCTTCGCAGAAATTCCACCCCTTTTCAATATGATTGTTTCGACTCGACGTTCGCAAGTGGAGCGGTCCGCCCTGGGGATGTACTCTCGATCCATCCCGATCATTACGAAATCGCGGGGGCGGATGGTAGGTGAGCGCATCGGCGAATCGGCACGGACAATGATGCGCGGACAGCTCTTTGCCGCGTGTGACCCCATGGATTTCGATGCCGTGTGCCGGGATTCAGGGTGGCCGGACAGGGCGATGATCGGAGTTTCTCTCAACGACGGATACAGTGCCACGACCAACCCGGAACAGCTCCGCGCGCGAAGCGATGACCTCGAATCCCTCCTGAAGTTCAGTAATTATGAATATCCGAGCTTCCGGGTTCATCAAAATGGGCGTGCGATCAAGATTGACTCCGGAAAGAGCCCGACAGGCATATTTCGCTTATCTCTCGAAGTGGATGCCAGAATATTTCCCGTCTCTGCTGCAGAGAGAGCTCTGAGTGAAACTGAAGAACGAGTGCTGACGTACCTCAAATCGAGCCTGTGAAGACACGGATTTCCTGTGTGGAAAGAGGGCCGGACCCCCGAGTCCGTGACGCGTATCCGTGTCCTGCTGAAGGAATGGGTCGACCGAAAGATCATCCTCGGCGCTCAGCTGTTCCTTATGGAAAATGGCGAGGGCCGTCACATCGTCGCAGGAGAAGCAGCTCCGGGGACGGACGTGACGCCGGACACCGCTGGACGCCTCTACTGTGCGAACAAGCCCGTGCTGGCTGTCAGTGCGGGCATCGCGGCGGAGGAGGGCCTCATTGGCCTGCGTACCCCGCTGTCGCACTATTTCGACGACTGCACCCCATCCATGGCGTTGGTCACTATTGCAGATTTACTCGGACACGCCGTCAGGCTTCCGCCCACCCTGTACAAAAACACTCCGTCACTGGACGAACGGGCTCGACGCATCGTTGCGTGTGCCGTTCCTCGACCCGGGGCCGCGCACTACAACGCGCAGACCACATCGGCGTTGCTCGGAGCGATTCTCGAGCGCGTGTACTCGATGTCCCTCGAACACGTCATAGCGGAGAAAATCGCTGGACCGCTTGCCCTGCGCGGCCTGTTCCTTGTGCCGCGCTCGGGCTGGCAATACGGCCCACTGCATCGCCGTGACGGGAGCACGCGTTTCGTCCCCGTCGAGGACGAGTCGCGAGGTTTGAACCCTGCAAACCCCGGCCAAGCCGGCGTATCGACGGCCGCGGCTATTGGCCTGGTGTACGCGGATCTCTTGAACTCCTTGAAAGGGCATGGGACTCTGCTGGCTCCGTCAACTGCCATGCTTTTGCTCGAAATCAGCCGTTCGATACAGCTCTACGACCTTGGTCCGCGCAGCTGGGGTCTTGGCTTTCAGCGTGACTTGCATGAGGGAATATTGGGGGCTGGGTGGAGTCGTGAAACTTTCGGTCATGTGGGTACCGCTCCGCGGCGCATCGTTGTTCTTCACGCAGCCGATCCGGTTGCAGGTCGTGTTCTGACGTTCAGGCTCTTCAGCACTGTCGAAGATCATCGGGTTCAGCAGCTGACGACGATGTCGTGATCATTGACCTTCTTCAGCGTTGCCGCTCCAGAGTGAGGATGGATTTGGCGATTGACGTCACGCGGTTCGGACTGCACCGGGAATCAGGGGCTTTTGAGGAGTGTCGAGGTGCGTAACTCGTCGGCTTTGCATGAGAAGTGACGGCTTGTCGTATGTCCACGGTCGGCACTGGGAACGAGCGCAGGCACGGCGCCGGTGATCATGTGGGTGTCGAATCCGTATGACCGCCGAGCGAGACCGTGCCTGCCAGGGCTGATGCGTTCTCAGGTTTCAAGATCGAGTAGTTGGAGTGCGTGGTCGGTTCGTGACCGGTAGTGGTCGGTGGCGGCGGCGATGTTGGTCCATCCGGCCTGGCGGATGAGGCCGATGGCGAGGTTGCGGAGAGTCGCCATGGCGCGGGGTGATGTGCCGGTGCGGACGCTGGAGGCGTCTTCGGCGAAGGTCACGTCCCGGACGTGGTGCAGGGCTTCCACCTGTCAGTGCCCGCGGATGAGTTCGGCGAGCTGGGATGCTGTGGCCTGGTCCGGGGTGAGGCTGGTGACCGCGTGGATCGTCTTGATGGTGGTCTTGCCGGTCCTGCGGTTGGTGCGGCGGCGCTTGACCTCGATGGCCTGGACGGCGTGAGGGAAGAGCAGTCCGGGTTGGACGGTGCAGACCTTGAGCCGGCGGATCTCACGGCGTCCGTGACGCTGGTCGCGGGTGCGGTGCTGGAGCGGGACCTCGCGCCAGGGCAGGCGCCGCAGCTGACGGCGGAGTTTCTTTTGGTTGCCCTTGACGACCAGGATGTAGTGGGCGCCCTGGGCGGTGATCTGCTCGGCGTGGCCGGTCTGGGTGTGCAGCGCGTCGGCGGTGATGACGTGGCCGCGCAGGTCGAGTGGCTCAAGCAGCGGGGCGAAGGCGGGGATTTCGTTGCTCTTCGCGGCGATCTGGCGCTGGGAGATCACGGCCTGGGTCTCGTGCAGGACCGCGGCCAGGAGGTGGACGGCCGTCCGGCCGTCACGGCGGCTGCCGCGTACGGCCTTTCCCACCAGTGCGGGCGCCTCGTCCTCGACCGGGTCACGGGAGTACCGGGCGAGCCAGGCACCCACGGCGTCATCGAAGGCGTCGCCGTCGATGCGGGAGAGCAGGCGGCCCAGGGTGGTGGCACGCGGCAGACGCGTCAGACCGATACGTGTCCCTATTTCGGGGGCGGCGTCGACGGCGAACCGGGCGATGCCGGCCAGGGTGGTGGCGCCGCCGAGGACCGCGAGCAGGCACAAGGCGAGCAGGGAGCCCAGCCGATAGCGACGGCCCCTCACCCGCCTCGGATCGGGGAGTCGGTCCAAGACCTCACGGAGTGAGGCGAGTTGCTCGAGCGGGCAGGGCAGGCCGACGTCCCCGCAGTGGCGCTGCAGGACTTCGATCAGGGAGGATGACACGCGAACGCGACCCCTGTTCGTGATCAAAGGCTTCGAGAACCTTGATCATCGGGGGTCGCGTTCACCGTCTCCAGTCCGGGCAGTCCGGCCGCCTCGGCGCGCACACGCGATCAGCTCATCTCGCTGAGTGAGAACGCATCAGCCCTGCCGTGCCTGCCCGTTCATCATCCCGCATAACCGCCCTCCCTGCGTGCACGAGAGAGCAACCTGCGAAGCCAACTCCACGCCCTGGAAACCCAGATCGCCGACCGCGACGCCTACCTAAAGCTCGCCGACGACCTCGAAGGCTTCCTCGCCCAGCTCCGCGACAACGCCGAAAGCGCCGAGGTCCCCGAGCGTCAGCGCGTCCTGCGACTCCTCGTCAAGGACGTGCTCATCGGCCCCGAGAAGATCACTATCCGGCACCGCATCCCCGTCCGCGAACACGCGGCCAACGACGGCCAACGCCAAGATCAAGACGCTACGGAGGGTGACTCACGCCCTGGTTATCAATTGCGTTGGGGGCGTGGAGGTTCCGCCCTGGGATGTCTACGGCATCAGTCCAAGTGACTGGCGACGAGCGGTCTGGAGAACTTGACCGAGCCGGAAATTCTAGGCTTGGCCGCTGCGTCGCTGTCTGCCCCGTGTGCTGGCTGATCGCTGTACGCGCAGCGCGTGCGGGGTCTGGCGTGCGGTCGGGAGGACGCCGGTCACGACCAGGCGCGGGATCTCGGTGGCACTGCGGGCATGGCTGATGACCCAGATGCTGTCTTCGATGTCACGGTAGCCGGCAGAGTGGTCGCTGGCGTCACCGACGAGAAGAAGCGCAAAGGGCGGTCCGGTAGCGGTGTAGTTCGCTGCCTGGGCGAGGTATTTCCGCTCGATAACCTCTTGGGTCTTCCACGGCGAGGTACGCCACTTGATCTCGGCGACGAATCGGCTGCCGAGCTGCGGCGTGAAGATGACGTCGGCGCGTCCGCCGGCCATGTCCCACTTCTCCCGCTCGACGCTGCCGGGCGGGAAGAGCGGGCTGAGGTGCTGGTGGAAATCGTCCTGGAGGTTCTTCTCGTTCCAGGGGACCTCGGCGCCCTCAGGGTTCTTGTGTGCTGGTCCGAGGTAGGCGGTGCGATCGCCATAGAGATTGGCCTGGGCGTCGAAGCGGTCGTAGAGGAAGCGCAGGAAGTGCTCAAGAAGAGTAGCGAAGTAGTGGCTGTCGCTGGGCTTCCAGGCCGGACTGGTCTTCATGATGTCGAGCAGCGTCTCCAGGTGCCCATCGACGCGGGCGTTGCCAGTGGGGGTGTATCCCTTGCTGATTTCGCGTGCACGCTGCTCGAGCAGGTCGAGAGCGTGCGGGTCGACAACGCCGTCAGTGAGGAAGAGCGCGGCAAGCTCTGGGCGGCCTTCGAGTGATTTTCCCGGCATCCCCTCCTGTTGCGCCGCTGCGGTGGCTGATTGCTGGCGCCGCTTCTGGACGGCGTCGTGCAACGCCTGGGCGTCGGGGTGGCCGGTGAACTGGGGGTCGTGGGCCAGAGCTTGTTCCATCTGGTGCAGGAGGCCTTCGCTGCGTACGAAGGGAGCCTCCAGAGTGGGACTGATCAGTGCGTTGAGTCCTGGCGCGTCGGGTGCGGGGATGTGGATGCTGCGGCTGGCGACGTAGATCTGCAGCAGGTCGTTGAGGGCGCTGGCGGGGTTGTACCAGCTGGGCTGGTCAAGGTGTGTCTGTGCGGTGTTCAGGGTGGTGACTAGGCGTGACCAGGCGCTTTGGGTGAGACCGCGTGCGCTGAGCCAGTCGAGCTGGTGCATGCGGCCTGTCCATGCGGCCAGGTTCGCGGCAGCGGCGTCCAGTTGGTCGGATGCCTCGGTGAGCTGCTGCCGGGCTTTGTCGGCGCCCGTTGGATTCTTCTCAAGGTCGGCGAATGCGAGGACCGCTTTGATGGCGGCTGCGTGAGCTCGGGCGTCAAGGCGGGCTTCGTGGTTGCGGTCGATCTCCGCGAACCGCATCAGGGCTCGGCGTAGTTGCTCGTCGGCCGTGGTGCGGTCTGCGGCCTCAAGGGCGGTGCGCTCGTCGGCCAGGGCCAGCTCGAAGCTTGCGTCGGCCCGCGTGGCTGGGGCGAGATCGGGTTGGTTTTCCAAGGCATTGAGGACGTCGAGGAGCCGGCCGGTGTCGGCGAAATGGTCGCGGGCGATGCCGATCAGGATCGGTAGGCGTTCCAGGGCGTCGGCAGGCTCGGTGCCGGTGATCTCGGTGAGCAGTGCGAGCAGACGGTGCGGGGTGCCTCCGGCGACGGCCAGGCGCAGGAGACCGGCAATGGCCGGCTGAGCAAGTGGGGGATCCGATTCGCCGGAGAGAGCGTCCTCGGCGAGCGAAGCAAGATCTCTCAGTGTCCGGGCGCCTAGGCGGGCCGCGAGGCCGGGCTGGGCGCACACGACGTCGAGGGCGTCGGCCAGGACCCACGCCGAGTGGGGATGGCGCAGTCCGCTCTGGGCAGCAGCGAGAAGAGCGCGCGTCCGGTCGTCAGGAAGGGTGTCGAGGCCGTGGGCCAGCGCGGTGAGGATGTAGGGCAGCTGTGGGCCGCTGGCCCAGGTGTCGGCCTCTGCCGCAACGGCGTCTGCTCCGCCGAGGTCCTCCATGCGGGGGCCAAAGTCCAGTTCCTCCTCGCTCGCGCGGCTGGCCCATTCCTGGAGGGCCTCCTCCACGCTCGAAGCCACCGTCCCTCTCCCTTCTGCTGCGTCCCGTGGGACTCGAACAAGCAGACTAGAACATGTGTTCGCCATCACGGGTGATGAGCTGGTCAGCGGGCAGGGCATCCAGGAGTTCGGGCTGTGCGGTGGTGAGTACCACCTGCAGGTCGGGAAGATCCTTGGCGATGGCTTGCAGCTCGGCGATCAGGGTGCGAGCCGGTACTTCGGTGACCTCCTCGGCCGCGACTGAGTCGATCAGCAGCAGACCGGGATGGGCGGCAACGCCGCGATCCGCTCCGACACGCAGCAGCGCGATGACCGTGGCAATCCGCATCCGGAGCCGGTCACCGCGGCTGAGGCTTTTGAACGAAGTCTTCACACCGGCCTTGACGGCGTTGACCTTGCCCGAGCGATCGAGCCGGACGCTGTCGAGGTTCTGCACTCCGAAGCGGGTCGCCAGCTCAACGATCTGAGTGTTCATCGCTGGGAAAAGCCGCTTGGCGGAGGTGTCTACCGCCTCCCGGACGGCCTCCGTCACGGCCGCCAAGACCTGCGCGGACACGGGCACGGGCGGTTCCTCGGGGACCGAACCGGTAGCGGCCAGGCGCCCTTCCAAACCAGCCGCCTGCAACTCCAGCTGGCGAAGACGCTCATGATTCTGCGACGTCGACAGGGCTTCCTGCAGCGCGGCCGCGGCCGCCCGCTGCTCCGCGAGCGCGTCCGTTACCGTGCCGGTCACGGCATCGCGCTGCCGACCCGCCGCTTCCTCGGCCTTCCGGGCGCTCCCCAGCTGCAATTCCAAGTCGTGCAGAAGCACTTCGGCAGTTTCTTCGTCGACCTCGGGCAGCTGCCGGGTGCACACCGCGCAGGAGGCGTCCTCTCGCTCCTGCTGATGGCGAACCTGGTCGAGGGGCTCCTCGCATCGCGGACAGCACACCGGATTGAGCCGGCCCAGCACCCGCCGTGCCTGCCAGGTCTCGCGCGCGTCCAACAGCGCTTGATCGGCGCGCACCCTGGCCGTGTTCGTCTCGGTCAAGTCCTGCTCGGCCTCGCGCAACAGTCCCTGCGCTTCCCGAAGGCGTGCCGCGGCCTGGTCGGCGGCCTGGAGCAGGGGCGAGACATCCCTGCTCGCCACCTCCCGGAGGTCGGCGATCTGGCGGGAAAGCTGCTCCAACTGTTTCTGCCAGGAGACCCGTTCGGTCTTGCGCGCGTCGGCGTCTCCCTCCGCGCGGCGCTTCTCCTGTGCGAGGGTCTTCCGCTCGCGCTTGCCGGCGACCGACAACTGGGTGAGGACGGTGCTGTAGGGGATGTCGACGAACAGCTCCATGAGCCGGGCGGACAGGCCCACGGCGTTGACGTCCCCAAGAAGGATCTCGTCGCCGCCCGGGTTGAGGTAGCACGCTCCGAAGTACGAGGCCCAACCGTGGACCTGGGGTGCGCCTCCGCCGTCGGCGCCACCGCCGGTCTGCCACAGGCTGGTGTGTCCCATGCGTAGCGCGTCGAGGAAGAAGGATCCGATACTGCGGTCCACTTCGTCGGTTCCGGACGCCTGCCCCAGCAGCCGCAGCCCATTCCCGCTGTCGTCAGCGGCCAGCAGCTGCTCCGGTGTGTCGGCGGAAAGGATGCGTCCCGTCAGTGCTGGATGGGCGTCGGGGTCGATGTCGAGGGCGATACGGATGGCACGCCCGGCCACAGCCAGGTCCAGGCTCAGATGCCGCACCCAGGACCGGACGTCCGGCGGCAGATCTCGCGGCTCCCCGCGCAGGGGCCAGACCAGGAACTCCAACAGGCTGGTCTTGCCTGCACTGTTGTCGGGATGGACGATCGCCCACACGCCGGATGAGAAGCTCTGCTCCACCTTGAAGGGTTCACCCGAGTGCTTCACCCCCTGGGCCCGAAGTCGCAGCATACGCAGCCGGCGGTCGGCCGCCGCGGGGCTCTTCAAGGTGATGTTGGCCTCCGCGAGCGACCGTTCGACCTGTTCCGCAGTCAGGCCCGTCTTCGAGGCGACGCTTTGCAGAATGTCGCCGGCCAGGGGGACGCCGGTTGCCTTGGCGGTACTGTTTTCGGACGGCGCCGTCACGAGGCCTCCTGGTCTACGTTGGGCACGGGCATTGCGGTCTTCAGCTGACGCAGCCGTTCTCGCGCCGGCTCGGTGATGGGTCCGATGTAGTGCCTCCATGGAGTGTCGGCATAGTCACTCAAGAGATACTGCCTGTTCTTGATCTGCGTTCCGCCGAGACCGTCGACCAGCGCCACGACCAGCTGAGTACGGTGGGCGTACCACGCCAGCGCGGGCGCGTCTTCAATCAGCGAGCCGGCCACTTCACGGCCCCGTTCGAGAAGGAAGTACACATGCTCGACCACGCGCTTCTGGCCGGTGCGGCCAAGGATCTGTGTTTTGCGCAGCAGACCACGCTCCACTAGCGGCGCCAGTGCGTCATCGAGTTCCTCGAAGGCACCGAACTTGTGGCGCAGCATGGGAAAGCGCCGAAGGTCCGGCTCTTCGGATTCCAGGATGTCCGCAGCTAGGGCAAGCAGATCCTGCTCGTCAGGCGCTGCCTCGTATTCATTCATGAGCTCGAAGGCCAGGTAGTCCGGGTAGCGCACCCAGAAGTCAAGCTTCTGCAGGCGCACCTGGGTGTGCACCACGCCCACTGTTGACGGGGGCGCCGTCTCGCCCTCGGCCAGCGGCCTTGCTGCCGCGTCGATCAGCAGCAGCAGCCGTACGGAGTCCTGCCAGCGGCTTGCCCTGCGTACCCCCAAGGGCGCGACCATCGTGCTCCTTCACACAGACCATCCATTCCGTTACCAACCGTCATAGTGGCAGCTAAATGGAAGGGAGAGCCAGGCTGATGCACTGAATGAAGGATTGCCGCGAGAACTCGGAACCGACAGCAGCCGTCAAGGCGTCGAAAGTCCTACTTCCGTCGCGCCCCGCAGACTCCGGCGTAGTGGAGGTCGATTGCGGTTACCTTCAGCCCGTCTGCCCTGAGCTGTTTGGTCGCTGTCGCGCCCCGCCCGCCGACGCCTCCCATCACGAGGGCTGCTCTGGATAGTCGTCGTGTCTCGCCGCGACATCGGGGCTGGTGATGCATGGACCCGGACTCAGTGAGTGGATTCACGGCTCACGTCCGAGACGCTGGAGCCGACGAGGAAGTCGCCGACCAGGTGTTCTTGGTGTGGATCATGCGGGCGAGTTCGTCGGCCGGCACGACGAGGCTGATGTGGTCCCCGTACGTGCGAGCGCGAGCGGGCCTCCGGTGCCACGTACAAGACGACGGTGCCGTACGCCGTGCCGCTCATGCGGCTCTCACAGACGAGGACCATGTCGCGCGCACCCTGTTTTGGGGAGTTTCTTCAGGAGCGGCATGTTGGCCACCTTGGGCATGCCCGGGTAGCCCTTGGGGCCGCAGCCGCGCAGCACGAACACCGAGTCGACGTCGAGATCAGGGTCGTCGATGCGGGCGTGGAAGTCCTTGACAGAGACGAAGACGACCGCCCGGCCACGATGGCGCTACCAGCAAGCACGCGGAGGCCGCGGCGGGTTTGGTAAGCGCGCCGTCCGAGGCGAGGATGCCGCGGAGCACCGCGATGCCGTCAGCGAGGTGTTGAGTGCCTCACTCTGCTTCCGTGCGGACACGATCGAGGCCGTCCTCACCGACGGTCCACCACGTCACGGACACCTACGCGATGTATCTGCGCAGTTCACAGCCCACCTGTTCAGTTCGAAAGTTGGTAAACTGGACGGTCGCCGGGGATCAACGATTCCCGCATGTGTCCCCCGGCCTCCGGGGGGGGAGCGTAAGGAAGCTGCGTTTACACAGGTCAGTCTCCGTAGCTCAGTGGGTAGAGCAGGCGCCTTCTAAGCACTTGGTCGCACGCGCCCGACTGCGGAGCAGGCACCAGTTTGGAGTAAGACTCGGCCGCCCCATAAGGCGACCGCTATGCCGTCCACCAGGTCGCACAGTTCGCGGGCCGTGGCGTTGCGGTCCTCGGTCGCCCCGGAAGGCGACCGCCACCGGTCGCCCTCCGGGACGGCCGGGGATCGCAACATCCTCTTCGACTACCAGGACCTCCTGAAGAACGAAGTGGCGGTCGTCCTCCGGGGTGACCGAGGATCGCAACGCCAAGTCGCTAGCCGACCAACGCGGACGCTGCTCATTAGCGGTCACCCTCTGGGGCGACCGAGGATCGTAACAAGCCTACATAGCAGAGAGATCCACGCGTTGACTTCTGTCAGCGCAGCTGCCGCACCTCATGCAGTGATATTGACTGCTACGCCTTCGGCCCCGCCTCAACGCTGCCCCAAGCATGGTGCACCAGAAATCTTCGCCGCAGACCACAGGCGGTACACGGGCTCACGGCTGAGCGACCGCGGGGCGCTCCGACCTTCGCCCACCTCCTCCGTGATCTTTGGCGGCCGGGAGCTGCCCGAGGTCGTCATGAGGCGATCGCATCCGGGCGACCAGCAACCCAGGGCATCCCTTGTCGGGGTTGGCGCGGGGATCCGTCCGGCCTGCCTCGTCCCTCATTCGCCACCCACCACCGTATCCCCGTCGAACCGCAGCGACGTGATCCGCGACTCGCCGACCCACTCCCGGAGGGTGTCCAGTGCAGCGGGCTCAAGTTTCGTGGTGAAGAGGATGGCCAGGTGCTCTCTGGCCCGTGAGCATGCCACGTAGAAGAGGTTGCGTGCCCTGATGAACGCCTCCAGTTCCTTGTCCCTCAGTTCGTCGCGCCGGGAGAAGTTAGCCAGCATTTCGGGGATCTGGAAGCGGGAGTGTCCCTTGCTGACCACGGCGAGGACCCGGTTGAACTCCAGTCCCTTGACTCCGTGTTGTGTGGCGAAGGGCGTGCCGCCGCCGAGGTGCTCGTTCAACGCCAGCAACTCCGCGTACGGCACCTGGCGCAGTTGTTGGTACTCCTTCGACCGCGCCGCCGCCCGGGCTTCGGCCTTGTCGTCACTCACAGCCTGCGGGTCGGTGCCGGATGGTGACACGGCCTTCCGGTGACGCTCGCGCACCTTCCCCAGGCCGTCGAAGAGCTGCTGCTCAAGACAGAGGTCGAGGACGTCGCCGACCGTGCCCGTCTTGCGGGCCTCCCCCAATTTCGTCAGGAACGCCATCCATTCCTGCTTGTCGGCCGACGAGTTGATGGGTGGGCGGCCACGGGGGTCGAGTGCGTCGAACATCGCGCCGTAGCGCTTGTTCCGGTGGTGGAGCAGGGCCGGTTCCAGCGTGTCCATGAAGAAGGCCATGGCGTGGTCCTCCTTCCTCACGTAGGAATCGTTGCGCCGAAAGGCCCCGTGGAGCTTCTGATATCCCAGTTCGCCTGCGATCGTCTCGTGCGTGAGCATGAGGATCTTCGTGCTGGGCTCCTCCGTCCGCTCCTGGGCATCGTGCCCGGATGCCCAGGTGCTCCATAACCGGTCGAGGACGTCGTCCAGTACCCATTTCCGGGCCGCGTGGGCCGCGTCCCAGCCGAGCTGACCCTTCCGGTGGTGGGTGAGCCTCGTCCCGGCCCATTCGTTGGTGTGATAGACGGCGACGGTGCCCTCGCCAACTCCTGACGCCGTGGTCTGCGTCAGTTCGGGACGCATCGTGTTCAGGAGGTTCACGACGGCGCGCTGCGAGCGCCGATTGCGCCGTCTGAAGACCGGTGTCGGGCGGGCGTCCTCGAGTGCCCCGCACGCGTTGTCGTAGATCTGCTGCCAATGGTCCCCGAAGAAGCCGCAGAGGGGGCCGCGCGCGGTGGCCTCATCGCCCGGCGTGCCCAGCATGGCCTCCACCAGACCGGCGGGGGTGTCCTGGTACTCGTCCACGAAGACGATCGGGAACCGGTCGGCAGCCAGGGCCCGGAACTTGGGAAGGGCGAAAAGCGCCCTCGCGAGGACGGGCAGATCGTTGTGACCCAGCTGCACGCGACGGCTGTCGTGGTCCACTTTCTGGAAGCCGGTGCTGTACTCGACGGTGTAGCTGTCCAGTGAGGTGTGGCCCTCTATCTTCGACAGCATGAGGTCCAGCTCGACGATGTGGCGCAACAGGTGCTTGCGGAAAGGGGAGAGCAGCTGCCACAGGAAACCATGGATGGTTTCGGCGAACACGTACGGGCTGCGGTCGGTACGGCTGATGATCTCGTCGCGGGCCACATTGGTGTAGGTGACGCAGGCGATGCGCTGGTGGGGCCGCGGGAGGTAGCGGGGGCGGTCAGCCAGGATGCTCTGGAGCGCCTCGATCAGTGAGCTGGTCTTGCCCGCACCTGCACCGGCCTCCACCTTGAAGTGAAGGCCCGCCTGGAGAGCCGTCAGGATCGCGTGCGTGACGTCTTCCGTCTCGGTCGTCACTGGACGTCCGCCTTCGTCGCCGTCCCGTCCTGTGCCATGAGCCACTCGAGGCCGCGCCTGATGTACTTCGGGACCTGCCAGTCGTGGTCTCCGAGGACGTGGTCGAGGGCGAAGTCGACCTTGCTGCGCCTGGTCTCCACGCTGCTACGGGCCTGTTGTTCCAGTTCCTCGGCGGGAGCGGCACCCGTGGGGATACCGAACAGGGCCCGGTTGGCCAGCGCGAAGGCGTCCTCGAAGGTGCGGCCGCACGGACCGCCGGGCTCCTCCGGCACCTGGTAGGCGAGGCACATGCTGCCGCCGGCGATCGGTGGGTCCGTCTCGGCCCGCTGCAGTAGCTCGGCCACCGTGATGTCGGCCATCTCGGGGGACCACGCCCTGATGGACTGGTTGGACGTGTGTCCGGATTCGGACACCAGGCATTTGCGGATCTTGGGCTCCCTGTCGTCGACGGGATCAAGATCCGTGATGATCAGGGCTGGGATCCCGAGGACCTTCAGCAGCGGATAGAACCTGTGGGCATGCGCCCCGCCGACCTCCATCAAGGTCACGTAATGGTGCTGGGGCGTCTCTCCGGGCCTTCTCGCCGCCAGCTTCTCCTCCGCAGCCGGGACGAAGATACGCTCGCTGGCGCCCTCGACGAGGATGGCCTTGTCCGCGAAGTAGAGGTCGGCCCGGGTGAGGGTCAGGTACTTGCGGAGGAACCTCTCGTCGCCGGTTACCTGGGACAGGTCCTTGATGACGGTGCGGGCCGGCCCTGGCTCGCTTCCGCTCTCCACGGTGTCCTCCTCCTTCCGGAAGTACCGGATGTCGGAGAAGTGTCCCCGGTTGGCCACGTGTGCCGAGTGGGTGGTCACCACGAACTGAGCGTTCCACCGGGGGCTGCTGTCGATTGCGGTGCTGCTCTCCTCGGCCACTCCCATTGGTCCGGGCATAGTCGCTCTCATCTGCGCGTCGATCCGGGGGAACAGATTGACGGAGTACGTGAGTCGCTGGATGAACGCCTCCTGCATCTGCGGATGCAGATGGGCCTCCGGTTCCTCCAGGAAGACGAGATGGATCCCCGACTCCGGAGAGGTCGCCGTGTGGTCGCGGTAGCAGGTGAAGAGCCTGAGCAGAATCATCACCAAGTTCCGCGTACCGAGGCCGTTGTACGACTCCGGGAACCGCACCCCGGCCACTCCCGGATAGTGAATGCGCGCGAAGTTCCTGAGCAGCCTCTTGGAGTCCAGCCGGGCGGCCGTGACGAACTCCTGGTTGGCCAGACCCGGATAGCCGAATGCCTTCAACGTCGGCGCCACCCGTTCGCGGACCTTCTGGAGGCTGCTGTCGAGACTGCCGGAGGTGTCCACGAGTGTCCTGTCGATGTTCGCGGCGAGCTCCTCCAGCCACGTCGCGTTCTGGCTCTTCTCCGCCGCGGTCAGCAGTTGCTCGAAGACCGCTCCGATTGGTGCGGCATGCCCGTCGCTCTCGTCGTCCAGCCCTCGCTGCGCCTCGACGAAGTCCACCCTCACCAGGGTGCGCACGTCCGCGAGGTCGACCGGTCGGACGTTCGCCTCATCGGTCGGGTCGACCGCCATCACCGACATCTCGAAGTGCTTCGGGATACCTCTGCCCAGCTGCTCAAGCGTGGCCGTGGCATCCGGCCCCACCGGCACGCCGCCGAAGAACTCCTTCAGGGCACCGTCTCCCAACGCGAAGGCGAACCTGATCACCACCTCGGAGCAGTCGGGGTCGAGGTCCACCACGAAGGGGGCCAGGGGTCCGTACTGGCCGCAGTCCTTGTCGTAGGAGATGTGGAGGGTGAGGGTGACTGCCGGAACCGTGTCGCGCGCCTGCTCCGCCTCACCCGAGGCGAAGAGGCGATGGGCGGCGAGGAACTCCTCGTAGCAGTCGGCGGAGAAGTCCTCGATGCGCAGCGCGGCCTTCTTCCTCGCCACGAAGAATTCGAACAGTTTCGCCAGTGAGGTCTTTCCCGTGTTGTTGCGGCCGACGCACAGTGTCACCTTATCCGTGAAGGAAAGCTCGGTTCTGCGGAGCAGCCGGAAGTTGCGGATGACCGCCTTGGTGAGCCGGGGCGGCACCGGGACTACGGTCCCGTGTGGTTCGGCGGAGCCGTCTCGCGGGCCTGGGATGGCACGCGGATCACTGGGCTGGGTCATCGCGGCTCCTTGCTGCGCTCGTACACACCCTGGGACGTCCGGCGGGAACACACAGCAAAGGAAGCCACAAGCCCCATGAGATGCCGTCACCCCCTCAGGATCTGGGGTCGCATCTTGTCACCATAATTCTCTAAATGCACGGCGGTCGCATTTGATTCTTTTTCGGTCGCCTATCGGTCTGAATTCACTCTCGAATGTTCGAGATACGGCACCCATGCGGCCACCACCTCATAGGCCGACGGACCGGGTGAGGAATGGCCATGTACGAGGCGCACAGCGTGACCGGTGCTCAGCGAAGGCGTTGCGCCAGGAGCGGTGAATGGGTCCGCATCAGGTCCGATGCCAGCCCATGGCCAGTCCCGTCGAGTCCTTGAGGACCTGGTTCAGCGCTTCGACCTGTCCGACGTCGTCGAAGAGGCTGCGGGGAAGGTGGTCGTGAGCGAGAGGGCCGACGCCGTGCAGGATGTCGTCGTACGCCGACGCCACGGCGGCACCTATCAGTAGGTCCGTCGCCTCATCGAGGCCCACGTGCTCCGCCGGCCACCGGTACTCACCCTGACTCACCTGGAACACCGGGAACAGCCACTGCATGTCCCGGCCGGGCTTGATGAACCTGGTCGCTCTCTCGCCCAGGAAATTGACGCCGTAGTGCGAGATCGAACAGACGTCTCTTTCCCGCAGGGCAAGCAGACGTGAAGCGCACATGAGGGACACAGCAGGCGTTCGCGCGGACAGGCGCATGGGGGCCGTGGCGGCTTCCCGGAGGGTCGAGAGGTCGGACAGATGGGAAGCCACGCTTCCCATCCGGAGCCCACTGCGCTTGGCCAGCATGTGCTGGAAGTGGACCGTCGCCTCGTGGCTCGGATACTGGAACTCCAGGTCCGTCTCCCAGCCCGTCATCGCCTTGGCTGCCGTCACGAATCGGTAGGGAGGGTAGAGCTCTTTCCAGTCGACGGACGGGAGAACAGCCGGGAGGGACTCCCGCCTTCCCGAATCCACTCTCAGCGGTTGACCAGCATCGCAGGACGCCACCAGTCCTAGACAAACACTTTGTGACCCCGCACCCCCGCGCCCTTGCCGACGGTTCCTTCATCAACACAAGCGGCGGTGAAATGCCCCCAGGAAAATCACAATGCTGCTCTGCGACCAGAAACAGGAGCTTGGGGCCTCTGGCTGGACGCAACAATGAGACGCCCGTTCCGCATGCCCGGCGGCGACTCCAGCGAGAGGGCGTCGGCCTCCCCTAACCAGCCTTCACGGATGGCGCTCACGGGGCGCCGAAGCCCACGGCTTCTTCTGTTTCGGCGCGGAGAGAACCCACGCCCCGAATCCCCACACCCGCCGCAGCCGCGCACCCCGCAGTCACTCAGAGTTACACCCCGATTCAGGGCTAAACCGACCGGCCCCACGTCCACGAGACTCGCAAGTACTGTTTCCACGCCTCCTGACGCCTCGTCAACAAAGTCAGCATTGGGTCAGCATAAGGCCCGCTGCCCACCGCCTAGCATCGCCACCAAGCGCCAAGATCTCCAGCTGCCAGAGCCCGCCCCGGATCCAACGGCCCCTCAGCACACCCGTCACCCACCTTGTAGACACCCCACAATCCGACACCCTTCCCGGGCAGCAGAGAAGGTGACACACTCCGGCCGCTTTCTTCGGACACACATCCCGGCGTCGAGCACATCGTGTAACTATGACCGGGCGATGCCGGGACGACGAGGGGGAAGATCCCCAGACCTCTCGTCGCTGCCGCCTCGTACAAGTCTCGATGCGTGCGACAGGAGTGGAACACCGAATGCCCAGCCCTTCCGCCACCCAGCCCACCGCCCAGATCGGCGTCACCGGGCTCGCCGTCATGGGCAGCAACCTCGCCCGCAACTTCGCCCGGCACGGGCACACCGTCGCCGTCCACAACCGCTCGTCCGCCAAGACCAAGGCGCTGATCGAGGAGCACGGTCACGAGGGGAGCTTCGTCCCGGCCGAGACCGCCGCGGAGTTCGTGGCCGCTCTGCAGCGGCCGCGGCGGCTGGTGATCATGGTCAAGGCGGGTGCGCCCACCGACGCCGTCATCGAGGAGTTCGCGCCCCTCCTCGAAGAGGGCGACGTGATCATCGACGGGGGCAACGCGCACTTCGAGGACACCCGGCGCCGGGAGGCAGCGCTGCGCGAGCGCGGGCTGCACTTCGTCGGCTCCGGCATCTCCGGTGGCGAGGAAGGCGCGCTCAACGGGCCCAGCATCATGCCCGGCGGATCGGTGGAATCCTACAAGTCCCTCGGACCGCTGCTGGAGAGCATCTCCGCCAAGGTGGACGGCACCCCGTGCTGCACCCACATCGGCCCGGACGGCGCCGGACACTTCGTGAAGATGGTCCACAACGGCATCGAGTACGCGGACATGCAGCTCATCGCGGAGTCGTACGACCTGCTGCGGCGCGCGCTGGGGCTGACGCCGGGTGAGATCGCGGAGGTGTTCCGCACCTGGAACGGCGGTCGGCTGGAGTCGTATCTGATCGAGATCACCGCCGAGGTGCTGGCGCACACCGACGCCGCGACCGGCAAGCCGTTCGTGGACGTGGTGCAGGACCAGGCCGAGCAGAAGGGCACCGGCCGCTGGACCGTCCAGACCGCGCTGGACCTGGGCGTGCCGGTGAGCGGCATCGCCGAGGCGGTGTTCGCCCGCTCGCTGTCGGGCCACGCCGATGTGCGGGACGCCTCGCAGGGGCTGCCCGGGCCCACCGCCGAGCAGCTCACGGGCGAGGCGGCGGAGCGGTTCGCCGACGAGGTCGAGCAGGCGCTGTACGCGTCGAAGATCGTGGCGTACGCGCAGGGCATCCACCAGATCCAGGCGGGCAGCCAGGAGTACGGCTGGGACATCGACCCCGGGGCGGTGGCGCGGATCTGGCGCGGCGGCTGCATCATCCGGGCCCGCTTCCTGAACCGGATCACCGAGGCGTACGGCAAGGAGAACAAGCCGGTCACGCTGCTGGCCGACGACTACTTCGCGCAGGCGCTGGGCGAGGCGCAGGACGCGTGGCGGCGGGTGGTGACCACCTCGGTCGAGCTGGGCGTGCCCGCGCCCGGCTTCTCGGCGGCGCTGGCGTACTACGACGCGCTGCGCTCGGAGCGGCTGCCCGCGGCGCTGGTGCAGGGGCAGCGGGACTTCTTCGGCGCGCACACCTACCGGCGCACCGACCGCGACGGCTCGTTCCACACCCTCTGGGGCCAGGGCCGCAGCGAGCGCGAAGCCTGAGATCCGGGACCCCGTGCGCGCGCCCGCGACCGGGCGCGCGCACGGGCGCCGGTCAGGCCGTGTAGCGCCGGAAGCCGGGCACCGCGACGGCCAGGCCGAGCATCAGCACGGCGACCAGCAGCCCGCCCGCGGCGACCGCCGTGCGGGGTCCGAGGAGGGAGCCCGCCGTGCCGTGCAGCAGATCGGCGACGCGCGGGCCGCCCGCCACCACCACGGTGAACACGCCCTGCATCCGGCCGCGCATGTCGTCGGTGGCCGCGGACTGGAGGATCGCGCCGCGGAAGACCATGGACACCATGTCGGCCACGCCCGCGGCGGCGAGGAACGCGGCCGCCCACCACAGGCTGGAGCTGAGGCCGACGCCGCAGATGGCGACACCCCAGGCCACCACGGCGACGATGACCATGAGGCCGTGGCGGCGGGCCCGGGAGAAGGTGCCCGACAGCAGTCCGCCGGCCACCGCCCCGATGGGGATCGCGGCGAAGAGCAGGCCGAGCGCGAAGCCCTCGCCCCAGGGCGCGTAGGTGTGCGAGGCGAGTTGGGGGAACAGCGCGCGGGGCATGCCGAAGACCATGGCGATGATGTCCGCGAGGAAGGACAGCAGCAGTACCCGGTGGGCGGTGATGTAGCGGAATCCGTCGGTCACATCGCGCCATCCGGCCCGTGGCCTGCCACCAGCGCTGTCCTTGAGCGGCGGCATCGCGGGAAGCCGCCAGACGGCCCACAGGGTGACGCAGAGCGCGACGGCATCGGCCAGGTAGAGGGCGGGCAGGCCGACGACGGGTATCAGCGCGCCCGCCATCATCGGGCCGACGATCATGCCGGTCTGGGCGACGGTGGACTGCAGGGCACCCGCGGCGGGCAGCTCATGAGCGGGGACGAGCCGGGCGATGGAGGCGTTGCGGGCCGGGGAGTTCATGCCGAAGAACCCCTGCTGGGCGGCGAGCAGCACGATCAGCAGCGGCACGGAGTCGAGACCGGCGAAGGACTGCGCCCAGAACAGCAGCGAGGTGACGGCGATCCCCGCGTTGGTGACCAGCATCAGGGTGCGCCGGTCCATCCGGTCGGCCACCACACCGCCCCACAGCGCGAACACCACGAGCGGCAGGAGTCCCGCGAAGCTCGCGTAGCCGACCCAGGCCGAGGATCCGGTGATGTCGTAGATCTGCTTGGGTACGGCGACGGCGGTCAGCTGGCTGCCGACGGCGGTGACCGTGGTGGACGTCCACAACCGGCGGAACGGGCGGTGGCGCAGTGGCCGGGTGTCCATGACCCAGCGGCGCCAGCCGGTCTTCGGCGGGGCGGCCGCGTCGGTTCCCTGGTCGGCGGTGGCGGGGGTGTCGTCGGGAAGCGGTTCTCCGGCGTCGTCGGTGGCTCGCGTGGTCTCCACGGCGGTTTTGATTTCCTCCTACATCCACTTCGGTCGCGGACCATTGTGACGGTCCGCGGCCAAGCGCCGTGCCCGCGTCTCAGCCCTCGGCCGCCGGGCGCACCGCCTGAGGCCCGTGGATACGGCCGGTGAGCGAGGTCAGCCGGGTGCCGCTGCCGTCCCAGCGGTCGGCGATGATCTCGGCCGCGATGCTGACCGCGGTCTCCTCGGGCGTACGGGCGCCGAGGTCCAGGCCGATCGGGGAGGCGAGCCGGGCCAGCCGGTCCTCGCCGATCCCGGTGTCGCGCAGTCGGCGCAGCCGGTCCTCGTGGGTGCGGCGGGAGCCCATGGCGCCGACGTACGCCAGCGGCAGCCGCAGCGCCTCCTTCAGCAGCGGCACGTCGAACTTGGGATCGTGGGTGAGGACGCAGACGACGGTCCGCTCGTCGACCCGGCCCGCCTCGGCCTCGGTGCGCAGATAGCGGTGCGGCCAGTCGGCCACCACCTCGTGGGCCTCGGGGAAGCGGCGCTTCGTGGCGAAGACGGGCCGCGCGTCGCACACGGTGACGTGGTAGCCGAGGTAGGTGCCGATACGGGCCATGGCCGCCGCGAAATCCACGGCGCCGAAGACCAGCATCCGGGGCGGTGCGGCGTGCACCGAGACGAACAGGGTCAGCTCCTCGTCGGTGCGGACGCCGTCGTAGCCGTAGCGCAGCGTGCCGGTGCGCCCGCCCGCCAGCAGTCCGCGCGCGTCCTCGGCGACCGTCGCGTCCAGCCGCTCCGAGCCCAGGGAGCCGGTGGCGGTGTCCGGCCGGACGATCAGCCGTCGGCCGAGCCGCCCGGCCGGGTCGGGGCCGTCGACCGCCACGCAGATGACCTCGGCCACCGGCTCGCCGTCGCGCACCGCCACGGCCACGTCGTCGTATTCGGGGAAGGCGGCGCGGTCGATGCGCTCCACGAAGACGTCGATGACTCCCCCACAGGTCAGGCCGACCGCGAAGGCGTCGTCATCGCTGACCCCGTACCGCTCGAGGACCGGCGTGCCGCTTTCGGTGACCTCCTGGGCCAGTTCGTAGACCGCGCCCTCGACGCACCCGCCGGAGACGCTGCCGACAGCCGAGCCGTCCGGTCCGACCAGCATGCTCGTGCCCGGCGGCAGCGGTGAGGAGTGCCAAGTGGCGACCACCGTGGCCCGGGCGAAGGGCTCGCCCGCGCGCCACCATCGGTGCATCTCCGCTTCGACGTCTCGCATGGAACTCCATTCTCCTCGCCACGAATG
Source organism: Streptomyces sp. NPDC040405 (assembly GCF_055595765.1). Lineage (NCBI taxonomy): Bacteria > Bacillati > Actinomycetota > Actinomycetes > Kitasatosporales > Streptomycetaceae > Streptomyces > Streptomyces sp. NPDC040405. The sequence continues at coordinate 41,443 of NZ_JBVIVI010000018.1, forward strand.
TAAGAGGTTGATACATTCAATGTATGAGCCTCTCACATCGCTCTCCGAGTAGCGACATCAGCTTGCGAATCAATGGCACGACCCACGTCTTGACCATCGACAACCGGACGACGCTGCTCGATGTGCTGCGCGAGCGGGTTGGCCTGACGGGCACCAAGAAGGGCTGTGACCACGGACAGTGCGGCGCCTGCACAGTGCTGATGGACGGCGAGCGGGTGAACAGCTGCCTGATGTTCGCGGTGGCGGCCGAGGGGCGGGAGGTCGTCTCGATCGAGGGGGTCGCGGATCTGGCGGACGGCGCGGGGCTGCACCCGGTGCAGCAGGCGTTCCTCGACCATGACGGTCTCCAGTGCGGCTACTGCACCCCGGGCCAGATCTGTTCGGCGATCGGCGCGCTCGGCGAGGCGCGGCGCGGCTGGCCGAGCCATGTCACCGAGGACACGGCCGCGGGTGTGCCGGGCTCCGCGGGGCTGGACGAGACGGAGGTGCGCGAGCGCATGAGCGGCAACCTGTGCCGCTGCGGCGCGTACGGCGGGATCGTGGACGCCGTCATGGAGGCGGCCGGGGCCGAGGGCATCGAGGGCGCCCGGTCCGCGAGCGCCGCCGGAGGCGTGCGGTGAAGGAGTTCGCCTACGCCCGTGCGGGCGATGCCGCCGAGGCGGCCGCGCTGATGGCGGAGCGGCCCGACGCCACGTATCTGGGCGGCGGGACCAATCTCGTGGACCTGATGAAGCTCGGGGTGGCGGGCCCGGGGCTGCTGGTGGACGTGTCCCGGCTGCCGTACGACCGGATCGAGCACCGCGACGACGGTTCGGTGCTGATCGGTGCCACCGTGCGCAACGGCGATCTGGCGGGCGACCCGGGCATCCGGGAGCGATTCCCGCTCCTGGCGCAGGCGCTGCTGGCGGGCGCTTCCGGGCAGCTGCGCACGGTGGCCACGGTGGGCGGCAATCTGCTGCAGCGCACCCGCTGCGTGTACTTCCAGGACGTGTCCAAGCCGTGCAACAAGCGTGAGCCGGGGTCGGGTTGTCCGGCCATCGGGGGCGCGCACCGCGATCTGGCCGTGCTGGGCACCTCCGACCACTGCGTGGCGTCCCATCCCTCCGACATGGCGGTTGCGCTCGTCGCGCTGGACGCGGTGGCGCATCTGCGGTCGGTGGACGGCACGAGGCGCACCGTCCCGGTGGCGGAGCTGTACCGGCTGCCCGGGGACACTCCGCACCAGGAGACCGTGCTCGGCCACGGCGATCTTGTCACCGCCGTCGAGCTGCCCCCGCCGCCGAGCGGCGCGGCCATGCGGTACCGCAAGGTGCGCGACCGGTGGTCGTACGCGTTCGCGCTGGTGAGCGTCGCGGCCTCGGTGTCCGTCGCGGACGACGGCACGCTCGCGGACGTGCGGATCGCGCTCGGCGGAGTGGCGCCGCGCCCGTGGCGCGCCCGGATCGCCGAGGAGCGGCTGCGCGGGCGGCGGCCGGAGGAGGAGACGCTGCGCGAGGCGGCCCGGGCCGAACTGGCGCAGGCCCGCCCGCTGCCGGACAACGCGTTCAAGGTGGATCTGGCCGCCGATCTCATCGTCGCGGTCATCCGCGATCTCGTCGCGAGGAAGGACCGCGCATGACCACCGCGACCACCACCCGGCAGACCGTCGGCACGCCGATGACCCGGGTCGACGGCCTGGCCAAGGTCACCGGCGCGGCGCGCTACGCGTATGAGTTCCCGACGCCGGACGTCGGCTATGTGTGGCCGGTGCAGGCCACCATCGCCCGCGGCCGGGTGACGGAGGTCGACGGCACCCCGGCGCTGGCCCGGCCCGGTGTGCTGGCGGTGCTGGACTCGGGCAACGCCCCGCGGCTGAACACGCAGGCCCCGGCGAGCCCCGATCTGTTCGTGCTGCAGTCCCCCGAGGTGGCGTACCACGGCCAGATCGTGGCCGCGGTGGTGGCCACGTCGCTGGAGGCGGCGCGCGAGGGCGCGGCGGCGGTGCGGGTGAGCTACGAGCGGGAGCCGCACGATGTGGTGCTGCGCTTCGACGACGAGCGGGCCCACGTCGCCGAGGCGGTGACCGACGGCAGTCCCGGGTTCGTCGAACGCGGCGACACCGAGGGCGCGCTGGCGGCCGCGCCGGTGCGGACCGAGGCCATGTACAGCACGCCGGTCGAGCACACCAGCCCGATGGAGCCGCATGCCGCCATCGCCGTCTGGGACGAGGACCGGCTGACGCTGTACAACTCCGACCAGGGCCCGTTCATGTCCTCCCAGCTGCTCGCTGCGGTGTTCGGGCTGGAAGAGGGCGCGGTGGAGGTCATCGCGGAGTACGTCGGCGGCGGCTTCGGCTCCAAGGGCATTCCGCGCTCCCCCACCGTGCTGGCGGCGCTCGCCGCGAAGCACCTCGGCCGTCCGGTGAAGATCGCGCTGACCCGGCAGCAGATGTTCCAGCTGATCCCCTACCGGGCGCCCACCATCCAGCGGATCCGGCTCGGCGCCGAGCGCGACGGACGGCTGACCGCGATCGACCACGAGGTGGTGCAGCAGCGCTCCGCGATGGTGGAGTTCGCGGACCAGACGGGGACCTCGACGCGGATGATGTACGGGGCGCCCAGCGTCCGTACGACGGTGAAGGTGGCGCCGCTCGATGTGCTGCCCCCGGCGTGGTTCCGCGCCCCCGGCCACACGCCGGGCATGTTCGCGCTGGAGTCGGCCATGGACGAGCTGGCCACCGAGCTGGAGATCGACCCCGTCGAGCTGCGGATCCGCAATGACACCGGTGTCGACCCCGACAGCGGCAAGCCCTTCAGCAGCCGCGGTCTGGTGGCGTGTCTGCGGGAGGGCGCCGCGCGCTTCGACTGGGCGCTGCGCGATCCGAAGCCCGGCATCCGGCGCGAGGGGCGCTGGCTGGTGGGCACCGGCGTCGCCTCCGCACACCACCCGGACTATGTGTTCCCCTCGTCGGCGACGGCGCGGGCCGAGGCCGACGGGACGTTCACGGTACGGGTCGGCGCCGTCGACATCGGGACCGGCGGGCGCACCGCGCTGACCCAGCTGGCGGCGGACGCCCTCGGCGTCCCGGCCGAGCGGCTGCGGCTGGAGATCGGGCGCGCCTCGCTCGGCCCGGCGCCGTTCGCGGGCGGCTCGCTGGGCACGGCCTCCTGGGGCTGGGCGGTGGACAAGGCGTGCCGTGCGCTGCTGGCGGAGGTGGACAACCGTGGCGGCGTCGTCCCGGACCGGGGCCTGGAGGTGCGGGCCGACACCACCGAGGACGTGGAGCTGCGGGCCTCGCTCTCCCGCCACTCCTTCGGCGCCCACTTCGCCCAGGTCCGGGTGGACACCGACACCGGCGAGATCCGTGTCGACCGGATGCTGGGCGTGTTCGCCGCGGGGCGGATCGTCAATCCGAAGACGGCCCGTTCGCAGTTCCTGGGCGCCATGACGATGGGTCTGTCGATGGCGCTGCTGGAGATCGGCGAGGTCGACCCGGTCTTCGGCGACTTCGCCAACCACGACTTCGCGGGCTACCACGTCGCGGCCAACGCCGACGTTCCGAAGCTGGAGGCGGTCTGGCTGGAGGAGCAGGACGACAACCCCAATCCGGTGCGCGGCAAGGGCATCGGCGAGCTGGGCATCGTGGGCGCGGCCGCGGCGGTCGCCAACGCCTTCCACCATGCGACCGGACAGCGGGCGCGCGATCTGCCGATCCGCGTGGAACGCTCGCGCGAGGCTCTGCGGGCGGCGCGCACCGAGGCCCGTCAGCGCAGGCCGGGGGCGGCGGGGCAAGGGAAAACGGTCGGGTAGGGTCGCCCGGATGGCACCCACCTGCAAGGGGCGCGCCACGTACCACCACGGCGATCTCGCCGCCGCGCTGGTACGGGTGACTCTGGAGATCGTCGACGAGGTCGGGGTGCGCGGTTTCTCCGTCGCGGAGGCCGCGCGCCGCACCCGCGTCAGCCCGGGTGCGCCCTACCGCCACTTCGCCGACCGCGACGCGCTGTTGGCGGCCGCGGCGCTGGAGGTCGTGCGGCTGTTGCGGATCGGCTATCTGGAGGCGGTGGCCACGGTCGAGTCGCCGCAGGAGCGGCTGGCCACCATGGCGGGCAGCATCGTGCGCGCGGCCGGCCGCTTCCGGGGCGGGTACGAACTCCTCTACGCCTCCGGTGCGCGCACCGCGCACCCCGAGGTGCTGACCGGCAAGCGGGAGTTCGTGGACCTGTTGCTGCCGAGCGCCTTCGAAGTGGTGGCGGAGGACCGCGGGGCGGCGGTGGCGCTGTTGGAGGCGCTGCAGGCGCTGGCGCGTGGATACGCCACCCTGCTGCTCGACGGCGTGTTCGGCGAGCCGGACGAGGTCGTGGAGGATGTCGCCGCGCGGGCGACGCGGTCGGCGCGGGCCCTGGTGGCGGGGTATTCCACCGCGCCTGCGGACGGCTGACATCTCCGAAATTCCCTGACGGGGACGGAAATTCAAGGTTTCCCACTTTATAGCCGGCCATACCGTCGGCGGTGACGGCGGCGACCGCAGGGTGGACCCATGCAATTTCCAAAATCTCTTCCATATGTTTGATCTACGCGCGTACCTTCGGTGCGGACTGCTCTCCCCACGGAGCACCAATTCCGGAGGAACAGATGTCCCTAAAGGCCGGAAAGGGGCGGCACCGGGCCCCCTCGCGCTGGCGCTCGCCGTATGCCATCAGCGGTTTGGCGGCCGCGGTCGGCGCCACCGCGCTCGCCACGCTCGTGCCCGCGATGGCGTCGACGACCGTCAATGACACCGACTCCGCCCCCAGCCGCCCCCTGTCCTCGTCCGTCCCGCACCCCGAGCGGGACTGGATGGGGTCGACCCTCTCCGCGCACGAGAAGGCCGCGCCGAAGGCGGCTCCGGCTCCCGACGCCGCCACAGTGGAAGGCGTCGATGTGAGCAACCACCAGGGCTCGGTCAACTGGACATCCCTTTGGAACAAGAACGTCCGGTTCGCCTACGTCAAGGCCACGGAGAGCACGACGTACAAGAACCCGGCCTTCTCCTCGCAATACAACGGGGCCTTCAAGAAAGGCATGATCCGCGGCGCGTACCACTTCGCCCTGCCGAACAAGTCCAGCGGCACCAAGCAGGCGGACTTCTTCGTGCGCAACGGCGGCGCCTGGTCGAACGACGGCAAGACGCTGCCGCCCGTGCTGGACATGGAATACAACCCGTACGGCGGGGCCTGCTACGGCAAGACGAAGGCTCAGATGGTCAGCTGGATCAAGGACTTCAGCGGCCGGGTCAAGTCCCTCACGGGCCGCGATCCGGTGATCTACACGACCACCAGCTGGTGGAAGTCCTGCACCGGCAACAGCGGCGCCTTCGCCTCGAAGAATCCGCTGTGGGTGGCGCGCTACGCCGCCACGCCGGGGGCGCTGCCGGCGGGGTGGAAGACGCACACCATATGGCAGTACACCTCCACGGGTGCGGTGGTGGGTGACCACAACCGCTTCAACGGCAGCCTGACCGCGCTGAAGGCGCTGGCCAAGGGGTGACCGCCCACCCCGCCCCGCTCCGGGGCGGGGTGGGGACCCGTCAGCCGCCGAGTGCGCCGGTCAGGCCGCCGACCACACCGTCCAGCGTGTCGCCGAGGCCGTCCACCACATCGCCGACCACACCCGTCCCCTGGCCGCCGCCGTTCCCCGGCTGCGGGGACTCGCTGGGCTGCCCGCTCGGGGTGCCAGGAGTGGCCGGGCCGCCGCTGGGCGTACCGGCGGGCGACGAGGGGTCGGCGGGGGTCTGGTCGGAACGCTGGGCCGGCGTGGGGGCCACGTCGGTGTGCGCGGGCGTGGAGGGGACCGCGCTCGGCGTGTGCGACGGGGTGGCCGCCGCCGAGGGCTCCGTACCGCCGCCGGTACCGCCCGTGCTGTCCGTGTGGTCCGTCTGCTCCGGGAGCGGCCGGGGCTTCGCGGACTCGGAGGGCGAAACATGGCTGCCCGTGGGCTTGTCATCGGCCGTGGGATCGATGTCCGGTATCTGCTCCTGATGCGCGTGGACATCGGAACGGGCCTGGGTGGACTTGTCGCCCCCGACCGAGGAGTGAAGGCCGAAGGCTATGGTCCCGGCCACTCCGAGGGCGGCGGCCGCCTTGAGGGATGTGGCTCGGGCCTGCTGTGCAGGGGTGGGACGGCTGTGTCGGCCCATATCGCTGATGTCTCCCCGTTATTACGTCAAGAACAAGCCAGATGATAGTCATGCGTCCCCGGTGTGCGAAGAGCCGCACACCGGGGACAACCAGTGACACACCGGCACGTACGGTGGCACAGTCCTAGCGCGCCACTTCCGGATAGAAGTCCCGCGACTGCCCCTTGGCGTCCTTCAGCCGACCGAGCAGGCTCGCCGGGTACTCGATGACCCAGTAGCTCACGATCGCCGCGGCCACCGCCACCACCAGCACGATCAGCACGGCGAAGGGGAAGCCCTGCTGGCCCGCGGGCGGCAGCAGTCCGGCCTCGTAGAGGCCGAGCATGATGGGCTCGTGCCAGACGAAGAGGCTGTAGCTGGCCAGTCCGATCGCGGTGAGCCACCGGGCCGACAGCCACGCTTCCAGCCGCCCTTGCGTCCGCACATGGAGGGTGGCGAACAGCAGCACGGTCCACATCAGGGCGGAGAGCGGATGGTAGAAGGTGGTGGCGAAGTCCTCGGGGTCCGCGCTGAGCAGCGACAGCACGTACAGGCCCACGAGCGGCGCCACCCGCAGCGGGATCGCCGCCTTCGGGCCGAGCCGTCCGCGGTCGCCGAGGGCGACGGTCAGCACCGCGAGGCCCATGCCCGCCGCGAACCCGCCGAAGCGGGCCTGCGGCCCGAAGTACACCGGCCATTCGGTGTGCGGCACCTCGAATCCGTAGTGCGCCACGGCGATCCAGACCATCGGCCCCACGTACAGCAGCGCGCATCCGGCGGCGCACACCGCCACCCGCGCGGACCGGCTGTTCAGCCGTCGGCAGGCGCGGGCGGCCAGCGGGCCGAGCGCGACGAGCGCCAGATAGAACATGATTTCCAGCGACAGCGACCAGGTGGGGCCGATGGTGTAGAAGATCTGTTCCTTGTCGAAGACCTGGGTGAAGGTGAGATGCCGGAGCAGGTCCATCCAGTCTCCGGGCAGCGAGGGATTGCGGGTCGCCCAGATGAACAGGATGGCGAGGAAGTACAGCGGCACGATGCGGATGGCGCGCCGGAAGAGGAACACCCGGGCGGGCTTGGTCGAGCCGCCGTCGATCGCGGCCCGCGCGTACGACAGGGTCAGCAGATACGCGGACAGCACGAAGAAGAAGTCGATGACCTCCAGCGAGACCAGCGCGTTCGCGTAGGTGTTGGCCACCGGCGCATGAGAGCCGTCCGCGTCGTACGTGAAGTACTGCTGCCACACGTGGAAGACGACCGTCGCCATCGCGGCCAGCCCGCGGTAGCCCTGGATCTCACCGTTGCGGCGGCGGGCGGTCGTGGACCGCGGCGGCTTCACTACGGAGGCCGCGGCGGGGTGGCCGTGGTTGTTGACCGTGGACAGGGTGCTCATGCGCGGGGCACCGCCTTGTCGCCGCCGGACCCGCCCGACCCGCCGGACCGCGGGGTGACCCGCCACTGGTGGTCCCGCAGCACCTCCTTGAGGAGCGCCTGGCGGGCCACGATGTTCTTGAAGTGGCTGTAGAAGAAGGTCGACACGAACAGATACCGCCAGAACCACGCCCTGCGGCGGCGCAGTTCGGGTATCGCCAGCCGCCAGGCGAACAGTGCCTGCACCACTCCGGCGGAGAGCGTGAACAGCGTGGCCAGCAGGCAGATCGGCACCGCCCAGTCCAGCTCGCCGGGGCCGCCCGCGCGCCAGGCCGCGTACAGCAGGACCGGCAGGATCTGCAGGGTCAGCCACGGCTGCACCTCGCGCCAGCCGAGGAGGACGAACAGCCCCGCCTTCTGGCGGAAGGTGAAGTCCGGCGAACGCATCGCGTGCCACAGGTACTTGAGCGACACCTGGAGCCAGCCCTGCGCCCAGCGCGACCGCTGGTTCCACAGCGCCTTGAGGGTGGTGGGGGCCAGCTCGCGGGAGACGAGGGTGCGGTCGGTGGCGATTTTGGCGCCTTCGTGGAGGGCGCGCATGGTGGCGTCGATGTCCTCGGTGAGCATCGAGCCGTGCATCCGGGTACGGGCGAGCAGATCGGTGCGCCAGAAGCCGTTGGAGCCGCCGAAGACGCCGAACGTGTAGAGCCGGGTGCGGCCGGGGTGGCTGACGGCGTAGATGGCCTCGAACTCCACGCCCACCAGCTTGGCGACCCAGGAGCTGTCCCCGTTGCGGATCACGCAGTGGCCCTGCACGACGTCGTAACCGTGGGACAGCCAGTGCCAGGCGTGCCGGAAGGAGTCGGGGGCCGGATGGTGGTCGGCGTCGAAGATGCCGACCATGTCGCCGCGCACCCGGGTGACGGCGGCGTTGATGTTCTGCGCCTTGGAGGTGGACCCCGCCACCGGCAGCAGCACCAGGCGCGGATCGCGGCGTGCCATTTCCCGGAGGGTGTCCTCGACGGGCATCGGATGCGGGGTGTTGTAGGCGAGCACGATTTCCAGCTCGCTGGGGTAGTCCAGCCGCAGAAACGATTCGACAGTGTCGACGATCGTCGCGGCCTCATTGGGGAGATAGGCGGCGATGACGGCGCTGGCCGGTGGATACGGCTGTGCGGGCCGCTCGGGGCGGGACTTGGCGTCGAGCGAGAAGAGGCATTCCAGCACGATGAGCACGGCGGAGACGATGAGGCCGCCGACCACCACCCAGTAGGCGGCCGACCCGATGTCCCAGCCCAGTTCGTACGCCTGCTGGTAGATCACGAAGGGGATGGCGACGCCGAGGACGAGGACAAGTAAGGGCGAGAGTGCCGAGAGCAGGGCCTGCACCGCCACGGTGACACGGCGCCGCCCGCGGGGCGCGCCGCGCATCCAGGCCGCGTACTTGACGGGGCGCAGATCCCGGTGGCGGATGGACTCGGCCACCGCGTCCCGGGCCTGGTCCACGGCCTGGTGGCGGTCGGGGCAGTCGGTGAGCGGGGTCCAGCCGATGGCCGGGGTCAGCCGGACGTTCTCATCGGCGACGACGAAGCGGGTACCGGCCACGGTGTTCGCGAACTGCTGCAGACCGCGGCGCGCGGTGTCCTCGTCGACGCCCGGCATCAGCATCAGCAGCCGGCCGTCGTCGTCCCAGCCGAGCCGGTCGCACACGCCGCCCAGCTTCTCCGCCACACCGGCCAGCCGCTCGGCGACCTCGCGGCGCACCCGGGGCCCCAGCCGGGCCTCCAGCGCGGCCATCTCGGCGACGCCGACCATGGCCACGACGCCGCCGCTGCGGCTGTCGTCGGCGCGCTTGAGTTCCCGGTCGAGTTCGCCCAGGAAGTGCGGCTGGGAGTAGAGGCCGGTACGCGGGTCCAGCAGCAGGTTCTCGACCGGCACCGGGACCCGGCGCAGCTTGGCCTCGATGCGGGCGGACAGTTCGACGGGGTCGGAGGTGTCCGGTACGCAGTCGTCGGCACCGCCGCGCAGCATGTCGGCGACGCCGGTGGGCCCGGGATCCGTGGTGACCATGAGCAGGGGCAGTGCCCGGCCCGCGGGGGCGGCACGGACCTCGCGGATCACCTCCAGTCCGTCGTGGCCGCCGTCGAGGGCGACGATCGCGTCGGGCGGGGTCTGCCGGAGCTGCTTGCCGACTTCGCCGGGCCGGGCGTGGCTCACCTCGTGGCCCGCGGACACCAGGGTCCGGGTCAGCTGGTCGATTCCCGGGCCGGGTGCGCCGACCGCCAGCACATGTCCGCTCGGGCCGTCGGCGAGGGCCTGGGGCGTCCCGGACTCGCCGGGTTCGGACGATCCTCGGGGCGATTTCCCGGATGATTCGAGTGACCGCGGATGGTGCGAAATGAGCACCTGAGAAGTCCCTTCCTTGCCAAGTCGTGCGTCACCGAACGGGATACCCGGGGGCGGACGCCGGGGCGTTGCCGGGCGCGCGGACATTCCGTCCGCGCGCGGGCATGCCGAGCGTGGCCGGTTATCCGTCCGAGGGGGCCGTGGAGTGGCGAATCGCCGTTGGTGAGGCTTCGCGTGCGGTTTTCGAGGTCGCTATGCGGCGACGATGGCCGGTCCGCGGCCGCGAGGGGGTGTCTTGTCGGTCAGGCCGGATCAGCGAGCGGCGTCTGGTGCAGGGGGCAGCTCCCAGCGGTAGCTGGGGGAGGCTCGCAACCCGCGTGAGGAGAGCGCAGGGGGCACCGCCCAGCGGTAGCTGGGGGAGGCGCTGCGTGCGACAAGCGCGGGGCCGCGAGGTGCCGTGCCAGGCGTCGGGAGCCCGGCATGACCGGCAAGACACCCCCTGGCGCCGGGTCTCCGGCGCTGCCCGGGACAGGCGCGCACGGCTCTTGCCGGGCCTCGGGACACGCGAGCGTGTTCCAGCGAAATGTGCATGGGTCCCATCCTTGTTCGGATCGTGGGGGGAGGACCGAACGTCACCAGTGCGACCAACCGGCTTTTTGTACGGGCCAGTCGGAAGCCCCAGTCTCTTCGATGACAACAGAACCGCACAACACCATCAGGTAACACTCTCATTAATCGATCACTGCGCCGCGGTGACTCCCGCGGCGTTCGGCCTTGTCGGTGCCCTGTCGGTGGCGCGTAGGCGGCGCATCGGTGCGGTGTCGGTGGCCTCCCTCACTCTTACGAGAAGAAGCGATTCGGGGGACGGAAAAGGAGTTCACGATGCGGAATATGAGAGTCCTGATTTCCGGTGCCAGCGTGGGCGGACCGGCTCTGGCGTACTGGCTGGACCGCTACGGGTACGAGGTCACCGTGGTGGAGCGGTATGCCCGGCTGCGGCCCGGAGGGCAGGCCATCGACGTCCGGGGCACGGCGTTGGAGGTGTGTGAGCGCATGGGGGTGCTGGAGGAGATCCGCGCGCAGAGCACCGGCCTGCGCGGTATGTCGACGGTCGACGACGACGGCAAGGAACTGTCCAGGACCACCGATTGGACCTTGAGCGGCGGTCAGCTCGACCGCCCCGACGTCGAGATTCTCCGCGACGATCTGGCGACGATTCTCGTCGGCGCGGGTGGAAACGGCATCGAATATCTCTTCGACGACTCGATCGCCGCACTCGCCCAGGGCCCCGGCGAGGTGGCCGTCACCTTCCGCAGTGGAGTGTCGCGCACCTTCGATCTTGTGGTGGCCGCCGACGGAGTGCACTCCGGCACCCGTGGGCTCGTCTTCGGCCCCGAGGAGAACTTCATTCGCCCGCTGGGGAGTTATCTGGCGGTGTGGACCGTGCCGAACTATCTCGGTCTCGACCGCTGGCAGGTGGCCTACCTGATGAAGGGCGAAGGCGCGTGGGGCGGGATGGTGATGAGCGTCCGCGACAACACCGAGGCCCGGGTCTACGTCGGGTTCGACTCGGACGAGCCGCCCGCCCAGGTCCTCGGCGACCGGACCCCCTCGGAGCACAAGCAGCTGGTGGCGGAGCGGTACGCGGAGGCGCGCTGGGAGATGCCACGGCTGCTGGAGTACATGTGGGGCGCCCCCGACTTCCACTTCGACGCGGTGGCCCAGATTCATATGGACTCCTGGTCCCGTGGCCGGGTGGCGCTGCTCGGCGACGCGGGCTACTGCGGCTCGCCCGCCGCCGGCCAGGGCACCTCCATGGCCCTGGTCGGGGCGTATGTCCTGGCGGGCGAGCTGAAGGCCGCGGATGGTGACCACACCACGGCCTTCGCCGCCTACGAGCGCGAGCTGCGCGACTTCGTGACCGCCAACCAGGGGCTGGCCCTGGCCAACCAGGAGCGCATGGAAGCCGAGGTCGACGGGGACGGCCAGGACGCGTACACCGAGGACTTCTACAAGGTGGTCAACTCGCTGACCCTCAAGGACTACTGACCGGGGCCCTCGCGGCCTAGGACACCACGTCCTTCCGGCCGAAGCCGCGGAAGGCGAGGGCGAAGAGCACCAGCGCGTACGTCACGGACACCGACGTCCCCTTGAGCATTCCACCCCACTCCAGGTGGGGCTGGAGTGCGTCGGCCCAGGCGAACTGCCAGTGCGCGGGCAGGAACTCGCGCCACGAGCCCAGCGCCGTGACGGCGTCCAGCACATTGCCCACGATGGTCAGCCCGACCGCCCCGCCCACTGCGCCCAGCGGTGCGTCCGTGACGGTCGACAGCCAGAACGCGAGGGCGGCGGTGACCAGTTGGGACAGGAAGATGTACGCGACCACCACGGCGAGCCGGGCGAGTGCGTCACCCGTTCCCAGCTCGCCGCCGGTGGGCAGGCGCAGCGGCCCCCAGCCGTACGCCACCGTCCCCACCAGCAGCGCGACGAACGGCAGCAGCACCATCGCGGCCGCGCTGAACCCCAGCGCCACGGCCAGCTTTCCGGCCAGCAGCCGCGCCCGGGGCACGGGCGCGGCCAGCAGATAGCGCAGCGAGGACCAGTTGGCCTCCGAGGCGACGGTGTCGCCGCAGAACAGCGCCACGGGCACGACCAGCAGGAAGGCCGCCGAGACGAAGAGCGCGGTGGCCGCGAGGTTGGCGCCCGAGGAGGTGGCGGTTTCCATCAGGGTGACCCGGCCGTCCCGCCCCTCGGGCGTGCCTCCGATCGCGAACGCGGCGACGAGGACGAACGGCAGCGCGGCCAGCACCACGCCCATCACCAGGGTGCGGCGCCGACGCAGCTGCCGTACCGCCTCGACCCGCAGGGGCAGGGTGTGGCGCGCCCGGTAGCCGGGCGCCGCCTCCGTCACGGAAGCGCTCATGCGGAGCCTCCTTCGATCAGCGTCAGAAACGCGTCCTCCAGGCGCCGGTTGGGCCCGAAGCTGGTCACCGGGATCTCCAGCCGCATCAGCTCGGCGAGCAGCCGCGCCGGGGTGGCGTCCTCGATCAGGACGAGCAGCCCGGCGTCGGTGCGCGCCGCGGAGGTGATGCCGGGCAGGGCGCTCACCTTGTCGACCAGGGCGTCGCTCAGCTCGCCCTCGTGGCCGACCAGCAGGCTCTCCCCCGTGCCGGTGATCTCCCCGACCGGGCCTGCCTGCACCAGCCGTCCGCGGTCCATGACGACCAGATGGGTGCAGGACTGTTCGACCTCGGCCAGGAGATGGCTGGAGACGATCACCGTGCGGCCGTCGGCCGCGTACCGGATCATCACCTCGCGCATCTCGCGGATCTGGGGCGGGTCGAGGCCGTTGGTCGGCTCATCCAGGATGAGCAGATCCGGCAGGCCCAGCATGGCCTGGGCGATGGCCAGCCGCTGCCGCATGCCCTGGGAGTACGTGCGCACCGCGCGCTCCAGCGCGTCGCCCAGGCCCGCGATCTCCAGCGCCTCGTCCAGGTGCGCGTCCTCGGCGGGCCGTCCGGTGGCGCGCCAGTACAGCTCCAGGTTGGCGCGTCCGGTCAGATGCGGCAGGAAGCCCGCTCCCTCAACGAAGGCACCCACCCGGGACAGGACGGGTGCGCCGGGGCGGATGGCCTGGCCGAAGACACGGATCTCCCCGCCGTCCGGGCCGATGAGGCCCATCAGCATGCGCAGCGTGGTGGTCTTTCCGGCGCCGTTGGGCCCGAGCAGTCCGAGCACCTGCCCCTTCTCGACGCGGAAGGAGAGGTCGCGTACGGCGTACCGGTCGGCGGACTTGGCGTAGCGCTTGCTGAGGTCGGTGATCTGCAGCGGTACGTCGGCCAGCGCGGGGTCCGGCGGCGGCGCGGCCGTCGGCCGACGGCCGGTCAGCAGCAGCGCGAGCGCCACCACGGCGCCGCCCAGCGGCAGTCCCCACACCCACCACGACAGCGGTGCGGGCTCGGTGTGCGTCCCGGGCGCGGTGGGCACCGTGAGGCCGTCGCCCGCGAGCGCGACGCGGTACGTGGCGGGCTGGGCCGGGGTGGCGTACCCGAGGTCGGTGGAGGCGAGCACGAGCCGCAGCGAGTGGCCCGCGATGATTTCGTGGTCGACGGCGGGCAGCCGGAGCGTGACGGTCTTCCCCTTCTTCGCGTCGGTGACGCGGACGGGCGCGACGAGCTGGGAGGGCAGCGTCTGCTGTCCGTCCGGCCCGACGTCGTAGACCTTGGCGAACAGCACGGCGTCGTCGGCGTCCGCCCGCACCCGGACCTTCACCTCGGGTGCCCCGGTGATCCGCAGGGGCTGCTCGAGCGGCGCCGAGTCGAAGCGGGCGAACTGGCCGGGGATGTCGAGGGAGACGCCGATACCGAACGAGGACGCCTGGGACAGCGCGGCGATACCCGGCACCGTGGAGACCGAGGGCGGTCCGCCGCCGGGCGGGTTCGCGAACGACTGCTCGCGGCCGCGCAGCGCCACGGTCCGCCGGCCGTCCTCCAGGCCCGGGTAGCGGTCGCCGGTGGCGCCGCGCAGCTGGACGGCGCCGTTGGTGGAGTCGACGCCACCGGCACGGGTGACCCGGAAGGCGGGCCCGGTGTCGGTGGCCCGGTCGCCCTTGAGGTAGCGGTCGAACCAGTCCCGGGTGCGGGACTGGACGCGCCCGGTCTCGCGGTCGCCGCCGTCGTGTCCCCCGTCGGTCCAGTCGACGTCGACCGGGGCACCGTTGGCCTTGATCGTCTTCGCCATCTCGTCGGCCTGGCCGAGCGGGAAGAGGGAGTCGGACTGGCCCTGGAAGATCAGCGCCGGGACCTTGATCCGGTCGCCCACGGCGGACGGGCTGCGGGCCTCCAGCAGGCGCCGGGCCGCGTCGTCCGGCTTTCCGGCGACGGCGACGCGCTCGTACATCGCGCAGAGCTGCTTCTCGAACCGTCCGCACCCCTGGTTCCGCCCGTCCCCGGCAGCCGGGGCACTCGGAGCGGTCTGGCCGCCCCCCTGGCCGCCCTGGGCCCCCTGGCCGCCGCCACCCTGGCCGCCTTCGCCGCCCTGTGATCCGGTCGCGTCCTGGGAGCCCTGGGAGTCCTGGCCCCCTTGTCCGCCGCCGGAGAGATCGGCCGAGCCGGTGGTGAAGAAGAGCCCGGCCCACAGCTTCTTGAACACGCCGTTCGGGAAGAGCGCGTCCGCCAGATTCCAGTACGTGATCTCGGGCGCGATGGCGTCGACCCGCCGGTCGTACCCCGCGGCGAGGAGGGACAGCGCTCCGCCGTACGAGGCACCGGCGACGCCCACGCGCGGATCGCCCCGGGCATCGAGCCGCACCTCGGGCCGCTTGGCCAGCCAGTCGATGAGCCGCCGGGCGTCGGCCACCTCATGGTCCGGGTCGTTGAGCCCGATCTTGCCGGTCGAGGTGCCGAAGCCGCGCGCCGACCAGGTCAGCACGGCGTAGCCGTCCCGCGCCAGCTCCTCGGCCTGCTCCCGGACATCCTCCTTGCTGCCCCCGAAGCCGTGGGCGAGCAGCACCGCGGGGCGGCGGCCCTGGCCCGCGGTGAAGTACGAGGTGTCGAGGCGCGTCCCCGGCATGTCCAGCACCCGGTCCTCACGGTGCACGGTCGGCCCGTCGTCGGCCGCTACGGCGGCACCCCACGTGCCCGTGCCCGCGAGGACGACGACGGCGGCCACCGTCGCGAGCAGCCGTCGACCGCGCAGGGTCTTTCGGAGATCCATGACAGAACCCTAGGCATGAGATCCCGACACCGGAGCTGACATCAGACGGATTCCGTCCTGCTTCTCAAGGAGTATCCGGCAACGCGCCGTACACCCACCGCGGTATGCCGCGGATCACGCCGTTCCGCCCGCGCGGAGGCGCGGGGCACGTCACCATGACGCCCATAAGGGACTATATGGACGAAAATCTGCGTCGGCTGATCCGCGAGGCGATGGCCGATCCCGACCGGAAGCTCCCGTTCGCCCGCGACAGCCGGGAGTCGGTGCTGTCCCCGGAGACCCTGCGCAATATGGCGACGATCGTCGACCGCGCCCGGGACCGTCTGACGCCCGAGCAGGTCGGCGCGGCCGAGGTGGACATCGAGGCGGTCTATCTGGCGGCCTGCTTCCACCTGGCGCGATACCCGCACGCCCCCGGGGCCGAGGCCGGGGAGGACGGCATCGCTTCCGGCTCCCTCTTCTCCGTCGTGCACGCGCTGCGGCCCGCCGCCCTCCCCCGGCCGCTCAGGGATGCGCTGACCGGCACGGCCGCACGCGTGGCACCGGCCTGGAAGATCCTGCACGCGATCGCCGTGGTGCTGTTGTCCGGCAGTGCGTCCGCCCGGGACGAGGCCGGGCTGTGGCGAGCCGCCGAGATGTTCCGGCACGCGCGGGAGAGGGCGTCCGAGAAGGATGCCCCCGGGATCCTCTTCAACGAGGGCTCCGCGCTGGCCACGCTCTTCGATCTCACCGGCGGTCAGACGCTGCTCACCGCGGCGGTCGCGCTGATGCGGCAGGCCGTGGCGGCGTTCCCCGACGACGAGCAGCCGCCCGCGGCGGCGCTGAAGGCGCTGGCCGGGGCGCAGGCCAAGATGACACCGCCCGCCCCCGCCGCCGACGATGCCACGCCGAGCGGGCGCATGGTCCGGTACACCCGGACGGGAGCGCCGGGCGATCTGGACACCTCCATCTCCGGCGTACGAGCGGCCCTGGACGCCACGACCGCCGACGATCCGGCCCGTGAAGGCCACCGGATCAGCCTGGGCAATCTGTTGCGCATGCGCTTCGAGGCCACCGGCCACCTCGGCGACCTGACCGAGGCGATCGGCCTCCTGCGGGGCGTCGTACGGGCCGTGGCCGACCCCGCGATGCGCTGTCCGGCGTACTCCCTGCTCGGCCTCTCCCTCCTCGACCAGTACGTCAACACCGGCAGTCCGGCCGATCTCGACGCCGCCACCGCGGCCGCCCGGAACTCGATGGCGGGCAGCACTCCCCTGTCGCCCCACTACGGCCAGTTGCTCACCAATCTGGCCGCCGTGCTGCACGCCCGCTTCCAGGCCCGGGGGAACGTCGCCGAACTCGCCGAGGCCATCCGCCACTTGGAGCATGCGGTGGCCGCCACCCCGGCCCATCAGCACGACCATCCCGTGATGCGCGTCAAGCTGGCCGTCGCCCTCGGCGCGCGCGGCAAGCACACCGGGCTGATCGCCGAGGTCGACCGCGGCATCGCGTTGCTGCGCGGGGTGCTGGACACGACGTCGGCCACCAGCCCCCAGTGGCAGGCGGCGAGCATGGAGCTGGGGGCACTCCTGACGGCACGCTCGGGCCTGACACGCTCCCCGGGCGATCTCCTCGCCGCCCTGCGGCAGTTCGGCGCCACCGCGCTCGCACCGGGCGAGGACATCCGCTTCCGGCTGACGGCGGCCTGTCTATGGGGGCTGAACAGCGCGTACTGCGGCGATCTGCCCGAGGCCACGAAGGCGTTCGGAGTCGCGCTGGACGATCTGCTGCCCAAGCTCACCGGCCGGGCTCTGGACCGGCGGTCGCGGGAGGTGCGGCTGCGCGAGCTGTCGTCGCTGGCCTGCGACGCCGCCGCCGTCGAGATCAGCGCGGGCCGTCCCCAGGCGGCGCTGGTACGGCTCGAACAGGGCCGTGGTGTGCTGCTCGCCCAGGCGCTGCGGCTGCGCGGCCGCCATCCCGAGCTGGCGAAGGCGGCGCCCGAGCTGGCCGGGCGGTTCGCGCGGGTCTGCGCCGAGCTGATCGAGGAGCGCGGCCCCTTCGAGCAACGCGCCGCCCTCACAGCGGAGTTCGACGCCCTCCTGACCGAGATCCGGGCGCTCGGCGGCTTCGAACGGTTCCACCGGCCGCTCGGCTGGGAGCGGCTGCGTACGGTGGCCGCGCGGGGTCCGGTCGTGGTGCTCAACATCTCCGAGCTGCGCTGCGACGCCCTGCTGCTGCGTGCCGACGCCGACGGCGAGACCGGCGTCGAGGTGCTTCCGCTCGCCGGGGTCACCCGGACCGAGGCCGGCCGCCGCGCCGAGGGCTTCCACGCCGCCGTCACCGCGCTGTCCTCCGCCGCGGGCCTGGCCGACGCGGGCACCCACCAGCGGACCATGGAGGAAACGCTGGAGTGGCTGTGGCGGCACATCGCGGGCCCCGTGCTCGCCCGGCTCGGGCTGGACCGGCCGGTGGCGCCGGAGGCCGAGGAGAGCGAGTGGCCGCGGCTGTGGTGGTGTCCCACCGGCCCCCTGGCCCTGCTGCCGCTGCACGCGGCGCGGTGCCCCTCGGACGGCAGCCATGTGCTGGACCGGGTGGTGTCGTCGTACACGCCCACGCTGGGCGCCCTGCTGCACGCCCGGGGCCGGGCCGCGCCGTCCGGCAAGCCGCCCACGCTGGCCGTCGTGGGAGTGTCCGCGCCACCGGCCGGTGCGGAGGGCGCCGCTCTTCAGCCCCTGCCCGCGGTCGACGACGAGCTGGCCGCGGTGGCCGAGCTGCCGGTCGGGCAGACCCGGCTGCTGGGCGCGGACGCCACCCCCGAGGCCGTACTCGCCGCGCTGCGCACCCATCCGTACGCGCATCTGGCGTGCCACGGCTCGTACGACCCCGAGGATCCGTCGTCCGGCGGGCTGCTGCTGCACGGCGGTGAGCTGACCGTGCACGATCTGGCCACCCAGCGGCTGGACGAGGCGGAGTTCGCCTGTCTGTCCGCCTGCCACACCGCCGCGCCCGGCACCGCGCTGGTCGACGAGGTGATCACGCTCGCCTCGGCGTTCCAGCTGTGCGGCTACCGCCATGTGATCGGAAGCCTGTGGACGCTGAAGGACGTGATCACACCCGCTCTCGCCCGGGATGTGTACGGGGCGCTGGGCGCGGCGCGGTCGACGGCCGCCTCGGCGCACGCGCTGCACCGGGCGGTCCTGCGGCTGCGTGCTCAACGGCGCTATGCGGAACCGCTGTTCTGGGCGTCAATGATTCACATCGGCCCGTAGCGGGGTGCGCCCGGGCGACGGGAATGCGCACAAGTGCGGTCAGGAATAATCCTTGCCCATCACATCCGTAAAGGTTTCCGGGTCGACGGTGAATCCACGGATGACGCCGTGGATTCCCCATTCCCCCGATTCGTCCCGGGTGAACTCCGCGACCGTGGCTGCTGTGGCTCCGGAGACTCCGGTGAAATCGCCTTCCAGTAGCTCGGTATATCCCTCGACAATCCGGACGCTGGTGTTCCGGATATCGCCGAAGGTCTTCGGCCCGGCGCTCTGCTGGATGGCCACACCCACCACGACGCGGGAGTACTCCTCGGACAGCCGCTCGAACTCCAGGGTCATCGCCTCGTCGGTGCCCAGTCCCTGGCCGGTGCGACTGTCCCGGTTGAGGTAGATCGTGCCGTCGGGCGACCGGCTGTCGAAGTGCACCAGATACGCGGGTTCACCGTACGGATCGGTCGCACGGTAGGTCCCGGCGACGATGTCGAGATCATTGGGCGACTCACCGCTGGGGCTGGGGTCCCACTTGAGCGCCACCTCGATTTTCCCGAGCCCCTTGTTCAGACCACTCATCCAGACTTCCCTTTCGCCTTACCCGTGTTGAATACGCGTCCGGTCAATCCTATCGTGCGCAAGGCCAGTTGAGGCTTTGGCCAGGGGCGGAGCACCCGGCGCCGGCGATGATCGGCGATCTTCTCGGCCCGCCCGGCATTCCCCCCGGTGTCCGCCCCGGGATGACGGCTCTCTACTATGGGCCTCCGTACTAACGGAGGTAAGCGTCTGACGGCGGAAGGAAGCGTCCATGCGGCGGCTGGGGGATCTCGAGGCGGAGATCATGGACCGTCTGTGGACGTGGCGGCGACCGGCGACGGTGCGCGAGATCGTCGACGACATCAACACACAGCGGCCGGTCGCTTACACCACGGTGATGACCGTGGCCACCATCCTCTACAACAAGGGCTGGCTGCAGCGCGGCAAGGAAGGCCGGGCCTGGCTGTACTCGCCGGTACGCAGCCGTGAGGAGTACTCCGCCGCGCTGATGGAGGACGCCCTGGGCACCAGCCAGGACCGCCCCGCGGCCCTCGCCCATTTCGTCGAGCAGATGGGCCCCGAGGAGGTCAGCGCCCTGCGCAAGGCGCTGCGGGCGGCCGGGCGGCGGAACCCGGAGTGATTCCGGCGCTCGCCCTGGCCTGTTACGCGGCCGCGGTCGGCACCCTGGCCCCGCGGGCCCTGCTGCGCAGCGCCTGGCCACACCGCTCCCCCGCACTCGCCGTGGCGGCCTGGCAGGGGCTGACCGTGTCGTTCGTGGTCGCGATCGCGCTGGCCGCGTACCACCTCGCCATCCCCACCGGACACCTTGACGCGGGAATGTCCGGCTTAGTCCACTTCTGCGGGCTGACCTGGCACGCCCGCGTCCCGGTGCCCGGCCCTTTCGACGTCCCGGCCGTCGCGCTGCCGCTCCTCGTGGCGCTGGTCACGCTCGCGCGCTTCGGCCACGAGGTGCTGCGGGCGCGCCGGGCCCGCTCCCGCCACATGGGCGTACTGGATCTGGTCGGCCGCCGCTCGGCGCGGCTGCGCGCCACCGTCCTCGACCATGAGCTGCCCGCCGTGTACTGCCTGCCGGGGCGCTGCCCGCGGGTGGTCGTCAGCACGGGCGCGCTGCGGGCGCTGTCCGGCGCCCAGCTCGACGCCGCGCTGGACCATGAGCGCGCGCACATCGCGGGCCGCCACCATCTGGCGCTGGCCGCCGCCGAGGCGTTCGCGAGGGCCTTCCGGTGGCTGCCACTGGCCCGTGCCGCCCGGGAGCAGACGGCGATGCTGCTGGAGATGGCGGCGGATGACCGCGCGCTGCGCCGCCACCCGCGCGAGACGCTTGCCACGGCGCTGTACGCCATGGCGGCGGGCCGCACCCCCCGCGGGGCCTTCGCGGCCGGTGGCCCCGGCGCCCTGGTCCGGCTGCGCCGCCTGCTGGGCCCGCACCGCCGCCCCCATCCCGCGCTTCGGCTCGCGGTGGCCACGGCCGCCGCGGCCCTCCCGCTGCTACCCGTGGTGGTGGGCTGCGCCCCGGGGATGATGTAGACACCCCCGGGGCGCGGCGGTTGCCGCGGCTCAGAGCCGGTCGAGGATCTTCCGCAGGGTGGTCACCTCGGCGGACTGGTTCTTGATGACGTCCCCGGCGAGCTTCTTGGCGGTGGCGTTACGGCCCTTCTTCTGCTCGTCCTCGGCCATGGTGATCGCGCCCTTGTGGTGGCCGATCATCATCTGCGCGAAGGCGCGGTCGAAGTCGGTGCCCTTGGCGGCCTCCAGCCGGTCCATGTCCTTCTGGGACATCATTCCGGCCATGCCGTCCGAGCCCTTCGATCCATGGTCCATGCCGGGCATGCTGTCCGAACCACCCGATCCGTGGTCCATGCCGGGCATGCTGCCCGAGGACGGCGAAACCGGCTTGCCCCAGCCCTTCAGCCAGGACTTCATGGTCGTGATCTCGGGGTCCTGGGCCTTCTCGATCTTCCCGGCGAGCGAGGTGATCTGCCCGTCCTCGGCCCGGCCGTCCGCCAGCTTCGCCATCTCCAGCGCCTGCTGGTGGTGCGGGATCATCATCTGCGCGAAGGAGACATCCGCGTCGTTGAAGCCACCCGGCGCCGAGGACGCGGTGGCCTTCGCGGAGGCGGAGGAGTCCTTGCTCCCGTGCTCCATGCCCTTCATGTCATCGTTCCCGCCGCAGGCGGTGAGCAGCAGTCCGCCGATGGCGACGATGCCCACCATTGCCAGGCGGCGCGGGGTCTGCGGGAAAGTGGTCATGCCGAAATACCTCATGCCGTGTGTGATGTCGGTGTCTCGCGCTTCTGCGCTTCTGCGTTCTGCGGATGGCGCGGGTACGGCCTAAATCCGCAGGACCGACAACGCGGTGAGGTCAGGGCACGGCGAGGGAGGGACGGGCCGCGGTACGGCGACCACCGGGGCGAACCGGGGCGGGGGCGGGCCACGACGCCGTACGAGGGCGGCCCGCAGCACGGCCGTGAGCACCCACGCGCCGAGCACGGCCACGCACAGCGAGGCCATGTCCATCCCGGTCATGGGTGCGGACGGAGCGGGGTGCGCGGCGACGGCGGACACGTCCGGGGAGTCGTCGTGAGGGGCCATGGCCCGCGGCGCGTCGTCGCGCATGGTCTGGTGCGTCCCGCCGAAGGCGTGCGCCGAGGTGCCCGAGGCCGAGCCCGGTCCCGAGCCGCCGTCGGGGTGCCCCATGGAGTGCATCACCAGCACACCGAGCGCGAGCACGACGACGAACAGGAGGCGTCGCAGGACACCGCCCGTTCGTACACGTCCGCTCGCGTTCACGCCGTTCCTCCGACGATGACAATGATGGGTAGCCCGTCACCCTCACCTTACTGCTAAGGCAGTTAGTACACGACAGGACCCCCCGTCAGCCGCCGGGGCGGGCTCCGGGGCGGGTCAGCCCTCCCGCCAGTCCAGTTTGATCAGCATGTTCTTCGCCTCTTCGGCGACCTCGGCGTCGGCGACCACGTCATAGCGCGCGGCCACGATCTGGCTCCGGGAGGAGAAATCGCGGCGTCCGCCGGTCAGGGCGTGCCCGGCGAAGCCCGCGATGGCGCCGAAGACGGCGCCGTAGAGGATGCCGCTGAGGATCAGTACGAACACGTTGTGGGACCCCAGGGCGAACACCGACAGCAGCAGGCCAATCAGCAGGCCGAACCAGGCGCCGGTGCCCACCCCGGCGAGCGCGGCCCGGCCGCGGGTGAGCCGCCCGAGCACCGTCTCGACCATGCGCAGGTCGGAGCCGATGATCGCGGTGTGCTCGACGGGGAATTTGTTGTCGGACAGGAAGTCGACCGCGCGCTGGGCGGCGGCGTAGGTCGCGTACGAGCGGACGACCGGACGGTCGACCACCGCCGACGGCAGTTGCTGGGTCATCACAGAACTCCCTCCGCGGCGAAATGGATGTCGCCATGGAGGGTGAAACGCTTGAAAATGCGGACATATTCTTAGAGAGAGACTGACCCCGAGGGCCGGGCCAGTTGGTCCGGCCCTCGCAGAGCGCAGGTGATCGCGTGGGTGTAAACGAGCGGCACCCGGCACAGGACCGCACCCCGGCGCGGGAGCACACCCCGGCCCGGGAGGCGGAGCGGACACGGCTGCGGCTGCTCGAAACCGCGAGTGGCGGGCTGGGCGACGCGGAGCTGCTGCGGCTGGCGCTCGACCATCTGGTGTCCGGGCTGCAGGGGCTGGGCGGCATGGCGCATCTGCGCAGGCCGGACGGGCTGGGGCTGCGGCTGGTGGCCACCAGCGGCCTCAGCGGTCCACTGCCGAGGGCGTGGCAGACCATCGAGTGGGGCGATCCGGTCGCCCCGATGGCCGCCTTCCACGGCGGCAGCGCCCTGTGGGCCGCCACCCCGGCCGACCGCGGCTCCCTCACCCGGACCATCCCGCCCGGTGTGTGCATGGCGGCCATCCCGGTGCCAATGAACGGCGGGCCGCCGCTGGCGGTGCTGTCGGTGCTGACGTCCGCGCCGCGGGCGGGTGACGCGGCCCAGCGCGATCTGGCCCGGACGGTCACCGGCTGGCTGGCCCAGCGGCTGCGGCTGCTGGCGGCGGCCGCCCAGGACACCGGCCGGGCCCGGGGGCCGGAGGAGCAGCGGTCGGGCCCCTGGCTCCAGCGGGCGCTGCGTACGGCGCGGATCGGCGCCTGGGAGTGGGATCTCCGCGGCGCCACCCTGACCTGCGACGACCAGGCGCAGACGCTGCTGGGGTTCGCGCCCGGCGCCTTCGACGGCCAGGTCAACACCTGGCTGGGCGCCATCCACCCCGAGGACATGCCCTGGGTGCAGGCGGTCTCCAGCGCCGAGTGGCTGCGCGACCGCAGCGAGTACAGCGTCGAGTACCGGGTGCGGCAGCCCGACGGGACGTACCGCTGGGTGCAGGCCCGCGGGAGGGTGGTCTCCCGGACGGACGGGGTTCCGGCCCGGGTGGTCGGCACGCTGTGGGACATCACCGAGACCCGCCGTTCCCGGGACGCCTTCAGCCGCGCCCTGCAGTACATGGGCGACGGGTTCCTGGTGGTCGACGAGGACGGGCGGATCACGTACGGCAATGTCGAGGCCGAGCGCTTCCTCGGGGCCTCCGGGGAACTGCGGGGCCAGGTGCTGTGGGAGCTTCCCCGGGCCCGGGCGATCGGCGTCGAGCCGCGGTTCCGGCGGGCGGCGGAGGCGAGGGCGCCCATCGACTTCCACGCCCGCTGGCCGCGCAGCAACCGCTGGTACCACATCCGGCTGGTCCCGGTGCCCGACGGGATGACGGTGCACATCACGGACGTGACCGACCGCCGGGCGCTGGACGCCGAGCGCTCCGCCGCCGCACACGCCGCCACCGAGCGCGCCACCCGGATCGCCGAGCTGACCAGCGCCTTCGCCGAGGCGCTGACCACCCGGGACGTGGTGAAGGCGGTTGCCGACCGGGTGCTGCCGCCGTTCGGGGCGACCGGGCTGATCTGCCAGCTCATCGAGGACAAGCGGCTGCGGGTGGTGGGTTCCACCGGCTACTCGGACGCCTTTCTGAGCTTCCTCGACAACGTCCCCCTGCCGCCGAACGCGCCCGTCAGCTCGCCCGTCACCGAGGTCCTCAGCTCCCGCAGCCCGCTGTTCATCTCCTCGCCCGAGGACTACGCCAAGCGCTTCCCCGAGGTGGTCGGCTATCTGCCGCTGAGCGGGAAGAAGGCATGGGCGTTCCTCCCTCTGGTGGCCTCCGACCACCGGGCCGGTTACTACGTCGTCTCCTTCGACCGGCCGCGCCACTTCGGCGAGGAGGAGCGGACCCTGCTCACCGCGATCAGCGGGCTGGTGGCGCAGGCTCTGGAGCGGGCCCGGCTGTACGACGCCGAGCACACCCGCGCCCAGGAGCTGCAGCGCGGGCTGCTTCCCCGTACGCTGCCCGCGCTGCCCGCCGTCACGGCCGCCGCGCGCTACCTCCCGGCCGGGGAGGGCATGGAGGTGGGCGGCGACTGGTACGACCTGATCCCGCTGTCCGGGGAGCGGGTCGCGCTGGTCATCGGCGACGTCATGGGCCATGGGCTGACCGAGGCGGCCACCATGGGACGGCTGCGCACCGCCGTGCACACGCTGGCCGATCTGGAGCTGCCGCCCGATGAGCTGCTGACCCACCTCAACGATCTCGTGGGGGCGCTCGGTGACGACTTCTACGCCACGTGTCTGTACGCCATCTACGATCCGACCACCAGCGTGTGCACCTTCGCGTGCGCGGGGCATCTGCCGCCCGCCATCATCCACCCCGACGGCACGGTGCACTCCCCCGGTTTCACCCCCGACCCGCCGCTCGGGGCCGCGACCCCGCCGTTCGAGACCATCGAGGTGCAACTGCCGGAGGACAGCATCCTGGTGCTGTGCACGGACGGGCTGATCGAGTCCGCGACCCGCGACGTCGACCACGGCATGGCGTACCTCTCCCGCACCCTGGCCGAGGCGCTGGCCACGACACCGGACCTGCTTCCGCGCCCCAGCGCCGCCGGGGACGGGGACTCCCCGGCGTACGGGGGCGAGGGCCGCGTCCTCGGCCATCTCGACCGGCTGTGCGACACCCTCGTCGGCGCCCTGCTGCCCGAGCAGTCGCGCACCCAGGACGACGCGGCGCTGCTGGTGGCCCGGACACATTCGATGACCGCGGACAACATCGCGACCTGGCGGCTGCCCGATGCGCCGATCGCCGCCGGGGTGGCCCGCCACCATGTCCGCGACAAGCTCGACGCCTGGCAGCTGGAGGATCTGGCGATGACCACCGAGCTGCTGGTCAGCGAGCTGGTCGGCAATGTGGTCCGGCACGCCAAGGGACCCATCAGGCTGCGGCTGCTGCGCAGCCGCAGCCTGATCTGCGAGGTGTCGGACGGCAGCCCCACCACGCCACGGATCCGCCGGGCCTCGGACACCGACGAGGGCGGGCGGGGCCTGCAGCTGGTGTCCGCGCTCTCCCACCGCTGGGGCACCCGCTTCACCCCGACGGGCAAGTGCATCTGGGCGGAGCAGCCGCTGCCCGTGAGCCCGGCCTCCTGAGCCGACCGCGCCTGTGGGCCGACCGCACCCGAAGGGTCAGCGGCCGGACACCTCACCGGCCAGCGCCTCGATGTCGGCGGCGGTCGCCCGGTCCGGGTCGCCCACGGTCATCCGGGAGGTTCCGGCGGGCAGCCCGCGAGCCGTCTGGGCGTGCTTGACCCGGCCGATGCTGGGGCCAAGCAGTCCGACCGTACGGTCCACCAGGTCCTGGGCGGCGGCGAGCCGGGCCGGGCCGGCGGTGTCGTCGCGCAGCGCCGCGGCCAGGTCGAGGAAGGGCTCGGGGAGGGCGGCCGAGCAGCCCGAGACCACCCCGGCGCCACCGGCGGCCAGGACGTCGGCGAGCCGCTGGTCGTTGCCCGAGTAGACCTCGAACTCCTCCGGGAGTTCGGCGCGGTACGCGGCCACCTCGGTGGAGGGGGTGCCGCTCAGCTTGACGCCGGCCAGCCCGCAGGAGGCGGCCAGCTTGCCGAATTCCACCGGCCCGACCGTCAGACCACTGCGCTCGGGGAAGAGGTACGCGTACAGCTGGACATCCGGAGCTGCGAGCCGGATCCGGCTGAAGTACGCCTCCAGTTCGTCCGCGCGCGCGGGCAGGTAGTACGGGGTGAGCGCGGCGATGCGGCGGACACCGGCCGCCACGGCGGCCCGGGTGAGCCGGACGGCGGTGTGCGCGTCGGCGGCGCCGATGTGCGCGATTACGCCGTCGGCACCCGCCTCCTGCAACGCGGTCTCGATCAGCAGCAGCCGTTCGCCCTCGCTCAGCGCGGGGAATTCTCCGGTGGTTCCGGCCACGAGCAGCTGTCCGGTGGTGCGGGCGGCGAAGCCGTACTGGGCGCGGGCCGCGTCCAGGTCGAGATCGCCGCTCGGGGTGAACGGCGTGGTGAGCGCGGTGACGACGGTGCGCTGACGGTCCATGGGCCTGACTCCTCACTCGGAAAACCGTTATCCGTTTTCGGTTAACCGTTGACAGAGATCGTAACCGTGGCGAAAACTCATGCCACCCCCCAGGGCCCACCACATCACTCCAGGAGCCGCATGTGATGTCCGAACATCTCGTGACCCTGTACCACCTGAACGATCTCGGCGCCGACGAGCTGCGTCGGCTGCTGCCCGGCCACCCCGAGCTGAGCATCACCGAGATCGGGCCGGACGAGGATCCGCACGACCACCGCGACGCGCTCGCCGACGCGACGATCGTGCTCGCCCCGCTGGAGAAGGAGCGCGGGATCTCCGCGGAGCTGCTCGACGGGATGGAGCGCTGCCGCCTCGTGCAGTCGGTGGCCGTCGGCTTCGACGGCGTCGACCACCTGGCCGCCGCCGAGCGCTCCATCCCGGTCGCGAACCTCCCCGGCTTCAACACCGACGCCGTGGCGGACTGGACCGTGGGCGCCCTGCTCTCCCTCCTGCGCCACTACGCGGCGGGTCACGCGAAGATCGAGAACGGTGGCTGGGGACCCGAGGGGCTGCGCGGGCGCGACCTGTCCGCGCTCACCGTGGGCATCGCCGGGTTCGGCAGCATCGGCCGCGCCGTCGCGCGCCGCCTCGACGGGTTCGGAAGCGACGTCCTGGTGCACGACCCGGTGCGCTCCGAGCCGGACCGTACGTATGTGAGCCTGGACGACCTGGCCTCCCGCTCGAACGTGCTCACCCTGCACATGCCGCTCAACGAGGCCACCCGTGGTGTCGTCGGGGAGTCCCTGCTGTCCCGGATGCCCCGGGGCGGTTACGTCCTCAACGCCGGACGTGGCGGTGTGCTGGACGAGGACGCGCTGGTCGAGGCCCTGGACTCGGGGCAGCTGGCGGGTGCCGCGCTCGATGTGTTCGCGGAGGAGCCGCTGCCCGCCGACTCCCCGCTGCGCGGCCGGTCCGATGTGCTGCTCACTCCGCACACGGCCGGGGTGACGGTCGAGGCGTACCACGCCATCCGGGCGCGGCTCGTGGAGAGCGTGGACCGGGTGCTGTCGGGCGAGGCCCCGCGGAACGTGGTCA
Source organism: Streptomyces sp. NPDC040405 (assembly GCF_055595765.1). Classification (NCBI taxonomy): domain Bacteria; kingdom Bacillati; phylum Actinomycetota; class Actinomycetes; order Kitasatosporales; family Streptomycetaceae; genus Streptomyces; species Streptomyces sp. NPDC040405. The sequence continues at coordinate 69,327 of NZ_JBVIVI010000018.1, forward strand.
ACGGTGTCATCAGTGGCGGCGCCCGGCCACCGGCGGGGGTGTGAGCGCGATGGCTCTCGGCAAGACCTCCGCACCGGCCCCCGACGCGGCCACGCGCAAGAGACCGGGCGGACGCGCCGGCAAGGTCCGCTTCGTCGTCCTCGGGCTGCTGTTCGCCGGTATCACCATCAACTACATCGACCGCGCCACGCTCAGCGTCGCGCTGCCGCACATCACCGAGGACCTCGGCCTGTCCGACGGGGTCGGCGGACTGCTGCTGTCGGCGTTCTTCTGGACGTACGCCTTCGGGCAGATGCCCGGCGGCTGGCTCGCCGACAAGGTCGGCCCGCGCATCATGCTCGCCATCGCGAGCCTGTGGTGGGGGCTGGCCACCGCGGCCATGGGCATGGCCCGTGGCGTGGCGTCGCTGGTGGGGCTGCGTGCCCTGCTCGGCCTCGGCGAAGCACCCAGCTTCCCCTCCAGCGCCAAGGTGGTCTCCCGCTGGTTCCCGGCCTCCGAGCGCAGTTTCGCCTCCGCGACCTTCAACAACGGCAACGCGGTCGGCGGCGCCCTGTCGATCCCCCTGGTCACCCTGGTGGTCACCGGCCTCGGCTGGCGCTGGGCGTTCGCCGTCGCGGGCGGTCTCGGGGTGCTGTGGGCGCTGGGCTGGTGGCTCTACTACCGCGACCCGGAGGAGCACCCGAGCCTCGGCGCCGCGGAGCGGGAGTACATCGAGTCAGGGCAGGAGAAGGAGACGGCCGAGGAGGCCGCGGCGAGCGCCCGGATCGGCTGGCGGGACCTGTTCCGCTTCCGGATGATCTGGGCGATGATGCTCGGCTTCTTCTGTATCAACTTCGTCGCGTACTTCTTCATCACCTGGTTCCCGACCTACCTGGTGGACGAATACCACCTCGACGCGCTGTCCTTCGGCTTCCTCGGCATGATCCCCGGCATCGCCTCCATGCTGGGCGGCTGGAGCGGCGGCCTGTTCTCCGACTGGCTGGTGCGGCGCGGCACGGAGCGTACGAAGGCGCGGAAGATCCCGCTGGTCGGCGGGCTGCTGGGCACCTCGGTGATCGCACTCGCGGTCGTCTCGCCGGGCATCGGCACGGCGCTGACCGCGCTGTCCGTGTCCTACTTCTGTTCCACCTTCGCGGCGGCGAGCGTCTGGGCGCTGCCCGCCGATGTGGCCCCGACGAGCGCACACGTCGGCTCGATCGCGGGGATCCAGAACACGGCGGCCAACATCGCCGGCATCCTCTCCCCGCTGCTGCTCGGGGTGCTCAAGGGCATCACCCACTCGTTCGTGCTGCCCCTGACGCTGGCGGGGTGTGTGGCCCTGCTCGGCGCCGCCACCTACGCGTTCCTGCTGCCGAAGGTCGAGCGCCTGAAGCCGGCGGGGTGAGACGAGGCAGCGGAGTGGTGGGGACGGGCCCCCGCCGCGCCCCGGTGAAGGGGGCGCGGCGAGGGCCCGGTTCGGTCAGCGGTCGTGTTCCTGGAGGAGCGAGCGCACCATGCGGCACGTGGTGTTGGACGGCGGGTGCACACCGATCCGGACCGCGGTGGCCCGTATCTTGCGGTTGCGCGCCTGCTCGGGGCGGTACACACCGGAGTTGAGCAGAGCGATGGCCAGGCGCATGGCCTTCAGCCGGCGGTTGTGGGTCTCGTACCACTCACGCGGACGCCCGGCGGGCATGCGCTTCTTCGGCAGGGTCGTAAAGCTCGGCAGTTCCGGAAGAGTGGTAGCGGCAGCGGCCATCGGCATCCTCCTGGGACAGTCGGTCACGCTCTCTTTCACTGCCTCCATTCTACGATGGGGCACTGACAAAGCGGCCTGGTCAGGCGCCACATGACCGGGATTCGACGGGCGTGGCGCGAGGGGGCTCGCGGTACGGTTGTGCCATGGAGATCTGGATCAATCCGGCGTGCTCGAAGTGCCGCAGCGCGCTGACTCTGCTCGACGCGGAGGGCGCCGGATACACCGTCCGCCGCTACCTCGACGACGTACCCACTCAGGACGAGATCCGCGGCGTACTGGCCCGGCTCGGACTCGAACCGTGGGACATCACCCGGACGCAGGAGGCCGCGGCGAAGGAGCTGGGGCTGAAGGACTGGCCGCGCGACGAGGGCGCGCGCGACCGCTGGATCGCGGCGCTCGCCGAACACCCCAAGCTGATCCAGCGGCCGATCATCACCGCCGACGACGGTTCCGCGGTGGTGGGACGCACGGAGGAGGCGGTACGGGAGGCGCTGTCGCGCTCGACCGGCTGATTCCCGTATGCCTTGTGGGCCCTGGTCCCCATTTCTCCCCCCGAGGCCAAAGCCCACAGCCATGGGGGGGGCCCCCCTCCCCATCGTCCCCACCAGTGTTCCGGTTGCGGTGAAACCAGAAACC
>NZ_JBVIVI010000018.1:71710-139733 GCF_055595765.1 Streptomyces sp. NPDC040405
TCCCCCTCTCCCCCCCCCCCCCCCCCCTCCCCCCCCCCCCCCCCTCTCCCCCCTCCCCCCCCCCCCCCCCCCCCCCCCCCCCCCCCCCCCCCCCCCCCACGGCCGTGAGGGGGCCCGCCGCCTCAGTGGCCCCGGCCGGTGGTCGGCTGCGGGCGCAGCAGGAAGCGCTGCGTCTTGCCGCTGGAGGTCTTGGGCAGTTCGTCCACGAAGTGGATCTGCCGCGGGTACGCGTGCTTGGCGAACCGGTCCCGGACGAGCTGCTGCAGCTCGGCGGCGAGCGTCTCGCCCGGCCGGGTCCCGGGGCGCAGGACGACGAACGCCTCGATGACCTCGCCGTACTCGTCGTGCGGAATGCCCACCGCGGCGGCCTCCGCCACCGCCTCGTGCTCCTGCAGCACGCTCTCCACCTCGAAGGGGCCGATGCGGTAGCCCGCCATCAGGATGATGTCGTCACCGCGCCCGGAGAAGAACAGATCGCCCTCCTCGTCCTTCGCCGCGGTGTCGCCGGTGTAGAACCACCGGCCGTCGGGGCTGAACTTCTCGGCCGTGCGCTCCGGGGAGCCCAGGTAGCCCTTGAACCACATCAGCGGGCTGTTCGCGATGTCGATCGCCACCCGCCCGGGGACACCGGTCGCCGCCTCGGCGGAGTTGGTGTCCTCGCGCAGGATCTTCACCGACCAGCCGGGCAGCGGGCGGCCCATGGAGCCGGACTTGAGGTCGGTGCGCAGCTCCGGATGCCAGGCGTGGACGATGGTCATGCCCAGCTCGGTCAGGCCGTAGTGGTCGCGTACGGGGACGCCGAGCGTCTCCCGGGCCCACTCGACGACATCCGTGGGCAGCGGTTCACCGGCCGCGGAGCAGCAGCGCAGCCGCAGGTCGCCGGGGACGGCGGCGCCGGATGCGCGCAGCTTGCGGTAGACGGTCGGTCCGGCGGTGAAGTTGGTGACGCCGTACTCGGACAGCACGCGCCAGGTGTCCTCGGCGGAGAACAGGCTGCTGAACAGCAGGCTGCGCCGGCCGAGGGCGAGCGGCCCGATGATGGCGTAGTACAGGCCGTACGCCCATCCCGGGTCGGCGGCGTTCCAGAACACGTCGGTGGGCTGGTGGTCCAGGCCGAATTCCTGGTACATCGCGAAGCCCGCGACGGCGTTCAGCGGGATCGGCACGGCCTTCGGGGAGCCCGCGGTGCCGGAGGTGAACAGCTCCACGATGGTGGCGTCGCCGCCCACCGCCACCGGCTCGGGCTGCGGTGCGTGCGCCTCCAGCAGCTCGGAGAAGGCGAGGTCGGTGCCGGTGGCGTGGCCGGTCGTGATGATCTGCCAGGGCCGCTCACCGGGGAAACCGGACTCCGGGTCCAGCTTCGGGCGCTGGTCGGCGTCCGTGATCACGGCCTTGGTGCCGTTGCCGATGGTGCGCAGCGCGATGGCCGGTGGGGCGAACGCGGTGAACAGCGGCACCTGAACGGCCCCGAGCCGCCAGATGGCGAGGGACACGATGAGCAGTTCGGCGGACTTGCCCATCAGGGTGGCGACCCGGTCACCGGTCCCGACGCCCAGGTCGGCCAGGGCGCTCGCCATGCGCGACGAGCGGTCGCGGAGCTCACCGAACGTCATGTCATGGCTGGTCAGGTCCTTGCTCACCACGGTGAACGCCACGGCGTCCGACGGATGCCGGTCGCACAGCAGGTACGCAGTACACGCCGCTGGCTCACCGAAGGTCTTGAGCAGGTCAGCCATCCGCTCTTCTGGGCTGGTCAAGAGGGCTCCTTGGGCTGGTTTCCACACGTCGCGCCATACAGGAGGTCGGCGGCGCCTTCCCGTTGGCCGGTACACGCTATCGCGGTTTTCGATGTGCTCCGCAGCCGTGTGCGGTGGGATTCCGGCTCGTCAACGCGGTGGCGCACGCCCGGTTTCCGTCGCGGAAGCCACAGCGGCACTCTGGCGTCACCCCGGCCCCCGGCTTACCGTGGCAGCCGTAGTCATACCGTGCGCACGGCTGGTTCTGTCTGAGCAACACTTCCGGACAAGAGGTGAGCCTTGTTCCTCCGCCGAAGACGAGTGCGCCGATTAACGGTCGTCGCCACGCTCCTCGCCGCCCTGGCCGCCGTCGCAGCCGGGCCCGCGGGGGCCACTCCCGACCGTACGCCGAGCGCCCGGCCGCCCCTCGTCGACCCGATCGACCCCCAGCGCTGGCAAAACCCCGACGACATGACCTGGGCCGACTACCGCGCGGTCCCCGGCACCCGCTGGGCCGACCCGGACGTCGAGCCCACGCAGCGCACCTTCAAGGGCGCGCTGGTGCTTCTGGACTACCCGGACGAGGAGTTCACGGTCGGCCAACCGGCGGGATCGACGCTGTTCGGCAACCCGCAGCCGTCCGCCTCCGGCATACCGCGCGACCGCCTGCCGCGGTTCTACGAGGACTTCCTCAACAAGCCCGGCGCGCTCAACAACGGTCACACCATCAACGAGTACTGGATGGAGGACTCCGGTGGCCGCATCGGCGTCGACCTGACGGCCTTCGGTGTGTACCGCATGCCCGCGAAGTCCTATCAGTACGGGGTCGAGGACTCGATGAATCCGGGCGCCTGCCCGGCCGGGGACACCTGCGGCATGGACATCCGGACCGACGGGAAGGCGGCCTGGACCGCCGACGTGAGCGCCGGGGAAACCGAGAAGTTCGACTTCGTCTTCTATCTCGCGGCCGGGCAGGACGAATCGTCCACCTGGCAGGAGTTCGGCCAGATGAAGTTCGCCGACCGGCAGGACGTACCGGCCGTATGGGGCCCGCCCGCTTCCACCGGGAGCAACGCGGCGGCGACCCGCTACGTACCGTGGACGTCGTGGCAGGCCGCGGCCCGCATCTGGCCCAACGCGGAGGAGGGTTCGTCCCTCCAGACCGAAAGCTCCGGCATGGCCGTGTACGCCCATGAACTCAGCCACATCCTGGGCATAGGCGACAACTACAACAACCCCTACGGCACTCCCCTCAGCCGCTCCTACACCGGCATCTGGGGCATGCTCTCCCGCGGCTCGTTCAACGGCCCCGGCGGCCCGCACACCCGGTGGCAGATACCCGCCACCGCCGGTGGGTCGATGGGCGCCCAGCATGTGCTGCGCGACAAGCTGAAGCTGGGCATCGTGGACGAGAAGAACGTCCTGCGCCTGGACCGGGACGCGCTGGCGGATTCCGGACTCGCGGTGGCCCGGGTCACGGCGCGTTCCGCGCCACCGGGCGAGAAGGGCCTCTCGGGCGTCAACATCACGCTGGGCAGCGATCTCTCACCGTCCTGCGACCGGAAGACCGACCCCCTGTGCGACGGCGGCGGCTACGACAACTACACCGTCGAGGCGGTGGACCGCATGGGCATGGACTCGTTCACCCCGGACAACGGAGTGCTGATCAGCAAGACGAAGAACAAGGATCAGGCCCCGTTCGCCTGGGTGGTCGACGCCCACCCCGAGGACATCGACATGGTGGACTTCCAACGCCCCGACGGCACCACGCAGAAGATCACCATGGGCGACTACCGGCAGCTCAGCGACGCGCTCTTCCACGCCGGCGCCGACTCCGGCAGCCAGTACGAGTACATCGACAAGGCCAACCGGCTGCACTTCTACGTCCTGAACCTGAAGCGCGACCGGTCCGGAGTGCTCTCGTACGACATCGCCGTCAAGTCGCTGGACGGCTCCGGGCCGCAGCGGCGTGGCGTCGGCCTGGACCGCGGCGTGGCGAAGGGCCACCCCTCGAAGGGCCGCGCCATGTGCACCTTCGACCTCGCCAACACCGGGCGCGCCGGAAGCGGCGGCGCCCATCTGGACTCGGATGTCTACCGGCTGTCGACCACGGCCACCGGCCGGGGCTGGTCGGCGTGGCTGCCCAACCAGCTCGCCACCGCCAAGGCCGGAACCTCGGTCGACGTGGGCGTGGCCGTGACCGCGAAGAGCGGAGCCGACCGGCACGGCAAGGTCGTCCTCACCGCCCGCTCCGAGAGCGACCCGAACAAGACGGCCAAGGCCACGTGCGCGCTGCGCACACGGTAGGACCACGCACGCGGTGAGTACGGCAGCATGAGGGCGGCCCGCCGGGAAACCGGCGGGCCGCTCCCGTACGTACCGTCACCCCTCAGCCCTCAGCCCTCAGCCCTCAGGTCGATTCCAGCGGCACCCGGAGGGTGTCCGGCGCACAGCCGTGCGTCCCCGCGATGATCCGCGCCGCGCCCATGGTGAGCGGCACCAGGCTCTGCTGGTCCACCTTGTCGGGGGTGTCCCTGGGGTCGAAGATGTACATCGGCGTGGTGATCAGCTGCACCAGTGGCACACCCGTGTAGTAGAAGTACGCGCCGTCGGTGGCCGGGTTCGGCGCGAAGGCGGTCGGCGACAGGATCCACGAGCGGCGCAGATCCTCGGCCGCGATCGAATCGGCCACCAGCCGCTCCAGCGCGGGCGCCTGGGTGGTGAACCACCAGCGCACCTCCGGATCGTCGGTGGGCACGACCTCACCGTCCACCACGACGGCCTGGCGCGCCGCGTGTTCCAGATGCATTTCGAGAACGACCTGCGGAAACAGCTCCGGATGCGCCTCGATGAACGCCTGGGTGCCCGCGGCCCCGGCCATATGGCCCGACGTCAGCAGGAACAGCATGTTGTGCGGCCGCAGTTCCTGGGGCACCGACGCCCAGAACGTGGCCTGCGCGAGGACGAGCGCCACCCCCGAGGCGTCCTCCACCGCCGAGGCCCACGGTCCGTCGTGGTGCGACCCGATGATCACCCAGTGGTCCGAGGCGCCGGGCAGGGTGCCCACCACATTGTGGGTGGTCTCCTCGGTGATGGTGGCATCGGAGATGATCCGGCCCTCGCACGCGCCCGAGGCCATCAGCTCACGGACCCGCTCGCCGTCGCTGCCGCTCAGCCAGATCCCGGGGATCGACCGCAGCTCGGCGTCATAGGGCCAGTAGAAGTCGCTGGTCTCCCAGGGCACACCGGTGAGCAGGCCGACGTACGCGGTCGCCCCGTCCTTGATGGCGATGTCGAAGTCCAGCACATGCGGAAGGTCGAACGGCACGGTCTGGACGAGATCGGGGAAGACCCCCTCGGGGTCGTACGCATCGGTGGCGCGGGCCTGCACCTCCGTCTGCGGCAGCTGGGTGAAGCCGATCTCCTGGACGGCGATGCCGCCGCCGACCTCCCCGTCCTCCATCCGCACCAGCCGTCCCTCGGTGCCCTCGGTGGGGGTGGTGTACGGCAGGGCGAGCCCGGAGAAGCGGGTGACCTCGCCGGGGCGGTCCGCGGGCCAGATCTCGAAGGCGGCCGACCGCGGCCGCCAGACCGGCGTGTCCAGCGGCTCCAGCCGGACGTCCTCCAGTCCCACTTCCCGGAACTGCTCGGCGGCCCACTCCTCGGTCCAGCTGTCGGCGGAATAGCCCGCCCGGCGAATGCCCTGGCTGACGATCAGTTCGATCCAGCCCATCATCTCCTTCGAGGTGGGTGCCCGATCGATGTACTTCTCCAGCGCCGACCAGCCGCTCATCGCCATCCTCCTTCATCCCGACGTCCGGTTCATGCTCGACGGCCGGTCTAAAGCTGGGCTAATGAGGCGCGGCGCCAAGCCACGCGTTAGAGCACCTTTAGGGACGGCGCAAATGATGGTCGCCGTATCCGCTCCAGGGCTTGCCAGGTGGCTCAGCCGCAGGTCAGCGCCCGATCAAAGCCCGATTACCGATGGGAGTCGCGTATGCGTACCGGGAAGGCAGTACACACGGGCCTAGTCGCCGTGGGTCTCGTGGCGTTCGCCGTCACTCCGGTGAACGCCGAACCCGAGGCCGAGTCCGGGGCCGACTCCGGGGACAGGCCGTCGCGCGCCACTTCCGCGAACCCGCTGCCCGCACCGCCCCAGATGCGCGCATTGGAATTCCTCCTCGGGTCCTATACGTGCGACTACACACCCCCACCGGGCAGTAAGGAGGCGGTGATGCACCTGACCACGAAGCGGGCCATGGGCGGGCATTACTACTACACCGACGCGACGCTGGAACCCGGCCATGTGGTCGGCCGGTCGACGTTCGGCTGGGATCCCGTGGACGGAAAGTTCATCGTCCAGTACCACGACAACTGGGGCTCCTCCGCGAATTACTCCTCCCCCGGCTGGAGGAACGGCCACCTGGTGTTCAAAGGCCCGCTCAGCCAGGTGGTCACGCCCAGCGCCACCGGAAAGACCGAGGGCGTGAACATGGACGTGGTGGACGATTACCAGGTACTCGGTCCCGGACATTTCAAGGACGCCACTAGCTTCACCTTCCCCGACGGAACAACCTTGCGGGGCAGTTACGACTGCCGTCGCTCATAGCGGTTTCGTGGTCGCCGGTTCTCGCCGAGGGGAAGTGGGTGCGCCGACAATGGCGAGCAATGAAGAGAAGCTTCTCGACTATCTGAAGCGTGTGACGGCGGACCTTCGTCAGACACAACGCCGCCTGAAGGATGTCGAGTCGGCCGGGCACGAACCGGTCGCCGTCGTGGGAATGTCGTGCCGGTTCCCGGGCGGGGTGCGTTCCCCGGAAGAGCTGTGGGAGCTGGTCGCCACCGAGCGGGACGCCATCACGGAACTGCCCACGGACCGCAACTGGGACCTGGACAACCTCTTCCACCCCGACCCGGAGCACCCGGGGACCACCTACTGTCGCGAGGGCGGCTTCCTCGACGACGCGGCGGGATTCGACGCCGCGTTCTTCGGCATCAGCCCGCGCGAGGCCCTGGGCATGGCACCGCAGCAGCGGCTCGCGCTGGAGGCGTCGTGGGAGGCCATCGAGCACGCGGGCATCGATCCGGAATCGCTGCGGGGCAGCCTCACCGGCACCTTCATCGGCTGCGACCACCTCGACTACTGCACGGACGCCTCCCAGGTGCCCGAGGGCTCGGCCGGGTACTTCACCATCGGCAGCTCCGCGAGTGTGGTGTCCGGCCGGGTCGCGTACACCCTGGGGCTGGAGGGCGCCGCGGTGACGGTGGACACCGCGTGCTCCTCGTCGCTGGTCGCCATGCATCTCGCCTGCCAGGCGATCCGGCAGGGCGAATGCGATCTGGCGCTGGCCGGTGGGGTCGCCGTGATGTCCTCGACGGCCGGCCTCATCGGCTTCAGCGATCTGCGGGGACTCGCCCCGGACGGCAGGTCCAAGGCGTTCTCGGCGAACAGCGACGGCATGACTATGTCCGAGGGTGTCGGTGTCCTGCTGCTGGAGCGGCTGTCGGACGCCCGGCGCAACGGTCACCGCGTACTGGCGCTCGTACGGGGCTCGGCGGTCAACCAGGATGGCGCGAGCAACGGGCTGACCGCGCCGAACGGGCCCTCGCAGCAGCGGGTGATCCGGCAGGCGCTCGCCAACGCCCGCCTGACGCCGTCCGAGGTGGACGCGGTCGAGGCACATGGCACCGGGACGACGCTCGGCGACCCGATCGAGGCCCAGGCGCTGCTGGCCACATACGGACAGGAGCGGCCGGAGGACCGACCGCTGTGGCTCGGCTCCATCAAGTCCAACATCGGCCACTCCCAGATGGCGGCGGGTGCCGCGGGTGTGATCAAGATGGTGATGGCGATGCGGCATCAGCTGCTGCCCGCCTCGCTGCACATCGAGGAGCCGACCCCGCATGTGGACTGGAGCGCGGGTGAGGTGCGGCTGCTGACCGAGGCAGCGGAGTGGTCTCGGGGTGAGCATCCGCGCCGGGCGGGCGTGTCGTCGTTCGGCATCTCGGGTACTAACGCGCATCTGATCCTTGAGCAGGCCCCGGAGGCCGCGGAGGCCGCGGAGGCCGCACCACCAGTTGCCGAAGCGGGCGGTGTCATGCCGTGGGTGGTGTCGGCACGGAGTACGGAGGCGCTGCGCGGCCAGGCGGCCGCCCTGCTCGACCGGGTGACGGCCGACGACGAGGTATCGCCGGTCGAGGTGGGCTGGTCGCTGCTGAAGACCCGCTCGCTCTTCGACCACCGGGCGGTCGTGGTCGGGGAAAGCCGCGAGGAACTGGCGGCGGGCTTGCAGGCCCTGGCGAACGGGGTGCCACACCCGGCCGTCGTAGATCCCGGAAGGGCCGCGGGGGTCTCGGGCCAGACGGTGTTCCTCTTCAGCGGTCAGGGCAGCCAGCGCCCCGGCATGGGCGCGGCGCTGTATGACCGATTCCCGGTCTTCGCCGAAGCCTTCGATGAAGTGTGCGCGCTTCTGGATCCCCATCTGGAGCAGCCCCTCCGGCCTGTCGTCTTCAGCGAGCGGCACGCGCAGTTGCTGGACCACACCACTTACGCCCAAGCCGGGCTCTTCGCCCTCCACATCGCCCTCGCCCGGCTCCTGGCCTCCACCGGCATCCACCCGGACGTGGTCATCGGCCACTCCATCGGCGAGATCGCCGCCGCCCACATCGCAGGTGTCTTCGACCTCCCCGATGCGTGCCGACTCGTGGCCGCCCGCGCCACCCTGATGGGCCAGCTCCCCACCGGGGGCGCCATGGCCACCATCGCCGCCACCCCCGACGAACTCGCCGAGGACCTCACCGCAAGCGACGGCCAGGTCAGCATCGCCGCCCTCAACACCCCCGCCAATACCGTCATCTCCGGCCCCACCCCCCTCGTCACACAGATCAGTACAGCCTGGGCCGAACGCGGCCGCAAGACACGCATGCTCACCGTCAGCCATGCCTTCCACTCACCGCTGATGGACCCCATCCTGGAACCGTTCACCCAGGCCATCAGCAACCTCACCTACCACCGGCCCACCCTTCCGCTGCTGAGCAACCTCACCGGGGAACCCGCCGACGAACAGATCGCCACCCCCGAATACTGGGCCCAGCACATCCGCCAACCCGTCCACTTCCACCCCGCCATCACCCACACCGCACCCCATACCGGTACCTACCTCGAACTCGGCCCCGACCCCGTCCTGACCACCGCCACCCAACACACCCTCCACCACAACAACCACCCCACACCCCTGCTCACGGCCATCCTCACCCGCAAGCAACCCGAAACTCAGGCGTTCGCCCACGCCTTGGCACGGCTCCAGACCGCCGGGATCGACGTCGACTGGGCTCCTTGGTTCCCCGCCAGCCCGGCCCCGAGGCTCGTCGCGTTGCCGACGTACGCCTTCCAGCACCAGCGGTTCTGGCTCGCCCCGCCCGCTGCCCGTACCGGCGGCGCCGCCGGGATGGGAACCGACCAGGCCGAGGCACAGCTGTGGCACGCCATCGAAGAGCTGGACGTCGACGCCCTCACCAGCACACTCCAGCTGGAGAAGAACGGCCCGGGCATCGACGCGCTCCTGCCCGCGCTCCCCGTTCTGTCGGCTTGGCGGCGGCAGCATCGCGAGCAGGCGGTCATCGACTCCTGGCGCTACCGGACCACCTGGCAGCAGCTGCCCGACTCCACCACGGCGGCCCTGGACGGCACCTGGCTGGTGGTCGTCCCCGTCGGACAAGAGGACCACTCCACCGTCCGGACCGTCGTCCACGCCCTGCAGACCCATGGCGCCGCCGCGTCCGTCAACGTGCTTCCTGCGGAGCACTTGCGTCGCGATGCCCTCTCCGAGCGGCTGACCCAGTGGGCCGAGGATGCCCCGATCTCGGGTGTGCTCAGCCTGCTCGCCATCGACACCGCGGCGCACGCCGAACACTCCGCCGTACCCGCCGGGCTCATCGGCACCGTCACGCTGCTCCAGGCGCTCGGCGACGCCGGTATCACCGCTCCCCTGTGGTGCCTTACGCAGGGCGCGGTCGCCACCGGCCGTACGGATCCGCTCCCCCACCCGGGCCAGGCCCAGGTCTGGGGGCTGGGCCGGGTCGCCGCCCTCGAACACCCGCAGCAATGGGGTGGGCTCATCGACTTGCCCGCCACCGTGACCCACCACACCGCCGGACGGCTGGCTGCCCTGCTGGTCCCGGGGCAGCCCGAGGACCAGGCGGCGATCCGTACCAACGGCACCTACGCCCGCCGCCTCGGCCACGCCGCTCCCGGATCGTCCGCGAACCCCGCGCCCTGGCAGCCGACCGGTACGACGCTCATCACCGGCGGTACGGGCGGGCTCGGCGCCCACCTCGCACGCTGGCTCGCCCACAACGGCGCACCCCACCTCCACCTCATCAGCCGGTCAGGCCCCGACGCGCCCGGAGCCGCCCAGCTCAGCGAAGCACTCGTCGCTCTGGGTGCCTCGGTCACCATCTCCGCATGCGATGTCTCGAACCGGGCAGCGCTGCAACACCTCATCGACTACATCCCCGCCGAACACCCCCTGACCACCGTCATCCACACCGCCGGGACCATGGACCTCGGCCCGATCGCCGAACTGGACCCCGAGCGACTGCAGTACGTGCTGCACTCCAAGGCGCTGGCCGCCACTCATCTGCATGAGATCACCCGGGACCTCGGTCTCGACGCCTTCGTGCTCTTCTCGTCGAACGCCGCGACCTGGGGCAGCGGGCAGCAGGGCGCCTACGCCGCGGCGAACGCGTACCTCGACGCCCTCGCGGAACACCGCCGGGCCCTGGGGCTCCCCGCCACCAGCATTGCCTGGGGCCCGTGGAGCGAGGCGGGCATGGCCGCCGACGAGAACACGCTCTCCCACCTCAGGCGGCGCGGTCTCTCCCCGCTGACCACCGACCTCGCCCTCAAGTCCCTGCACCACGCCCTGACGCACGACGACACCACCGTCACGGTGGCCGATGTCGACTGGGAGAGGTTCTCCAGCGCCTTCACCGCGCAGCGCCCGAGCCCGTTCCTCGCCCCCGTGACGGCGCGCCCCGTGGAGGACACCACCGCCACCGCCACCGCACCCGCCGCCGGGGCCACTCCGCTGCGGCAGCAGTTCGCCGCCGCCACGGCGACGGACCAACAGCAGCAGCTCCTGGTGCGCCACATCCAGACCCTCGCCGCGGCCATCCTCGGTCATCCGGGCCTCGACGCGGTTCCGCCCGCGCAGCCCTTCCAGGAACTCGGCTTCGACTCGCTCACCGCTGTCGAACTGCGCAACCAGCTCGTCGCCACCACTGGTCTGGAACTCGCCCCCGCGCTCGTCTTCGACCATCCCACGCCGAGTGCGCTCGCCACGTATCTGCGCGCTCAACTCACCGGCCGGAAGGCCGTTGTCGGCGCCCCTGCGTCCTCCGTTGCCGCTGATGACGCGCCCATCGCCATCATCGGCATGGCCTGCCGCTACCCCGGTGGGGTGCGCTCCCCGGAGGAGCTGTGGAAGCTGGTCGCCGAGGGCCGGGACGCCGTCTCGGCGATGCCCACCGACCGGCACTGGGACCTGGACACGCTCTTCGACCCCGATCCGGAACGTCTGGGCACCAGCTACGCGCGGGAGGGCGGCTTCCTGTACGACGCGGCCGCGTTCGACGCGGCGTTCTTCGGCATCAGCCCGCGCGAAGCGCTCGCCATGGACCCCCAACAGCGGCTGCTCCTCGAAACCGCCTTGGAGACCTTCGAGAGCGCCGGACTCGACCGTGACGCGCTCAGCGGCAGCAACACCGGCGTCTTCGCGGGCGGCACCTATCAGGGCTACGGCGCGGTCGGACGCTCGTCGGCCCAGGAGGTCGAGGGCTATCTCCTCGCGGGCGGCACCCCGAGCGTGATGTCGGGGCGGGTGGCGTACACCTTCGGTCTGGAGGGACCGGCGGTGACGGTGGACACTGCGTGCTCGTCGTCGCTGGTCGCGATGCATCTGGCGGCTCAGGCGCTACGGCAGGGCGAATGCACCCTCGCCCTGGCCGGTGGGGTGACGGTGATGGCCACCCCGACCACCTTCATCGAGTTCTCCCGCCAGCGCGGGCTGGCGGCCGACGGCCGGTGCAAGCCCTTCGCCTCGGCGGCCGATGGCACGGGCTGGGGAGAGGGAGCCGGACTTCTGCTGCTGGAGCGGCTGTCGGACGCCCGACGCAACGGCCACCGCGTACTGGCGGTCATGCGAGGCTCGGCAGTCAATCAGGACGGCACCAGCAACGGCCTGACGGCGCCGAACGGCCCATCGCAGCAGCGAGTGATCGGCCAAGCACTCGCCAACGCCTGTCTCTCGCCCGCCGAGGTCGATGTGGTGGAAGGGCATGGCACAGGAACTACTCTCGGCGATCCCATCGAGGCCCAGGCGCTGTTGGCCACGTACGGACAGGACCGGCCGGAGGGCCGTCCGCTGTGGCTCGGCTCCATCAAGTCCAACATCGGCCACACCCAGGCCGCCGCGGGCGTGGCCGGGGTGATCAAGATGGTGATGGCCATGCGGCACGAGTTGCTGCCGGTCTCGCTGCACATCGACGAGCCGAGCCCGAACGTCGACTGGTCCGAGGGTGACGTACGGCTGCTGACCGAGCCGGTCCCTTGGCCGCAGGGTGAGCAGCCGCGCCGGGCGGGTGTGTCGTCCTTCGGCATCAGCGGCACCAACGCCCACGTGATCGTGGAGCAGGCCCCGGAGGCCGCGGAGGCCGCACCACCGGTCGCCGAGGCAGGCGGTGTCACGCCGTGGGTGGTGTCGGCACGGAGTACGGAGGCGCTGCGCGGCCAGGCGTCCGCTCTGCTCGACCGGGTGACGGCCGACGACGAGGTATCGCCGGTCGAGGTGGGCTGGTCGCTGCTGAAGACCCGCTCGCTCTTCGACCACCGGGCAGTCGTGGTCGGCGAAAGCCGCGAGGAACTGGCCGCGGGCTTGCAGGCCCTGGCCACCGGCGCGCCACACCCGAGGGTGACGCACTCCGAAGACACCCCGACCGCACCGGGTCAAACGGTGTTCTTGTTCAGCGGTCAGGGCAGCCAGCGTCCCGGCATGGGCGCGGCACTGTATGACCGATTCCCCGTCTTCGCCGAAGCCTTCGACGAGGTGTGCGCGCTTCTGGATCCCCATCTGGAACAGCCCCTCCGGCCTGTCGTCTTCGGCCAGCAGCACGCGCAGTTGCTGGACCACACCACCTACGCCCAAGCCGGGCTCTTCGCCCTCCACATCGCCCTCGCCCGACTTCTGACCTCGACCGGCGTCCACCCGGACGTGGTCATCGGCCACTCCATCGGCGAGATCGCCGCCGCCCACATCGCAGGCGTCTTCGACCTCCCCGACGCCTGCCAACTCGTCGCCACCCGCGCCACCCTGATGGGCCAGCTCCCCACCGGGGGCGCCATGGCCACCATCGCCGCCACCCCCGACGAACTCGCCGACGACCTCACCGCAAGCGACGGCCAGGTCAGCATCGCCGCCCTCAACACCCCCACCAACACCGTCATCTCCGGCCCCACCCCCCTCGTCACACAGATCAGTACAGCCTGGGCCGAACGCGGCCGCAAGACACGCATGCTCACCGTCAGCCACGCCTTCCACTCACCTCTGATGGACCCCATCCTCGAACCCTTCACCCAGGCCATCACGGACCTCACCTACCACCGACCCACCCTTCCGCTGCTGAGCAACCTCACCGGACAACCCGCTAACCAAGACATCACCACCCCCGAATACTGGGCCCAGCACATCCGGCAGCCGGTCCGTTTCCACCCCGCCATCACCCGTGTCGCTCCCGAGGCGGGCGTCTTTCTGGAGCTGGGACCGGACCCCATCCTCACCACCGCCGCCCAACACACCCTCCACCACAACGACCACCCCACACCCCTGCTCACGGCCACCCTCACCTGCAAGCAACCCGAAACCCAAGCCTTCGCCCAAGCCTTGGCACGGCTCCACACCGCCGGGACCACAGTCGACTGGACCCCTTGGTTCCCCGCGGTCCCGACACCACGCACCGTCGAACTCCCCACGTACGCCTTCCAACACCAGCACTTCTGGCTCGCCTCCTCCGAAACGGCCACGGCCGCCACCGAGACCGCGCAAGCGGACCGGGCGTTCTGGGACGCCGTGGAGCGCGAGGATCTGGAATCTCTCGCCGCGACCCTCGACTCCCCTGCCGATCAGCAGCCCATGCTGAGCGCCGTGCTGCCGACTCTGTCGGCTTGGCGGCGGCAGCACCGCGAGCGGGCGGTCATCGACTCCTGGCGCTACCGGACCACCTGGCAGCAGCTGCCCGACTCCACCACGGCGGCCCTGAGCGGCACCTGGCTGGTGCTCATCCCGACCGACCAGGCCGATCACCCCGCCGTGGCGACCGTCGTACAGGCCCTCACCAGGCACGGTGCCACTCCGCTCCCCCACACGCTCGACACCCGCCAAGCCCATCGCGGCGATCTGGCGGAAGCACTCACCCGGCTCACCCTCGACAGCGAGCCGAAGGGGATCGTGAGCCTGCTCGCACTCGCCCAGGAGCCGGATCCCGGCTACGCCGCGGTTCCCTCCGGGCTCGTCGCCACCACCGCCCTGGTCCAGGCTCTCGGTGACGCCGACGTCGCCGCGCCCCTGTGGTGTCTCACCCAGGGTGCCGTCGCCATCCATCCCGCCGATCCGCTCCCCAGCCCGCGGCAGGCGCAGACCTGGGGGTTCGGCCGCTCAGCCGCGCTGGAACACTCCCGTCGCTGGGGTGGTCTGATCGATCTCCCGACCGTCATCGACCACCACACCTCCGACCGTCTCGCGGCGCTCCTCGCGCCCGGGCAGCCCGAGGACCAGGCCGCGATCCGCGCCACCGGCACGTACGGCCGCCGTCTCAGCCGCGCTCCCCAGCCGTCCACGAGCCGCCTTCCGTGGCAGCCGACCGGTACGACGCTCATCACCGGCGGTACGGGCGGACTCGGCGCCCACCTCGCACGCTGGCTCGCCCGCAACGGCGCACCCCACCTCCACCTCACCAGCCGCTCCGGCCCCGACGCGCCCGGGGCAGACCAGCTGGCCCAGGAACTCACCGAACTCGGCACCACCGTCACCCTCACCGCCTGCGACGTCTCCGACCGCACCGCCCTTTACCACCTCATCGAAGCCATCCCCACCGAACACCCCCTCACCGCCGTCATCCACGCCGCGGGCGCCTCCGACACCGAGCTGATCGCCGATCTCCCGCCGGAACGCCTCCAGCATGTACTGGCGCCCAAGGCCCTGGGCGCGGCGCATCTGCATGACCTGACGAGAGAACTCGACCTCAGCGCGTTCGTCCTCTTCTCCTCCGGCGCGGCCTCCTGGGGCGGCAGTCGGCAGGCCGCCTACGCCGCCGCCAACACCTACCTCGACGCCCTCGCCGAACACCGACGCCATCAAGGACTCCCCGCCACCAGCATCGCCTGGGGACCCTGGAGCGACGCGGGCATGGCCGCCGACGAAACGGCGCTCTCCTTCTACGGGCGGCGGGGGTTGGCTCCGCTGAGCCCCGATCTCGCGGTCGCAGCACTCCACCACGCGCTCAACCACCGCGACACCACCGTCACCATCGCGGACATCGACTGGGAGAAGTTCTCCGCCACCTTCACGGCACAACGGCCGAGCCCGTTGCTCTCCGACCTGATCGAACCCGCCGTACACCCGGCGGACCGTCGCCGTACCCCGTCGCTCGTCACACCGCTGCGTCAGCAGCTCGACGCCGGCTCCCCCGCCCAGCAGCATCAGCTGCTCCTGCACCAGATCCAGTCCCTGGCGGCCGCGATCCTGGGCCACGCCGGGCCGGATGCCATTTCCCCCAGCCAGCCGTTCCAGGAGCTGGGGTTCGACTCCCTCACCGCCGTCGAACTCCGTAACCAGCTCGCCACTGTCACGGGCATCGACCTTCCGCCCTCCCTCATCTTCGACCACCCCACGCCGCACGCCCTGGCGACCCGTCTGTGTGCCGACATCACGGGGCTGCAGACGGCGGTCACCGCCCCTGCGCCGACCGCCGCCGCGCTCGACGAGCCCATCGCGATCGTCGGAATGGCCTGCCGCTATCCCGGTGGCGCGCGCAATCCGAAGGATCTGTGGGAGCTGGTCGTCGCACACCGCGACGCCATCTCGGAAATGCCCACCGACCGGCACTGGGACCTGAACGCGCTCTTCCATCCCGACCCCGGCCACTCGGGTACGAGTTACGTCCGCGAGGGCGGCTTCCTGCACGACGCGCCCGCGTTCGACGCGGCGTTCTTCGGCATCAGTCCGCGCGAAGCGGTCGCCATGGACCCCCAACAGCGGCTGCTCCTCGAAACCGCGTGGGAGACCTTCGAGGACGCGGGACTCGACCGCGACGCGCTGAGCGGCAGCAACACCGGTGTCTTCGCCGGAGTGACCTCCCAGGACTATCTGTCGCTCACCGGCGATACGGCGAGCGATGTCGAGGGCTACGTCGCCACGGGAAACATCGGCAGCGTGGTGTCCGGCCGGGTGGCGTACTCGTTCGGCCTGGAAGGGCCCGCAGTCACAGTCGACACGGCCTGTTCGTCCTCGCTCGTGGCCATGCACCTGGCCGCTCAGGCGCTACGGCAGGGCGAATGCACCCTCGCCCTGGCCGGTGGGGTGACGGTGATGGCCACCCCGGGCGCGTTCGTCGAGTTCTCCCGCCAGCGCGGCCTGGCCCCCGATGCCCGGTGCAAGCCGTTCGCCGCGGCCGCCGACGGCATGGTGTGGGGCGAGGGCGTGGGGCTCGTACTGCTGGAGCGGCTGTCTGACGCCCGGCGCAACGGTCACCGCGTACTGGCGCTCGTACGGGGCTCGGCGGTCAACCAGGACGGCACGAGCAACGGCCTGACGGCGCCGAACGGGCCGTCGCAGCAGCGGGTGATCCGGCAGGCGCTCGCCAACGCCCGCCTGACGCCGTCCGAGGTGGACGCGGTCGAGGCCCATGGCACCGGGACGACGCTCGGCGACCCGATCGAGGCTCAAGCGCTGCTTGCCACCTACGGACAGGACCGGCCGGAGGACCGACCGCTGTGGCTCGGCTCCATCAAGTCCAACATCGGCCACACCCAGGCCGCCGCCGGGGTGGCCAGCGTCATCAAGATGGTGATGGCGATGCGGCACGGGCTCCTGCCCTCCTCGCTGCACATCGACGAGCCGACCCCGAACGTGAACTGGTCCGAGGGGGACGTACGGCTGCTCACCGAGCCGGTCCCGTGGCCGCAAGGTGAGCAGCCGCGCCGGGCAGGTGTGTCGTCCTTCGGCATCAGCGGCACCAACGCCCATCTGGTCCTGGAGCAAGCTCCCCAGCAGGTAGCACCGGATCCCGTCGGCGGCGGTGTCGTGCCGTGGCTGGTGTCCGCGCACAGCCCAGAGGCCCTTCGGGGGCAGGCGGGGGCCCTGGCCGAGCACGTCTGCGCTGAGGACGACGTATCCCCGGTGGAGGCGGGCTGGTCGCTGCTGAAGACTCGCTCGCTCTTCGACCACCGGGCGGTCGTGGTCGGGGAAAGCCGCGACGAACTGGCGGCGGGCTTGCAGGCCCTGGCCAGCGGCGCACCACACCCGGCCGTTGCAGATCCCGGAAGGGCCGCAGGGGTCTCGGGCCAGACGGTGTTCCTCTTCAGCGGTCAGGGCAGCCAGCGCCCCGGCATGGGCGCGGCGCTGTATGACCGATTCCCGGTCTTCGCCGAAGCCTTCGACGAGGTGTGCGCGCTTCTGGACCCCCATCTGGAGCAGCCCCTACGCCACGTCGTCTTCAGCCAGCAGCACGCGCAGCTGCTGAACCACACCACCTACGCGCAAGCCGGGCTCTTCGCCCTCCACCTCGCCCTCGCCCGGCTTCTGGCCTCCACCGGCATCCATCCGGACGTGGTCATCGGCCACTCCATCGGAGAAATCGCCGCCGCCCACATCGCAGGCGTCTTCAACCTTCCCGACGCCTGCCGACTCGTCGCCGCCCGCGCCACCCTCATGGGCGGACTCCCGGAAGGCGGCGGCATGGCCACCATCGCCGCCACCCCCGACGAACTCGCCGAGGACCTTGCCGCACACGAAGGTCACGTGACCATCGCCGCCCTGAACACCCCCGACAACACCGTCATCTCCGGACCCACCGAACGAGTGGCCTCGATCAGCGCCACCTGGGCCGCCAAAGGCCACAAGACCAAGACCCTCACCGTCAGCCACGCCTTCCACTCACCGCTGATGGACCCCATCCTCGAACCCTTCACCCAAGCCATCGCGGAGCTGACGTTTCACCGGCCCACCCTTCCGCTGCTGAGCAATCTCACCGGGGAACCCGCCGACGAACGGATCGCCACCCCCGGTTACTGGGCCGAGCACATCCGGCAGCCGGTCCGTTTCCACCCCGCCATCACCCGTATCGCTCCCGAGGCGGGCGTCTTTCTGGAGCTGGGACCGGACCCCGTCCTCACCACCGCCACCCAACACACCCTCCACCACAACAACCACCCCACACCCCTTCTCACCACCACCCTCACCCGCAAACAACCCGAAACCCAAGCCTTCGCCCACGCCCTCGCGCGCCTCCACACCGCCGGAATCGACGTCGACTGGACGCCCTGGTTCCCCGCCAGCCCGGCCCCACGTACCGTCGAACTCCCCACCTACGCCTTCCAACACCAACGCTTCTGGCTCGCCCCGCCCACGCGCCGTCCCGATGGCCGCGGCGCGCAGCACGACCCGGCCGAGGCACAGCTGTGGGGCGCCATCGAAGCGCAGGATGTGGATGCCCTCACCAGCACGCTCCGGCTGGGGGAGGACAGCTCCGGCATCGATGCCCTGCTCCCGGCCCTCCCCCTTCTCTCGGCCTGGCGGCGACGGCACCGGGAGCACTCCACCATCGACTCATGGCGCTATCGGATCGCCTGGGACCGCCTGCCCGACGCCGTCGCCACTCCTGCCCTCACCGGGACCTGGCTGCTCCTTGTGCCGTCCGGCCTGGCCGGGCACCCGGCCGTCGAGGCCGCCGTCCAGGCGCTCGATGACCACGGCGCGGCTCACGAGACGCTGACCATCGACACCGTTGCCGCTCATCGCGAAGCCCTCGCCCAGCAGCTCGTAGGCCCCGTCGGCGCACGTACCGCACCCGTCGGTGTGCTGAGCCTCCTCGCTCTCGATGAGGCCCGCCACCCGGATCACCCGGCCGTTCCCACGGGGCTGGCCGCCACCATGGCCCTCGTCCAGGCCCTCGATGAACTCGGGCAGCCCGCAGCCCTGTGGTGCCTCACCCAGGGCGCCGTGGCGGCCACTTCCTCCGATGCGCTCCCCCGTCCGCACCAGGCACAGATCTGGGGGTTCGGCCGGGTTGCCGCCCTGGAATACCCCCAGCTCTGGGGTGGTCTGATCGATCTGCCCGACACCATCGATGCCCGCACTCCCAGCCGGATCGCGGGGCTGCTCATGCCCGGGCAGCCCGAGGATCAGGTGGCGCTGCGTTCGACCATCCTGGGCCGCCGTCTTGAGCACGCGCCCGCCACCGAAGCCCTGACGGTCCCCTGGCAGCCGACCGGCACGACGCTCATCACCGGCGGTACGGGCGGACTCGGCGCCCACCTCGCACGCTGGCTCGCCCGCAACGGCGCACCCCACCTCCACCTCACCAGCCGCTCCGGCCCCGACGCACCCGGAGCAGACCAGCTGGCCCAGGAACTCACCGAACTCGGCACCACCGTCACCCTCACCGCCTGCGACGTCTCCGACCGCACCGCCCTCCACCACCTCATCGAAGCCATCCCCACCGAACACCCCCTCACCGCCGTCATCCACGCCGCCGGTATCGCGGAGAACACATCGCTCGCGGAGATCGATCTCCCTCATATCAACGAGGTCCTTCAGCCCAAGGCGCTCGCCGCCACCCATCTCCATGAGCTGACCAAGGACCACGACCTCAGCGCCTTCGTTCTCTTCTCCTCCGGCGCGGCCTCCTGGGGCGGCAGTCGGCAGGCCGCCTACGCCGCCGCCAACACCTACCTCGACGCCCTCGCCGAACACCGCCGGGCCCTGGGGCTCCCCGCCACCAGCATCGCCTGGGCGCCCTGGGGCGACGCGGGCATGGCCGCCGACGAGGCGGTCATCGACTACTACAACCGGCGCGGGATGAATCCGCTCGACCCGGATCTCGCCGTCGCCGCCCTTCAGCACTCCCTCGACCACGACGACATCACCGTCACCGTCGCCGATATCGACTGGCAGAAGTTCCCGGCCAGTTTTACGGCGCAACGGCCGAGCCCTCTCCTCACCCGCCTCATGCCCGCCCCGTCGTCCGGCGCCGACACCGACGCCGCGGATTCGACGGCGGCCATCAGCTCGCTCCAGAAACAACTGGCCGAGGGCACACCCGCCCAGCAGCATCAACTCCTGCTCCATCACCTGCAGACACACGCGGCCGCAATCCTCGGCCACCCCGACATCGACGCCATTCCCCCCGCCCAGCCATTCCAGGAGCTGGGGTTCGATTCCCTCACCGCCGTCGAATTCAGTAACCGGCTCACCGCCGCCACCGGTATCGATCTGCCGCCCACTCTCATCTTCGATCACCCCACGCCCAAAGAGATGGCGGACTTCCTGCGTGAGCGACTTGTCGACACCGACGTGACCTCCGAGGGGCGGCTGCTGTCGGACCTCGACAGGTGGGATTCGGCGTCGGAGCCGTCCGCGGTGGACGAGGCGGCCCGTCGCCGAGTCACCGGCCGCCTGCGGCTCCTGCTGGCCAAGTGGAGCGACACGGAACGCGAAGCGGACCGTTCCACGGCTCATAGCGAGCTTGAGACAGCAACAGCGGAAGACATTTTCGACCTCATTTCCGATGAGTTCGGAAAGTCGTGAGCCCCATGACCTCCACCCTCCGCGCCGCGCCAAGGAGCTTGCGCTAAATGTCCAACGAAGAGAAGCTTCTCGATCACCTCAAGTGGGTTACGGCCGAATTGCGCCAGACCCGCCAGCGTCTGCGCGAGGTCGATTCCGCCGAGCCGGAGCCGATCGCCATCGTGGGAATGGCGTGCCGCTATCCGGGCGGGGTGCGGTCGCCCGAGGACCTTTGGCAGCTGGTGGCGCGGGGCGGTGACGCCATCTCCGGGTTTCCGACGGACCGGGGCTGGGCGCTCGGCGAACTCTTCGATCCGGATCCCGAGCAGTACGGCACGTCCTATGTGGACCAGGGCGGCTTCTGTTACGACGCGACCGCCTTCGACGCGGCGTTCTTCGACATCAGCCCGCGCGAGGCGCAGGCCATGGACCCCCAGCAGCGGCTGCTCCTCGAAACGGCGTGGGAGGCGTTCGAGCGGGCGGGGTTCCGTCGCGACACCTTGAGCGGCAGCAATACCGGCGTGTTCGCCGGGATCGGTTCCCACGACTATCTGTCGGTCATCGGGAACATCACCAGCGAGGTGGAGGGCTACGTCGGGGCGGGCAACCTCGGCAGTGTGCTGTCGGGCCGGGTGGCGTACTCACTGGGTCTGGAAGGTCCCGCGGTCACGGTGGACACGGCGTGTTCGTCGTCGCTGGTCGCCATCCATCTGGCCTGTCAGGCGCTGCGCCACGGCGAATGCGATCTGGCGCTGGCGGGTGGCGTGGCGGTGATGGCCACTCCGGGGGCGTTCATCGAGTTCTCCCGGCAGCGCGGTATGGCCCCCGACGGCCGCTGCAAGCCCTTCGCCGCCGCGGCCGACGGCACCGGATGGGGCGAGGGCGCCGGGCTCGTCGTATTGGAGCGGCTCGGTGAGGCGCGGCGCCGTAACCACCGGGTGCTGGCGGTGATCCGTGGTTCGGCGGTCAACCAGGACGGCGCGAGCAACGGCCTGACCGCGCCGAACGGGCCCTCGCAGCAGCGGGTGATCCGGCAGGCGCTCGCCAACGCCCACCTGTCCACCGCCGAGGTGGACGCTGTGGAGGGCCATGGCACCGGTACGACGCTCGGCGATCCGATCGAGGCCCAGGCGCTGCTGGCCACCTATGGGCAGGGAAGGGCGGAAGACCGGCCGTTGTGGCTGGGCTCCATCAAGTCGAACCTGGGCCACACACAGGCCGCCGCGGGTGCGGCCAGTGTCATCAAGATGGTGCTGGCGATGCGGCATCAGCTGCTGCCCGCCTCGCTGCACATCGACGAACCGACCCCCCACGCGGACTGGGCCGCCGGTGGCGTACGGCTGCTGACCGAGCCGGTCAGGTGGCCCCGGGGAGAACGGCCGCGCAGGGCCGGGGTGTCCGCGTTCGGCATCTCGGGGACGAACGCCCACCTGATCCTGGAGCAGGCTCCCGAAGCGACGGAACACCCCGCGGCGCGACCGGGCCCCGACGGCATCGGGATGGTGCCGTGGGTGGTGTCGGCGCGGAGCGTTCAGGCGCTACGGGGCCAGGCGCGGGCGCTGACCGAACGGGTGGCCGCCGATGCGGACGTATCGCCTGTCGAGGTGGGCTGGTCGCTGGTCCGTACCCGGTCGGTGTTCGACTACCGCGCGGTGGTCGTGGGCGAGGACCGCGACGAGCTGATGGCGGGGCTCACAGCGCTGGCCGCCGGGGATTCGCATCCGGCCGTGGTGGAGTCGGCCGGTGCGATGTCCGCCCAGGCCACCGCCGCCTCGGGCGCGGGCCCGGTGCTGGTGTTTCCGGGGCAGGGGTCGCAGTGGGCGGGAATGGGCGCCGCGCTGCTGAACGACTCCCCGGTGTTCGCCGCCCGAGTCGCCGAATGCGAACAGGCCCTGGCCCCGTACGTCGACTGGTCCCTCACCGACGTCCTGCGCGGCGCCCCCGACGCCGCCGACCTCGGCCGCGTCGACGTCGTACAACCCGCCCTCTGGGCCGTCATGGTCTCCCTGGCCGCCGTATGGGACGACTACGGCGTGGTCCCGGCCGCCGTCGTCGGCCACAGCCAAGGCGAAATCGCCGCGGCCGTAGTGGCCGGAGCACTGTCACTGGACGAAGGCGCCAAGATCGTCGCGCTGCGCAGCCGCGCGCTGCGCACACTCGCGGGCGGCGGCGCGATGGCCTCCCTCGGCATGGGGCTGGACCGGGCCGAGGAGTTCCTGACCGACCTGGGCGAACGGACGGCAGGTGTCGGCGTGGCCGCCGTCAACGGGCCCGGATCGGTGGTCGTCTCCGGACCCCCCGAGCAGGTCGCCCACGCGGTGACGGCATGCCAGGAGGCCGGTGGCCGGGCCCGGCTGATCGACGTCGACTACGCCTCGCACGGCCCCCAGGTCGACCAGATCGCCGACGAACTGACCGGCCTCCTGACCGGGATCGAACCGGCCCAGGCGGAGGCGGTGTTCTACTCCACCGTCACCGGCGGCCGGTTGGACACGGCCGAGCTGGACACCGCGTACTGGGTGACGAACCTGCGCGAACGCGTCCGCTTCGCCGACGCCGTACGAGCCCTGCTGGACGACGGCCACCGCGTCTTCATCGAAGCCAGCACCCACCCCGTACTCACCGTCGGCATGCAGGAGACCTTCGAGGAAGCCGGAGTCCAGGCCGCCACCGTGCCCACCCTGCGCCGCGACCACGGTGGCCACTCCCAGCTGGTGCGCGCGATCGCCCAGGCATTCACGGCGGGAGTCGAGGTGGACTGGTCCCGCCGGTTCCCCACCGACCCGGCCCCCCGCGCCGTCGACCTGCCGACGTACGCCTTCCAGCGCGCCCGCTACTGGGTCGACCGCCGGGGCGGGCTCAGTGGCGATCCGGCGGAATTGGGGCTGGCAGCCGCCGGGCATCCGCTGCTCGGCGCGGTCGTGGAAGTGGCCGAGGGCGGCACTCATCTGCTGACCGGGCGGCTGTCCCCGCATACCCACCCCTGGCTGAACGACCACCGGGTGCTGGACACCGTGCTGCTGCCCGGGACCGCCTTCGCCGAACTCGCCCTGCACGCCGCCGCCCGAATGGGCTGTGACCAAGTGTCCGAGCTGACCCTGGCCGCGCCCCTGGTCGTACCGGACGGCGAGGCGGTCGATGTCCAGGTGGCCGTCGGCGCCCCCGACCACGGCGGGGAGCGCTCCCTCACCATCCATTCCCGTCCCGCCGCCGAGAGCACCGAGAGCGCCGAGAGCGGTGACGCGGCGTGGACCCGGCACGCCACCGGTTCCCTCGCCCCCTCGCCCGCGACCGCGCCCCTCACACTCGACGGTGCGTGGCCGCCGCCGGGGGCCACACCCCTGCCCGTACAGGACTTCTACGCCCGGCTCGCCGACCACGGATACGCCTACGGCCCGTCGTTCCAGGGGCTCACCGCCGCATGGCGGCTGGACGAGCACCTCTACGCCGAAGTGTCGCTGCCCGAGGACGAACGCGCCTCCGCCACCGGATACGGCATCCACCCGGCCCTGCTCGACGCCGCCCTGCACGCCCGCGCCCTCGGCGTCGCCCCCGATTCCGAGGAGGCGCAGCGGGTCCTCCTTCCCTTCGCCTGGAGCGGTCTGCGGCTGTGCGCCACCGGCGCCGACTCCCTGCGGGTGCGCATCACCCCCACCGCACCGGACCGGTTCGCGCTGCGGGTCTGCGATCCGGTGGGCGCACCGGTGGTGGCCGTGGACGATCTGATCCTGCGGCCCGTACCGGAGGATGCCCGGCTCGGCCGGGCCCGTTCCGCGGGCCGCAACGCGCTGTTCCAGCTCACCTGGGCGCCGCTGCCCCTGCCCGAGGCCGCCGAGGGCGGCCCCGCGCTTCGTACGGCCGTCCTCGGGCCCGGCGGCGCGGAAGCGCTGGCCGGCGCCCTGCCCGAGGCCGCCCGCCATCCCGGACTCGACGCCGCTCGGGCGGCCGTGGCTGACGGCACACCGGCGCCCGACGTCGTGTTCGCCACGGTCACCGCTCCCCCGGGCGCCGACCCGGTCGAGCACACGCATCGCCTCGGCGCGGAGGTGCTCACGCTGCTCCAGCGCTTCCTCGCCGCCCCCGAGTTCATCGGCTCCCGGCTGGCCGTCGTCACCCGCCGCGCGGTCGCCACCCATGGCCATGACGACATCCATGACCTGCCCGCCTCCGCCGTGTGGGGTCTGGTGCGCAGCGCCCAGTCGGAGAACCCCGGCCGTCTGCTGCTGCTCGACCTGGACGAGCACGACGTTTCACCGCGGGCGGTGGCGGGTGCGGTCGCCTCGGGCGAGCCGCAGATCGCGCTGCGCGCGGGCGAGGCGTACGTCGCCCGGCTCGCCCATGACGACGCCGCCAAGCGGCTCGCCCCGCCCGACGGCCCGGCGGCCTGGCGGCTGGGGCTCACCGGTCACGGCAGCCTGGACCACCTCGCCCTGGTCGACTGCCCGGACAACACGCGCCCGCTGAGCCCCGGCGAGGTGCGGGTGGCACTGTACGCGGGCGGGGTGAACTTCCATGACGTCGTGGTGGCGCTGGGCATGGTGGAGGACCCCCGGCCGCTGGGTGGGGACGGCGCGGGGGTGGTGGTCGAAGTGGGCCCGGAGACCGGCCGGTTCGCCGTGGGCGACCGGGTGATGGGCCTGTTCAACGGCACCGGGCCGCTGGTCATCACCGACGGCCGACTCATCACACGGATGCCGGACGGCTGGTCGTACGCGCAGGCGGCGACCATCCCGTCGGCCTTCCTCACCGCGTACTACGGGCTGGCCGATCTCGCGGGGCTGCGCTCGGGCGAGAAGCTGCTGCTGCACGCGGCCACGGGTGGGGTCGGTCTGGCGGCCGTACAGCTGGCCCGGCACTGGGGGGCCGAGGTGTACGCCACCGCGAGCCCCGGCAAGTGGCATGCGCTGCGGGCCCGTGGCTTCGACGACCGCCACATCGCCTCCTCCCGCGCGCTCGACTTCGAGGACCGGGTCCGCGAGGCCGCCGGGTCCGTCGACGTGGTGCTCAATTCGCTGGCGGGTGAGTTCGTGGACGCCTCGCTGCGGCTGCTGGCGCCCGGCGGTCGCTTCATCGACATGGCGAGGACCGACATCCGTGACCCCGCCCAGGTCGGCGCCGAGCACGCCGGGGTCCGCTACCGTGCGTTCGACCTGGTCGGCGGCGCCGGTCCGGACCGTATCCAGCAGCTGCTGGCCGAGCTGTCGGTGCTGTTCGAGGACGGAACGCTGCACCCCCTGCCCACCACGGTGTGGGACATCCGCCGGGCTCCCGAGGCGTTTCGCCACTTCAGCCAGGCCCGCCACATCGGCAAGATTGTCTTGGCGATTCCCCAGTCCCTCGCCCCGGAGGGCACCGTCCTGGTCACCGGTGGCACCGGCACCCTGGGCGCCGCCACCGCCCGCCATCTGGTGGCCCGGCACGGCGTACGGAGGCTGCTGCTGGTCAGCCGCCGGGGGCCGGCCGCGCCAGGCGCTCCCGAACTGGTGGCGGAACTGGCCGAATTGGGCGCGCAGGTCACCGTCACCGCGTGTGACACCGCGGACCGGGCGGCGCTCGCCAAGCTGCTCGAATCCCTTCCCGAGCGTCATCGGCTCACCGCGGTGGTCCATGCCGCCGGGTTGCTGCGCGATGCCACGGTCGAGGCGCTGACCCCCGCTCAGCTCGACGACGTCCTGCGGACGAAGGCGGACGCGGCGTGGAATCTGCACGAACTGACCCGGGACCTGGGGCTTTCGGCATTCGTGCTGTTCTCCGCCGCCGCCGGGCTGCTCGGCGCCGCGGGGCAGGGCAACTACGCGGCCGCCAACACCTTCCTGGACGCCCTCGCCCGGCACCGCCACGCCCAGGGCCTGCCCGCGACCTCCCTGGCCTGGGGCTACTGGGCCCAGGCGACCGGGATGACCGGGGACATGACCGACGCCGACCGGGCCCGGCTGGCGCGGGCGGGCATCGTGGGGCTGGAGACCGAGCAGGGGCTCGCGCTGCTCGACATCGCCCTCGCCAGTGGCCTGCCCACCCTGGCGCCCATCCGCCTGGACCTGGCCGCCATGCGCCGTCAGGCCCAGGACACCGAACCACCGGCTCTCTTCCGCACCCTCGTGCGCGGCGGCGCTCCCCAGGCGGCCGCCAAAGCCGGGGTTTCCGGCACGGACCCGGCGCAGGCGCTCGCGGCGCTCTCCCAGGAGGACCGGCAGCAAGCGCTGCTCAGGCTGGTGCGCGGCCATACCGCGACCGTGCTGGGCCACGACGCACCGGACACCATCCACCCCGCGCAGAACTTCCGGGAACTCGGCTTCGACTCCCTGACCGCCGTCGAGCTGCGGAACCGGCTGAGCACCGCCACCGGGCTGCGGCTGCCCGCCACTCTGGTCTTCGACCACCCCACGCCCACCGCGGTCGTCCGGCTCCTCGACGAGCTGCTGGCCCCGGCCGGGGCGGCCCGGACCGGCTCCCTCCTGGCCGATCTGGACGCCATCGGCGCGGCCCTGGGTGCGGTGGCCGACGACCCGGAGCAGCGGACACGGATCGCGGGGCGGCTGCGGGAGTTGCTGCACAGGGTGGACGGCGATGGTGAAGAGGTGTCCGCCGAGGACGACCTGGACTCGGCCACCGACGAGGAGCTGTTCCAGGTGCTCGACGGCGAACTGAACGCCCCCTTCGACGACAGCCTCCGCTGAGCTTCCCCGCCTTTCGGCGAATGCCCTTCCGGTGAATGCCTTCCGATGAATCCAGACGGCCGTGACGATCGGGTTGATGTGACATGACGGACGACGAGAAGCTCCGCAGCTATCTGAAGCGGGCGACCGCCGATCTGCGCCTGGCCAAACGGCAGTTGCGCGAGGCCGATGAGCGCGCCCGGGAGCCCATCGCCATCATCGGAATGGCCTGCCACTTCCCCGGCGACGTGGCCTCTCCGGAAGACCTGTGGCGGGTGGTGAGCGAGGGGACGGACGTCATCTCGTCGTTTCCCGAGGACCGCGGCTGGGATCTGGACGGCCTCTACGACCCGGATCCCGAGAGCACCGGGACGAGCAGCGCCCGGGAGGGTGGCTTCCTCCGCGATGTGGCCGACTTCGACGCCGACTTCTTCGGGATCAGCCCACGCGAGGCCGCGGCGATGGACCCACAGCAGCGGCTGCTGCTGGAGACGGCGTGGGAGGCGTTCGAGCGCGCCGGTCTCGGGCGCGACGCGCTGAGCGGGAGCGACACCGGGGTGTTCGCGGGGGTGGACTCGTACCACTATCTGTCGCTCATCGGGCAGACGACCAGCGACGCGGCGGGCTATGTCGCCACCGGAAACCTCGGCAGTGTGGTGTCCGGGCGGGTGTCGTACTCCTTCGGGCTGGAGGGGCCCGCGGTGACGGTGGACACGGCGTGTTCGTCGTCGCTGGTGGCGACGCATATGGCCGCGCAGGCGCTACGGCAGGGCGAATGCGCCCTCGCGCTGGCGGGCGGGGTGACGGTGATGGCGACGCCGGGCGGCTTCACCGAGTTCTCCCGTCAGCGGGCGCTGTCGCCGGACGGGCGGTGCAAGGCGTTCGCGGCGGCGGCGGACGGCACCGGCTTCTCCGAGGGTGTCGGACTGCTGCTGCTGGAGCGGCTGTCGGACGCCCGGCGCCACGGCCACCGCGTACTGGCGCTCGTACGGGGCTCGGCGGTCAACCAGGACGGCGCGAGCAACGGGCTGACCGCGCCGAACGGGCCCTCGCAGCAGCGGGTGATCCGGCAGGCGCTCGCCAACGCACGGTTGGCGCCCCGCGAGGTGGACGCGGTGGAGGCGCACGGCACCGGGACGACGCTCGGCGACCCGATCGAGGCCCAGGCGCTGCTGGCCACCTACGGACAGGACCGGCCGGAGGACCGACCGCTGTGGCTCGGCTCCATCAAGTCCAACATCGGCCACACCCAGGCCGCCGCCGGGGTGGCCAGCGTCATCAAGATGGTGATGGCGATGCGGCATCAGCTACTGCCCGCCTCGCTGCACATCGACGAGCCGACCCCGCATGTGGACTGGGCCGCCGGTGACGTGCGGCTGCTGACCGAGCAGATCACCTGGGTGGCGGACGAGCGTCCGCGCCGCGCAGGCGTGTCCTCCTTCGGGATCAGCGGCACCAACGCCCATCTGATCCTGGAGGAGGCGCCGAAGGAGGCGGAGCGGACCCTCACGCGACCGGACACCGATGACATCGGCGTCGTGCCGTGGGTGGTGTCGGGGCACAGCGCCGCGGCGTTACGGGGCCAGGCGCGGGCGCTGGCCGAGCGGGTGGCCGCCGATGCGGACGTATCGCCTGTCGAGGTGGGCTGGTCGCTGGTCCGTACCCGGTCGGTGTTCGACCACCGCGCGGTGGTCGTGGGCGAGGACCGCGACGAGCTGATGGCGGGGCTCACGGCGCTGGCGTCCGGTGACACCCATCCCGGGGTGGTCGAACCCGGCGGCGCCGTGGCCATGGGTGGCACGGGGCCGGTGCTGGTGTTTCCGGGGCAGGGTTCGCAGTGGGCGGGAATGGGCGCCGCGCTGCTGAACGACTCCCCGGTGTTCGCCGCCCGAGTCGCCGAATGCGAACAGGCCCTGGCCCCGTACGTCGACTGGTCCCTCACCGACGTCCTGCGCGACGCACCCGACGCCGCCGACCTCGGCCGCGTCGACGTCGTACAACCCGCCCTCTGGGCCGTCATGGTCTCCCTGGCCGCCGTATGGGACGACTACGGCGTGGTCCCGGCCGCCGTCGTCGGCCACAGCCAAGGCGAAATCGCCGCGGCCGTAGTAGCCGGTGCGCTGTCGCTGGATGAGGGCGCGCGGATCGTGGCACTGCGCAGCCAGGCGCTGCGCACGCTCGCGGGCGGCGGCGCGATGGCCTCGCTCGGCATGGGTCAGGACCGGGCCGAGGAGTTTCTCAGCGGCCTGGGCGAGCCCGCGGCAGGTGTCGGCGTGGCGGCGGTGAACGGGCCCGGATCGGTGGTCGTCTCCGGACCCCCCGAGCAGGTCGCCCACGCGGTGACGGCGTGCCAGGACGCGGGTGGCCGGGCCCGGCTGATCGACGTCGACTACGCCTCGCACGGCCCCCAGGTCGACCAGATCGCCGACGAGCTGACCGACCTCCTGGCCGGGGTCAAGCCGGGGCGCTCCGGGGTGGCGTTCTACTCGGCGGTCAGCGGTGGCCGGTTGGACGCGGCCGAGCTGGACACCGCGTACTGGGTGACGAACCTGCGCGAACGCGTGCGCTTCGCCGACGCCGTACGAGCCCTGCTGGACGACGGCCACCGCGTCTTCATCGAGGCCAGCCCCCATCCCGTGCTCACCGTCGGCTTGCAGGAGACGTTCGAGGCCGCGGGTGTCGGGGCCGTCACGGTGCCCACGCTGCGCCGCGACCACGGTGGGACGGCGCAGCTGGCACGGTCGGTGGCCCAGGCATTCACGGCGGGAGTCGAGGTGGACTGGTCCCGCTGGTTCCCCAACGGCCCGGCCCCCCGCCCCGTCGACCTGCCGACGTACGCCTTCCAGCGCGAGCGCTACTGGATCGACGGCGAATCCGGGCCCGGTGGCGATCCGGCCGGTCTCGGACTGGTGTCCGCGGGCCATCCGCTGCTCGGCGCGGCGGTGGAGCTGGCCGACGGCACCACGCGGCTGCTGACCGGCCGGTTGTCGGCGCGGACCCACCCGTGGCTCGGTGAGCATGTGGTGGCGGGTGCGGTGCTGGCGCCGGGTGCGGTGCTGGTGGAGTGGGCGCTGCGGGCGGCCGACGAGGTGGGCTGCGGTGGCGTGGAGGAACTGGCGCTGCAGCGGCCGCTGGTGCTGCCCGCGTCCGGCGGGTTGCGGGTGCAGGTGGCGGTGGGCGCCCCGGCGGAAGACGGGCGGCGTGAGGTAGCCGTGTACACGTGCCCCGAGGACATCGGGGGTCCCGGCGTGGACGCGGAGTGGGTGTGCCACGCGATGGGTGTGCTGGCCCCGCCCGCCGACGCCCCCGGCGAGGCGGAGGGGCTGGGTGGCGTGTGGCCTCCGGCGGGCGCGGAGCCGGTGGACATCGACGGGTTCTACGAACAGGTGGAGGCGGCCGGTTACGCGTACGGACCGGCGTTCCAGGGCCTGACCGCCGCTTGGCGGCAGGGCGCGGACATCCTCGCCGAGGTGGTCCTGCCCGACGCCGCCGGTGACCGGAGCGGGTTCGGGATTCACCCGGCCCTGCTGGACGCGGCGCTGCATCCGTCGCTGCTCATGGACCGGCCAGAGGGGCAGGAGGACGACGACCGGGTGCGGCTGCCGTTCGCGTGGAAGGGCGTGTCCCTGTGGGCCACCGAGGCGACCCGTGTACGAGTCCGGCTGGCGCGCGACGAGGAGCGGCAGGCGCTGCGGATGACGGTCGCCGACGCGGTCGGTGCACCGGTACTGACGGTGGACTCGCTGGTCACCCGCCCGGCCGGTACGGACGGATGGGCGGCGGCCGCGGCCGGTCGCGGGGTGGACGGGCTGTTCACGCTGGGCTGGACGCCGCTGCCGGTACCCGCCACCGCGCCGTCGGCGCGGTCGGTGGTGGGTGACGGCGGATGGGTGGTGCTGGGCGAGGATCCGCTGAGCCTGGCGGCCTCGGTGTCGAGGGGCGCGGAGGGGGCGGAGGCCGCGGAGGGCGCGGAGCCGGACGGCATGGACCAGGGCGTCGTACGGTACCCGGATCTGGAGGCGCTGATCGCGGCCATCGACGCCGGTGCGCCCGCTCCCTCGGTCGTGCTGACGCCCTGCCACGCGTCGTCCGCGGACGTGGCCGACGCCCGCGAGGGGTTGCGGGCGGTGGACGGGCTGCTGGGGCTGGTGCAGGGGTGGCTGGGCCGGGCCGCGCTGGCCGATGCCCGGCTGGTGGTGGTCACGCGCGGCGCGGTGGCCATGGCCGATGCCGGTGAACACTTGGCGGTGGACCCGGTCGGGGCCGGGGCGTGGGGGCTGATCCGCAGCGCCCAGTCGGAGAACCCCGAACGGTTCGTGCTGCTCGACCTCGGGCCGGGCACCGAGCCCGGCGCCGCGGCGGAGGCGGTCGTCCGCGCGGTGGATCGGCATGAGCCGCAGGTGGCGGTGCGTACGGGACGCGTCCTGGTGCCCCGGCTGGGGCGGGCCGGAGCGGGGTGCGCGCTCCCGGCCGACACCGCGGAAGCGCCGAGTGCCGGTGGGGTGCTCGACCCGGACGGCACCGTGCTGATCACCGGCGGGACGGGCACGCTGGGCGGCCTGGTCGCCCGGCACCTGGTGCACGCCTGGGGTGTCAAACATCTACTGCTCGTCAGCCGAAGCGGCCCGCACGCCCCCGGCGCACCCGAACTGACCGCACAACTGGGCGAGTTGGGTGCACAGGTGCAGGTCCGCGCCGCCGATGTCACCGATCCGGCGGAGGTGGCGGACCTGGTCGCCGGGGTCGACCCGGCGCACCCGCTGACCGGTGTCGTCCACGCCGCCGGTGTGCTGGACGACGCCGTCCTCACCTCCCAGACCCCGGAGCGGCTGGCCCGGGTGTGGGAGCCGAAGGCCACGGCCGCGGCGCACCTGCACGCGGCGACGGCGGATCTGCCACTGGCCCTGTTCGTGATGCTCTCCTCGACGGCGGGCACCCTGGGTTCATCGGGGCAGTCCAACTACGCCGCGTCGAACGCGTTCTGCGATGCCCTGGCCGCCCACCGTCGCGCCCTCGGCCTGCCGGGGGTCTCGGTGTCCTGGGGGCTGTGGGCCGATGCCAGTGGCATGACCGGACACCTGGACGAGGCGGACCGGGCCCGGATGGCCCGCTCGGGCATCGGGGCGATGTCCGGTGACCGGGCGCTGGGGCTGCTGGACGCCGCCGTACGGCACGGTGCGCCGCATCTCGTCGCCATCGATCTGGACGTACGGGCGCTGGCCGGGCAGCCCGCACTCACCCTGCCCGCCCCGCTGCGGGCGCTCACCGGCGGCGGTCCGGCGCGGCGCACCGCCGCGACCGGCCGGGCGCACGCCGACTGGTCCGGCCACCTTGCCGCGCTGCCCCGCGACGAGCAGCACCGGGTGCTGCTCCATCTGGTGCTCACGCACGCCGCGGCCGCCCTCGGCCACGCCGACCCCGGCCGGATTCCGGCCGAA
Source organism: Streptomyces sp. NPDC040405 (assembly GCF_055595765.1). Lineage (NCBI taxonomy): Bacteria > Bacillati > Actinomycetota > Actinomycetes > Kitasatosporales > Streptomycetaceae > Streptomyces > Streptomyces sp. NPDC040405. The sequence goes on from NZ_JBVIVI010000018.1 coordinate 104,380, forward strand.
CGCGGCTTCCTGGACCTGGGCTTCGACTCGCTGACCGCGATCGAGCTGCGGAACAGGCTGACCGCCGTCACCGGGCTGCGGCTGGCCACCACGCTCATCTTCGACCAGCCCGACCCGGCCGCCCTCGCCGCGCATCTGCACACCGAGCTGGCGCCCGGGGACGTGGATCCGCTCGCCCCGGTGCTGGGCGAGCTGGAGCGGATGGAGGGCACGGTGCTCACCGTCGCCCGGGACGAGGCCGCCTGGGAGGCGCTGCGCAGGCGCCTGCGGAGCACGCTGTCGAAGCTGGACGCCCTGCACGGCGGCCCGGCGGAGGGCGCGGCGGTGAACGGCCGCATCCAGGACGCCAGCACCGACGAGATCTTCCAGTTCATCGACCAGGACCTTGGCCGCGGAGAAGGCGACGGAGAGCACATGGGAGCACACGTTGATTGACGAACGAAGCCGGAAGAAGCTCATTCTCGAGCACAGCCGTCGGCTGAACGCCGCGGACGTGGACGGGCTGCTGGAGCTGTACGCGGACGAGGTCACCTTCGAGGACCCGGTCGGCTCGGGCCGCCGGAGCGGGCGGGACGCGCTGCGGACGCACTTCGAGGAGCTGGCCACGGCGGGCATCGCCGAGGTTCCCGGCGAGCCGGTGGCGGGGCAGGACGGTGTGCACGTACTGGTGCCCGTCACCGCCACCATGGGCTACCTGCCGAAGGGGCCTGAGTTCGCCGACCGCGGCTGGCTGACGGCGCCCGACGCGCCCGAGGACGCCCGCATCACCTGGGAGTACGTGCTGATGGTGCGCGCGGGGGCCGGTGGCCTGATCCAGGAGCTGCAGAAGTTCTGGGGGAGGTCCGACATTGGCATCCCGGAGTGAGCCCCGCGATCCGACGACCCACGACCGCGGAACCGCACAGGAGGCGTTCATGGCCGATGAGGCGACCCTCAGGAAGATGGCCGTTGAGTATGCCCGGCGTATGAATGCCGGTGATGTGGACGACGTACTCGCCCTGTTCTCGGACGACATCGTCTTCGAGGATCCGGTCGGCGCGCCGCCGCTGATCGGCAAGGAGGCGCTTCGCGAACACATCGCGTGGTCCATCGAATGCAAGGTGCACGAGACGCCGGGCCGCCCGGTCACCTCGATGGACGGCCGGCGGGCGGCGGTGCCGACCACGGTCACGGTCTACGCGCCGACCAAACTGACCTTCAGCATCATCGGTGTCATTGAGCTCGGTGATGACGGTCTGGTCCATCACGCCCAGGCGTTCTGGGGCATCACGGACACCAAAGTGGGTGATGGCCCCGAACTCACCGGCGTCGCACACTTCATGGCCGTCACCCAGAACCTCGCTCGGATGGTCCAGGCCAAGGGCAGCCCCAGTCCGATGTAAGTGGTGAAGGGACGAAAGCAGAACCATGACCGAACCGAAGCGTGGAATTGTCCTGGGCGGCGGCTGGGCGGGGATGTTGGCCGCGCATGTGCTCGCCCGCCATCTGGAGAGCGTCACCGTCGTGGAACGCGACGTGCTGCCCGACGGGCCCCGCCACCGCAAGGGCTCACCCCAGGCGCGCCATGTCCATGTGCTGTGGTCGAGCGGCGCCCGTATCGTCGATGAGCTGCTGCCGGGCACCGTCGACCGGCTGCTGGGCGCGGGCGCCCGCCGGGTCGGCTTCCACGAGGACCTGGTGACGCTGACCTCGCACGGCTGGCAGCATCGTTTCCCGCCGCGGCAGTACGCCATCATGTGCACCCGGCCGTTCCTGGACTGGATCGTCCGTGACCAGATCCTGGCGGCCGGGCGGATTTCCGTACGGTCGCGCGCCGAGATCCTGGACCTGGCAGGCGACGGCAAGCGGGTCGCCGGGGTGCGGGTGCGGGACATGGACACCGGGGCCCTCGAAACCCTGGACGCGGATCTGGTGGTCGACGCCTCGGGGCGCGGCTCGCGGCTGCGGCACTGGCTGTCGGCGCTGGAGCTGCCCCCGGTCGAGGAGGACATCGTCGACGCGGGCATCGCGTACGCCACCCGGGTGTTCCGGGCGCCGCCGGGGGCCACCGCCGGATTCCCCGCCGTCAACGTGGCCGCCGACCACCGGGTGCGCCAGCCCGGCCGCTTCGGGGTGGTCTATCCGCAGGAGGACGGCACCTGGATGGTGACCCTGTCCTGCACCCGTGGCGCCGGGCTGCCCACGCACAACGACGACTTCCTGCCGTACGCCCAGACCCTGCGCCACCCGCTCGTCGCCGACCTCATCGCCCTGGCCGAGCCGCTGACGTCGGTGGCGGTCTCCCGCGTCGGCGCCAACCGGCGGCTGTATCCGGAGCGGCTGGACACCTGGCCGGAGGGGCTGCTCGTCCTCGGGGACGCCCTGGCCGCGTTCAATCCCATCTACGGACACGGGATGAGCGCCGCCGCACGCAGCGCCGCCGCGCTCGACGCGGAGCTGGGGCGGTCCGGATACGACCCGGCGCGGACCCGGCGGGTGCAGCAGGCCGTCAGCGCCGTGGTGGACGACCCGTGGATCATGGCCGCGTCCAAGGATGTCGAATACGTCAACTGCCGTACGGACGTGAGGGATCCCCGGCTGACCGGCGGTGCGGTGGCGCGGCAGCGCTTCTCCGATCTCATCTCCGACCGGGCGATTCGCGCCTCCGCGGTGTGTGACGTGGTGACCGATGTGATCAGCCTGACCGCCCCGCAGTCCGAGCTGGCGTCCAGCCGCTTCCTGTCCCTGATGCAGCGGGACCGGCCGCTGCGGGAACTCACCGCGCCGCCGCTGCGCCCCGAAGAACTCGCCCTGGTGGATCTGAATCCGCGCAGCACGGTGGCCGGGCGACTGTCATGACGAACGAGGAGAAGCTCGTCGACTACCTCAGGTGGACGACGGCCGAGCTGCACGAGGCCCGGCAGCGGCTGCGGGATCTGCGGGCGGAGCGGGAGGAGCCGATCGCGATCGTCGGCATGGCCTGCCGCTTCCCCGGTGGCGTCCGCACACCGGAGCAGCTGTGGGATCTGGTGGCCGGGGAACGCGATGCCGTCTCCGGTCTTCCCACCGACCGGGGGTGGGATCTGGAGCGGCTCCACGCTTGCGATCCGGGCCACCATGGCGCCTCGTACGTCCGCGCGGGCGGCTTCATCTATGACGCCGGCGCGTTCGACGCGGAGTTCTTCGACATCGGCCCCCGCGAGGCGGCGGCCGTCGAACCGCAGCAGCGGATGCTGCTGGAGCTGGCCTGGGAGGCCACGGAGAGCGCGGGCATCGATCCGCAGACGCTGCGCGGCAGCTCCACCGGGGTGTACACGGGCGTGATGTACCACGACTACGCCGCACGGCTGACCGAGATCCCGGAAGATCTGCTGGGGCAGGTGGGCAACGGCAGCGCGGGAAGCGTGGCGTCGGGCCGGATCGCGTTCACCCTGGGGCTGCGCGGCGCGGCCGTCACGCTGGACACGGCGTGTTCGTCGTCGCTGGTGGCGATGCATCTGGCCGCGCGGTCCCTGCGCCAGCGGGAGAATGACCTGGCGCTGGCGGGCGGGGCCGCCCTCATGTACACCCCGAGCGTGTTCCAGGTGCCCTCCGGTCAGCACCAGCTGGCCCCCGACGCGCGGTGCAAGTCCTTCGCGGACGCGGCCGACGGCATGGTGTACGGGGAGGGCGCCGGTCTGGTGCTGCTGGAGCGGCTGTCCGACGCGCGGCGCCACGGCCATCAGGTGCTGGCGGTGCTCCGCGGTTCGGCGATCAACCAGGACGGGGCCAGTACGGGGATGGCCGCGCCGAACGGCCCGGCCCAGCAGCAGCTGATCCGGGACGCGCTGGCGAACGCCGGGCTGTCGGCAGCCGATGTGGACGCGGTGGAGGCGCATGGCACCGGTACCGCGTTCGGCGATTCCATCGAGGTGCAGGCGCTGCTGGCCACCTACGGTCAGGAGCGGCCCGCCGACCGCCCCCTGCTGCTGGGGTCGGTGAAGTCGAACATCGGGCACACCCAGGCCGCCGCCGGGCTGGCCGGTGTCGTCAAGATGGTGATGGCCATGCGGCACGGGGTGCTGCCGCGCTCCCTGCACATCGACCGGCCCACCCGGCTGGTGGACTGGCGCAGGGGCGCGGTGCGGCTGCTGACGGAGCGGACGGCGTGGCCGGTGCGCGAAGAGGGTCCGCGGCGCGCCGGGGTGTCCTCCTTCAGCGCGAGCGGCACCAACGCGCATCTGATTCTGGAGCAGGTCCCTCTTTCCGAGGGGAGTCATGTGCCGGACGCCGGAGTGGTCCCCTGGGTGCTGTCCGCGCGTGGTGCGGCGGCGTTACGGGGCCAGGCGCGCGCCCTGGCCGCCCATACGGCCCAGGATGCTGTGCCACCACGCGATGTGGGGTGGTCGCTGGCCACGACGCGGTCGGTGTTCGACCACCGGGCCGTCGTGGTCGGCGCGGGGCGGGACGAGTTGCGGGCCGGGCTGGCGGCGCTGGCGGCCGGCGAGCCGCATCCGGCCGTGGTCGGGCCGGGTGTGGTCCGTACCGGTGGAGCGGTGACCGCGCCGTGCAGGACGGTGTTCCTGTTCGAGGGCGATAAGGAGGTGGCGGGCCGCGAACTGTACGACCGGTTTCCGGTGTTCGCCGCCGCCTTCGACGAGGTGTGCGCGCTGCTGGGGAGGGCGGGGGAACGTCCGCCGCCGGACTCGGATGCCGGGCTGTTCGCGTGGCACATCGCGCTGGTCCGGCTGCTGGACGCGGCCGGGGTACGGCCCGATGCGGTAAGCGGTGGGGTGGCCGGTGAGGCAGGCGGGCATCGCGTCGGTGAGATCGCCGCCGCGCATGTCGCCGGTGTTTTCGACCTCTCCGACGCCTGCCGTCTCGTCGCGGCCGGTCCCGGCGAACTCCCCCGGACCATCGGGACGGTGTCCCTCCGCTGCCCGGCGATCCCGGTCCTCGACGCCGTGACGGGCCTGCCCGTGGACGAGCGGATCAGCACGCCAGGCTACTGGTGCGGCCGCGACCCGGCCGAGCAGCGCCCCGACGCCCCGCACCTGGGCGGGGCCGATGTGGTCTGGGAGCTGGGGCCCGGGCGTGGGCTGCCGGACGGGGCGGCGCCGCTGGTGCTGTCGCCGTTCGGTGGCGACGGCGAACGGTCCGAGGTGCGCGAGCTGTTGTACGCGCTCGCTCGACTGCACACCACGGGCGCCACCGTCGGCTGGGCCGCCCTCTTCGACGGCGCCACACCACCGCGTACCGTCCCGCTGCCCACCTATGCCTTCCAACGACAGCGGTTCTGGCTGGAGAACGCGTCTTTGGCGGATGCCGCGCGGGTGACCGAGACCTGGGTGGACACCGAGTTCTGGGACGCGGTGGAGCACGGGGACGTGGCGGCCCTCACCCGTACCCTCGACGTGTCCGCGGAGCGGCACGGCCCGCTGCGGGAGCTGCTGCCCGCGCTGGCCGCCTGGCGGCGGCAGCGCCGGTGGCGGCACCGGATCGCCTGGCAGGCCATGGCCGAGGTGGTGGCGCCGCGGCTGTCCGGTACCTGGCTGATCGCGTCGGCCGGTGGCCCGCCCGCCGACGCCGTTGCCGCCGTGCTGCGCGAGTACGGCGCCGATGTCGTCGAGCTCGGTCCGGAGGGCCCGTCGGCCCGCGCCCTCGCCGAACGGATATCCGACGCCGCCACCGGCCGGTTCGTCGCGGGTGTGCTCTCACTGTCTGCCCTGGACGCGTCGCAGCCTCCGGCCGACGACGGCCGAAGCCCGGCGCTCGCCCCCACCCTCTCGCTGGTCGAGGCGGTGGAACGGGCCGGGATCGAGGCCCCGGTGTGGGTGGCCACCCGCGGCGCGGTCGGCGTCGGTCGCGGGGATCCGGTGACGCATCCGGAGCAGGCACAGCTCTGGGGCCTGGGCCGGGCCCTCGCGGTGGAACGCCCGCGGTGCTGGGGCGGGTCGGTCGATCTGCCGGAGCGGTTCGACACGCGGGCCGGACGGCGGCTGGCAGGGGTCCTGGCGGGCCTCCACGGCGAGGCCGAAGTGGCCGTACGCGCCGACTGCTGCTTCACGCCCCGTCTGGTTCCGGACGCAGCCGGGCGCGCCACCGCGGAGACGCTCCCCATGCACGGCACCGTGCTGATCACGGGGGCGGCCACCGACCTGGGCGCGCACACCGCCCGCTGGGTGGCCGGAGCGGGCGCGGACCGGCTGCTCCTCCTCGACACCACGGCCCCGGACGACGGCCTGCTCGCCGAACTGACCGCCTCGGGCGCACAGGTGTCGTCCGCCACCGTCGACCCGGCCGATCCGGTCGCGCTCGCCGCCGCCGTGGCCGGGCTTCCGGCCGACGCGCCGCTGTCCGCTGTGCTGCATCTCGCGGTGCCGCCGCCGCATGAGGCCGGGCCGCTGGACACCGCGCACATCGAGCGCATATGGCATGAGGCGGTGGCGGGGGCGAGGAATCTGTGCGCCCTCAGCCTGAAGAACGACCTGTCGGCCTTTGTGCTCAGTTCCTCGGCCGTGGGCGTACTGCCCGGCCCGGGGCTGGGCAATCAGGCTCCGGCCCACGCCTATCTGCACGCGCTCGCGCAGGAGTGCCGGGCGCGGGGCGTCCCGGCGACCTCGGTGTGCTGGGGCACGGGAATGTCCGCACTGTCCTCACGATCGGCGGTCGCCCTGCTGCGGCAGGCGGTCATGGAGGACGCGGTGTCCGTGGTCATCGCGGACACCGACGAAGCATCCACCAAGCGGGAGAAACGATGAACGCATTCACCGCGGTCAATGGCAGCGTCCCCGGAGACTCCTCCGACCCCCAACCGAACGGATCCGCGATGCACACGGAACAGAGCGAGGCCCATCTCGACGGCGCGGCCCTGCACCAGGCGCTGGCCATCGCCACGGCGGAGGAGCGCGAGGACATCCTGCGGGAGACCGTACGGACGCAACTCGCGGACATCCTCTCTCCCACCCCGATCGACGACGACAGCAATTTCCTCGAAAACGGGCTCACCTCGCTGACGGCGCTCGAACTCACCCGCAAGCTGATGACGCTCACCGACGTGGAAATTCCCCTCGTCGCGATTCTGGAATATCCCACCCCCGCCCAGCTCGGTCACTATCTCGCCGAGGCGTACGCGGCGGTCAACAGCGCGGATGGCGCGACGGCATAGCGCGCCGCGATACGCCGACGTCGGGCGGGAGGGGGCTCGTCCCCGCCCGCCCGACGTCTTCTTGCTTCCTTAAGTGCCGCTAATGCGGGGGCAATTGGCCGCCGAGGGATCTCGAAGCCCCCGCGGTGATGCGGCTAGAATTTCCATATGGATCTTTCCGTGCCCGTAACCGACGATGTGAAATTACATTTCCGACACCGGCCTGGAACCGAATCCCCCGTCTTCCTCCTGGTGCATGGCATGGCCTCGAACGCCCGTATGTGGGACGAGGTCGCCGACCATCTGGCCGCCGCGGGCCACCCGGTGTACGCGGCCGACCTGCGCGGCCACGGCGAGTCCGACACCCCGGAGAAGGGGTACGACACCCCGACCGCCGTCGCGGACCTGGTGGCGGCCTGCGCCGCCCTCGGGCTGTCCGAGGTGGTGGTGGCCGGGCACTCCTACGGCGGCAACGTATCGGTGCGGCTGACCGCCGAGCATCCCGAGCTGGTGGCGGGGCTGGCCCTGGTCGACGGCGGCTGGCTCGAACCCGCCAAAGCCTTCCCCACCTGGGAGGCGTTCGCCGGCGCGCTGCGCCCGCCCGCGCTGGACGGCGCCACCGTGCAGAGCGTGAGCGACTACTTCCGGGACATTCACCCCGACTGGTCGCCCGCCGCGATCGAAGCGGCCGTGGCCACCATGAGGGAGAACCCGGACGGTTCGCTCTCCCGGCGTATGACCCTGGAGCAGCACACGTCGATGCTGCGCAGCATCTGGGACGAGCCGCCGGGCCCCTGGTACCCGGCCATCTCGGTGCCCACCGTGCTGATGCCCGCCATTCCCAAGGGCGCGGACCGGCAGTGGGCCGACCGCATCCGCTCGCGCATCGAGGCCACCACGGCCTCGCTGCGCGGTGCGGCCATGCGCGAATATCCGGACTCGGAGCACGATCTGCACGCCCAGCACCCGCGGCGGGTGGCGGAAGACCTGCTCGATCTGGCCCGTACGGTCCGGCAGACCCATGACCTGCACTGACCGGCATACGAAGAGCCCCCCGTACGGCGTGCCGTACGGGGGGCTCTTCGCGAAGGGGCCCCGCTCAGGTGCCCAACTCACGGTCGATGAGGGCGAACACCTCGTCCGCGGTGGCGGCGGCGAGATCCCTCTCGTCCTCCGGCGCCCGTTCCTCGTTCTCGGTGGCCGTGTGCTTCCACAGGAGGCTCCGCAGACGGTTCACCAGACCGGTGCGCCGCGGGTCTTCGGCCGCCATTCCGGTCAGCGCCGCCTCCAGCGCGTCGAGATGTCCGAGCCCCGGGTGGGCGGTGGCGGACTCCTCCGGAGCCAGCTGGGCCAGCAGACAGCCCGCCAGGGTCTCCGGCGTCGGATAGTCGAAGACCACCGTCGTGGGCAGGCTCAGCCCGGTGGCGGCGCGCAGCCGGTTCCTGAGTTCCACCGCGGCGATCGAGTCGAAGCCCAGTTCCTTGAACGGCCTGGCCGGGTCGACCGCCTCCGGTGCCGGATAGTGCAGTACGGCGGCCACATGGCCGCGTACCAGGGCGAGCAGCCGTCCGGCCCGCTCGTCCTCGCCCAGCGGGGCCAGCTCCTCGCGCAGCGCCGCGGCGCCGTCCGCGCCCGTCTCCCCTTCGACGGGCTCCTGTGCGGCCTCGATGGCGTGGCGGGCGGTCGGCACCGTGTCGAACAGCCTGCTCGTCCGGGCGAGGGTGAACAGGGGCGCGAACCGTTCCCAGTCGACATCGGCGATCGTCATCCGCGGATCGTCGTGGTCGAGCACCTGCCGCAGGGCGTTCAACGCCCATCGGGGCTCCAGTGGCGACAGCCCCTGGCGCCGGGAACGCTCGGTGTGCGGGGCCAGCGGGTGCCGCGTGTCGCCGCCGTCCGACAGAGCCCACAGCCCCCAGGCGATCGAGACCGTGGCCCGGCCCTCAGCACGTCGGTATTGCGCGAGCGCGTCGAGGTGGGCGGTCGCGGCGGCGTACGAGCCGTGGTCCCTGCTGCCCCATGCCGTGGCGACGGTGGAGCAGTAGACGACGGTGTCCTCGGGGCCGAGACCGCAGGCCGCCTCGACGTCCGCCTCGGAGTAGATGAGTTGAGCAGAGATCTCGTCGGCCAGCCGGTCCGGTGTCAGCTCCGTCAGCGGTGCCAGCACACCGGAGGTCGCGGTGTGCACGACCGTGTCGATCCGTTCGCCCTCCGCCGCCAGCCGTTCTACGGTACGGACGACACCCGCCCGGTCGCCGGGCACGCAGTCCGCGATCGTCAGCTCGGCGCCGAGCGCGTCCAGCTCGGCCTTCAGCGCGGCGGTCTGCTCACCGTTCTGAGGGCCCAGCAGCAGCACGCGCTTCGCGCCGCTGGCCGCGGCCCATCGGGCGATGTGGGCGGCCGGGCCGGTGGTGTCCCCGGTGATGAGCACGGCGCCGTGCGGCGTCCAGCTCCGCGGCGACGCACCGCCGCCGACGGGGGCGGGGGCCAGCCGTCGCCCGTACGCGCCCGAGGTACGCAGCGCCACCTGGTCCTCGCCGGACGCCCCGGTGAGCAGGGCCCGCAGCCGGTCCGGGTCCAGCGCGTCAAGGCTCGTTGGGAGGTCGAGCAACCCGCCCCACAGGGTGGGGTGTTCGAGTGCGGCGACCCGGCCGAGCCCCCAGAGCTGGGCCTGTGCCGGGGCGGCCACGGGGTTGGCGTCGTCGACGGATACCGCCCCACGGGTGGCACACCACAGGGGCGCCGTGACGTCCGCGTCCACCAGCGCCTGCAGCAGCGTGAGAGTGCCGGTCAGGCCGGTGGCCACGCCACGTGGCCGGGAGTGTGCGGAGGTGTCGAGTGCCAGCAGGGACAGGATCCCGGCCGGTGGCGCCGCATCGGCGTACCGGCCGTGCAGCAGCTCCGTGAGCCGTGCCCGGTCGGTGTCGTCGGCGACGGTCAGCTCCGCCACCCGTCCGCCACCCGCGCTCAGCGCCTGGACGCAGGCGTTCACCCAGTCGTTCACCGTGTCGTGCGTGTCGTCGGCCGGGCGGACGACGAGCCAGGTGTGTGCGCCGGACGGAGTGTTTTCGGTGAGGTCGGTGAGGGGCTGCCACTGGATCCGGTAGCGCCAGGAGTCCACGGCGGACCGCTCACGCCGCTCGCGCCGCCATGCGGACAGCACCGGCAGCACGGTGCCCCACGGCGACCGCGAGCCAAGGTCGTCGGGGAGCCGCAGCGCATCGGAGAGCGCCCGCAGATCCTCGCCGTCGACGGCGGCCCAGAACCGTTCCTCGTCCTCGTCCGCCCTCTGTGCCACGTCCGTCCGCACCGAGTCGGGCAGCCAGTACCGCTCCCGCTGGAAGGCGTACGTGGGCAGGTCGACGGTGCGCGGGGCCGCCGGGCCGGTCGGGTGGAGGGTCGTCCAGTCGACGCCGACCCCGGCGGTGAACGCCTGGGCCAGGGACTGGACCAGCTGCGCCCTGCCCCCGTGGTCGCGGCGCAGCGTGGGCACCGCGACCGCCTCGACACCCGTGTGCTCGAACGTCTCCTGCATGCCGACGGTCAGCACGGGGTGGGTGCTGGTCTCGATGAACGCCCGGTGGCCATCGGCCAGCAGCGCTTCGATGGCGTCGGCGAAGCGTACGGGCTCCCGCAAATTCGTCACCCAGTAGCCGCTGTCCAGGGTGGCGGTGTCGATCCGTCCGCCGGTGACCGTGGAGTAGAACGCCACCTTCGACGCGCTCGGCCGGATTCCGGCCAGAACCTCGGTCAGTTCTCCGGCGATCTCGTCGACCTGCGGGCCGTGCGAGGCGTAGTCCACATCGATCAGGCGCGCTCGCCCGCCCGTTTCCCGGCAGGCGGCCACCGCGTCGGCCACCTGTGCCGGAGGTCCCGAAATCACGGTGGAGGAAGGGCCGTTGACGGCCGCCACTCCGACCTCAGAGGCCCGGTCGCCTAGCCCGGCCAGCAGCGTGCCCGCCTGATCCCGGCCCAGCCCGAGGGACGCCATCGCCCCGCCGCCCGCCAGTCTGCGCAATGCCCGGCTGCGCAGCGCCACGACCTTGGCGCCGTCCTCCAACGACAGCGCCCCCGCCACCACGGCCGCCGCGATCTCGCCCTGGCTGTGGCCCACGACGGCGGCGGGCGTCACTCCGTGCCCGGCCCACGCAGCCGCCAGAGAGACCATCACGGCCCAGAGCACGGGCTGCACCACATCCACCCGGCTCATCCCGGCCGCGCCGTCCGCGCCGCGCAGGACGGCGTTGAGCGACCAGTCGACGTAACGGGACAGCGCCCGCTCGCACTCCGCCACTCGCGCCGCGAACACGGGCGAGGCGTCGAGCAGCCCTGCTCCCATGCCCGCCCACTGCGACCCCTGGCCGGGGAAGACCAGCACCGGCCCGGGCTCGCCCGCCGCGGCGGCGACGCAGGGGTGCACCACTCCCGGGTGTGCTTCCCCGGCGGCCAGCGCCTCGACCGCCGCCAGGAGCGCTTCCCGGTCCTCGCCGAGCACCACGGCCCGGTGGTCGAACAGCGACCGTGTGGTGGCGAGTGACCATCCCACATCGGCCACGGACAGCCGCGGGTCCTCCGCCACCCGTGCCGCCAGCGCCGCCGCCTGTCCCCGCAGGGCCCGCTGGCCGCGGGCGGAGAGCGTCCACGCGGTGACGTCGGCGGCGATGGCGTCGGTGGCGATGGCGTCCGGTACGGCCACCGCGATGGGCTCGGGCGGTTCGGGTGACTCCGCGATCTCGGGCGGCTCGGGCGCCTGTTCCAGGATCAGATGAGCGTTGGTGCCGCTGATACCGAAGGACGACACTCCCGCCCGGCGCGGACGCTCGCCCCTCGGCCACGCCACCGGTTCGGTCAGCAGCCGTACGCCGCCGCCCTCCCAGTCCACATGCGGTGTCGGCTCGTCGACGTGCAGGGTGACCGGCAGGGTCTCCTGCCGGAGCGCCATCACCATCTTGATCACACCGGCCACGCCCGCCGCCGCCTGGGCATGACCGATGTTCGACTTGAGCGAGCCCAGCCACAGCGGCCGGTCGGCCGCCCGGTCCCGGCCGTATGTGGCCAGCAGCGCGTGCGCCTCGATCGGGTCGCCGAGCGAGGTCCCCGTACCGTGCGCCTCCACCGCGTCCACCTGGTCGGCGGCGAGGCGCGCGTTGGCGAGGGCGTGCCGGATCACCCGCTCCTGCGCCACGTCGTTCGGCGCGGTCAGGCCGTTGCTGGCGCCGTCCTGGTTGACGGCCGAACCGCGGATCACCGCCAGCACCCGGTGGCCGTGGCGATGTGCGTCCGACAGCCGCTCCAGCAGCACCAGCCCGACGCCCTCCGAGAATCCGGTGCCGTCGGCGGCCGCGGCGAAGGACTTGCAGCGCCCGTCCGGAGCCAGCCCGCGCTGCCGGGAGAACTCGGCGAACGCGGTCGGGGTCGTGAGCGCGGTGACCCCGCCCGCGAGCGCCAGTTCGCATTCGCCCTGGCGCAGGGCCTGGCAGGCCAGGTGCATCGCCACCAGGGACGACGAACAGGCCGTGTCCACCGTCACGGCGGGCCCCTCCAGCCCGAAGGTGTACGCCACCCGGCCGGACACCACGCTGGTGAGGCTGCCGGTGGTGGCGTACCCCTCGAAGCCCTCGGGGATCCGGGGCAGCCGGGACAGATAGTCCTGGCTGGACACCCCGGCGTACACACCGGTCGGGCTGCCCTTCAGCGACATGGGGTCGATGCCCGCCCGTTCCAGCAGTTCCCAGGACACTTCCAGCAGCAGCCGCTGCTGGGGATCCATCGCCAGCGCCTCGCGCGGGCTGATGCCGAAGAACGAGGCATCGAAGCGGTCGGCCCCGCGCAGGAAGCCGCCGTGCCGGACATAGCTGGTGCCGGGGTGGTCGGGATCCGGGTGGTACAGGCCCTCCAGATCCCAGCCGCGGTCGGTGGGAAACTCCTCGATTCCGTCTCCGGCCGAGGACACCAGCTCCCATAACTCCTCGGGTGAGCCCACCCCACCGGGGTAGCGGCAGGCCATGCTCACCACGGCCACCGGTTCCTGGGACCGCTCCTCCATGTCCCGTACCCGCTGACGGGCCTGCCCCAGATCCACCGTGACCCGCTTCAGGTATTGGCGGAGCTTTTCTTCCGTACCCGACATCAGTCCTCACTCACGCTACTCATGGTCAAGAAGGCAGTTCCCGGTCGATGAACGCGAACAGCTCGTCGTCCGACGCGGCTTCCACGGCCCCGTCGTCCACGGTCTGGCCGACGGCGGCCTCGGGGGCGCCATCGCCGAGCCGCCACAGCAGGGCCTCCAGACGCTTCGCCAGCCTGCCGCGGGCCCGGTCGTCGGGGACGAACCGGGCCATCGCCCCCTCCAGCTTCTCCAGCTCGCCGAAGACGGGGGCGGAGGTGTCCGCGGCCGAGGGGCACAGCTGTTCTCGCAGGTCGTCGGCGATGGCCGAGGACGTCGGATGGCGGAAGATGAACGTGGCGGGCAGCCGCAGCCCGGTGGCGGCGGCAAGCCGGTTGCGCAGCTCGACGGCGGTCAGCGAATCGAACCCCAGGTCCTTGAACGGGGTGTCGCTGTCCACCGCCCCGGCATCGGTGTGCCCCAGCACGGCGGCCGCCTGGGTGCGTACCAGGCTGAGCAGTTCGCGGTGCTGTTCGTCCGGCGGCAGTGCGGTGAGCCGGGCGACCAGTCCCGCGGCGGGCGCGCCGGTGGCGGCGGTTCGCCGTGGGGTGGCCCCGCGGGCCTCGTTGGTGAGGGCGCGCAGCAGGGCCGGGAGGGCGTCGGCGGGCTGTGCGGACAGGGCGCGGACATCGAGGTCGACGGCCGCGGGCTGAGGATCGCCGTGCCAGCAGGCGGTGTCGAGCAGGCGCAGTGCCTGTTCGCCGGACATCGCGGCGATCCCGGACCGGGTCATGCGGGCCAGGTCCGCCTCGCCGAGATGGCCGGTCATCCCGCTGGCCTCGGCCCACAGTCCCCACGCCACGGATACGCCGGGCAAGCCGAGGCCCTGGCGATGGGACGCGAGGGCGTCGCAGAAGGCGTTGGCCGCAGCGTAGTTGGCCTGCCCGGGGCTGCCCATGACTCCGGCGGCCGAGGAGAACATCACGAACATGGCCAGCGGAAGGTGTGCGGTGGCGGTGTGCAGGTTGGCCGCGGCGGTGGCCTTGGCTCCCCACACCCGCGCCAGCCGCTCCGGCGATTGCGAGGTGACGACGGCGTCGTCCAGCACGCCCGCGGCGTGGATGACACCGGTCAGCGGATGGGCCGGGTCGACGCCCGCGACGAGATCGTTGATCGCGGCGGGGTCGGCCGCGTCAGCTGCGGCGATCCGTACGTCGGCGCCCAACTCGCCCAGTCGCGTTGCCAGTTCCTCGGCCCCGGGGGCGTCGTGGCCGCTGCGGCTCACCAGCAGGAGATGCCGGACGCGCCAAGTGCGGACGAGGTGTTCGGCCACTTGCCCGCCCAGTGTCCCAGTGCCTCCAGTGATCAGCACGGTGCCCTCGGGATCCACCGGGGCCGGTACGTCGAGCACGAGCTTGCCGGTGTGCCTGGCCTGGCTCAGATACCGCAGCGCCTCCCGCGCCCGGCACAACGGCCACACCCGCACCGGAGGCGCCACCAGAGCACCCGACGCGAACAGCCCACTCAACTCGCCCAGCATCCGGCCGATACGGTCCGGCCCGGCATCGCTGATCAGGTCGTACGCCTCGTACGACACCCCGGGATACTCGGCCGCGACCTGCTCCGGATCACGGATGTCGGTCTTCCCCATCTCCAGCAACCGGCCACCATCGCCCAGCAACCGAAGAGAAGCATCGACAAACGGCCCGGCCAGACTGTTCAGCACGACATCCACGCCACGGCCACCACTGGCCTCCCGCACGGCCCGCTCGAAGTCCAGATCGCGCGACGAGGCCCGATGTGCGTGGTCGATGCCCATGTCCTCCAGCACCGCGTGCTTGCCGGGGCTCGCCGTGGCGTAGATCTCCGCCCCGAGATGGCGGGCAATCTGCACCGCCGCCATCCCCACACCACCCGTCGCGGCATGGATCAGCACCGACTGGCCCGGCCGGAGTCCGGCGAGGTCCGTGAGCCCGTACCAGGCGGTGAGGAACGCCACCGGTACGGCGGCCGCCTGCTGGAAGGTCCACCCGGCCGGTACGGGGGCGACGAGCCGTGCGTCCGTAACCGTCAGGGGGCCGAAGGACTGGTCGAAGACGCCCATGACCCGGTCTCCCACCGCGACATCGGTGACTCCGGGGCCGATGTCCACCACCACACCGGCGCCTTCGCCGCCCAGCCCGGTCTGTCCCGGGACCATGCCCAGGCTCACCACCACATCCCGGAAGTTGATTCCGGCCGCGCGAACGGCGATGCGCACCTGGCCCGTCCCCAGCGGCTCCAGCACCTCGGGGCAGGGCACCGGCACCACGTTGTCCAGGGTGGCCGTGCCGACGGTGTCCAACCGCCACGCGGCGGGCTGCTCCGCCGGGCCCACGAACCCCGCGCCACCGGCACCGGCCCGGACGAGGCGGGGTGCCAGGACGCGCCCCGCACGGATGGCGAGCTGGGGCTCGTCCTGCTCCGTGGCCTGTGTGACGGCAGTCCGTACGGTGTCGTCGTCGGCCCCGGTCCGTACGGTGTCGTCGTCGAGGTCGAGCAGGAGGAACCGGCCGGGGTTCTCCGACTGGGCGCTGCGTACCAGCCCCCACACGGCCGCGGCAGCCACCTGCGCACCGGCCTCGGCAGAGCGGTCGGCGCTGACCGCACCGTGCGTCACCACCACCAACCGGGCGTCGGACAGCCGCGGTTCGGCCAGCCATCCCTGGAGCAGGGCCAGCGTCCGTTCCGTCATGGCCAGGCCCTCGGCTGCCGTTGCGTCGCCGACGCCCGTGGACGGTACGTCCGCGAGGACCACCGACGGGACCGGCTCCCCGCGATCGAGCGCCTCGATCAACGCCGTGAGGTCCGGGAGGTGGTGCGCATCCGGTCCGGCAAGGTGCGGAGAGCCGGTGCCCAGCAACGCCCAGGGGCCGCCCGCCGGTTCCGCGGTGTCCACGGCGAGAGGCAGGGAGGTCCAGTCGAGGGTGAACAGGCTGTCCGTACGACGGGTGTCCGCCGACCGCAACTGGTCCACACTCGCCGGGCGCATCGCCACCGACTCCACCGTCAGCACGGGCGCACCGACCGCATCCGCCACGGTCACGCGCAGCGCTCGTTCGCCGTCCGCGCTCCGCTCGTGGGGGGACAGCCGCACCCGGACGGTGGTGGCCTCGGCCGCCCACAGCGTCACGCCGTTCCATGCGAAGGGCAACCACAGCTGGCCAGGGGTGGTGTCGGTGTCCGTGCCGGTGGTGATCTGGTCGATCTGGTCGATCAACAGGGCCGGGTGCAGGGCGGCGTCGAGGAGCGCCGGGTGGATGCCGAAGCCACCGTGCTCGCCCGCGGATTCCGGCAGCACCACTTCGGCCAGGACGTCCGCGCCGTCCCGCCACACCGCCCGCAGCCCCTGGAAGGCGGGCCCGTACGCATACCCTGCCGCCGCGACACGTTCGTAGAATCCCCCGGTCTCAAGCGGCTCCGCGCCCGCCGGGGGCCATGCGCCGGTCAGTCCGGCCACGTCGTCGGCGCGGTCGGCGGGCGCGCTCAGTACGCCTTCCGCATGGCACATCCACCCGGTGTCGGGGGCGGCATCACCGTCGGGCCGCGAGTACACCTGCACATCGCGGCGACCGTCGTCCCCGGACGCGCCGACGACCACCTGAAGCCGCACGCCACCGGATCGGGGCAGCACCAGCGGGACCTGGAGCGCCAGTTCCTCCACACCACCGGCGCCGACCTCGTCGGCGGCCCGCAGCGCCCACTCGGCAAGGGCCGCACCCGGCACCAGCACGGCGTCCGCCACCACATGCTCACCGAGCCAGGCGTGCTTGCGCGCCGAGAGTCGGCCCGTGAGCACATGGCCGTTGCCATCGGCCAGTTCCACGGCGGCGGCCAGCACGGGGTGCCGCGCGGAGACCAGTCCGAGGTCGGTGGGGTCGCCCCGGCGACCGCTGTGGCCGTCGAGCCAGTACCTCTCCCGCTGGAAGGCGTAGGTGGGCAGCTCCACGACCCGGGGCGTGGGCGAGGCGGGGTACAGGGAGGTCCAGTCGACATCGGCTCCGGCGACGAACGCCTGGGCGAGCGCCCGGACCAGCTGGTCCCGGCCTCCGTGGTCGCGGCGCAGCGTGGGCACCGTGACGGCCTCCACGCCCGTGTGCTCGAAGGTCTCCTGCATGCCGATGGTCAGCACGGGATGGGTGCTGGTTTCGATGAATACCCGGTGCCCGTCGGCAAACGCCGCCTCGAGCGCGTCAGCGAACCGTACGCGCTCCCGCAGATTCGTCACCCAGTACGCGGTGTCCAGTTGTGCCGTATCGGCACGGCCACCGGTCACCGTGGAGTAGAACGTGATGCCCGTGCCGGAGGTGTCGTTCGGGCGGATACCGTCGAGTTCGCGGAACAGTTCGTCGCGGATCTCATCGATCTGGGGGCCGTGCGAGGCGTAGTCCACATCGATGAGCCGTGCCCGGTCGCCGTTCTCCTGGCACGCGGCCACTGCGGCGGCCACCTGCTGCGGAGGTCCTGAAATGACTGTGGAGGAGGGCCCGTTGACTGCTGCAACGCCCACCCCCGCCGCGCGGTCTCCGAGCCGGTCCAGCAGCTGTTCGGCCTGCTCCTGGCCGATGCCGAGGGACGCCATCGCGCCGCCACCGGCCAGCTGGCGCAGGGCCCGACTACGCAAGGCCACCACCTTCGCGCCGTCCTCCAGCGACAGCGCCCCGGCCACAACCGCCGCCGCGATCTCCCCCTGGCTGTGACCGACCACCGCGGCAGGCTTCACACCATGCCCCGCCCACACCGCGGCCAGGGACACCATCACCGCCCACAACACCGGCTGCACCACATCCACCCGGCCCAGATCACCCTGACTGCCGCGAAGCACATCCGTGAGCGACCAGTCCACGTACGGCGACAGTGCCTGCTCGCACTCGGCCACCCGCGCCGCGAACACCGGCGACTCATCGAGCAGCGCGGCTCCCATCCCGGCCCACTGGGACCCCTGCCCCGGGAACACCAGCACCGGACCGGCATCGCTCGCCGTCGCCGGAGCATCCGCGTGCACCACACCCGGGTGGGACTCCCCCGCCGCCAGCGCCTCGACCGCCGCCAGCAACTCCGCCGGGGCCTCGCCCACCACCACCGCACGATGCTCGAACACCGACCGCGCCCTGACCAACGACCAGCCCACATCCACCGGCCTCAACCCAGGAACCTCGGCCAGAAGCGCCACCAGCGCGCCCGCCTGCCCGCGTAGCGCCTCGGCACTGCGCGCGGACAACACCCAGGGCACGACGCCACCACTGTGCTCGGGCACCGGTGCTGGTTCGGGCGCGTCCGGCGCCTGTTCCAGGATGAGGTGGGCGTTCGTACCGGAGGCGCCGAAGGAGGACACTCCGGCGCGGCGGGGACGCTCGCTGTGCGGCCATTCCACTGGCTCGGTCAGCAGCCGTACCGCGCCGCTGGCCCAGTCGACATGGGGTGTCGGCTCGTCGATGTGCAACGAGGCGGGCAGCACGCCATGCCGCATGGCCTGCACCATCTTGATCACACCCGCCACACCCGCGGCCGCCTGCGTATGCCCGATATTCGACTTGACCGACCCCAGCCACAGCGGCTGACCCTCCGGCCGCTCCTGGCCGTACGTCGCGAGCAGTGCCTGCGCCTCGATCGGATCGCCCAGCGTGGTGCCCGTCCCGTGCGCCTCCACCGCGTCCACCTCCGACGCCGACAACCCCGCACCAGCCAACGCCTGACGGATCACCCGCTGCTGCGACGGACCGTTCGGCGCCGTCAAACCATTCGACGCACCATCCTGATTCACCGCCGAACCCCGGATCACCCCCAACACCCGACGCCCATGACGCCGTGCGTCCGACAACCGCTCCAACAACAGCAACCCCACGCCCTCGCCCCACCCCGTACCGTCCGCCGTGGCGGCAAAGGGCTTGCACCGGCCGTCGGGGGCCAGACCGCGTTGACGGGAGAAGCCGGTGAACACATCCGGGGTGGCCATCACCGTCACACCACCGGCCAGGGCAAGCGTGCACTCGCCCTGCCGCAACGCCTGCGCAGCCAGATGCATCGCCACCAACGACGACGAACACGCCGTATCCACCGTCACCGCCGGACCCTCAAGGCCGAGCGTGTACGCCACCCGCCCCGAGACCACGCTGCCCGACCCCGCGAGCATCGCATAGCCTTCGAGCTTGGCATCGGTGCCGCTGCTCAATCCGGCGGCGTAGTCGTGGTACATCACCCCGGCGTAGACGCCGGTCGGAGTGCCCTTCAGGGAAACGGGGTCGATACCGGCCCGCTCCACCACCTCCCACGCCGCCTCCAGCAGCAAGCGCTGCTGCGGATCGGTCGCCAGCGCCTCACGCGGATTGATGCCGAAGAACCCCGCGTCGAACGCGTCGGCATCATGCAGGAAGCCGCCCTCGTTCGCATAGCTTGTGCCGGGGTGGTCGGGGTCCGGGTGGAAGAGGCCGTCGAGGTCCCAGCCTCGGCCGGTCGGAAACTCCCCGATCACGTCCTTCCCCGAGGCGACCAACTCCCACAGCTTCTCGGGAGACGTCGCGCCACCGGGGAACCGGCAGGTCATCCCCACGATCGCGATCGGCTCACCGGAGTCGGCCACCGTCATCGCCGGGCCACGCGCCACCGTGGACTCGCCCACCAGCCGGGTGCACAGATAGGTGGCCAGTGCGTGAGGCGTCGGATAGTCGAACACCATCGTCGCGGGCAACCTCAACCCCGACACCGCCGACAACCGATTACGCAACTCCACCGCCGTCAACGAATCAAAACCCAACTCCTTGAACGCCACCCCCGACCGCACCTCACCCGACGAACCAAACCCCAACACCACCGCCACACAACCCCGCACCACCTCCACCACCACACCCAACCGCGCACCCTCATCCAGCCCCACCAACCGACCAGCCAACCCACCAACCTGCTCGCCACCAACAGCCACCCGGCGGCGAACGCGCCCCACCACCAACCCACGCAACACCGCAGGCACACCACCACCCACCACCCCCGCCACATCAAGATCCACAGCCATCGTCAACGGGTGCGGGAGTCGACACGCGGCATCCAGCAGGGCAAGTCCGCGCTCGGACGACAACGGCCTCATTCCGCGCAGCCGGGTCAGGTCCGTCCGGCCCAAGTGCCCGGTCATGGAGCTGGCCTGCTCCCACAGCCCCCATGCCACCGACACACCGGGCAGCCCGAGGCCGTGTCGGCGGGCGACCAGCGCATCGACGTAGGCGTTCGCCGCCGCGTATCCGGCCTGCCCCGCATTGCCCACCACCCCAGCGGCCGAGGAGAACATCACGAACATGCCCAGCGGAAGATCCGCCGTCGCAGCATGCAGCTGGGCCGCCGCCGTGGCCTTCGCGTCCCACACCCGCGCCACTTGCCGCGGGGTCAGCGAGGTGATGACCGCGTCGTCCAGTACACCTGCGGCATGGATGACCCCGGTCAGCGGGTGTGTCGGGGCGATCCCGGCCACCAGCTCGGCCACCTCGCCCGCGTCCGTGACGTCCACGGAGACGACCCGTACCTGTGCGCCCGCATCGCTGAGTCGGTCGGTCAGTTCCTGCGCGCCCGGGGCCTCGGGGCCTCGGCGGCTCGCCAGCACCAGGTGCTTGACCTGCCAGGTGCGTACGAGGTGCTCGGCGACCAGGCCGCCCAGCAGCCCCGTACCGCCGACGATCAGCACCGTCCCGTCCGGGTCGAGGGCACCGGGCGCCCCCGGACCCTCGGCGGCGGGCTCGTCATGGCCTGCGCGGGCAGGGGTCATCCGGGGCACCAGCAACTGCCCGGCCCGCATGGCCACCTGCGGCTCATCAGCCCGTACGGCACGGGCCACGGCGTCGGCCACGCTGCGAGGGGTGACCTCGGCGTGGGGATCCGGGTCGGTGTCGAGTAGGACGAACCGGTCCGGATTCTCCGCCTGTGCACTCCGCAGCAGGCCCCAGACGGCAGCACTGGCCAGATCCGGGACGCCTTCCTCGGCGTGCGCCACCGCACCCCGCGTCACCACCACCAACCGGGCCTCGGTCAGGCGCGGTTCGGCCAGCCAGCCCTGCACAAGGTGCAGCGCGTCCTCGACGGCGGTGAGACCATCGCTCGCGCCCGCCACGAGGCCATCGTCGGCGGGCTCGCGCACGGCAGGGAGATACGCCAAGGCCAGGGTCGGAGCTGACGTACCGCCGTCCATCGCGGCGGTCAGCGCCGTCAGATCCGGGTGGCATACGGCATCGTCGGAGCCGTCCCCGCCCAGCACCACCCAGCCGTCGTCATCCGTCGTCATCGGCACGGCAGGCAGGGGCGTCCAGTCGAGCGTGAACAGCCCACCGAAATCGCGTCCGCCCACGGACCGAAGCTGATCGGCGTCCGCCGGGCGCATCGTGAGGGAGGCGACCGTGAGAACGGGAGCGCCCCCGGCGTCGGCCACGACCAGCCGGAGCCCGCGCTCGCCGGTCGCGCACTCCTGGCTCGGCGTGAGCCGTACGCGGACCGTGGTCGCGTCCGTGGCGTGCAGCGATACGCCATTCCAGACGAACGGCAACCACAGCTGCTCAACCTGCGACGGGTCGGCGTCGGTGGCGAACCGGTCGGCCAGCAGGAGGGGGTGGAGGGCTGCGTCGAGGAGCACCGGGTGGATGCCGAAGCCGTCAGGGTCTCCGGCGGCCTCGGGCAGCGCCACCTCGGCCAGCAGATCCTGGCCATCGCGCCACGCTGCCCGAAGCCCCTGGAACGACGGGCCGTACGCGTACCCCGTCGCCGCAGCCTGCTCGTAGAACCCCGCTACGTCCAGCGGCTTCGCGTCCGCCGGGGGCCATGCGCCGGGCAGCTCCTCCGCCGGGCCGCCCGGGGACGGCGGGCTCAGCACGCCTTCCGCGTGGCACACCCATCCCGGGTCGCCGCCCGGCTCGGCGGTGCGGTCGGGGCGGGAGTACACCCGCACATCGCGCCGTCCGTCGTCGGCCGCCTCGCCGACCACCACCTGTACGCGCAAGCCTTCCGACGCGGGGAGGGCCAAGGGCACCTGAAGCGCCAACTCCTCGACGCCGCCGCACCCGGCTTCATCGGCCGCCCGCAGCGCCCACTCCACCAGCGCCGCACCGGGCATCAGCACCGCGCCCGCGACGGCGTGCTCGGCCTGCCAGCCACCGCTTCCGGCCGAGACCCGGCCGGTCAGCAGCAACCCGCCGTCGGGCAGCCCGACCGCGGCGGGCAGCAAGGCGTGCTCCACGCGCTGCAACCCTGCCGCGGCCACATCGCCCACCCGACCGCTCGCGGCAGCCGCCCAGAACCGCCGACGCTGGAAGGCGTACGTCGGCAGATCCACCGTCCGTGGCGTCGGCTCGGAGGGGAACAGGGTCGTCCAGTCCACGGGGACGCCCGCGACGAATGCCTGGGCGAGGGAGCGCACCAGCTGTGCCCGGCCACCGTGGTCGCGGCGCAGCGTCGGCACGGTCACCGCATCGACGCCCGCCCGCTCAAAGGTCTCCTGCATACCCACGGTGAGCACGGGGTGGGTGCTGGCCTCGATGAACACCCGGTGCCCATCGGCCACCAGCGCCTCGATCGCATCCGCGAAGCGCACCTGTTCCCGCAGATTGGTCACCCAGTACGCCGTGTCGAGACCGCTTGTGGCGATCCGGCCGCCGGTCACCGTGGAGTAGAACGCCACCTTCGACGCGCTCGGCCTGATTCCCGCCAGTACGCGCATCAGCTCATCGCGGATCTCATCCACCTGGGGACCGTGCGACGCGTAGTCCACATCGATCAGCCGCGCCCGGTCGCCGCTCTCCTGACACGCCGCCACCACTGCGGTCACCTGCTCCGGCGGACCCGACACCACCGTAGAAGAGGGTCCGTTGACCGCCGCCACACCCACGCCCGCAGCCTGATCGCCAAGCACGTCCAGCAGCTCCATAGCCTGCTCCTGGCCCATTCCCAGCGACGCCATCGCCCCGCCACCGGCCAACCGGCGCAACGCACGACTGCGCAACGCCACCACCTTCGCGCCATCCTCCAACGACAGCGCCCCCGCCACGACCGCCGCCGCGATCTCCCCTTGGCTATGACCCACCACCGCCGCAGGCCGCACCCCATGCCCCGCCCACACCGCCGCCAACGACACCATCACCGCCCACAACACCGGCTGCACCACATCAACCCGACTCATATCCGCACCACGCAACACATCCGTGAGCGACCAATCCACATACGGCGCCAACGCCCGCTCACACTCCGCCACCCGAGCCGCAAACACCGCAGACTCATCCAACAACCCAGCACCCATCCCCACCCACTGCGAACCCTGCCCCGGAAACACCAACACCGGACCCACATCACTCACCAACGCCGAAGCACCGGAACACACCACGCCCGGGTGCGACTCCCCCACCGCCAGCGCCTCGACCGCCGCCACCAACCCCGCACGGTCCTCACCCACCACCACCGCACGATGCTCGAACACCGACCGCGCCCTGACCAACGACCAGCCCACATCCACCGGCCTCACCCCGGGAGCCTCAGCCAGACGCGCCACCAACGCGCCCGCCTGACCCCGCAGCGCCTCCGCACTCCGGCCCGACACCACCCACGGCACCACACCACCACCGTGCTCGGCCACCGGCTCCGCCTCGGGCACGTCCGGGGCCTGCTCCACGATCACATGCGCGTTGGTGCCGCTGATCCCGAAAGAGGACACTCCTGCCCGCCGTGGCCGGTCGCCGCGCGGCCACTCGACGGGCTTGGTCAGCAGCCGTACGCCGCCTCCGTCCCACTCCACATGGGCTGTCGGCTCCTCGGCGTGCAGGGTCGCGGGCAGCATCTCGTGCCGTAACGCCATCACCATCTTGATCACACCGGCCACGCCCGCCGCGCCCTGCGTATGGCCGATGTTGGACTTCAACGAGCCGAGCCACAGGGGGCGATCCTCCGGCCGGTCCTGCCCGTAGGTGGCGATGAGCGCGTCGGCCTCGATGGGGTCGCCGAGGGTGGTGCCGGTGCCATGGGCCTCGACGGCGTCCACCTCGGAGGGGGCCAGCCGAGCCCCGTTCAGCGCCTGGCGGATGACGCGCTGCTGCGATGGCCCGTTCGGTGCCGTGAACCCGTTGCTGGCACCGTCCTGGTTGATGGCCGAGCCCCGGATCACGGCCATCACCTCGTGGCCGTTGCGCCGCGCGTCCGACAGCCGCTCCAGCAGCACCAGGCCGACGCCCTCGCCCCACCCCGTGCCGTCGGCGGTGGCGGCGAACGCCTTGCACCGGCCGTCCGGGGACAGGCCACGCTGACGGGAGAATCCGGTGAACACCTCGGGGGTGGCCATCACCGTGACCCCACCGGCCAGGGCGAGCGTGCATTCGCCCTGGCGCAGTGCCTGCATGGCCAGGTGAATGGCCACCAGCGAGGACGAGCACGCCGTCTCGATCGTGACGGCCGGGCCTTCCAGACCGAAGGTGTACGACACCCGGCCCGACAGCAGGCTCGGGGCATTGCCCGCGTAACCCTCGGATGCCCGCTCCGGAAGGTCGCCCGAGCCCGCTCCGCCGGTGGTGGCCGTACCGGCGTAGACCCCCGTGGGGGAGCCCTTCAGAGAGAGCGGATCGATACCGGCCCGTTCGAATGCTTCCCATGCCGTTTCGAGCAACAGCCGCTGCTGCGGGCTGGTGGCCAGCGCCTCGCGCGGGCTGATGCCGAAGAACTGGGGGTCGAACTGGTCGGCGGCGTCGAGGAACCCGCCTCGGCGGACATAGGTGGTGCCGGGGTGATCCGGGTCCGGGTGGTACAGGCCCTGCAGGTCCCAGCCACGGTCGGTGGGGAAGTCGCCGATCGCGTCGACTCCTTCGGACACCAGTGTCCACAGCGCCTCGGGGGTGTCCACTCCGCCCGGGAAGCGGCAGGCTACGCTCACCACGGCCACCGGCTCCTGGGAGCGCTCTTCCACCTCGCGTAGGCGCAGCCGTGTGTCGTGCAGATCCGCGGACACGCGCTTGAGGTATTCGACCAGCTTTTCTTCGTTTACGTTCACGTTCACCATGAGGTTTCACCCGGCCTTAAGCGATCGTCGCGTCCGGCACATTCAGGACACACCCAGCTCGTTGTCGATGAAGTCGAGAACCTGGGCCGCGGACGCGGACTCCAGCCGCTCCGCGGCAGTTGTCCGTCCCGCCAGGTTCCGCGTCGCCTTCCACGTGGCCAGCAGGTTCTCCAGCCGGGCCGTGACCGCCCCCGACTCGTCGTCCGCCGCGTCGAGGCGGGCCAAGGTGGCTTCCAGCCTGGCCAGTTCGTTGAGGGCCGGGTCGACGCCGGACCGGCCCGGCGATCCGTCCTCCTCGGGGGCGAGGCGCTCCAGCAGATGGTCGGCAAGAATGGCCGCCTCGGGGTAGTCGAAGACGAGGGCGGCGGGCAGCCGCAGGCCGGTGGCGGCGGAGAGCCGGTTGCGCAGCTCCACGGCCGTCAGCGAGTCGAAGCCCAGATCCTTGAAACTGGTGTCCGCCTGGACCGCTTCCGCATCCGCGTGGCCCAGCACGGTGGTCGCGTGGCCACGGACCAGATCGAGCAGCGCCCGACGCCGCTCGTCGGCGGACATTCCCGCCAGTCGGCCGGTCCAGTCGACCGGCCGCGCACCGGCCGCCGCGGCCGTACGGCGTTCCGTCGCGCGCCCGGCACCGGCACTCGCCGCGACCAGGGCACGCAGTGCGGCGGGCAGGGTGTCCGGGGGCTGGGCGGCGAGGACGTGTGTGCGCACATCGGCCGCGATCAGCTGGTGGCCGCCGTGCTGGACCGCGGCGTCGAGCAGTGCCAGGGCGTGGTCGCCCGCCATCGCGGCGATACCGGAGCGGGCCATCCGTGCCAGATCCGCTTCGGTGAGGTTTCCGGTCATCTCGCTGGCTTCGGCCCACAGTCCCCATGCGACGGACACGCCCGGCAGGCCGAGGGCCCGCCGATGGGCGGCCAGCGCATCGCAAAAGGCATTGGCCGCCGCGTAGTTGGCCTGACCGGGGCTGCCCATCACTCCGGCGGCCGAGGAGAACATCACGAACATGC
This sequence comes from Streptomyces sp. NPDC040405, assembly GCF_055595765.1. Lineage (NCBI taxonomy): Bacteria > Bacillati > Actinomycetota > Actinomycetes > Kitasatosporales > Streptomycetaceae > Streptomyces > Streptomyces sp. NPDC040405. Next base: position 130,647 of record NZ_JBVIVI010000018.1, read on the forward strand.
CGAGCCGCAGATCCGCCGTCGCCGCGTGCAGATGGGCCGCCGCCGCGGCCTTGGCCGCCCACACCCGCGCCAATCGCTCCGGTGTCTGCGAAGTGACCACCGCGTCGTCCAGGACACCGGCCGCGTGGATCACTCCGGTCAGTGGGTGTTCCGGGTCGATGCCCGCCACCAGGGCGGCCACCGCGGCGGCCTCGGTGACGTCGGCCGCCTCGATCCGTACGTGTGCGCCCAGTTCGCCCAGCCGGGCCGTCAGCTCCTTCGCGCCCGGGGCGTCGGGGCCGCCGCGGCTGACCAGCAGCAGACGCCGGGCCTGCCAGGTGCGCACCAGATGCTCGGCGACCAGGGCGCCCAGGGTGCCGGTGCCGCCGGTGATCAGTACGGTGCCGTCCGGGTACACCGGGGCCGGGATGTCCAGCACGAGCTTTCCGGTGTGTTTGGCCTGGCTGAGGTGGCGCAGTGCCTCCCGTGCCCGGTCCAGCGGCCAGGCCCGCAGCGGCGGCGGTTCCAGGACCCCGGCGGTGAAGAGCGCGCCCAGCTCGGCCAGCATCCGGCCGATGCGGTCCGGTCCGGCGTCCCCGATCAGGTCGTAGACCTGATAGCGCACCCCCGGGTGGTCGGCCGCGATGCGCTCCGGGTCGCGGATGTCGGTCTTGCCCATCTCCAGGAGACGGCCGCCCTCGTGCAGCAGCCGCAGCGAGGCGTCGACGAAGGGGCCGGCGAGGCTGTTCAGTACGACGTCCACGCCACGGCCGCCGGTGGCCTCCCGTACGACGTGCTCGAAGTCGAGGTCGCGCGAGGAAGCCCGGTGCGCCGCGTCGATGCCCATGGCTTCCAGCACCACATGCTTGCCGGGGCTCGCCGTGGCGTACACCTCGGCGCCCAAGTGGCGGGCGATTTGCACCGCCGCCATGCCCACACCACCGGCCGCCGCGTGGATCAGCACCGACTCGCCCGCCCGGAGGCCGCCCAGTTCCACGAGCCCGTACCACGCGGTGAGGAACACCACCGGCACCGCGGCCGCCTGCCGGAGACTCCACCCGTCGGGGACCGGCGCCACCATACGCACGTCCGTCACCGCCAGCGGGCCGAACGCACGGTCGAACACCCCCATGACCGGGTCGCCCACCGCCACCTGGGTCACCCCCGGGCCGACCGCGACCACCACTCCGGCGCCCTCGCCGCCCAGCCCGGTCTGGCCCGGGACCATCCCCAGACTGATCAGGGCGTCGCGGAAGTTGATGCCCGCCGCGTGGACCGCGACCCGCACTTGAGCTGCGCCCAAGGGCTCCAGCACCTCGGGGCAGGGCACCGGTTTCACATTGTCCAGCGTGGCCGCGCCCGTCAGTTCGAGCCGCCACGCGGGCTGCCCGACCGGCCCCACCACTCCCCCGCTACTCGCCCCCGCGGCGCGCATCAGCCGGGGCACCAGGATCCGCCCGGCGCGCAGCGCCACCTGGGGCTCGTCCATCGCCACGGCCCGCAGGACGCCGTCCACCACGCCGTGGCCGGGTACCGCACCGGCCGGTTCACCAGCGGGGTCGAGGTCGAGCAGGAGGAAGCGGCCGGGGTTCTCCGCCTGCGCGCTGCGCACCAGCCCGCACACCGCGGCACCGGCCGCGTTCACATCACCGTCGCCATGTCCCTCGTCCTCGGATGTGGCGACCCCGACCGCGCCCCGGGTGACGACCACCAACCGGGCGTCGGCCAACCGCGGCTCGGCCAGCCAGCCCTGCAACAGCGCCAACGCCTCTTCGGTCAGGGCAAGTCCGGCATCCGCCACGTCGCGGTCCGAGGAGGGCGCGGACAGACCGGCGATGCCCACCGAGGGAACGGGTGCGCCGCCATCGAGCGCGGCGATCAGCGACTCCAGATGCGGATGGCAGACCGTGCGCTCCCCGGTGGGGGCCCACTCCGCCTGGCCCAGCACCACCCAGTCGGCCGTGTCCGGAACGTCCTCGAGATCCTGGCGTTCCGGCGGTGTCGGCAAGGCGGTCCAGTCCAGGGTGAACAGCCCGTCCACATCGGGCCCCGCGGCGGCCCGCAGTTGCGCCGGGTCGGCCGACCGCATCACCAGCTCATCGGCCGTCAGCACCGGAACGCCCACCGCATCGGCCACCACCACCCGCAGACCTCGTTCTCCCTCCGCACCGTCCGCCTGCGGCGACCGGGGCGAGAGCCGGACCCGGACCGTCGTCGCACCACCCGCCCACAACGACACGCCCCGCCAGGCGAACGGCAGCCATACCTCCTCCCGTTCCGGCGCGGACGGGTCGAGCAGCAGCGCCGGGTGCAGGGCGGCATCCAGCAGGGCGGGATGGATACCGAAGCCGTCGCGGCCACCGGCGGCTTCGGGCAGGGCCACCTCGGCGAGGACGTCCGTACCGTCCCGCCACACGGCCTGTACGCCCTGGAAGGACGGGCCGTACGCGTACCCAGCCGCCGCCGCGCGCTCGTAGAAGCCCGTCACGTCGACCGGCTCCGCCTCCGCCGGGGGCCACACCCCGGACAGCTCCTCCGCACCGCTATCGGCGGACGGCGGGCTCAGCACACCCTCCGCATGGCACACCCACCCCGGGTCGGTGCCCGGTTCGGCATCGCGGTCGGGGCGGGAGTAGATCCGTACGTCACGCCGCCGGTCCTCGGTGACCGGGCCCGCCACCACCTGGACGCGCAGCCCGCCCGATGCGGGAAGCACCAGCGGGACCTGAAGCACCAGCTCCTCCACCCCACCGCACCCGGCTTCGTCGGCCGCCCGCAGTGCCCACTCCACCAGCGCCGCACCGGGCACGAGCACCGCGCCGACCATCACGTGTTCGGCCAGCCAGTTCTTGACGCCACTGGACGGGATCCGCCCGGTGAGCACCACCCCGCCGTCGGCCAGCCCGACCGCCGCGGGCAGCAGCGCGTGCTCCACCCGCTGCAACCCGGCGGCGGCGACATCTCCGACTCCACCGGCCGCGGCCAGCCAGTACCGCTCGCGCTGGAAGGCGTAGGTGGGCAGCTCCACCGTGCGCGGCGCGGGGTCGGCCGGGAACCAGCCGGTCCAGTCCACGTCGGCGGCAGAGGTGTGGAGTTGGGCGAGGGTATGGCCGAAGGCGCGGACGTCGGATTGCTTACGGGTCAATGTGGCCGCCACCAAGGGGCTGGGCCGCTCGGCGTCCGTGGCCGCGTGGCCGAGTGTGTGCTGTGTCGCGGTGGCCAGGACCGGGTCCGGTCCCAGCTCCAGAAAGACGCCCGCCTCGGGAGCGATACGGGTGATGGCGGGGTGGAAACGGACCGGCTGCCGGATGTGCTCCGCCCAGTAACCAGGGGTGGCGATCCGCTCGTCGGCGGCCTCCCCGGTGAGGTTGCTGAGCACCGGAAGGGTGGGCCGGTGAAACGTCAGCTCCGCGATGGCCTGGGTGAACGGTTCCAGGATGGGGTCCATCGACGGCGAGTGGAAGGCATGGCTGACCGTCAGGATCTTCGTCTTACGGCCCTTGGCGGCCCAGGCCGCGCTGATCCGGGCCACCCGCTCACCGGGCCCGGAGATGACCGTGTTGCCGGGCGTGTTCAGAGCGGCGATGCCCACCTGCCCGTCGTGCTCGGCAAGGTCCTCGGCCAGCTCGTCGGGAGCAGCCGCGATGGTGGCCATGCCGCCTCCCTCCGGGAGCCCGCCCATCAGGGTGGCGCGGGCGGCCACCAGTCGGCAGGCGTCCGGCAGATCGAAGACACCGGCCACATGGGCGGCGGCGACCTCACCGATCGAGTGGCCGATCACCACCTCGGGGCGGCAGCCCAGCGAGTCCAGCAACCGGGCCAGGGCGATGTGCAGCGCGAACAGCCCCGCCTGGGCGTAGGCCGTGTGGTCCAGCAGCCCCGGCTGCTCGGGCACTCCGGTGAACGCGACCTGCCGCAGCGAGTGTTCAAGATGCGGGTCGAGCAGGCCGCAGACCTCGTCGAACGCCGCGGCGAACACCGGAAAGCGGCCGTAGAGCCCGGCGCCCATGCCCACGCGCTGGCTGCCCTGGCCGCTGAACAGCCACACCATCTTCCCGGACGGGACCGCGCCCGCGGACGTGCCCACCACCCCCGGATGCGGCTCACCGGCCGCCAGGGCCTCCACCGCCGCCACCATGTCCGCCCGGTCGCCGCCCAGCACCACGGCTCGGTGCTCGAACAGCGACCGGGACGTCAACAGCGACCATCCCACCTCGACCGCAGACGCCTGCGGGTCCGGCGCCAGGCACCCAACCAGTGCCGCGGCCTGCCCGCGTAGCGCCTCGGCACTGCGCGCGGACAGCACCCAGGGCACGACGTCACCACTGTGCTCGGGCACCGGTGCTGGTTCGGGCGCGTCCGGGGCCTGTTCCAGGATGAGGTGGGCGTTCGTACCGGAGGCGCCGAAGGAGGACACTCCGGCGCGGCGGGGACGCTCGCTGTGCGGCCATTCCACTGGCTCGGTCAGCAGCCGTACCGCGCCGCTGGCCCAGTCGACATGGGGTGTCGGCTCGTCGATGTGCAACGAGGCGGGCAGCACGCCATGCCGCATGGCCTGCACCATCTTGATCACACCCGCCACACCCGCGGCCGCCTGCGTATGCCCGATATTCGACTTGATGGAGCCGAGCAGCAGCGGTCGGTCATCGGTGCGCTCCTGGCCGTATGTGGCGAGCAGTGCCTGCGCCTCGATCGGGTCGCCCAGGGTGGTGCCCGTCCCGTGCGCCTCCACCGCGTCCACCTCTGACGCCGACAGCCCCGCACCGGCGAGCGCCTGGCGGATCACCCGCTGCTGCGACGGACCGTTCGGCGCCGTCAAACCATTCGACGCACCATCCTGATTCACCGCCGAACCCCGGATCACCCCCAACACCCGGCGCCCATGACGCCGTGCGTCCGACAACCGCTCCAGCAGCAACAGGCCGACGCCCTCACTCCAGCCGGTCCCGTCGGCGGCCGCCGCGAACGGCTTGCACCGCCCGTCGGGGGCCAGGCCGCGCTGACGGGAGAAGCCGGTGAACACATCGGGGGTGGCCATCACCGTCACACCACCGGCCAGGGCAAGCGTGCACTCGCCCTGCCGCAACGCCTGCGCCGCCAGATGCATCGCCACCAACGACGACGAACACGCCGTATCCACCGTCACCGCCGGACCCTCAAGGCCGAGCGTGTACGCCACCCGGCCGGACACCACGCTGCCGGAGCTGGCGAGCATGGCGTAGCCCTCCAGCCGTGCGTCGCCGCCGCTGAGCCCGGCCGCGTAGTCGTGGTACATCACTCCGGCGTAGACGCCGGTCGGAGTGCCCTTCAGGGAAACGGGGTCGATACCGGCCCGCTCCACCACCTCCCACGCCGCCTCCAGCAGCAGACGCTGCTGCGGATCGGTCGCCAGCGCCTCGCGCGGATTGATGCCGAAGAACCCCGCGTCGAACGCGTCGGCGTCGTACAGAAATCCCCCTTCGCGGGCGTAGGACGTGCCGGGGTGGTCGGGATCCGGGTGGAAGAGGCCGTCGAGGTCCCAGCCTCGGCCGGTCGGAAACTCCCCGATCGCCTCATCGCCCGAGGACACCAGGTCCCACAGGCCCTCCGGGGAGGTGACCCCGCCCGGAAAGCGGCAGGTCATCGCGGTGATCGCGATCGGCTCGTCGGTGGCGGTCGACGTCACGGCGTGTGCGGTGGGTCGAGCCGTCTCGCCCACCAGCCGGGTGCACAGATAGGTGGCCAGGGCGTGAGGCGTCGGATAGTCGAACACCATCGTCGCGGGCAACCGCAACCCCGACACCGCCGACAACCGATTACGCAACTCCACCGCCGTCAACGAATCAAAACCCAACTCCTTGAACGCCACCCCCGACCGCACCTCACCCGACGAACCAAACCCCAACACCACCGCCACACAACCCCGCACCACCTCCACCACCACACCCAACCGCGCACCCTCATCCAGCCCCACCAACCGACCAGCCAACCCACCAACCTGCTCGCCACCAACAGCCACCCGGCGACGGGCACGCCCCGCCACCAACCCACGCAACACCGCAGGCACACCACCACCCACCACCCCCGCCACATCAAGATCCACCGCCACCGTCAACGGGTGCGGGAGTCGACACGCGGCATCCAGCAGGGCCAGCGCCTTGGGCGTGGACATCGCGGCGATGCCCGAGCGGGACATGCGGGCCCGGTCCACCTCGGCGAGCTTTCCGGTCAGGCCGCTGGACTGGGCCCATAGTCCCCATGCCACCGACAGCGCCGGAAGGCCGAGGGCCCGGCGGTGAGCGGCCAGGGCATCGCAGAAGGCGTTCGCCGCCGCGTAGTTGGCCTGCCCCGGGCTGCCCAGCACCCCGGCGGCCGAGGAGAACATCACGAACATGCCCAGCGGAAGATCCGCCGTCGCAGTATGCAGATGGGCCGCCGCCGTGGCCTTCGCCTCCCACACCCGCGCCAGGCGTTCCGGGGTCAGCGACGTGAGCACCGCGTCGTCCAGCAGCCCGGTGGCGTGGATGACGCCGGTCAGCGGATGCTCCGCGTCAACCCCCGCCACCAGCTCCGCCACCGCGGCCGCATCCGTGACGTCCACCGCGGCGATCCGCACCCGCGCGCCGAGGTCTTCCAGCCGGTCGGCCAGGTCCCGTGCGCCGGGGGCGTCCGGCCCTCGGCGGCTCACCAGCAGTAGGTGGCCGACCTGCCACGTACGGACGAGGTGTTCGGCGACCAGTCCGCCCAGGGTGCCGGTGCCGCCCGTGATGAGCACCGTGCCATCCGGGTCGAGCACACCGGGGACCTCCGACGGCCGGTCGCTGTCGGCGCGCTTCAGCCGGGGCACCAGCGCCTGGCCGTCCCGTACCGCCAGCTGGGGTTCGTCCCGTTCCACCGCACACGCGACCGCAGCCCGCACACCGTCCGCGAGGACATCGGCTCCGGGCGCGAGGTCGAGCAGGAGGAAGCGGCCCGGGTTCTCCGCCTGCGCACTGCGCACCAGGCCCCAGACGGCGGCACCGGCCAAGTCCGGGGCGTCATCCTCGGCGGGCGCGACCGCACCCCGCGTCACCACCACCAACCGGGCCTCGGCCAGGCGCGGTTCGGCCAGCCAGCCCTGCAACAGCCTCAGTGTCCGCTCCGCCAAAGACAGTCCCTCAGCCGCCGTCACGGCATCGGCGGCGGCGTCGGACTGCGGAAGCCACGCCAGAGCTGCGGACGGGACCGGCCCTTCGGCGTCGAGCGCCGCGACCAACGGCTCCAAGTCCTGGTCGGCGTCCGCGTCGGCAAGGCCCAGGACCGCCCAGTCGTCTTCATCCATCGTGACCGGCGCGGCAGGCAACGGTGTCCACTCCAGCGCGAACAGCCCGTCCACGCCACGCGCGCCCGCCGCACGCAACTGCTCGATCCGTGCCGGGCGCGTCACCAGGGAGTCCACCGTCAGGACCGGTTCCCCGGCCGCGTCGGCCACCACCATCCGCAGTCCCCGCTCGCCGTCCACGCCATGCCGCCGCGGGGAGATCCGCACCCGCACGGCGGTGGCGCCGGTGGCCCAGAGGGACACACCGTTCCACGCGAACGGCAGCCACACCTCGTCGTCGTCCTGCTCCCGCTCGGACGAGGCGACCAGCAGCGCCGGGTGCAGCGCGGCATCGAGCAGCGCGGGGTGGATGCCGAAGCCTTCCTCGTCCCCCGCTGCCTCCGGCAGCGCCACCTCGGCGACCAGATCCGCGCCGTCCCGCCACATCGCGCGCAGCCCCTGGAAGGACGGCCCGTACGCATATCCCGCCGCCGCGGTCTGCTCGTAGAACCCGTCCAAGTCAACCGACTGGGCACCGGGCGGGGGCCACGCCCCTGGCAAGCCCTCGGTCGTCGGACCGGTGTCCTCACGTGGCGGGCTCAGTACGCCCTCCGCGTGGCACACCCACCCCGCTACGGAGTCGGCGTCCCCGGGGCGGGAGTACACCCGCACCTCACGCCGTCCGTCCTCGGCCGCCTCGCCCACCACGACCTGGACGCGCAAGCCTCCCGACTCGGGCAGCGTCAGGGGCACCTGAAGTGCCAGTTCCTCCACTCCGCCGCAGCCGACCTCGTCGGCCGCCCGCAACACCCACTCCACCAGCGCCGCGCCCGGCACCAGTACGGTCCCCGCCACCACATGGTCGCTGAGCCAGCTCACGCCGCCGCCGACCGTGACTCTGCCGGTGAGCAGGTGCGTACTGCCGTCGGCAAGCTCGACCGCGGCGCCCAGCAGCGGATGCCCGGCGGAGACCAGACCGAGGTCACTGGGATCGCCGACCCCGCCCGATCCGGCCATCCAGAAGCGTTGGTGCTGGAACGGGTAGGTGGGCAGGTCCACGGTGCCCGGTGTCGGATCGGACGGGAACAGGGTCGTCCAGTCCACGGGGACGCCCGCCACGAACGCATGGGCGAGGGAGCGCACCAGCTGTGCCCGGCCGCCGTGGTCGCGGCGCAGCGTCGGCACGGTCACCGCATCGACGCCCGCCCGTTCGAAGGTCTCCTCCATGCCCACGGTGACCACGGGGTGGGTGCTGGCCTCGATGAACACCCGGTGCCCATCGGCCACCAGCGCCTCCACCGCATCCGCGAACCGCACCGGCTCCCGCAGGTTCGTCACCCAGTACGCGGCGTCCAGACCGGCCGTATCGGCTCGACCGCCGGTCACCGTCGAGTAGAAGGCCACCTCGTCCGAGGGAGCGGCGACCGGGGTCACGCCGTCCAGCACGCGCATCAGCTCGTCGCGGATCTCATCCACCTGGGGACCATGCGAGGCGTAGTCCACATCGATCAGCCGCGCCCGATCGCCGCTCTCCCGGCACGCCGCCACCACTGCGGTCACCTGCTCCGGCGGACCCGACACCACCGTAGAAGACGGCCCATTGACCGCCGCCACACCCACCCCCGCAGCCTGACCGCCGAGCCCATCCAACAGCTCCACGGCCTGCCCCTGACCCATGCCCAACGACGCCATCGCCCCGCCACCGGCCAACCGGCGCAACGCCCGACTACGCAGCGCCACCACCTTCGCGCCATCCTCCAACGACAGCGCCCCCGCCACGACCGCCGCCGCGATCTCCCCCTGGCTATGACCCACCACCGCCGCAGGCC
>NZ_JBVIVI010000019.1:0-94802 GCF_055595765.1 Streptomyces sp. NPDC040405
GAAGGGGAGGATGAGCGTTCGCCCCCGCAGTGCTTCTGTTGGTTGCCCCTTGCAGTCGGGGGTGGGGAGGGTTACTCCCTTTTTCTCCCCCCCCCGCGGGGGGGGGGGGGCGGGGGCCCCCCCCCCCCCCCCCCGCGCGGAGTGTACGGGACGGCACGGCTGACCTTCCGCTTCATCCACCTCGCCGAAAGGCCGAAACATGGGGGACACCACGCCGAGGGCATATGCCGCGACGCAGCTGACTGACCTGCTGACCGCTCGCGGTATCCGGCCGGCCCTCGGTGTCCATCTGATGGCTGGTTACCCCGACTTGGGTGGCAGCGCTGCCGCCGCGGAGATGCTCATCCGGTACAGCGGGGCTGACTTCATCAAGATCGGCATACCGCACTGGTCACCCGACCTGGATGGCGAAGACATCCGCGAGGCGCACCGGCGCGCACTCAGGCAAGGGGTCAAGTTGCCCGAGGCGATGAGCGTGGTACACCACGCCGTCCAGCAATCCGGGGCCCCGGTGGTCGTCGTCGCGTACCACGCATCCGTCGTCCGGTACGGGCTCCGGCCCTTCGCAGAGGAACTGGCCCGCGCCGGTGTGGCAGGGGCGATGATCTGCGACCTGCCCCCCGGCGAATCAGCCAGCTGGGCTGCCGCTGTCGCCGAGTTCGGGATCCATGCCCCCACGCTTGTGTCCAGCCAGGGTTCGGACGTCCAACTCCAGCAGCTCAGAAACGCTAGCGGGTGGGTTTACGCGCCAAGCGCTGACCCGTCGATGGGCGATCAGGACCTGAACGCCGAGGTGCTGCGGGTTTTCTGCCAGCGCCTCCGGGCCACCGCAGGAACGCTCCCAGTTGTCTCAGGTGGAGTGTCGACACCGAAGCTGGCCACCGCCGTCGCTCCATACGTGGAGGGCATCATGCTCGGCTCTTCCCTGATCCGTCCGTTGCTGGAGCGGCCTGACTGGCGGGGGATGTACGACGTCGTCAGGGCTACCGCCGAGTTCGCCGACGCGCTGCCACGCCCGCGGCCTTCGACCTTCCCGACCGCAGCTGCCTCGTTCTGAGGCAGCTCACCGACCGTGTTCCACACGAGCGGACATCCCATCATCACTACTCAAGGAGTACCTGCCATGAAAACACTTGCCCGCCGAGCCGCCGCCGCGGCCGCCATCGGCACCCTGATGGTCGGCGGGGCTATCGGCGCCGCAACGACGGCCAGCGCTGCGCCCGGCAGCGGTAGCTGCAACGACTCGGTGAAGCTCAGCACCGATGTCAATGAGACCGTCAAGCTCCGCAGCGGTCCGGGCACCGGATACACGGCCCGGGGGCAGCTCGCGAAGGGCACGACCGTCTACTGGGCCTGCAACAAGGGCGAGCACTGGGGCTACGTCCGGGCCACCTCCGGCGCCCACAAGGGCCAGACGGGCTGGGTGGCCTCGTCCTACATCAACGTCCCGATGCAGCTGGACTGACCAACCGCTGAAGCGGACCGTGGCCCTGACGGCCGGAGTCAATGGGAGTGACTCCGCGCCCCATCAGCGCCACGCCGAGCACGGCCGATGTCAACCGTCGACTCCGGCCATGCTCCTCCCCGCGCTCTACGCCCGCGCCGCCTTAGAGGCGTCGGGGCGCTGACATTCGCATCATTAACGAGGGACCGATCACCATGCGTCGATCACATTTTCTCAGTGTCGCTGGCACCGTCACGGCCGCCGGACGGGGCCAGTCAGCACGCAGGACATGCGGTGCCGATGCCGACTCAGCACTTACACCGAAGGGGAAGCGCATGCGGACGCGAGGCGCTGTTTCAGTGGCCGCGGGTATCGCCGCACTTGGCCTGCTCGCTGGAACCGGAACAGCAGAGGCCAGCACCGTCAGCCACACTTACAGTCGGGGGAAGGTCGCCTTCAAGAGCAACGGTGACACGATCTCGGTGACGGACACGAAGAAAGACGGCTATTCCATCTGGGTATGGGTGGACAACCAAACGAACGGGGATTACTACTCCCTACAGTGCCGTTCCAAAGGACGTAAGGCGCCAGTCACCGTGAAATGCGTTCACAATTACCCCGAGGGTCACAAATTGCGCTTCGTGGTCTACGCAGAGGGAAAGAAGAACGAAATCAGGCAGGGCGAATTCACTGCTAGGGCCTGAGGAGCGCTGAGAAGCGCCTGCTCTCTTCGGCAGGGCCCGGATGGCTGGCCGTCCGGGCCCTGCCCGCGTTGAAAACGCCGACACGCCCCGCACTGAAACTGGGCCGATGCCCGCATCTGGCCGCCGTGCGTGCCCCCCTTTCAGCTGTTGGGCCATGCTGTGGACCGAAGCGCACATGAGTGCACCGCGAGGGGCCGCGGCGTCGGAAGCCCACGCCATGCTTTCCGGGACTGGTGTGAACTAGCTTGGTGCCTCCCCTTGTTCGTCCGTGGCCCGCAGCCCGCCCCCTAGCCCTAGCCCGCTGCTCGGCCTGTCACGGGCACCCCGAGTTGCCTGGAGGAGTACGTCATGGGTCTGGATCTCACCCATCCCCTCGTGTCCATCAGCCCCAGCACACTGGACCTGCCCGCCGAGAACGCGAGATTGCGCGAGCACGGCCCGATCGTGCCCGCTCAGGTGCCGGGCGGCGCCGCCGTATGGGCGGTCACCCGATACGACCTCGCCCGACGGCTGATGAGCGATCCCCGTCTGTCGCACCACATCAGCAACTGGAATCTGTGGCCGGACCGGCTCCCGGGCTGGCCCGCGATGCTGTTCTTGGCCAGCGAGAGCATGATCAATTCCGATCCGCCGGATCACCGTCGGCTGCGCGATGTCCTTGCCAGCGCTTTCAAAGCCACTCCGGTGGAGGACATGCGCCCCGTGGTCGAGGCGATCGTCGCCGACCTGCTGGACGATCTCGCCGCGCTCCCGGCCCACGCACCAGTGGACCTCAAGGAACGCTTCGCGGTGCCGCTGCCGATGGCTGTTTTCAGTGAGCTGTTCGGCATCACCGACCAGGCAACCCGCGACACCTTCCGCGCTCTCACTGCGACCGGCATGGACACCAGCGCCTCGCCGGAGACCGTGCAAGCGATGCACGTAACGTTCACTGACCAGCTGGGCCAGCTGATCGAGAGTAAGCGCAGAGCGCCCGGCGACGATCTGACCTCGGCTCTTGTCACCGCCGCCCGCGACGACCGCATCATCGACCGGGAACTGATCTCGACGCTGTTGCTAATGGTCGCCGCCGGTCACGAGACCACCGCCACTCTGGTGACCAACGTCATCGCGCAACTGCTGGCCCATCCCGAGCAGCTCGCCTTGGTCCGCTCTGGCGACCCCGACCAGTCGTGGACGGCCGCCATCGAGGAGTCGTTGCGTCTCAAGCCGCCGGTCGCGCACATCTTCCCCCGCTTCGCGCTGGAAGATGTGGACCTCAGCGTTGAGGGCGTCACCGTGCGCAAGGGCGAGGCAGTCATGCCAGCGGTGGGCGCCATCGGCACCGACCCTCACCAGCACCAGGACCCTGACGCCTTCGACGTCACCCGTCCCCGGAAGAACCATCTGGCGTTCGGACACGGCATTCACCACTGCATCGGCGCGCCACTGGCCCGCCTTGAGGCCGAGATCGCCCTGCCCGCCATCTTCAACCGCTTCCCTGGCCTGGCCGTCGCCGACGGCCCCGACCCCGCCCCCGCCCCCGTCAGCACGTTCATCGTCGACGCCGTCGCGCGCTACTGGGTCACCCTCGACTGACCTCGCTCCGCCCCCAACAGCACACTTCACCAAATCGCCCTTATACAGCGAGAGTTGATGACCACGAACCCCATCAGCGGCCCCGCCACCGCGGGGCCGCCCTGTCTCCTCGACGGCCTGGCCCCGCACCGGCACGGCCGCGCGGCCGCCCGCGCCCTGGCCGAGATACCCGCCGCCCGGGCCTGCGACTACATCCGCCTCCTCGCCGACAACCTGCGCGAGGACCTCGCCGCCGCGCCCCGAGGGGACCTACACACCGCCTACGCCACCCCACTGGTCCTCAAATCTCTGTGCGGCCTGCTGGGCGTGCCGGAGCACTACGCCGCCAACGTCGACGTGAATGTCGAGCACATCGTGTGCAACGGGCGCTACACCGATGAGGCCACACGCCGACTCAGCGCCCGGATGGCCGACCTGGGCGCGGACAAGCGCGCGGAGCCCGGCCCGGACCTGCTGTCCCGGGTGCTGGAGCATGATCCGGACCTCTCCCGCGAGGAGGTGGGAGAGGTGGGGTATCAGGTTCTGGTGACTGGTATGCGGCACCTGCCCGAGGTCCTGTGTACTGCGGTGCTGGAGCATCAGGCCGCTCGTCGGCACGGCAGGCAGCAGCAGCCCGTGGCCGACGGTCCCGAGGCGGGAGTCCTCTGCGCGCGGGGCCGTGCATGCCCAGCCTGTGCGGTCTCTCACTGCATCGTCAACGTCGGGGTGGAGCGGATGGTGGACATCCTCCCGGACCTGCGGCCCGCGCCCGGTGACCCGGGCCGTGTGCCGGTCCGCTTCGAGCGCATCCCGGCCTGGGCACTGGCGCTGGGAGGGGACACGCCGCCGCTCGCCTGGCTGCCGGACGGAGCGTTCTTCCCCGCCCCGGATCCCCTCGGTCGGCCGGGAACATAACGGAAGGGAGGCCGCGGGGCAGCTCACAGCGCCCGGTCGCTAGTCGCCGCCGACGGCGAGCAACTGCCGCTCGAATCGGAGGTCGGCAGCCGACGGGCGCTCAGGGTCAGTGGCAGCACGCGCCCACGGTGCCGCGGGCGCCTCCCGGCCGTACACCACATCGATGACCCAGGCGGCCACATGCTCGGGCTGCGACAGCGAGTCCACCCGGTCCGGCTGCGCGGCGAACACCTCCTCCGACCGGTCCGGCAGCCCCGTCACCAGCCAGCCCGTGGTCTCGCTCCACCGCAAAGTGGCAGCCCCGTCCGGCAGGGCGAGCCGCATGTGCGCAGCCCGCGGTTCCTCCTCCAGCTCCGGCGCCCCCGCTTGGATCCCCTGCCGGTACAGGGCCGCCGTGACGCGCCAGCAGTAGGCGGCATGGGCCCGCCCGAACGGCAGCTTCTGGTCTCGGTACAGAGCCACGATCTCGTCCGCGTGCACGACAGTTTCCCTTCCTACGGCATGACGTGCCCCGCGCCGAGGGCATCCCCGCTGGTCCGCCGGTCCGGGCAGCCATTCCCGCCAGCCTGCCACACCTCCGATTGAGAGCTGCTGTGGTGTCGCGGCTCCTTCGTCGCACACGCCGTCGTCCCAGGCGAACAGAGTTGCGTGGAGTCGCGCGACGAGGTCGAGCAGCGGGGTGTGGCCGTAGGGCATGGTGCTGGCCGTCAGCGTGCCGAAGTCGGCCTGTGCCAGGCGGTGAAGCTGGCCGGGCTCGGTCTCCAGGCCGTGGCGTCGCATCCAGGCCAGGGCGCGGTTGCCGATCTGGCTGGCCGCCGGATGCGCGGCGGGTGCTAACGGGGCCAGAAGGAGGGCGGGCTGAGCTGTTCGCCGGTGGTCGCGGGGTCGGAGCCCGCTCCCGGTATGTCGGCGGGGCTCATGGGCGCACCGCTCTGGTCGGCGGGTGTATCCGCTGCTGCGGCGCGAGGCGCAGGCGGCGGGCCAGAGGGGACGGCAGCGCAGGAAGGGGGGTGCTCGGTTCCATGTGCATCCCTCATGAGCGGAGCGTGGCTGAATTACGACCTGTTGGACCGGCGCATTTCTGCCCTGCGGTCGTCGTGTGCAACCGGTATCACCCCAGGTGTGACCTGTGTCTCGACGGCTTGTCGAGTAAATCCCGGAATGGGTGGGCGATTTTGACGGCAGCCCGTGTCAGGTGTCATGAACAACAGTGTGGTGTGGCGCTGACCTCGCAGCATCACTGTGAGACGGGGAATGTGCCCGATTGATCCGGGTGTGCAAAACAGGACAGCAGGAGTCGTCATGGTGACCGTGCAGGACCTCACGGAGGGCGAGCTTCGTGTGCTGCGGCCGGTGGGCATGGGGGAGACGCCCGCCACCGCACGAGCGGCCGCACAGAACATCCGGCAGATAACGATCCTGACGCCGAAGGTCCGCACCGAAAAGCTCCGGGAGGCGCTGGTCATCGCAGATGGCGACGCCCCCTGGCTGTCGCCCGACGCAGCGGATGAGGACATTGCAGAAACGATGCGCCGACTGATGCTGCGCGGCGCTGTCGGGGTCGCTGTTGTCGGTCTCCACAGCGCTCCCGGGCACATGCGGCGGCTCTCGGCGGCAGCTCAGGAAGCCGGGCTTCCCTTGCGACTGTCCGTGAACTCCGGC
The DNA here is from genome assembly GCF_055595765.1 of Streptomyces sp. NPDC040405. NCBI lineage: Bacteria > Bacillati > Actinomycetota > Actinomycetes > Kitasatosporales > Streptomycetaceae > Streptomyces > Streptomyces sp. NPDC040405. Next base: position 6,283 of record NZ_JBVIVI010000019.1, read on the forward strand.
GCGCGGGCCGAAGAACTGCAGCAGCAGGTGCGGAACCGGGCGGACAGCATCCCGAAAGAGCGCCGCAACCAGCTGGCCCGTCTGATCAAAGTCACGGCACGCGCGAGCATGGAGCACGCCGGCCCACGCCCCGTCCTGGACTGGCTGGTAAAACAGGCCCGGGACGGCCGGACCACGGCCGAGATCGTCGTCACCAGCCCCGGCGAACCGCACTGGGAAACCCTCTCGGCCCGGTACGACGAGGACCTGCTGTCCGACGTCCGGCACGGCACACTGCCCTCCGCCTCCTGGGGCGGAGACCATGAGCACGCCCTGGTACAGCCGATTGGCCCCTCCGCGCCCTACCGGCTGCTGATCGCCATCCGCGCCACCGACTGGCCCCCACATCTGATCGAACTCCTGGAGCTCGCGGCCCGGCAGATCACGCTGCTGCTCGCGGCCGCGCACGCTCCCCTGCCACCGCGGCCCAGCATCCCGGCCGACCCCGAAGCGCAGCTTCGGGCCGTGCAGCACCTTCTGACCGGGGAGGTCGCCGAGGCAGCCGAATGCGATGTGCCGGGCCTGCCGTACCTGCTGTCCCGCGACCGCGTGGCCGTGTGCGTACTGGAATGCGCGGCGCACGAGGTGGAGACGGTGGTGCAGCAGTGCCGGGCCGCACTGGACGACGTGGCGCTGACGGTCCCCTCACCCGCCAGCACCACTCAAGTGCTCGTCCTGCACGCCCTGTCCGGACACGACGCGGCAGAGGCGACAGGCCCCCTGCTGACTGCGGTGGTCACTGCCGCGCCCACCCGGAGCATGGGCATCGGGCGCCCCGTGGTGTGGGAGCGCACGGCGCACAGCTACGCCGAGGCACTCCAGGCCGTACGCACCACCCGACCGGAGCGCCCGGTGCGAACGTTCGGCGGCGCACTGACACCGCTGGCCGAGAAGCTGCCCGCGCAGGCGAGGGCCTGGGCACGTGCGGCGCTCGCGCGTGTGCCCGAGGCGGAGCAGGCCGAACTGCTGCCGCTGGCGCGGGTCGCACTCACCACGGGGCTGCGCGGGGCGACCGAGCTGACCGGCGTCATCCCCGACTCCCAAGAGCAGATCGCCCGCGGCCGCGGGCGCAGCTCGGTCGGTGCCCGCCTCGCGCGGCTGGCCTCTCTGCTCGGGCAGGACGACGGACTGCCTGCCGGGCGGGCCGTGCTGCACCTGATCCTTCAGCTGGCCAGCCTCCCCGCACCCGCCGATGAGGTGCCCGCGCTGCCGCTGGCGCAGATCCTCCAGACCCCGCAGGCCCAGGATCACGCCCACCAGCTGACCGAGCCGGTCGCGCAGGCCGACCGGGCCGACCGGAGCAAGCCGCCCGCCCGGCACATGGCGCATCTCGCGGCCTGGGCCCGCTTGGGAAACCTGAGCGCGGCCGGGAACGACCTCGGTGTCCACCGCAATACCGTCAGCAAGCGCCGCGGGCGCTTGGCGTCACTGACCGGCCAGCCCCTCATGCCTCCGCCCTGGGAGGGCAGCTATGAAGTGCTGCTCGCGCTGGCCGCGCTGGGGACGGGCGGCATCGCGCTGCACGACCCGCTGGAGTCCGCCGCCACGGCCTACGACGCCTCTGGCCCTGGCCTGAGCAATGTGGCCCGGCTCCACCAGGAGCTGATGGGCGGAGGAGGCAAAGACGCGCGGGAGGTGGACGCGCGGCTGGCGTTCTTGCTGGAGGAGGTGTATGCGCCGATGCGCGAGATGACGCGGGTCAACGAAGCCTTTGTGCAGGACAGCGCGGTATGGGCAGTCCGCAGGGGATATCGCCAGGTCCTCGATCTGGGGTGCGGCTATCCGCTCGATCCGGCCCTGCCCGACCTCGCCCAGGAGGCCGCGCCCGATGTGCATGTGGTCGGGGTCGACCACGACGCGGTGGCCATCACTCACTGCGATGCGCACCTGCGCCCCGACGGCAAAACTCGCACGTTCGTGGTCGGCGATGCCGCGGAGCCCGAAAAACTGCTGGCCCACCCCGAGCTGACCGCCACCCTCGACCTCAGCCAGCCCGTGGTCGTGGTAGCGGGCATCGTCTGGCAGTTCACAGAAAAGGACCTCGCGCAGATCCTCGCTCGCTATGTGGCCCTGCTCGCGCCGGGCAGTTGCGTGATCATGAGCAACGGGACCCTGGACATCGACCCCGAGCCGACGAGGCTGGCCATGGAGCGGTGGCGTGAGCACACCCCCGTCACCCCGCGCAGCCGGGCAGAGATCCTCGCGGCGCTCACCAGCGCGGGCCTGACTCCCCTCGCCCCGGAGTCCGGCGCAGCAGGCCCCGACGCCCCGCTACACGAGCGGATCGTGATGGTGAACCAGTGGCACAACAAGCTCGACTCCCCCGAAGCCCAGGCGAGTTGGCCCGATTGGGGCGTCATCGCGGTGATGGAATAAGTACCCCCGGAAGGCATGTCGGCAGGGGTGTCCCGGGCCCGCGTGACCGTCTTCTGCGCGCCCGGGGAGGCGGCGTGTGCCTGCGTCGCACGCGGCGGGCATGAACGTTCAAGGGGCGATGGGGCGTCCTGGTGGCGCCGGGTGCGTACGCCATGAATAGGTAAAATCTTGCTGTGCAAGTGGCACTGAGCGCTCTTCCGTTCCACCTGCACACCCATCAGCGGTTCCTCGGGCCACTCGCACACGGTCCATGCCACATGCACACGGCGCGCTCCTCCCGGGATGGCTAGCGTCCTCGTGACCCCAGTCGCCCCACGTGCCTGGAGATGACCCATGCGCAACTCTCCCGCCCTGCTTTCGTCCGCCGAACCGCCCCCAGCCCCTGCGGCCAGGGCCGTGCGGCGTGCGGCGGAGTTCATCGGCGATGTCCTCGGTGTCACCGAACTCGACGAGGTGAAGGCAAACCGATGCTGACCGTGGACGACCTGACCGAGGGCATCAAACCGACGTTGCACCACCTTGAAGTGCCCGACCCTCGCTCCCCTCGCCTGATTGAGCAGGTGGTGGTGTGCGGAGACTCCTGGATACCAAGTACCGGCGTCGGTGATGGGCAGATACGGGGAGCCCTGGTAATCGCTCCAGCCGCAGCGGCCTGGCTCAACACCCCCAGCGAAACCGAGCGAAGGGTGCGCATCCTCGAACGCCAAGGAGCCGTCGGCCTCGTCATCGCGGCGCAGGACCAGGGCGTTCCGTCCCTGACTCAAACGCGAGGCCGCCGAGGCGGTCTTCCCGTGATGGTCCCTGCCATCCCCCACAGTGCCACCGCGCTCCAGACCCTCATCCAGCGCCACCAGATCGAGTCCCTGCGCCACTACGCACGCCAACAGGCCCGCCTGCTGGAGATGGCGCCGCGTCTGGACGTCACCAGCGAGGGCCCACAACGGCTCGTGCGGTGGCTTGAGAGACAAGCCGGAGCCCGCGTCACCATGATCCGCGGGCGGGCCAACCCCCTCTGGCGGGCGATGACCGAGTCGGGCCACGACCGTCTGCTCGCGGACCTGCGCAGCGGGCGCATCACCACCTGCATGCTCGATGTCGGCAACCAGCACTACATGCTGCACGCTGTCGGCAACTCCACCCCGTACCGCATCCTTGCCGCCCGCCGGCCAACGCCATGGCCCTACCCGGCGCGCTCCCTGGTCCCCTTGGTCGCCGGTCAGCTCACGCTCGTGAGTTGCCAGCTCGAACTGCAAGCCCGCGAACGCCGCCTCGCCCACACCGAGACAGCGAACCGAGTGACTGTCCTCCAGGCGATGATCTCCGGGGACCTCGACCAAGCCGAGCGCGCCGTCGCGCCGCTGTTGCCGAAACTGCTCTCCGCCACATCTGGAGAGATCAGTGTGCTTGAGTGCCCCGTCGACGACGACCGGCGCGCCGTCGCCGCAGAGTGCGACCAGGCCCTCGGGTGGCAGGCGCTGACCGTCATCTCCCCAGCCCACGACCGGCACATCGTCATCTGCCGCCGCTCCCCAGAACGCGGTGAGCCCACCACGGCCGAGCTGCTGGACCCGGTTCTGCACGCCAACACGCAACGAGCCCTGGGAGCCAGCACACCGCTGCCATGGGCGCGCACCGCGCAGGGCTACTCCGGGGCCCTCAAGGCGCTGGAAACCGCGAGGCTCGTCCCGGAGCGAATAGCCGTCCACAACATCGGTGAGCCGCTGGCCGCCGTGCTCGCGAACAGGGCACGACCCTGGGCCACCGCTCTGCTGCGCCCTCTTCGAGAAGCGGTTGCATCCCAGGAGGAGTACCAGCGCTTGATCGACACCGCGCGGCTGACAGCGACGTTCGGACCGATTCGCGCCGCGAAGCTGCTGGGCGAGATGGAGCCCGCAGGGCTTGCCGGGCCGCATCGCAACACGGTCGCAAAGCGCCTCTCGTCCGTGATGCAGCAGGTCGGCCTCGCGCCCGGTTTGGAAGGCCGGGCAGTGCTCGACCTGGCGATACAGCTGCTCGATACTCAGCCGCCGGTAGCCACGGCTGCATCGCGGAAGATGCCTTCGCTGGACACCCTGCTGCGGTCGGACCCGACCGTCGTCGAGTGGGCCACCAGGCTGCTGGCGCCCCTCTCCCCTGAGCAGAAGGAACTGCTGGCCACGTGGCTGTCGGAGGACACGTCCATCCAGCGGACAGCGAGTGCGCTCCAAGTGCACCGCAACACCGCCCGGGCCCGGCTGGAGGCGGCAGGGACCGCGGTCTCCCGCGCACTGCTGGAACCGGGCAGCGGTCCGCATGATGTGCTCTTCGCCCTGGTCATCGAAGGCATGCTTCCGTCGTCGACGGTCCCCGATCCGACCATCGGCACAGGGACCGGTGCCGAGCATGGGAACGTCTGGCCCTCGTCTTGGGCGTTCGCCCGGCCGGGCCCCCTTCAGCAACGTCAAGGCGCGGCCCCACTTCGCGCTGCGACGCTCACGTGGGCCCCGACTGGCTAGCCAGGTGGCTGATCAGGTAGCGATGAGTTGCCCGAGGTCGTGTAACGAGTCGATCTGCCAGTCGGCGGCCGCCGCCTGGGGTGTGCCGGACCAGAGATGGCCCCAGGGTCCACGTTGCAGATGCGCGGCGCGCAGACCTGCGGCCTTCGCCGGGCCTGTGTCGTTCGCGGGGTGATCGCCTACGTAAAGGGTCTCACCGGGCGCCGTTCCCGCAAGCTCCAGAACGCGGGTGAAGAACCCGGGTTCCGGTTTGGCCACACCCCACTCTCCCGAGGTGGCGATTCGCGTCAACCGGCAGGGCGAGGTCCCGCAGCAACTCTCCGGTACGCGCTGTCTGGTTGCCCGCGATGACGACGCGTACGCCGGTCTCGCGAAGAGCGGCGAGGGCAGGACGTACATCCGGATAGAGATCGGACTCGTCCAACTGCCCGTTGAGGCCGCTGGCCTCCATGGCGGCGCGCTCGGCAGCGATGTCGATACCGGGCCGTACGAGCCGCAGCGCCTCCGCGTTGTCGCGCCCCTGCGCCACGACCGCCCCGACCAGGGCCGAGGGGGTGTGCCGGGGAACGCCCAACCAGTCCGCCCACGCTGCCCAACCCCGGTCGTCCCGGATCAGAGTCTCACCGATGTCGAGCACCACCGTGCGAATCATCCGGGCAGCGTAGGGCAACCCCATCTGCCCCTGCTGTTCGCGCCCCGCCTGTGGGAGTGCCCCTTTCACCCTTCGTCGGGCAGGCGCCATCGGCCGCATCCGAGCTTGGCTGCGGCCGATGGCTGCGCTGTCGTGGGTGTCCGGTTCACCGGGTTCCGTCGCGGGGCCGGGGAGGAGGGGCAGCCAGAGGTGTCGAGTCCTCCGCGTCCTCGGCAAGGAGCAGCTTCACTTGCCTGGTCGGCCATCTTGTCGCCCACGCGATGTCGCCCACCGTTGTCCGCCGCAGAGCAAGGGAAGTCGCCGCCTCGCGCAGAGCCGCCATGTAGACGTCTTCGGCGGCCCGCAGCTTTTCCAGCTCCGGCGTCGTCGGGGTGATGGTGACCTCGGCGGTCACGCCGACGAGTTCGAGCCCCTGCTTGATGCTCGCGTGCGCCGCCTTCTGCGTCCGCCCATGCCCGTACACCCCGTACTCAGGGATGTGTACCACCCAGACCCTTCCGCGCCTGGTGGCCTGGCATTCGATGGTCTCGCTCACGTCGCACTCCCCATGTCGTCGATGACCTGCTGCACGACCATGTCCGGGATGGGGGTGGGCAAGGCCACCTGCTGGCCCCCGATCCGGTACAGCGTGTGCGTGTCGCTGCTGCGGACCGCGGTGACGGTAAGCCCCAACCGGCGGGCCGCGGCGCGGATACGCAGCAGCGCCCCGCCGCCTTCCGCCCCCGCGCGCAGTCCTGCGGTGACCTCCTGGGCCTGCTTCCACTCCTGGACGCTGACCACCGGCTCGTGCACGATCCCCGGCGACCACACCCACTGCGAGACCGGGTTCACCCGGGAGAACCCCGCTCGGCCGGTGCGGGTCGCCTTCCGGTTGTACACCTGGTGACCGGTCAATTTGGGGTTCGCGATCAGGCCCTCCACCAGGTTGTGCGTCCACTGGCCCTCGATCGGATACCGGTCGGGCTCCGACGCCAGGATCGCGATGATGTCCGCGGCCTTGAGATGCTCCTCCCGCCGCAGGCGGCACAGCTCCCATGTTGCGTCGAACCGGCGCCGGTCGGGGTGCGGAGCGAGCTTCCGCTTCGGCCGCTCCGCACCGAATCGCCCCCGCTCCCGCACCGGGGCGTTCTCGTCGATCACCGCGACGTACGGGTAGGGCGGGTAGCCGTGGTTCCATCCGCCGACGGCGTGCTCGACCTGCCCGCCCATCGACATCTCCATCAGCGCGGCCCGGTAGAGCTCCGCGTCGAGCTGGGCGGACCTGCGGGTGCGCAACCGTCCCGATTCGGTGCCGCCGACCGGCTCATTGGCGTAGATCACCTCCACCCCGTTTCGCTGCAACTCGTGTTCCACGGTGAGGCTGGTGAGCATGGCGCGGGCCACGCGGTCAGTCCGCTCGGCCAGAACGTGGGTGACACCGATTTGACCGGCACGGTCCACGAGGTCCTGGAGGCCGCCGTCCCGAGGAACCGGGACGGCGAGTGCGTCGTACATCTCCTGCGGCCCATGGCCCCGCAGCTCCGGGGGCAGCATCCCGGATTCGACGTCCCAGAAGTGGGCGACGAACTCCTCGCCCTCCTCCAGACGGTCGGAGGCGAGGGTCACTTGCCGCGATATGGATGTGGCGGGGTTTTGCTGATCTTTGGTGGAGACCCTGCCGAGGAATACCGAGCGGCGGGGGCGCCCGTCTGCCTCCTGGTAGTTCGGCAGGTCGGTGAGGTCGATGGGCGGTCCGAATTGCAGGGGCATGACATTCCTGTGAGTTGAGGGTCCGGCCGGATAGTCGTTGAGGAGAGCGGGGCGGGGTCAGTCGCCCTCGCCCCATCCGTTGCCGCGCCCCATGGCGATGGTGCGCTGCGTGACGAACTCGACCGGCCAGGGAAGTACCAGCGGCCGGTGCTTGCGCCCGTCGGCGGGCCGGTGGACCATGCGGCGGGTCGCGGGACGCCACTGATGAGCGTCGGGCAGGTCACCGCGGCCGTCCCGCCGGGCGGTGGTCTCGATCGCGTAGACGTCACCCTGTCGGCGGACGCGCTGTCCCGCGGCCTCGGCCTTCACCACCGCGGCGGGCGTGAGCCAGGCCAGGCCCTCGGCCACGGACGTGACGCTGCCCGCGACGCGAACGGCCCACGGACCGGCGTCGTCCCTCCCGTACAGGTAGGCCAGGTCGACGAACCGCGGCTTGACGCGCTTGCCGTACCAACGCCACCCGGACGCGCCGATCAGGGCGATTCCGTCCACGCGCTCCACGACGAGCAGCGGTATCGACCGGTTCTCCCCCTCGATGCGGGTCTCTCCGCCGCGCCGGACGATCTCGGCGACCGCACCGGCCAGGAACCGGGCCTGGGCCCGCTCCTTGACCGGCGGGAGAGGAGCGGGGGCGGCGTTCAGTGCGGCGCGATGCCGGCGGAGCCGGGTGATGGCGGTCTTGGAGCGCTGGCCGGGCATGTCGTAGTGGGCCAGGTGACGGGCGAGAGAGGCGACGGTGAGATCTGCAAGTGCGGGCCGGGACATGGGTCTGCTCCTTATTCGATGCGTGCGCCCGGATGCGGGCGCCGGGCAGCGGACGGACCGGGGCGGTCGTGCCCGCCGCACCTAATCCTAGACTTTCAAAGTCTAGGATTAAAGCCCGGGACGCAAAGCAGCCCCGTTCCCGGAGTGGGAAACGGGGCTGCGGGCCTCGAATGCGCGAAGAGCTACAGGTCAGCGAACGGGGGACAGATGTACGTGATCGCGATAAGGCGCAGGCGGGGCAAGGGCAGGACCAGCATGAACCCGTCTTCCAGGACTGGGAGGCGCCGCACGCCGCCCGCGGCCCCCGGCCTGGGGCCATCGCCTACGGCCGTGACGTCGATGGCCATCTCGGCCAGGTCGACCAGTTGATCGGCGAGCCGCTCCACCTCTGTGACAACGTGCCCGGGCAGCCCCTTCGCCACGTGCGCATGGTCGGGCTCGAACTCCCAGCGCCACCCCGGCGCGGCGTCCTCGATCACCCGGCGGTCCGCCCGTCGATCCCGGCCTCGGCCGCCGCCCCGGCATGAATAGCGGCTACCTCGGCAGCGATTGCCCGCCCCTCGGCCAGATCCTCCACCTGCCCCGCGCGGGCCTCCAGCTCGCTCAGACGTGCGACGCGCGCAGGAAAGCGCTCGATCGCCACGACGTGGGCCCATTGCCGCAGGAACCGGCGCATGGGGGCCGCATCGACCTGGCTACGGGCGGCCTCCACCGCCGCCGTCCGCTCGGCGTCGAACGCGGCCACCTGGGCAGGCGAGATCCGCACCAGAGCCGCGCGCAGATCCTCCGCCGTGGTCTTGGGCTGCGGAATCAGCGATCCGTGCCCGTCTGCTGCCGCTTCACTCATGCCCTCACGCTCTCTTCGTCCGCCGTACCGGTGGGAGCTGCGGTGATCCGCAGCTCGACGCGTCCCTCGGCATACTCCCGCAAAAGCACCTCACACAGCAGCCCGAGCCCGGGATCACCTCCCCGGCGGTCCGGCTCCTGCATCTTCCACCTGGCCTCTGCCCTCTCGCGCACGCGTTCGTCGAGATAGACGCGGCACCCCTCCCGTTCCACCGTGCCGTACGTGCTGCCAGCAGGAACGGGCGCGTCGAGCACCCCTTCGCCGTACGCCTTCAACAGCGCCTCCAGAACCCGCGAGCGGGCACGGGCCAGGCCATCGCCCTCGGCGCGATACTTCACCTGCCGCTTCCACAGATCGGTGTCCATCCAGACCAAACGGCCAGGACGCGCCGTGCTCTTGTCGGCGGCTCTCACGTTTCCTCCATCAGACGCTGGTAGCGGTGCATCCCATCAAGGCTAGATTTTCAAGGTCTAGCAAACAACGCGTCCGGCACACCTTGCCACTCCAGGGATACAGAGCGCCGATCCTGCGCGCGTTCCTGAAGAGGACCGCAGTCAACAGCACGCGCTGGGATACTCCTTTTCGACCCCGCTTCCGATGACCGGGAAGTGTCTAAATGTTCAACGCCGATGCGTCCACGGTCATCTTCGCCATGACCGGGGCCGGGTATCTGGTGGGCGCGTACATCACCTGGTCGCGGCGTTCCAGGTGGGCGGAGGACGCACAGCGCTGGAAGGGCTGGATCGGCTGGATCCACGGTCAGCGACAGCTCAACGCAGAACTGGCCCTTGGCGTCCTCTTCATGGGCCTGGCCCTCGTCCGTGCGTAGACACCTCGTGGGCGTTCGCCCGACGAGCGCCGGGCCGCCTTCCCAGAACTGGAAGACGGTCTCGTAGGCCGTCATCGGCGGGCTACGGAGGGTGAGACGTGGAGGTGGCCCCGAAGCCCTTGCTCCGGCTTGCAGGCGGTGCAAGAAGCGATCTGCGGGTCGGCGAGTGCCTCCGCCGCAGCGGCGCGGCTGAGGCTGGGTTCTCCTGGCATCCAGCATCCGGCGCGGTGAAGGTAGCCACGGGGTGCGCGGGCCTTCTGTCCACGCCGCATCCGTTGGACCCACCAGTGGGGTCGGCTCTCGGATTCTGCGAGCGCGGCCCGTACCAGGGCAAGCCGGGTGGCCAGCTCTGCCTCCAGGGCTCGTAGCCCTGCGGCATCACTCGGCATCTCGCTCACAGGTTCGATATTACTTCTCGCCCGGGCCGGGAGCTGGTGGACGGTGCGGGACTCCTTCGTAATGGGCGGATTGCCTGCCCAATCCGCCTCGTGGGAGTGATGATGGTGAGGAGGGGTGTCGGTTTCAGGCGGCAATGCCGAGTTCGGTACGGGCGCGGTGGATGAATGCCTGGACGGCTGGCTCGCGGCGCCAGGGAGCGAGGGCCGTGTTGAACTCGCAGACATAGTCCTTGGCCCGGGTGGACTGGACGCGGGCGAGGATGTCGATCGCTCGGTTGCCGAGTTCGAGACCGTGTTCGAGGTCGCGGCCCTGAAGATGGGCGGTCCCCACGATCGCCAGCCGCATTCCGACCGAGCGGGTGAACATCCCGGGCGGCATGGCGGCGGCCTGCTGGTTCCAGGCCAGGGCCGCTTTGGGGTTCTTCAGGTCCCGGAAGACCTCGGCGGCGTCCGCGGAGAGGCGGGCGTGGTGATAGAAGTCGATCCAGGCGGGCTCGGGACCGCTGTCGCATTCAGCCTGGCTCAGGAGGTCCTCGGATGTCTTCAAGGCTTGTGAGGCGGCCATGGCATCCCTTTCGCGGGCATGGGCCCGAGCCTCGATCAGCTTGGTGAAGGCCAGCACCCGCGGTGCGGAACGCCCCTTGGCTCGCTCGAAGGCGCCTTGGGCCATGTCGACGGCTTCGGAAGCGAATCCTCGCAGCAGGGACTGCATCGCCATGGTGGTCAGCACGTAGCAGCCCAGTTGGATGTCTCCACCGGCTCGGGCGAGGCGGAGGGCCTGGATGAAGTGCCGCTGGGCGACGTCGTGCTGGCCGACGTCAAAGGCTGTCCACCCGGCCAGCCGGGACAGCTCACTGGTGACGGAGAACAGGTCACGGCCGACCGCGTCGGTGAAAGAGCCCTGCAGTAGCGGGGCGGCCCGCTGCTGGAGGCAGGCGGTGACGGAGTTGGCCTTCCAGCTCCCGCCGCCGTATTTGGAGTCCCAGCGGCGTGCCTCGTCGGCCGCGTCCTGGAGTTCTTCCAGGTCGGCGCGGCCGACCTGTTTGCCGCCCGTGTGGTTGGCGGCCTCGTCGGCAGGGGTGACCAGCCAGCGGGTCACGGGGGTGGTGAACGCGGACGCGGCGAAGCCGGATCCGGTCAGGAAGTTGCGGCGGTTCACGGAACTCCAGAACGCAGTGGCCACTCGGACCGCATCGCCACGGTCCCGCGGAAAATCCAACCCCACCTGGGCGTGCGGTGCCTGGGCATCGCCCATTCCGATTTCGGCGAGCGTCACCGGCCGCCCGAGTCGGTCGGCGAGGGCCTGGGCGAGGAAGGTCGGCACGGGCCATTTGGGGGTCATGCCGCGTCGGCACCAGTTCGCGACGGAGGTATGCGAGTACCCGGTCTCCTGCCCCGCCTGCTGGGCTAGCTGGTTGATCCGCAGGGCCAGGGAATTGTGGCTCGCGCCGCAAGCCTCGATGAGCCGGGTCAGGTCCGCGTTGGGCGGACGCGTCCGGCGGCTGGTCGATACCACCTTAAATCTCCCTTTTCAACCAGATCAGCGACGGGCCTGCTGAGGAAAACCCACTGGGCCGGTCCGCATCGGGCTGGGCATGTTCGGTCGCGCGTACCCGGCTGGGCGCGGGAAGTCGGCACCCCCCCCCACGCCTGGAGCCACCGAGGGTATTGCCTTGCGGACCCTGGGTGGCCGGGTTTGCGAGTTGTGAGCCCCCCTGTGAGCCCTCCCGGTGCCCGGCGGCAGCCGATGTGATGAGCCCACATGACTGCTCGTCAGGCCGGACATCGGCGGCTGACGATGCCCCTCAGTGACAACCACCCTGTGTAGCCGCATCGCTACGATGAATCGCTTCGTCCTGACCACTCAAGGAGTACGGCGTGGATGGATCCACCCCTACCGTCAGCCCGCCTGGAGCGCTTCGTCCGGCGTCCGTTCGGGACAGCTGGCAGGTGCTCGCCGACGGGCTGCATGTGCAGCGGGTGCACCTGCACCTGGACGAGTGGCGGGAGGCCGCTGGCCGCCCGGCCGGACAACTCGGGCTGCCCAGCGAGTTGGACCCCGTCGACCTGGTGTCCCGCCCGGCCCTCGTCGTGCCGTCCGACGCCCCGGTGATCGGCGCCGCCGGCCTGGATCCGTGGATCGCGGTGCCCCAGCGGCTCGGGCACGACCCCGTCGCTGCCGGGCCGCTGACGACCACGGTGGACGAGGTGGCCAGGGACCTGACGGGGGGCCTGGACGGCGGCACGGAAGCCGCTGTGCACGGCGCGGCCCGGGCCAGCGCCTGGTGGATCGGCGTGTTCGCCGTCCTCCACCACGAGAGCGGCCGCACCGCCTCCCTGCCGATGCTCCAGAGCGCCGCCCGGGCCGTCGCCCTCGGTACGGCGACGCGGGTCCTGCGCGCCGCGCTGCACACCAGGGGTGAGGACGACCAGGTGCTGCGCATGGCCTACTGCCGGGCCGTGACCGCGGCGGTGGTGCTGGAGCCGTCGCTGCCGAAACTGCTCGGCGAGATCGGCGGGATGCGGCTGACCGACCTGGTGACGACCTCGGTGCCGTGGCGCGGCCAGTTCACCAAGTACGAGTCGGGTACCGGAGCGGGGCAGGTGGAGTAGGGATGGACATGTTTCCGTTCGTCGTGATCGAGGGCCTGGACGGCAGCGGCAAGACCACGCTGCGCAAGGGCCTGTTCCGGCTGTTCGACAGCCTGTACGGGGTGACGCCGCTGTCGGTGCTCACCACCAACCACCTCGCCCCCGAGGTGGTTGCGGACCTGGTGGAGGGCAAGTACCGGCCCGCCGAGGGCAACCGCGGCCGCTACCTCGCGGCGCTGCGGGCCGACAAGCGGGCTACCGTTGAGCGTCTGATTGCGCCGTCGCTGCCGCTGCGGCCGGTGATCGCGGACCGGTGGCTGCTGTCGGAGCTGGCGTTCTTCCAGGTCAAGCACGGCCAGGATCCGGCGGAGACTTACGCCGAGCTGGCCAGCGTGATCGATCTGGTGCCGGATCTGACGCTCGTTCTGGACGCGGCCGCCAGTACCTCCATGGAGCGCGCGGCCGCCCGGAGCATGGGGGACGCGGTCCGGGAGGACTGGGACGTGGACCACGTGCAGAGCGCGGTGCGCGTCACGTACCAGGCGGTCACCGGCAGCCCGGCCGCCTTCCCGAAGATCGGCCCGACGGCTGGCATCGACGCCTCCCAGCCCCGGGCCGGGGTGCTCGCGCAAGCCTGGTCCGCGCTGCTGGAACGGGGCCTGACCCCTGGTCTGGCGAGGAGTGGCCGGTGAGCGCCGGGATATCCGCGGCCGGCCGCCTGCGGGCCGCTCTCGACGGCGCCGCCCGCTGCGGGGTCCCGGTGCAGGCGGTCGGGGCGGTGAACGCCATGGCCGCCCGCGTTGCCGCCGGGGCGGGGTTTGACGCGCTGTGGGTCTCGGGGCTGGAGGTGTCGGCCGCCTTCGGGCTCCCGGATGCGAACGTGCTCGGCTCCCGGGACCTGGCCGACGTCGTCACCGCGCTGCGGCGCGTGGCCGCGCTGCCGGTGATCGTGGACGTGGACAACGCCGGAGGCACCGGGCCGTCGGCCGCACGGTACGGGTTCGACCTCCGGGCGGCCGGTGCGGCCGCCGTCTGCCTGGAGGACAGCCGCTACCCCAAGTGCAACTCCTTCTCCGAGCACCGCGCCCAGGGTCTGGCCGACGCCGCGGTGGTGGGCGAGCAGATCAAGGAGCTGCGCTCCGCCGCCCCGGACCTGCTGCTGATCGCCCGGACCGAGGCGCTGATCTGCGGCGCCAGCATGGACGACGCGCTGGCCCGGGCCGGGCTGTACGAGGCGGCGGGGGCGGACGCCGTGCTGATCCACAGCAAGGACACCACCGGCCACCAGGCCCTGGAGACCGGCCGCCGCTGGACCGGTGTCCCGCTGGTGAGCGTGCCCACCGCGTTCCCGCACCTGGACCGGCGGCGCCTCGGGCAGGCCGGGTTCTGCCTGGCGATCTACGCCAACCAGCTCTCCCGTGCGGCCCTGGCGGCCATGCAGAAAGCCGCCGACGGCTTCCGCACCGCGGGCGTCTTCCCGGCCCATGAGCTGGCCGACGTCCAGGACCTGATGCGCGTCGCCGACCCCGACGCCCGCGCCAGCCTGTGACACCCCCCTTCCGCCCCGACGACCACGTCACGGAGGCACACCCTTGAGCGCCCTGCCCAGCATCAGCGTGTCGGTGAAGGCCGCGATCATCCACGAGGACCGGATTCTGCTCCTGTCCTACGACGACAGCGCCGACGGCGGCTGCTTCCACTACAACCTGCCCGGCGGCAAGGCCATCGCGGGCGAGCCGCTGCGTGACGCCGTCGTCCGCAAGGTCCGCCAGGAGACCGGACTGACCGTGCGCACCGTGCGGGAGATGTTCGTCGTGGAGTACGTGCCCGGCCAGTTCGGCAAGGACCTGGGGGATCAGCACAAGACGCAGCACAACTTCCTCGCCGAGATCACCGACGGCCGCACCGAGCCCCGGTTCTCCGACCCGCGCGACCCCATCCAGATCGGCTTCGAGTGGGTGCCGCTGGACCAGCTCACCACGAAGACCCTGATCCCCCAGGTCGCCCCCTCGATCCGCGACCGGCTCGCGGACCCCCGCGACGTGCTCGTGGACCGCGCCCAGCCGAGGCGGGCCCGGTGAGGCCGCCGACGATCCTCGTCGCCCGGGGAGCGGCCGACCCGAACATGCTGGTCCGCCAGCTCAGCACGCACGACGTCTACGAGTTCACCCGCTTTCGTGACCTCGTCGGCCCGGCCCGGCGCGCGGAGCTGATCGTCCTGCGCTCCGGCGTCAGCCTCGGCGCCGAGCAGCTGGCCGCCCTGCCGCGCTTGCGTCACGTCATCCGGGCCGGGTCCGGGCTGGACAGCATCGACACCGCCCTCCTGGCCGCGCGGGGCATCGGCCTGCACCGCTGCCCCGAGGCATCGGCTCCGGCGGTCGCCGAATGGTGCCTGGTGGCGCTGCTGGCCCTGGCCCGCCGCCTCCCGCTCGGCGCGCACGGTGTGGCCCGGGGCGACCACCTCAAGGCGGCCTGCATGGGGGTGCCGGTGGCGTCGATGAACGTGGCCGTCTGGGGCGCCGGACCGGTCGGGCGCGCCGCGGCCGCGGCCATCCGCCCCCTGGCCGCGGACATGGCCTTTGCCGCCCGGCCGAGCATCACCGGGCTGCCCCAGATGCCCGCGAGCGAGCTGCCCGGCTGGGCGGACGCCCACATCGTCGCGCTGCCCGCCACCGCGGAGACCACCCGCCTGTTCGGCGGCGACTTCCTGCACGCGGCAGCCGGACGGCGGCCCCTGCTCATCCTCGCCGGCCGTCTGGCCACCATCGACACCACCGGCTGTCTGAAGGCGCTGGCCGACGGCCGTCTGTCCGGGCTCGCCCTCGACCCGGTCGAGGCCGGGGACACGCACCTGTTCACGCCCGGCGACGAGCCGCTGAACCTGCTGGTCACCCCGCACCTGGGGGCGCAGCGCGCGGACGTCCGCACGCGCCTGAACGCCTGGGTGACCGCCACCGCCCGCACGGTCCTGCACGGGAAGGGGGCGGCGTGAACCGGTGGGTGGAGCACAGGGTCCGCGTGGCCCGCACGGTGGCGAATCAGCTGGCCGAGGAGTATCCGGGCGCGCCGGTGTGGCTGGTCGGGCCGGTGGCGTGCGGGCTCGCCCACGCCGCCAGCGACGTCGATCTGCGGGTGCTGTTCACCGATCGCCCGGTGCCGGTATTGCAGTCCCGCATCATCGACGGAGTCCGGGTCGACTTGGAGGCGCAGGCCACCGAGGAGGTCGATGAACTCCGCGGTCTGCTTGAGCGGTTCCACCTCCGCGGCGACGACGTCGATCTGTTCCGCACCGTCCGGCGCCGCCTGTCGGCCCTGACCGCTCTTCGCACCGCCCGAGCCCTGCACGACGGGCAGCAGCCCGTCCTCACCGCGGCCGAGCGGGGCGTCTACCGCAGGTGGGCGCTGGCCGACCGGGTGCAGCACGCGATCGGCCTGGTCGAGGACCTGGACGGCCTGTCCCGGGCCGGGCTGGACGGCGCCCGGGACCTGGTGGCCGCGCAGCTGCACCTCGCCGTCCAGCAGGCCGAGAACGTCGCCGCCGGCCACCCGCTGCTCGGCGACAAGTGGACTCCCGTCCTCGCCGACGGCACTTGGCCGCCCGCGGGGCCGGGCCTGCACACCGCCCGTCAAGCCCGCCTCCGGCTGCTGACCGCGCTGTGGACCGTGTGGCCCGAGGACGCCGAACCGGAGGGGGCGGTGCCGCAGGACTGGCTGGACGTCGGCTGGCTGCCCCAGCGCTACAGCGACGGATGGCGGTTGAAGTTCGCCGACGCGACCATCCGCCTCACTCCCGGCCAGCTGGCCGCCTGGCACCACGCCCTTAGCCCCTGACCGGGGCCCCGCTCGCCTTCCTGGGAGGCACCTGTGCAACCTGCCAGCCTGAACGAGGAGATCGGCCACCTGTACCGGTCGCTGGACCGGTCCGAGGACGACGCGGTCTCGGTGATCCTCAAGGTCCGCGGAGAGACCTGCGACATCGACTGCCTGCACTGCTACGAGAAACGCAAGGAATCCCCCGGCGGCGCCCGGGTCAGCGCCGAGCAGGTCCAGCTCCTGCCGAAGATCTTCGGGGACCGGCCGCTCGCCATCGAACTCCACGGCGGTGAACCGCTCACCGCGGGCAAGGACCACATCGCCCACCTGCTGCGCACCCTCGCAGGACTGCCGCAGGTCAAGCGCCTGTCATTGCAGACCAACGGCGTCCAGCTCGACGCCGAATGGCTCGACCTGTTCGACGCCCTGTACCCGGGCCTGGAACTCGGGATCTCCCTCGACGGTGACCCCGAGGGCAACCGGTGGCGCCTCGGGTACGACGGCCAGCCCACCTACCCGCTGGTGGTCAAAGCCCTGGAACTCCTGGCCGAGCGCGGCCGCAGGTGCGGGATTATCACCACCGTCACCCCCGCCGTCCTGGGCCGCCCGGCCCAGGTGCTGGACCACCTGGCCGCGTTCGAGGCCGTCACCTCTGTCAGCTTCGTGCCGTGCTTCGACACCACGATCACCCGGCCCACCACGCACACCGGCCGACGCCGCCCAGCCAGCCGCGTCCTCCAGCAGACCGCCCTGAACGGCCCCGGCCCACAGTGGGCTATCACCCCCGCCCAGTACACCGACTTCGTCCTCGGCCTCACCCAGCACTGGATCGCCAGCGGCCACTTCCGCCGCCTGAAGCTCTCCCCTGCCGTGCCCACCATCCGCCGCCTGCGGGGACTGAACGCCTCTTTCTGCCACTTCTCCGACATGAAGTGCGACCACATTTTCACCCTCTACCCCGACGGCCGCCTGGGCAGCTGCGACGAACTGCCATGGCCCCAGGCCCAGCTCACCCGCCTCCAGCCCACTACCAGCCAGGCCGAAATCACCGCAGCCCAGCGCGGCTCCAACCTCCTGAACCAGGGCAAGAGCCTCATGCGCGCGTGCACGACCTGCGACTACCGCGCCACCTGCGGCGGCGGCTGCATCGCCACCCGCTGGCGCATGAACCACGCCGACCAGCACGCTGCGTACTGCGAGCACCGGATGCGGCTCATCGACGGCACCGCCGCACTGCTGGCCGCCCCCGACTACCCCGGCGGCGCGTGGTGCCGAACCACCCGCTGGCGTCCCACCCCCGTCAACCGGATGCGCGACGTCGACAATTTCCTGACCACCTGGGACAACCCGACCGCTCCCCGCCCGGCGGCCGAGCTGCGCACCAGCGAGTTCGGCAACATCAACACCGTCGGCCTTCCAGGCACCCACCCGGCCGACGACCTCGACCCCGCCCACCCGCAGTGGACCTCCGCGATCGAGCCCGGCATCAAACCGCTCGTCGACCACCTCACCAGCGGCTGGCAGCTGGTCACCTACGACAGCTGCGCAGGCCACCAGTACGACGACAGCGCCCGCAACGACCAGACCAGAGAAGTGGGCATCCTCCCCCGCACCCGAGCCGAGTACGCCGCCACCGCCACCGCCCTGTGCCGGGCTGCCACCCGATGCGCGGCCGCCATGCCGGACGCCGTCCAACTCCTCCTCGCCCGCAACAACCTGACCTGCCAGACCACCGGCCACACCTACCCGGTACTCGACCTCCGCCTGCTCCCCACCTCCAACACGGCCGGCGCCGCGTACTTCGATGCCCTCGACGACGCCACCGCGCTCCTCCTCGCGGCTCTGGAGGCCGACAACCCCACCAGCGGAGCCGACTGCGCCTGCCCGCTCCCGGCCGACATTCCCCCCACGGCCCTGCCGGTCACCGCGTGACCACGACACCGCGGGGGCGAGCACCCCCGGGATCCGCAACAATCCCCCGCCCCTCCCCGGCAACCACACACAAAGAGAGAAGGAACCGCCGATGAACGAGACCTGGGCCACGGACTTCCTCGCCTCCGTCGCGGAACTCACCGACGACGGCACCGTCCGCATCACCGCGCACTCCTCCCGCGAGGGCTCCGACGACTGGACGCCCGAGACCCCCGTCGTCCCCTGATCTGGCGCACTCCACACCACCGGGGCCAGGGCTCACACGAGCCCTGGCCCCACCACCCCGCCAAGGAGACCGCCATGGACCTCACCACCATCCTCCGGATGCACGCGATCGACGACCTCCACCGGACCAAGACCGACCGCATCCACCAGGCCCTCACCCGCGGCGCCGGACACGCCCTCACACCTCCCGCCCGCACCCCGGCCGCCTACGCACTCGCCCACCACGTTCTGGAAGGCGCCGAGCACGCCGCCCACACCGACGACTCCGACACCTTCACCTGGTACACCGACCACCCCGACGCCAGAGCCGCCGAACTCACCCCAGCCACCGGACCGCTCACCCTCGCGCCCGACGAAAAGGACCTGCTCACCTCGGACATCGCCGACACCCCGTACTACGTCCTCGGCCCCACCACCCAGCCCGCCCCGGAACACCTGGGCGAGCTCACCGCGCAGTCGGCCACTCTCGCCGCCGACCACGGCTTCGGCGACCTGGTCGACACACACGCCTCGATCGTGTGCCTGCTCACCGGGAAACCCCTCGGCAGCCCCCTGCGCAGCTGGACCATCAGCCGCCTGCCCGGCACCGTCTTCCTCGACTACGTCCCCGAGAATCCCGCCATGGTCGCCCGGGACCTCGTCCACGAGGCCGGACACAACTGGCTCAACGATGCGCTCACCGTCACCGGCTGCGCGCTCGACAACACCCGCACCTTCTACTCCCCATGGAAGAAGACCCACCGGCCGGCGTACGGATTCATCCACGCCTGCTGGTCGTTCTCCCTCGTCACGCTCTACGTCGCCTCCGTACTGCCCACCACCAACGGCGAGACCCAGACCTTCCTCACCGCCTACCTCGACCGGCAGCGCGCCCAACTCCGCACCGTCTTCAATGACCACGAGACCGCCCTGCAGACCATCACGGACGGCGCTCTCCGCGCCGCCCTGCGAGCGGTCTACCGGTACGCTCTCGCGCTGTGACGACGAGCCCAGCGGCCGTTACCGTCACCCGTACCTCTTCTGCGGGGAGCGGCCGTGGCCCTCCGGAGCCCGTTAACCGAGGTGCATGGGCCACATGCGGGTGCTCATGTCGATGTCGGCACAGTCGTCACACACCAGGGCAGGGCGTCCACGCTCGTCACGGCGCAGGCGCTGCGCTCCGTACACGTCGCACAGGGCGCAGGGGATCCCGCGGTCCGGGTGGTGCGGCCGGTTGACCGGGATTTCCGCCATGCGGAGACCGGGCAGGTCCTCGAACTCAAACCCCTTGCCGGTGAGCAGCTGCTCGACCGCTGTCCGTGAGCGGCGCGCGACGGTGACGACGGGCAGGTGCTTCACGCCGCCGGAGCGTACTGCGTACCCGAGGAACGTGGGCTCGCCCGCCTCGGTGCGCTGGCGAGCGGTCGTGACGGCGTCGGTGAAGGCGGCGTCGGACAGGTAGACGACGCGCCCGAATTTATCGTGTTCGTCGCACTCTGGGTGCAAGCGGCTGAGGTCCCATCCGTGCCGTGCGCACAGACGCACGCTGGAAAGGCGTCCGCCGCGCCAGGCTTGGATGTCCTTCTCGGCTTTGGCCACCTGGGACACGCTGACCAAGATGCCGAGGCTGGCCAGATGGTCCGCGGCTTCCCGTGTCTCCCGTTGGTCCTGACGGCTGAGGCTGGAGAAATCGGGCATGAGGAGTCCCCTCAGTTGGTGGGGCCCGGCGCGGTCCGCCAGGCCATCCCTGAAGGGCTGATGAAGTGCCCCGGCTCCATGTGGAATCCGGAGGCAACGGGGCGAGTGATGCAACGGTACTACTCGACCTGGTCAGGAGAAACCACGATTTACCCCTCTGTGGCGCCCGGGCTGCTAACGTGATGCACGTGCCGGCCCCCCGGGCCTGGCGCAGCATCATCCCTGGTGGGTTCGCAACAGCATGCTGGCACGGTGCGTGTTGCATCATCATCATCCCTGAAGGGATCGCAAGGTTCGTGCCTTGCCTTGATCGGCTTGGCGGGCTTTGCCTCATCAGCCCATAAGGGCTACCCCCGCGCTGCGGGACGCGTAGGGCCCGGTCGGATGCTTTCCGGCCGGGCCCTACGCGTCTCTGCGGCGGGGTCTGCGGTGCTCAGTCTCGTTCGAAGGCCGCCTCGCTGAGGTGCCGGGTGAGCACGTCGGCGATGGTGGTGAGCGCGCCTTCGAGGTCGAGGTGGTCGGTGCCGTCCACGCCGGTGCTCAGCAGCGGGCTGTCCGTCTCCACGGTGCTCCAGCCGCGTCCGGGATGGCCGGCTGCGCGGCGCAACTGCACGGTGATGGACCGGCCGATGGGCAGCGTGAGGCTGACCGTGGCCTGGCTGACGATCCCCTGGACGTCGAGCAGATCTAACAGGTGCTCGTCGGTACGCGCGGCGAGGTCGAGCGGGGTCTGCTGGGAGGCCCAGTAGGTGTGTGCCTCGTGCTGGGCCATGCGGCACCGTTCGGCCAGATCCTGGGCCAGTTCGGCGCGCCGCGCAGGTTCAAGGTCCCCCAGGAGTTCGGCGATCCGGCTGTAGGCGATGCTCATCTGCCACGCGGCGGTAGCCAATGGCTCGGGGCGTCGGGGGGGGGAAGCGTCCGCATGGCCGGGAGTAGGACGGTCTCGGCGTGCCGGGCGAGGCCGTCTACCGCCTCGGCTTTCAGGGGGCCCTCGGGGCTGTGCTGCGCGGCCGCGGGCTGCTCCTCGCGCGGCGCGGGGGCGGGCACGGCGCGGAGGTCCGGGCCGTCCGCCGTCGGCCGGGGCGCGGTCAGCTCGGCGCGCAGGACTCGGACCATGGTGTACTCGCTCGTGCCGCCGGGGCCGCCTGCGCCCGCGGCCAGGAGTTGGGCGATGGCGGGTTCGTCCTCGGGGGCGACGGCGCGGTCGGGGCTGGGCGTGGCGTCGAGGATGCTGTCGATGTGGGCGAGGATCGCGTGGTCTTCGGGGGTCAGATCGGCGGGGTTGCCGCCCATCTGCCGTTGAGGGAGGTTTGCCCGCCGCCAGGCGGCGCCTTCGGTCATCGTCCGGGCGAGGACGCCGTCCCGGCGGGCGTGGATGGCGCGGGCCGCCCAGGCGCGGGGGGAGTTGCTGCGGCTGGTGGAGATCTGGCGGTCGCGCATGTCGGGGTAGTGGGGTCCGGCGAGGGCGTCGGTCAGGTGCTCGCGCATCTGGTCGCGGGTCGGACCGTCGGTCCACGTCAGGCACCACCGGGTGCTGGTGTCGTAGGTCAGCTCGACGGTGACCCCGGTGGTCTGGATGAGGTGCTGGGCCAGGCGCCGGGCCTGGGTGCTGCGAGTGCTCATCGGCCCGTCAGCCCCTTCTCCGTTACGGCCACCGCGGAGACGGAGAGGTCGTCGGCGGGGCTGGTCTCCTCGCTCAGCATCGCGACCAGTCGCTGCCGGAGGGTGAAGTCCGCGTCGAGGGCGCGGCAAGTCTCCGGGGTGTCGGCCTCCAGCAGGACCGTCCCGGCGACCCAGGCCAGCGGCTGAACGTGGTCCAGCAGCCGGACCTCGGGGAGACGGGCGACGGTGCGCTCCCATGCCCCGGAGAGCCAGCTGCTGGGGGTGCCCATGCTCTCCCAGGGAACGCCGCGGTGGGGGACCGCGCGCAGGGCAGCGGCCCGGGCGCGGTCCTCCTTGATCCACTGGTGGGTCTCGGGCAGGGCGTCGCCCTCGCGGATCAGCCGCTCGTACAGCGTCACCCGCCGGTCGCAGACAGCGGCCTGCGCCTGCGGGTCGGGCACCACCTGCTCATTGAGCAGACGACCGGAGATATCGTCGGCCAGCATCAGCATGGAGGTGGTGGAGTGCCGGGGCAGACCGCCACTGACCGGGTGCTCCTCACCCGCCCAGCCGTCGGTCGCGATGGTGCGCTCGCGCAGCCAGGTGTCCAGCTCCCGGGCGGTGTGCTCGGCGTTGATGGGGTCCGGGGTGTAGCGGACGCCGTACGGGATCCGCTCGTCGTCGGGGGTGCCGTCGGAGTGGAGACGCTCGGGCTCTTTGAAGGGCGCGCACCAGCCGTCTACGTGCTCGAAGAACTTCTTGTGCGCGGACTGCCTGGTCATGCCCAGGGCTTCGCCGACCTCCTCCCAGCTGGTACCGCGCCCGCGCTCGTAGACCACTGCCCGCCGCAGAACCTCCTCGGCGCGGCGGACCAGGCTGGCGGCCTCCTCGATGTAGCTGCCCCCGCCGGCCATGCCGGAACTGTCGTAGGAGGTGGTGATCCCGGCGAGGGCGGAATCGGCGGCATCCCGGTAGGCATCGGAGAGCATGAGACGGGCCAATGCCACCTCGGTATAAGGGTGCGGCGGGTCCTGCTCCGCGAGCTGCGGTACTTCCTTCTCCGTCATCCTGTCAGCCTATGGCTGACAGCATGGCCGTGTCAGCCATAGGCTGACAGCAGGGTTTCCGGGTCCACGAATTCGCCCATCCGGGTGGCTTCGGCGAAGCGCAGCCGCCGATGACCGTAGGAGATGACGACACGCGGGCCGGGCGGACGGAACAGCTCAAGCTGCCCCGGGCACACGGGAGTTGTCTGCGCCGTCGGCGTGTCCAGGGCGTTCACTGGCTGGCCTCCGGGGCCTGCTCGGCGGCCGCCGCTTCGGCACGCAGCTCCGCCTTCATCACGTCGTAGCGTGCGGCGTCCTCGGCGTCGTGGTACTCGACGTACACCCACCGGGCGTGGTCGTACCCCTCCTCTTCCCGCCACGGGAAGACGGCCCGCCACAGCGTGTTCCAGGCATCCTGGAGAGCGTAGAGGCAGCGCAGCCGCTCGCGGCCGTCGTGGAAGCTGTCCGCAGCCAGCGCCTGGGACTGACGGCCGACGGTGTGCTCCGCACTGCGGATGATGGCATCCAGCGCGAAGCCCATCTTGTAGGTCTCGGTGCCGTAGTGCTCGTCCATCTGAGCGCGCAGTCGCGGCGCGAGGAACGCGAAGACGGCCTCACCGTCGGCGGCGGTGAGGTCCACGACGTACCGCCGGGGCGGTTCCGGAGTCGATGACACAGACGTTCGATTCCTTCCGGGTCGGCGGTCCGGTTCGCTGACTTGCCGTCATGTCCGGTTTATCGCCTCGGATACGGCACATTATCCGAGCACTGGGCCCCGGACGGGGGTGATGCAAAAGGCTGCACGCTCGACCAAGCCCCAGTGCCCCTCGACCTCGGCCCGGGGTGCGATCAGGCACAGGTCGAGACGGGCAGTTCCGTGTGCGCCGATATCGGGTGGCACTTGAATCTCGCGCGAGACACAGCTGTGCGAGAACAGAGCTGAACTTTGACATTCACCCGTGCAGGTGAACTCACGCATAGCGACACCTGAGAGATGCCGCGAACCATACGGTTTCTGCCCAGGGAAATGGTCTCGATACATCGATTAGGGTGGTTCACGATGATGCGTCGCTTGGGTGTTCTGTTCGCGGGGCTGGCGATGGCCGTCCCCATCGCGCTGAGCGGGACGGAAACGGCCGGAGCACTCTCAGCCAGGAATTTCCATGCGGAAGTGAAGTGCACCAAGGTTCGTATCAGCAACAACCACGGCGTCGGCTTCGTGACCGGGCACGGCCGCGGCAATACGAAGCCGAAGGCAGTGACGGCGGCCAAGCGAGATGCCAACTCCAAGGTCGGATCCGGTCACCGAGCCAAGCACTGCCGGACTGTACGCGTCCACTGAGCGAAGAGAAAAGGGGCGAAGATCTCGGCATGGCAGACCAGGACAAGACCTTTGCAGTGCATCTGGGGATCTTCGCCTCCCCTCACGATCGGGACCTCCTGCTTGAACGGGGAGCCGAAAACGTCTCCTCAATGGAGGGCATCGCAGCACGTCACGTCTATTACGCATCCGCGAAGGAGACAGCGGCCCTCGACCCTGACCTCACTGTGAGCGACCTCTACGCCGAGTTGCCGGAGCAATGGCGCGATGAGCACCCCGGCGAAGATCCTGGCACTCGTGAGATCGGGGAGATCCGTATTACCGTCGTGAGTCGGAAGCCGAACCCACAGGCCGTTATGGACGCGCTGGCACATGCGGCCTGCCCATCGTTCGAGCACGCGGGGCCCTGTCCCGTGCCCTGGTCGGCGGACTTCATCACCGATGACGACGATGCCTCGACTCAATATCTGCACTCGGCTCGGTCCTCGAACTGATCCCCCCGAATCGGCACGACCACTTCGTAGCGCTCGGGGAGAAGCCCACGGGGGCTTGGGCGGCCTTCTGTACCGGTGCGCGAAAGCCGTGTTACCGAGCTGGTCGGCACCCAGAGGACTTCACAGAGCGATCGGCCGATGCGACAGGGCTTGGTCGACCACTTCCTCAGCCGAAAGCTCCCGCTGCGGTGGCCAGAAAATCAAGGCGCTGACGTGCCCCGTTGGACATGCCAGCGCCCTGTCGAGCAGGTCAAGCCACTGGTCTACCTGCTCTTCGGATGCATGGTCCGCGTCCATGATCCTCTGCACGAGGTCAACCGCCTCGGTTCGGCTCATCTCCACTGACCTACCGTCCCCTCGGCCGGGGCCACACCTCCCGGCCGACATCAGCGCGGCCCTGCTCCTGGTCCTCCACGGTGGATCCCGTCCTCATCGACCACGATCACGGGCGGGCAGTCCGGGCAGGAGAAAAGGTCCTGAGAGCCGATCCAGCGCCATCCGTTGTCCCACAGCCCGGAGTGATCCCTGTTGTCCGGAACCAGCGCACTGGCTGCGCACCGGGTGCAGGTGACGGTGTTCTTGGACATCAGTGGGCTCCTTCCGGCCGGGGACTGGAGACTATCCGGATCGTCGCCGAGCCCTGCGCCGGTGGGGGCGGCGCTATGTCCCCGGAGACCTAGCGCACCTCTCAAGACGTCTGGGCGAGGGCCTTGACCACGGCGGCGTTCGCGGCGCCGGTGAGAGAGCCGGGGAGGGGACGGCCATTGCCAGCCGGACCTGAATCGCCGTACAGCTCTTCAAGGAGCTGCGCCGCGGGGAGGCCGCGGGCCTTCCCCTCGCGCAGCCTCTGGATCCAGACCATGCCGTGGTTTACCGCGCGGGAGCCACCTGCCTCGCGCGGTTCGTAGAAGGCGGCGTCGTCCTCGTCACCGGCCCACACATATCCCAGGACCGACCCGTCGTCCTTGTCGACCACGGTGAAGTACCGCACCGGCCGCTCGGTCCAGTTCCGGTACCGCGCCGGACCAGACTTCTCCCTCCACTGAATGTCCTCTGCGAACCGCGGGTTGATCGGTTGTTCACTGCTCATGGCGTCCGCATTCCTGCTCGGGCTGATCTGCAACGAAGGCTACGGGCCGCCCTCGTTCCGCTGCTACCTGGGCAGACTTCTGTACCGGTGCGCGGCAGTGTGTCCGCCCCCACGCCTAGGCTGCAAGCCAATCCAGTGATCAAGGAGCGGGGCATGCAGATTGAGCGTCACCAGGTGGGCAGGGACGCGGTCTCGGCGGTACGCGACGACTTCGTGAACCGGATCGGCGGTCAGGTCCGGTCCATGTCGAAAGCAGGCCCGATAGCCACCTACGAGTGGCAGCTGCTCGCCGAGGAGTTTCACGAGTACCTGGGCGCGCTGTCGGTCCAGACGCCCGACCTCGACACCCCGGAGGCCAAGGCCGTCCTGAAGGACGCCACCGAAGCCGCGGCCGGCGCCGTCGCGTACGCGGCGTACCACCCGCACAATGCGTTTTCCGTCATGCTCGAATACGTCAACTTCGGGATGAGCTACGACCCCGGCGGCGAGGAGGACCCGGGGGACCAGGTCATCCCGCACGAGTGGGTCGACGCGTTCTGTCTCGCGGTCTTGTCGGATAAGGCCACGCTGCATGGCGAGGCTTTCCACTTCGCCCGGGAGAAGTTCCGCGCGGCCGTGGAGGGAACCAGCGCCGGTGAGCTGGCCACCGGCTTCATGGCCCAAGTCCTTGGAGACATTGGCGACGACGGCGCGGAGTACCCGCCGAGCGCGGAAGCCAGACTCGGCGCGATCGACGCGGCGCTCGCCCGGATACGGGTCCGGGCGGAGGAGACCGACGAGGACATGTTCCGCCAGCCGTACGCCGTGGCGTTGCAGACCCTGCGTGCTCTGGCCGCAGGAGACCGGGAGGCGTTCGACACCGGCCTGATGGACCTGCTTCTCCCCCTGGCCGAACAGCGCGGGCCCGCTGCTGGGCCGAGCAGCCTCCTGCCGCTGCTGCCGATCGCCCTGGCCGCGCTCGCGTACCGGGGCCCGGGGTGGGAGCCCGCGGTCGAGACCGACTACCTCCCGCGCGCCCTGGTCACCGGGTTCGAGACTCCCGGTCCGCGCGTCGGCGGCCTGGGCCGCGACCGTCGTGCGGACGCGGTCGCCGCGCTGGCCGACGGCACGGTGGTCATCGACCGGCCGATTGCGCCCCGGCCCCTGCATCCGGAGAGCGAGGCGCACTTCGAGGAATACACCCGCAAGGCGTTCACCGAGACGAACGGTCAGCGCCCCGCCGTACGGCGGCTTGCCCGTGCGATGGGCGACCAGGAGATCCTTTTCAAGGAACGTGCCTCTCTCTCCGCCGATGTAACGGATGTCCAGATGGCGAATCTGCGCCTGGCCTCCCAGCTGGGGGCGGCCCTGTTCCGCATAGCCCTTGCCGAGCCCGGTACGGAGGCCGAGGTGACCATCGACGGTCGTACGGTCACCTACCCGGCCACCCGCGGCGAGCACATGAGCCCCGGCCACTGGCACACCGCCACGAACTTCGCGCTGGTCACCGGCGTACGTGAGGACCTTGCCCCGCTGGTGCTGACCGGTCCGGCCTACGCCTGCAAGGACGGTTCCGCGTTCACCGCGTACCGCGAAGCCCTCCACGACTACCTGAGGGGTGAAGATCCCTTCCCGGCGACAGAGCGGGCCTTGCAGGAAGCGGAGCGGGCCAGGGACTGGGGATTCTTCCCGCCGCCCGCCGTTCTGTTCTCCCAGCTCGTCGAGGGCGATGAGGAGAGCTTCAACCTGGCCCTGGCCGACGCCCTCGAAGCCCACCGCGACCACTACCAGGTCGCCGACCGCGCGGACGACTCGGACGCGACGATCAACCTCGACATCCTGGCGCTGACCTGCCACGCCCGCCGCAGGGGCTGGACGATCCGCGTCGCCTCCCCCTACCTGCCGCCGCGACTGCTCCAGGCGGCCGAACCCTTCCAGGCGCTGAACAGGCGCTGACCCGAGACAGGGCACAGCTTCGATCAGCGGCGGCCGCCGATGGGCCCGCACCGGAACGCGGGACCCCCGTTCGGTGCCGCCGTTACACCTGGCCTCCACGGCGTCGAGCCCGTTCGTGCCGGTCACCGAGGTCACCGGTCGCCGAGGAGCTGCGCGACCATCGGCCCGGCGTCCTGGTTGACCCGGCGGGCGATCTCGTGGACGACCTGCTTGGCCTCCTCGACCAGGGCGCGGCCTTTGGTGTGCTGCGGGGTGGGCAGGTCCCATCCGGTGGTGGGGATGAGGATGTGCGAGACGGTGAGGACGGCGGGGCGGTCGGCTTCGACCTCGGGCTCGTAGGCGTGCCGGTACTTTTCGTCGCGGTCCGCGTAGTTGTACTTGCTCGTCCAGTCCTGCCAGGGGTAGCCGGGGCGACGGTCGGCGGGGAGGTCGGTGTGCCGCAGCGGCACCGAGACCTTCAGCAGCAGGTCGGCGTTGTCGTTGAAGGTGGTGGTGACCGCGTTCAGGTCGGGGCGGAGGTTGACGTACCCGGTGAGGACCGGGGGCGTGGCGACTTCCCAGGCGGCCACGGAGAACTCGGCGGCGGTGAGCGGGGTCTCGGGCTCCTTGTACTGGTGGAACCTCGCGGGGCGGTCGGCGATGTAGGCGCCGTACCGGCTGTGGCCGTGGTTGGCGAGGTCGTAGTCCTCGTCCACGGACACGAGGGTCGTGGAGGTCCAGTCGGGCATGGGTACGGGTCCTCTCCGGAACGGGCAGAGCCGCCGTGGTGGCGGCCCTGGGGGCATTTTGGCGTGCGGAGGAGACAGTCCGGGCCGGTTTGAGCCGCTACGCCGGCCGGGGTCAGGGAGCGCCAGGTGCCCCGCGGCCGCCGGGGAGCCGCCGACGGATGGTGGGCGCTGAGGTTGCGAAGTCGCGCGCCAGGGCGGCGATCGTCTCGCCTGCTTCGCGTCGGCGCCTGATCTCCTGTTCCGGGAGGGCGAGCGGGCGGCGTCCGACCGGAACTCGGACACCTGCTTCGCGTAGCCGGTGGGAGATGGTGCGCGGGCTGACGGCCAGCTCCGCAGCGATTTCCTGGAGCTGGCGCCGCTCGCGCGTGTAGGAGCGGGCGATCTCCTGCGAGGAAAGCGGCAAGTGCTTGCGGGTGCCGCCGTTGCGCTCGATGCCGAAGCGCTCCAGCAAACGAAACAGCGTCCGCCCGCTCACCCTGTACGACGCCGCGATGTGCTCAACCGGCTCGCGCCGCCAGTACCGGCGGGCCACGTCGCCGATCGGCAAGAACTCCGCCTGGGTCAGCAGGGCCTCCAGGGCATCCGCGTCCGTGCCGTAGTCGAGCGCAAGGTCACCCAGTTCCGCACCGGCGAGGAAGTCCGCGGCGACCTCGCGCAGTGGAAGGTCCGCCGCCAACTCTGCGATGAGGGGTCGGTACTCCAGATCCGTCACGCCGTGCTCAACGCCACCGTCGCCTCGACGTAACCGGCCCGTCAGCCGCCCACCAGGGCCGATGGACTCCGGGCGCCGCCAATCGATCGGCCTACACCGCGAAATGGGCTGTCGCGCAACCGGGCCCGCGTCCGCCTTGGCCGGTGGGGGTTGCGTGGCTAGGCCCATGACGGTGTATGGGGCTGCGGACGAAGAGCGGAAACGCACAGCCCCGGCGATCGGCTCTCTGGAGACCCCGTACGGGAGGCAAGGAAAGCCCCAGGCCAACGTCTCTTCATGGGGCTGGGGATGGGCCCAAGGTGATCCGCCGCCGGTGGTTGCGCCGCTAACTACCGCCTGTCGCACAGTGCCGTCGCCGCCTTCGCTCCCGCTGTGATCGGGCTCGGCGGCATCCCCACCAATTCGCATGCGAATCCGCATGCCCGATCCGAGGAGCACAACATGACCACCGATCCTGACTCCGCCCCCAGCACGAAGAGCCGACCCTGCGGCGCGGCCGTCGCCCCGCCGCAGGGCGGCCGGTGGCGGCGCAGGGCGAAGGCGCTGGTATGGCGGGCGGCGCTGGGCGCCGCAGGCGCGGCGGGCGCAACGGCGGTCGGCCTCACCCTGAAGTGGGCCGTCGCCGTGATGTGACCAACCGTGGCGTAGTGGGGCCCGGCTATCCGGCCCGGGCCCCGTGTCAGGCGGCGGCGAAGCGCTCCTTCACCTCCGCGATCCGGGTCTTCAGCTCGGCGTCCGAGGCGATCGTACTTCTGCGAACGGCGACCTGCGGAAACACGATCGCCCTGGGGCGCTTTCTCAGAACTCTCGTAACTGGTCATTGGTGAGAACGGGCCTCGGGGTCGTGGACGAAGAAGAACCCGCCCACAGGGATCTCCACATCCACTGGCGTGAACACGCGAGCGCCGCCGTGTCCGTCCAGCTCGATACGGAAGCCATCCACGGAGCGCAGAACTTCGCGGCCGTCGTCATGCCGGACGCGCCACCGATGACGTCCTGGTCCACACCGGTGGCCACCCTCTCCGTACTGTCGGACAGTTGGACACTGCCGACGCTCTCCAGCCTGACCATGGTGTCGAGACCTACCGCCCCGGGACCGCCCACGTCGGTGGTCACGGCGAGCATCCGCAGCCATCGACCAGCAGGCTTGGCGGGTGCCGGGTCCACGGCCCTCGACGGGCCGTTCTCCAGCGCTGTCATGCCTCGATATCCACGGCCCGCTCCATCACCAGCACCGAGCACGTGCAGGAGCACCAACAGGGTCCGCCTGGCCAGCCTGCATGCACGTGGTGCGCCTTGCTCACGGGGCCCTCACAGCTGGGGCACCTGGAGGCGCACGCGCACACCCCGCAGTCGGCGCACTTCATACGCTCGCACGTCGCGCACAAGGTGTCTTGTGGGGGCGGGATGGGGAAGCACTCGCGGCAGCTGTGGCTGGCGCACTCCCCGCAGGTGGTCATCACCACCCCAGCTTCGTCCTTTTAATCAGTTTTGTGACGTTGCGACACGTGGTGGCCATGCCGGACCGGTCGACGAGTGCCGGGCTTCCCCGCCACCACGTTGCCACGGGGTCGTTGTACCCCAGAGGGCCCAACGCGGGGGAGGGCCGGGAAGCCGTGAGGAAGGGCGCCGGGATGAGTGTGACCGATCCGTACGACGAGATGGAGCGGCAGCTGGCCGCGGCGAAGGAGCGGTTCGCCTCCGACGTCAAGGGCGCGACGATGACGGTGGTGAAGGACGACGGTGTCCACCGGCACTTGTCCTTCCGGTTCCCGAAGGCATCGTGGGACTGGTGCGAGGTCGTCACCTGGCCCGGGATACTGGTCCTGCGCGGCGGGCTGGGCTGCTGGTGCTGGACCCGCGTCGAGGACATGCTCGACTACTTCCGCCCCACCCCGCACCAGGAGCGGATCGACCCGGTGTCCTGGGCGGGGAAGCTGGTGCCCGGCTCCGGCAGCGAGGCCAAGGAGTACGACGCCAAGCGCGCGGCCTCCCACATCCGGAACACCGTCGTGGACTACATCGCGGAACACCCCTCCCTGTCCGAGGACGTCGAGAACGAGCTGTTCCCCGAGTGGGACGGCCCGGACCTGAACACCGAGGCCGGACTGCGTGAGGCGATCGGCCGCTTCGAGGGCGCCTACCAGGACATCCACGAGGGCTTCCGCTTCCCCGTCGAGGAATGGGACCTCCACCGCTACAGCCACTGGTACCTACTGTCCTGCGTGGTGCTGCCCTGGGCCGTCGAGCAGTACGACGCCGCTCTGGCGCCGGTCGGCTGAGGCGTGCGGCTGTGGACCCGCAGACCATGTACAGCGTCGACCTGTCCGGGCCGCCGGCCCCGATGGACATGCAGGCGTGGAGCGTCGACCACCGCGACCGGGCCCAGGTGGTGTTCACCAAAGCTCACCGCGTCGAGACGTTCAGGCCGGGCGGCGGGAGCGGGACCGACCCGCACTTGCACGGCCTGGCCACCGGCGGCTGGGCGAAGTTCGACGACTTCGCCGCCTGGGCCGAGCCCGCCACCGGCTGGTCGGCCGCCCTGGACGTGCCCGGCGACCTGTTCACCGTGACCGGCCCCGGCGGCGTCCCCTTCTACACGGGCGCCCTGAACAGCTCGAAGACGTGGCGGCGGCTGGCCCGCCGCCACAGCGTATTCGTCGCGCTCGCCGGGAACATCGCGCACCCGGCCGACATTCCGGCCGCCCAGGACCGCGGCCGGATGTACGCCCTGCTGTGCCCCGTCATCCTGATACGCCCCGGCCTCTACAGCACCCCGATCATGGCGTTCTCCTCCCACCCGTCGGCGTCGTCGAAGTAGACCTCCATGACGGCGGAGTGCGGCACCCAGCCGCCCTGGACGGCGATGTGCTTGCGGTCGTTGCCCGCCTGCTTGGAGGACTCGGCGGCGCCGCGGCGGGTGGAGTGGCCGGTGGCGCGGACGGGCATCTTGGCCCACTGGCCGATCTGGGTGATGACGTCGCCGATGGTCTCCGGGTGCAGCCCGCCGTCCATGACCGTGTGCCACCGCGGGTGGAGCGGCTTGTACGCGAAGTCGTCGGGGTCGTCCAGGCCAGCGGCGTCCTTCCAGGCCCGCCAGGCGCGGACCGGGCAGGTGGAGGGGCGGGAGCCGAAGGGGACCTTGGGCCTGCGGGGGCTGGTCTTGGAGACCTTCACGTCGATGATCAGGCCGTGCTCGGTCTCGATGATGTGCCGCTGGCGCAGGAAGGCGACCTCGTGCTCGCGGGCCATGAGGGCGAACGCGGTCAGGGCAATGGACTTGTTGCGGATGCCGAGCAGGGTGTCAGGGGCGGCGAGCATGGCGGCGCGCAGGTGCTGGACCAGCAGCGCCGGCGCCGAGCCCCGGCCCCGGGTCTCCTCGGTCTTCTCCATCTCGCGGACCTTGGCCTTGAGCACCCGGCGGGCGCGGGCGGCCACCGTCTTGTCCAGCTTGAGCTTGTAGAGGGTGCGGCCGGTGACCACCACCCCGGACAGCCGCCGGTCGATGGTGGAGGGCGCGGTGAAGGTGCCCGGTCGCCATCCGGGCTGGACCCACAGCCATTCCACGAACGCGGTCAGCGTGCCGGGGGTGATGGCGATGACGGGGAGTTCGAGCAGCGCGATGAAGACTTCCCAGTGCTTCCAGTCCGCGGCGTAGCCGTCGACCGTGTTCTTGGGCCGCAGGTTCTGGTCGTGCTGGGCGGAGCGCTCTTCCAGCTCGGCGAGCTTGGCCAGCTGCTCGGGGGTGAACCGCGCGGCGGTACCCTCCGGGCCGCCGGGGGCAGAGGGGAGTACCGCCGAGGGCTGGAGGACCGGCCCGGCCGGGCCTTGCTGGTGGAGGTCGTCCATGTCAGCTGGCCTTCCGGGTGCGGGTGGCCCAGACGGGCCGGGGGGTCTGGGAGCGAGGGCGGTGGGCGATGCCCCAGGCGGCCAGATCGCGTCCGGACCACAGGAAGGAGCTGTTGGTGCGGTGGGCGAAGGCGGTGGGGGCGTCCAGGCGGAAGAAGTGCACGCCGCCGAGGTGGTGCGCTTCCCATCCGGGGGAGAAGGTCTTGTTGACCCGCAGGTAGCGCTGGACGTAGCCGTGGACGGTGCCCTGGTGCTCGACGAGCCAGTGGTGCCGGTAGGCGTCGCCCTCGCGCTGGGTCAGCTCCCAGCCGGGCCCGAGCCGGGCGGAGACGTCCAGCCGCTTGGTCCTCGGGCGGGCGAAGAGGGCGTCCAGGCGGCGCTGTTCGGCGTCGGTGGCGGCCTGGTCGCGGGCGAGGCAGTCGGGGCAGCGCAGGGTGTCGCCGCCGATGGCATCCTGCGGTCCGCGGTTGATCTTCGGGTTGCCGGGGGTGACCTTCCACCCGGACTCGGTCAGGCGGCCGCGCAGAGGCTCGGGCAGCAGCCGGGTCTCCACGAGCATCGCGCGGCCGTCGTCCTCGGTGACGTCCCTCTGGCACTGCGCGCACTGCGGGATGAGCATCATCCTGAATGAGTACATGATCCCCTTTCATTCCGATCGACCGTCAGGCCCGGTTTTCCGTACCAACCTTTGCAGCATCTACAGCCCGGATATGTGAGCTTATCCGGGCCGTACACCGCGGCGACACCGCCCGCTCCCGGGCCCGGCGGCAACCCCCCGCACCACCCCGGGCTCCCCCGCAACCTCCGCAGCACGCGCGTTGCTTCCGCGCACCTGACGGCCGGATCCCCCTTGCGCGGGGGCGCGGGGGCAACGCCGGTGATTCCGCCCGGGGAGTGCGCAACCCTTCTCGGGGGGTTGTTGCTTCAAAGCAACAGTCATGGGACAGTGATGCTCTGACGCCCCCTCATTCGGGTGGGCGTGCCGACGACCAACGGGAGGGGTGTGGCGGGATGGACCGCGACATGGACGAACTGATGGACAGCAAGGCGGTGGCCGACCGTCTGGGGATCAGGCGGCAGCGGCTGGACGTGCTGGTGGCCGAGGGACGGGTGACCAAGCCCATGCGGCACGGACGCCACCGGCTGTGGAGGAAGGGGGACATCGAGCTGGACGCCGCCGCCCTGGGCAAAGCCACCGGGCGCCTGCCCCGGCCCGACTTCGCCGCCCTCACCCCGCCCTCCCCGCCGCTGACCCTGGCGGTCGACACCGTGCTCCCCTTCGGCCGCTCCGCGGCCGGGCCCCCGCTGCAGGTGCACGCGCGGATCTGGCGCGGCACCGTCGACGGCACCCCGCGCACCGTGGTCCTGTACGGGGCCATCGCCGAGGCGGGCGGCACCATCATCAACCGCGCCGAGACCATCGCCGCCGCCATCGCCGCCGCCCACCTGCGCGGCGAAGAAGCCCGCCTCGCGTGGTGGTTCGACTTCTGGCCCCGCGGCCACACCGGCGGATCCGACGGCGCCATCCAGATCGACTGGGTCTCCTTCGACTTCCCCGACCAGCCCGCCCGCACCGGCCTGCTGGAGACCCTGCTGCGCCGGGGCGCGGCCGCCGCCTGGGACGGAACCTTCAACGACCCCGCCTGGGGACCGATCGACCGGGAGGACCTGGCCCGGGCCATCGGCACCGAGCCGGACCTGGACTACCCCCCGGGCACCTACACCGCCGCCACCGTCACCGCCCTGGCCGCAGGCGAACGGCCGGTGGCCGTGGACCATGACCCGGACCACCTGGGGGAGCAGCTGGACCACCTCACCGCCCTGCACCGCTACCAGCGGGCCCTGTCCGGCGAAGAGGTGCCCCACACCCCCGCGGCCGAGCTGCTGGCCACCGGGCCGGACGGCGCCCGCCGCGGCGCGAAGGCGCTGACCGTGGCCGGGCGGCTGCTGGCCGCCCCGGCCGTCCACGCCGCCGAGCAGTACGAGGCCCAGTCCGAGGACGCCGAGGACGACCCCGGCGCGCACCTGGCCACCCGGTCCTGGCGCACCCCGGGTCCGTCCGAGGAACAGGCCCTGGCCGCCTACTACACCGGCACCGGCGATGCGGACCTGCTGCACGGGCTGACCGCCGCCGGACTGCACCGCTCCGCGCACCTGCTGGAGCAGATGGCCGCCCGGCTGACGGAGGCCGTCGCCACCGGCTCCCCGGCCGCCGACCCCGAGCTGCTGGCCGCGTTGGAGGCCGCCCGGCCCGAGCTGGTCAGCGCCGCGCACTACCTCGACCCCGGCCTGGTGGCCGACCCCGGCCCCGAACCGGTGGCCATCGCCAACCCCGGCGAGGCGGAGGCCGCCTACCTGCGCACCGTCTCCTGGTGGGGCCCGGCCCCCGGCGATGCCCACCGGGAGAAGGAGCTGCGGGCCCAGCTGTGGGGCAAGCACACCGACGGCGCCCGGTGCGGCTATGACCCCTTCGGCCGGATGGTGATCCACAACCCCACCACCGGCGCCCTGGTGGTCCAGGTGCCCCGCCACCTGCCCCAGACCCCGTACCCGGACGACGCCGAACTGATGGGCACCTTCCGGGCCATGGCCGTCTTCGTGCAGCTCCCCGACGGGCGGGTGGACCTGCTGCCCACCGATCCGAGGGACTTCACCACCGATGCCACCTGGGGGTACCGCGGCTCCGGCCCGGACACCCTGGCCCGGGCCCTCGCCTACGCGGTCATCGCCCATCCCGACCCCGAGCGCCCCCAGGAACTGGAAGAGCGGCCCCAGCATCTCCAGGACCATCTGCGCACCCTGACGACCAGCACGCTCCAGCAGGACGAGCCGCTGCGGCTGACCGTCGCCGACCTACGCGCCCACGCCCGCTGACCCCCTCGCCTCGTCGCGGCCGTATGCGCCGATCGAGGCGACCATCGCCCACTACCTTGATCCACCCAGAAGAAGGGGATTGATCCATGAGTGAGACACGCCGACCTTGCGTCGGAGACCAGGTGTACTACGTGCACCAAGGCGAACGGCGCGCCAAGTACGGCAGCGAGATGCTCCCTGAGAAGTCCTTCCAAGCAGCGACCATCACGGAGGTCAGCGAGGACGGGAAGGCAGTCGGGCTCGCAATCCTCCAGCCCCTGGGGATGCAGTTCATTCCGCTGGAGGCTGGCGGTGTGCGGTGTGACATGACCGAACCTCGTGCGGTCCGCGCACCAGGAACGTGGCACTGGAGGGATTAATAGCGCGCCAGCGGAGCAAGCGGGCGGAGCCGCTGCGGCTGACCGTCGCCGACCTGCGCGCCCACACCCGCTAGCCACCGACGCGGCCCCGTCGGTGGCCCGTGGCGCCCCCGCTGCGGGAGCCCCACCCCGCTCCCGCAGCGGCAAGCGTCATTCCCATGGAAAGGTGTACGGCATGGACCACCACAGCCGGTACCAGGTACAAGCCGCCATCAAGGGCGCCGTCGGCATCACGGCCGCGGGCGGCGCCGCGGGCCTGATCCTCTCCGGTGTCCTGAACGACATCCGGTGGCTCACGCCCTCGGTGATCCTGGGCGCGATCGGGGCTGGCCTCTACCTCATCGGCCGCCTGGTCTGGATCGACAAGACCGCCCCGTAGCGGGCACCTCCTACACTCGAACATGTGAGCGAGCTTCCACCGGACCTGCCGCGTCTGCGCGTGCTGGAGACGTACCTGCGCCTCCAGCTGGACGCCATCCGAGCGCGCATCGCCGAACTCGAAACCCCACAGCCCGGCGGCTGGGCGGACGGCCCGCCCACCGGATGGAAGATCCAGCTCATGCCCAGCCCCGACGACGCGCCCCCGCGCGGCTACCTCCATCGCGACGATTGCTTCCTGCCCGGCCGCCCGGTCGACCGTGAGCAGGCCCGGCTCGCAGCCGAATCGCCCGACATCCAGGAGTGCGACGGATGCCGCCCGGGGATCACGGGCTGAGATCGCGCTCGCCGAGGACATCGCGCACCCGGCCCACTTCACGGGGTGATCGGCGCTCGTGCGCCCGGGCCCTGCGGCATCGGACGGTGTGTCGGCGCTGTGGCATCCGGCGCGTACCGGCCGGATGCCGGTGCCTGCCGATATGCTGCGGGCAGCGGCAGGACGCGCACGCCGCACGCCATGGTCGCCCGGCACCCACGCTGCGAGGGCAGACGGCCAAGGACCCCCGGGACATCCCGGCGCGGGCCCGCGGAGTTGCACCGGCACAGCCGTACCCGCCCTCATGTCGATGAGCCCGGCGGGATGCGTGGGATCCCGCGAGGGAGAAGGACATGACCAAGAGCGGAGCCAACGGCCCCAAGTCCCGCGCCCGCGCCCGGCAGGAGCGCGACGAGGTGAAGTACACCCAGGCCGCCCGCGGCCGGAGCGCGGCCCCGGACGCGGGGAACGGCGCGCTGAGTATCACCACGCTCACCTTCGGCCCGGCGGACCCGGTGCCCTGGGAGGCACCGCGCACCTGGCGCTGCCACCACTGCGGCGCGAGCGGCAGCGACCCGGCCCTCGTCAGCCTGTGCACCCACGTGCTGGCCGACGGCGTGACGTACCTGAGGGGCAGCTGCCCGCAGTGCCTGCCCAAACCGACGACCGAGGAATACCCGGACGGCTGGCGGTGGGGCGCCCCCAAGCCGCCCGAGTGGGAGCACTACAACAACGAGAAATGGGACCGCGACCGTGCCCACACCGACGCCATCCACCAAGGCGCCGTCAAGGGAGTGCGGACGGACCTGTACCGCTGCTCGGTGTGCGGCGGCGCATGGAACATCGGCCGCCGGGTGACCCTGCCGTGCCACCCGCTCTACGACTCGACCACCGACCTGTTCGAGCATCCCTGCCCGAAGTGCATCGCCTCGCTGACTGAGGAAGAGCTGGGCCAGGCCCACTACAAGCGCTCACGGCAGCTCTAGATCACGACTTGGCCGTGTTCGGTCTGCGAACACGCGCGGCCTCGTCCCGTCCTCTGCCCCCGCGCCGGCGACCCGTGCCGCCCCTGCTGCGGGAGCCCCGGCTCCCGCAGCAGGGGCGGGCCGATCCGGCTCACCGCGACATCCGCCCCGTTCGACGCCATGCCTGGCTTCGGGAGGTTCACCCAAGACCAAGGGGCCGGTCGCACCGGCTCCGACCGGCGACAGACTGGTGATCACCTAATCCGTCGGCCCCTCCCGTGGGCGCCGGACCGGGGCAGCTTGCGCCCGTCAATGTTCAGAACCGCGATCTGCCTGCCAGGCACGGGCGTTCCCGAGGGCGCGCTTCGCGTCGGGCGGCGCATCACGCTGGTCCTGGCGGTCCAGATACCGGAGCGAGGCTGAAACGTACACCGCCAGACTCGCGTACTGCCGTGGCGTGCGGCAGTCCCGGAGAACCTCCTCCGCCTCCCCCAGCCAGTAGTCCGCCTCGTCGTCGACGTGCAGCTCCTCCCGGGCCGCCAGGAGTGCCCGTGCCACCCGGGCGGTGAGGAGATGGCGCTGCTGTGCCTCGTGTTCCTGCCGCCGTTCCGCCCGCGCGGCCGCCGCCCGCTCTTCCTCCGCCCGCGCGACGGCTTCGGGGGTGCGGCGTACCGGCAGCGCGCCGTCCTCGGTGGACAGCTCGGCCCCCCGCTGCCTGCGCGCTTTCTGGTAGGCCCCGCTGGCACCACGGACCGCGTAGTGGGGGGCGATCTCCGCCCACTCCGCGCCCGCGTCGCGGGCGTCGCGGACCGCGCGGCCCTGCCGGATGTCGGACTGCTGGCTCAGGTACTCCCACAGCAGCACCCGCTTCAGCGCCGCCTCCTTGCGTACGGCCGGATCGCGGAGCACCTGGTCGTACTGCTCGGCGTGCAGCAGCACCCCCCACAGCTCCGCGGACTCCGGCATCCGCTCCGCACTCGCATCTCCGTTCTTCTCGTGCAACTCCCGTAGCTCCCGGGCGAGCCCGGCAGGGTCGACATCGACACGGGCGGGGGGTCGGCGCAGCGGCGCGGCAGCCGGACGCTGCCGCGCCGCACGAGGAGAACGAGAGGCCATGCATGGCATTCTTCCGCTCCCGGGGGCCAGGGGTCAGGGGCGGGCGCCCGGCGGCGGGGAGCGGCGTACCGGGCGCTGATCGCCTGCCGGTACGATGCGGGCCCCGGTACGGTCGGCTGTATGCCGGACACCGATCTGACCTCGCCCGCGATTCCGGGCCTGCCCATACCGTGCTGCCGTGAAGGGCGCGGGCTGCTGCTGGCCTACGTGGACGCCTTCGGCGACGGCGTCGCCGCGGGTGAGGCGACCCGCCGTGCCATCGAGGCCGAGGTGGCGTGGACCTACCATCAGGTCGGCGTGCACCGCCTGAACCCGCCCCGCGTCGAGGGCTGCCCGGAGTGCGCCGAATGGGGCATGCATCTGGGGCTGGAGCCGGAGGAGAACCCGGACATCGACGACCCGGTGGGTTTCGAGTTCGCTTTGCACGCCGTGCTCCACCAGGTGCGCGACCCGCTGATGCGGCACTACACCGGCGACCGCGAGCGCGTCTGAACGGTCGCGGTCGCCTGTGCGGGCCCATGCCCTGACGCAATCAGCCCACAGCCCGGCGGCTTCGCGGCTCGTACTTCCGCGCGCAGATCAGCGTTGAGGGCGCGGCGCCTGGGCCGGGAGGAGCGGCGCGAGAGCCTCGCGGGCCCGGTCGACGCGCTCCGCGACGCCCCGGAGGTGGGCTGTCGCGCTGTCCAGCTGCTCGATGACGGTGGTGACCTGGTCCTCGTCCTCTGGCGCGCCCACCTCGCTCAGCGAGAGGGAAAGACCAGCGAGGAAGTTGTCGAACAGGTGGAGCAGGCCCGCCTCGCGGTCGCGGTGGTCGTGGAAGCGGCGCAGCCCCTCGGCGTGCGGGCCCGCGTCCGCGGTCCGCATCGTGGCGGCCTGGAGGCGGGCGAACCCTTCCCGTACGAATTCGCAGGCGACGGTCATCTCCTGCTCGGGCGTCAGGTGCGGCTGTGTGTCGTCGGGGATCGGCATCAGCGGTCTCTTCTCAGTCGGTGTCATCGTTCGAGGCCCGGCCGGAGAGGCTGGACCAGCGGGGGAGCACGGCCGCGTCGCCGGTACGGGCCCACTGCTCCTCCGACGGCTGCCCGCCGGGCAGCAGCGCGCCGGTCCGCCGCCGGGAGACTACGGTGCTTGTCAGTGCGCCCAGCCACAAGACCAGCGTCTTGTGGCCGTTGGCGGGGGTGTCGGGTACAGCCTGAGCGGACCTACCTCGCGTTCACGAAAATCAAACAATTGAACGAATGCCAGGTCGATTCACAGAATGTGAAACGCTTCATGAACATGGCATGTGATGGGGTTTCGGGGGTCGAGCCCGCGCGAAGAAGAGCACGGGAAGGAGCCCATGCGCGGCACGCGTTATCTAGGGGACGCGACCTCTTTGCACAGCTCAGGCCACTGATCGAGAGTGCAGGCAAGTAGGGCAAGTACGGCTTGGCATGTCCGAGGAAGGTGGTTCGGTCGAACCACCTTCCTGCACTCGCGCTCGGAGCGGGTCAGCGTCGGCGGCCGGGGCGATGCTGGGAGCGTGGCGCGCATCCGCTTCTGCGACTCGTGCGGGGCCCGGCTGCCGAGAGGCGCCTCGGCCCGGCGCCGGTACTGCGACGATGTTTGCCGGGCCCAGGCATACCGGGACCGCAAACGCGCTGAGCACGCCTTCGGACTCGGACTGATGCTCGGCGAGGCAGAGTGGATCGGTGACGAGGGCATGGTCCGGCTACTGACCTGCCCCGAGTGCGGTCACATCACCTTCGCGGGAGCCACCCGGCGCAGCGACCTGATCTACTGCAGCGGGAAGTGCAGGAGCCGCGCTTGGAGGCGTCGCGCTGCCCGCCGGGCGAGGCGCCCAGCGTGACGTACACGCGTTGCAAAAGCTGCGCGTACCGGCTGGTATGACGACTGCACGTCACGCAGCTGTTGATCAAGAAAGCAGCAGCGGGAGGCGCCAAGTGGAAGCTACCGCGCGTACCCGGCCGCCGCGATCGTGGTGTCCCGACTTGCAACCTCGTTTCGGCCGAAACAAGGTCCGGCCTACCGTTTCGGTTCGGGCGAACGGAAGTGCACCTGCCAGTCGTGACCGACATGCCTGACAGCCCCTCGGATATCTGTGAGGCACGTCCCGGAACAGGTACTCGCCTCACATGCCTGACGCTCACTTCTCACCCGAGATAACGCCAACGGCCGGGCGAGCGCCAGCTGCTCGGCGGCCTGACCCGGATCCTGGAGGTGCGTGAAAGCCAGGTCGGCACCGGCGCCCACCCGGACGGGCCCGGACCGGCGTACGCGGACGGCCTGCGGTGGTCCCTGCAAGCCTTCGCCTGAGCCTTTCAGCGACCGCCCCGACTACCCGGCGCGGCGGCGGCCTTAACACCCCTCTCCTGCCCCAGTGCGGGGCGGCGCCCGCGCCCGCGGCCACGCCGCTCCGCTCCGACCCAGGGGCCGGCTCCCCCGTACACCCGAGAAAGAGGCACATGACCGACAACACCACCGCGAACTTGCTCCCGGCCGTCCCCGGCCCGCCCCCGCGCTGCCGGACCGCCCCGGCGGCGCGGCGCCCGCGCACCGCCCCACCGGCGAGCAGGTGTGGACCGCCGACTACCAGCTCACCGACGCCACCCGGCAGGCGCTGGCCAACGCCGTTCCCGAGGAGACCCGGCGCAAGTACGAGCGATGGTGGGAGCGGGTGGCCGCCTGGGCGCTGGAACGCGCCCGCGTCAGCGCGCCGCCCAGCGTCTGCGAACGAAAGGGTTCGGATCGACGCAGCCCTCGGCCCAGCACATGCCGTGTGCTGGGCTGGCAGCAGCGTTCCTCGACGAACGCAGATCAGCCGTAGGTCACCAGCAGGATGAATGCGACGAACGCGACGGCCAGAGCAAAGAGGCCGCGGAAAAAGGCGCTGGACGTCTCCCGGGCCCGGCGGGCCTCGTGCTGATGCAGGCCGCGTGCCACTCCCCTTGCAATCTCGTCCTCGTCCACTACGCCCCGCTTCCTGTTCGTCGACTGCTCCGGAACGAACGACCATTCGCCAGACCGAACTGGACGTTCGGGGAACCCTGGGAGAGGGTATCGAGGGTGCCGCGACAGCCGAAGGCCCCGCAATGCGGGGCCTTCGGCTGCTGAACGCCGTCGATAGTTGACCGCTGCACGGCTGCTTGTGGGTCTTGCCCCATCCGGCAGGCCCGGCCGAGCGCAGCCAGCAGCATCGGGGTCCCCCACCCGGCGGCCGGCAATCCCGCGCGGAGACCCGGTCACCACCTATGGCCGGGTCTCCGTGCGTTGGTACGCGGTGTGCCTGTGCCTACTTCTGCTCTGTCTGCTTCATGCGTTCGAGAACCGCGTCGTACACCGTGGAGTCGTTCGGATCGGCGAAGGCCCGTAGGAGGTGCAGAGTGACCTCCGCGCGGGGGATGCGGCGACGTTCGAGCACGTTGGCCAGGTCGATGGCTCGCTTGTCGACTGCCTGCGTCACAGCCGCCGGGATTGCTTTCGAGGACGACGTCGGCCGCTCCTCGATGAGGGCGCCGTTGATGGTCTTGGCGAGGACGTCGACGTCTTCTTCGTCGTCAAGCTGTAGGTCACCTGGCAGCATTTTGACCACCTCGCGGAGGCGGTCGGCCGTAACCATGTCCGCTCCGACGCTGTCGGCGACGAGGACGTATACCGCCACCGCGGCGTTGAGGCCGTACGCGTTCTTGACCGGAACGATCTCGCGGACCTGGCCCGGGTTGGAGGCATAGCCACGAGCAGCAAGGGCTGCTCCGATCTCCCACGCCGCCCGGAGCTTGCTGCACTTGCCGACCGAGATCCCCTTCTCAAGGGGGGCCCACTCCTCGATCGTGGTGTAGCAGCGCTCCGGCTCCAACTTGTGCGGCGTGTCCCGGAAAAGGCGGCCGACGGCAATGGTGTCCAGGGACTTGGCCAGGATGAACCAGACCTCATTGCCGAGGTCAATGCCTTCGTTGCAGGTCTGGAATCGCTTCTTCTCCGCGGAGGTGAGCGCGCCGGTTCCGGCAGGTTCGACCGGGTCGGGGATCTTATCCATGCTGGGGCGGGCGGCTTCCACTGCCGCTTCGACATGCTTGGAGATCAACTTGGCCTGGGCCTGCTGGCGCTGCTCGTCGCGGTTGGTGTCAACTGCCTTGAGTGTGTCGGCGGTGTCCTCGGGCTCGTCGGCGGCGCC
Source organism: Streptomyces sp. NPDC040405 (assembly GCF_055595765.1). Taxonomy (NCBI): domain Bacteria; kingdom Bacillati; phylum Actinomycetota; class Actinomycetes; order Kitasatosporales; family Streptomycetaceae; genus Streptomyces; species Streptomyces sp. NPDC040405. The sequence continues at coordinate 49,631 of NZ_JBVIVI010000019.1, forward strand.
CCAGTCCAGGCCGAAATCGTTGTCGGTCACGACGCCTTCACCAGCCCGGCGTTGGCGGCGATCGTGCGGAAGAAGGCAGCGGTGTCCGTGCGAGGGCGGAACTGGCAGACGGGAAGCCCCTGGTTACGGGCTTCCTTGATGTCGGCGGATCGAACCGGCACTTCGCCGAGGCATCGGACAGTGGGATGGTTCTGGAGCAGATTGTAGACTGCGGCGTCGAACTTGCCCATGGGCTTGGTAACGCGGCCGATGATCAAGCCGAGGACGTCGAAGTCGTCACGCTCCGCGCGCGCCATGGCCCGCTTATGCTGGCCAAGCTGGCGCTTGAGGCCCTCCATGGACCACTGGTCGACATCCACCTGGATGATGGCCCTATCCGAGGCGACCAGCTGCGAGTCGGTGTCCAGATCGAGCGCAGGCCGCTGGTCGAAGAGCATGTCGTCGAAGAGGCCACGCAGCTTGTCGATCATCACGCGGTACAGCGTCAGTCCCGTCCCCGTGTCCCGGAGGGCAATGGAAAGGCCTGCCATGTCGAGGCTCGCCGGGAGGACGTAGATGCCCGGCACCTTCGTCTCGCGGATGAGGGGCAGCGGGTCGAGGGCATCGAGGACAACCTTCGCTTGCGTCAGGTCGTTGGGGCCCGGGATGGCGACCTGGAAACCGGTAGTGCAGTTGCATTGCGGGTCACCGTCGACAACAAGGACACGGCGGCCGTACTCGGCGAGCGCGCCGGCCAGGTTGATGGTCGTCGTCGTCTTGCCGACGCCGCCCTTTTGGTTGCACATCGCGAGGACGCGCGCGCGCGTCTCCTCGGAGCGGTGTTGCTCCAGGTCCGCGCGGACGCGTTCCTGTCGCTCCTGTTCGGTCTCCTTGCGCTCCACTGCTGCGCTTTGCCCCTGCTGGGCACCGATGAGGGGCCCTTTCGTAGTTTCTGCCATGCCAGGGACGATAGCCACACCGACGCCGCGGTGGGGACAGCTAGTCGGTAAGGCACGGTGGCGGTAGGCGAAGAGGGCCGGGTGTTTCACTCGTACGGGGCCGGAGCCGATCAAGATCGTTCTTGCCCAATTGGGCAAGAACGATCTTGATCGGCTCTCGGGAGCGCGTGCGGACGAAGATGAGGTCGATGATGCCTGCGGTGCCTGTGAAAGATACTGCTACGTCTGGGGCTGCATGTGCAGCGTCCTAGGGTTGTGACGCTGGAACCTCAGAAAACCGATGATCGGAGATTTCATGCGTCACCAGGCGGCGGCCGCCAGCCGCAAGCCCAGCGAGCCCGCAAGCAGGGCCTCGCGCTGGGGAGGCTGAGCTGATGGACGTCGGCAAGGTCGCGCTGCCTGTAGGGATCGCGGTCTGCGCGCTCTGTCTCCTCGTTACGGTGGCGCTGGTCCTGCGCTTCCGCCGCAGCAGCGAGCAGGACAAGCTAACCGCCGCGGAGCGTGAAGCACTCAACAAGGAGCGCCGTGAATCGTGGCGCCGACGCTTGGCTGTGATCTCGCTGGTCGTAGCCTTCGTGATCATTTTCTGCATCGCTGGCATCGCAGCCTGGTTGAGCTTCGGCGCGCAGAAGGCGTATGCCTTCGACCGCAATGGTGGCTCCCGGTCCGCGGCGACCGGCTTCGCCCTTCTACTCGATGCTGGCGCGCTGGGCCTGTCGCTGATGAGGCTCTTCGAAGCGCTCACGGCCCGCTCCAGCCAGTTGACGAAGTTGTACCTCGTCGGCTTCGTCATCGCCTCAGCAGTGATGAATCTGCTGCACGCCCCGCATGCGCCCGGAGAGTCAGCCAGCGTCGGCGGGCGCCTCGTCGCGGTGATCCCTCCTCTGGTCTATGCGATCTTCCTGGAGACGCTGCTACAGAAGGTCGAGCAGCTGGTCCTCGGTAAGTATCCGAAGAAGAAGGCGAAGAAGAGCGCCGAGCGCGGCTACAGCCTGTTGCTGTGGGTGCCAGTGGTCGGATACCCGCGGAAGATGTGGAGGAAATGGCGGGCGGAGCTGCACGCTACGCTCGAACAGGTCCGCGCTCCCGGCTCAAGGGCCCCGCTCCCGGGGGCGGCTCGACCAAGTGGCCAGCAGGACACCACCGCTGTGCAGGAGATGACTCCCGCTGCGCCACGCCCGGCGACTTCGCTGAAACCGCAAGCTGCGGCCTCTTCACCCGAGCTGACGAAGATCGAGCGCATCCCCCCGGCTCCCGCTCCCGCTCCAAACGTATCCTCCTCCCCGCTCCCCAACACGCCCCAGGAGCGGGCTTACCAGCCCCATACCGCTGCCCCGCCCCCAGAAGGGCCACGACCTACAGCTGGCACTCCACAACCCGTGATACCTCCCTCCGCTTCCCGGCCCAAAAGCAAGAAAGCGCAGTTGTTCGCTGAGCTGGCGGCACAGATTCGTCAGGGCGACTATCGAGTCCTCTCTGACAAGTCGCAACTCAGCAACGCGGCCGCATACCGCGCGAACATGAAGCTAGGGCAGCAGGCCGGGCACAAGGAGGGGCTTATGGCAGCGGGAGCGGTACGCACGACGGTCAAGCAGTTGTTGCCCGAGCTGCGGAAAATCCGGGATGCGATGGAGCAGGAGCAGGCCAGCGCTGGGCGGCCAGGGCTCGTTGAGCCTCCAACCACGCATGAAGAGGCCGCGGGGGATGATCTCGGCGAAGCTCGGGAGCGTCAGGACGAAACGGGGGCGCGCATCCCTCGGCAGCATGTCGGTGAGGAGAGGAGCATAGAGCCGAAAGAGGCTTCGTTGGCGTAGCGTCTCTGTGCGACGGAGCCCCCGAATCATGATGGATTCGGGGGCTCCGTCGCGCAGTCTGGCGGCCTACGACCTGTCGAAGGTCACTTTGGCCATGCGGAGCGCAGCGTGTGGCGATGCTGTGCGATTACCGCGTCGTTCGCTGTGCAGCGATAGCCGCACAGCGTGCGGTGTAGGTGGTGAGGTGGCAGGCTGCGAAGTTCCCCGCATCCCAGTCCTCAGGGAGAACTTCGTCGCCAGGCCACAAGTACGCGAACCCGAGTCGGCCATCGGCTAGACGCACCTGTCGTAGGTCGTATCGGTCGTCCTCGAAGTCGTCCAGGGCTCGCCATTCGGCAGGGCTGAGGTCTTCCAGCAGGAGGCCGGTTGCCGTTGCGCCGACAGCGGGGACGAGGCCGGGGTAGACGCGCTTGGGGAGGGCGGCGGCGCGCCAGCCGTGGGCGGTCGTTGGTGTGCTTTTGGGTATTCGGCCGAGGAGTGCTTGGAGGACGGGGTCGAATTGCAGGGTTCCGTAGACGTAGAGGGTGTCGGGTGCGGCCGTCAGCCGGTCGCGAGGTTCGTGGCTCTGGGGGGCGAGGGCCGGAGTTTGGGGTGTTGGGTGGTGCATGTGGCTCTTTCTGGTGCTCAGCGGGAGGGCAGGATCATCGCGTCGTAGGTGGGGCTTTCCGGCGCGTGCTTGATCTGCCCCATGATGCGGTAGCCCCAGCGACGGTATGCCCCGTGGGCGGGTTCGTTGCCGATGATGCAGGTGAGGGTGGTGGTGGTCTCGTCTCGTCCGGCGATGATCGTGTCGTGGAGCTGTCGACCGATCCCTTGAGCGGTGTGGGTGGGGAGCACCATGAGTTCGCGGAGCCAGAAGACCCGCTCTTCGTCTGCTGCTTGGCGAGCTGCTGTTGGTCGTTGGTCGCCGAGCGAGGTCCACCAGGGCTTGTCCGCGGGCAGGGTGACTCCGTGGACGTAGCCGATGATCTGCCCTTCGTGGTGGGCGGTCACCGTCTCGAAGCCGGGCAGGCCGAATGCGGTGAGCAGCCGGTCGCGGTACATGTCGACGGCGAAGAAGGGGTCGTCCGCGTACGGGGGTGTGTTGTACACCTTCGCGTACACCTCGACGAGGTCTTTCTCGATGGCTTTGGCCGAGGTCCCGTCATGCCGGTGATACTGCACGTCCACTGTGTGGTGTCCCTTCGTGGTCACGCGATGGTTTGGATCTGTTCCAGGAGGTCTCTTACCCCGCGCGTGCCCTGGTGTGGGGCGAGGCCGGTGCGGACGAGCTGGAGCTGCTGCACGGTGCGGGTGGAGGACATGCCCAGCGAGATGAGGCGGAGCGATTCGCTTGCGGCATTCACGCAGTGGTCCAGGTCCCGGTTCTTCAGCGCGGCGGTCGCGAGGCGGCCCAGGCACATCCCCCGGTTCCGGGAGTGCGCGATGTCCTGTAGTCCTTCTGACCGTGAGAGGAGCTTCTGCGCGCGGACGTTCTGCTCCAGGTCCAGGCGGCACATCCCCTCAAGGCACACCAACTCGGCTTCGTTGAGAAAGCCCGTCCAGTCCGGATCGTTCGCGTCTGGCCCGCGTTCCCATTCCGCCCACGCCCGGCGGATGCTTGCCTCGCTGGAGAACGTGTCACCCTGCTGGGCGTAGCCCTGGGCTTCTCTGATGGCCAGCAGTGCCAGAACTCGCGGCGGTGCGTGCCATTCTGCGGCATGCGCCTGCGCGAGCCGGGCGAAGCGCGTGGCGTCCTTTCCCTGCCCCAGGTCAACGGCCTGGCGCGACATGTTGCTGAGTGTGCGGCTGGCCAGTGAATCATCGCTGGTGATGTTGGCCGCGGTCAGCGCCTGCGAGAAGTAGTGCCTGGCTTCGGTCTGGAGTCCGGCGTCATAGCAGTACCACCCGAGGCTCGTGGTGAGCTTCGCGGCCACGGTGTGGAGCTGTTGGCCGAGGTCAGGGCCGTAGACACCCCGGTCGATGGTCTGATGGACCCACAGGAGATGGGCGCGGGCGGACCGCCAGAGCCGGTTCGCGCCCTGCTGCTGGTCCAGGGCGTCCATGTCGTCCGCCGCGGCGCGCAGCAGCTCGACCTCCGTCTCTCCGACGTGCCACTCCGAGGAGGCCGAGCCTGCTGTTCTTCCCAGGGTGGGGGGTGTGAGCCGGGGAAGAGCTGGGCTTGTTACCGGGCCCGGCAGCTGGACGACGGGCGCAGCTGAGGCGAGGGGCACCGATTTGGTCGGCCGTTCCTCATGGGAGGGGGGTGAGAACCCCAGCTCGGTCATCGAGCGGCCGAAGAACGCCTCTAGGACGGCGCATGTGGCGGGGTAGGGGCATGGAGGGGCCGCCCTCTCCCATTTGCGGTACTGCCGGGTGCTGAATGCCGCCTTCCCGCTTAGCTTCCCCTCAGCGGCCATGCGCTCAGCACAGGCTCTGAGGTCTTCGACGATTTCCTCCTGCGTGCGGTTCAGCTCGGCGCGCAGCTGACGCAGTTGGACGTTCACGTTTACAACATCGGTCATGGGCGCCTCTCGTCCTGTTCCCTGCGGGCACACGGTAATGGTTGCGACACGGTCAGTGGGAGCGGTGTGGCGCAAATCGGTTGGCAGGCCACAGAAAGGGCCGCAAGAAGGCCGGTAGAAGGCCGGTAGAAGGCCGGTCGGAAGACCTGGCCATGCGGTCCGTGATTCGTTGGACTGGGTTACGCAGCGCGGTGATTTCGCTGCGTACCGTGCGTGCCTTTCGAATGAACCCCGGGAGCGCTTGTGGTCACACCGATGGCGATGCCGTCAGTCGAGAACGACGCCCTGAGCGCATGGCTCGCCAAGGCGGCATCTGAGCCGGACGTGGCGCTGGAACTGTGGCGTGCAGGCCCCAAGCTCCCGCGGCGGCTGGACAGCGGAGTCACCTTCGATGTCGTCCAGTGCCGCCGGGTCCTCGTTGAGGTGGCGTATCAGATCCTCGCCCGGTACGAGCAGCCGCTCGGACCCGCTCTCGCGTTCCCGCTGCTGCAGCTCGGCGTGGTCTTCGTTCCTCCCGGTACGAACACTCTCTGGTCTCAGCTGATCGCCGCGACACACTGGCCGGAGCGGATTCCTCGGCCCGTGTGTCTGGGGCTGGGCCACACCATCCAGGTGCCTGCCCCCGTGCCCAGCCCAGCGTCCTTCACCCAGTGGTTGCAGCCGCCGGATGTATCCGAAGGGCTCCCACCGGACCTGACCAGTCCCGTTCCCCTCGCCCGGTGTCTGGCCCAGGCCGTGACCGAGCTACAACCCCCGGCATCCCGCGACAGGGTCTTCGATATGCGGATCGGCCGGGGCCCTTGGAGGGGGAAGTGCACGTCGGGTGCTGATGACCGATGACGTACGCACTCGTGGCCACGGGGGAGGCCGAGGGGTCTGTCGAGAGCCAGGGCGGCATCACGTGCCGCGGCCCGGTGTTGGCCAGCCTGGATATGCGCATCGGCCACGGCCGGACCGGCAAGACGGCGGGCGAGGTGGCCGCCGCTGACCGGGTGTGGCCGAGCCGACTGCGGCGTATCGGCCGGGCGAAGCTGCGGTTGTGGGGCCTGGAATCGGTAGTCGACCCTGCTCTGCTCGCGCTCACCGAGCTGGTCACCAACGCTTTGCGGCACGGCGAAGGCCCTGTGTCCGTACATCTGTGCGTGACCGCGTCGCACCTTCACATCACGGTTGCCGACAGCTCCACGCAGCGCCCTGTCCTCCGCGACGCCGGTCCGACCGACGAGAACGGCCGCGGGCTGTCTTTGGTGGACCACTTCGCCACTGAGTGGGGCGTCAGCGGCGACGGCACGATCACGTGGTGCCTTCTGCCTCTGCCCGAGGACTTCAACGGACTCGGGCCAGCTGGTCGGGCACATCGGAGTGCTGATGCCGGGCACAGCGTTCAGCAGCCTCCGGGCTGGACGACTCGCCTGCTCGGCGAAGTCCGGGAATGCGATGCCTCCAACAACCGCCGCGCGAACGTCTCCGGCGCAGCGGGCGGATCGAGCCGTATGCCACCAGCTCCGCCCTGCACCGTTGGCGGCGTGAGCAGCGTGCGGCTCATGGGCTGCTCCGTCACCTGATCCCCGTGCCGTCGGCCGTACGGCCCCGCGCTGATGGCGCGGATCCCCAGCTGTCCGCCGCCGTGATCCCCGCCCCGGCGGCGGGCTCCATCAACGAGAGAGCCACGATGCCTCTGACGAGCCCCCGACCGACCAGCACCCGTTGGGCAGCCTGTGAGTTCGGCCCCGACTGGTCGTTCCAGGAGAAGCCGCAGGTCACCCAGGACCCTGAGGTCCGTCTCAAGGCCCTCCGTAAACGCTTCTACGACGAGGCGATCACCGACAGAGCCGGGCAGAGCCCGATCCGTGTTGCGACCTACGCCGTGGCCGACAGCGCCGCCGCGGCCCAGGCAATCCACGAGGAACTCGCGCCGTACCCCCCACGCATGGGCTGGCTAACGAGCAGGCGACGCTTCAGCGATCAGCCCACCGAGAGCATCCGCGACCGGCCGGATCTTGAGGCGGCGTGCAGGCATGTGGCGGCCGGGTTCGTCCGCAGCATCCTCGTCATCGACCGGGCGGCGCTCCCGGCAGACGCCGCGGAGTACGAGGGTCTCCTGTGGCGGCTCAACGGCTCCTTCGGCTTCCTGGCCATCATCCCGCCTGCGTACAGGAGGAATCCATGACGCGGCTGCCCGGTCCCATTCCAAAGATCATCGAATGGGAGGGAGAGCGCGAACCCTTATCCCGGCTGGTCTTCTCCCGTCACGGCATCGGATACGCCGACGAGCGGCCGGGGGACCGCGATGTCGAGGGTGTGCTGTGGGGTCGCAGAACCGGCGAGCGGACCGGAGAGCCGCAGTACGCCGTCATGCATCCCGACCGCCAACGGACAGCGATGGAGGACCTCCTGTGCCAGGTCTGCCCGGCCAAGGCCGACCGGGACAAGAGCGGCGTGCTGTGGCTCCTGGCCGATGACGGAGCGGGCGACCCGGATTGGCCCGACTGGCCGGAGGGTCTTCAGACCGACGAGCCGCCGGTCTGCCTGCGGCACGCCCGGACCTCCCCGCGCTTCTGCCCTCGCCTGGCCGAGGGGCACCAGCTGGTCCGCGCCCGCCAAGCGGAGATCATCGGCGTGTACGGGCAGGTCTACCGGCCACCCGGACGAGGCCCCCATCCCCGCCGGGGCATCGTGCGCTACGACAGCGAAGACGCGGGCCTGGTGGTGGCCGAAAAGCTGATCCGCGAGCTGAGGCAGTGCACTCCCGTGGACCTGCGGGCATTGCGGCGGGCGAAAAAAGGGCCGCAAGAAGGCCGGTAGAAGGCCGGTAGAAGGCCGGTCAGAAGACCTGTTCACGCTGGTCACGATTCGCTGCACTGGATGACCCAGCGCGGTGATCCCACTGCGCACTGTGTGCTGGTCCACTGGTCCCGGGAGCGCTTGATGGTCACAACGATGGCGATGCCGTTAGGCGGATCTGGCCGTCGTGCCACGCCGACCGATAGCGGATCTGGAGGCACAGCGCACCGCTAGACCGGGCCACCGGGGACGACCGACCCCGTCAGCCGACTCCCCCGCCGGTTGCGGAACCGTCCCCGGTGGCCCCCCTTCCCGTTTCGTGTCGAGTCTCCCGAGGAACCTCATGCCTGACCGCAGGTCCCCCGCTCGCCCGGCCGCGCACCGGCGCGGCCGTCGTCGCCGCCGATCAGCCGAGCAGTTCGTGCACGAGCGGTTGCGGACCGCGGTGATGATGCCCCTGCTGGTCGTCGCAGTGGACCTCGGCGCGGGCTTCATCGCCTCGCTGGCGGTGCCTGTCCGAGCCGGGCTACTTCTGGCCTGGGCCGGGGGCGGTGTCCTGGCGGCCGTGGCCGTGGGCTGGTGGAGGGCCCGGGTGGTGGCGGGGGAGGTATGGCGGCGGCAGGCCCTTGCCGCGGACCAGTTGATGACCTCGGTGCAGGCTGTGGAGGTCTGCGTGGACTGGACGGCGCAGGAACTCCGGCAGGGCGGCAAGCCGCCGGTGCCAGAGCGTGCCGTCGCTTCGCGGGACGATGACCCCTTCGCCGCTGTCGACCACGCGCTCGCGCAGCTGCAGAGGCATGTGGTGCTGCAGGTGATCCGCGCTCATGAGCGGTCGCAGCTGGCACTCCGCCACGCCATGTTCCGCCACATCGCCCGCCGTGAATACGTGCTGGTGTCGCATCTGCTCAACGCGCTGGAGGACTTGCAGAACCAGATCAAGACGGCCTCGCTGCTGAATGAGGTCTTCGAGATCGACAACCACGCCGTGCGGCTGAAGCGTCTGGTGGAGAGCCTGGCCATTCTCGGTGGCGAGTCCGCCAGCACCGTACGTCGTCCGGTGACGATCACGAACATCCTGCGCGGGGCGGTCCAGGCAATCCGCCAGTACGAACGCGCCCGGGTCGTGCCCAACCCCCGGAATGCCGTTCTCGCCCTGCCTGGCCATGTCGCTCCCGATGCAACCCACCTGCTGGCGGAGCTGGTGGAGAACGCCACCGAGTTCTCCGACCCGAGCACACAGGTGCAGCTGCGCGCCGAACGCGTCGCTGCCGGCCTGGCTATCACGGTCGAGGACCGGGCCCGGCCCATGCCCCCGCACCTGCGGGACAAGATGAACCGTCTCATAGCCGCCCCCGAGCACGTGGACGTCAGTGCGCAGCTGGAAGACGGACGGATCGGCCTGCTGGTCGTGGGGCTGGCGGCCCAGCGCCACCGCATCCACGTCTCCCTTTCTCCGAACCCCGCTGGCGGGACGACCGCGCACATCGTCATCCCGGAGACCCTGCTCGTGGAGGCCGAGCCCGACCCGGTGCTGGAACTGGCCGAATCAGCCGTCTCGCGCCAGCCGGTCAGTTCCCCGGCACCCGCTCCCGCGCCGGTGGGGTCTACGGCCAACGGGCTCCCCAAGCGCAACCGTCAGACACCGGCCCCCGGCACGCAGGCCCCGGGCCGACAGCGGCAGAAGCTTCCCGTGCGCAAACGCACGGAGCCTTCCCCCTCCGAAACCGCAGGGAGGGCTTCAGCCGAGGGCACGCCGACCGTGACGGACAACCCCGGTCTCGCTGGTGCCTTCCGCCGGGGCGCACAGCTCTCCCGGCAGGAAGGCACGCCCAGCACGCGGCATGCGCCGGACCAGTGACCTGTGCCCCCGACCGGGGGCCGCCCGATCTCAGGAGCCCATTCATGACCCATACGTCCTTGCCCAACACGGCCCCGGACAACCCGCCGCACGAGCTGGAGACGCCTTACGAGCAGATGGGGTGGTTGCTGGACCGCTGCGTCGAGCAAGTGCCCGGCATCACGCACGCCCTTCTTTCCACGAAGGACGGGATTCTCCTGCTCCGCAGCACCTTCATGAGCAAGGACTGGGCGGACCAGATGAGCGCGGCCATCTCCTCACTCGCCTCGCTGGCCCGCGGTCTCCCCGGGCCCAACGGCGAGACGTGTCACTCCTCGGCGATCGTGATCGATCGCCCGGACTCCCTCTTCTTCATCATGGTCGCTGGCCAGGCCCAGCGCTCCGCGGTCTCCACTGAGCCCTACCACGAAGGCACGGTCGACACCGTGCTCGGCGTCGTAGCCGCTCCCGACGCGGACGCCTCCGTCATCGGCTACGAGATGGACCAGCTGATCAAGGGCTTCGCCCACTACATGCAGACGCCGGTCCGCCAGGAGCCATACGGCGCCACCGCGGCCGGCACTCCGTGATGTCTCCCGCCGACGGGGGACCGTGGTGCGTGGTCGACCGCGTGAGCGTGCGGCCGTATGCGGTGGCGGGCGGCCGCACCCAACCCCGCCACCCCTTGAGGATGGAGACGGTGCTCGAACCCGGGGCCGAACACCCGACCGGCCATCTTCCGCCCGAGCCGAAACGCATCGTCGCGCTCTGCCGCATCCAGCGGCGCTCGGTCGCCGAGCTGGCCGGGGAACTGCAACAGCCGCTCCCGGTCGTGAAGGTCCTGGTCTCCGATCTCCTGGACGCGCACGTGCTGCTGATCCCCGCCACCGACTTCTTCAGCACCGACCCCCAGGTCCTACAAGCCGTGCGCGACGGACTGGAAAGGCTCTTCCCCGATGACTAGGACGGCTGATGCTGCCGGTGGTGTGAGCCAGCACGTTCAGAAGATCGTGATCGCAGGAGGATTCGGCGTCGGCAAGACCACCTTCGTCGGTGCGGTCAGCGAGATCACCCCGCTGAGCACCGAGGAGCACCTGACCGAAGCCAGCGCCGCCACGGACAGCGTGCGGGGTGTGGAGGCCAAGCACAGCACCACCGTGTCCCTGGATTTCGGCCGCATCACCTTCGACATCGTCCCACCCCTGGAACTGCTCCTCTTCGGCACGCCGGGCCAGTCCCGTTTTCAGCATTTCTGGGATGACCTGACGTCAGGGGCGATCGGCGCCGTGGTGCTGATCGACACCAGCCGCCTGCACAGCAGCTTCGCCGCTGTCGACCACTTCGAGAGACGCCACCTCCCGTTCGTCATCGCCGTCAACGAGTTCGACGGGGCCGAGCGCTACGGCGAAGACGAGATCCGTGACGCGCTGAAAATCGACCCCGAGGTCCCCGTCGTCTCCTGCGATGCCCGCTATGACCGCTCAGCCGCCCGCGTGCTCAAGATCCTCGTCGAGCACGCCCTGATCAACCCGATCGCCGCCCCTGCCGCATTGGACATGCACTCGTGACCACCACCGATGACCCCGACATCCTCATGGCCAGCCCGGGCCAGGACCTCACCCAGCTGCGGGACCGGGAGTACCTGCTCGGCCGCCACGGTGTGACCACTGCCGCCGACGCCCGCTTCGACGCCATCGCCACCCGGCTGGCCCGCGTGACGGCGTTCCCCTACGCCATGGTGAACTTCGCGCTGAATAAGCAGCACTTCGCCGGTCTGCACAATCCGCCGCCCGACAGCGGTCTGCCCATCGTGGGCCGGGACATGGACATCCGGCACGGCTGGTGTCCCCACGTCGTGCGCCGCAAGCTCGGACTCCCGCTGCACAACGTCCACGCGAACCATCGCTACTCCGGCAACCACGTAGCTGATGCCATCGGCATCAACTCCTACTTCGGCGAGCCGCTCATCTACCCGAAAACCGGCATCGTCTTGGGCACCGTATGCGTGATCGACACGGTCAAACACCCACTGGAAGACGCCGACCTGATCATGGGGTTCGTCGAGGACTACGCGGCCGAGGTCATGGACGACATCCTCGCGCGGCCGGTCCGCACCACGCCGTAGAGCACCGGGCGGTTATCCGCACCCGCTCATCCCTCCTGCTCCGCCTCCACCCCCAGGAAGGGAACGAACATGCCCGCTTCCTCCCACCCCTACCTGACCGACGACCACCAGCGCCTCCAGCAGCAGGCCGAGGATTTCGCCGCCGCCGGCATCGCACCGCTCGTACCGCAGATGGAGGCCCGCGGTCCCCACACCGACCGCGAGATGCGGCGCATTTTCAGCGAAACGGGGTGGCTCGGTGTGCTCATCGATACGGAGTGGGGCGGCATGGGCAAAGGGCACGTCGCCAAGACCGTGCTGCTCAGCGCGATAGCCCGGGCCAGCGCCGCCGCCGCTGCCCAGCTCCAGGCATCCATCCTCGGCTCTGCCCCGATCGACGAGTTCGGCAGCGACGAAATGCGGAAGACGTGGCTGCCCGAGATCGCGACCTGCCGGATCTGGCCGACCATCGCGGTGACCGAACCCGAGACAGGCAGCCACCTGCAGGGGATGACTACCACCGCCAGCCCCAAAGGCAAGGGCTACGTCCTCGAAGGTGAGAAGGACTTCGTCGGCAACGCGGCGATCGGCGATGTCCACTGTGTGGTCGCCCGCACGGGCGAGCCCGGCGACCGCAAGGGGCTGACGGCCTTCCTCGTCGAGAAGGGCACACCCGGCCTGGAGGTCATCCACCGGCCCGTCAACGGCTTGTACGGGTTCTCCGTCGACGGCCTCCGTCTGAACCGGGTCCACGTCCCCAGGACCCACATCATCGGTGAACTCGGCGACGGCCTGGACATCGCGCTCCTCTCCTCGGTCGTCTGGGGACAGCTCAACCTCGCCGCCGTCGCACTGGGCATCCACCAGCACATCCTGGACACGACCACCCGGTGGATATCCACTCGGGAGCGCTACCAAGGACACCTCTCGGACCTGGAACCGGTCCGGCACCGGCTAGCCGAGATGAAGCATCGGCTGATGAACGCCGAACTGGTCGCCTACCACGCATCGCACCTGCTTGAGCAGGGCCAACCGTGCGACGCATGGCTGATCAACAGCAAGCTCACCAACACCCGCGCAGGCGTCGACTCCGCGGAGGACGCCAAGCAACTCCACGGCGGCCACGCCGGACGCATCGGCAACCCCTGCGAGCAACTGCGACGCGACATCGACCTCATCAACGCCCCCGCCGGGCCCACCGACATCCAGCTCAAGCGCCTCGCCCAGTACGTACTGGACCCCTCCCGCCCCGAGTGGTCCGCACAGCACACCGCGCGCCGCCGTCGCCGACGGGGCGAGCTGGCATCGTCGGCGCCCAGCCGCAGAGCGTCGACATGAACAACCCCGCCACCTCACCGACCACCCGGAACGGGCAACCGGCCCCGCCACCGCCGGAACCCGGCTCGACGTCGATCGCGGCCGCCAGCCCCGACAAGACCGAGATCCTCGCGAACGTCGAAACGGCGCTCGGCTGGAACCTGACGGGTCCCAGCCGAGCATTCCCCGCGGACTCGCACGCCGGACGGGGCGCGATGACCACGCTCGGCGAAGCGCCGCGGCGGCTGCGCCCCCTCGCCCCCAGCCAGCCCGCCACGGGCGGCCCGGGCCCAGCATCTGGCCCGCCTCATCACGGAACTGCTCCGCGCAGTCGAAGAGGTCGGCCAGGAACAGGCGCGTACGCGCCGACAGACACACCACGATGAAAGGCATCAACAGATGAAGACCGCCCACGCTGTCCTCGTTCTCGCCGCCGTAGGAGTCGCCCACATCGCACAGAGGCAGGCGCACCAGCGGCAGCAGGCCGAACCCAGCTCCACCAGGACTGGCTGACCCAGCTGATCGAGCGCCCGGACCTCGCGGTGGAGTGGGGTCTGGAGGGGACAGACAAAGAGGAGATGGTGCGGATCCTCAGCGCCAATCAGCAGGTCTCCGCCCTGGGCCTGCGGTACCGGTTGGGTCTCCTCCCCGGGCCGCGGCTGCCCTTCGTCGCGGCCGCGTTCATGCGGACCCAGATCGGCCAGGACTACTGGGACAAGTGCAGCGCTTACCGCCTAGGAGAGGCGGCGGGCGACACGAACGCCGAGCAATTCTGCCAGGCCCTAGAGAACGCGCGGAAGGCCCTCCCAGTCACCGAGCCCGCGGGTGTCTGACCCGCGAGACGGCGGGCTCCACACGCCGCAGCGCGTGCCCGCCACGTAGACCGCCGTCCGGCGGACCGGTGCCCGTGCCCGGACCGATCGGACGGCCCAAGCGCCCCGGCGCGGGGCCTCCTCGAAATCCCCCGTAGAGGAGCGCCCCGCGTCGGCCTAATGCCCACGATACGAAGACCCCGCCCAGGAGCCCCGGATGTGTGACCGCCAACCACCCTGCCCGTCAGCGGATTCCTCCGACCGGGATGCCGCCGCGACCGTGGCGTACCACCTGCAGCAGGGCTGGTGTGTTAACTGCACCAATCTTCCATGCGGATCGGCTACCTGCCGCAGGGGGGCCGCCGCATGACCCTGCTGGCCGTGACCTGGAACCTGTTCCTCGGCGGCGTAGATGGCGCCTCGGAGAAACGCCTCAAGGCGCAGGCGGAGATCCTGCACGACCTCAACGCCGACATCGTGTGCCTGCCGGAGTACGGGCGGATCATCGCACCGCAGCGCCCCGGGCAGGCCGCCGCATGAGCAGCACTCCACCAGCCTCCGCGACGCCGGGGCTGCTCCGCCTGATGGACCGGCTGCGGCGGGGCCGGATCGCCGATTCGGACCACGCCGAGAAGCTGCGCGCCCGCCTGGTTGACGAGCTGTGCGCGGACGGCACGATCGTCTCGCCTGCGGTCGAGACGGTGATGCGCAAGGTGCCACGGCACGGTTTCCTGCCCGGGGTCTCTCTGGAGTTGGCCTACGACGCCGACGCGACGAGTGTTTTCCAGGTCGATGGGGCCGGGGTGCAGCTCAGCTCGGTGTCCTCGCCGCGTGTCCATGCGGTGATGCTGGAGCAGGCGCAGGTCGATCCCGGCACGAGGGTGCTGGAGATCGGGGCGGGCGGGCTGGGCGCCGCGTATCTCGCCGAACTCGCCGGTGTGGACGGGCAGGTGACGACTTGCGACATCGATCAGGAGGTGGCCGATGTGACCGGCTGCCTGCTGGTCGGGACCGGCTACCCCAAGGTGCGGGTGCTCCACGAGGACGCGTACGGCGGACCCGTCCCCTTCCTCGGCCCGGTCGACGTCATCGTCGTCACCGTCGAAACCTGGGACATCCCTTGGGCGTGGGTCGATCAGCTCAGGCCCGGCGGCCGCCTCGTGGTGCCGCTGCGACTGAGCGGCCTGACCCGCTCCATCGCATTCACCCGCGCAGAGGGGCACCTGCGCAGCGAGTCCGTGCGCGTCGTACGGGGGCTGGGGCCCATGCGGGGCGCGGGCACGCCCGGCGGGGGGCGGGTTCGCGTCGGCGGCATCCCGGAGATCGAGCTGCACTTCGACGAGCGACCGCCCGGCGACGTGAAGCTCGATGACCTGTCCCAGACGGATGGTGGTGTCGAGGTACTGACCGGAGTGACGGTGAGCGACCGTGAGGGACTGGACGGCCTGCACCTGCATCTGTCCATCACCCTGCCCGGGGTCTGCGCCATGTCGCTCGACGCCCCTTTCGACTCCGGCACCGTCACGCCTGGTGTGGGCTCCTCCCTCGCCGCCGTCGAGGGCGAGTCCTTCGGCTACCTCACCCGCCGCAGCCGGGGCGACGGCGAGGCCGAGATCGGCTTCCACGCCCTTGGCCCCGGCGCCGCGGACCTCGCCGAGAAGGCCGCCAGGGAGGTACAGGAGTGGGCGCTGCTGTGGCGCGGCGGCCCGGGCCCGGCCATCGATATCTATCCGGCGCACACTCCCGATGACCAGATCTGTGGTGACCGGGTTATCGAGAAGGTGCACTGCCGGATCGCTCTGGACGTCTGCCCCACGGCGTAGCGGCCGCCCCAGCACCTCTGTCCCCGTACACCGCGATGCGCGGGAACAGGAGGACCCCCAGCGCGCAGGCCCGGAGCCGCTTCGCCCCCGCTGCACCCCCGTTCCTGCGCGCCGGGGCCTATCCACCCATCAGCACCACCACGATCGCCCGGGAAAGGGCCCATGTCTGATCACTTCGAGCGGCAGCGGCAAAGGCATCCTGAGCCGGTTGCGCGCGTCGTCGCCTGTCCGGGCTCCGGTGAGCCCACGATCCGACGGGCCGCCGGGCCGCTCGCTCGTGGGCTGGGGCGCGTCAGCAGCCGCGACCGGGGGCTGACGGGGTGACCACCAACCAGATCGCGGGCGGACGGTTCGGCAACGTCGTACAGGCCGGCACTGTCCAGGCCGTACACCTCCACCCTGCGGCCCCGGCAGCGCCAGCGGTGCCGCGTCAGCTGCCGCCAGTCACGGGCGCGTGGGTGGACCGCGAGAGCGATCTGAAACAGCTGACCGCCGCCATCGAGGACCGCCTACCCCATACCTCCGTCCTGGTGGTGATCTCCGGACGCGGCGGCGTCGGCAAATCGGCGCTGGCGACCCGCTGGCTGGCCGCACGCAGCGCGGACACCCCCGACGGCCAGCTGTACGCCGACCTGACCGCGACCGACAGCGCGTATGCCGCTCCGATGCTGCTGCGGCAGTTTCTGCGTGCGCTCGGGCACCCTCCCGCGGCGGATGCGACCGCGGCCGAGCTGACCAGCTGGTGGCGCACGCTGACCGCTGCCCGACGTCTGGCGGTGCTGCTGGACAACGCCCGGGACGCCGAGCAGATCCGCACGCTGCTCCCCGGCGGCGAAGGCCACCTGATCGCGGTCACCGCCCGCCGCCCGGTGACCGATCTTGTCGGCGACGGCGCGCGCCTGCACCCGCTCCAGTGCTTCACCCCGGACGCGTCCGCGGATCTGCTGGCCCGGCTCCTGGGCGCCGACCGCGTCCGTGCCGAGCCCGACGCCGTCCGGGCCCTGGCCATCCGGTGCGGACACCGTCCGCTGGAACTGTGCGTGGCCGCCGCCCGGCTGGCCGGGCACCCCCATCTGCCCGTGGCGACGGCCACGGCCCAACACGAAGGGATCTCCGTCATCGAGGACTCCTACGCCGCCCTGCCCGAGAGCACGGCGCGCACCATCCGGCTGCTCACCTGCCTCCCGGTGAACGACATCGACATCGACGGCGCCGCCGCCGCGCTCGGCTTGAGGTGGCAAGCAGCGGCCTTCGAGCTGACGGCACTCGCCGAGCTGCGGCTGCTGGAGGAACGCGGCGACCACCACGGCCGCGCTGTCTACCGTCTCCCCGACACCGTGCGCCGCGACGTACGGGCCGCCGCGCAGCAGGAGGAGAACGAGGAGGAGAACGAGGAGGCATTGCGGCGGTGGCTGGACTGGCTGCTGGAGACCACCAGCCGGGCCGAGCGCCTGCTCACCCCCTCGCACCGCCAGCTCGACCGTGACGTGGTCCACCGGCCGCAGAACCCGGCGCCGTTTGGGGAAGAGGAGGGGGCTCGCGGGTGGCTGGCCGCCCACCTGGGCGACTTCGAGCCCGCCGTGACGGCCGCCGAGGCCCACGAATGGGACACGCTGGTCTGGCAGCTCCCGCACGCTGGCTGGCCGCTGTGGCGCTCCGTACGGCCGCTGGAACTCATGCTGGACCTGCACCGGCGGGGCCGGGACGCCGCCCGCCGCTGCGGGCACCGCGCCGCCGAGCGGGAGATGCTCACCACCGGCGTCATCGCCCTGCGCGGCTTGGACCGGTACCCCGAGGCGCTGAAGTGGTCGCACGATGCGCTCGTGCTGGCCCGGGCGGATGAGGATCCACGCAGCGAGGCGCAGGCCCTGCACGAGCTGGGGGTGTGCCACCGTGCGCTGGGCGACGGCGCGGCGGCCGTCGAGGCCCTGACCGACGCCATCGCCATCCGTACGACGATCGGCTATGCCCGCGGGGTGGCCCTCTCCCAGCTCGTGCTGGGGCAAGTGGCCCTCGATGGTGGCGATACGAAGACCGCTCTGCGCGAGCTGGAGCGGGCCCGCCGGGGCCTGCGGGCCGAGGGCGACATGCTCGACAGCGCGCGGGCGCTGGCGTACCTCGGCCGGGTCTTCGCGGCGGCGGGGGAGTACGACCACGCCGAGGCACTTCTCGACCAGGCATGCGGCGAGTTCCGCGCCGTGGAATCGTCCGTCTGGTACGCCCGCGCACTGGAGATGTGGGGGCACACCGCCGCCGACCAGGGCCAGCACGGTCGGGCCCGGGAGAAGTTCGCCCTCGCCCTCACCTTTGCCGAGCCGGGAAGCCCCCATGACGCCGAACGCATCCGCGCCCTGCTCCCCACCACCGGTGAATGCTCGTAACCCTGAGTCCTA
This sequence comes from Streptomyces sp. NPDC040405, assembly GCF_055595765.1. Taxonomy (NCBI): domain Bacteria; kingdom Bacillati; phylum Actinomycetota; class Actinomycetes; order Kitasatosporales; family Streptomycetaceae; genus Streptomyces; species Streptomyces sp. NPDC040405. The sequence goes on from NZ_JBVIVI010000019.1 coordinate 67,957, forward strand.
GTCCTTCAACCTGGAGGGAGACCCGTGCTCACAGCCACCAGATATCCGGGCCTCGAAGCGGCCTACCTCGCTCTGCTGAGACAGGTGTCCGACGATCACGAGCAGCGCATCAACGCCCCCGCGGCAACTCTGCGCGGGAGGTGATCGGCGCCAGCTTCCAGCTGCCGGAGCCGCGCGAGCGGCTGCCCTACCTTGGCACAGCGCAACCCTGGCCGACGACGTGACGGTGTACCTCACCACGGGAGCGGTGTACCGCACCAAACCCGTCGCGACCTCCACGCCGCCCAGCCACTGAGAGGTCCGGGGGTTCGGCGCCTCTACGCACGCCGAACCCCCGGGACTTCATCGGAGAAGCTGGATTCTGCGGTCGGCCCTATCTGGGTTCGCTGTGCTCTAGCCGTGATCGGCTGCGTCGGTCTCCTGGCGAACGTACGCGGCGGCGCCGTCAAGACTCATCCATCGAGGGTCGGTGGCCGGGATTTCACCGCGGTGGGTGCCGTGTTGAGCGTCGTGTGCAAGGAGCATCACCGCCGCCTGCTGGGCCTCTGCGGTCGCTGCGGTGTCCTCGGGCACGTAGGCCAGGTGTCGCTGATTGACCGCAGCCAGGCGCAGGCGGTACTCACGCTCCCGCTCCGGTCGAGTGGTACCGGCGAGGTCACTTATCCAAAGCTGATCCGCCAGCTTGCGCACGGCCACCGTCTCGGTCATCAGGTCGAATAGCTGGTCATCCATGCCTTTACCGTCCCTTCTCGCCACTGGCGATGATCAGAGCAGCGACAAGTTCCCAGACGTGGTGCCACGCCTGGTCAAGCTGAAAGTTACCGCCGAGTACCTCGTCGCCCATGTCCCAGAATGCCTTCTTCCCGAGGCGGCCAGCCAGGTTCTTCAATGGGGCTCGGCGATCCGCGAAGTAGTGCGTCGCCCCCGACACGGCGAGTCCGGCCAAGACCCGGCTGGGCCGGTATCGGGTGCCGGTGGCTGCGGCCCCGGCGAGCAGTGTCACAGCCTGGAGGCCGACGTACGACGCGACGTGGGCCGCACATGCCTTACGCCCCTCGGCGGAGGTGCGCACTCGTCCTTCCGAGTCCAGGTCGCCGTCGTGCCACCCCTTGGTCGTGGCCTGGCTGTGGGTCTGCCCCCAGGTGTCTGCTCCGGCACCGGCTGAACGTAGTGTCATGTAAGCGAGGGCCGTCTTGCTTGCCCGGTGTTCCTGCATGATGGGTATGGCTCCTTGTTTCGTTTGGTTCGGGATGGGAGTCCCGGGCGGCCGGTCTGCTGTGGAGGTAGGTCCGGCCGCTTCGGTTCTGCGTGGAGGACGGTTCGATGGTGGCCCAGGCCCAGGGGGAGGGTCTGCCCTCGCTGTGCACCGAGAGCGTGACGCCGGTCACCGGGCGGTGGATGGGGCGCTGGTCCCCGCCTCGCCCTCGTCATCGGGTTCCAGGAACTTGTCCACTGCCTGCCTGCTCATCTTGGCCCGCCGGGCCAGTTCGGCCTGGTTGTCGCTCATCCCCGGCTCGTCCCAGCTGTGGACCTGAAGGAGGCGCGCACGTACGGCCGCCTGCGCGTTCTTGGACGCGTTCATGGCGTTGACGCGAACGTCTCCGAGGTCGTTGAGTTCGTCGTACAGGCGCTGCCGCAGCTCAGTTCGGTGTTCCCTGAGTGCTTCGACTGTGCCCAGCAGTTTGAGCCCTTCGGTCGTCGCGGTGGCGGCTTCCCGTTCCGCGAAGCGCTTCAGGGCGTCGTCGTTCGCATCCGCTGAGAGGCGGCCGGCCATCTCGTGCCCGCGGCGGCTGAACCAGAGGCTCGCGTCCATCGGGGTTCGGGCGCTCGCCTGGTCGGCCCCGGCGTCCTATCCCTGACCCACGGTGCAAAGTAGCCGTCGTCCCTCGGCCTCTCCCCGTTGCTTCGCGCCCGGCCCCTTCGTTAGGCCGAACGAGTTGTCGGCGGAGGGGCGGGGACGTTCATGCGGCAGGAGTGGTCACCCGAGGACGTGGTGGCGTGCTGGACGCCGGTAGGCCCTGACTGGGAGCTGGTTGCGAACAAGTCCGGGCCGACGCGGCTCGGGTTCGTGCTGATGCTGAAGTTCTTCGAGCTGGAGGGCCGGTTCCCCCAGTTCGTGGAGGAGTTCCCGCAGGCCGTGGTCGACTACGTGGCCGACGTGGTGAAGGTGCCGGCGGGGGACTTGGCGAAGTACGACCTGTCGTCCCGCTCGGCGAAGGGGCACCGTACGCAGATCCGCGAGGCTCTCGGGTTCCGTCCGGCGACCCGGGCGGATGAGGAGCGGCTGACCGGCTGGCTCGCCGATGAGGTCTGCCCGGTGGAGCTGGTGGAGGACCGGCTGCGCGAGGCCCTGCTCGTGCAGTGCCGCAGCGACCGCGTCGAGCCCCCGGGCCGTATCGAGCTCGTTTTCTGAAGATCACCGTGCGGGGGTCTCCGCACCCCCGCACGGCCTTCAAAAAACCCTTCAAAAACCTGGGCCGTTCAAGAACTCCAAACCACCGTTTTCTGACATGATCTGGCGTCATGAGTGACCTCCCGGAGCCGTCTGGCTCCCCCGAACTCCTCGTCGCCGAGCCGCTGGTGCGGACCGAGATCAAGATCGGGTACGCACGGGTGTCGACCGGCGGACAGAAGCTCGAACGGCAGATCGACGCTCTGACCGCAGCCGGGTGCCGCAAGATCTTCGCGGACAAGAAGTCCGGCAAGACCGACCTGCGCCCGGAGCTGAAGGCGTGCCACGCGTTCCTCGACGCCGGCGACACCCTCGTGGTCCCATCGCTCGACCGTTACGGCCGCAGCCTCCAGGACCTCATCAACATGGTCGCCGCACTGCGCGAGCGCGGCATCGGCTTCACCTCGCTCCACGAGAGCCTCGACACCACCACCCCGGGCGGAAGGCTCGTCTTCCACGTCTTCGCCGCCCTGGCGGAGTTCATCCGCGAACTCATCGTCCAGGGCACCAAGGAGGGCCTCGCCGCAGCCCGCGCCCGAGGCCGCGTCGGCGGACGCCCCACCGTCGCCACCGAGGAAGTCATCAAGGCCGCCCGCGACCTCCTGCCCGACCCCGGCCGCTCCATCACCTCGATCGCCAAGCTCCTGAACATCTCCCCAGGCACCCTTTACAACCACATCCCCGACCTACGCGAACTACGCTCCGGCGCCGTCCCCCACCAGCTCGACGCCGCGGGGCGGTGACCCATGCCGATCCGACCCGAAAACCGCGACCGGTACCCCGCCGACTGGAAGGCGATCAGCCTCCGCATCCGCACGGTCCGCGCCGTCGCGGCGATGCGACGGTCCCAGTCACACCCATCACACCAGTCACGAATTTGCGCATCTGTGGTCAGAAAGACCGGCTTTCGTCAGCCGAGCGAATAACAGGACGGGACGGCGCGGGCCGTCCGGCAACGACGATGAGGAGGACGCCATGACGACGCTGCACCCCACGAGGCTCTGGCGGGGGCCGGACGGACTGCACTGGATCGAGACCGGCGAGGACTGGTACGACCGCGAGAAGGAGCGCCGGGTCTACCCGCTCACCGAGGCAGTCCAGGACCCGGACACCGGTCGGTGGACGGCCTCCCCCACTGGCCACCGCCGGCGCACGGTGGCCGGACCCCCGGCCCTCGCCGGATATGCCGAGGTGTCCGCCGATCCCCTCGCCGACCCCCAGGTCGCGCGCCTTCACCAAGCGGTGGAGCAAGTGCTGGCCGACTACGAACAGCAGGCCGGGCACCCGCACCCCGACATCGCCGAGCTCCGCGCGGCGTTCGAGGACGTGGCCGCCATGCCGGAGCAGCTACGACGCCGCAGCGCCGGCCGCGCAGCCCAGGCCGCGAGCAGCGGGTTCCACCGCGGGCGCAGCAGCCGCAGGAGGGGCTGATCGACCAGGCCCTCCTGCGCCGGGGCCGAAGCCCGCCGTACCGCCCTCGAAGCCTCCGGGCAGCTGACCTTCGAGCTGTAGCGGCTACCTTGCACCGTGGGTCAGAGATAGGACACCGGGGCCATTCAGGGTTGCACCTCGCGCAGGCGCGCTCGGACCTGACGCGCGACATCGCTGTCCTCGTCGACAACCGCAGCGAGCATGGCCAGGAGGCTCTCGCCGAGCGCGAGGGCGTGCCGGGCGTCCGTGATGCTCATCCAGGTGTGCACGGCCCGGCGGGCGGAGCCCTGGGTGTTCGTGTGCCGAGCCCCCCAGACCGCCGCCTGGAGGCCGGTGGTGTGGAGGTACCAGCGGGTCGCGACGGCCGACTCGCCCATCAGGTACATCACGTGTCCGCGCAGTTCCCGGATGTTGATGGTGTGCGAGTGCTCTTCACCGAATCTGGCGCTGATCTCGCGGTCGAGCAGCTCGCTTTCGGTGCTGGCCTGCGTCAGGCACTCGGCGCCCTGGGACCCGCTCAAGGAAGCGGTGATGGCCTCGACGCGTTGGCGGTACTCCGCGGGGGGAGGCGGCGGCCCATGCCCCTGAGCTTGGGGCGCGGGTGACGGGACGTGGCTCCTCCCGGACTCCCGGGTATCCGATTCGGGCGTCGTCTCGCCTCGGGTGTCCCAGAACTCTGGTGTGGCGGTCCCCCACGGTCCGTAGGTCGGGTCGTCCGGCGTCGCGGTCGCGTCTTGTTCGGTGCTGCTCACTCGTGCGGTCCGTTCAGATGTTGATGCCGTGCTTGCGTAGGTAGGGGATGGGGCTGATGTCCGAGCCGAATTCTGGCGAGGTCCGGATCTCCATGTGCAGGTGCGGCCCAGTCACGTTGCCCGTGGCGCCCGACAGCCCGATGGCCTGGCCGCCCTTCACGGCCTGACCAGCGGATACCTTCACCGAGGACATGTGGGCGTACTGGCTGAACTTTCCGTCGCTGTGCCGGATGATCACTTCGTTTCCGTAGGCGCCCCCCTCACCGGCCTTCACGACGCTTCCGGGGCCGGCGGCCTTGATGGTCGTGCCGACCGGCACGGCGAAGTCGATTCCGGTGTGGTAGCCGCTGGACCACATGGACCCGGACTGGTGGTAAGGCGTGCCCAGCGGGGCCTTCACCGGGAGTTGCCAGCCCGCCGAGGAAGAGGGCCCGGAGTCCTCAGAGCCTGAGCCAGTCAGCGAATCGATGTTAGCCATGATGATCTTGACGTAGTCGTACGTTTCCCCGTTGGCCCAGGATTTCGGCGGTACGCCGTGGAACTTGTCCACGCTTCCCCATCCGGCGTTGTACCCGGCCAGCGCCAGTTCGATGGGACTACCGTTGTACTGCGGGTGCTTCTTTGCTGTCTTCAGCAGCTCACACATCTTCTTTCCCTGGGCAGGGATGGCGTCGTTGGGATCGCGCGGGTCTTTCCTGCCGTCACGCGGCGGGCCGTCGACCCCAGCCGTCTTCCAGGTATCAGGCATGAACTGGGCTATACCGATAGCCCCGACGCCCGGGCTTTTCGCATCCGGGTTGAAGTCCGATTCTCGCTTCAGTTGCGCAGCGAGCACGGACGGCGGAAGTTTCTCCGTGCAGTTCCCGGCTGCCGTGGTGATGAGCTTTGCGTATTGGGGCGGCACGCCGTCTTTGCCGACCTTCAGCGCACTCGCGCCGAGCTGGAAGTCGCCTCCGCTGCCGTCGTCGTCGGACTGTACGACGTACATGATCAGCGCCAGCCCGACAGCCAGGGTGAACGCCGTGACGGCAGTCCCGAACTTCAGCCCCAGTTTGAAATTCACCCAGGACCCCTCAGCCTGTTATTCATTCGATACCTCATCCCCCGTCAGGCAAGGCGCGTCGCCTATACGCCAGCCTCGCCACAGCCTGCCCCCCGGTCTACGCAGGGGCCACATTGCCACATCCGCGAGCGTCGCCCCTCATGGTGAGATGCATATTGCACTCACCGGTCAAACCGGGCGATCCTGCGCAGCTGATCAACTAACCCCTGCTCCGTTGTGCTTATGCAACCTCGGGGTGTGCATCGCGCTGCACGGCAGAAAATTGGGGTGAATTGACCTCCCCTGGCATCCCCCGGCATCAGGGACACGCAGGGCCCCGAGATTAGACTCGGCGAGCAAGCGCATCGGGGGTCTGCTTGAGGTAAATGGAGTTGCATTTCGGGGGAATGGTGGCCAAGAAATCTGAACCTACGATGCTGTCCGCAGGCGCGCGCCTCACCGTTCCGGTGATGGGAAACAGCGGGGGCAACGGCCGGTCAACCATTTCCGCTCTGCTGGCGTCCGCTCTGGCCCCGGCCGGGACAACCGCCGTTCTGGACACCGTGCCTCGCCTGTTTTCTCCCTGGCCGTCCTGGACTGACACACCAGGGGCCGGGCTGGCTTCCCTTCCTCCCGATCACGTCATCACCCGCAGCCAGGTTTCCGCAGCAGCATCTGAGAGCCGGGGTTCCGCAGGACGGAGCTGGCAGCTGCTCACCGACCATCAGGACTGGAACCACCCGCCCCTGGTCCTCCCCCAGGATCCTGCGGCCTGGTACCAGCTGGCCGCCGCGGGGGGTTGGCAGGCGGTCGTGTGTGACACCTCGCACCCGGTAGCCCACGACATCGTCGCCGCGCGATGCGGGAGCCGCGCGGGCCTCACCGCGGGCTGGTGCGCTCTGCCCTTCTCCGTTCCGGTGCTCTGTGCAGCAGCCACCGGGCCAGGAATCCAAGCGCTCCAGATGGCCATGAAAGCCGCGTCAGCTGAAGGTCTGCCGTTGCAACGCATGGTCGTTGCCCTAGCGGGGACCAGCGACGGCCGACCGCCCCCGCCGGTCCGGGCCGCAGTAACGATGCTGCAAGATCGCGTTTCCGCGGTCGTGACGGTCCCGTTCGATCCGCACATCCGCATTCATGGGATGGCGGAACCGGGCCGCTTGCGGCCGCGCACTCAGGAGGCTGGCGCCGAGCTCGCCCGGGCGGTCCTGGCTTCCGTCCACACCACATGGGGCGATCCTCTGCCTGCCGCACCCGTGCCGGCCCGCCGGGACGCCGCCCCCTTTTTCACGCCCCCTGGTCAATCCGACGTGCCCCAATGAGAGGTACCCGCACATGAGTCAGCTGCTGCACGCCATGAACAGCGTGAGCGAAGTCGTCGTCGCCGCGAAGGATGACAAGGGCTCCATCGTTCCGGAGTACGACCCCTCCGTTCCCGGGCCACTGCAAACGCCGACGGGCCAGATCCTGGGCTGGACGGCCGGTATTGGCTTGACCATGGCGGTCCTGGGCGGGCTGGTGGGCTGGGCCTGCGTGGCGATCGGCCAGAACACCCAAAGGGGTGAGCTGGCGGCCCGCGGCAAGCAGGGGATCCTCTGGAGCGTCATTTCCGGCAGTGGCATCGGAGTGACCAGCGGCCTAGTGCTCGCCTTCTACAACATGACGCAGTAAGGAGCCTGCCCGATGGACTTCAATAGCAAAGCACGCACCGCTCGGTGGAGGCTGATCGGTATCGGCGTGCTGGCCGGTGCCGTGGTCGTCGGTGGCGGGGTCCTTGCCGTGAGCAGCCTGAGCGATGATCCGGGATCGAACGCGGGCCCATCCGCCGAACCGACACCGGCCAAGAGGCCCACCGGCCCCAAGCCGGGTTCTTCCGGGAGCGGTGATCAGGACACACCAGCCACCGCTCCACGTTCCCCCGTATTGAAAGCCAGCACGAACGAGCACGGCATCGGCACAGGCTTTGAGCATTCAAGTCTGGGCGCCACCTCGGCCGCCGTCACCTATATGCAGGATCTGGACATCATCGACGACCGGATCGCGCGCAAACAGCTGACCGCCATCACGTCCAGCGACTCCCCGAAGACCATCGAACGGCGCATTTCCGATATCCGCGCGACCCGCGAAGCCGTCGGCCTCCCCCCGTCAGGCGGAGCACCCTCAGACGTCACGTTCAGCACCACGGTCAAGGCATCACGAAGCAGGAGCCTGGACGAGAGCGGCGACGTCATCGAAGTGTGGATGGTCTACGACCGATACGCCACGGTCACTGACAAGGGCGGGGACGACAACCCGCTGAAGAACGAACTCGACTGCTTCATCGTCAAGTGGGACGACGGCGATTGGAAGCTGACAGACGAGCCCAAATACACCAAATTGAAGTCAGGCCCCAGTGCGTACGGCCCTAACAGCAAGTCCGCCTTCCAGGACGGATGGCGGGAGGTCGCGAGTGACTAGGGCAGGAACCCGGATCGGCACTCTCCTGGGCATCCTCATGGTGCTGCTGACCGCGATCTCGCCGACAGCTCTTGCGGCCGCCAAGCCCCCTGACCCGGTCCCGGCCTCGCTGAAGTCCAAGGACTGGGGGATCGACAAGAAGTCGGGTGCGTACTGCGACAGGACCGACCCGAACCCGACGAAGCGCAGAAACTGCCGTCCGCCAAAGGACTGCGAAATCAAAGGCCAGGTCTGCAAGGGCAAGTCGATTGACCCCGCTGCGGAACTGAAGTCCCTTGAGAAGATGCGGCTGGACCATCCTGATCTGATCACTGATGAGATCTACAAGGATGCCGAAAAGTGCGTCAAGAAGGAGAAGCGGACAGCTGCCGACTGTGCGGTAAAGGGCCGTATGGCCCACTTGAAGATCAAGCGCGTGGGTTTGATCGAATGGGCCAAGGACGAGATATCGGACGCGGCAGCCGATGCACTGGAGGAGGCGGCCGTTCAGATGGGCCGCTCGGTGGTCTGGCTCCTTCACCAGTTCGCGTACGCCTTCGATGATGTCTCGACCATCTCGCTGAACAAGACCGGCATCGGTCTGATCCTGGGGATCACGACGGCGATCTCTGCGATGGTCGCCGCCTTCCTGCTCCTGACGCAGTTCGCGAAACTGGCTGTCAGCCAGCGGGGCGGGCCTCTCGTCACGGCCATCACGGGCCTGGCGAAGTGGGGCGTGATCCTGGGTGTCTATCTCTTCGCTACGCAGGTCGCGCTGAACTGGTCCGACACCTTCAGCACCGCTTTGATCAACCAAACCTTCGCGGGCGGCGGGGACGGCGATACAGACGCCTCGAAGATCATGCAGAAGCGGCTGACCGAGATGTTCGCCGGTCTGGTCGGCGGGGCCGGGTCAACCTCACTGATCGCCGGAACCGGCATCGCTGTTGGTTCCGTCGGCTTCATCATCGTGATCAGCCTCTTGTGCATCCTGGCCGTCGGCGCCCTGTGGGTGGAGATGCTCGTCCGCCAGGCCGCCATCATGATCGTGGTAACCACCATGCCAATCGCCCTCGCGGGTCAGGTGTCTGATGCGACCAAGGAATGGTGGCCCAAAGCCCGCAACACGTTGATCACGCTGATCCTCGTGAAACCCGCGATCGTCATGGTCTTCGCCATCGGCTTCGGCGCCATGTCTGCCGGCAGTGGCGTGCGCAACGTACTCGTCGGGCTGATCATCTTCATTCTCGCCGGAACGTCCTGGCCCGCGGTGGCGCAGTTCATCACCTTCACCGGCAGCGGTGGCGGAAGCGGAGCCGGATCCGGGCTGGTCAGCTCCGTCGGTTCCAGCGTGTCGTCCATGTTCGGCGGCAACCAGGCCGCTCTGGGAGGCCCCGGCATGGCCAGGGGCGGTGCCGCTTACACCAAGGCGGCGGAAGCCGACAACGACCGCGGCGGCGGGTCCAGCCGTGGGCTGCTGTCCAAGGCGATGACCGGCACAGGCGGCGGTTCGTTCGGCTCCAAGCTCAAGTCCGGCGTGGGGATGGGCCTCCAGCTGGCCGCCGTCGGCAAGGACACCTTGGAGAGCGCGGCCGGAACCATGGGTGCGCAGGCTGGACTCGGACACGGCGCTCAGGGGGGCCGTCACGTCGTGGTTCCCAGCCCTGGCGGCGGAGAGCGCGAGAAACCACAAGCGCGGTCTTCCGGAGCGGCCTCCCCTCCCAGCCCGCCCCCGAACCAGCAGTCTGCGCCTCCGCAAAACCCCAAGGGGGGCTCTAGCCCATGACCACGTCACACGAGGTGGCGCCGACTACCTACAGCGGATGGCAGTCCGAACGGTCGGGCTTCATGGGATCGCTCAGCGGCCTGGGATTCGTCCTGGTGGCCGCCGCATCCCTGGTCGCCGTCGTCCCCATCTACATCCGGTCCTGGACGGCAGCGTTCATCTGCCTGCCGATCTCGGCCCTGCTCCTGATCCTGGCCTATGCCCGGGTGCTGGGGCTCACCGCAAGCGAATGGATCGTCCTCGCAGTAAGGCACCAAGTCTCCGTGGCCACACGCAAAAACCTCTTCGTCTCCGGCGTATTCGCCCCACGCACCCGGTCCGGGGACCAGCCGATGGACCTGCCCGGCACGCTGGCTCGTCTGCATCTCCTCGAAGCGCCTGACGGCATGGGCAACACGATCGGGGTGATGCACAACCCGATGGAAAGCACCTACACCGCCATCTGCCGCGTGACCTTCCCCGGCCTAGCCCTCGTCGACACCGACCGCCAGGACTCCCGTGTCCAGGCGTGGGAGGCGTTCCTGCGCAGCCAGTGCAAAGAGGACGGTGCGATCAGCCGCATCTCGGTGCATCAGCGTAGCCTCCCCGATGATGGAACGGCCCTGCGGGCCTGGACCGAGCGCCACACCTCGCCCGACGCTCCGGCGGCCGCGGTACAGGCTCTGGATGAGCTGATGGAGACTGCGGGCCCGGTGGCCACAACCCGCGAGACCTACCTGTCGATCACCCTGTCCTCCTCCCGCGCACGGCTGGCGGTCAAGGGAGCAGGCGGCGGGCAGGTCGGGGCAGCCGCCGTGCTGGTGCGCGAGATCCACGCGATGCAGCCTGCGATGAGCAGTGCCGGCCTCCAGGTCACCGAGTGGCTGACCCCGCGCGGCGTCGCAGAGACGATCAGAACGGCCTACGATCCCGATGCGCAGCCCGCCCTGGCCGCGCTCAAGGCCGCATCGCACGATCCGGAATGGCGCGGCACCGAGCCCGGCGTCAATCCGGAACTGGCGGGACCCGCGGCCGCGGAAACGGGCTGGGGCCTGTACCGGCACGACGGTGCGTGGACCGTCAGCTATCAGGTGCGCGGCCTGCCCAAGAGCGAGGTCTACGCCACTTTCCTGCACCCGCTGCTGCGGCCCCGGCAGAACGCCCGCCGCTCCATCAGCCTGATCAGCGAGCCGATCGGCCCGTCCAAGGCCCGTTCAGAGCTGGCTCGCGAAAAGACCAAGCGAGATGCCGCCCGGCAGCTCCGGGCCAAAACCGGCCGGGCCGAGTCGGAGGACGAGCGCCGCGAGGAGATGGTGGCCCAGGGCCAGGATGCGGCCCGTGCCGCAGGCCACGGCGTTCTGCGCACCACCGTGCTGCTCGCCGTCACCGTCACCCACCTTGACGAGCTGGAGACCGCCTGCGCCGAGATGCAGGCCGATGCCTCGCAGGCCGGACTGGAACTCCGCCGGATATGGGGAGCCCAGGACGACGCGTTCGCCACCGCGACGATGCCGCTGGGGCAGGGCCTGCCCGACCGAAGGGTGGGCATCTGATGGGGCGCAACCGCCGGTCGGGATCCGACAGCGCACTGAAGTCCACCCGGCTTTCCGAATTCATCGACCCCGTCGAACCCGAGCACGAGCCCCCACCGCTCAGCGGCCGTGACCTGCGCAGGGCGCGGCTGCTGGAAGACCCTGACGCCGCGATGCGGGTCGCTCCGCGCAAGGGATGGAATCAGCCTCTGGCCGGGCGCGCGGCGTCGCTGGCCAAGGCCGAGGTGTTCCGCGGCTCCTCCATGCAGATCAGCGGGCTCTACCCGTTTCTACACGCCGCCAGCCTGCCACCGATCGGGGTGTATATCGGATGGGACGTCATGACCATGCAGGCGTTCTCAGCCCACCCGGCCGCGTGGGTACGCGAGGGCTTGACGACCAATCCGAACGTCATGGTGACGGGGATCCCGGGCTCGGGGAAGTCCGCGCACATCAAGGCGCTGTGCTTCCGCATGATGGCGCTGGGGGCAAGGACGCTCATCGCGGGCGACGTCAAGGGCGAGTACCAGGCGCTGTGCAATCACCTCGGCGTTGAGCCGGTCCGACTGGGGCCTGGCCTTCCTGGCCGCTTGAACCCCCTGGACGCCGGGCCGCTCGGCCACGACCTGCACAAGATCACCAACGCGGCAGAACTCGCCTCCCGGCTCAAGGAGATCCACCGCCGCCGTCTCACCCTCCTCAAGGCGCTTTTGGAACTCCAGCTGCGGCGCACCCTGCAACCGCAGGAAGAGGAGTGCCTAGACATCGCCCTGCGGGAAGTCACCGGCGAGCTGTACGGCCAGAGCCACCTGCGGATTCCGACCCTGCCCCTGGTCTACGACAGGCTCAAGGACCCCACCGAGACCATGGCCCGGGAACTGCGGGTGCGCGGCGATGACGTCCAGCTGGCCCGGGAGCAGATGGCGTCGCTGCGCTCGGCGCTCGGCGGGATGATCACCGGTCACCTCGGCGGCCTGTTCGACCAGGAGACCTCGATCGGCCTGGACTGGGACGCCCCGATCCAGTCCGTCGACATCTCCGCCCTGGAACAGTACGGCGACGAAACGGTGGCCATGGTGCTCACCTGTGTCTCCTCCTGGGCGCAGAGCGCGATTGACCGGCCAGGAGAGCGGCCGTGGATCGTGGTCCGTGATGAGCTGTGGCGGCAGATGCGCTCGGGCGGGGCCGCGATGGTCCGCAAGATCGACGCCGATCTACGGCTGTCCAGGGCAACAGGAACGATCCAACTTCTGGCGACCCACCGGCTCAGCGACTTCGAGGCGGTCGGCGCCGCCGGTTCCGAAGCGGTCGCCCTGGCCAAGGACTTGATCGCCTCGTGTGAGACCCGCATCCAGCTCGCCCAGGACACCAAACCGCTCAACCTGACCCGGGAGGCCATCGGGCTGACCGACTCGGAGTGCCAGCTGATCGGCTCCTGGGGAGCGGGCGAGCGAGGGCGAGCGCTGTGGAAGGTCGGCCGGGGCGCGTCCCACGCGGTGCAGCTGATCCTCTCCCAGACCGAGAAGCGGCTGTTCGAGACGGATGAGCGGATGGTGGTCTGACATGTCCCAGCCCACTGAGAACAGGGTGGATGACCAGACCCTGCTGGCGGCGGTCGCGTTCGCCTTCGCCCTCTGCCTCAGCGGCGTGCTGCTCCTCGCGGGCCCCGTGGCCGGACTCCTGTCCGGCCACGGCTGGCTGTCCTCGCCCAGGAGCCTGCCGGAGACCGTTCTCGTCTCAGCAGTCCGGGGCCCAGCAGCGGTGTATCACCCCGCTCCGCCGACGTGGCTGTTCTGGCTCGTGGTCGCCGTCCTGCTCGGAGTGTTGATCACCGTGGCGGTCCTGCTGCTGCGGACCTTCAAGGGCACGAAGAACCTGGGCGGTGCCCAGTGGGGCGGGGTGAGGACGGAGAAGGAACTTGCCGTCGACCCTGCCCCGGAGAAGCGGCCGAACCAGATCACCGCGGGCCGTGGACAGCTCACGGGCAAGATCCTCGCCGCCGAGCCCAACATCTCCGCCACTGTCTTCGGTACCCCGGGCTCGACGAAGACCACCGGCCTCGTCCTGGGCAACGCCGCCGAATGGCAGGGCCCGCTGGTGGTGACCACGGTGAAAGCCGCAGACCTCGATGCCATCTACGAAAGCCGTCGCCACCTCGGACCGGTGTACGTCGTCGCGCCCGCAGGTCTCCCGGGCCGCAAGACGGCCCGCTGGTCCCCCATCGACTACGCCAAGGACCCGAAGTCGGCGGACCGGATGGCGGAGTGGCTGGCCAACGCGTCCACCTCCGGCTACGACAAGCGGGCCGCTCCGTGGATCGACCAGGCCCGCGGCATCCTGAAGGGCCTGCTGCTCGCCGCTCACATGACCGGCGGCGGCATCAACGCCTTCCGCGAGTGGCTCGCCTTGGGCAAGGACGCCGTCGAGCACGTCAAGGCGATCCTTGAGCCGACGTACCCCGAGGTCGCGCTGGACTACGCCCGGCCCTGGGTCACCCTGCACGAGGACGGCATCGGCTCGATCCAGTTCACCCTGAATGTGATCGCGAGTGTCTACCGGGACGAGGAGGTCCGGGCGACCGCCTCCGGCACCGACTTCACGGTGGAGAAGCTGCTCGACACCAACGCCACCGTCTGCCTGGTCGCCGCGCCGTCGGACGCCGATCGGTTCGCGCCGCTGCTGACCGCCATCATCGCGTCGATCATTCACGGTGCGGAGATGCGCTACAACCAGACCGGCAAGCCGCTCGACCCCGGCCTGGGCGTCAAGGTCGATGAGGCCGGCAACATGCTGCGCTATCCGCAACTGCCCGGCGTCCTGACTACGGGCCGCGGCATGGGCATCACCGTGCTGACCGTGTGGCACGACCTGTCTCAGCTGCGGAGCCGCTTCGGACACGACGCCGCCAACACGGTGCTCTCCGCATCAGGACTGCGCATGCTGCTCCCGGGCTGCGGCGACCCCGAGACCCTGCGGCACTTTTCCGGGATCTACGGCCGGACCTACGTGGAGCGGACCACCACCTCGACCGGCCGCGGGCAGAACTCCTCATCGACCACACCGGTCGAGGCAGACCTGGCCCCGGTGCACGAACTGATGCAGCTGGAGAAGTTCACGGCCATCGCGCAGTACAGCAACCTGCCCCCGGTGAAGGTGAACATGCGCCTGACTTGGCGCGACGAGGACCTGATCAACTGGCTGGCACGCCCCGCCCCCGGGCCGTCGTTGGCGAAGTCCGCTCCGGAAGCGCTGGAGGCTGCCGATGTCTGACCCGACCGACGTGGCGGAAGCCCCGGCGGCCCCCGACGGCCACGAGCACAAGCCCGAGCCGGTCACCCGCTGGGTGTGGCGGGCCATGGGTCTGAACGAGCGCGAGACGCGGCTGATGGAACTCACCGGCTGGGTCGACGAGTGGCTGTTCAAAGCCCACCCCAAGGTGCACGCGAAGGTCCCGCGCTGCTGGCACGAGCACGAGGACATCATCGAGCACCTCACCGCCCTGTTTCTGGGGTGGGTCCGTACGTACGCGGGCGACCCGGCCAAGCTCTCGCTCCGGGCCGAGATCGAGTGGATTACCTCCCTGCACGCGCTCACCCCGCACCTGGGCAGCCCCAGCTGTGAGGCCAGCAAGGTCCACCAGGCGCCGCCGCCGCGGCCCGCACCCGACGGCGAAACCCTGGAGGAGTGGATGGACACCGACCCCGAGTTCCTCACCGCCCCGCCACGGCATCCGGCGCAAGCCGAGCTTTCCCGGATGGCTGCCGCGCACGCCGCGGAAGCAGCGAAGCCACAGAAGGGCTGACCAGCGCTCCCCGCATAACGGCGGTGCCCCACCGAAGTTCGGTGGGGCACCGCCGTTGCATGCTCTACGCCTTCGGGCCACTGCGGTTCGGCCCCTGCTCGGGTCCCGGTGTGTGTGGGCCCTGCTGCTGTTGCTGCTGGCGCTGCTGCTCGGCCAGAGCTTGCTGCTGAGCCGCCTGGATGCGCTGGGCTTCCTCAGCGACGCGTTGTGCGTACGGCTGGGCGTCGCGTGCGGTCATCTCCTGCCGGATCTGCGCGGCGGCGCCGTCGAGCTGGCCGACCCGGTTCCGTGCCGAGCCTGCCTCGGTGAGCGCGTTCTCGGCGCGACGCTGCCGCGCGGCAGCGGTCCGCTCCAGTACCGCCTCGCGGGAGCCTCCCGCCTTCTGCCAGTCGGCCAGGGCCCGATCGTGCTCGGCTGTGTAGCCCGCTCTCCGCTGGTTCTCCTCCTGCCGACGGCGGGTGCTCTCGATCGCCGCGTTCGTCTCCTGCGCGCCAGCACGGAGGCGGGCGAGGTTCGTCTCCATCTGCTGGCGCTCGTCGCCACGCACCGTGGGCCTGCCCAGCCTGGTCTTCTCCTCCAAGCGGGTCTCCATGGCCCGGATCTGGTCCTGCTGTTGTTCCGCTCGGCGGCCAAGTTCCTCCAGATGTGCGGGGGCCTCCCGCAGCTCCTGGATGGCCTGGACGCGTTCGGCACGCTCGTTGACGCTCCGCTCCACCGATCCGCCGGGCTCGATGGCAGCCAGGAGTTCGGCCGCACGCGCCTCCTGGGAGACGGCCTGCTCCTGAGCGGCCTCCGCCGCCTCGACCGCCTGGGCCAGAGCGTCCGAGAGCGCGGCGTCGGAGAGGGCGCCGTAGGGCCGGGTCTCCCACGCGACGACCCGCTCGGTCTCCTCCTGTTCGTCTGTAGCAGCCCGTGCGGTGTCTTCAGCGCTCGCGCGGCCCTCGTCCGTACGGCGGTCCTCGGGCTCGGCCAGCTCCGGCACGGGCGGCTCGGCCACGGGCGCGGGCTCGGGCTCCGCGGTCTGCTGACCGACGGCAGGAGACTGGGTGTCCGCAGCCTGCTCGTGCCGCGCTTCTTCGACAGTCTCCTGCTCCGGCTCGGCGGCGGTCTCGGGCTGCTGCTCCTCGTAGTCGACGCGTTCGGGCTCCGGGTCCGGGGTAGGCGGCTGAACTGCTTCTTCGGACTCGGGTGCGAGGGTCAGTTCCTCCTCAGCCTCATCCGCCACGGCCATCTGCTCGGCGTTCTCCTCGGCAATGGCAACCGGGGCAGGTGCGGGAGCGGGCGCCAAGTCCCGCCGGTCGGTCGAGTTGTCCGGTGTGCTCCGGGTATCGGCGAGGTCCTTGCCCCGTCGGGCGGCGGCATCAGTGGCTCGGGACCGGCGGCCGACCTCGGCGACCTGGTCGTTGAGGATCTGCCAGGCGGCCGCGTCTCCAGCGCCGACCGGCTGGCCGCCGATCCCGTTCTCGGAGTCGCGGAGCTGGTGCCGGGTCCGCCATGCGTCCGCCAGTGCGGCGGTGCGTTCCCACAGGTCGCGCAGCTCAGTGCCGGTCGGCGGGACCGGCCCCAGGGCCTTGGCCCAGGCGGGCGGTTCGGCGGCCAGCGCCTGGCCGGTCTGCTCCAAGCGGGCCTCGATGACCTGGCGCCGGGTCTCCAGATGCTCCAGCCATGTCATGGGCGTGTACTGGCCGCGCTCGGCGTCTCGGGGAGTGAGCCATTCCGGCAGGAGACCGGTGTGGTCCGAAGTCAGCTCGGGTCCATCGGGCAGCAGTCGGCGCAGGCGCTGCTCGGCCCGGACCCGCTGGGCGATGACGTCGGCGCGGTCGAGCTTCTGCCGGGCTTCGTCCTGGGTGTAGAGGTTGGCCCGCATCTCAACGGCGACGGCTTCGCCGTCCATGCCCGCGGTGTGCGCGTTGCCAACGCCGGGCTCGCGCTGCCATTCCTCCCGGGCGCGGTCACGCCAGGTCATCGCGGCGCGTACGCGCTGCTCGTTCTTCAGGGCTCCGAGTCGCAGCGCGGCCGCGCGGGCCTCGGTCCGGTCACCCTCGCGGTTGGCAGTTCGGCCGTCTCGGCGAGCCTGGGCGATGGCCTGGGAAAGCTGGGTGCGGGTGAGGTCTCCATGCTCGCGCGCGGGCCAGGCCGGGACCGGCAGCCCGTCCACCACGACCGGCCGGGGCTGGCTGGCCACGCGGGCGTCCGCACGGCGCAGGTTCTCAAGAGCCTGGGCACGGCGCTCACCGGCCCGCTCGGCGAGGCGGTTCAGCTGCCCCTCGGTGAGCTCCTTCAGCGGACGGGTGACGCCCTGCTCCTCCAGACGGCGAAGGGTGTCCCGGGCCTCGGCCACATGGTTGTCGATACGCCAGCTCAGGACGGCCGCGTTGTCCTCGGCGCCGGTGAAGTCCCGCTCGCCGTAAGCGGCCGCCAGGATGCGCTCGGGGGCGAAGCCGGTGTGCTCGGCATCCCGGAGTGCGCGTTCAACTCCGGGCCAGGCGTCTGCGGCAATGAGCGACTCGGCGCTGAGGCCCAGGACGTTGCGGGCCATGCTTTTGTAACGCAGCGACATGGCTCGGGTATGCACGTCGTTGTACTCGGCGGCCAGCTGGCCGATCCCCCAAGCACGCTCCTGCTCGGCCCGGATCGACTCGGTGGCAGACAGGGACGCTTGGCTGTTGTGGGCGATCGTGTCGAGCACATCGTGCATGGTCATGCCCTCTTCGAGCACGACGTAGAGCCGGTTCTCCTGACGGCCTCGGGTGAGCTGCACGTAGGCCGATTCATGGGCGGTGCGGCGCGTGAGCAGGCCGCTGCCGGTGTCGACGGTGGCGCCCTGGCCGCGGTGGCCGGTGCTCGCGTAACCCAGCTCGGTGGACTTGGCGACGTAGTCGGCAGGCAGGACGGTACGCCCGCCGTGGTCGGTGTGTCGTACCTCGATGTCACCGTTGCGCTTGATGTTGGTGATCTGCCATTGATCGCCGTTCTTGACGAAGTCCTTCCCACCCCGGACCAGGTTGGTACGGGCGTTCTCCCGGGTGACGATCAGGTCGCCGCGGTGAGCTTCGACGCCTTCGCGGAGCGCAACGGTACGGCTCGTGTCGAGTCGCCCGGTACCCATGCGGTACGCCTGGGCGAGCTGGTTGAGCTCGGCGACGCTGGCGTTGTCGTCGGCCATCATCAGCGCCGTACGTCCAGCGGTGATGTCGTTCTGCCAGTCCGCGAAAATCTGGTGGACCATCTGCTCGCGGGTGCCCGCCACGACGCGCTGATTGTCCAGGTACCAGGTCCAAGCGGTGTCCGGTTCGCCGTTACGCAGGGACAGGGAGGCGGCGGCTTCGCCCGGGGCGCGGAAGCGGTGGATGCTCTCCAGTTCCACGACGTCCGTGGTGTTCGCCAGGAGGCGCAGGGCACCGCCGCTCTCGACGGCGGAGAGCTGGAAGGGGTCACCGATCAGGCGTACGACGGCGCCCGCGCGCTCGGCTTCGGCGACGACTGCGGCCAGGCGCTTGCTGCCCGCCATACCGGCCTCGTCGATGATGATGACGTCCCCGGGTCCAAGGGCGTACTCGGGTCCGATGCGCTTGCCCTCCTGGGCGCGTTCGCGTGCACCGAGCCAGTTGTGCAGCACGAAGGCGGGGGCTTCCAGGCCGTTGGAAAGCTCTGCGGCGGCGCGGGCGGAGGGGCCCAGTCCGATGACGCGGCCGCCGCTGGCGCGGACGGCGTCGGCGGCCACCTTCATCGCCGTGGTCTTGCCTGCACCGGCGGGCCCGATACCTGCTGCAACGAGTTGCTCGGACGTTGCGAAGGTTCGTGCGAGCGCACGCTGTCCGGCGTCCAGGCGCCGGTTCGGGTTGGCTTCCTGATAGGCCGCCTCGACGCGCGCGTACGTCTCGCTGGACACGGCGGGGATCACACGAGTCCGGGCCGCGGCGACGATCCGGTCCTCGGCGGCGAGGACCGCCGTGCTTGTGTAGAGCTCCGTCTCACGACGCCGGTAGATGCTGCTGCCGTCATCGCGCGTAAGAGGCGCGAACGTCGGGTTCAGGTCCGGCGGAGTGATGTTGATGCACTCGGATTCCAGGGCTCGGGCGGTGATCCGGTCGGCGAGATCGCCCCCCGGAGCGGCGGCCTTGGTCGCTTGGAGAACCCACCGCTGTGCCTCGGCCAGGACCTGTCGTCGGCCCCACACACTGTTGTGGTCGGAGACGGTCGCCAGCACTTCCCGCGCAGCCCGGTCGACGTCCAGATGCGCGACCGCTTCCGGCCCTGGGCGAACCTTCTGGGCAGCCGCCCGGGCGTCCTTAAGAAGGTTGTCCACCCGCTTGGCGCCGAACTCTGCAACAGCGGCCCGGCGCCACTCCTCACGCAATTCAGGCAGCGAACGGGCAGCCTTCTTGTCGGGGCGGGTGTCGAGCGTGGCCTGCTGAGCAAGGGCCAGCAACGTCTTGGAGCTGGGGTCGTAGCCGTGTCGCTCACGGTACTGCTCGACCAGCTCGGCGGTGCGTCCCTTGATGTCCTGAGAACGGCCGGACTGAAACTCGATGATGTCCTTGCCGATGCCCGCGATCTCCATGACCGGCCGCTTACCTGGCGTCACTTCCCGCGCCTCGGCGCGCAGCCCCAGGCGCTCACAGACGATCTCTACGCTGCGTCGGTTGTAGAGCTCGGAAGCTGGCACGTTCATCGCGTACAGCAGCTTCCCGTCCAAGGTGCGCCACTTGCCGTCCTGGCCCTGGACCTTCGTGGAAATGACGACGTGATCGTGCAGCAGAGGGTCGCCGAGGCGGCTCTCGTAGTGCCTGAATCGCGCGGCGATCAGCCCTCCGGCGACCTCCTCTTGAGCGATGCCGTTGACCCCCGTGCGGGTCATCGTGGCGTTCTGCTCGATCCAGCTAAGGGTCTCTTCGATGGCCTGCTCGTGCGCCTCAAGGACGATCTGCTTGACCCGCTCGTCCCCAAGTGCGAGCACCGCACTGAGGGAGGGCGGTGTGCTGCATGTGAGGTCGAAGGCGGCTACTGCATTGCGCTGCTTGCCGCCCTCCTGCGCCTTGATGAACCTGCCGAGTTCTTCGCGTGATGCAGGGCTGCGTCCGTGCTCCGTACGGAACTGCACCGCTCCGACGCGCCCTCGGATCTCCGCGCGTTCGTTCACGTTCGGCTCGCGCAGGTTCTGCCGCTCGAAGCGCTGCATCTCCTCGTCCAGCGCCCGCCCGAACGGGGTGTCCTTCTGCGTGAACTGCATGTAGCGGCGGCCCAGCTTGGCGGCCCGCATGGCTTGCTTCGCGGTGTCTCCGGCGTCGATGCGCTCGGCGATGATGCGCTCGGCATCCGGGTGAAGACCCTCGCCGTACAACGCCTTCATCTGGGCTTCGGTGACGGTGCCTGAGACACCCAGCAGCGCGATTCCCGATCCCATCCACACACCGGGCGGGTTGCCGCTGGCCGTGTAGTAGTCGCCCAGCTCCTGACCACGCTCGCGCTGGCTATCAGCGCTGGCAGTCTCACGGATGTAGTAGGCATAACCATCCCCAGCGCTGAGCTTGTGGATGGTCGCGGTCACGAGGGCATCCTACCTGGGACAATTCATAATGCATAAGGTGTGACAAGTTTGATCTTGAAGCGCGATGCGCGTTCGTACGAAGCGTGGAGGAGCTTGCGACGATCACGGTTCGTACGAACGGCGGCGTGCTTCAAGATCAAACTTGTCACAGACTTCGGTCTGGCGGCTTTCCACAGCCATGTCCTCCGGACATGGCTGTGGAAAGGCGTACCTGCGGCGCCACCTGTGGACGCGTCACATGGTGAGCCGCGACGACGTGGCGTCGCGGCCCGCAGCGCTTCTCCGGCCTCGCCCCGCAGCGTGCGGCGTTGAACGTGCAGCGCCCCCTGCTGCTGGTGCAGACGGCGCCGTGCACGGCCACCGCGCGCGGCACGCGCGGTGGCCGTGCACCTGCCGCCGCACCACCGCGTACCGCTCTCCCGCATCGGCCCCACGCGGTGAAACCGCGTGGGGCCGATGCGGGGGAGAACGCGGCCATGCGCACGGCAGCCTGACGTCTTCGCGCACCGGTCACGGTGCGCGAAGCCAACCGCGGGCCGGTGCAGAACTCTCCGTTTACACAACGGTCGGGCCGTGCAGCCCTCGCACGGGCCCCGGAAGACAGCACGAGCGGTGAGCTGCTGCTGTGGGCGGCGTACCTTCGTGCACCGAACTGCTGCTGTGCACCGGCGGTGCCCGGTGCACCCAACCGCCAGGACGGTCGCGCGGGGCCTTCCACGGACGCTGTCCCCGGCACCGGTGCGATCATGCCGAAACCGGGGCGGGCACAATGTGTGCCCGAGAGGCAGAGACACGGAGGTGCAGCAGAACATGTCGTCCCAGAAGCGGCGTAGCTCCAAGGCAGTGGAGGCCCGGCAGGCGGCGCGCGAGCGGGCCGCCCGATTCCGCGAGCGGGAAGACGAGCGGCTCCGCATCGCGGAGGCGGTGATCCTGCTCCAGGAGCAGATAGCCGACTACGACGCGGAGACCGAGTGGCTTGTTGCCAAGCTCCGGGAGGAGCGTGGCAATCGGCTGCTGGACAAGCGGCAGAAGTTGGAGTCTCTCGTGGTCGACATGTTGGACACTGAGATTCCCGCGCAGCAGGCTGCGGAGCGCCTGGGCTTGACGGTCGGGCAGGTTCGCGCGGCGAAGCGCAATTTCGATCAGGCGGTGGCTGCGCTCGCCGAGCAGGGCTCGGACGACGCCACCGCATCGGCGGCTGCGGAACCTCCGGCGGCCTCTGAAACTGAGCCGGAGACCTCCGGCGAAGAGAATCCCCCGGCGGCGGCTGATGAGACGTCGGCGGCTTACTCCTTCCCTGCCCCCGGGGGCTCGGCGCCGTCCGTGCCGCCTCAGGAGGGTTCGCCGGAACAGACGGCGGGTGGCACCCTTCCGCCAGGGTCAGCGAGCTGAGTGCCGCTGTTCACGTCGAAGGCCCCGGCGGTGGATGGGTGACCATCCACCGCCGGGGCCTTCGACGTGCTGCGTGAGACCGCGGATCAGAACAGCGACATCTGCCCGTCCTCGTTCTGCTCCTCTGCGGCCTCGGCGGGAAAGAGCGGCACGAGGACGGAGCTCGGATCGGATGCTCGGACGGCGGCCAGGTACGCATCGGCGTCGTATCCGGCGGCCAGGGCCGCGCGTACGAGAGGCCGCGCCTCGCCTTCCCGCATAGCGGCCGCCAGGGCATCCAGGTCGAGCCCTTCGCGGAGTGCGGCCTGGATGGCCTTAGCGCGCCCCAGGGAACCGCGGGTGTCGGCGTGGCCGAGGTGTGCGCGGCCTGCCGCCCGGCCCTGGTTCGACATCTGCATCATGTTCGTGCGCTGTGTCGCGTTCGACAGGTGATCGAGGTGCAGGCACAGGGATTCGTTGCAGCTGTGTGCCGTGATGGTCTCCGGTGGGAGCGGGCCGTGCATTTGCTCCATGAGCCATCGGTGCACCCGCACGGTGCGTTCGCGTCCGGCTTCGGTTACCACCGCCTTGGCGTAGCCGTCCGTGGTGAGACTCCGGGTCCAGAATCTGCACCCGTGCGGCACCAGGATGCTGCGTTCGGCGACGTACGCCAGTGCTCGCTCGACGCCCCTGCCCACGGTCGCGCTCCCCCGCTCGTATGCTGCCCAGCCTTCGTCATCTTGCCAGGGGTCAGCGGGCGGGGCTCATTGCTGGGCGGCTGTCTCGCGGGCGGCGTCGAGCAGCTTGCGCGCGTGGGCAGTGACGGTCAGTCCGAACATGCTCTGGACCTCCTCGACGGTCGTATTCGGCTTCTTCGTCAACAGCTTGAGGAGCTTGTCCTTGCGAGCGTCGCTCAGCAAGCTCTCCGCGCGGTTCTTGTGTACGCCCAGCTCCTGGGCGAGCTTCTTCGCGGTGAGCCCGGAGGGGTTGTCGTCAAGCAGCTGTCGGGTCTGCTCGCGCCGCGCCTTGGCCTGCTCCCTCACGGGAGGCAGGCTCTTCTTCTCCTGGCCTGCGGCCTTCAGCAGACGCTCCGCGGTCACGGTGTGGACTCCGAGGTCCTCGGCGAGCTCCGCGGCGGTGATGTCGGGATTCGCGTCGAGCAGCAGCCGGGTGCGATCCCGCCGTTCCTGCACCCGTGGTGCCACCGCGCGGGGCCGCGTGTCCTTGCTGCCGAGCTTTCGGCCGCCGGCACCGCCGCCGCGGCCGGGACGGGTGGCGTCCCAGTCCAAGATGGTCTGCCGGAACCAGAAGTCCTCGCTCTTCTTCTCTTTGCTGGTGAGGGTGAAGTCCGGGTCGGGCAGTCGGGTCTTGCCGCCGTACCTGTAGCCCTTCCAAGCGCTCATGGACACCCGCCGGTCCTCGGGAAGGGCGTACAGGGACTCCTCCAGGTCGAGGAGGTCGTGGGGGTGCTCTGCGGTCGGCACCGGCGGGAGGTCATAGTCCGGCTGCACGTTCAGGTCCTTGGCGCGCTCCTCCTCCGCGCGTGCGGCCAGCAGCTGCTCCTTGGAGAAGATGCGTCCCCGCTTGTGGCCGGCGGGGCGCAGGATGACCAGGCCGGGGATCTTCTCCCAGCGCTTGGCGGCCAGCCAGTAGCTGCGAACGAGACCGAAAATGTCGGCCGCGATCTGGTCGTCGGCGGGGGTGACTCCGTAGGGGATCATCAGTGGTACTCCATTGGTCAGGGCTTCGAGTGATGAGCCGGCCAGGTGCCACCCTAGCCAACGTCTAAAAAAATACAGCACCTGATGTGGCCCTGGGAAGCGGGGTTCCGAAGTCGGCGCCGACGCGGGGTGCCGCCGAGGAATCGGCGGCACCCCGCGGCTGGGTCAGAACAGGGCGTCCTGGCCCCGGGCCGGGTTCTCTGCTCGGCGGAAATGAGCGAAGGCCAGCGCGTCCTCCTCATCCTGGAACGAGTGCTTGGTGAGGACCTTCTCCAAGGCGTCGAACAGTCCGGCGCGGCGGGTCATGGCGTTGTGACGTCGCTCGACTTCGAGCAGGGCCCGCACGCGCAGGAACTCCTCTTCGTCGTCACCGCACACGTCACGCAGGACGTCGATCATCGCCTGGGAGGCGTTGAACTGGATCGTCTCGTCCAGGGGGCGGCCCGGGAACGGCTCCCCGGTGGTCTCCTGGTAGATCCCGGGAAGGGTGTCCTCGACCTCGTGCTTGTGGAACACCCAGATGCGGCGGATCAGGTGCAGCTCGTCGAGCGTGATGAGGGTGAGGTCCCGGACGTACTCAGGTCCGCGGGCCCGAATCCTGGTCTGCGCCGCCAGGAGACGTCGCAGCCAGTCCTCGCGTGCGGCCTGGGTGTAGGGGCCGTGGACCAGCCGGTCGCGGTGGAGCTGGACCCGGCCGTTCATGCGGCGGAAGTCGCGTAGGTGCCGGTCGTCCTCGACGTCGAGCGCGTCCCGCAGGGCCAGCAGGGGCCGCATCCACTCCAGTTCCTCGTCGTTGGTAACCATCGCGCGCAGGCTTTTGTCCGACTCGACCATCGTGCACGTCCAGCAGCCCATCCGGCTGTCGCCGCAGCTGGGGGTGGAGTTGTCCACCACCAGGGGACACTCGCTGTCCTCGGACGCGCCGCGATACATCGCCAGAAGGTCCTTGTTGGAGAAATTCCAAGGGTTCTGGTACTGCATCAATGCAATCCACACCTCGTCGGTGGTCCACGCCTCGATGGGCGAGTAGACCAGCGATCCGGGCAGGCTGCCGTGCGGGCTGAGCCGGTCGCGGACGCGGCCCTTCTCGTGCCGCTCCATCGTGCGGGCCCGGGTGGTGCTCTCGGCCTTGCGGATGCCGAGCACGAGGATCACCTGTCCGTACCGGTTGGCCACGTCCAGGATGAACTTGTTCGAGGGCTTCACCTTCAGGCGATCTGTGCACCACCGGAACTTTGGCCTCGGGGCGGCGTAGCCGCGGCCGATGAGGTTCACCCAGAAGGTGTCTTCGAGGGCTGGGGTGAGCCGGTGGGGCTCGATGGGCAGCTGCTGTTCGGCGGCTGCGGTACGCATGGCCTCCAGGGACCGTTTCGCCCAGGCGGCCACCACCGGGTTCTCCACCAGGGTGTCGGTGGAGATGACGTGTACCGGCTTGGTGCGCTGTTCGACGGGCAGGCCAGTCAAGGCCATCCACACCAGCTGGAGCGTGAGGGTGGAATCCTTCCCTCCGGAATAGCCAACGACCCAGGGAACGCCGTCGGCCAGGTAGAGCTCGCGGATCTCGGCCAGCAGCTCCTGGAGGGCCTCATCGAGGGCACGGCCGCCGAACGGCTGCGGCTTGGCGACTTCGGTGAGCGGAAGGAACACGGGGGTGGGCAGGGGGGAGACTCCTTTCGGTGGGCGGCCGGGGCCGCGGGGGCGGGGGTTTGGTGCGCGCCGGGCGGTACCGCGACGGGGCGGTCGTCGCCCGGCGGCGGGGGTGATGCTGCGTTCGCGGTCAGGGTTTGGGCCACTGCCGGTCGGCGCGGACCGCGCCGCGTTGGTGGTCGGCTGCCGCCGCGGCGGCGAAGGCCAGGGCGGTGGCCCGGGGGTCGTCGGACTCGGCGATGCGCGTCAGCCGCTGGAGCTGGGTACCGATACCGGCGCCCGCGAGGGGCCGTACCAGGTGGGGCCAGACCGCGGCGGCTACCGCGTCGGCGTAGTCCTTTCCCGCGAGTGCGATCACCTCGGGCGCGTAGAGCCACGTCCGGCCGATGGCGCCGACCTGAGCGCGAAGTTCGGCGTGGTCGACGTCGCGCGGGTTCAGCCGCTTCTCGTAACTGGCGATCGGGGTGTCCGGGGTGATCAGCCCCATCAGGCCGCTGAGGATGATCACCCTTCCGCCAGGGATGGCGCGGGCGGCGGTCAGGCACTTGGTGAAGTACGGGCCTTGGTAGAGCTCGGCGGCCGGGATCTTCTTGCCCTCGGGGACGGGGGCCTTGGTGGCGCTGCAAGGGATCACCACGATGGGGCGGCCCACGGCGGGCGGGGGTGCTGGGCTGTCTTCGCTGCCCGGCCGGGGCCGGGTGAGGTCGAAGTGGATGGCGCCTTCGTCTTCGGCGGCGGCGAGTTCCTCCTTGCTGGATCGGGGTAACAGGTGATCGATCACCCCGAAGTGGCTGGGTTGGGCGTGAATGACCGCCCACCGTGCTGTGGTGCCGAGGACCTCGGCCGGTGTGCGTCGGCGGCGCCGGGCTCGCGGCGTGGGCCGGTCCTCGGGCCGGATGGCGGCGGTGCGGTCGAACAGCGACAGCTGGTTGTCGTACGCCGCGGGGGCGGGGCCGATGGGGAGTGCGTGAGGGGCTGTCCGGGGGCGGAGGCCGCTGCCGGGGCAGTCGTCCATCGTGGTGCGGGTGGGCTTGTGGTCGATGACGACGCCGGATTCGGTGGGCTGCTGGAGTCCGCAGCAGGGACATCGGACGGTGCCGGTCTCGTGCTTGCCGGTGGGTGGTGTGCTGGTGTGCACAGTGGGGTCTCTTACTGGTGTTGGTCGGGTTTCGAGCGGGCTGGGGCGGCGGTGCCATCCGCCGCCCCAGCGGGGCCGGGGGGGGGGGGGGGGGTGGGGGGGGGGGAGGGGGGGGGGGGGGGGGGAGGGGGGGGGGGGGGGGGGGGGGGAGGGGGGGGGGGGGGGGGGGGGGGGGGGGTGGGGGGGGGGGGGGGGGGGGGGGGGGACGT
>NZ_JBVIVI010000019.1:94808-103409 GCF_055595765.1 Streptomyces sp. NPDC040405
CTGCTTTTCTTTGCTTCTCCTCGGCTACCCACCCCCCCCCGGGGCGGGGGTCAGGAAAGTCTGGTGGGGGGTGTGGGCAACCGTGCGGCCGGCGCGGAGCGCGCCCGCCGCGTCTTGGGCGGTGCGGCCGGGTGCGAGGGTCCACAGGTGGACGACCGCCTTGTGGTGCATCGCCGGTGTCCGGCCGGGCGGGACGTTTACGGAAGTGCCCGCCAGGTGCTCGGCGAGGATGCGGTACGCCTCGTCGAGCACGGCGCCGATCGCTTTCAGGTCGTATGTGCGGTCGGGGGCCATGCGGTCTCGGCCGGCGGCGATGTCGAGCGCGCCGCCGACGGAGCATCGGCGGTGGGTGAGGCGGCCGGGGCCGCTGAAGAGGCTGTGGCGGCTCTGGTAGATCCCGACGTGTTCGATGTGGGCTGCGGCCCACTCCAGCAGGGCGCCGGGGGTGGTCGGGACCAGGACGCTGCCGGGCGTGTAGCGGATGCCGGTCACGGCGGTCCTCCTGGTTCGGGTTTCGAGCGGGCCCGGGGGCGGCGGTGCCATCCGCCGCCCCCGAGGGGTCAGGTGTTCAGGACGTGGGGGGTGGAGATCGTGCGGCCGCTGGGGAGTCGCACGCCGCCTTTACATGCGGTGGAGCCGTCGAGCGCGGTCGGGGTCTCGGACAGCGGGGAGGTGTAGAGCGCGTCACGGCAGTGGCCGCAGTAGCCGCGCAGATTCAGTTCCTCGACGTCGTCACCTCCGCTCACGTGGTCCAGGTGAGCGAGAAGAAACAGCAGGTCCTGGGGGGCTTGGGTGATGAGCGTGGCGTTGGCCCAGGTGGCGGCGATGTCCTCTGTGGGGGTCTCGGTGTCCTGGCCGTCGTGGTTGACGGTGCTCTCGGCCACCGTGATGCCATCGGCATCACGGACGACGAAATCGGTGTGCACGCCCGCCGGGTCGTCGCTGGCGACGATGCCGCCGCCGCCGTTGAACACGTACTCCTCCACGTCCCAGGGCCTGCGGCTGGAGGCGACCAGGCGCTTGCGGATGTCGGCGACGCGTGCCGAGTCGTGGATCTCGGCGGGAAGCTGGGCGGCCTTGGAGAGGTCGAGCCGGTAGCCGATCGCCTGGCCGATGAGCTCCTCTTCTTCTTCGCACAGGGAGCCCCAGACGTCACGCGTGCTGTCGTCCAGCTGCTTCACCCACCCGATCAGGTCGCTGACTTCGAGGATCCTGCTGGGGTCGAGCATCTTGATGCGGCGCTTCTCGCCGCTGGTGGTCCAGTAGGTGCAGTCGGTCCTCAGCGCCTCGCCGGGGTGCCGGATCAGGCGGAGGTGCGCGGCGTCGAAGGGCGCAGCCGGGTCGCGGCCGGTGAGGATGTCTCGGACGGACGCGGAGATGTGCGCGCACGCGACGCGGGCCAGTCGTTCCTGGGCGCGCTGGATCCGCTTGTGGGCGCCGTCGAGAGCGATGGCCAGGTTGCCGTCGTCGACGGTGTAGGGAGGGGTGGTCACGGGTTCCTTCCGGTGTGGTGTCGGGTTTCGAGTGGGGGCCGGGGGCGGCGGTGCCATCCGCCGCCCCAGCCGGTGAGGTCAGATCAGGTACAGGGCGTCACTTACAGCGGTGCGGCGCTGTGGGTCGGTCGACAGCGGCAGGTCGTGCACCTGGTCGCCGGTCTTGTAGCTGGTGACGATCAGTCGTCCCACCGGGGCGCCGTTCAGGTCGGGCGGGGTGACTTCGAACTGGTAGGTGTCCGATCCGATGCTGCGCAACCAGGTGTGCCGCTCGCGGCCCGGGGTGCGGGCTCCGATGACGAACAGGCCGTAGTCGTATGCGGCCATCGTCAGGGCCGTACGGGCCAGGTCACGGGTGTGATAGGCGATGGCGCGCCGGGCGGCGGTGGAGAAGGCTTCCATGCGCCGCGTCACTTCGCGCGGGCCGGTCTCCTGGTACAGGAAGCCGGACACGGCGCGGAGCATGTCGGTTCCGGCCAGCATGGCGCGGTCCCAAGCCCGGTAGTACGCGCTGTCGGTGTTCCAGGCTCCGCCGCCTGCGTAGCACAGGCCGAGTGCGTTGATGACGGCCAGCATGGCGGTGTGGCTGTGTATGGGGGTACGGGGCCCGTCAATGATCATGGCGGTCGCCTCGGTCTCCAGGTTCTGCACGGAGCGGAAGAGCTCGTGTTCACGGGCGTTGCCGATCATCTCCAGTGCGAGGCGGACGGCCTGATCGGTGCCGTCGGTGACCTCGGTCAGAGGCAGGTCTGCCAGCGCTGCATCGAGTTGGTCGAGCGTGTCTGTGGTGGTGTCGGCGACGACGTCACGATGTGCGGCGTGCACGGCGGAGATCAGCGGGAAGTGGGACACAGAGGTTCTCCTTGATGCGGTGTCGGGTTTCGAGTGGGGCCGGGGCGGCGGTGCCATCCGCCGCCCCGGGCTGGGACGGGTCAGTTCGCGGCCGGGGCGTGCCCTGTGAACGCGCTGATGAATGCGGTGACGGCGGTGTCCAGTGCCTGTGTGGTAACGCCGTTGATGAGGTCGCTCGCGTTGTACTCATCGAGGTGGTCGAGCGGGAGGCGCCGGGCGCCTCCAATGCCGGTAGTGACCTTGAGTTCCCTGAAGGAGAGCAGGGTCGTGGCGAGTTCGCCTACGGCTGGGTTGATGGCGGTGAGGTTCAGACCCTCGTAGCGGCCATGGTGGATCGTGGGGGCGAGGGAGATGGTGAAGACCAGTCCGCCGATGCGGGCGATCTCCTTGGTTCCCACGACGGTGGCGGTGCGCTCGGCTCGTCGGAGCAGGTGGAACACGTCGAGTACGAAGCGGTGGGAAACGGGCTGGCTCATGGGGTTCTCCAGTTCGGCGGTCAGCGAGTGGTCCGGGGCAACGGTCTGCGGCGGGTCAGGCGGACGCGGGGGCGTGGTGGCCTGTGCACTCGGGGTCGGTCATGGCGTGCTCGGCGGTCCAGTCGTCGGCGGCGTCCGGGGCGTCTGCGGCCCGGAAGACTCTGGCGAGGGCATCGACCTCGGTACAGCTCAAGACCTCGACCACTCCCATAGCGAGGTCTGTGCTGGCCCACGTGGCCGCGAGATGGGTGATGGCAGCAAGCGGGTCGATGTCGGCGGGGGCGTGCTCACGGTGGCCTGCCTCCGATTCGTGATGGAGGTAGAGGGGGCCCGGGACGGCGCGGTGGGCCGTCCCGGGGTGGGGCTGATCAGTCCTTGGAGCGCGCCTTGCGGACGACGGCGGCCGGGTCGGGGCCGAGGAAGCGCACCAGGTTGATCACGAGGTCGGCGATGTGCTGCGCGATGCCGGTGGAACGGGTGGTGGCCGTCTGCTCGGTTGAGGTGGGCACGGATTACCTCCGGTCGGGTCGGGTTTCGAGTGGTGCCGGTCGGGGTGCCACCCCCTTCCGGACAAGAATAATAATACCACCTTTAAGCCTTAAGTGGAAGGGGGTGCGATCGACCCCCTTCCATGGACACCCCAGGGAGCTAGGGACGAGCGGGGGCCTGGACGTCACCCATCCACACGGCGAGACCCTCTTTGTTGCATGCGCGCTGCGTCTGGCGGGCGCCGGGCTCGGCGCGCTCGAACATGCGCCAGAACTCGGGTCCGTGCGGCTTTCCGCCGGGCCGCAGTGCGTGGACGAATTCGTGGGTGAGGACGTGCCGGACGAGGGCGGGCCGGAGCTGGAAGGTCTGCCAGGCGATGCGCACGGTGTCCTCGGCCGGATCGGCATATCCGTTGTAGACGCCCCAACGGGTACGGCCGATGTTGCCCGCGCGAACGGCGGGCATGGGGCGGCGGGGACCTGCCATACGCAGCCACAGGGGCTGCGCCTGGCGTTCGAGCCACGCGTTGCCTTCGCGGATGTACCAGTCGATGAGCGGCTTCGCTCCGCGGCGCAGGGCGGCGGCGCGGTCGAGTTCGAACCACCGGCCGCACCAGGTGCCGCGTTCGCTGGTCTTGCCGTGGTCGTCTACGTGGCGCACCGTTTCGGCCGGGTTGTCGACCAGGCGCAGGCGGTTGGACTTGCCCAGCCACACGAAGCCGGAGCCGCCGACGAGTTGCTTGGCGGGGCGCTCGGGGACGTTCTGCTTGGCCTTGAGGAGCAGGGCCCCGATCCGGTGGCGGTTGTCGGCGAGCACGGTCACGACGTCTTCGGGCGTACGGGTGACCGGGACGTGCACAGTGATGCCGCTGTCGCCGGGGCCGACGCTCATGCCGATGGTCTTGCGGCGGGTGCTGATCTTGACGGTGGCGACGCGAGGGCCGATGTGCGGGTGGGCGTCGAGGGCAACCCTGACGGCTTCGACAGTGGCGGTCATTGAGGCGTGATCCTCCGGGAGTTCGGGTTTCGAGTGGCGCTGGCCGGGGTGCCACCCCCTTCCAACGCATTCAATATTACCAGCTTAGGCGCAGATCCCCAAAGGCGCGCGGCCTCGGAAGCCGGGTGGAGCACCGGGGATCGGCCGCCGAGATCGGCGGCCGATCCCCGGCTGGTTCCTACTCCGCAGCGGCGGCCGCAGCCGGGACGGGGGCCCACTCGCGATACGGGGTGACGCCCAGGTCTTCGAGGACCGCGTCAAGGCTTCCGTTGTCCGCGACCCATTCCCAGTCGGCCCCTTCGGTGCCGGGGCGATCGGACCACGTGAGCATGTACGAGCGGCCCGACGTGCGGGAGTCGCCGCAGACCGCTTGCGCCTCGCGGCGGGTCATCGCCCACAGGGCACGCTTCCGGGCCCGGCGGGTGTTCTTCGAAACGATGAACACCATCGCCTGCGCCTCTTGCCATCCCTGCCCTTCCGCGGCGGGGCTCGGCGCGGCGGTCGGCGTCGCCTTCGGGTTGTGGTGGCAGTGGGCGCAGTAGCGCGCCGCAGCGTCCCACTTGCTGGAGTGGCACATGGGGCACGTCTCGGCGGCCGGGGCCTGCTCCTCGATGACGGGCGCCGGTGACGGCTGCTCGTCGACACTCACCGGGGGTTCCTCCGACGGCTTCGGCCGGATGGACCGGACGTAACCGCTGCGGTCCCGGGACACTGCCCAGTCGTCCGTGCCGAACACGTAGCCCTGCTCCCCGATGATCCTCGCGATCTCGGCCCGGAGGGGCCGGGACCAGACCGCCCGGTGAAACTTCTCCCCTGCCGGGGGCGTGATCTTCACGGGCTCGAAGTCCTTGTGGGGACGGCTGCCCCCGTTGAGCCACGTCATCGTTGACTCGTCCCCGCCGAAGGGGCAGGCGACGAAGATCCGCTTCGGGACCTTCGGGTCGGTGCGCTTCTTCGGCGCCCTCTTCTTCGCTGCCTTCTGGGCCTCGCGGATCGAGCTGGCAGGAGCCGCCTCCGAGGCCGCGCGGGCCGACTTGGTGCCGGGCACCGTCCCCCCGGCGAGGGAGGCGCACATCGCCTCTTCAGGGCACCGGCCTTGCACTCGGGTGTAGTCCGCGGTGTGCGTCCCGACCCGGCCGCCGTCGAACGTGGCGTCCTCCAGGGTCATGACCTGCTTGGGGGCCAGCCGCAGGTTCCACGCGATTGACAGGGTCTTGGGGTTGACTCGGGCCACCTGGTACCAGGAATGGCTGTAGAGCACGAAATCCCCGGGTGCGAAGTCGTCGGGGCTCCAAATCTTCACGCCCTCCTCCTTCGCCTTCTGGACAATCCCCTCCCAGTGCTCGATCTCCTCCTTGTAGTCCCGGATCAACCGGGCGTGCCGGTCGGCCGAGCCGTAGCCCTTCTCCACGGCCTCCGCGTAGTGCCGCTCCTGTTTCCGCAGTTCGGCGCCCAGGCGCTCCAGCCGCCGCAGGGTGCGGTGCGGGTCCTTGCGGTGCTTCGCGTAGTTCTCGGATGCCGTAGCCCGGTTGCCCCAGTACCCCGCGCGGTCGCGGTCCTTGAACGACTTCCGCATATTCGTGTCGATCCGCTCAGCATCCCGTTCCGCTCGCCGCTGGCTGTGGTGACCGAGCAGGATCGGCTGCCCGAACTCGAAGCGCTTCGAAATCTGGTCGGCGGCCGCCCGCCGGGCGTCAGCCGAGGCGGCGGCCTGGCCCGCACGGTCGCCGAACCGGTCGGCCCGGTCCTTCGCCCGGCCCTCGCGGTCGGCCTCGATCTCCGAGAAGGACCGGCGCTTTTCCTCGTTGATCTCGATCGTCACCTCGTGGCCGACCCCGCGCAGGGCTTCGGCCGCGCGGTTGATCCGCCACCTGTTGGCCTCCTTGTTCCGCGAGTGCTTGAGGAAGAGGCCGGTCACGTTCCGCGAGAACCAGAAGCCGTGACCGCGCACGATCTCGAAAACTCCGTCCCCCTTCTGGGAGCCGCTGAGAATCGTTCCGTCGGCGCGGGTGTGGGTGATGGTGATGATGCCCTTCGCAGGGGTTTCGGTCACGGGGTGATGCCTTTCGTTCGTACGGGTTTCGAGTGGTGGCGCTGACCGGGATGCCACTCCCTTTCAGCAGTTTCAATATTACCAGTCTTAGGCCGCATTGCCTAGGAGAATGGGGCCCTGAACAGGGGTTTTAGCTGTGGCTGTTGCTCGGGGAGCGGAGTTCCGCCGTCGGTCCCGGGAACGGGAGAGGCCGGAGTCAGAACAGGGCCGACTGTCCAGCGTCCTCGGCGTCCTGCTCGCTCTGCTGGCGGCGCAACTGGGCGACGAGCGGGGCCTGGCGTGCGGCCACGGCCCGCTTGCGCGCCTGGAGCTCCTCGCCGGTGGCCCATCGGACCAGTAGTTCGTGGTCGCCTAGCTCGGGGGCGTCGTCGGTGACGGTGTACCGGATGTACGGCTGCTGAAGCCGGTGGCGGATCTCGGCCCGGGTCATGATCCAGTCCGGCCCGTAGGCGCCGGCCACGGTCAGCAGGAGGCCGTCATTGGCGCGGTAGCTGCGGACGGAGAACCCGTCATGTTCGAACCGGTCGGGCCGGTCTTGCTTCTGTTCGGCTTCGGTGAGGTGGAGATTGTCGATGCCGCCCTGGACCAGGTGGTGGGCGACGGTGTGCGGGCGGGTGACGCGCGGCATCGCGTTCCTTTCGGTGAAGCGGTGGGGGCGGCGCCAGGCCGCCGCCCCCACCGGGTGGATCGGACCGTCAGCCCTTGCGCTGGGGCAGGAGGGTCTTCATGGCCTCGGGTTTCGAGTGAGGCCGGGACGGCGATGCCATCCGCCGTCCCGGCGGTCGGGGCGAGCCTGCGGCTCAGGGGATGCGATCGCGCTTTTCCCGCCGGATCTCCCGCAGCGCGCCAATGGCCGGGCCGGGCTGGGTGGCTGCGAGTGCGGCAAAAAGGAGGACCTCGCGCCAGAGGGTTCCGATCCACCGTCCGGGGTGGATACGGATCTGCTCGTCGGCCCAGTCGCCGAGCAGGAGCCAGGGACGGACGCGGCCGAGGGTGTACCCCAGCGCGAGAGCCGCGGTGATCGCGAGAACGGTCAAGACCTTCGCTTCCGGTCGGTGGGTTTCGAGTGGGGCCGGGACGGCGGTGCCACCCGCCGCCCGGCCGGGCGGATCAGTGTCCGCACGCCAGGGGGTGCCCGGGGCGCCGGGCGGGGTCACGGCAGCAGGAGCTGGTCGGTGGGCTCGTCCGGGGCGAGCTGGCGGTTCGGGAGGATCAGGCAGCACGAGCCCGCGAGAACGTTTCCGCGTAGCGTCTTGGCGCTCACGTCACCTGCCATGTGGGGCTCGGCGCTTCCGCCGGTGTAGACGGTCCCGTTTTCGAGCAGGACCGGAGAGTGTGTGACCCAGTGCTGCCCGTCGGTGACCCACCGCCGGTAGGCCGTGCGCAGGGAGGCGGGGCCTGCGGTACGCACCTCCCAGACTTCCGCTTCGACGTTGAAGTAGGTACACCTCTCGGTCTTGGTCACGCGCAGGGCATCCTGGGTGGGCACCGGCGGCAGCTCAGCCAGCTCGATGCGGGCGGCGTACCCGGATGGCCAGTGCGTGAGGGGCTTGCCGACCACCTGGGACGCGAGGACGTCGGCGAACGTTCGGGCGTGGGCCTCGCTCGCGCGGCCGGTGTCGCGGAGCGACTGGGCGGCCAGGGCGGCCGCCTTGCCGGGTGTGGGGAGCGTCTTGGAGACGGGTCGTTCGGTGCCGTCAGGGAAGATGTGCACCAGCTTGAGCTTCACAGGTTCCTCCAGAGGGTTCGGGTTTCGAGTGAGGGCCGGGGCGGCGGTGCCATCCGCCGCCCCGGGGCTGGCTTCTACCAGCCGGGCGGTACTGGGTCCTCGTAGGGCGAGGGGGCTTCGATCTCGCGGGTGTATCCGCTGTCGAGCTCCTCGTCGTAGTTCACGCAGTCGGTATCGCAGGACTCCCCTTCGTCTGCGCCGCATTCGTAGCAGGGGTCTTCGAGCTCGGTGTATGCCGCCGTCGGGCCACCTTTCAGCCGGGTTTCGAGTGGGCCGCCGGCCGGAGCACCACCCCCTTCCGGCAGAGACAATATTACTAGTTCAAAGCCTTATCACCAAGCATGGTGGCGGGCTTGACCAGGGCCTTTCCGGGTGTCCATGACCCTCGTGGGGGGGGGGGGGGGGGGGGGCCCCCCCCCCCCCCCCCCCCCCCCCCCCCATAGGAGAGGGGGAGGGGTCATCCCCCCCCCCAAAAACCAGAAGGAACCGCCCCCCCGAAAGCACGAAAGGAGA
>NZ_JBVIVI010000019.1:103419-108416 GCF_055595765.1 Streptomyces sp. NPDC040405
CATGGTGCTTGTTTTTGTGTCTTTTCTTTCCCTCCCCCCCCCCCCCCCCCCCCTCTCCCCCCCCCCCCCCCCCCCCCCCCCCCCCCCGGCCACCTCACCCGCAGCAGGTGAGAGCGCGGAGCGCTCGCACCTGACCGAAGCGCAGCGGAGCGCCTGGCCACACGGCAAGGCGGCAGGGCGCGAAGCGCCCCACCGCCGACCCACCCCGGGGGCGCGAAGCGCCCCCTTCCCCGCTGCAACCGGGCCACCGCGAACGGCCCGCACCTTCCCCACCAGCCGCCCCCGGCACACCGCATCAGGACGCCGGGCCAGCCTCCTCGCGCGCGCGGCGGCTTCGCCACGGCCCCGACAGGCGCGGCCAACTCCACCAACACGGCCCGACCGGCGCCCACGGAGAGCAGACCCCTCGACCCACGCGACGGACAGAAGGGGCAACCGCGGCCGTCGCGCCCGGCGCTCCCGCGCACGCCGGTGATGATGGTGGGCGTGATCGCGCCGTGCCCTGAGGTCTGTCGACGCGGCATCGCTCCGCGGTGGTCAGTCCTTCTGTGGGCCGGGTCCGTTCGGTCCCTCGAAGATGACGTTCACCTCCGTGCCGAGCATGCGTACGCGGCTGCTGTGCTGCCGGGGCTTGTCGGCGACCAGCCGCCGGGCCGCTTCCCGGGTGCAGTCGCATTCGGCTTCGTCGCACCGGGCCAGCTGCGCGGTGAAGTCCGCGACGGGGGTCGCCCATGGGCCGTGCCGGTCTTCCAGGATGTTGTACCAGTAGATGCGGCCGGTTTCCTGCCGCGCGGTGGTGGCGTGGGTGCGGCGGGATCGTTCGGTGAGGGCCTCGTGGTAGGCGCGGGCGTCTCGGGTCTGCACGTCGTTCTTCTCCCTGGTGGGCTTGGGTTTCGAGCGGGGGCCGGGGCGGCGGTGCCATCCGCCGCCCCGGCGGGGGCAGCCTTCTGCCAGCCGGGGGTTACTTCCTGTCCGGGCTTCGAGTAGTGCCACCAATCGGGACACCAACTCTTTCCAGCAAAGTCAATATTACCAGTTTTAGGCCATATTGCTTGGCAGGGAAGGGCACTTGAACAGGGGTTTTCAGTCGGAGGTGGCGGGGAGACTGAGCGGCTTCCACTGATCGCCGGTCCAGAACTCCCAGGCGGTCACGTCGGGATCCTCGGCCTTAAGATCGCTGGCGATCCAGGGCAGGAACGGGGAGTCTGCGCGGTCGAGCCAGACCGGCGGGATGCCGAAGGCAATGGTGACGTCGGCAGCCTCTGCGCCCTTGTCGAATCCACGGAGCAGGCTCACGGGCTGGCGCGCGTACTTTGCGACCCACTGGGCGGTCTCGTGCTCGGTGATGAGGTGGTCCAACACCTCTTCTTCGGGGAGCGGTTCACCGTTTACGCGGCAGGCGGTGGCGAACTCGTGAACGGCTAGGTGATCGGCGGCGGTGGCCGGGAAAAACCAGGTGCCTCCGCCGTTGCCCTCGTTCTCGATGACGCCCACGCAGCGTTCCCCCTCGTGGACGGTCGCGTTGTAGGCGATGCCGCATCGCGTTGTCATCTGCTGGAAGTCGGCGAGGCTGTAGCGGTTGTGGGGGACGTGAAGCCCGGTGTGAGGCAGCTTGATCAGGTCGGTCATGGATTCCTCTCGCAGGGTGAGGCATCACCGGTGGGTGGTGCCGGGACGTGGCGGCGCACGGTGCTGACCACGGGCGGCAGTTCGTCGCCCGTGACGGTTCGTGACCATCCTGGGGCGCGGCCGCGCCGGGCTCTGGGGCCTGTCGGCGCGGCCGCGCTCCGCGATGGTCAGCGCGCGGCGGATCGGTCGGAGAGTGCTCGGCGCGGCCGCCGCCGGTTACAGCTCAACGGTGGCGGCCGCTTCGAGGGGCTGGGGCGGCGGTGCCTCCGCCGCCCCGGGCGCGTTCGGGTTCAGGTGGTTCAGGCGGCGTCCACTTCGGGCGCGGCTGCCTGTTCGGCTTCCTCCTTGACCACCTCAAGGGCGGCGGCCAGCCGCGAGTGTTCTCGGTCCTCGCGCCCGATCTCCTCGGCGGTCTTGTAGTCCGCGCGCACGGCCTTGTAGATGGCGGCCGTTATCTCCGCAGCTACGAGCCTTCCGCGCTCGATGTGGCGGGCGGTGGGCGTCGTGGCGGCCTCGAACGCCTCGCGGGCTCGGGCCACCTTCGTGCCGTAGTAGAACGCGCTGCCGAAGTCGTCCCGCAGCAGCTTCCGGATGCTCGACTCGATGATGGGGAGACCGTTCCGGACGGTCGTGTTCACTTCCCCCTGGCGCATTCGTCCGGCGCGCACGTACGGCTTCAGGGCATCGCGGGCGGCGCGCTCGGCGGGGGGCATGGTTCGGGTCACGGGTTTCTCCGGTGGTTCGGGTTTCGAGTGGATCGCCCCGGCGCGGGACTTAGGGTCAGCAGGTGGCCAGTCAGAAGCGTTCGGCTTCGTCGCAGCCGAAACACCGGCGGGTCCATGCGGGGTCGCTGAACGAGGGGTGGTCAGGGCCGAATCCGCAGGTGGCACACGGCGGGTAGGCGATGACAAGACCGCTGGTGCTGGTGTGGTCGCCATCTAGGCGGTAAACGATGGTGCCGTCGCACAGGTCCGGGAGCTCCATGGCCGCTTGTCCGTCGCGCTCGATGATGAAGCGGAGAGTGTCGCGCAGCTTGTCACCGGAGATGAGGCGGTGGCGGGGGCTGAGGGTGGCGTCCAAAGCATCGGCGGGCTGGACGCGGTAGGCGGGGGCGTCGGCGCGGTCGACGTCGGTGAGACGCAGGTCTGGGCCGGGCGCGTAGAGGGAGTCGGGGGTGAAGGCGGCTGTGTCGGCGGGGGTGACTTCCCGGTCGATGCGGTGGACCGACGAATGCCAGGGCAGCGGGTCGTCGGCCCATCCTTCGAGGTCGACACGGAAGTGACCACGAGTGTCGGCTGGGTGGATCCGGCTCGCAGCGGGCCGGGGCCCGTATTCGCCGATCAGCGAGAGGAACGCTTCGGGAAGAGTACGGAAACGGCCTCGCAGCCCGCCGCCGTGGTGGTTACGGATCGCGTACGGGAAGGCAGCGGCGACGGGGGTGGGAGTGAACACCGTGTAAGGAGTGCGGGAGCTGTCAGCGGGCACGGCCTTGAGGTGGTGGGGGCCAGCGACCACGCGGACATAGTCGGGGTGATTGAGGGCCTGAAGAACGTCATCAGCGGTCACAAGGTGGTGACCGGCGCTGGTGGCGGCGATGTAGTGCGGGTGAGTGACATCTGCGGGCACAGCGTTACTGAACCAAGGCATCTGGTCCTCCAGGGGCGCGGGTTTCGAGTGGTGCCGGTCGGGGTGCCACCCCCTCTCCGGCATAAATAATATTACTAGTCATGAGCGCGTTTTGGAAGCCGGGAGAAGTCTGCGCGGCAGGGACGATTCGGCTTCAGGTGGCGGGCGAGCCACCCGCCGGGCTGCGCGGTTCGCTCAGCGGTTACGGCGCGGTCGGCGCTGCGGCGGCTCGACCTCGGGGCCAACGCGCGGCGCACGGTACAGACGGGCGGCCGTCGCTCCCCGCCGCTGACTGGCGGGCCGGGGCGGCGCTACCCGCCGCCCCGGCGGCCGTTCAGTGGGTCCAGCGGCCCGGGTCGGCCTCAACAGCCGTCTGATGGGCGCGCACCGCCTCGATGCTCCCCTCCGTGGTCACCCGGTAGGCAGCTTGGTGCACGGCGACGTGAAGCGCGATGTACCAGTCGAGCTGTTCGCGGTCGGTGCCACCCATTCCCTTGTACCGGGGGCCGCACTCGTCACAGATCACGCGATAGACCGGAACCTGCCCGACCTCCTTACTGCGTGTCGCGCGGCGGGGCGCGACGCTACCGGGCAGCCACCGGACGGGGGCGGACGGCGCGGGGTGCTTCGCCGCATGCCGCCGGATGTCCCACATGTGCCATGCCAGGTCGGCGGTGACCGGCCCGAGCCACTGCGGGCAGTGGTCGCACACCGCGTGGTACAGCGGCGTGGTGTCAACGATGCGGCCGTAGACGTTGAACGTGGGTGCGGCGGCGGTGCTCATTCTCGGGGCCTCTCTCGCGCTGGTTCGGGTTTCGAGTGGTGCTGGCCGGGGTGCCACCCCCTTCCCAACAAAGACAATATTACCAGCTAAGAGCCTGTTTTGGGAAGCCGAAACAGCTCTTATTCATGGCGTTTTCAAAGGGTCCCCCGACTGGGGTCATTCCCCTCCGCGCCAGTGACCCACGTACGCACACCGCGCGCCGCGCGGAGCACGATGGCAAGGGGCCACAAGGGCAGCATCGCGCACCACCCAGCCACAGCTAGGAGCGCTTCCCGGCGGGTGGCGGGGCGCCCCTCGCCCCCTTTGATCTCGTACAGAAGATCGAGCGGCGCAGAGATGCCAGCGAAGTACAAAAAACCGAACATAAGGTATGCGATGCTCATTTACGCCTCCTCAACTGGCGCTCGACTTGACCGCCCCTGGGCGACCCCTGAGTGACGGTCCTTCAGGGCTTGCTCACGCGACGAAGAGGGCGACGCCAGCGCTCAGCGAGCCGTGCGGTTGCCTCCGCGCGCCGATCACCCGGACCGACAAAGGCGAGGCACAGATCCGCGTGTTCGATCATCTGGCGCACCTGAGAGGTGGGGGAGCCGCGACGGCAGAGCCCACCGTCCACATGGGGTTCGTCGGCAATTCCATGGGAGTTGGCCCACTCACGGGCGGCGGCGACGACTTTGGTGGGCTCGTCCGCGTGCATCACGATCATCGGCATGCGCGTTCCATACAGGGCCACCACGTCATGCCAAGCGTCCGTCAGTGCATCGCGGACCACCTGCGGGTCTACCTGCGAAGAGTCCCCTGCGACCAGGACGCGCACAGGGATGACAGGGAGCGGAGCGGCGGCAGTCACGTGGAACTCCTCACGGTGCGGGTTTCGAGTGGTGTTGTTCGGGGTGCCATCCCCTTCCAACAAGAACAATACTACGGGCTATGGGCCCGATATTCAAGCTGAGAACGC
>NZ_JBVIVI010000020.1:0-70521 GCF_055595765.1 Streptomyces sp. NPDC040405
GGGGACCCTGTGGGAGAGTAGGACGCCGCCGAACAATTTTTAGAAAAGGGCCCGGTCGGGAGCTTAAAGCTCCCGACCGGGCCCTTTTCGCGTTTGTAGGCTGTCGATGAGTTCCGCCTCGCCCCAGTCGTCTCCATCTTGAGAGACGACCAGCGGCCTACCCGACCAGTGTGCGGTGCGGCCACCGGGCTAGTGCCTGCTCCTGCGAGCGCATCAGCGCCAGCGTGGGCAGCCCCTGCGCGGTGCCCTGGGCCAGGAGGTCCGGCAGCGCCGGAAGGGGCGCCACGGCGGCCACGTCGTCCAGCACGAGGGTGAGTGGTGGGTCGAGCCGACCGGAGGATGACCGTTCGGCCATGCGCCGGCCGTGCTCGACCACGTACGAGGCGAGTGCGGTCAACAAGGGCATCGCACCCGGTTGGGTCCGGGGATCCTCGATGGATTCCCCCATCAGATAGAGGGTTCCCCCTTCACCGATGAATGACTCCAGAGCGAGCGCATCGGCTCGCGCTGGATTGCACGCGTCCCGGATATGGATCGAGGAGAGTGCGCCCAGCGCACGCGCCGTCAGTTCCTGGGCCAGATCGCGGCGTTCGGGGTGCGCGGTGAGGGTGGCTTCCAGCTCCCCGGCCGCGCCGCCCGCCGCTTTGGGGTGCGTACGGAGGATCCGTACGGGCTCATGCGCCGAACTGCCCTGCGCCCAGCGGTGTACGTGGCGGAACGGGCGGCCGTCCACCGCGGCGGCGTGCAGCCAGCAGCGCAGCATCGTCTCCGCGGCCTCCGCCAGGGGCTTGTCCATGGCGTGCGCGGGGCGTACGGGGGCCAGCAGGGCGGCGGCGCGGGCGGCCGCGACCTCGCGGGAGACGCACCCGTCCGCCGGGCTCCAGCGCAGCCTGGAGGGGGTGTCGAGGAGGTGGGACGGGTCGAAGACATGGGTGGGCCCGAACTTGGCGCGGGCGTCCTTGGTCGCGGCCCACAGGCCGGGATCGCTGGTGACGGCGAGAACCGGTCCGCCCGCCTCCAGGATCGCCTGGGCGGCGGCCTCGCCGCGCTCGGCGCCGAAGAGGACGCGGGACCGGGCCGGTTCCCCGCCGGGGCGGAACAGCCCGGCGGCGAGGCCGGTGCCGGGGACGGGCAGCGGCTGCGGCGCCGCGGCCGGGGGGCCGTCCGGGCCGTACGGGGCCGGGGAGGACGGCTCGGCGCGCTCCGCGGCGACGGAGCCGGTCTCCGTCTCGTACGCGGCGGCTGATGGGCGTACGGGGCCGTCGGCGCCGGAGGCGAGGGCCGCGGCCGGGGTTCCGTAGCCCGTGACCGTGTCGGGGATGCCGGGTGTGGCGCCTTCGGGCCGGGCGGCCGGGATGTGCTGGTCGCCTGGTCTGCCGGGGCCCGTCACCGCCCCGTTCACGGGTGGGGTGGCTCCGGCGGCCGAGGCGGCCGAGGGGCCCATGGCGCCCCGCTCCGGGCCCTCGGGGGCGTATGCCGGGCCGGACGCCCGCTCCGTACCCCTGCCGTCGGCGGCGTCGGCAGCGCCCGCCGCGGCCTCCGCCCGGGCGGCGCGGCGCTGGGCGCGGACCAGCCGGTAGCGGGTCAGCGTGCCGACCGCGAAGACCGCGAGGACGATCAGCACCATCAGCTCGCTGATGAGGATGCCCCAGAACAGCCCGTAACCGGAGAGCTGGGCCTTCGGGGTGGCGGGCCAGGCCGCCGCCAGGTTGTGCGGCTCCTCCACCAGATGGCGCAGCGCCAGGGGAGTGTGCAGGAAGGTCAGGCCGTCCGGCCAGGCGCCGTGGGCGAAGAGCGCGGACAGGCCGGTCGCCGACCAGATGAGCCCGATCAGCCCCAGCAGAAACGCGAAGAGCCCGATCAGCAGCCCGTCCGGAATACCGCCCTCCGGGCGCCGCTGTCTTCCGTGGCCGTGCTCCGCGGGTCCGCCGCGGTACTGCCCCGCCGCCACGTCAGGCCACCGTGGAGCCGTACGACGGATCGCCGTAGGGGTCCGCCTCCGCCGCGGCCTCGACCGCAGCTGCCGCCCGTTCCTCGGCCTCCGCCTCGGCGGCCAGCTGGACGGCGAGCCCGTCCTCGGTCATCGCCCGGTCGGTGTAGACGAGTGGGCGCTCGGCCTCGGTGATCAGGTGTTTGACGACCTGTACGTTGCCGTTGACGTCCCAGACCGCGATGCCGGGCGAGAGCGTCGGAATGATCTCCACCGCCCAGCGTGGCAGGCCCAGCACCCGCCCGGTGGCCCGGGCCTCGTCCGCCTTCTGGGCGTAGATCGTCCGGGTCGAGGCCATCTTGAGGATCGCCGCGGCCTCGCGCGCCGCCGCGCCGTCGACCACGTCGGACAGATGGTGGACGACGGCGACGAAGGACAGGCCGAGCCGTCGGCCGAACTTCAGCAGCCGCTGGAAGAGCTGGGCCACGAAGGGTGAGTTGATGATGTGCCACGCCTCTTCGACCAGGAAGATGCGCTTCTTGCGGTCCGGCCGGATCCAGGTGTGCTCCAGCCAGACGCCCACGATGGCCATGAGGATGGGCATCGCGATCGAGTTGCGGTCGATATGGGACAGGTCGAAGACGATGAGCGGCGCGTCGAGATCGATTCCGGCCGACGTCGGACCGTCGAACATGCCGCGCAGGTCACCGTCGACCAGCCGGTCCAGCACCAGGGCGACGTCGAGGCCCCAGGCCCGTACGTCGTCGAGGTCGACGTTCATCGCCTCCGCCGACTCAGGCTCGGGGTGGCGCAGCTGCTCGACGATGTCGGTCAGCACCGGCTGGCGGTCGGTGATGGTCTCGTTGACGTAGGCGTGCGCGACCTTGAGGGCGAACCCGGAGCGCTCGTCGAGCCCGTGCCCCATCGCGACCTCGATGATCGTACGGAGCAGGGCGAGCTGACCGGTCGTCGTGATCGACGGGTCCAGGGGGTTGAGCCGGATGCCGCCGTCGAGGGCCGCCATCGGGTCGAGCCGGATGGGCGTTATCCCCAGCTCCTGGGCGATCAGGTTCCACTCGCCGACCCCGTCCTCGCCCTGTGCGTCCAGCACCACCACCTGGCGGTCGCGGAACCGGAGCTGACGCAGCACGTACGTCTTCTCCAGGGCCGACTTGCCGTTGCCGGACTCCCCGAGCACCAGCCAGTGCGGGGCGGGCAGCTGCTGGCCGTACAGCTGGAACGGGTCGTAGATGTAGCCCTTGCCGGAGTACACCTCGCGCCCGATGATGACGCCCGAGTCGCCGAGGCCCGGGGCCGCGGTCGGGAGGTAGACGGCCTGCGCCTGCCCCGTGGACGTACGGACCGGCAGCCGGGTCGTCTCCACCTTCCCGAACAGAAAGCTGGTGAACGCGTCGGTGACGGCGGTCATCGGATCGGCCACGGCGGAGCCCCTATCGTCCCAGTCCCAGTCGTCTCTGCGCCGTCTTTCACGGCTGTCGGTTCAGCTGCGGTCGGCTAGCGGCGGATGCCGGTCGCGAACGGCAGCGTGTTCACAAACGCCCGGTGGTGCTCACGGTCGCACCACTCCAGCTTGAGATAGCTCTTCCCCGCCGAGGCCCGGATGGTCCGCTTGTCGCGGGCGAGCCCCTCGGGCGAGCGGGAGGAGACGGTGATGTAGCCGACCAGGTTGACGCCCGCGGCGCCGCTGGCCAGATCCTCGCCCCGCTGGTCGAGCCGCCCGTGCGCGGCGATGTCGCGCGGG
The DNA here is from genome assembly GCF_055595765.1 of Streptomyces sp. NPDC040405. Lineage (NCBI taxonomy): Bacteria > Bacillati > Actinomycetota > Actinomycetes > Kitasatosporales > Streptomycetaceae > Streptomyces > Streptomyces sp. NPDC040405. The sequence goes on from NZ_JBVIVI010000020.1 coordinate 3,693, forward strand.
TCCACCGTACGGTTCATCTTCGCGGCGCGGCTGGCCTCGGCCTCGTCGTTGACCTTTTCGGTCAGCATCCGCTCGATCGCGATCTCCGTGGGCTCCAGATCCATGCAGACGGCGACCGTACGGATGACATCGGGGGTGTGGACGAGCAGCGGCGCGAGGAAGTTCACCCCGACCGGCGTCATGGGCCACTCCTTCACCCATGCGGTGGCGTGGCACCAGGGCTCGCGGGTGCTGGACTCGCGGGTCTTCGCCTGGAGGTAGGTGGGCTCCATCGCGTCCAGCTCGGCGGGCCAGGCGTTGCGCTTGGTCATCGCCTGGATGTGGTCGATGGGGTGGTCCGGGTCGTACATGGAGTGGATGAGCGAGGCCAGCCGCCCCTGCCCGAGGGGCTGGCGCACCCGGATGTCGGCCTCGGCGAGCCGCGCGCAGATGTCGGTCAGCTCGCGCGCCATGATCACGGCCAGGCCCGCGTCCTTGTCCATCCGGCCGCCACCGCCGCTGCGCCGGGTGGCGCGGGCGATGGCCTGCGCCTCGGCGGCCAGGTCGCGGGTGTAGTGCATGCAGGCGACGAGGTACGCGCGGTGCTGCTCGGAGGAGGTCGACACCATGGACTGCAGCTGGTCATACGAATCCTTGAGCCAGCCCGGGGAGCCGTTGTCGCCGCGCCGCTCGACATCCTTGGCGTGCGCGTCCGGGTCGGCGGGGAGGGTGCGGGCCAGCATCTGCAGGCGCGTCACGAAGCCGTCGCCGTTGGCCACGTGCTTGAGGAGCGTGCCGAACCGGTCGACCAGCGCCTCCTGGTCCTCGCTGTCCCGCAGGCCCACGCCCGGGCCCTCGATCTCGATCGCGGCGGTGACGGTGCGGCGGTCGGCGTGCAGCAGAACGGCGATCTCGTCCGGGCCGAAGGGCGCGGCCAGCCAGTTGATCCGGCCGATGCCGGGGGGCGGGCCGACCTCCACCTCGCGGCCGTCGGACCGGGTACCGGCCTCGGCGGTGCCGGAGCGGTAGCCGGTGGTGCCCTTGCGGACGCTGCGCTTGTACGAGCGGTTGATCTCGAACCAGCGGTAGAACGTACGCCCGTTGTACGGCACGTACACGGCGGCCAGCGCGAGGGTCGGGAAGCCGACCAGTGCGGCGATGCGCAGTGTCAGCATCGGCACCAGCAGCCCGCACATCATCCCGATGAACGCGCCCCCGATGATCAGCGCGATCTCGCCGGTCTCGCGGTTCTTGCCGACGATCGCGTTGGGGCGGGCACGCCCGATCAGATACGTGCGGCGCGGTGCGATGGCGTGGGACTGGGCATCGACCGTCACCGCCGGTCACCTCCCGGGTTGTTGCCTGAGCTGTTGTTCTGCGAACGGGGGGCGGAAGCGGACCCGCCGCCTCCGGGGTTGCCGGTGCGGCTGGCGCCGGAGGCGCCCCCGCCGCTTCCGCTGCCGCGGGAGCTGTGCGCGGCGACGCCGCCGGATACGGGGTTGGCGGGCTTGGCCTGGCCCGGTCGAGCACCGCCCCCTCCGCCCCGGGCGCTGTGGGTGTTGATGCCCTGCTTCACCAGGGCCGCGGGCGAGCTGATGACCGCGGCGGCCTGGCGGGACGCGGGGTCGGCGCTGGCGCTGCGGGCCTTGACGATCTCGTCGCCGAAGCCGGGCACGAAGCGGTAGATCATCGCGCTGGCGAAGATGGCCAGGATGATGATGGAGAGGCCGGAGACGACGGCCGAGAAGGCGTCGGGGTCGTTGCCGGAGGTGGAGAGCGCGCCCGCCAGCGCGAGGACTATCACGATGACCGGCTTGACGAGAATCACCGCGATCATGATCCCGGCCCAGCGGCGGACGTGCCCCCACATGTTCTTGTCGACGAGCCCCGCGTAGACGGCCGTGCCGAGCAGGGCGCCGACGTAGAGCAGGGCCGCGCGGATGACCAGCTCCAGACAGAGCACACCGGCCGCGAGGATCGTCACGAGCGACACGACGATGAGCATGATCGGGCCGCCGCCGATGTCCTCGTCCCGCTTGAGGGCCTGGGCGAAGGAGCCGAAGAAGGCGTCGTTGTCGGCGCCGGTGCCGGAGGCGATGGCGTCCGTGACGGCGTCGGTGGCGGTGACGACCGTATAGAGGATGAGCGGGGTGAAGGCGGAGGCCAGGACCGTCAGCCACAGGAAGCCGATGGCCTCGGAGAGCGCCTCGCCGAGCGGGGCGCCGCGGATGGCGCGCTTGGCGACGGCGAGGAGCCAGAGGATGAGGGTGAGGACGGTCGAGGCGGCGAAGACGACGGCGTACTGGCGGAGGAATGCCTCGTTCGTGAAGTCGACGTTCGCCGTGGCCTTGACGAGCTTCGAGAGCTTGCCGACGAGCCAGGCGGCGGCGTCGGCGCAGCCGCGGGCGAGGGAAGCGGCGGGGTCGAGGGGGTTCGAGGGGTCGGCGGGGGCGCCGGAGCCGCCAGACCCCTTCCCGCAGGGGGCGGGGCCGATGATGTCGTCGCAATGACCGTCTTTTGACGGGGTGGGAGTGGGCGACGGCGCGGCGACAGCCCGAGTGGCCAGTAGAACGGTCGCCGTTTGTACGGACGCGACGGCACCTGCGAGCACGACAGCACAACGGCGGATGCTAGCGGGCATAGGTGAACCCTCCGTACTGCTCGACTGCCTTGGCGATCTCGTCGGCCGTGGACGCGGTGCGGTCGCTGTTGACGGGTGCCGGGCCGTCCTTCTGAGAGTAGGCCTCGGTCTTCCAGTCGTTGTTCACCCAGCGCAGCTTCAGCGTAAGAGTGAACCAGTCATTGGTGACCGGATTCCTCGATCCCTCTCCCGCCGTGCCGAACACCCCTGTGCACCACACCGCCACCGTCGCCGTGGTGTCCGTGAACTTCGAGACCTTGGTTCCCATGGGAGCCGTACGCGAGATGTAGGTCATGCCCTCGGGGGCCTTGCCGTTCGCGTCCAGGCCGATCTTCTGCAGGGAACCGGCGGAGTATGCCTTGTCGAGCCTGGTCTGGAGGGGGGCCGCTGCCGTGCTGGTGAAGATCTGGGGCAGCAGCTCGTGGCGGCGCTCGCGGTTGAACATATCGGCGGAGCTCAGCGCCACCGCGTAGTTCGCCGCCGCGCTCTGCGCCCCCTGCTGGGACTTCGCGAAGCCCGACGCGATGCCCGCCGTGCCGTTCTTGCCGGTGACCGGGCGGGTGCCGGTGGGGGCGGTGGGCTGGGCGTTGGCGTTGCCGCCGCCGGAGTCCGACGTGTCGGACGAGCCGCCGTCGCTCTGGCCGCCACGGTTGACGAAGGCGATGGCGGCGAGGAGCAGGACGACGACCCCGACGACCGTGATCAGGTTGCGGCTCGGCTTGACGGCCCGGCCGGGGCCGCGGCGGGGCGGGCCGTACGGGTCTTCGTCGCCCTCCGGCAGGCGGGTGCGCGTCAGATGGCCGCCGGAGGCCGTGCCGCGGGTGCGGCCGGTGTCGTGGCCGTCGTAGTCACCGCCGTAACCGTCGTCGCCGCCGAGACTCATCGTGTGTTCGCCCCTTCAACCGTGCCAACCCTGCCGCGGACCGTGGCCGCTCTTCCGCCGCGCTGGTACGACGGTAGCGGCGTGGACCGACGTGTGGGCGTGGTGGTGTGAGTGGACATCAGACTGACACGACCTCGGCGACGGGGGCGGCGGGTGCGGGCATCAGGGAGCAGCCTCGGGTACGGAGGGTGGGGCCGGTAGGGGGGATCGGGGGCGGAGGCTCGGGGGCGGGGGCGTGCGCCGCGCGCGGGGGCGGCTCCGGTGCGCAGGGGGCGCAGGCCGGGGCGGGACGGGGGCGTGGCTAGATGGCCATGCCGTACACGATCGTGAAGAGCGTGCCCAGCGAGCCGATGATGAACACGCCGGTCAGCCCCGCGACGATGAGTCCCTTGCCCTGTTCCGCGCTGAAGGTGTCGCGCAGGGCGGTCGCGCCGATGCGCTGCTTGGCCGCGCCCCAGATCGCGATGCCGAAGCACAGCAGCAGCGCGACAGCCATGACGACCTCGATCATGACGCGGGCCTCGCTGCCCAGGCTTCCGAAGGGGCCCCAGTCTGGGGCGATTCCGCCGATGATGGTGTTGATGTCGCCCTTTTCGGCCGCTAGGAACATATTGAACTCACCGCCCCTTATGGGTAGTTGTATGCCCCGCCGAGCCGGCGTGGGTCAGTCTCTATCTTCGCTGACGATTCCGCCTCCGCATGTCGACTGGGCGGCATTTCTTGGCGGATCTCGTACGTGTTGTGGACCACGGTGACCTGGCAGGAGGACGAGCCATGTCCATCAGGTGCCCTTTGGTCACTCTGTGTATCACGCGGGTGGGCGCCGGGCAACGATCGGTAGCGGAGCCCTCTACTCCTCGGCGAAGTCGTCGAACTCGCCTGCCTTGACCCCCTTGAGGAACGCCTCCCACTTGGCCTGGGTGGTGACGACGACGGTCTCGGGGTCGTTGCTTTCGCGCATGTAGATCCGGCCGTCGGGGCCCGCGGCCACCTCCAGGTAGGCGCCCGCCTCCTCGCCCTCCTCGGCCGAGGCCCGCTGCCAGTCCAGCTGCGTCATCCGTGTTCCTTGGGGTCCATGGGGTGTGAGGTGCTCGGACGGGCCGGACTTTACGCGTTCGGCGGGGTGCGCGGAGGGGGTACAGGGGGCGTGCGGCGCCGGTCGCCCGTAGGGTTTCGGCTGCCGAGCGGCTGATTTTCGCCGTGCGTACGGAAACGCGTTCGTACCGAGGTCTGATGGGGGAGGATGGCCGGGTGCGTAAGGTCTGGCTGGGTGTCAGTGTCGGTATCGGAGTCTGTTTTTCCTTCGTCGTCCTGCTCGTTCTCGGTACCTACATGGTCGCCGCGAACCTCGCGGGCGGTGGCGGCGGCACCAGTGTCGGGCTGGCGAAGGGCTCTGTCCCGGCCTCGTACGCGCCGCTGATCCAGCGGTACGGGAACTCGTGCCCCGCCCTCAATCCGGCCCTGCTCGCCGCGCAGCTCTACCAGGAGAGCGGCTGGAACGCGAAGGCGCAGAGTCCGGCCAACGCTAAGGGGCTGGCGCAGTTCATCCCCGCCACCTGGGCGTCGCACGGGGTGGACGGCGACAAGGACGGCAAGCGGGACATCTGGAATCCGAATGACGCGATTCCGTCCGCGGCCGCCTACGACTGCTCCCTCGCGAAGTATGTGAAGGGCGTGCCGGGCAATCTGACGCACAACATGCTGGCGTCCTACAACGCGGGCGCGTACGCCGTGCTCAAGTACAAGGGCGTGCCGCCGTACCGCGAGACCCAGAACTACGTGAAGACCATCACCAACCTGGCCAAGAGCTTCGAGGCGCCCACGCAGACCGTGCAGCCGTCGCGGCAGTCGGCCGCGGCGATCTACTTCGCGCAGAAGCAGCTCGGCAAGCCCTATCTGTGGGGCGGCAACGGCACCCCGGACCAGGACGGGCGGTTCGACTGTTCGGGGCTGACGAAGGCGGCGTACGCGACGGTGGGGATCGAGCTGCCGCGTGTCGCCAACGACCAGTGGAACGCCGGTCCGCATCCGAAGCGCGACGAGTTGCTCCCCGGTGATCTGGTCTTCTTCGCGTACGACCTCGACGACCCGAGATCCATCCATCACGTGGGGATCTATGTGGGCGGCGGGAAGATGATCAACGCGCCCTACACTGGTGCGGTGATCCGCTTCGACCCCATCGATTCCCCGGACTACATCGGGGCGACGCGGGTGACGAAGGATGGCGCAAAAGCGCTGCCCAAGCCCAGCGCCGCGTAAAGATTCCGCCTGAGCTGCGGCGATGGGTCACCCTTCGATAACGTCCCGGTGATCGTTGGGTAGCGAACGGAACGCTTGGCGGAATGAGGGCGTTTCCTTGAAGTGGATCGGCGGCACACCCTTCGGCATCGCTCGCCGGGGCCGCCGGTCGCGGGGAATCACGGGGGTTCGGCAGCTGTACGTAGCGACAGGTGAGAGATAAGGGGCCGCGGCACATGGCTGGACTCGCGCTGGACGGGTCGAACCCCGATGTCAGCCTTCTCTACGACATCAACGGGCTCGCCAAGGACGCCCCGCACTGGTTCGACCGCGTGATGGAGTTCGTCGGCGAGTACGGGATCGTCATCGGGCTCGCCCTGGTGGGCCTCGGCGCCTGGTGGAGCGTGCGCAAGCGGCCGCAGGACGCGCCGTCCGCCGTCGCCGGGCTGATGTGGGCGCCGCTGGCGGCCGGACTCGCGCTGATCGCCAACATCCCGATCCGCGGATTCGTGCAGCGCCCGCGGCCGTTCCGGGACCATCAGGGGCTCGAGGTCCTGGTGGCGGGCAAGACCGACTTCTCCTTCGTCAGCGACCACGCGACGCTCACCATGGGGCTAGCCGTCGGGATCTTCATGGCCCACCGGCGGTACGGGCTGGCCGCGATCGGGCTCGGGCTGCTCGAGGGCTTCTGCCGCGTCTACATGGGCGTGCACTATCCGACGGACGTCATCGGCGGGTTCGCGCTGGGGACCGCGGTCGCGCTGCTGCTGGCGCCGCTCGCGATGATGCTGCTGACGCCGCTCACCACCACGATCGCGGGGTCGCGGGCCGGTTGGCTGATACGGGCCGGGCGCCCCGCCCGGGCCGCGGCGGGCGAGGGCTTCCCGGAGTTCTCCGAGACCGGGACCGGAACCGGTACCGGAACCCGTTCGCCGGGCACGGAGCGCGGCAGCAAGGACCTCGCGGCCTGACCTACGCGCAAGCGGCCTTGGACACACGTACGAAGGGCGGCCCGGCAGCAAGCCGGGCCGCCCTTCGTACGTACAGGGGCGCCCCTGGATCACAGCGCCTGCGGGAAGTCGAAGAGGCGCTTCGGGTCGTAACGATTCTTCAGCCGCGTGAGCCGGTCCGCGCCGGAGCCGTAGTACGCCGAGCGCCAGTTCTTGAGCGTGGCGTCGGTGTAGTTCTGGTACGCCGCCCCGGAGGCGTGGCGCCGCATCGCCGAGTGCGCCGCGTCCAGCCAGGCGTTCTGCGGGGCGCCCGTGCCGCCCGCCGCCCAGGACGCGGTGTACTGCGCGAGGAACCGCGAGCGGCGGTGGACGAAGGCGGTGGCCTGCGGGTCGACGCGGTTCACGGCGCCGCCGAGCGCGGTGAGCGCGATGCTGACCGCGCCGCCGCCGCTGGTGCGCCGCCCGAAGCGCTCGACCTGGTCGAGCATCGCGCGCACCCCGGCCTGGCTCAGCGAGCGGTCGAAGAAGTCGGACCGGGCGGCGTACGTCTCCCGCTGCAGCACCCCGTCGGCGCTGCGGCCGGGCTTGTCGCCGGGCAGATGGCAGCGGCTGGTCGAGGAGTCGCCGCAGCCCGCGTACATGCGCATCGCGTCGACGTACCCCCGGCGGCGCAGGGTCACCCGGGAGGCGGGGCCGGGGCCGCCCGGGCCGTCGGCGAGCCGGTCCACCGCGTTCTGCAGGTCGCCGTAGGTGCCCAGGGAGAAGCAGCTGATGGAGACGGTGGGGGTGCGGCCGGGGGCGGCCGACAGATGCAGCGCCGACCAGATCTCGCCGGGCTGGTCGGGGCCCCACTTCTGCCAGGCGGCGAGCACCTTGGCCGCCTTCGACCAGGGCCAGGACATATAGGCGGTGACGCCGTCGCCGGGCTTGCGGGTACGGAAGCGCAGCTCGGTGACGACGCCGAAGTTGCCGCCGCCCGCGCCGCGCAGCGCCCAGAAGAGGTCGGGTTCGCGGTCCTTGGAGACCTGGAGGGTCTTGCCCGCGGCGGTGATGAGGGTCGCGCCGGTGAGGTGGTCGGAGGTGAGCCCGTACGCCCGCGAGACCACGCCGTGGCCGCCGCCGAGGGCGAGCCCGGAGATGCCGACGCTCGGGCAGGAGCCGCCGGGGACGGTGACGCCGTGGGCGCCGAGCGTGGTGTAGACGTCGATGAGTTTGGCGCCGCCGCCGATGCGGGCTTCGCCCGTGGTGGTGCGTATGGAGCCGAGCGCGGAGACGTCGATGACCAGGCGGCCGTCGCCGCTGGAATAACCCGCGTAGCTGTGGCCGCCGTTGCGGATGGCGACGGGGGTGCCGTGGCGCCGGGCGAAGTCCAGACATGCGGTGATGTCGGAGGTATTGCCTATATAGGCGACACCGGCGGGCCGCAGATGGTCGAAGCGGGTGTTGTACAGGCGCCTGGCGGTGGTGTAGTCGGCGTCGCCGGGGCGCACCAGGTCGCCGTGGAGCGTCGTGCCGAGCGCGGTCCAGTCCGCGGCCTTCGGCTTGCCGTCGCTCGCCGCGAGCCTGCTGTTCGAGACGGTGCCGAGGGACGAATGCCCGCTGGCGGCGTGTCCCGTGGTGTTGCTGCTGCACGCCGCGGCCCACGTGGCCGTGGAAGCCAGTCCCGCGCTCGCTGCCAGCAGTGTCCGCCGGTTCATGGCGGGGTCCCCTCCCTGTCGACCTTGCGTCCCACCGGTCGACCGGGCTACCGCCGTTATCGCGTAAGCCGCCCGGTCTCCTGGTCAGAGGGCATGCCGGGTGGCGGGGTTCCGTGTGTGGCCGAAGAATGACGGTCCGTCGTGTGGGCGCTCGCGTCGTCGCGGGCCATGGACCGGGCGCGGCGGGCCGGTCCGGTCCAGCCGCAGGTGCATCGGGCGAGGCAGAAGGCCCCCTTCTCCACGGTGGTGGTACGGGCTTGGTCGGGGCCTATGTCACCTGAGTCGAGCACATGACCACGCTACCGGGCCGTGACGGGCGGCCGGAATGGGTCGTTAAACGAACAAGTATCAAGGCGTGGACGAGCGTGGCCAGGGGGTCGACGGTCGATGGTGGTTCAGCGGCGCGGTGGAAGGAGACGGGCGAAGGCGGTCGCCGGGTGCGTGGCGGGTGGTCTGCTGGCCGGACTGCTGGCGACCGTCAGCGGCTGCTCGTCCCAGACGGTGGCGGACGAACGCCCGGGCGGTGCCCCCGGGGCGGCGGCCGCGGTCGCCGTGCTGCGGCAGGCCGCGGATGTGCTGGTGAGTTCCGGGAGTTCACGGGTGCGGACGACCCTGGAGACGGCGACCGGCGGCACCCGGGTGTCGATCGAGGGCAGCGGGGCGTACGACTTCGAGCAGCGGCGGGGGCGGCTGCGGCTGGTGCTGCCGAGGGACGCGACGGGCGCGGCCGAGCACGGGCCGATCACCGAACTGCTGGCGCCCGGTGCGCTCTTCATGCGCAACCGCGGCGCGGGCATCCCCAGCGACAAATGGGTACGTGTGGACACAGCGGGCATTCCGGACGGCAACCTGGTCACCGGCGGGGCGACCGATCCGCTGACCGCCGCCGAACTGCTGCGCGGGGTGCGGCGGGCGAGCCTGGTCGGGGAGGAGGGGCCGGACGGCGCCCTGGTGCGGCACTACCGCGGCACCACGGACATCGGCCGGGCGGCCGAGGTGGCCTCGCACGGCGTACGGGGGCCGCTGCGCGCCGCGGCGAAGGGGTTCACCGACGCCCTGGTGCCCTTCGACGCGTACCTCGACGGGCTGGGCCGGCTGCGTGAGGTACGGCACCGCTTCACCGTGACCAGCCGGGCGAGCGGTGCGCGGCCCGCTCGGAGCGCGGACGGGCGGCGCGCGGTGGGGGTCGCCTCGACGACGGAGCTGTACGACTTCGGGGTGGAGGCCGCCGTCGCGCTGCCCAAGCCCGCGGATATCTACACAGGGAAGGTCGGATCGCCTCAGAAGTAGTCGGAGGGACCCGCTCTGTCCTTCGAAATGGCCCATCCGTGCCATGCGCGGAGTGTGTACCGATCCCTACGCTGGGAAGCTGCTGCTGAAAGTGCTCGAAAGTGCTCGCAGGAGGAGGTGAAACACGTGGTTGCGCGTCGCGGCTCACCGGGCCCGGACCCCGTGGCCCTCGTCGAGATCGATCTCTACGGTGAATTGATGATCGCTGCAGCGAGCGCGGACGAGGACAGGCTCAGTCCGGACCGCATCGACGAGGTGCTCCGGGTGGAGGCCGACCGATCAAATTCAGCCGAGCGCTCGCAGAGGCGGAAGGCCGATCGTCCGGAGCGTTCGGAGCGGCCGGAAATCGACGGTCAGGACAGCCGGTAGGCGGGCCCGCCGTCTCATCGGCGGGCGCGGAGCGCTCCGGCCGCGCGGAGGCCGCCGCCCGGTGGAGTCCTCCAGTCCGGGGGCCTCAAGTCCGGGGGTCTCCAGCCCGGGGGCCTCGGGTCCGGGGTGTCCTCAGGTCCGCAGCAGCCGTGCGATGGCCGCCGTCGCCTCGGCGACCTTGGCGTCCACCTCGTCCTCTCCCTCGTTCCCCTCCTTCGCGGCGCTCTCGACCGCCGCGCTGGCGACGCAGTGCCGCAGATGCTCTTCGAGCAGCTGGAGGGCGAAGGACTGGAGGGCCTTGGTGCTCGCGGAGACCTGGGTGAGTATGTCGATGCAGTAGACATCCTCTTCGACCATCCGCTGAAGGCCCCTGATCTGGCCCTCGATCCGGCGCAGCCGCTTCAGGTGCTGGTCCTTCTGGTGGGCGTACCCGTGGCCGCCGTGGGTAGGGGAAGCGTGGCCGGACGCCTGGCCCTGCTCATCGCCGCCGGTGGGCGCGGTGGTCCCGGCTGCCGTGGTGGTCATGGCGTCCTCCCGTTGTTCACTATCGGTGCACATATACCCCCAGTGGGTATATGGTAACGGCTTTTCCGGCCGAACCGGGCCCCTGTGAAGAGCACACCGCCCGATGGGCGACACTGGGGACGCCGGTTACCGTGGCCGGAAGATGCGCCTAGCATCATCGAGTCCCCATCCGCCGCATCCCGAGGATCCCCAGTGCGCTTTCGTCTGACCCCCAGGGAGACGAGCTTCTACGACATGTTCGCCGCCTCCGCGGACAACATCGTGACCGGCTCCAAGCTCCTGATGGAACTGCTCGGGGCGGACTCCGCCGCTCGTTCCGAGATCGCCGAGCGCATGAGGGCCGCGGAGCATGCGGGGGACGACGCCACGCACGCGATCTTCCACCAGCTGAACTCCTCGTTCATCACGCCGTTCGACCGCGAGGATATCTACTCCCTCGCCTCGTCCCTCGACGACATCATGGACTTCATGGAGGAGGCCGTCGACCTGGTCGTCCTCTACCAGGTCGATGAGCTGCCCAAGGGCGTCGAGCAGCAGATCGAGGTGCTGGCGCGGGCGGCCGAGCTGACCGCCGAGGCCATGCCGAACCTGCGCACCATGACGAACCTCACGGAGTACTGGATCGAGGTCAACCGGCTGGAGAACCAGGCCGACCAGATCCATCGCAAGCTGCTGGCCCACCTCTTCAACGGCAAGTACGACGCGATGGAGGTGCTCAAGCTCAAGCAGATCGTGGATGTGCTGGAAGAGGCGGCCGACGCCTTCGAGCATGTCGCCAACACGGTCGAGACGATCGCCGTCAAGGAGTCCTGAGTCCCGGCATGGACACCTTCGCGCTCGTCGTGACCATCGCGGTCGCGCTCTTCTTCACGTACACCAATGGCTTCCACGACTCGGCGAACGCCATCGCCACCTCGGTCTCCACCCGGGCCCTGACCCCGCGGGCCGCGCTCGCGATGGCCGCGGTGATGAACCTCGCGGGTGCCTTCCTGGGCAGCGGGGTCGCCAAGACCGTCAGTGAGGGCCTGATCGCCACCCCCACCGGCAAACAGGGCATGATCATCCTGTTTTCCGCGCTGATCGGCGCGATCGCCTGGAACATGGTCACCTGGTACTACGGACTGCCGTCCTCTTCCTCGCACGCCCTGTTCGGCGGCCTGGTGGGCGCGGCGCTCGCCGGGGCCAGCACCGTTCACTGGAGCGGAGTGGTGGAGAAGGTCGTCCTCCCGATGATCCTCTCGCCCATCATCGGCCTGGTGCTGGGCTACTTCGTCATGGTGGCCATCCTCTGGATGTTCCGTAAGTCCAACCCGCACAAGGCCAAGCGCGGTTTCCGGATAGCGCAGACCGTGTCGGCCGCCGCCATGGCGCTCGGTCACGGTCTCCAGGATGCCCAGAAGACCATGGGTGTGGTGGTGATGGCCCTGGTCATCGGCGGTGTCGAGGATCAGGGGGACGCGATCCCGGTGTGGGTGAAGATCGCCTGCGCCGCGATGCTCTCGCTCGGCACGTACGCGGGTGGCTGGCGCATCATGCGCACCCTGGGCCGCCGGATCATCGAACTGGATCCGCCGCAGGGCTTCGCCGCCGAGACGACGGCGGCCTCGGTGATGTACACCGCGTCGTTCATGTTCCAGGCGCCGATCTCGACGACGCATGTCATCACCTCGGCGATCATGGGTGTGGGGGCGACCAAGCGCGTGAACGCGGTGCGCTGGGGGGTCGCGAAGAACATCATCCTCGGCTGGTTCATCACCATGCCCGCGGCGGCCGGTGTCGCCGCCCTCAGCTACTGGATCGTCGACCTGGCCTTCGGCTGACCCGGCTTACGGCTGCCCCAGCTTTACGGCTGCCCCAGCCTTACGCCTCATCGGCCGAACCGGCCACGTACGCACGGAGCGGGCCCGCCCCCGGGAGCCGGGGGCGGGCCCTTTCGTCGTGCGGTGGCACCGCCATGCAGCACCGCAGGACGCCGTTCCTCGCCCAGCGGGCGAGGGGCTTTCGCGTCAGCCGAAGCGGCCGGAGATGTAGTCCTCGGTCGCCTGGACGGACGGGTTGGAGAAGATCCGCTCGGTCTCGTCGATCTCGATGAGCTTGCCGGGCTGGCCGACGCCGGCCAGGTTGAAGAAGGCCGTACGGTCCGAGACGCGCGCCGCCTGCTGCATGTTGTGGGTCACGATGACGATCGTGAACCGCTCCTTCAGCTCACCGATCAGGTCCTCGATGGCGAGGGTCGAGATCGGGTCCAGCGCCGAGCAGGGCTCGTCCATCAGCAGCACGTCGGGCTCGACCGCGATGGCGCGGGCGATGCACAGCCGCTGCTGCTGACCGCCGGAGAGCCCGGCGCCCGGCTTGTTCAGCCGGTCCTTGACCTCGTTCCACAGGTTGGCGCCCTTGAGGGACTTCTCGACGACGTCCTGCAGCTCGCTCTTGCGGTACGAGCCGTTCAGCTTCAGCCCGGCCGCGACGTTCTCGAAGATCGACATCGTCGGGAACGGGTTGGGGCGCTGGAAGACCATGCCGACCGTGCGCCGCACGGAGACGGGGTCGACGCCGGAGGCGTACAGGTTCTCGTCGTCGAGCATCACCTTGCCCTCGACCCGGCCGCCGGGGGTCACCTCGTGCATCCGGTTGAGGGTGCGCAGGAAGGTCGACTTGCCGCAGCCGGAGGGGCCGATGAAGGCCGTTACCGAGCGGGGCTCGACGGTCATCGAGATGTCCTCGATGGCCTTGTGGCTGCCGTAGTAGGCGGTCAGCCCACTGATGTCGATGCGCTTGGCCATGTGAATCACTTCTCTTCTTCTTGGCCTCAGCGGCCGGTCTTCGGGGCCTTCCAGCGGGCGATGCCGCGGGCCACCAGGTTCAGGATCATGACGAAGGCGATGAGCACGAGCGCCGCGGCCCAGGCGCGGTTGAACGACGCCTCGTTACCGAGCTGCCACTGCTCGTAGATGTAGTACGGCAGCGACGACTGGGCGCCTTCGAAGGGGTTCGGGTTGATCGCCTGGGAGCCGAAGACCAGCAGCACGATGGGGGCGGACTCACCGGCGATACGGGCGACCGCGAGCATCACACCCGTGGTGATCCCGCCGATCGAGGTGGGCAGCACCACCTTGAGGATGGTGCGCCACTTGGGCACGCCCAGCGCGAGGGAGGCCTCGCGCAGCTCGTCCGGGACGAGCTTGAGCATCTCCTCGGTGGAGCGGACCACGACCGGCATCATCAGGATGGCCAGTGCCATGGCACCGGCGAAGCCCGAGTAGTCGAAGCCCAGGATGATGATCCAGAAGCTGAGGATGAACAGGCCGGCCACGATCGACGGGATGCCGGTCATGACGTCGACGAAGAAGGTCACGGACTTCGCGAGCCGCCCGCGCCCGTACTCGACGAGGTAGACGGCGGTCAGCAGGCCGATGGGGGCCGCGATGAGGGTGGCGATGCCGACCTGCTCCAGGGTGCCGAGGATCGCGTGGTACGCGCCGCCGCCGGGCAGGATCGTCTGGACGCCGTCCATGGAGTGGCTGAGGAAGTAGGGGTCGAGGACCGTCTTGCCGCGGTTGATGGTCTCGAAGAGCAGCGAGAACAGCGGGACGATCGCGATCAGGAAGCAGAGCCACACCAGGCTGGTGGCCAGCTGGTTCTTGGCCTGCCGGCCGCCCTCGACCGAGGCCGTGACCCCGTAGGAGAGGACGACGAAGAGCAGCGCGGCGATCAGACCCCACTGGAGGGCGTTGCCCATCCCGGCGGCGCTGCCGATGCCGACGCCCGCGGCGATCGAGACCGCGGCCAGCCCCAGCGGGGCCCAGCGGGGCAGGCGCGCCTGAGCGAGGGTGGATGTGCCGCGCGGCGTGTTGGTGTCGGTGGTCGTATCGCTCATGCTGCGGTCCCCGAGTACTCCTTGCGGCGGGCGATGATCATTCGCGCGGCGCCGTTCACCAGCAGGGTGATGACGAACAGGACCAGACCGGAGGCGATGAGGGCGTCACGCCCGTTGCCGTTGGCCTCCTTGAAGTGGCTGGCGATGTTCTGCGCGAACGTACCGCCGCCCGGGTCCAGCAGGCTGGCGTTGATCAGGTAGCTGGGGGACAGCACGGTGGCGACCGCCATGGTCTCGCCCAGCGCGCGGCCCAGGCCCAGCATCGAGGCGCTGATGATGCCGGAGCGGCCGAAGGGGAGGACCGACATGCGGACGACTTCCCAGCGGGTCGCGCCGAGCGCGAGCGCCGCCTCCTCGTGCATCTTCGGAACCTGCCGGAACACCTCGCGGCTCACGCTGGTGACGATCGGCAGGATCATGATCGCCAGCAGGATGCCGACGGTGAACAGCGACCGCGCGGCGCCGCCCTGGTACGAGAGGACCTTGGTCCAGCCCAGGTAGTCGTCCATCCAGGTGTACAGACCCGTCAGGTGCGGCACCAGGAAGAGCGCGCCCCACAGGCCGTAGACGATGCTGGGGACCGCGGCGAGCAGGTCGATCACGTACGCGACCGGGGTGGCCAGGCGGCGCGGGGCGTAGTGCGAGATGAACAGCGCGATGCCGACGGCGATCGGGACCGCGATGACCATCGCGATGATCGAGCTGACGACCGTGCCGAAGGCGAGTACCGCGATGCCGAAGCGCATCGGCGTCGTGCCGGTGCTCCACTCGAAGGCGGTGAGGAAGTTGGCCTCGTCCTTGGAGATCGCGATGGCGGCGCGGTACGCGAGGAAGACCGCGATGGCCGCCATGATCACCAGGAGGGCGATCCCGGAGCCCCGGGAGAGGCCGAGGAAGATCTTGTCACCGGCGCGGCCGGTGGAGCGGGTCGAGACCAAGGGCTGCGACCCGGCGGATGAGGAAGTGGGTTCTATATCCGTTTTCATGGGTTCTCCGGTCTGCGGAGCCGGATGGGGGTGAGGCTCCGGGTGCGGCGGTGCACCGGACGTGCGGCCTGTTCCGCTCGGGCCGGTGGGCCGAGGCGGAACAGGCCGCACATGTCAAAGTCAGCCGAGGCTGGAAATGCTCTCGCGGACCTTGGTGGCGATCGAGTCGGGCAGCGGGGCGTAGCCCAGCTCCTTCAGCGCGGACTGGCCGTCCTTGCTGGCGGCGTAGTTCAGGAAGGACTTGGTGGCCTTGAGCGTGCCCGCCTTGTTGCCCTTGTCGCAGGCGATCTCGTAGGTGACCAGCGTGATCGGGTAGGCGCCGGCCGCCTTGGTGTCGTACGCCAGGTCGAGGGCCTGGTCCTTGCCGGTGCCCTTGGGCTTGGCCTCGGCGATGGCCTTGGAGGCGTTCTCGACGGTGGCCTGGACGGGCTTCGAGGCGCCGGTGTCCAGGTCGACGGTCTTGATGCTGTTGGCGGTCGCGTACGACAGCTCGAAGTACGAGATCGCGCCGGAGACCTGCTTGACCTGCGAGGAGACACCGGAGGAACCGTCGGCGGACTGGCCGCCCTTGCCCTCCCACGCCTTGCCCGGCTCGTGCGGCCACGCCTTCGGGGCGGCGGCCTTGAGGTACTTGGTGAAGTTGTCGGTGGTGCCCGACTCGTCCGAGCGGTGGAACGCCTGGATCTTGAGGCTCGGGAGCTTGACGCCCGGGTTGAGCTTCTTGATCGCGGGGTCGTCCCACGTCTTGATGTCCGAATTGAAGATCTTGCCGAGGGTCTCGGCGTCGAGGGTCAGCTTGTCAACGCCGGGGACGTTGAAGCCGACCGCGATCGGGCCGCCGACCATCGGGAGGTTGATGCCCTGGCCGCCCTTGCAGATCTTCTTCGAGGACGTGACCTCCTCGGGCTTGAGCGCCGAGTCGGAGCCCGCGAAGGCGGTCTTGCCCTGCAGCCACTCCTGGATGCCCGCACCCGAGCCGGTGGCCTTGTAGTTGAGCTTGACGTCCTTGCACGCCGCGCCGTAGTTCTTCGTCCACAGGTCCATGGCGTTCTTCTGCGCCGACGAGCCGGAGGCCAGCAGCTGCCCCTTGCCTTCGCACTTGATGTCGCCGGTGGACGCGGCGCCACCGCCGCCGGTGTTGTTGTCCGAACCGCAGGCGGTCAGGACGAAGGCGCCGGACAGGGCGAGGGCACCGGCGGCGATGGCGCGAAGCCGGTTGTTGCGCTGAAGCTTCACTTTCGGAGATTCCTTCCAGAAGCCGCCGGTGGGGACGGCGCGCGGCGTATAGGTGCGCAGGGATGGATATGCGCAGGGCGCGGGCCGGGCATGGGGAATGGCACGCGCCTCACTAGGGCTGAAATTAGGCAGATCAGATGAAGCGACCGAAGGGGAAGAGTTAACGAGCGGTGAACCTCGGCCGTCAGTGTGGTGGCCGGATAACGGCTGGGTTACGGCGTGGTCGCGGTCCGGACTCACCCGCTTCTTTCCCTTTCTGTCGTTTCCGCCCGCTTCCGTCTGCTCTAGCCCGTTCCCGTCGTTCCTCGTCCACTTTTGTCCTCGCAAGACCCCGGATCGCGTCGGGTGTGCGGCCGACCGGCGCGTGGCTCTGTCGGATTGCGGTACGGCATGTCACTATCCGTCCCTACTTGGACGAGAGGCGGCAGGCGGATGAGGCGGAACGGGCGAGGGAGGGGGGCGGGCGCCACCGCGGCCGCCGCGCTCGTCTGCGCGCTGGGAGCGTCGGCCTTACCGGGGTCCGCGTACGCGGCGCCCGGTGAACCGGAACCGACGCGGGGCGGTGCCGGTGGCAACGCGTCCGGTGGGCGGCTGGAGAAGGTCCGTTCGGAAGTGAACGGCCTCTACCGGCAAGCGGAATCAGCCACCGACGCATACAACCTCGCGCGGGAGAAACAGACGCGCCAGGAGAAGTCGATCGTGAAGATCGCGCGGGCCGTGGTGAAGGCGCAGCAGGAGATGACCGGGCTGCGGGAGCGCGCCGGGGCGCTGGCGCGGGCCCAGTACCGCGGCGGCGGACTGCCGCCCGAGGCGCGGGTGCTGCTGGACGACGACCCCGGCGACGTCCTCGACGGCTTCACCCTCGCGCGCAAGGGCGAGAAGGCGGCCCGCGGGCTGATGAACCGGCTGGAGCACACCCGGGCGGCGCTCGACCGGTACGCCGAGTCCGCGTCCCAGGAGTGGGAGCGGCTCGACCGGAGCCGGGCGAAGAAGGCGGCGGCGAAGAAGGAGATCACCGAAAAGCTCGCCCGGGCCCGGCGGCTGGAGGCGCGGCTGGAGACCAAGGAGCGGGACCGGCTGCGGCAGCTCCAGGAGGAGCGCGACCGGTCATCTCAGGCGAAATGGCTCAAGACCGGCATACTGCGGGAGGTTGGCGGAAGCTCCAGCTCCGTGGGGCGGCACGCGATCGACTTCGCGACGGCCCAGATCGGCAAGTCCTACGTCTGGGGCGCCGTGGGTCCGGACGCCTACGACTGCTCGGGGCTGACCCAGCGGGCCTGGGCCTCGGCCGGACGGGCCATCCCGCGGACCTCGCAGGAGCAGTGGCGGCTGCTGCCGAAGGTGGACACCGCCCGGATGCGCCCCGGCGACCTGGTCATCTACTTCAAGGACGCCAGCCATGTGGGGATGTACGTGGGTGACGGCGCGATCGTCCACGCCCCGCGCCCGGGTCGCCCCATCACCCTGGCGGGGGCGGGGTCGATGCCGATCCTGGGCGTGGTGCGCCCGGACGCCTCCTGATTCGGGGTGATTTCGCGCCGTGAGTGCGATTCCGCTGGTATGTCTGCCTCGCCCCGATGTGGCGGGCGCGCGTACCGCGCGGTCCGTGTTCGGTTCCACAAAACGGCGACGAGTTGGCGTGACCTTCGTCATCCGGCTCCGGTCCGGGTTCCCCCAAGTCGCCCGGGGCGTGGGGCATATGACAAAAGTGGCGTCCGGAAGGTCATTCCAAGGGGCCCGGACCGAGCGCTAAGGTCTCCTGGCAGTATCCGGCTTGCATGCCCTGAAACCGACCAGTCGGTGTGTGGGCCGGTTCGTGCGGTCCGCCGGTCGGCGGCGGGCGCCGCGCCCTCGGGGGGAGGGAAGGGAATCGAGCGATGTCCGTACCCGTGCCGAGGCAGCGGGAGGCACTGGCCACCGAGGCCCGGCCGGCCGCCCTGCCCGACAGCGGGCTCACCCTGCTGGTGATCGAGGACGATCCGGCCGGCGCCTTCAACGTCCCCGAAATGCTGGACACCGAGGGCAACCGGGTCCGTATCCGTACGGCCCGTAACCTCACCGAGGCTTCCCGGCTGCTCACCGACGGGGTGCAGTGCATCCTGCTCGACCTTGCCCTGCCCGGCCCCGAGCACGAGGCGGAGGACGCGCTCGACACGCTGCGCTCCGTACTGAGGCTCGCGCCCACCCAGGCCGTTCTGGTCCTCACCGCCGAGGACGACGCCGAGCGCGCCGCCGAGGCGGTCCGGGTCGGGGCGCAGGACTTCCTCTTCCGCGACGAGCTGGACGGCCGCATCCTCAGCCGCGCCATCCGGTACGCGGTCGAGCGAAAACGCTCCGACCTCGCCCAGCGCCAGCTCACCGAGTCCCGGCTGCGCGCCCAGGAGAACGCCCGGCTGGAGCGCGGACTGCTGCCCACCCCGCTGCTCCAGGGCTCCGGACTCCGCTTCGCCGCCCGCTACCGGCCCGGCCGCAGCCGGGCCCTGCTCGGCGGCGACTTCTACGACACCGTCCGCACCCCGGACGGCACGGTGCACGCGATGATCGGCGACGTCTGCGGCCACGGCCCCGACGAGGCCGCCCTCGGCGTGGAGCTGCGGATCGCCTGGCGCGCCCTGACCTTCGCCGGGCTCTGCGGCGACCAGCTGCTCGGCACGCTCCAGCAGGTGCTGGAGAACGAGCGCCCGGACGACGAGATCTTCGCGACCCTGTGCACCGTCGACATCGCCCCGGACGGCCGCCGGGCCGGGGTCTGCCTCGCCGGGCACCCCTCACCGCTGGCCGTACGGCCCGGTATGGCGCCCCGGCTGCTGCCCACCGACGAGAACGGCCCCGCGCTCGGCCTGCTGCCGAACGCCCGCTGGCCGCGCCGCCAGGTAGAGCTGGGCGGCGCCTGGAGTCTGATGATGTACACCGACGGGCTGATCGAGGGCCGCGTCGGGGCCGGGGTGCAGCGCCTCGGGCAGGAGGGGATGGTCGAGATCGTCGCCCGTCAGATGGCGACCGGGCTGCGCGGCGAGGAGCTGCTGGACGCCACGGTCACCGAGGTGCGGGCGCTGAACGGCGGCGAGCTGACGGACGACCTGGCGGTCCTTCTGCTGGACCGCGGCTGACGCCGGATGCGCTACCGGCCGCCGTTGTAGGGCCCGTACGGACCGTCGGAGCTGGAGCCGCGCCCCCGCGGCCAGCCGCGGCCGCCGCCGGTGATCTGCCGCAGCGCCGGGCGTACGTCGACCATGTACACGATCGTCGCGATCAGCCCGATGATCGGCAGGAAGCTCATGATGCCCATGAAGAAGTTCACCGCGGCCGCGAGCCCCAGGATGATCATCCAGAACGGCTTGGTCTGCTTGTCCGCGGCCCGGTAGGCGTCGACGCGGCGGATAGCGGAGTCGACGAAGGCGAACAGGCTGAACAGGAGCAGGCCCCAGGAGACCCAGTACAGCAACTCGCCGAAACCTTGCACCAGCACGCTGTCCACCGCCCAGTAGAGACGCTCAGAGGAAAAGAGGGATGAGCATTACGGGCCACCGTACCCGCTGACAGGGCCGGGCACGCCAGCTGCGTACCCGGCCCTTTTGTGCGTCCCCGACAAAAACGCCTGTCGGAGAGGGGTCAGTGGGACGGCTTGGAGTCCGGCTTCTTGGCGGTGGCGGGCTTGCGGGCCGGGGCCTTCTTGGCCGGGGCGGCAGGCTTGGCCGTGGCCTTCGGCGCCTCCTTGGCGGAGTCCACGGCGACCGGCTGCGACGGCGCCTTGGGCTCGCTCTTCTCCTCGTGGGGCTCGATCGCGGAGGCGATGTCGACGACCTCGTCGGCCGCCTCGCCGCGCCAGGTCTTCACGACCTCCTGGCCGTGCTCGGCGACCTCGTCGTACCGCTCGCGCGCCTTGACGGCCAGCTCGGCGGCGCGGCCGACGCCCTGGAGGGCCAGGTCCTGCGCCGAGTCCCGGAGCCGCCTGAGGTCGGTGTCCAGGGAGCCCAGCACCTCGTTGAGCTTGCCCTGGGCGTCCTTCGCCTGCTGGGTGACCCGGTCCTGGACGGCCTTCGGGTCGGTGTTGCGCACGGCGGTGAAGCGCTCGGGGGCCTCCGCGACGATCTTCTCGACCAGCGTCGGCACCTCCTTGAGCTTCTGGGCCGCGAGGTCGGCCGTGCCCGCCACGAAGTAGAGCGGGGTCGGGTCGGTGAGGGTCTTGCGTACGTCGTCGGTGATGGCCATGGTGCTGGTCCTCCCGGATCAGTTCGAGGGTGTGGCGACGTCGGCGTCGGCGATGGGGGTGTCGTCCGAGGCGGTCCCGTGTCCGTTCTCCTTGCGGAAGGACTCGTAGATCTGGAGCAGCACCTGCTTCTGCCGCTCGTTGATCGTGGGATCGGCGAGTATCACGCTGCGCACCTCGGTTTCCTCCCGATCGCGCTCATCGAGGATCCCTGCCTGTACGTACAGGGTCTCGGCGGATATCCGCAGCGCCTTCGCGAGCTGCTGGAGGATCTCCGCGCTCGGCTTGCGGAGTCCGCGCTCGATCTGGCTGAGGTACGGGTTGGACACCCCGGCGGCGTCGGCCAGCTGCCGCAGCGAGAGCTGGGCGGTGCGCCGCTGCTCCCGCAGGAAGTCGCCGAGGTTGCCGACGTTCAGTGATGCCATGTCTTCGATGCTGCACCAGGAGTGCTAACTATTGCAAGCAAGATGCTTGCAATAGTGGCGCGCGCCACCCGGCGGGGGCGCTCGGCCCGGTCGGCCGGGTTGTGCGCCGTGCGGTGTCGTACCCGCGTGGTCGAATGGGTCAAGGACGCGACGGCGGGAGGCGGCGGATGTCCCAGGGGAGCGGTGTGGCGCGGGTGCGGCTGGAGCCGTGGGCGGACACCCCGTCCCACCTGGAGCTGCTGCGGCGCAACAACAGCCCGGAGATGATGGAGCACCTGGGCGGGCCGGAGACCGAGGAGCAGGTGCTGGCCCGGCACCGGCGCTATGCGGAGCTGCCCGGGCGCGGCGGGGGCCGGATGTACCGGATCGTGCTGGCCCGGGAGGCCGAGGTGGTGGGCGCGATCGGCTTCTGGGAGCGGGAGTGGCGCGGGGGGACCGTGTACGAGACGGGCTGGGGCGTGCTGCCGCCGTATCAGGGCCGGGGGATCGCGGCCGCGGCCGCCCACGAGGTCGCGCGCGCCGCGGCCGCGGAGGACGTCCACCGCCATCTGCACGCCTATCCGTCCGTCGGCCACCCCGCGTCGAACGGGGTGTGCCGCAAGACCGGGTTCACGCTGCTCGGCGAGTGCGACGTCGAGTACCCGCCGGGCTCGTTCATGCGGTGCAACGACTGGCGGCTGGAGCTTCGTAGTGCACCGCCAGACCGGAGCGCCCCGGCATGACGCCGGGGCGCAGCACCAGGTTCTCGTCGTAGTCCCCGCCGTTCTGGCGGCGGAAGGGGATCGGGTCGGCGGTCGGCAGCGTGCCGAGCCGCTCCCGCAGCGCGGCGGCGCGGCCTTGGTACTCCTCGGCTGAGAGCCGGTCCGCGCCGTAGACGACGTGCGGCGGCAGGACGGACATGCCGCTGTACCAGAGCGTCCCGTGCTGGAGCGGGAACAGCAGATGCTCGATGTCGCCGTTGACCCCGCGCGGCCCGAGCCCCGCCTCGCGGGCCCCGGCGGTCAGCAGGACCATGGCGCGCTTTCCGGCCAGCTTGCCGTCGCCGTAGCGCAGGGTGCGGCCGTCGGGGCCGGTGACGCCGAAGGCGAAGCCCTTCACGAAGACGCGGTCGAACCACCCCTTGAGGATGGCGGGCATCCCGTACCACCACAGCGGGAACTGCACGATCAGCGCGTCGGCCCAGGCGATCTTCTCCTGCTCGGCGCGGATGTCCTCGCTGAGCGTCCCGGCGTCGTAGGCGTCGTGCGAGGAGGCGCCGACGATCAGGCGTTCCTCGCCGTCGTGCCGGAAGTCGGCGCCGTCCACGACCGGGTTCCAGCGCATGGCGTAGAGGTCGGACACCCGGCACTCATGCCCCAGCTCCCGCAGGGCCCGCAGGCCCTCGTCGCGCAAGGAGCCGCTCAGCGAGCGCGGTTCGGGGTGGGCGAATATCCACAGCACGTTCATACCGGCCAGCGTCGCAACGCGGCCGCCGGGCGACGAGTGGCCGGATGGCCAGGATGTGTGAGGATCTGGCCACCCGGCGAGACGCCCCCGGGTACGGAGCGGGCTCAGCCGCCGTACGGGCGGGCCGCGCGGGCCGTGCGCAGGGCGGTGGCCCACCAGACCAGCTGGTCGAGGAGGGCCGTGGCGGCGGTGTCGGGGCCGTCCGGCTCGGTCAGGGCGCCGTCCGGGGTGAAGGCTCCCCAGGCGCTGTGGAAGCTGACCGTGTCGCGCACGGTGACCGCGTGCACCTCGGCGAAGACGGGCCGCAGATGCTCGACCGCGCGCAGGCCGCCCGAGAGGCCGCCGTAGCTGACGAAGCCGACCGGCTTCGCCTGCCACTGGCTGTAGTGCCAGTCGATCGCGTTCTTCAGCGGGGCGGGGTAGCTGTGGTTGTACTCGGGGGTGACGACGGCGAACGCGTCCGCGGCGGCCAGGCGCGGGGTGACGGCCTCCAGGGCCTTGGCGTCCTCGTCGCCGGGGCGGTGGGTGAGGGAGGGCGGGAGCGGGGTGTCGGCCAGGTCGATGACGTCCACGCTCAGGTCGTCGCGCAGCGCGGCGCGGCCGGTGAACCAGTTCGCGACCTTGGGCCCGAAGCGGCCCTCGCGGGTGCTGCCGACGATGACGGCGAGCCGGATGGGGGAGTCGGTGGGGGTGTCGATGGGGGAGCCGGTGGAAACGGCGGTTGCGGTAGTCATGGAAGAAGGCTCGGACTTAAACAAAGGTTGAAGTCAAGCTACCCTCGGCAGCATGACGCACCTCACCTGGAAAACCCATGAGCTGACGGTCGGCGAGCTGTCCCAGCGCAGCGGCGTCCCCGCCTCCGCGCTGCGGTTCTACGAGCGCGAGGGGCTCATCCACAGCCGCCGCACCACCGGCAATCAGCGCCGCTACACCCGCGACACGCTCCGCCGGGTGGCCTTCGTGCGCTCCTCGCAGCGGGTCGGCATCCCGCTGTCGAAGATCCGGGGCGTGCTGTCGCTCTTCCCCGAGGACCACGTCCTGACCAAGGAGGACTGGGCCCGGATCTCGGAGTGCTGGCGCTCGGACCTCACCGAGCGCATCGAGCAGCTGGAGAACCTCCGGGACAGCCTGACCGACTGCATCGGCTGCGGCTGTCTGTCGATCGACAAGTGCGCGCTGGCCAACCCGTACGACAGGCTGGGCGAACAGGGCGCGGGCGCCCGGAGGTTGCTCAAGTCCTCCTGCTGAGCGGTTCAGAAGCCGCTGAGCGGTTCAGAACATGTCGGGGCACCACGGGCGGCGCGGTGTGCGCAGCAGCGTGTCGGCCAGGGCCGCGGCGCCGGGGCGCTCCTCCTCGGCGCGGCCCAGGGCGGTGAGCCGGACCGGCGACTCGTCGCCCAGCCACAGCGTGGCCAACTCGCCGATGTCCATGGTCAGATCGGCCGGGCGGGTGGTGGGGGCGCAGGTGGCGCCGTCCGGGCTCGCGTCCAGCAGGAAGCGGCCGCCCGCCAGCCCGGCCGGGTCGCGCAGGCCGAGGACCAGCGAACCGGACGTCGGGTACGTACGGGCCTCCAGCATCGCGGGGACGTCCAGCGGGCGCAGCCACAGGTAGTCGGCGTGGGCGGTGGTGCGGGCCGCCCGCGGGTCGCCGAGGAACAGCGGCAGCAGATCGTCGGGGGCGCGTCGGCCGGTGGCGATGTTCAGGACCCAGTCGACGGAGCACAGGAAGTGCCACAGCGCGCGCTCGGCGGCCGGGCTGACGCCGATCAGGCTGAGGACCGTGGCGGTGTCCTGAGGCCGCTTGTTGCCCTCCCAGCGGTCGTCGACGGTGAAGGCGAGCAGGCCGTCGACGGAGCCCTCGGGGGAGCGGTAGAGGACGTAGAACGGTTCGGCGGGCCAGCCGTCGCCCGGGAACCGGAGCTGGCCGGTGTTGAGCCGCCACCAGCTCTCGGTGCGGTCGATGGCGCCGGGCAGCCGGGCCCGCAGCCGCTCGTGCAGGGCAGGGCCCAGCTCCCGTACCTCGTCGGCGTCGGCGTAGTCGACCCGGCCGCCGTCCTCGGGCCCGGCGTAGCGCGGGTCGAGACCGGCGCGGGCGACGTCCACCGACCACTCGGTGACCCAGGTGGCCGGGCCGAAGCCGTATCGCCCGTAGATCGGGTACTCGGCGGCGACCAGCGAGGCCACCGCGTCCCCGCGCTCCTTGGCCGCCCGCAGATCGTGCTCCATCATCCGGCTGAGCAGGCCCCGGCGGCGGTGGGTGGGGGAGACGGTGACATTGCTGATCGCGTCGGCCGGTACGTCGGCCCCGCCGACCGCCGTCAGCCGCTGCGCGAAGCTGCGGAAGGTGGCGACGCAGCGGTCCCCCTCGAACGCCCCCTGGGTGCGGTCCAGGTCGATGCGCGCCCGCCGCACCTCCAGCTCTTCCTTGGAGACGTCCGGCGACCGCAGGAAGCCGATGTGCATCGCGCGGATCCAGTGGGGGACGTCGGACGCGTCGAGGGAGGTGCGGATGTGGGCGGCCATGCGGCCACGCTAGGCGGCCGCGAACGCCCGTCGCATGCGATTTTTTATCCCCAGCCTGTGGATATCGGGCGCCGTCTCGCCGTCCGGTCGCTACGAGAGCAGGTCGTCGACTTGGGCCTCGCCCTCGCGGTACCGGCGTGCGATCTCGGCGCTGCACTGGTCGGCGGTGCGCTGGAGCCCCTGGCGCCGCCGGGACACCTGCTGCTCGTACCCCTCCAGGCGGCTCATCGCGCCGCGCAGCTCCTCGTCCGTGCGCGCCGGGAGGTCCGACAGGCCGATCTCGGCCAGCATCTCCTCGGCCAGCCGCTCGCACTCCGCGCTGTGCGGGGTGCCGAGCGTGACATGGCGGGCGGAGGTGCGGTGCCGGGACGGTACGTCCGCCAGGATCTTCGGCAGCAGCTCCATCAGCTCCGCGGGCTCCGCCGACGGCCCGCCCGCCGCCACCGGCCCCCCCGGTCCGCGGCGGGCCAGCTCGGCGCCGAGGATGTCGATCCGGCCGTGCAGCAGTCTGCGCACATAGCTCAGGTCCGCCTCCTCGCGCTGTGCGGAGCGGCGCAGCGCGCGCAGCTCCGCCAGCCGCAGACCGCCCATCGCGGCCGGAGCCGCCCCCGCCGTCCCCGTCCCCGTCCCCGCCGGCGGCACGGCCGCCGACGGCACGGCCTCGGCGTCGGCCAGCCGCCCGCCGCGCTGGCTCGGCGGCCGCGTCGGCAGGGGGCTCTCGGTGGCCATGGGCCGCTCGGTGCCCGGTGTGATCATCCTTGTCCGTCCCCTCCAGCGATGCGTCATTCCCGCAGTTCCTGCCCGCCTGCACCGCCTGCACGCATCGTGCCACTCCGAATGGCCCGTGTGCAGCGGCCGTCCACCCGATCGGCCCCGATGGGCGCAGGGCATGATGGTGCGTATGCGTGCTGTGGTACAGAGAGCGGACGGGGCGAGCGTCGTCGTGGACGGCGAGACGACCGGGGAGATCGTCGGGCAGGGGCTGTGCGTCCTGGTCGGGGTCACGCACGACGACACTCCGGAGAAGGCGGCCCAGCTGGCCCGCAAGCTGTGGTCGTTGCGCATCCTGCAGGGCGAGAAGTCCTGCTCGGACCTGGGTGCTCCGCTGCTGGTCATCAGCCAGTTCACGCTGTACGGGGACGCCCGCAAGGGCCGTCGGCCCACCTGGAACGCGGCGGCGCCCGGCGAGGTCGCCGAACCGCTGGTGGACGAGGTGGTGGCGCGGCTGCGGGAGCTGGGCGCCCAAGTGGAGACGGGCCGGTTCGGAGCGGCCATGAAGGTCTCGCTCACGAACGACGGCCCGTTCACGGTGATCGTCGAGGTGTAGAGCTCGCTACGGCTCCACGACCGTCTCCTGCGAGGCGGCCGTGGAGTCCGCGATCAGCGCCGCGTCCACCGGTACGTTGCGCTTCACCAGCGCGAGCGCGATCGGCCCCAGCTCGTGGTGACGGGCCGAGGAGGTGACGAAGCCGAGCTGTCGGCCCTCCTCGCCGTCCGCCGCGAGCCGTATGGGCGCGCCGTGGCCCGGCAGCTTCACCTCGCTGCCGTCGAGGTGCAGAAAGACCAGCCGCCGCGGCGGCTTGCCCAGGTTGTGCACCCGGGCGACCGTCTCCTGGCCGCGGTAGCAGCCCTTCTGCAGATGGACGGCGGTGCCGATCCAGCCCAGCTCGTGCGGGATCGTCCGGTGGTCGGTCTCCAGCCCGATCCGCGGCCGGTGCGCCTCGACGCGCAGCGCCTCGTACGCCAGGGCGCCGATCGGCGGGCCGCTCGCCGCCGCGAAGGACTCCAGCTCGGCGCGCGGCAGGAACAGGTCGCGGCCGTGCGCGGTCTCGCGGGCGACGGCGGACTCGGGGGTCTCGGCGATGCTGCCCGCCGGGAGGTGGACGACCGCGTACTCCTCGGTGCGGTCCGCGATCTCGACCCGGTAGAAGAACTTCATGCTCTCCAGGTACGCGATCAGATCGCCCTGGCTGCCGGGCTCCACATGGGCCCAGGTGGTCTCGCCGTCGTCGACGAGGTAGAGGGCGTGCTCGATGTGGCCGTGCGAGGAGAGGATCAGCGCCTCGGTGGCCTCACCGGCGGGAAGGTCGCTGACGTGTTGGGTGAGCAGCAGATGCAGCCAGCTCAGCCGGTCGGCACCGTTGACCGTGACCACTCCGCGGTGCGAGAGGTCCACGAATCCGGTGCCGTCGGCGAGTGCGCGCTGCTCGCGGAACAGGTCGCCGTAGTGCGCGGCGACGCCTTCGTCGGGGCCCTCGCCGGGGACGGCGCCGGGCAGCGACAGCAAAGGGCTCTTCATGCGTTTCACCCTACGACGTGGTCGCCTGGTCCTTGCCGGGGTCCTGCGCACGGTGTGCGGCGGAACAACCGGCGCAGCGGCCGAAGATGGCGAAATGCTTCATGTCGGTGTCGAAGCCGAAGGACGCCCGCAGCTGCCGGGTGAAGGACTCGGCGACCGAGACATCGGCCTCGATGACCTCCGTGCAGTCCCGGCACACCAGATGGAGATGGTGGTGCCGGTCGGCCAGGTGGTAGGTGGGGGCGCCGTGCCCGAGGTGGGCATGGCTGACCAGGCCCAGCTCCTCCAGCAGCTCCAGCGTGCGGTAGACGGTGGAGATGTTCACACCGCTCGCGGTACGGCGCACCTCGGTGAGGATGTCGTCCGGAGTGGCGTGCTCCAGGGTGTCGACGGCTTCGAGCACGAGCTGGCGTTGCGGGGTCAGCCGGTAGCCGCGCTCCCGCAGATCGGTCTTCCAGTCGGTGGTCGCCACGGTGCCAGTGTAGGCGGCGGCGCACCGGGCCGCGGTCGCGCTCGGCTGGAGCGGCTGGAGTGCCCGGGGGAGCGGGGCGGCTCAGCGGAAGAAGGCGATCCCGTCGTCCGGCAGGTCCTTGAGGTCCTTGGCCCACTCGCGCGGGTCGACGACCTTCTTCAGATGCGCGGACATGTACGGGCGCAGCTCGACCTCGGGGGTGGCCTTCTCGCCGACCCACATCAGGTCGCTGTTGACGTAGCCGTACAGCCGCTTGCCGCCCGAGTACGGGCCCGAGGCGGAGGTGCGGGCCACCGCGTCGGTGACCAGGTCGATCTGCGGCTTGCCGTCCGCCAGCTCGCCGTACCAGACCTCGACGACGCCCTGGTCGCGGATCATCACGACCTCGACCTTGCGGTCCCGGTCGATGCGCCAGTATCCGGACTCGGTTTCCAGCGGGCGGACCTTCTTGCCCTCGGAGTCCAGCACCCAGGTGTGCGAGATGTACTCGATGAAGTCGCGGCCGTCGTGGGTGAAGGTCGCTTCCTGCCCGAAGTTGCACTTCTCGGCGCCGGGGAAGTCCGATACGCCCGCACCTTCCCAGTTGCCGAGCAGGAAGGCCAGCGGCACCAGGTCCGGGTGGAGGTCGGAGGGAATCTCGATCATGGGTTCAGACGATCCGTCGCTAGGCGGGCGGGGGCAAAGGGGGGCGGGTGCGCTCAGCGCTGGCCCTGGTAGAGCTTCTTCCAGGTCAGCCCGACGAAACCGAGGCTGGCCACGATGACCAGGACCAACAGGGTGGTGAAGACTGCCTCAAGCACGAGCTGCTCCTCGTAACGGATGACGGACCGGGATCGATTCTAGTCGCCGGACCGGCAAGCCTAGGCTGTGGGGCATGGCGAACAAGCTCGTGATCAAGGTGACGGCGGGCGCGGACGCGCCCGAGCGGTGCTCGCAGGCGTTCACGGTGGCGGCGGTGGCCGTCGCGAGCGGGGTCGAGGTCTCGCTGTGGCTGACCGGCGAGTCGACGTGGTTCGCGCTGCCGGGCCGGGCGGCGGACTTCTCGCTGCCGCACGCGGCGCCGCTGCCGGAGCTGATCAGCGGCATTCTGGCGAGCGGGACGATCACGGTGTGCAGCCAGTGCGCGGCGCGCCGGGAGATCGACGAGGCGGATCTGATCGAGGGCGCGCGGATCGCGGGGGCGCAGGTCTTCGTGAGCGAGATCATGCCGGACGGCGTGCAGGCGCTCGTCTACTGAGGAACGCCGCTCGGTGACGCCGGGGTCTCGGTAGGGCCGGATGTCAGTGCCGGTGGTGGTGCTCGTCCAGCTCCCGCCACCACCGGTCGGACTCCGGGTCCCCCGACTCGTCCCACCAGCGGTCCTGCGGGCCCCGGCGGTTGGCGACGATGGCCGCCAGCGGCGGGATGACCATCGCGACGATGCACATCGCGACGGCGGCGGGGACGGACCACAGACGCACAAAGGCCCAGGCCGAGATGAAGAGCGTCAGGCACGCGCCCATCAGGAAGAAGTATGCGTGGCGGCGTCGCGCGTACATATGGCCAGGATACGTCCGGGACCCGCGCGCGGACAGACGGAAGGGCCGCATCCCGTCGAGCGTCCAACCCCGGGATGCGGCCCTCACGTCGTACGACGCGTGGTGGGCGTCAGACGGCGATGGCGACCTCCGCCAGACCGCCCTTCTGTGCGACGACCGTGCGGTCGGCGGTGCCGCCCGGGACCAGGGCGCGCAGCGTCCAGGTGCCCTCGGCCGCGTAGAAGCGGAACTGTCCGGTCGCGGAGGTGGGGACCTCGGCGGTGAACTCGCCCGTGCTGTCCAGGAGGCGCACGTAGCCGGTGACGGGCTCGCCGTCGCGGGTCACCTGGCCCTGGATCGTGGTCTCACCGGGCTTGATGGTCGAGGCGTCGGGGCCGCCTGTCTGCGCTCCACACATGTGTCTGTCCTTAACGTTCGGTCGGGGAGGAGGGGGTCAGCTGCCGGAGCCGAGCTCGATCGGCACGCCCACCAGCGAGCCGTACTCGGTCCAGGAACCGTCGTAGTTCTTGACGTTGGTCTGGCCGAGCAGCTCGTGCAGCACGAACCAGGTGTGCGCCGAGCGCTCACCGATGCGGCAGTAGGCGATGGTGTCCTTCGACAGGTCGACGCCCTCGCCCTCGTACAGCTCCTTGAGCTGCTCGTCGGACTTGAAGGTGCCGTCGTCGTTGGCCGACTTCGACCACGGGATGTTGCGGGCGCTCGGGACGTGGCCCGCGCGCTGCGACTGCTCCTGCGGGAGGTGCGCCGGGGCGAGCAGCTTGCCGGAGAACTCGTCGGGCGAGCGGACGTCGACGAGGTTCAGGCTGCCGATGGCCGCCACGACGTCGTCGCGGAAGGCGCGGATGGAGGCGTCCTGCTCCTTGGCCTTGTACTCGGTCTTCGCGCGGGTCGGGACCTCGGCGACCAGGTCGCGCGAGTCCAGCTCCCACTTCTTGCGGCCGCCGTCGAGCAGCTTCACGTCCTGGTGGCCGTAGAGCTTGAAGTACCAGTAGGCGTAGGACGCGAACCAGTTGTTGTTGCCGCCGTAGAGGACGACGGTGTCGTCGTTGCCGATGCCCTTCTCGGACAGCAGCTTCTCGAAGCCCGCCTGGTCCACGAAGTCACGGCGCACCGGGTCCTGGAGGTCCTGCTTCCAGTCGATCCGGATGGCGTTCTTGATGTGGTTCTTGTCGTACGCGGACGTGTCCTCGTCGACCTCTACGATGACCGTCTTCGGGTCATCGATGCGGGCCTGTACCCAGTCGGCGTCCACCAGGACGTCACTGCGGCTCATGTATCTCTCCTCCGGGGCAGTTGCG
Source organism: Streptomyces sp. NPDC040405 (assembly GCF_055595765.1). Taxonomy (NCBI): domain Bacteria; kingdom Bacillati; phylum Actinomycetota; class Actinomycetes; order Kitasatosporales; family Streptomycetaceae; genus Streptomyces; species Streptomyces sp. NPDC040405. The sequence goes on from NZ_JBVIVI010000020.1 coordinate 34,575, forward strand.
GCGGTACGGGCGCTCGACGCGCGGCGCTGCGCGGAGCCTGGTCGCGAGCGTACGAGCGGAGTGCGGGACGACCCGGCAGACGGGCCGGAGGGGGCGGGCCGAAGCTGCGGCGGCCGCGCGCGCCCTCGGTTTCAGACGGCGCGACAGAGCATGGCGGCGACGCGGCACAGGTCGACTGCCCGCCGCTTCGTGAGATCCGCCTGTCGCTTCATGGGTCCGATCGTAAAGACGGACAGGCGGGCATGTCACCGGTGTGTCGTATGGTGAGACGCTGATGTCCGCGATGTGGACATCAGGGGGTGCGGAAGACCGCGCGCGACGGCCGCCGGGGTGCCCGGCGGCCGTCGGTGTCTGTCATCGCGGACATGATCGTCTCGGTGAGTGGACACGAGACGGTACGTGCCGGGCGGGTCAGCCCGTCAACGCGACGTTATTACCCGTGACCGAGACGTCTATGCCGTCCTTGTCGGTCTTCACCGTCTCCAGCCGCATGCCCTTCGGCATGCCGTCGATCTTCCGCTCCATGTCGGTGCGCTCGCGCACCTTGTCCTCCCACTGCGGGATGGAGCCGCCCGGGATGCGCTCGGCGTGCAGCCGGATCGTGTCGCCGTTCACGATGGTCACGCTGGAGCGGGCGCTGAGGCTGAAGCCCAGCAGATTCCCGGTGATCTTGACCTGGTTGTTCCCCGCCGGGTCGTAGCCCACCGTGACCCCGGGGCCCGCGGCCCGCGAGAGGTCCGCGTAGGAGATGTGGGCCGAACCGGTGGCCCGGTTCGCGGTGGCCGTCGAGAAGTTCCCCCCGATGGTGACCTCGTGCAGCTGGGCGTTCAGCTCGGAGACGCGGACCGTGGTCCCGCCGCCCGCGTCCGTCGTCAGCCCGTCCACGCTGACGTCGACCTCGTCCAGCTCCTTGCCCACGACCTGGGTCAGGAACGGGAAACCCTTGATCGAGACGCTGGGGGTGGTGGTCAGCCCCTCCGAGCTCTTGATCTTGTCGGCGGCCTTGGACTCCGCCATCCCCACCGCCAGCCGGTCGGCGCCGACGAAGAGGCCGCCGAGTATCACGGCGATGATCAGTGTGATGCGTAGTGCGCGCATGTACGTAGATCCCCCAGGCTCTCGCTCAGGCCCTTGCCTGACGCAGCGAGCCTAACCGGAGCGGACACCTGGGGGCCCGGCGCCTCACATTCCTGGCGTATCAGACCTGCGCACGGCTCAGACCAGCGCGCGGCCCAGCACATAGACGGCGGGGGCGGCGGCCGCGAGGGGCAGCGCCACCCCGGCCGTCAGGTGGACGAAACGGGACGGGTAGTCGTACGCCGCGACCCGCAGCCCCACCAGCGCACACGCCCCGGCAGCCAACCCCAGCACGGCGGCGGTGGCGGTCCCGGTGCCGGTGAGGTGCCCGGCCCCGACGCCCGCGCCCGCGGCGGCGAGCAGCCCGACGACGACGGCGGCGGGTGTCGGCAGCGGCAGCGCGCGGGCCAGGGCGCCCACGGCGACCGCGGCCGCGCCCACCACCACGGCGTCCGAGGACTCGGCGACCGCGGCCAGATACCCGGCCGCGATCACGGTGACGGCGGTCGAGGCGACCGCGGCGGTCAGCCCGTACAGCCGCTCGTCCGCCGAGGCGTGGCTGCGCAGCTGGAGGACGATCACCAGCAGCAGCCAGACGCCGAGCGTGCCGATGAGCACCGTCGGGGCGTGGACGCGCTCGGTGGCGAGCAGCCCGACGTCGGCGGCCAGACCGCCCATGAAGGCGAGCGCGATGCCCTGCCGGGCGGGCCACATGCCGTTCAGCCGGAACCACCCGGCCGCCGTGACCGCCTGGAGCAGCGCCACGACCACGGCGATCGCGGGCGCGCCGAGCGGCGCGGTGGCCGCGAGCAGGGCGGCCAGCACGGCCGTGAGGGCGGCGGGCTGGAGCCCCGGGTCGACGATCTGGGGGCGGCCCTCGGCGCGGGCCTTCTCGGCGGCGGTCATCGGCCGGGCGGGCTCGGGCGCGGCGGGCTCCGGCGCGGTGAGCCCGGGGCGGGCGGGCTGTGCCGCCTGTGGACCGGGCTGCGCCGCCCGCTGCGCCTGCGCCTGCGCGGCCTGCTGGTACGCGTGCTGCTGCTGCGCGTAGTGCTGCTGCTGGTCCCAGCCCGCCGCGTACTGCTGCTGGTGCTGGCCCTGGTACCCCTGCTGCGCGGCTGCGTAAGGATCCGCGTACGGCTGCTGCTGGTACTGCTGCTGCGGCTGCTGGGGATGCGGCTGCTGTGCGTACGGCTGCTGCTGCGGATAGCCGTACCCGGACTGGTCCTGGGCGTACGTGCCGTAGGGATCGGCGGGCGGTGGCTGCTGCTGTCCCTCGTACGGCGGCGGGTAGGCCCCGTACGGCCCATGGGGCTCGTACGGTTGCTGCGGATCGTGCGGCTGGTTGCTCATGACGTCGTAGGTCACCCTCCTGCGAACGGCGGAAGCACCTCGACCGTGCCGCCCTCGGCCAGTTGGACCGTCTTGTGATCACGGGTGCCGACGGGCGCGCCGTCGACCAGGAACGAACAGCGCAGCAGGACCCGGGCGAACTCCGGGCGCAGGGTGTGCCGCTCGCGCGCCGCGTCGAGCGCGTCGGCCAGCGTCGCCGCGGCGTACGGCTCCTCGGGGGTGCCCGCCGCCGCCCGGGCCGCGGCCCAGTACCGGATGGTTCCGGCGGGCGTGTTCTTCAGCGCCATCGCGTGTCCCTCTCCCGTCTTCTGCCGTCCTCCATGATGACGGGTGCGGGAAGGCCCCGCGGACGCAGTACGCCCTGGGGAAATTCCGGGTCGTATCCCGCCCTGCTCGCTTAGGGTTTCGGTGTGCTGGTCCGACTCATACGGGCGTATCTGCGGCCCTATACCCGAACGATCAACGTGATCGTGCTACTGCAGCTCGTACAGACCCTGGCGACCCTCTATCTGCCCACCCTCAACGCCGACATCATCGACGACGGCGTCGTCAAGGGTGACACCGGCTACATCCTCCGCGTCGGCGGTCTCATGGTCGCCGTCACCCTGGTGCAGATCGTGTGCGCCATCACCGCCGTCTACTTCGGCGCCCGCACCGCCATGGCGCTCGGCCGGGACATCCGGGCCGACGTCTTCGACCGGGTGCAGTCCTTCTCCGCCCGCGAGATGGGCCGGTTCGGGGCGCCCTCGCTGATCACCCGCACCACCAACGACGTGCAGCAGGTGCAGATGCTGTGCCTGATGTCCTTCACGCTGATGGTGTCGGCGCCCATCATGTGCGTCGGCGGCATCGCCATGGCGCTCAACCAGGACGTGCCGCTCTCCGGGCTGCTGCTGCTGATCGTGCCGGTGCTGGGCATCGCCGTCAGCCTCATCGTGCGCCGGATGCGGCCGCTGTTCCGGCACGTCCAGGAGCGCATCGACACCGTCAACCGGGTGCTGCGCGAGCAGATCACCGGCATCCGGGTGATCCGGGCGTTCGTCCGCGACGGCCATGAGCGGGACCGGTTCACCGGCGCCAACACCGCGCTGATGGACGTGTCGCTGCGGGCCGGGCGGCTGATGTCGCTGATGTTCCCCACCGTGATGCTGGTGGTGAACGTGTCCAGCGTCGCCGTGGTGTGGGCGGGCGGTCACCGCATCGACAGCGGCGGGATGCAGATCGGCGCGCTGACCGCGTTCATCAGCTACCTCATGCAGATTCTGCAGTCGGTGATGATGGCCACCTTCATGTTCATGATGGTGCCGCGCGCCGAGGTGTGCGCCGAGCGCGTCCGGGAGGTGCTGGACACCGGGACCAGCGTCGTCCCGCCGCTCCAACCGGTGGCGCCGCGGGCGGCCGCCGACGGCAGCCGCGGGCTGCTGGAGCTGCGGGGCGTGGAGTTCCGCTACCCGGGGGCCGAGGAGCCCGTGCTGCGCGACATCTCGCTGACCGCCGGCCCCGGCCGGATCACCGCCGTCATCGGCTCCACCGGCAGCGGCAAGTCCACCCTCCTCGGGCTGGTGCCCCGGCTGTTCGACACGACCGACGGCAGCGTCCACCTCGACGGCGTGGACGTCCGCGACCTCGACCCCGCGGTGATGTCCCGGTCCATCGGCCTCGTACCGCAGAAGCCGTACCTCTTCTCCGGCACCGTCGCCTCCAACCTGCGGTACGGAAAGCCGGACGCGAGCGAGGAGGAGCTGTGGCAGGCGCTGGAGACCGCGCAGGCCCGGGACTTCGTCGAGGCCATGGAGGGCGGCCTGGAGGCGCCCATCGCCCAGGGCGGCTCCAATGTCTCCGGCGGGCAGCGGCAGCGGCTGGCGATCGCCCGCGCGCTGGTCCTGCGGCCGTCCGTCTACCTCTTCGACGACTCCTTCTCGGCGCTCGACTACGCCACCGACGCCCGGCTGCGGGCGGCGCTGGCGGACGAGACCGGGAACGCGACCGTCGTCATCGTCGCCCAGCGGGTGTCCACCATCCGCGGCGCCGACCGGATCGTCGTCATGGACGAGGGGCGCGTCGTCGGCAGCGGCACCCACGGCGAGCTGATGGCCGGCAACCAGACCTACCGGGAGATCGTGCTCTCCCAGCTCACCGAGCAGGAAGCCGCATGACCAACAGTGCTCCCGCCCCCCGCAGGGGCCCCGCGCCCACCGCCGGGCCCGGCCGTTTCCTGAACGGCCCGCCCATCGAGCGGTCCATGGACTTCCGTGGCTCCGGCCGCCGTCTGCTGGCCACCCTGCGACCCGAGCGCGGCATCGCGCTCGTCGTGCTCGCCCTGTGCACGGTCAGCATCACGCTGACGGTGCTGGGCCCCAAGGTGCTCGGCCACGCGACCGACCTGATCTTCGCGGGCATCATCGGACGGCAGCTCCCCGAGAACGCCACCAAGGCCGAGGCGGTCCGGCAGCTGCGCGACAGCGGCCAGGGCACCGTGGCCGACATGATCGCCTCGATGAACGTGACGCCCGGTCAGGGCATCGACTTCGGGGCCGTGGGCACCGTCCTGCTGTGGGCGCTGGGCCTGTACGTCGGGTCCTCGCTCCTCAACCTGGCCCAGGCGCGGGTGGCCACGGGCGTCGTCCAGCGCTCCGTCTTCCGGCTGCGCGAGGACGTCGAACGGAAGCTGGCGCGGCTGCCGCTGTCGTACTTCGACAAGCAGTCGCGCGGCGAGGTGCTGTCGCGGGCCACCAACGACATCGACAACGTCCAGCAGACGCTGCAGCAGACCCTCAGCCAGATCATGGCGTCGCTGCTGACCCTGGTCGGCGTGCTGGCCATGATGTTCTGGATCTCGCCGCTGCTGGCGCTGGTGGCGCTGGTCACCGTCCCGGTGTCGGTGCTGGTCGCGACGCGCGTCGGCAAGCGCGCCCAGCCCCAGTTCGTCCAGCAGTGGAGGACCACGGGCAAGCTCAACGCCCATATCGAGGAGATGTACACCGGCCATGCGCTGGTGAAGGTCTTCGGGCGGGAGCGGGAGTCCGCCGAGGTCTTCCGGGCACAGAACGAGAAGCTGTACGAGGCGGGCTTCCGGGCCCAGTTCATCTCCGGGCTCATCCAGCCCGCGATGACGTTCATCGGGAACCTCAACTATGTGCTGGTCGCCGTGGTCGGCGGGCTGCGGGTGGCGAGCGGGGCGCTGTCGATCGGCGACGTCCAGGCGTTCGTCCAGTACTCCCGGCAGTTCAGCCAGCCGCTCACCCAGGTGGCGTCCATGGCCAACATGGTCCAGTCGGGCGTCGCCTCCGCCGAGCGGGTCTTCGAGCTGCTGGACGCGGAGGAGCAGACCCCGGACCCGCCAGGCCCGGTGGGGCCGCGGACCGTGCTCGGCCAGGTCGAGTTCGAGGACGTCTCCTTCCGCTACCAGCCCGACACGCCCCTCATCGAGGGGCTCTCGCTGTCGGTGAGCCCCGGCCAGACCGTGGCCATCGTCGGCCCGACCGGCGCGGGGAAGACCACCCTGGTCAATCTGCTGATGCGGTTCTACGAGGTCAGGGGCGGCCGCATCACGCTCGACGGCATCGACATCGCCACCATGCCGCGCGAGGAGCTGCGCTCCCACATCGGCATGGTCCTCCAGGACACCTGGCTGTTCGGCGGCACCATCGCGGACAACATCGCGTACGGCTCGGAGGGCGCCTCCCACGAGGCGATCGTGGAGGCGGCGAAGGCCACCCACGTGGACCGCTTCGTGCGCACCCTGCCGGACGGCTACGACACGGTGATCGACGAGGAGGGATCCAACGTCAGCGTCGGCGAGAAGCAGCTGATCACCATCGCCCGCGCCTTCCTCTCCGGGCCGTCCATCCTGGTCCTGGACGAGGCGACCAGCTCCGTCGACACCCGCACCGAGGTCCTCATCCAGCACGCGATGGCCTCGCTGCGCACCGGCCGCACCAGCTTCGTGATCGCCCACCGGCTCTCCACGATCCGCGACGCGGACGTGATCCTGGTGATGGAGTCGGGCCGCATCGTGGAGCAGGGCAGCCACGACTCCCTGGTGGCGGCCCAGGGCGCGTACGCCCGGCTGTACGCGGCCCAGTTCGCGGAGCCGGTGGCCGAGCCCGACTAGCCCGCGCGGACCGGGTCAGGTGTGGGCCAGGGCCCACCCCGCGACCCGGTCCAGCAGCTCCGCCGGGGCCGCCGTCTCCGCGTGGCCGAAGCCCGGCTCGATCCACAGGTCGGTGGACGCCCGGTCCGCCGCAGCCATCAGCATCCGCGGATGGTCCAGCGGGAAGTACGGGTCCCGGTCGCCGTGCACGATCAGCAGCGGCGTCGGCGCGATCAGGGGGACCGCCGCCACCGGCGGCAGCGGCTCCCGGTGCCAGCCGCGGGCGTCGATCCGGGTCCGCAGCCCGTAGCGGGAGACCAGCCGTCCCGCCGGCCGGGTGACCGCCCAGTGGACGCGGCGCATCGGGGCCGTCCCCCGGTAGTACCAGCGTGCGGGCGCGCTCACCGCGACCACTGCGTCCGCTCTCGCGCTGTGCGCCCCTGTGCGCCCCTCGCGCTCCTCAATACGCTCCGGGTTTCCGTCCGGCTTGTTCTGTCCGTACAGCGCCGCATGGCGGAGCACCACCGAGCCGCCCATCGAGAAGCCGACCGTGATCACCCGCCGGTGGCCCAGCGTCCGGGCCCAGCGCACCGCGGCCGCCAGGTCGAGGACCTCCCGGTCCCCGACGGTGGACCGCCCGCCGGACCGGCCGTGGCCCCGGAACGAGAACGTGATCACGGCCGTACGCTGCGTGAACGCCGATGCCACCCGGCGCAGCGCGGGCCGCTCCAGGGCGCCCGTGAAACCGTGCGCGACCACGATCACAGGGGCCCCGGGGGATGGGCCCCCGCCCGCCGGGGAAGGCTCGTAACGGGTCTCGATCGGGACCCCGTCCTCGGTGAGCAGCGTGGCTCTCCGAGCGCCCGCGGCGTCCGGGGCAAGGAAACGGCGAGCAGATTCAGCCTCTCCACCGGGTGTCATGTGGGTTATTCTGCTGGGAGAAGGATCCGGGCAACGTCGCCCCCGGGTCCTTTTGTGCTTTCAGGGGCGCTGCGCGCGTATGAGCGCAAGGCCGCGCGGATGCCCCCGTGGTGCGAGCAGACCGTACGAAGCAAGGGGGTGTCTTGTCGGTCAGGCCGGACGTCGGGAGCCCGGCATGATCGGCAAGACACCCCCTGGCCGCAGACTCCCCCAGGCGGAGCCTGGGAGGTGCCCCCTCTCGCAAGGGACCGAGGAGGAAACCGAGGCAATGGGCGAGCGAAGCGTGCACAACATCGAGATCACGGCCGGGGCGGGTGGTGGACGATGAGTTCCCTCCTGCTGCTGACCAACGCACTCCAGCCCTCGACGGAGGTGCTCCCCGCCCTCGGCCTCCTGCTGCACAGCGTGCGGGTCGCCCCCGCGGAGGGCCCGGCCCTGGTGGACACCCCAGGTGCCGACGTCATCCTGATCGACGGCCGCCGCGATCTGCCACAGGTGCGCAGCCTGTGCCAGCTGCTGCGGTCGACCGGCCCCGGCTGTCCGCTGGTCCTGGTGGTGACCGAGGGCGGGCTCGCCGCCGTCACCGCCGACTGGGGCATCGACGACGTGCTGCTGGACACGGCGGGCCCGGCCGAGGTCGAGGCCCGGCTGCGGCTGGCCATGGGCCGCCAGCAGATCACCACCGACGACAGCCCGATGGAGATCCGCAACGGCGATCTGTCGGTGGACGAGGCAACGTACAGCGCCAAGCTCAAGGGGCGGGTCCTCGACCTCACCTTCAAGGAGTTCGAGCTGCTCAAGTACCTCGCCCAGCACCCCGGCCGGGTCTTCACCCGGGCGCAGCTGCTCCAGGAGGTCTGGGGCTACGACTACTTCGGCGGCACCCGCACGGTCGACGTCCATGTGCGGCGGCTGCGGGCCAAGCTGGGCCCGGAGCACGAGTCGCTGATCGGGACCGTCCGTAACGTGGGCTACCGCTTCGTCACCCCGGAGAAGGTCGAGCGGGCCGAGCGGGCAGCCGCGGAGGACCGGGCCAGGAAGGCGGCCCGGGAGACCGGCTCCGGCCCGTCCGGCGGCGGTGCGCGGTCCGCGCCGGAAGCGGGGCCCGCACGACCGGTCAAGACCTAGCTGGACCCGCGTAGACTTCGCGCGTGGCCAAGGTGACGCGTGATGATGTGGCAAGGCTGGCGGGAACCTCGACCGCGGTCGTCAGTTACGTCATCAATAACGGACCCAGGCCGGTCGCCCCGGCCACGCGCGAGCGGGTACTCGCCGCGATCAAGGAGCTGGGCTACCGGCCCGACCGGGTCGCCCAGGCGATGGCGAGCCGGCGGACCGACCTCATAGGGCTGATCGTTCCGGACGCCCGCCAGCCGTTCTTCGCCGAGATGGCGCACGCCGTCGAACAGGCCGCCGCCGAGCGCGGCAAGATGGTGCTGGTCGGCAACTCCGACTACCTGGACGAGCGCGAGGTGCACTATCTGCGCGCGTTCCTCGGGATGCGGGTGTCCGGGCTGATCCTCATCAGCCAGGGCCCCAGCGAGAACGCCGCCGCCGAGATCGAGGCGTGGGACGCCCGGGTGGTGCTGCTGCACGAGCGGCCCGAGGCCATCGACGACGTGGCCGTGGTGCTGGACGACACCGGCGGCGCCCAGCTGGCGGTGCGCCATCTGCTGGAGCACGGCCACCCCTATGTGGCCTGCCTCGGCGGCACCGAGATAACCCCGACCGTCGGCGACCCGGTGACCGACCATGTCGAGGGGTGGCGCCGGGCGATGCGGGAGGCCGGGCGGTCCACGGAGGGACGGCTTTTCCAGGCCCCGTACAACCGGTACGACGCCTACCAGGTCGCCCTCGGCCTGCTGGCCGGTCCCGACCGGCCCCCGGCGATCTTCTGCGCCACCGACGACCAGGCGTTCGGGGTGCTGCGGGCGGCGCGCGAGCTGCGCATCGACGTCCCCGGCGAGCTGGCGGTCGCGGGCTTCGACGACGTCAAGGAGGCGGGTCTGACCGATCCGCCGCTGACCACGGTCGGCTCCGACCGGCCCGCGATGGCGCGCGCCGCGGTCGACTTGGTGCTGGACGACGGGCCGCGGCTGGCGCTCTCGCGCCGGGAGCGGGTGCGGCAGTTCCCGTGCGCGCTGGTGGTGCGGCGCTCCTGCGGCTGCTCGTAGGGCCTTTATGTCGGGCATACCGACTTCTGCCCCGCTTCTCAGCAGGCCCTCAGCTGGTTCTCATACTCGCGCCGCACAGTCATAGACATGACCACGAGCCAACGCCGTAGCGGCGACGACGAGTCCTATCCCTACGCGTACGGTGACGCGGCGGCCTACCCGCCCCCGCCCACCCATGAGCCGCAGATATCGCCCCCCGGCGGTGGCCGCCGCAAGCGGCGGCTCTCCCGGTCGGCCGGGCTGATCGCCGCAGTGGCGGTGGTCTCGGCGCTGGTGGGCGGCAGTACGGCGACCCTGGTCAACCAGGCCGCGGACAAGGGGGACACGACCGTCTCGACGCCGGTCGTCAACGCCAACTCCAGCAGCGGCAGCGGCGTGTCCGCCGTGGCGGCGGCCGTGAGCCCCAGCATCGTGGAGATCAGCGCGACGTCCTCCGGGGGCGAGTCCACCGGCTCCGGCGTGATCGTCACCAGCGGCGGCGAGATCATCACCAACAACCACGTCATCGCCGACGCCGATTCGATCAAGGTGACGTTCAGCGACGGCAGCAGCAAGAGCGCGTCGGTCGTCGGCACCGACAGCGGCAAGGACCTGGCCCTGATCAAGGTGCGGGGCGCGAGCGGCCTCAAGGCCGCGTCCCTCGGCGACTCCAGCCAGGTCAAGGTCGGCGACCAGGTCGTGGCCATCGGCTCGCCCGAGGGGCTGACCGGCACCGTGACCAGCGGCATCGTCTCCGCGCTGAACCGCGATGTCACCGTCTCCACGGACGAGGACCAGGGACAGCAGCAGGAGGGCGGCGGCCAGTGGCCGTTCGAGTTCGGCGGCGGCCGCTACAACGGCGACGTGGGCCAGTCGACGACCACGTACAAGGCCATCCAGACCGACGCCTCGCTCAACCCCGGCAACTCCGGCGGCGCGCTGATCAACATGAGGGGCCAGATCATCGGGATCAACTCCGCGATGTACGCCCCCGCCTCCGGCCAGAGCAGCAGCGCGGGCAGCATCGGCCTGGGCTTCTCGATCCCGGTCGACACCGTCAAGTCCGATCTCTCCGCCCTGCGCGACGGCGGCACCGGCAGCGGCAGCAACAGCTGAGCCGCCCGAGCGGAGGCCCGCGTGCGAGGCTGACAGCGTCCGCCCCGCCCACCGTTAAGGAATCCACCCATGAGCCCCGCCGACCACGGCGATCAGCCCGCCCGCATCCTGATCGTCGACGACGAGCCGGCCGTCCGCGAGGCCCTGCGGCGCAGCCTCGCCTTCGAGGGCTACGCGACCGAGACCGCCGTCGACGGGCTGGACGCCCTGGAGAAGGCCGGTACCTACGACCCGGAGCTGATCGTGCTCGACGTGCTGATGCCCCGCATGGACGGGCTCACCGCCGCCCGGCGGCTGCGTGCCACCGGGGTGACCGTGCCCGTCCTGATGCTCACCGCGCGCGATACGGTCGGCGACCGGGTCACCGGGCTCGACGCGGGTGCGGACGACTACCTCGTCAAGCCCTTCGAGCTGGACGAGCTGCTCGCCCGCATCCGCGCCCTGCTGCGCCGCAGCTCCTACGCGGCCGCGGCGGGCGCGCCGGTCGCCGACGACGACACGATGTCCTTCGGCGACCTGCGGATGGACCTGGTGACCCGCGAGGTCACCCGGGGCGGGCGGCGCGTGGAGCTGACCCGGACCGAATTCACCCTGCTGGAGATGTTCCTCGCGCATCCGCGCCAGGTCCTCACCCGCGAACAGATCCTGAAGGCCGTATGGGGCTTCGACTTCGAGCCGTCGTCCAACTCGCTGGACGTGTACGTGATGTATCTGCGCCGGAAGACGGAGGCGGCCGGAGAGCCGCGGCTCGTCCACACGGTGCGCGGCGTGGGGTACGTCCTGCGGCCCGCGGAGGGCGACCCGTCGTGAGGATGCGCGGACTCCCGCTGCGCTCGCGGCTGGCCCTGCTGACCGCGGTGGCGGTGGCGCTGGCGGTCGCGGCGTCGGCGTTCGCGTGCTGGCTGATCGTGCGCGAACAGCTCAGCGCACAGCTCGACTCGTCGCTGCGCACCGTCAGGGTCGACGAGCGCAATGTGGTGAGCATCCTGGACGCGTGCCAGAACCCCGACGGCGACGACGGCCACACCCCGCGTGCCCTCGGCTCGTACTCCGTGCAGATCGTGCTGCCCGACGGCAGCCGCTGCCCCCAGCCCGGGGCGACGAAGCTGCCGGTGAGCGCCGACGACGTGGCGGTCGCCACCGGTACGCGGCCGACGGCGCTGCACGACGCGACCGCCGAGGACGGCCGCGACATGCGGGTCTTCACCTACCGGCCGTCCGGCGGCCCCGACAGCCCGCTGCCGCGCGGCATCGCCGTCTCCATGGCCCGTCCGCTCAGCGAGGTCCAGGACCCGCTGAACACTCTCGCGCTCGTCCTCGCCCTCGTCGCGGGCATCGGCGTCGTCGGCGCCGGGGCGGCCGGGCTGTGGATCGCCCGGACCGGGCTGAAGCCGGTGGACCGGCTGACCCATGCTGTCGAGCACGTGGCCCGCACCGAGGACCTGGCCGTCCGCATCCCCGCCGAGGGCGACGACGAGATCGCCCGGCTGTCCCGCTCGTTCAACGCCATGACCGCCGCTCTCGCCCTCTCCCGCGACCGTCAGCAGCAGCTGATCGCCGACGCGGGGCACGAGCTGCGCACCCCGCTCACCTCGCTCCGCACCAACGTCGAACTGCTCGCCCGCAGCGACGAGACCGGCCGCGCGCTGCCGCCGGAGGACCGCAAGGCGCTCATGAGCAGCGTCAAGGCGCAGATGACGGAGCTCGCGGCGCTCATCGGCGACCTCCAGGAGCTGTCCCGTCCTGACGCGCTGCCCGGCAGCGGGCCGCTCCAGGTGGTCGCGCTGCACGAGATCGCGGGCTCCGCCCTGAAGCGGGCCCGGCTGCGGGGCACCGGGCTCACCCTCGACGCCTCGATCGAGCCCTGGTACGTACGCGGCGAGGCGGCGACCCTGGAACGGGCGCTGGTCAACCTGCTCGACAACGCGGTGAAGTTCAGCCCTTCGGGTGGTGTCATCGATGTCGCGCTCAGAAGGGGCGAGCTGACCGTGCGGGACCATGGCCCCGGCATTCCCGACGATGAACTCCCGCACGTCTTCGAGCGGTTCTGGCGTTCGCCGTCCGCCCGCAGCCTGCCCGGCTCCGGCCTCGGGCTGTCCATCGTGGCCCGTACCGTCCAGAGTTGCGGCGGCCAGGTGGGGCTGCGGCCCGCCAGCGGCGGCGGCACCGTCGCCTGGATCCGCCTGCCCGGCGCCCCCACCGCCCCGCCCGGACTCGACGCCTGACCCTCTCAGCCTCCGTACACGTCCGACCCAGCGAACGCACAGCGTCGGGCACCAGGTTGAGGGCATGCGCGAGACTTCCCGGATCCTGGTCGTGGACGACGAGCCTTCGGTACGCGAAGCCATCGGCAGAGCCCTGCGTCGCGAGGGCTACGAGGTCGACTCGGCGGACGACGGCCTGGCGGCGCTGCGCCGCATCGAGGAGGAGCCGCCCGACCTGGTGCTGCTCGACGTGACGATGCCCGGCCTGGACGGGCTGGCGGTGACCCGCCGCGTCCGGGCCTCCGGCCGCACCGTACCGATCATGATGGTCACCGGGCGGTCCTCGGTGGGCGACCGCATCGTCGGCCTCGACAACGGCGCCGACGACTACCTGGTCAAGCCCTACGCGGGGGAGGAACTGCTGGCCCGGGTGCGCGCGTTACTGCGGCGCGGCCGGGCCGTCCCCGCCCCGCCGCCCGCGGTGACGCCCTCTCCCTGGCAGGCCCCGGCGCGCCCGGAGCCGGGCGCGCGACTGGCCTTCGGGGACATGACCCTGGACACCCTCACCCGCCAGGTCACCCGCTCCGGCCGCCGCCTCGACCTCACCAAGACCGAATTCGCCCTGCTCAGGCTCTTTCTGTCCCGCCCCCGCCAGGTCCTCAGCCGCGCCGCGATCCTCCGCGACGTCTGGGGCTTCGACTTCGAGCCGTCGTCCAACACGCTGGACGTGTACGTGATGTACCTGCGCCGCAAGACGGAGGCCGCGGGCGAGCCGCGCGTGGTCCACACGGTGCGGGGCGTCGGCTATGTGCTGCGGACGGTCGCGGGGAACTAGGCGCGCCCACGGGATGTGCGGCCGAGGGAGTTCAGGACGGGCCGAGCTGGACCGTGGGGTGGGCGCCCGTGTCCGTCAGGGAGCCGTTCTGGGAGCCGTGGAGCAGGGCGTAGGCGCCGCCGCGGGCGAGCAGTTCCCCGTGCGTACCGGACTCCACCAGGCGGCCGTGGTCGAGGACCAGGATGCGGTCGGCGTCCGGGGCCAGGTTGAGGTCGTGGGTGATCATGATCGTCGTACGGCCCGACATCAGCCGCCGCAGCGGCCGCACCACGCGCCGCGCGGCCAGCGCGTCGAGCCCGGTGGTGGGCTCGTCCAGGACCAGCACGGGGGCGTTGCGCAGCATCGCCCGCGCGATCGCGATCCGCTGGAGCTGACCGCCGGACAGCTGGGCCGTATGCGGGTCGATCCGGGTGTCGTATCCCTGGGGCAGGGCGCGGATGAACTCGTCCGCCGCCGCGTCCCGCGCCGCCCGGACGATGTCCTGGTCGCTCGCCCCGGGCCGTCCGCACGCGATGTTCTCGCGGATCGTGTCGTGCAGGATCAGCGTCTCCTGCGGCAGCAGGGTCACCTGCTCGCGCAGAAAGCCGAGCGGTACGGCGTGCAGCGGCACCCCGTCCAGCCGTACGTAGCCCTCGCCCGGGTCGTAGAAGCGCAGCAGCAGCTTGGACACGGTCGACTTGCCCGCCCCGCTCGCCCCCGTGATCAGGACGAACTCGCCCGGCCGGGCGGTCAGCGAGACCCCGGCCAGGGTCGGCCGCTCGGCGCCCGGGTACCGGAAGCCGACCCGGTCGAACTCCACCGTGCCGTGCACCCGCCACGGTGCGACGGCCGCCCCCGGCGCGGGATCGCGCACGGCCGGTTCGGCGTCGAGGACCTCCAGCAGCCGTTCGGCGCCCGCGGTCGCGGCGGTGAGGGTCAGGCCCAGCTGGCCGAGGTTGCGGATCGGCGGGTAGAGGTAGCCGAGGAAGGCGGCGAAGGCGAGCAGCTGGCCGATCGTCATCCGGTCCTGGGAGATCTCCCAGGCGCCGAGCCCGATGACGGCGAGCACGCACAGCGTCTCGATGACCTCCACCAGCTGTTCGTACAGCTCGCTCATCCGCGCACCCGACACCGAGGCCCGCATCCACGCCCACGCCTCCCGGCTCAGCCGGTCCTCCTCGGCGGCCTTGCGGTTGTACGCCTGGGTGAGCACGACATTGCTCAGCGACTCCTCGACCACCGAGGTGATCGCGCCGTCGGCGACCCGCTCCTCCCGGGCGACCGTCTTGATACGGCCGGAGAAGCGCCGCGCGGCCAGCCAGAACAGCGGCGCGAGGACGAAGGTGGCCAGCGCCAGGTCCCAGCGCAGGGTGAACGCGGCGACCGAGAAGAAGACGGTGCTGAAGATCGCCGATACGGTGCCCACCACCCCGGACACCACCATCTGCTCGATGGCGTCGATGTCCCCGGTGAGCCGCTCCAGCAGATCGCCCTGGCGGTGGCGGGCGAAGAAGTGCGGCGGCAGGTCCTGGACGTGCCCGAAGACCCGGGCCCGCAGCCGCATCACGAAGCGTTCGGCGGTCCAGACGGCGAGCGAGTTACCGGCGTAGCCGACGCCCGCGCCGAGGACGGCGACCGCGAGCCACTGCGCCGCGGGGCTCCAGAATGCGCTGAGCGACCCCTGCCGCAGGGCGTTGTCGGTGAGGTCGGAGAAGAGCAGGATGGCGGCGGTCTCGGCGAGCGCCGCGGCGATCACACAGACGCAGATCAGCACGATCCAGCGGCGGTCGCCCCTGGTGAGCGGCCAGAACCGGCGGAATGCCAGCCGCGCCGGAAGCTGCGGAGCGGCCTGCTCCGCCTCCTCGCCGTCCTCCGCCGCGGGGACGTACAGATACTCCTCGGGCAGCGGCTGCACCGCCCGCTGGTGGCGGCCGTACGGGCGGGGCCGCCCGGGGCGCCGGTGCCGCCCGCGGCCGGTGGCGGGGTCGGTCACGACCATGCGCAGCTGCATGGTGGCCTGGTCGTCGTACGAGGGTGGGGGCGGGGGTGTGGTCACTGGGGTCTCCCGGGTCCGGAAACGGCCGAGGCGGGCCCGTGGCGCGATTGCCACGGGCCCGCCTTTCAGGGGGTGGTTCAGCCGCCGATGGGGCGACGGGGCTGACGCTTCTGCGGCGCCTTCGGGGCCGGCTTCGGGTGCTTCTTCTTGCCCGGCTCGGGCTTGCGGGCGGGCTTGACCGGGGCGATCTTCTTGAAGCTCATGATGTTTTCCTCTCGGGAATTCTCGGATTCTTGTGTCTGCGCCGTTCGGCCCTTTTTCTGGGCCGTTCGGCTTCGACACGGAAAACATTAGGAGCGCTTTCCGTGAGCCAGTTCGGTCTCCGCTGTGCGTAAGCCCAGAACCGTCTGACGGATTTCTCAGGAGAGCGCGGGAACCGCCGCGCGCCCGCATGCGTCCAGGCGCCCGGGCATGACGAAGGGGCCGGTGGCGTGCTGCCACCGGCCCCTTCGACGGGTTACCGCGCTATTTGAGAATCCTCATCTTCGCACCTGAGGTGTTTTACGGCCGCTTGCCGAAGCCCATCTGGGTACCGGTCAGATCGGCCACGATTCCGTCCGGTTTCACCCCGATGTTCTGAATCTTGATGCCCTTGGCCTTCTCCGGCAGCTGGAAGGAGAGCGACAGCTTCTCCGACAGCTCCGGCAGCTTGTACTTGGTCAGCGCGGCGGCCACGGTCGGGTCGATGCCGAGCTTCTTGATCAGGTCGGGGTGCTCGTTCGTCACGTCGACGAGGTTGACCTTCGTCAGCGCGGGCACGAACTTCGGCGACCCGGTGATCTTGTTCAGCTGCCGGTCGTCGTTCCGCGCCCGGCCGGCCGGTTCGGGAGCGATCCCCAGTCGCTCCGCCACCGACGGCACCTCCAGCAGTGCCCTCGCCTTCGCGGTGTCCTCACTGATCTGCTTGGCCGCCTTGGGATGCAGCCGCAGCCCGGCGTTCTTGCCCGGCCGGTAGGTGGCGATCCCGGGAATCTCCAGCCGCATGCCCGTCACCTCGGTGGAGATCCCCCGGTCTCCCTGGCGCTGTATGTGGGCCATCGCGTGCAGCGACACCTCCTGCCCGGCGACCGGCAGCTTGCCGTCCGCGCGCACCGAGTTGGGGCCGAACGCCCGGAAGCGCACCTGGGAGGCGCCCAGTTCCCGGTCGAGATCCCCGAAGGCCAGCAGCACGTCGCCCTTCATGCGATCCACCACGGCGCCCTTGATGGACGTGGGCAGATCGGCGTTCAGCCGGATGTCCTGGGCCTGGACGTTCACCTTGGCGAGCGAGACGCGGTCGGCCGCCACATCGGGCACCGCCACGTCGACCCCCTCCAGCTTCTTGTCCAGCACCTGGGTGAGGAACGGGAAGCCGTGGATGGTCACGTTGGGCGCCGTGGCCAGCTTGAGCTTCTTCTGCAGTGCGGCCTCCGCCTTGCGCTCCACGTACATCACGGCGCACCGGTCGGCCAGCACCGCCAGCGCGGCGAGCACCAGCACGCCGATGACCAGCTTCGCGGTGAGCGGCACCGCCTTGAAGCGCCCGCGGCCGCGCCGCCGGGTGCGCCGGGAGCGGCCGTGGTCGGGCGGCGACCACGGCTCGCCGTTCTCACCGCTCGGGCCGTTCTTGCCGGTGCCGCCCGCGCCGCCGAGGTCGGCGGTGTCGTCGTCATCCGGCTTGAGCCCGAGGCCGAGCGGGTCGTCCGGGTCGTACGGATCGGCCAGCTCGGCGAGTTCCTCGTACGGGTTGCTGTACGCGGGGCTCTCCGGCTCGCGGTGTGCGTCGCTGTGCGAGCCCTCGGGTTGCGCGTCGCTGTGCGAGCCGCCGGGGTGCGGGCCGCTGTGAGAATTGTGGGGACGGGGTGAAGATATGCGTGTGGGGGATCGCATCGACCCATACCACCACGGCACACTGCTCCACCCGCAAGTCCTAGCGGCGATACGTGGCGAACGGCACGCTCACGCGACGGTTTCTGTCGTGCCGTCGGCTCGCCGTCCCCGTGCCCTCGCTCACCGCCCGCCGCGCGAAACGGCCCGCGCCTCGGTGACGGTGACGCACCGTCCGTTCATCTCCTGGCCATCCAGCTGGGCCATGGCCTTCTCGGCGTCCATGTCCGCCATTTCCACGAACCCGAACCCCCGCGAGCGTCCGGTGTCCCGGTCGGTGATGACGGTCGCGTCCATCACCTGCCCGAACTGCCCGAACAGCTTCTCCAGATCCTCCTTCGTGGTCTGGTAGCTCAGATTGCCCACATGCAGCCGCTTCGACATGACCCGCTCTCCCTGCCTGATCCGGGACGCCGTCAAGGGGGCGCCAATCGGGTCAATCGTCGCAGTGAGGGAGAAAGCGGGCCATCGCGATTGGGCCGAACCGGTCACGACAATGCCGCGCGCCGCATCGCCGCGCCGCTGTATCGGTGACGGCGGGACCGTCAGTGCAGGGTGGCGAGCTGGCCGGAGTCGAAGGGGATCAGCGTGTCGGCCCGGCCGGAGAGCACCTTCTCGACCCACTCGGGGTCGCCGATCAGGGCGCGGCCGATCGCGATGAGATCGAACTCGTCCCGCTCCAGCCGGTCCAGCAGCTTCTCGATGCCTGCCACGCCGGTCGTGAACCCGGCCTGGAAGGCCGCCGGGTCGAACTGCTTGTCCAGGCCGACGGAACCGACGCTGATGGTGGGCCTGCCGGTGAGCTTCTTGGTCCAGCCGGCCAGGTTCAGGTCGGAGTCCTCGAACTCCGGCGTCCAGTAGCGGCGGGTGGAGGAGTGGAAGGCGTCCACCCCGGCCGCTGCGAGCGGGGTGAGGATCGCCTCCAGCTCCTGCGGGGTCTCGGCGAGCCGGGCGTCGTAGAAGTGCTGCTTCCACTGCGAGGTGCGGAAGACGATCGGGAAGTCCGCGGAGACGGCCGCGCGGCACGCCGCCACGACCTCGGCGGCGAACCGGGTACGGGCCACCGCGTCGCCGCCGTAGCCGTCGGTGCGGCGGTTGGTGCGCTCCCACAGGAACTGGTCGAGCAGGTAGCCGTGGGCGCCGTGCAGCTCGATGCCGTCGAAGCCGGTCCGCTCGGCCGCGGCGGCGGCCTCGGCGAACGCGCCGATCACCGCGTCCAGGTCGTCCTGGGTCATCGCCCGCCCGGGCGCCGGGGCGCCGTCGACGCCGATGCCCGACGGGCTCAGCACGGGGGCCTCGGGGACATGCCCCGTGCCCTCGGGGCGCGTCACCCCGACGTGCCACAGCTGCGGCATGATCCGGCCGCCGGCCTGGTGCACCTCCGCCACCACGTCGGCCCAGCCCGCCAGCGCGTCGTCCCCGTAGAACCGCGGGACCCGGTCGCTCATCCCCGCCGACGGGTTGCCGACGAACGTCCCCTCGGTGATCACCAGCCCGACCCCACCGGCCGCGCGGCGCGCGTAGTACCGCGCCACATCGGCGCCGGGAACACCGCCGGGCGAGAACTGGCGCGTCATCGGCGCCATGGCGACGCGGTTGGGCACGGTGAGCCCGCCCAGGGTGAACGGGCGGGACAGGGTCTGAGCCGCGCGGTCGGCGGCGCTGCTGGCAGGCACGTGAATGCTCCTCGAAGCGGTACGAAGTCTCGTCGGGCTAAGCTAAAACCTGACGTTGACGTCAGGGGCAAATAACGCAGGGAGGAGACGCGGGTGCGCATCGGTGAACTCGCCATCAGGGCAGGTGTGAGCGTACGGGCGCTGCGCTACTACGAGGAGCAGCGGCTGCTCACCCCGGCGCGCAGCGCGAGCGGCCAGCGCCACTACGCCGACGCCGCGGTCGGCCGGGTCCGCCTGATCCAGCAGCTGTACGCGGCGGGGCTGTCGAGCCGGACCATCGTGCAGCTGATGCCGTGCGTCGACCTGGGGAAGGCCACCCCGGCGATGCGGGACCTGCTGCTGGCCGAGCGCGACCGCATCGAACGCCAGATCGGCGAGCTGGCCGACGCCCGCGACCGGCTCGACGTCGTCATCGCCAATACGGAGACCCACGCCTGCGTGCCGGAGCAGTCACAGTCCGACTGGTGACAACGGGAGTGCCCGGTCCTCCACGACCGCCTTCATGACCAGGGTCGAGCTGAGCCGCTGCACACCGGGGAGCGTCGCCAGCCGCTCGTCGTACAGCTGCTGGAAGGCGGGCAGGTCGCGGGTGACGACGCGCAGCAGGTAGTCGGGGTCGCCGAACAGCCGCTGCGCCTGGAGGACGTTGGGGATGTCGGCGACGGCCTGCTCGAAGTCGGCGACGGTCTCGCCGGACGCGTCGCGCATCGTGATGAAGACCAGGGCGTCGAAGGTCAGCCCGAGGGCGTGCGGGTCGAGGTGCGCGCGGTAGCCGCTGATCGCGCCGGAGCGCTCCAGCGCGCGCAGCCGCCGGTGGCAGGGCGAGAGGCTGAGGCGCACGCGCTCGGCGAGTTCGGTGACGGTCAGCCGCCCGTCCTTCTGGAGCTCGGCAAGAATTTTCCGGTCCATGTCGTCCATGGAGAAGATTCTCCCTCACGGCGCGCGATCACCGCATAAAGAAGGGAACACTTTCGGGCAGATCCGGCCTAACCTTCCTCTCGCAACGAAGCACGTGAGAGGGAACGAACCATGGACACGACGACGCTGGCGGCATTCCTGGCAGTGGATCTCCTGCTGGTGTTCACCCCCGGCGCGGACTGGGCCTACGCGATCGCGGCGGGCCTGCGGGACCGGTCGGTGGTCCCGGCGGTCGCCGGGCTGATAGCCGGATACGCGGGGTACACCCTGCTCGCCGTCGCGGGCCTGGTGGTGATCGTGGCGAGTTCGGCGACCCTGCTCACCGCGCTGACCGTCGCCGGTGCCGGATACCTGGTGTGGCTCGGCTGGGGCGTGCTGCGGCAGCCCGCCACGGTGACGGCCTCCGAGGCGGCCATGGGCTCCTCCCGCCTGCAGATCATGCTCAAGGGGATTGGGATCAGCGGCCTGAACCCGAAGGCGCTGCTGCTGTACTTCTCGCTGTTCCCGCAGTTCATCAACCCGGCGGCGGGCTGGCCGGTCGCCGCGCAGACGGGACTCCTCGGCACGCTCCACATGGTCGCCTGCGCCGCCGTCTACCTCGCCGTCGGCGTCCTGGCCCGCACCGTGCTGAAGACCCGTCCGTCGGCGGCCCGGACGGTCACCCGGATCTCCGGTGCCCTGATGATCGTCATCGGCGGGTTCCTGCTGGTGGAACGGCTGGCAGCCTAGCGGCGGTGCCGTGGCCGTCCGGCCTATGTTTGTATCCGTCAACGACCGCCGAGGAGGAACCCGTTGGACAGCTACTTCGAGCGCACCGACGAACACCGCTACAAGCCCACCGGCCACGTCGGTGGCGCGTGGGCTGTCGACGAACAGCACTTCAGCCCGCTGGGCGGCCTGATCGTCCACGCCATCGACCGCTACCTGGCCGGGCGTCCGGACCGGACCGGCGTGGTCCTGAGCCGCATCAGCTTCGACATCCTCGGGCGCCTCGCCCTGGAGGAGTGCGAGATCCGGGTGGAGACCATCCGGCCCGGCCGCACCATCGAACTCATCGAAGCCACCGTGCTCATAGGGGACCGCGCGGTGGTCCGGGCCCGCGCCTGGCTGCTGACCACCCTGGACACCGGCGCCGTCGCGGGCGGCGGCGCCGACCGCCTCACCCCGCCCGACGCGCTCGCGCCCTGGGACATGTCCACCGTCTGGCCCGGCGGGTACATCGCCACCCTGGACACCCGGCCGCTCGCCCCGCCGCGGCCTGGCCGCGCGACCGTCTGGCTCTCCACCGAGGTGGCCCTCGTCGCCGGAGAGACCGCGAGCCCGCTGGCGTCGTACGTCGCCCTCGTCGACACCGCCAACGGCATCGCCGTCCGTCAGCCGCCCGCCGACTGGATGTTCCCCAACGTCGACCTGACCATCCACCTCCACCGGCAGCCCGAAGGCCGCTGGACCGGACTGGACACCAGCGTCGCCTTCGGCCCGACCGGCCAGGGCATCACCAGCACCGTCCTGCACGACCTCGACGGCCCGGTGGGACACGCACAGCAGATCCTCACGGTCCGCCCCCAGCCCGGTGAAGCGCCTTGACCATCACCCGCTGCCCGGTCACGTCGTCGGGCGACAGGTCCACGAACCCGTTGCGCCGGTAGAGGGCGATGGCGGCGTCGTTGCCCGGGAGTACGCGGAGGGTCAGCGTCGTACCGCCCGAACGCCGCGCCCACCCCTCGACCGCCCCGATCAGCCGGTCCCCGACCCCGCGGCCGCGCGCCGCGGGCCCGACCCACACCGACCGCAACTCCCGGACCCCACCCGCCCCGGGCACCCCGCCCGCCACCCCGACGGACCGGCCGTCCCGGAGGGCGACGACGTGAAACGCCCCCGGCATCGCCAGGCGGTCCCGCCACCGCTCCTCCCCGCCCCGGTGCCAGTCCGCGAGCGTGGACGTGAACGCGTGCGGCGCCTCGGCCAACGCGGCGAGCCGCACCTCCCGCCACACCGGCCAGTCGTCCGCCGCGAGCACCCGCAGGGTCACCATGCCGCCTCCAGGGGGTGCTGCCACTGCACGGAGACGGTGTGGGCGAGCGGCGGCCCGTCGGTGTACGTGTGCGGCTCGTCCCACGTCGCGCCCCGGTCGTCGAAGTAGTCCACCTCGACGCTCTTCCCGTCGTCCCCCAGTGCCTCGGTGAGCGGATGGAACTCCGAGAGGTACAGCGCGCCGAGCCCGGTGTCCCCGAGCTCCTCCCGCTCGAAGCCGCGCAGGGTGCAGGCACCGTCGCGGAACCCCGGCAGGTCGTAGAAGTCGCTGTCGGCGTGGACCCGGACCCGGTCGTCCCAGTTCGCGCGGTTGTGCCGCAGCCAGTCGTCGTCCGTCATGGCCGGGACGGTAGTGGGTGCCCTTCCCGGCCTTCATCCGCTTTTCGGGGGCTCGGCCGGTTCGGCGGGGATGCCGGCGCGGCGGCGGGGGAGGGGGAGGGGCTGGATCGTGACGCCGGGCAGGTCGTCGTCGCGGAGGGGGTGTACGGCTCGGAGGGTGACGCTCTCCAGGTGGCGCAGGGCGCGCAGGGGGGCCAGGTCGACGGGGCGGGCGTCGGGCTTCTGGGCCTCGATGCGGAGTTGGCGTATGCCGGGGAAGCAATCGGCGATGTAGTCCAGGGGCACGTCCCGCCGGTGCGAGATGACGGTGAGCCGGGTGAGCTGGGGCAGCCGGTAGCCCGCGGGCGGGAT
Source organism: Streptomyces sp. NPDC040405 (assembly GCF_055595765.1). Classification (NCBI taxonomy): domain Bacteria; kingdom Bacillati; phylum Actinomycetota; class Actinomycetes; order Kitasatosporales; family Streptomycetaceae; genus Streptomyces; species Streptomyces sp. NPDC040405. Next base: position 57,543 of record NZ_JBVIVI010000020.1, read on the forward strand.
CTCCCGGTCGAGGTCCCTGATCCTCAGATGGTCCAGGGTGGTGAGCCGTTCGAGGTTGTCGAAGAACAAGTGGTTCTGGCGCGAGGCGATATCCAGCGTGGTCAGCGCCAGGTCCGCCAGCGGGCGCAGGTCGCTGATGTGGGGGCATCGCGTCAGGGTGAGCACGCGCAGCCGCGACAGGTGCCGGAGGCAACCGAGGTCGGCCAGCGCGACGTTGTCGTCCAGCCGCAGATGGGTGAGGTGCCGGGGGCCGAGGGCGGCGCGCAGCTCGGCTTCCGTGAAGTCCCCGCGCAGGAGCAGCATCGGGCGGGGGCCGGTGTCCTGGAGCATGCGCAGGTGCTCGGCCGACTCGGCGACGAAGTACAGACCGTCCGGGGAGAGGCGGGAGATCACCTCGGTGAAGTAGCGCTCGGTGTCGAATCGCTGCCAGCTGGCGGCGAGTTGGGCACGGACGGGGAGAGAGGGATGCGTGCAGAACTGGCGGAGGTACGGGATCGCGGCATCCGTGCCGACGACCGACGCCGTGATCACACAGGCTTCCGCCTCGGCGTCGGAGAGCCCTTCCGGCCCCGGCAGCAGGGGGAGCACCAGCGGGCCCACGTTGGCGAGGTCGCGGGCGGCGCTCGAATTTCTGGGCGGGATGAGCTCGTCGGCGCGTCGCTTCACCTGCTCGCGCACCTGCGGGTCGAGGTCGGTCGCATGCTCCAGGCAGGCCATCGCGAGGAGGTGGAGCCGGGCCCGTACCGCCGGGTGCGCGCTGCCGCGCTCCATGAGCTTGGTGAGCAGTTCGACGCGCTCGCGCGGCCGGGCATGGGCGACCGACATGCGGAAGACGTCTTCCCACTGGGTGTCGTCGGCATGGCTGACCAGCAGCCCCACGTCCCATGCCTCCACGGCAGCCTTCGCGCCCAGGTAGTCCTGGAAGGTGCGGTGGACGAACTCCACGGTGCCCACCGACGGCTCCCGCAGGAGCCCGCTGCGCAGCAGCAGGTGGTTCAGGATGCGCGGGGCGTCGCCGAGGGGCTGGGCGGACGGGACGGACGGCAGGGCCTCGGCGACGATGGCCTCGGCCCGGTCGCGGTCGAGTTCGGCCTCGCCGTTGCGGATCAGGTAGTAGGCGAGCCGCTGGAGAAGCTGGATCTGCGGCTCCTCCTCCAACTGGACGTCGCCGGGGGCGTAGATGTGGCGTTCGGTGTCGCGGCGGGTGAGGAGCATGGAGAGCGCCGCGTCGTACAGGGCCTTGCGGCCGGGCGGGAGATAGCCGCGGCGGGCGCGGTGGAGGGCGCAGATGAGGCCGCACATCAGGGGGTTGGTGGCGAGCCGGCTGAGGTCCTGCTTGGTGCGGACGGCCCTTTGGAGGGCGGTCCGGTACGCGTCGAGGGCGGTGCGCTCGTCGTCCGTACGGCAGGTCTGGCGTGCCGCTTCGTGCCAGCGGTCGATGAAGGCGGCCATGTCGTCGCGGCTCATGGGGGACAGCGCGAACTCGCTGAAGTCCTGGGCGGCCAGCCAGTCGTCGGCGACGGCGGAGGGGCGGGAGGTGACGAGCCACAGGTTGCCGGGATAGGCGATCAGCAGGTCGGCCAGCCAGGCGCGGGTGCGCTCCCGGTCGCGTTCGGGGATCTCGTCGATGCCGTCGATCAGCAGCAGTCCGCGCCCGGCGCTGAGGACGCGGTCGGCCCAGCCGGTCGGCTGGGCGCCGTCCAGCGGGCTGTGGACGGAGGCGAGGAAGCGGGCGGGGGAGGGCAGGGCGTCCTGGCGGGCGATGGTGCGCAGGGGGAGGACGAAGGGGACGCGGCCGATCAGCTGCTCCAGCCCGCGCGGCGTCTCCTGCCGGGCGGCGGAGACGGCGAGCCACTGCACGAGGGTGGTCTTGCCGGAGCCCGCGACCCCGCGCAGCAGGACCCGCTCGTGGCCGGAGAGCGCCCGGTCGGCGGGGAGGGCGGTGAGCGCTGCGCCGTCGAGGCCGGGGGGCGGCTGCTCGTCCTGGGAGATGGCCTCCAGGCTGAGGTACGCGGCGTCCAGCGGCCAGGTGGCCTCGGAGTGGCTGAGGTCGATGCCGACGATGGTCAGCGTGCCGTGCTTCAGAGCCGTGTAGTCGGCGTACCGGCGCTCGAACGCGGCGTCCTGCGCGGACTGGGACGGAAGCCGCTCGATCAGGATGTCGATCTTCGTGATCAGCTCGCCGAGCTGCCCGCTCTGCTCGACCAGGGTGCGGGCGACGAAGGTCGAGCGCTGGGTGAAGAAGTGCAGGATGTGCAGGCAGGCGGTGTCCAGGAGGCGCTGGTAGAGCACGGTTCCGGCCTGGCTGAGTGAAAAGGCGCTGCCCTGGTCGAGGGCGGTGGCGATGAGCCGGGTGGCGAGGGCCCGGTGGCCGAGGCGCACCGCCTGGACGTCGTCCATGTCGAGGTCGCCCAGCGCGTGCAGGGTCGTCGCCAGATGCATGGCGACCACTTCGTCCTCGTCGGCGGGGCACGGCCGCTCGCCGGGACCGGCGTGCTGGGTGGCGTGGGCGACGAGCCGGGCGGCCAGCTTGTGCAGGTCGTTCAGGTCGAGCGCGCGCTTCTCGCCCCGGAAGGAGACGAGGGACGCGATACGGACCGGCTGGTCCGTCAGCCCCGCGCCCGGCCCCTCCCGCACGAACAGCTTCTTTACGAGCGGCGCGACGGCGCTGGACGCCAGGCGCGCGCCGATGACTGCGGGATCCACGTCCGATTCCCCCCGGTAGTGGTGGCTCCTGGCCGGACAGCATAGCGGCGGGGTGGGGACTTTGGTCCCGAAACGGACACCCGAAAGTCCCTGCGAAACGGGGGCGGGGTGATATGCGGCACAGGGTGTCCCTGACCTACTACGGAAATTAGGAATTGGCCGGTTATCGGGCGTATGGGCAGGTCAGAGGGGTTGGAATTCCGCGCCGAAAACGACACCGGAGGGGCCTGAAGTACGTAACCGCTTAGTAGCGGGGCATCTTGGCCATATCGCGCGAACGGGATACCAAGGGGCGTCGTCTTCCTGCATTCCCGGAGGTAGTCCCCTATGGCCCCGCGCGCCACCACCCGTCGTTATCCGCATTCGCATCCGTCCCTCGCGCGGGCCCGCGCCGCCGTGATCGCCGTGGGCGTGGGTGCCTCGCTCGTGCTCGGCGCCGGTGTGACGTTCGCGGCGGACGCCGCGGCCACCGGCAGCCCGGCGAAGGCCCGCGCCGAGGCCAAGAAGGCCGACACGTGGGAGACCCCGGTCGCCAAGTACGTCCTGGGCGCCGCCTTCGGTCTGGCGGGCAACCTGTGGTCGCACAACCACAGCGGCCAGGACTTCGTGGTGCCCTCCGGCACCCCGGTGCGGGCCGCGCACACCGGTGTCGTCGTCAAGGCGGGCCCGAACGGCGGCGGCGACGGCCCCGCGTACGGCAACGCCATCGTGATCAAGCACGACGACAAGACGTACTCGCAGTACGCGCACCTCTCCCGGATCGACGTGCGAATAGGCCAGAGCGTGACCACCGGCCAGCGGATCGGCCTGTCCGGCAACACCGGCAACACGACCGGCCCGCATCTGCACTTCGAGATCCGTACGACCCCGAACTACGGCTCGGCCGTGGGGCCGCTGACCTTCCTGCGGGCCCACGGCGTCAAGATCTGACCGGTCCGCCCACTCTCCCTCGGGCGTTACCGGTCGCCCAGGCGCTCCGCTGGCGCGTGCGCCTGGGTCAGAAGATCGAGGGCGACTTCGAGGACGGCTTGCCGCTTCTCCTCGGGGTCGCCCTCGATCGTCTGCATCGCGAAGAGCCCCGCGTGCATGCTGAAGAGCGCGGTGGTGCAGCGGACCTGGTCGGTGATGCTGGCGTTCGGGTCGCGGATGAGGGCGGACATGGCGAGTATCCGGTCCTTGAAGATCTGGCCGATGCTCAGCTCGCGCACCGTCGCCTGGTTCTCCTGCATGAAGCGCAGCAGCGGTTCGACGTCGGCCAGGGCCGCGCTGTAGCGGCGCAGCAGCTCGCGCTTGGTCTCCAGCGTGCGGGGCTGCCGCTCGCCCCAGGCGATCAGCTCGTCGAGGGGCTTGCTCAGGTCCTGGAAGAGGCTGAGGACGATGTCCTCTTTGGTCTTGAAGTGGTAGTAGAGCGCGGCCTTGGTGACATCGAGCTGTTCGGCGATCTCGCGCAGCGATGTCTTCTCGTATCCGCGCTGGGAGAAGAGATCCAGGGCCACGTCCTGGATGCGCTGACGGGTGTCGCCCCGGCGCGGTGTGCTGCCCAAGATGCTCTCCTGTGGGGGTGGGGCCAGCCCTCTGAGCAGGCCGAACATAACTTACTTGACGCCCGGCTAGTAGACGTCTTACCTTTCCTACTGTACTCAACTAGCCGGGCGGCAAGTAAGTGGCGCGTCACCGGAGCTCGTCGTAACCAGGGGGAGTGGAGATCATGTCCCAGAAGAAATCAGAAGGTGAAGCGCCACCCGCTTCCCTGCCCGCACAGGGCACCGCTCAGGCCGCCCCGGGCAAGCCGGGCAAGGAGCCGAAGACCCACAGCACCGGCGTGGTGATCCTGGCTCTCATGATCGCGATGCTGCTCGCGATGCTCGACAACATGATCGTCGGCACCGCGATGCCGACCATCGTCGGTGAACTGGGCGGGCTCGACCACCTCTCCTGGGTGGTGACCGCGTACACCCTGGCGACCGCCGCCTCGACCCCCATCTGGGGCAAGCTCGGCGACATGTACGGCCGCAAGGGCATCTTCCTCTCCTCCATCGCCCTCTTCCTCGTCGGCTCGGCCCTGTCCGGCATGGCCCAGACGATGGGTCAGCTGATCGGCTTCCGGGCCATCCAGGGCCTGGGCGCGGGCGGTCTGATGGTCGGCGTGATGGCGATCATCGGTGATCTGGTGCCGCCGCGTGAGCGTGGCCGCTACCAGGGCATGATGGCCGGTGTGATGGCCGTGGCCATGATCGGTGGCCCGCTGGTCGGCGGCACCCTCACCGACCACCTCGGCTGGCGCTGGATCTTCTACATCAACATCCCGCTCGGCGCGATCGCCCTGTTCGCGATCAGCGCGGTGCTCCACCTGCCCAAGAAGCGCTTCGAGGGGCGGATCGACTACACCGGCGCGGCCCTGCTGACCGTGGGCATCACCGCGCTCGTGCTGCTCACCACCTGGGGCGGCAACGAGTACGCCTGGGACTCGGTCGAGATCATCGGACTCGGGGTGCTCGGTGTGGCCGCGCTCGCCGCGTTCCTGTTCGTCGAGAAGCGGGTCGCCGAGCCCGTACTGCCGCTGCACATCTTCCGGATCGGCAACTTCTCGCTGGTCACCGTCATCGGCTTCCTCACCGGTTTCGTGATGTTCGGCTCGATGACCTTCCTGCCGCTCTTCCAGCAGACCGTCCAGGGCGCCAGCGCCACCAACTCCGGGCTGCTGCTGCTCCCGATGCTGCTCGGCATGATGGCCGTCTCGCTGATCGCGGGCCGGGTCACCACCCAGACCGGCAAGTACAAGATCTTCCCGGTCATGGGCGGCTTCCTGATCACCGCGGGCATGTTCCTGCTGGCGCAGATGGACACCGAGACCACCCGCCTCACCTCCGGCATCTACATGACGGTGCTCGGCGCGGGCATGGGCTTCCTCATGCAGACGACCATGCTGATCGCGCAGAACAGCGTCGAGATGAAGGACATGGGCGTCGGCAGCTCCTCCGCCACCCTCTTCCGCACCCTCGGCGGCTCCTTCGGCGTCGCGATCCTCGGCGCCCTGTTCACCAACCAGGTGAACGACACCATGGCCGAGCGGGGCGGCGGGAAGGCGGCGGCCGCCACCTCCGGCAGCGCCCAGCTCGACCCGGGCAGCATCGCGAAGCTGCCCCCGGCCATCAAGGACGCCTACCTCCACGCCGTGGCCAGCGGCGCGCACCAGGTGTTCCTGTGGGGCGCGGTGATCAGCGTCGTCGGCTTCATCGCCGCCTGGTTCATCAAGGAGGTCCCGCTGCGCAGTGCCGCCAAGCCCGCCGACGGCGGCGACAGCCCGGCCGACGCGAAGCCGGTCGCCGAACCCGTCTGAGCGACGGGACCACGCGCCTCCTGACGACGCACCGCATCGGACGGCCCCGGCACACCGCCGGGGCCGTCCGGCGTGCGGGGCCGTCGGCCCTTGTCGGTGGGGCGTGCCACCATCAGAGCCATGGTGACCACGCCGGGCGAGGCACGGCTGGCGCATCTGCGCCGCCTGCGCCTCGCCAAGGACGCGATGGACCGCGACTGGGCCGAGCCGCTCGACCTGGACGCGGTCGCCGCGTACGCCGGGTATTCGCGCTACCACTTCATCCGCGCCTTCAAGGCGGTCTACGGCTCGACCCCCGGCCAGTATCTGAGCCGCCGCCGGATCGAGCGGGCCGAGGAGCTGCTGCGCTCGGCCAATCTGTCGGTCACGGAGATCTGCACGCTGGTCGGATTCAGCAGCCTGGGCACCTTCTCGACCAGCTTCAAGAAGCAGACCGGGCTCACCCCCAGCGCCTACCGGGACCGGCACGTCGGCCGCGGCGCGGCGCTCATACCGGGGTGCTACGCGATGCTCTGGTACGGCGGGATCGACGCCGCGGACGGGGCCGGGAGTGGGGCCGGGAGCGAGGCCGGGGCCGAGGACCGCAACTCTTGAGAAGCGCGGCCGCCCCCGCGCTGCCTACCGTGGCGATGACGCGAAAGCGTTCCATCCATCCCGGTATCCCCCGGTATCTGCGGAGGCGGCAATGATCAAAGGAATGTCCATCGTCACCATCTGGGTCCTCGACCAGGACCGGGCGAAGGAGTTCTATACCGAGAAGCTGGGCTTCGAGGTCAGGACCGACATGCGCATCGGCGGGGACGGCGGCATGCGCTGGCTCACCGTCGGCGCCAAGGACCAGCCGGATGTGCAGCTCACCCTGATGGTGCCGGGCGTCCCGGGCCTCGACCCGGAGTCGGCCGAGGCGATCAAGAGGCTGGTCGCCAAGGGCGTGCTCGGCGCCGGGGTGCTGACCACCGACGACGTCCACGGGGACTACGCGGCGCTCAAGGCGAAGGGCGTGGAGTTCCTCCAGGAGCCGCAGGAGCGGCCGTACGGCACGGAGGCGCTGCTCCGCGACGACTCCGGCAACTGGTTCTCGTTCACCCAGCCCCGCGCCGAGATGGACTTCGACCAGCCGTGGGACGGCTGCACCGGCTAGTCCATGGCCTCGACGGCTAGTCCGGGACGTCGATGACGGGGAAGCTGCCGGTGTTGGTGGGCGCCGACTCCGGCAGCCAGAGCACCGCCACCGCGCCGTCCTCGCCCTCCACCGCCGGATCCGCGTTACGGAACGTCAGCCGCGCGCCCAGGACCCGGGCCTGGCCCGCGGCGATGGTCAGGCCCAGTCCATGGCCCTTGCCCGCCCGGTCCTTGCTGCCGGTGCGGAACCGGCTCGGCCCGTCCTTCAGCAGCGACTCCGGGAAGCCGGGCCCGTGGTCGCGGACCCGCAGCACCCGGCCCTCCACGGTGATCTCGAACGGCGGCTTGGCGTGCCGGGCGGCGTTGGCCAGCAGATTGCCGAGTATGCGCTCCAGCCTGCGCGGGTCGGTGGAGACATGGGCGTCCCGGGCCACCGTGACCACGGCGTCCGGGGCGACCACGCGCACCCGGCGGGTGATGAACTCGGCGAGGTCGATCTCCTGCAGCTCGGCCCGCTCGGCGAAGCCGTCCAGCCGGGCCACCTCCAGCACGTCCTCCACCAGCGTGCGCATCGCCTGCGCCCGGTCCCGTACCAGCTCGGTGGGGCGGCCAGGGGGCAGCAGCTCGGCGGCGGTGAGCAGCCCGGTGACCGGGGTGCGCAGCTCGTGCGCGATGTCGGCGGTGACCCGCCGCTCCGCCTCCAGCCGCTCCTGCAGCGCCTCGGCCATGCCGTCGACGGCGCGCGCCAGGTCGTCGGTCTCGTCGCGCACCCGGCCGCCGATGGCGTCCCGTACCCGCACCTCGGAGTCGCCCTCGGCGAGCTTGCGGGCCGCGGTGGCGGCCTTGCGCAGCCGCCGCGAGAGCTGGTCGCCGATGAGCACGCCGAGCGCGATCCCGCCCAGCACCACGGAGACCGAGCCGAGGATCAGCACCCGGTCCAGATCGTCCAGCACGGCGAAGCGGTCCTGGAAGCGGGTGTGGACGGAGAGCACCTTGCCGTCGCGCAGCGGCACCGACGCCCACACCTCGGGGCTGCCGGTGCCGGAGTCCTCGAGGAAGGTGGCGCGCTGCCCGCGCGCCGCGAACTTCCGCAGGTCCTCGGGCAGCCGCGGGTCGTCCAGCTTGGCGCCGAAGCCCAGCACCCGGGACTCCTCGTACCACTTCTGGGCGACCTTGACCCGCTCGTCCATCACCGTGCGGCTGTTGTCGAGCATCGAGACCCGGGCCGCGTTGTGGACGACGAGGCTCAGCGCGACCGCGACCAGCGCGCTCACCGCGGCGATCGCCAGGCTGACCTTCCAGCGCAGTCCGGAGCGGAGCGCGAGTCTCACCATGGTCCTGCTTCAGCCCCTGAGCTTGTAGCCGAAGCCGCGGACCGTCTCGATGCGGTCCTGGCCTATCTTGCCGCGCAGCCGCTGGACGTGGACGTCCACGACCCGGGTGTCCCCGCCCCAGCCGTACTCCCACACCCGCTCCAGCAGCCGGTCGCGGGAGAGCACGGTGCCGGGCGCGGTCGAGAACTCCAGCAGCAGCCGCATCTCGGTCGGCGTCAGCGCGACCGGCTCACCGCCCTTGCGGACCTCCATGCCCTCCGGGTCCACCTCCAGATCGCCGAAGCGCAGCACTCCGCCCTCGGGCTCCTCGGGCCCCGCCTGCTCGCCGCCGCGGCCGCCGGGGCCGCTGGCGTGGCCGAAGCGGCGCAGCACGGCCCGGATGCGGGCGACCAACACGGCGCCGTCGAAGGGCTTGGTGACGTAGTCGTCGGCCCCGGCCTCCAGGCCCAGCACCACGTCGATCGAGTCGGCGCGGGCCGACAGCATGATCACGGGCACGGTGGACTCGTCGCGGATCCGGCGGCACAGGCTGACCCCGTCCAGGCCCGGCACCATCACGTCGAGCAGGGCGATGTCGGGCCGGGAGGCCCGGAACCGCTCCAGCCCGGTCAGCCCGTCGGGCGCGGCGGTCACCAGGAAGCCGTCGCGCTCCAGAGCGAGCTGGGTGGCCTCGCGGATGACGTCGTCGTCCTCGACGAAGAGCACATGGGTTTCGGCCACAGCCTCGGTTCAGCCTTCCGTTCCGTCGTCCTCGCCGCCGCCGTCCGTCGCGGAGGCGCTGGGAGCGGGCTCGTCCGTGGGGCTGCCCTTGCTGTAGTCCGTGTGCTTGTGCCGGGTCACCAGGAACGCCTGCCTGCTCGCCGCCCAACGGTAGGTGATCACATCTTCGCGCGAGGGACAGCAGACGGTGTCCCCCGAGGCGTAACTGAGCTTGGTGACGCTCAGATCGCCCTTGACGACGTCGGCGTAGACCGGCGGCTGCTCGTCGCGGAAGACGTTCTCGTACCGCTGCCCCACCTTGCGGTACACATACGAGCCGATGCCGAAGCCATCGTCGCAGGTCGTGACGTTGATGACGAGATCGGACGCAGCGGGTCCGGTCAGTTTCCCCCGGGCCACCTCCACGGGATAGCCCTTGACCGGCTTTTCCTTGCCCGCCTTCTCCGTGCACGGCTGGAGATGCGACTTCAGGTCCCGGCCGACCTTCGGGTCCTCCTTGATCAGCCGCACCGCGTCGGCCTTCTGCACCGCGGGGGGCTTGGTCGTCGAGCCGCCCGCGTAAGAGCCCTTGTCCTGCGCCGAGGGCGCCGTCCACTGGGTGCGCGCCGGGCCCTCCGTACGTACGCCCTGGCTGCCACCGGCGCATCCGGCCAGCATCCAGCCCCCGGCGGCCGCGAGGCCCACGACCGCGCCGCCGCTGATCATGGCGGTCCTGCCAGGAGGGGCCTTGATCAGGCCGCGCACCGTTCCTGCCCCCGCTCCTGGCGGTCACGCCGGACCTGGTTCCCCGCCCGGAGCGGCTTCGCGGCGGCGGGCTTGCCCGCCGGCTCGCGGCCGAGCGCGCGGGCATCCAGCTCGCGGCTCTCCAGCTCCTGCCGCAGCCGCGCGAGCGCCCGGTGCAGCGTGCTCTTGACCGTGCCGGTCGACATACCGAGCGCCTCCGCCGTCTCCTCCGTCGTCATCTGCTCCCAGTGTCGCAGCACCACGACACTGCGCTGCTTGGGAGCCAGCACTCCGAGGATGTCCATCAGCAGGGCCCGGTCGGCGTGCTGCTCGGTGCCGTCGTCGACGCTGGACTCCGGCAGCTGCTCGGTGGGCACCTCGTCCAGCTTGCGGGCGCGCCACCACTCGGTACGGGTGTTGATCATGACGCGGCGGAGGTAGGCGTCGGCGAGGGACTTGTCGGCTATCCCGTCCCAGCGGCCGTAGGTGCGCACGAGCGCGGTCTGGAGGAGGTCCTGTGCCTCGATCGGGTCCGGAACCAGCCGACGGGCGCTGCGCAGCAGCGCGTCCTGCCGGTTGCGCACGTACTCCTCGAAATCCAGAACATTGCTGCTCATGGTGCAGCCCCCATTTCCGCTGTCTTCCCCGCCGTTGGGTGCCGGCTGTCGTCCGGCACGGGAAGGACGCTACGGAGGCGCTGTTGCGGCGCCATGTGCATCAGCACCTCGGCAAACGCACAGCTACCCATAGGTTGTGTAACAGCGGAACCCGGTTCGACGGAGTGTCGGAACCGGGTCCTGGGACTGTCACAGCTCTGTCACAGAAGTCCTGGTGAGGCCGTGAACCGGGGCGGGTGACAGGGGTTTTGGGATCAGGTCAGCGGCAGCCGGTAGAGGCCGCCCGCGAGCGGTTCGACGAGGCCGTCGGAGACCAGCCCGTCGAGCGCCCGGGCCCGCTGGACCGGCTCGTTCCACACCCGGTCCAGCGTCGCCTGCGGCACCGGCGCGACGGCCTCCCGCAACACCGCCAGCAGCTTGCCGCGCACCTGACGGTCCGTCCCGGCGTACGTCTGGGTGCGGCGCGGTGGGCCGTCGTGCTCCGGCGAACCGGCCCCGCGCCAGGCGCAGGAAGCCGCGATGGGGCAGCGCGCGCAGTCGGGCGTGCGCGCCGTGCACACCAACGCGCCCAGCTCCATCGTGGCCGCGGCCCAGCGCGCCGCCGTCCGCTCCTCCTCCGGCAGCAGGGCGCGGGCGAGCTTGCGCTCGGCGGCGGTGGTGGCGTTCGGCGGGTACTGGACGCCGCCGATCGCCCGTGCGAACACCCGGCGGACGTTGGTGTCCAGCACCGGGTGGCGCTGTCCGTACGCGAACGAGGCCACGGCGGCCGCCGTGTACTCGCCGACCCCCGGCAGCGCGAGCAGCTGCGCGTGGTCCCCGGGGACGTCACCGCCGTGCCGCTCCCTTATGGCCGCCGCCGCGCCGTGCAGCCGCAGCGCGCGGCGCGGATAGCCGAGGCGGCCCCAGGCGCGGACCGCCTCACCGGGTGGCTCGGCGGCCAGGTCGGCGGGGCGCGGCCAGCGGGCGAGCCACTGCTCGTACACCGGCAGCACGCGGCTCACCGGCGTCTGCTGGAGCATGAACTCGCTGACCATCACACCCCACGCCCCCGCCTCCGGGCGGCGCCAGGGGAGGTCGCGGGCGTGGGCGTCGAACCAGTCGATGACGGGCCGGTGAAGCTCGGCACCGTCGGGGGTCGGGGTTGCGGCGGCCGGGGCGGCGGAAATGGCAGTCATCACATCCGATCCTGGCACGACGGGACGCCCGATGGGGGCCGAGGGCGCGGGCGTTCGGGTCGAGCTGGGGCAGATCCGAGCGAAACGGCGCAATTCAGGTGAGGTTGCGCGGCGGGCGGCCGGGAACCGCCCGGGCCGTTGTCGCCCAGGTGGCCGATCCGGTCGGATGATGAGAAAAGTAGGGAGTCCGGCGGCGGTTATTGGCGGGTGCGGGCGTCGATCTCTCGTAGAGTTTCCGCGTGGGATCTCTGCGCAATCCGATCGGGCCGCTTCCCTCCTCCATCTACTGGCGGCGGAGGGCTGTTGCGCTGGCCCTGCTCGCCCTCATCGCGCTGCTCGTCATCTGGGCCTTCGGCTGGGGTGGTTCGGGCGGTGGCGGAAGCGACGAGGGCAAGGGGCCGGGCGGCGGCGGACCCGCGGGCACGATCACCCCGGGACCTACCTCCTCCGGGCCCGTGAACAGCGAACGGCCGGGCGGGCGCGACGAGTCGGACACCGGCGGCACGGGCCCCGGTTCGAGCCCCGGTTCGGGCTCCGGCTCCGATGACGGCGGCGACGGCGGTACGGGCACCGGGTCCGGCGGCGCGGCGGGCGACGGCACCTCGGGCGGCTCCGGGGCCACCGGCGGAACCGGCGACGGACTCGGCGACGGGGACGGCCGGGGGCTGCCCGTCGGGTCGAGCCTGCCGGAGTGCAAGCGCGGCGATATCGAGCTGACGGTGCACAGCGTCAAGGACGCGAAGGTGAAGAACACCTACGAGCCGGATGAGAAGCCCACGTTCGAAATCACCGTGAAGAACTCCTCGAACAGCTCCTGCGCGGTGGACTTCGGCCGGGCGGCCGCCTCCCTCACCATCACGGACGCGGACAACGCGCACGTCTGGGCCTCGGACGACTGCCCCGAGGGCAGCGCCACCGCCCTGATCGAGGTGCCCGCCTCCGGTGAGACCAAGCGCACCGTGGAATGGGACCGCAAGCGCACCGCCGCCCACTGCGCGACCCCGAAGGGCGCCAAGACCGCCGCCGCGGGCACCTATCTGGTCGAGGCGAAGCTGGACGGCCTGGGCGCGGCCAAGGTGTCGTTCGTCCTCGCCAAGGACTGACCGCGGCGCCAAGGACCGACCACGGCGGAGGGGGGGGGGGGGGGGGGGGGGGGGGGGGGGGGGGGGAGGGGGGGGGGGGGGGGGGGGGGGGGGGGGTGGGGGGAAAGGGTAGGGGAGGGGAGGGGAAGACGACGAAAAA
>NZ_JBVIVI010000020.1:70531-88590 GCF_055595765.1 Streptomyces sp. NPDC040405
GCGCCCTCGCAGTATACATACTTGTTTTTTCCCCCCCCCCAAGTCCCCGCCCAGTCCCACACCCACCCCCACTGGGGAAGGACCCAGCCTGCTCCCCCCCCCCCCCCCCCCTCCGCCGTGTCGTAGGACGTACCTCGGGATTCGCTAGACGTACCGCTCCAGAATGGACGACTCCGCCAGCCGCGACAGGCCCTCGCGGACCGAGCGGGCCCGGGCCTCGCCCACGCCGTCGACCATCTGCAGATCGTCCACACTCGCGGCCAGCAGCTTCTGCAGCCCGCCGAAGTGCTCCACCAGCCGCTCGATGATCGCCCCCGGCAGCCTCGGCACCTTGGCCAGCAGCCGGAACCCGCGCGGGGAGACCGCCGAGTCCAGGGTCTCGGGGGAGCCCGTGTACCCCAGGGCGCGGGCCACGATGGGAAGTTCGAGCAGCTCGGTGTGGGTGAGCCGGTCCAGCTCGGCGAGCGCGTCGGCGACGGTGCGGGTGCGCTTGGCGGTCGGCTCGGGCACATAGTCCCGTACGACCAGCTCCCGCTCCGGCTCCACGCCCGCGATCAGCTCGTCCAGCTGGAGCGACAGCAGCCGTCCGTCCGTGCCCAGCTCCACCACGTACTCGGCGATCTCGGTGGCGATGCGCCGCACCATCTCCAGCCGCTGCGCGACCGCGCTGACGTCCCGGACGGTGACCAGGTCCTCGATCTCCAGCGCGGAGAGCGTGCCCGCGACCTCGTCCAGCCGCAGCTTGTACCGCTCCAGCGTGGCCAGCGCCTGGTTGGCGCGGGACAGGATGGCCGCCGAATCCTCCAGGACCCGCCGCTGCCCGCCCACGTACAGCGCGATCAGCCGCATGGACTGGCTGACGGACACGACCGGGAACCCGGTCTGGATGGAGACGCGCTGTGCGGTGCGGTGCCGGGTGCCGGTCTCCTCGGTGGCGATCGCCGCGTCCGGGACGAGCTGCACCCCCGCCCGCACGATCTTGCTGATGTCCTTGTCGAGCACCAGCGCCCCGTCCAGCTTGCACAGTTCGCGCAGCCGGGTGGCGGTGAACTCGACGTCGATGACGAAGCCGCCGGTACACAGCGACTCCACGGTCTTGTCGGTGCCGAGCACAATGAGCCCGCCCGTGTTTCCACGGAGGATGCGCTCAAGGCCGTCGCGCAGCGCCGTGCCCGGCGCGACGGCGCTCAGAGTGGCACGCATCAGACTGTCGGCTTTGCCGGGAGTCGTCGCCCGGTCGCCTGCTGCCACTGCACTCCTCCGTCACAAGGTCTGAATCGGTGCCGCGAGTCGCCCCTCCGCGCCGGTGTACGAGGCCACGTAGGGGCGAGACCAGGGCAAAGTCTACCGGCGGTCCCCGGGCTCCTGTGGGGTCTCCCGGCGTACGCCCCTGGGCGGGCACCGGAGCGCGGCTTCTCCCATGGTCCGGATCGCCCCGCTCACCACCGCGTTCGCCCCCTGAATCACCCCTGCTCGGGGGCGTCCGCGCGGGTTCGGTCCTTGCGCTCGCGCCGGGGCAGAACGCGCAGTGCGTCCCCTATGTCCGCAACCTCCAGCACCCGCATGCCGTCGGGGATCCGGCCCGGGTCGGAGGGCACCAGGGCGTGGGTGAAGCCCAGCCGGGCGGCCTCGGACAGCCGCCGCTGCACCCCGGTGACCCGCCGGACCTCGCCCGCGAGCCCCACTTCGCCGATCGCCACCAGGTTCTTCGGCAGCGGGGTGTCGCTCGCGGCGCTCGCCAGCGCGAGCGCCACCGCGAGGTCCGCCGCGGGCTCCGACAGCTTCACACCGCCCACGGTGGCGCTGTAGATGTCGCGCTTGCCGAGCGCGCTGATCCGGCCGCGCTGCTCCAGGACGGCCAGCATCATCGAGACCCGGGAGGTCTCCAGACCGGAGGTGGTGCGGCGGGGGGAGGGGATCTGCGAGTCGACGGTCAGCGCCTGCACCTCGGCCACCAGCGGCCTGCGGCCCTCCAGGGTGACGGTCAGACAGGTGCCGGGCACCGGCTCGGCGCGCCGGGTGAGGAACAGGCCCGAGGGGTCGGCGAGACCGGTGATGCCCTCGTCGTGCAGCTCGAAGCAGCCCACCTCGTCCGTCGCCCCGTAACGGTTCTTGACGCCGCGGACCAGCCGCAGCCGGGCGTGCCGGTCGCCCTCGAAGTGCAGCACCACGTCGACCAGGTGCTCCAGCAGCCGGGGGCCCGCGATGGCCCCGTCCTTGGTCACATGGCCGACCAGCAGCGTGGACATGCCGCGCTCCTTGGACGCCCGGATCAGCGCCCCGGCCACCTCGCGCACCTGGGCCATGCCGCCGGGCGCGCCGTCCAGCTCGGGCGAGGCGACGGTCTGGACGGAGTCCAGGATCAGCAGCGACGGCTTGACCGAGTCGAGATGGCCGAGCACGGCGGACAGATCGGTCTCGGCCGCGAGGTAGAGATGCTCGCTCAGCGCCCCGATCCGGTCGGCGCGCAGCCGGACCTGACTCGCCGACTCCTCCGCTGTCACATACAGCGTGCGGTGGTCGTCGCTGGCCGCCTTGGCCGCGACGTCCAGCAGCAGCGTGGACTTGCCGACCCCCGGTTCCCCGGCCAGCAGCACCACGGCGCCGGGCACCAGACCGCCGCCGAGCACCCGGTCCAGCTCGTCCACCCCGGTGGAGCGGGCGGTGGCCGTGCGGCCGTCGACCTGGCCGATGGGCAGGGCGGCCGAGGTGACCCGGCCGGGCGCGGTGGTCCGCACGGCGGGCGCGCCGTACTCCTCGACCGTGCCCCACGCCTGGCACTCCGGACAGCGGCCGAGCCACTTGGCCGTGGTCCAGCCGCACTCGGTGCAGCGGTAGGAGGGCCGGTCCTTGGCGGATGAACGGGAGGAGCTACGGGCAGCCATGGCACCACGCTAGCGTCGGCCACCGACAGCGGGACGCCCAGGCCGCCCGAGCCGCTTGTGGGCTCATAGCAGTTCGGCGACACGGGAGGGGGACACCTGTCCCCTTATGAGGGAGATGGTCACCCGTAAGGGTTAAAACTGCCGAAGTAAGGCGAGCGAGTCTGCATCATCCGCCTACGGTCGCCGGGTGATGAGCAGCAGGTCCGAGCACTCGACACACGCCACCGGCGCACACCGGGCGCAGCGCCGCGCGCCCCGCGTCGCCACCACGCGTCCCCAGCGGCCTCCCGCGCGCTACGAGCCGTATCTGGACGGTCTGTTCACCTATTGCCTGTCGGTCCTCTGCGAGCACGACGCCGCGGCCGTCACGCTCGGCGATGTGCTGGCCGTCGCCGAGCGGCGGCTCGGCCGGGGGCGCGGGCGCGCCGAGGCCGAGGAGGAGCCGAGCAGGCCGTGGCTCTACGCGGTCGCCCGCTGGGCCTGTCTGCGCACGCTCGCCGAGCTGCGGGAGCAGCGGGTGCCGAGGGGCGGGCGGAGCGGTCCGGACACCGCGCTGCCCGAGCCCGTCGCCGACCGCCGCCGCCGCGAACTCGCCGCGCTCGCCTGGCCGGAGGCCGCCGGGACCACCGCCGCCCAGCGCGAGGCGCTCGAACTCCACGTCCGCCACCAGCTCACCCCCGCCGAGGTCGCCGCCGCGCTCGGCAAGGAGCCCGACGAGACCCGCGCGCTGCTCTCCAGCGCCGCCTGCGAGGTGGAGCGGACCCGCGCCGCGCTCGCCGTCGTGGAACTGGGCCACTGCCCCGTCGTCGCCCGGCTCGCGGGCGACACCCAGGTGCTGCTCTCCGCCGCGCTCCGCCGTGAGCTGGTGCGCCATGTCGACGACTGCCGCGAATGCCGCCGGATGGCGGAGCGGGCCACGGCGGACGGCCCCTGGCCCGGTACGGCCGCCGCCCCCGCCGCGCTGCCGGTGCTGGAGGCGCCCCGTTCCGCCGTGCACGCAGCGATGCTGTGCGCCCTGAGCGGCCGCCCCGTGCGCGCCGCGGGCGGTCCGCGCTTCGACCGGCGCGGCTTCCCGCTGGACCCCCAGGACCGGGCCGCCCGCCGCAGCAGGCTGCGCAGCCGCGCCCTGACCACGACCGTGGTCGCCGCGGTGGTGGCCGCCCCGGTGCTCGCCCTGTGGGCCGCCTACCGGGGTGCGCCGCTCGCCGGTGACGAGCACGACACGGACTCGGTGGCCGCCGCCAACGCGGACGGCACGGACGGCGCGCACAAGGCCCCCGCCGGTGAGCGGGACCGGTCCGCCGGGCGTGCCTACGAGCGGGCGGGCAGCGCGCAGGACCGTTCCGGCGCGGCCCCGCTCCGCAACCGGGCCGAGGTGACGGTGGAGGTCATCGGCGCGGACGGCGACCGGCAGCGGCCCGGCAAGAGCACCGCCCGCTCCCGCGGCGCGGCCCGCCCCACCGACGGGCCTGCCCCACCCCGCCCCGCCCCGGGCCCCGGCCGCCTCACCGTGGAGGCCCAGCCGAGCGGCGAGGTGACGGTCATCACCCTGGCCGCCTCGGGCGGCGCCCCGGTCCGCTGGTCGGCCTCGGCGTCGGGCGGCGCGCCCTGGCTCCAGCTGAGCCGCACCGCCGGTGAACTGCGCCCCGGCGAGACGGCGACGATCACGGTGTCCGTCGACCGCGACCGCGAGCCGCCGGGCCACTGGCGGGCACGGGTGATGGTCGCGCCGTCGGGTGCGATGGTCGTGATCGAGGGCCGCGGTACGACGCCCGCACCAACCCCGACCCCCACCGCCCCCTCCCCCGACCCCACCCACCCCGCAACCACCCCACCCCCCTCAGACCCCCCATCCCCCAAGGAATAAGGCAGGTTGTGGGCAATCGTCCCGCGAGGGGGCACCTCCCAGCGGTAGCTGGGGGAGGGACGGGTGGGCACAACCCCACCACCGGGCCGCACCCGCCGACGAAGCCCCGAGGGGCACCATCCGGGGCACAGCCCCCGGGGCGGAGCCCCGGAAGGCGGGGGTTCAGGGGGCGCGCAGCCCCCTGGCTACGGTCAGCCCGCCGGGTCCGCCGGATGCGGAGCCACCAGCGGCAACGAGGCCGCCATCCGCGCCTCGCACAGCTCCACCAGCCGCTCGTACCCCGCCTTACCCATCAGCTCCGTCAGCTCCGGCCGGTACGACACGTACACCGGATCCCCGGCACCGTGCGCGGACACCGCCGACGTGCACCACCAGTGCAGGTCGTGCCCGCCCGGGCCCCACCCCCGGCGGTCGTATTCGCCGATCGTGATCTGCAGCACCTGCGTGTCGTCCGGGCGGTCGATCCACTCGTACGACCGCCGCACCGGCAGCTGCCAGCAGACGTCCGGCTTGGTCTCCAGCGGCTCGCGCCCCTCCCGGAGCGCCAGGATGTGCAGCGCACAGCCCGCGCCGCCCGCGAAGCCGGGGCGGTTCTGGAAGATGCACGAGCCCTTGTGGCGGCGCGTCTGACGGTCGCCGTCCTCGTCCTCCTGCACCCAGCCCCGCGCGTGTCCCTCGTCGTGGAACTGCCAGACCTCCGGGGTCAGCCGGGCCATATGGCGGGCGACCCGCTGCTCGTCCTCCTCGTCGGAGAAGTGCGCGCCCAGGGTGCAGCAGCCGTCGCTCGCGCGCCCGGCCTCGATGCCCTGGCAGCCCTGGCCGAAAATGCAGCTCCAGCGCGAGGTGAGCCAGGTCAGGTCGCAGCGGAAGACCTGCTCCTCGTCGGCGGGGTCGGGGAATTCGGCCCAGGCGCGGGCGAAGTCCAGGCCGATCTCGTCCGCGGGCGGGGCCGCCGGGGACGGGATGGACTCCTCGGCCCGCGGGCCCTGCTCCGGCTCCGGGGCAGCCTTTCGGCCTTTGTCCTGCTTCGCCTTTTTCGTCTTTGCCACGGTGCAAGGGTATGCCCCCACCGTGGAAGCACAGGGAACGGGGATCCGCACGGCTGCGGGAGGGATCCCGTGCATGGCCACGCCAGGCGCACAGTAGCGTTCTGGCCATGAGACTCGGTGTCCTCGACGTGGGTTCGAATACGGTCCATCTGCTGGTGGTGGACGCACACCAGGGCGCCCGCCCGCTGCCCGCCCACTCCCATAAGGCGGAACTGCGGCTGGCCGAACTCCTCGACGGCGACGGAGCCATCGGCACCGAAGGCGTCGACCGGCTGATCGCGGTGGTCAAGGAGGCGCTGGAGGCGGCCGAGGACAAGGGCGTCGAGGAGGTGCTGCCGTTCGCGACCTCCGCGGTCCGGGAGGCCGCCAACGCCGACGGCGTCCTCGCCCGGGTCGCCGAGGAGACCGGCGTACGGCTGCGCGTCCTCAGCGGCGAGGACGAGGCCCGGCTCACCTTCCTGGCCGCCCGCCGCTGGTGCGGCTGGTCGTCGGGGCGGCTGCTGCTCCTGGACATCGGCGGCGGCTCGCTGGAGATCGCGTACGGACTCGACGAGGAGCCCGACGCGGCCGTCTCGCTGCCGCTGGGCGCGGGCCGGCTGACCGCCGCCTGGCTGCCCGGCGACCTGCCCGACCCGGCGGACGTCCGCGCCCTGCGACGGCATGTGCGCACCGAGATCGCCCGCGTCGTCGGCGACTTCAGCCGCCACAGCATGCCGGACCAGGTGGTCGCCACCTCCAAGACCTTCAAGCAGCTGGCCAGGATCGCGGGTGCGGCGCGCTCCGCCGAGGGGCCCTACGTGGAGCGCAGGCTGACCGCCAAGGCGCTGGAGGAGTGGGTGCCCCGGCTGGCCGCCATGCCCACAGAGGAGCGCGCCGGGCTGCCCGGGGTGTCCGAGGGGCGGGCCCCGCAGCTGCTGGCCGGGGCGCTGGTGGCCGAGGCCGCCATGGATCTGTTCGGCGTCGATGTGCTGGAGATCTGCCCGTGGGCGCTGCGCGAGGGGGTCATTCTGCGCCGCCTCGACCACCTGCCCACATGACGCCCGCATGACGTGATCGGCAGTCGCGGTTTAGTCGCACAGAGCAGCGGCCGTACGCTGTCCCTCGTGACAGAGCCAGTGGTGCGCATCCCGGATGCGAAGGTCGCCCTGTCCACCGCCTCGGTCTATCCGGAGTCGACGGCGACGGCCTTCGAGATCGCCGCGCGGCTGGGCTACGACGGTGTCGAGGTCATGGTGTGGACCGATCCGGTCAGCCAGGACATCGAGTCGCTGCGCCGCCTCTCCGAGTATCACGGGGTGCCGATCCTTGCCGTGCACGCGCCATGTCTGCTGATCACTCAGCGGGTGTGGTCCACCGACCCGTGGGTCAAGCTGCAGCGGGCCAAGTCGGCGGCCGAGCGGCTGGGCGCGTCCACCGTCGTCGTCCACCCGCCGTTCCGATGGCAGCGCTCGTACTCCCGCGAGTTCGTACGCGGAATCTGGCGGATGGCGGACGAGACCGACGTGAGATTCGCGGTGGAGAACATGTTCCCGTGGCGCTACCGCGACCGGGAGATGCTCGCGTACGCGCCGGACTGGGACGTCACCAAGGACGACTACCGGCACTTCACGATCGACCTCTCGCACACCGCGACCTCCCGGACGGACGCCCTGGACATGGTGGACCGGATGGGCGACCGGCTCGCCCATCTCCATCTCGCCGACGGCCAGGGCTCCAACAAGGACGAGCACCTGGTGCCGGGGCGCGGCGCCCAGCCCTGCGCGGAACTGCTGGAACGTCTCGCCAGGACCGGCTTCGACGGCCATGTGGTGGTCGAGGTGAACACCCGCCGGGCCATGTCCCAGGCCGAGCGCGAGGCCGATCTCGCGGAGGCGCTGGCCTTCACCCGGCTCCATCTGGCCTCCCCGACCCCGGCCTCCCGGGCGGGCAGGGCGGTGCGCCGGAAGTGACCCCCGCCACACCCCCGCCGCCCGCCGCCGGGCCCCGCCGCGGCCGCGGCCGCCCGGCCCGCGGCAGCGTGGCCGACGGGCCCGGGGCCCGCGACCGGATCCTGGCCGCGGCGCGCAACGAGTTCGCCGAGCGCGGCTACGACAAGGCGTCGATCCGCGGCATCGCCAAGGCCGCCGAGGTGGACCCGGCGCTGGTCCACCACTACTTCGGCACCAAGGAGCAGGTCTTCGGCGCGGCGATCGAGCTGATCCTCGCGCCCGCCATGGGCGCCCCGGACGCGGTGCACACCGGGAGCCGGGAGGGCGCGGGCGAGCGGATGGCCCGCTACTTCTTCGCCACCTGGGAGAACCCGGTCTCCCGGCTGCCGCTGCTGGCGGTGATGCGCTCCGCGCTCACCAACGAGGCCGCCGCCGCCGTACTGCGCGGGATGATCGAGCGGCGGCTGCTGATGCGGATGGCGCGCGATCTGGACGTGCCGGACCCGAAGTTCCGGGCCCAGCTCGCGGCCGCCCAGATCATCGGGATCGCGATGCTGCGGTACGTGATCAAGATGGAGCCGGTGGCCTCGGCGACCGTGGACGAGATCATCGCCATGGTGGGCCCGACGCTCCAGCGGTATCTCACCGAGAAGTGACCCGTGATTCCGTACTGTGAGCCGCCCGTCTCTGGATCCGGACACCGCATCGGGATTCGCGCCCCACAGGCGTAGAGTCGGAAGACTCCGAACCGATCCGCACGTCCGCTTCGCAGGACGCACTTACGAGGGAGCCGAGTACCGTGCCCGAGCTGAGGTCCCGCACCGTCACCCACGGCCGCAACATGGCGGGCGCCCGCGCCCTTATGCAGGCTTCCGGCGTAGCGCGCGAGGACTTCGGCAAGCCGATCGTCGCCGTGGCCAACAGCTTCACCGAGTTCGTGCCCGGGCACACCCACCTCCAGCCGGTCGGCCGGATCGTCAGCGAGGCGATCCACGCGGCGGGTGGCATCCCGCGCGAGTTCAACACCATCGCCGTCGACGACGGCATCGCGATGGGTCACGGCGGGATGCTCTACAGCCTCCCGTCCCGCGACCTGATCGCCGACTCCGTCGAGTACATGGTCGAGGCGCACTGCGCGGACGCGCTGATCTGCATCTCCAACTGCGACAAGATCACGCCCGGGATGCTGATGGCCGCGATGCGGCTCAACATCCCGACCGTCTTCGTCTCCGGCGGCCCCATGGAGTCCGGCCGCGCGACCCTGGTCGACGGCACGGTCCGCAAACTCGACCTGATCACCGCGATCTCCGAGGCCGTCAACGACAGCGTCTCCGACGAGGACATCGCCCTCATCGAGGACAACGCCTGTCCGACCTGCGGCTCCTGCTCCGGCATGTTCACCGCGAACTCGATGAACTGCCTCACCGAGGCGATGGGCCTCGCCCTGCCGGGCAACGGCTCGGTGCTGGCCACCCACACCGCCCGCAAGGAGCTGTACGAGACGGCCGGGCGCACGGTCGTGGAGATCACCAAGCGCCACTACGAGCAGGACGACCAGACCGTCCTGCCGCGCGCCATCGGCTCCCGCGCCGCCTTCGAGAACGCCATGGCCCTCGACATCGCCATGGGCGGCTCGACCAACACGATCCTCCACCTGCTGGCCGCCGCCCAGGAGGCCGGTCTCGACTTCGGCATGCAGGCCATCGACGAGATCTCCCGCCGGCTGCCCTGCCTGTCCAAGGTCGCGCCCAACATCGCCCCCGGCGGTGTCTACTACATGGAGGACGTCCACCGGGCCGGCGGCATCCCCGCCATCCTCGGCGAGCTGTACCGCGGGGGCCTCCTCAACGAGGACGTGCACTCCGTGCACTCCGACTCGCTCGCCGACTGGCTCAAGCAGTGGGACATCCGCGGCGGTTCGCCGTCCGCCGAGGCCGTCGAGATGTTCCACGCCGCCCCCGGCTGCGTCCGCTCCGCGACCGCCTTCTCGCAGTCCGAGCGCTGGGACACCCTCGACACGGACGCCGCGGGCGGCTGCATCCGCGACCTCGCGCACGCCTACTCCACCGAGGGCGGCCTGGCCGTTCTCTACGGCAACCTCGCCGAGGACGGCTGCGTCGTGAAGACCGCGGGCGTCGACGAGTCGATCTGGACCTTCGAAGGCCCGGCCGTCGTCTGCGAGTCGCAGGAGGAAGCCGTCGAGCGGATCCTGAACAAGCAGGTCAAGGAGGGCGACGTCGTCGTCATCCGCTACGAGGGCCCCAAGGGCGGCCCCGGCATGCAGGAAATGCTCTACCCCACCTCCTTCCTCAAGGGCCGGGGCCTGGGCAAGGCGTGCGCGCTGATCACCGACGGCCGCTTCTCCGGCGGCACCTCGGGCCTGTCCATCGGCCACGCGTCCCCCGAGGCGGCCTCCGGCGGCACCATCGCCCTGGTCGAGGACGGCGACCGGATCCGCATCGACATCCCGGCCCGCACGATGGAACTCCTCGTGCCCGAGGAGAAGCTGGCCGCCCGCCGCGAGGCCCTCGGCGGCGTCTACGCCCCGAAGAACCGCGAGCGCAAGGTCTCCACCGCCCTGCGCGCCTACGCGGCCATGGCCCTCAGCGCCGACAAGGGCGCCGTGCGGGACGTCACCCGGCTGGGATAGTTCACCAGCGCGCCGGATCCCGGGCGGCCACGCCGAACACCGTGCCGTCCGGGGCCGTCGCGAAGACCTTGCCCGCCGCCGCCACGGGCGCGGGCATCAGGGCCAGGAAGCCCTGGCCGCCGGGGCGGTCCGCGCGGGGGCGGGTCTGGCCGAGCAGGCGGGCGCGCCCCGTGTCCACCGCCAGCAGACGGCCGTCCGCCGACGAGAAGTACAGCCGCTCGCCCGAGGCCACCAGCGCCGAGGCGTTGGCCACCGAGGTCTCCATCCGCCACCGCTGCGCCCCGCGCGCGGTGTCGACGGCCACTAACCCGCCGTCCTCGCCCAGCAGATACACCCGGTCGTCCCGGGCGACGGCGCTGCTCAGGGACACCGGCGCGGTCAGCTCGGACCGCCGCTCCGCCCGTCGCGCCGGGTCGTAGCCGACGACGGCGACGGTACGGGACTGGCCGTCTGCCTCCGTCAGGTACAGGACACCGCCCGGGCCCGGCCCGGCGGGGGTGAGGGTGCCGGAGAGCGAGCGATGCCAGCGCGTCGTACCGCGCACCGTGTCGATCGCCGTGACCAGGGTGTGCCGGCCGTCCGGGGCGGTGGTGAGGGCGTACGCGGTGCGGCCGTCGCCGTAACTGAAGAAGCTCGGCTCCGCGTGCCCGGACAGCGGATGGCTCCAACGCTCCCGGTTCGTCGCCCCGTTCACCGCCGTGACGGTGCCGTCCGCCGCGACCAGCAGCACCGTGCCGCCCGCCGAGTAGACCCGGCCGCCGTACGCGGACACCTCGCGGCTCCAGCGGACCCGGTGCGTACCGGGGTCCAGCGCCTCCAGCCGGGTCCCGTCCGGCGACATCACCCGCACCAGACCGCCCGCGGGGACCGGGGCGACGGGGGTGCTCTCGCCGGGGCGGCTCGTAGTGGCAGGGCGCGACCACACCACCCGGCCGTCGTCGGGGTCGATCCGGGCGGCCTGGACGCCGCGCGCCGCGCAGTACAGCGCGCCGTCCCCGTACGAACAGGACGCGGGCCGCGCGCCCTTGCCCGTCGCCCCGGCCGCGCCGCCGCGCAACTCCCGCTCCCACGGCCGCCACGCGGTCGCGGTCGCGGCGCTGTTCTGCGGGTTCCGCTCCGCCGTGGACTCCCGCTCGTTCAGCTGACGCAAGCCCACGACCGTGCCCGCACCCAGCAGGACGAGCGCGGCGAGCGCCGCCGGAACCCACCGCCGCACACCCCGCCGCGCCGACGGCACGTCCGCCTTCGCCACTTCGGGCTCGGACACCGCCTCGGGCTCATCCGCCGCCTTCGGCTCCGACGCCGGAGGCCCCACCGCCCGCTGCGCCGGGAGAACCACGGGGGCGGGCCCCACCGCCACCGGCGGCTGGGGTCCGCGGACCGCCCGCAGCACGGTCATCAGCGCATCCGGGGTGGGCCGTTCCGCCGGGTTCTTGGCCAGACAGCGCTGGACCAGCGGCAGCAGTTCGCCCGGCACCCCCGCCAGATCCGCCTCGTCGTGCACCACCTGGTACGCCACGATGTACGGGCTCTCGGACTCGAACGGCCCCCGCCCCGTCGCCGCGTGCACCAGCAGCGACCCCAGCGCGAACACATCCGCCGCCGGACCCACCGCCCGCGGCCGCTGGAACTGCTCGGGCGCCATGAACGGCGGCGTGCCGATCAACTTGCCTGTCTCGGTGCGCAGTTCGCTGTCGGACGGCCGGGAGATCCCGAAGTCGATGACCTTCGGGCCGTCCGCCGCTAGCAGCACATTGCTCGGCTTCAGATCGCGGTGGACGACCCCCACCCGATGGATGTCGCGCAGCGCCTCCGCGAGCCCGGCCGCCAGCGCCACCACCTCGTCCGGCTCCAACGAGCCGCTCCGCTTGACGTGTTCGGCAAGGGTCGGGCCGGGGATGTACGTGGTGGCCATCCAAGGCCGTACGCCCTCCGGGTCGGCGTCCACGACGGGTGCGGTGAACGCCCCGCTGACCCGCCGCGCGGCCGCCACCTCCTGCCGGAACCGCGCCCTGAACTCGGGGTCTTCGGCGAGCTCGGCATGTACGACCTTCACCGCGAGCCGCCGGCCCGAGGCCGAGCGGGCGAGGTGGACCACGCCCATGCCGCCCGAGCCGAGGCGTGCCTCAAGCCGGTACTGCCCGACGTACTCCGGATCTTCCGCTTCTGGCCCCGTCATGGCTCCGCGCCCCGGCGGCATGCCCCACCCCCGTGTATTCGGACCGCTAAGCGACTCGGCGAGCCTAGTCGATGGTTCGTACGAGACTCGTTAACCTACGCATGTCGTGTCACTTAATCCGACATGTGCACTACGTCGGAACGAAGTTCAACGGGGGAGGGCCACATGGCCATTGAAGATGCCGTCGCGCAGGAGACCGTCGCACAAGCCGTCACCTATCCGACCGCGCCCGGCTACCAGGTGAACGTCCGCAGCGGCCCCGGCACGGACTACGCGCTGGTCAAGAAGCTGCCGGTCAACACCCGCGTGCAGATCCGCTGTCAGACGCACGGTCAGCGGGTGTCCGGTCCGTACGGCTCGACGGACATCTGGGACTGCATCGCGTCCGGGCAGTACGTCTCCGACGCGTACGTGAAGACGGGAAGCGACGGCTTCGTCGCCGTCGCCTGCGGCTGACCACGCGAAAAGCCCCGGGCCCCCGGCGCGGGAAGCGCCGAGGGCCCGGGGCTGGGCTGTACCGGTCAGGTGTTACGCCGGTACTTTCGTGTCCTCTTCGGTGGCGTCCGCGTGGCTCACCACCGCGTTGTGCCGGTCGGTCCAGGTGGCCAGCGCCATCTCGCAGGCGTGGTCCACATGGCGCAGACCCCTCAGGTCCAGTTCCACGACCCGCTCACGGGGCAGCGCCTCCAGCGAGTCCAGCAGCTTGGGCAGCCGGAGGAAGGTCGCGTTGCCGAGCACCCGCACCTTGACGGTCTCGTCCTCGTCGGCGCTGTCGAGCCCCTTGACGTCGATGTGGACGTGCGAGGTCTCCCAGGCGGTCTTGATGACCGACAGCAGCAGACCGATGATGACGCCCTCGAACATGTCGGTGGTGACGATGGCCCCGGCGGTCACGATCAGGATGATCGCCTCGCCCCGGCGCTCCCGCCACAGCGGCAGCAGGTCCTTGGTCGGGATCAGCTTCCAGCCCGCGTGCACCAGCACACCGGCGAGCGTCGCGATCGGGATGATGCTCAGCGCGGAGGGGAAGAGGACCGCGAAGACCAACAGCCACACACCGTGCAGGATGCGCGAGAGCTTCGTCTTGGCACCGGCGAACACATTGGCCGAGCTGCGCACGATCACCGCGGTCATCGGCAGTGCGCCGAGCACACCGCACACCGCGTTACCGGCGCCCTGCGCCATCAGTTCCTTGTCGTACTCGGTACGCGGACCGTCGTGCAGCCGGTCCACGGCCGCCGCACTGAACAGGCTTTCGGCCGACGCGATCAGCGTGAAGGCGAGAATGGTTCCGATCACGCCCACTTCGGCCATCTGGGTGAACTCACCGATGCCGGGGGGCTGGATGGCCTCCAGCAGACCCTTGACCTCGACCCGGGCGACCGGCAGATCGAAGCTGACCGTCACGATCGTCGCGAACATGACCGCGGCCAGCGGGGCGGGCAGGATCTTGACGCCCTGCTTGAACCGCGGCCAGAAGACCAGGACCAGGATGGTTCCGACGCCGATGGCGACGGCCGTGAGCGAGTCGCTCGACCCGGCGATGTCGCCGATCAGCCCCGGAATCCCGAAGATCTTGTCGAGTCCGCTGCTCGGGGCCTTCATGTCGCCGAGGGCGTAGAGCTGCCCGGCGATCAGTACGAGGCCGATACCGGCCAGCATGCCCTGCACCACGGCGAGCGAGATCGCCCGGAACCAGCGGCCGAACCCGAGGGCACCCATGGCCAGCTGGAGCAGTCCGGAGATGAGGACGAGTACGCCCAGTGCCGCGACGCCGTACTCCTGGACCGCCTCGTAGACCAGCACCGTCAGACCGGCGGCGGGGCCCGACACCTGCAGGCTGCTGCCCGGCAGGAACCCGGTGACCAGGCCACCGACGATGCCGGTGATCAGTCCCAGCTCGGCCGGGACGCCGGAGGCGACGGCCACGCCCACGCACAGGGGCACGGCCACCAGGAAGACGACGAGAGAAGCGGTGAAGTCGGCGCGGAATGTCCCGCCGCCGGGGGAAGAGCCTGCGGCGCCACCGGCGCCGCGGAAACGATCGAGAAGAGAGTTTCGCATGAGGGTTGCCTCCAGTGCGCCCCGTCACCGGCTCTGGGCAGGCGGGGGCACGGCATAGCACTTCGTCAGTGGGATCGATGGAATCGGTCGCTGGCGGTGAAGCTCGCTTGCTCACGACAGCGTGAGGAAGCGTGAAACGTGGCGCGCGAGGGTGCGCGAAACTAAGCCGTCATGAGCCGTCGGCATATGACGGCGACAGCCCTCAGCAGCGGAAAATCTGGAGAATGACGGGCAACTCGCCCGATCTCGAAACCGGCACGGCCTGCCGGCCTGTCAGGGATTCGCTGATCGCGGTGCGCGGCAACCGCACACCCGCGTCGCATCCGCACACACATCCGTATTTGCCGCTCGGTGTGGGCGCGGTCAGCGGGGCCCGTCCGTTTCGGAGACCCTTGCAGTCCTCCACCCCGTCGTCATGATGGGCGGAGAGAGCCTTAATGATGGGCTTGGGGTCCGCGGACGCGGTCGAGGTGATCGTTTCGGGATGGGTGACCTGCGCGGACGCGGTATCGGCGGCGATGAAGAGGGCGAGCAGTACGGATACCACGGCTAGCAGCCCACGGGCGGTATGCCGGACCGTCCTCACCATCGCCTCCCTCCTGTACGTATCGACACTCAACTCCATTGTGTCCAGAAGGCCGTGACCATTTGCAAGTCGATATGTAACCAACTTGTGAATGGAGAGGTGTCGAACAGGACGGCTTCGTTCCGATCGCCCCGGCGGACGCCAGCGCGCACGGGCGATCGGGTCACGCCGGACCGTCTGGAGGGGCCGTGAAAAATATTATTCATCGAACAATGAATAATCCGCTTGGGTGATGGCCTTCATGGGGGCGGTTCCTCCGGTTCGTGTCGCGGTGTGGTTCTGTCGGCGGGCTCTGTCGTGCCCTTCCGACACCCGCTACGTTGCCGTACCGAACCTGAACGCAGCCTGAAGTCCTGAAGCGCTCTTCAGCAGGTCACTCATGAGGTTTCGGCCCGCAGGTGATCGCCGTAGTGGGCCGCGTCGTCCGGCCCCGGTGCGAGGATGAGAGGCGTCCATCCATCGCAGCAACGCACGAGGTGAGCCGCACTATGACGGAGACGGTCGCCGTACTCGGCACGGGAAAGATCGGCGAGGCCCTGCTCAGCGGAATGATCCGCGGTGGCTGGAAACCGTCCGATCTGCTGGTCACCGCCCGCCGTCCGGAACGCGCCCAGGAACTGCGGGCACGCTACGGCGTCGAGGCCGTCACCAACGCCGAGGCGGCCAAGGCCGCCGACACCCTCATCCTCACCGTCAAGCCGCAGGACATGAGCACGCTGCTCGACGAGCTGGCCCCGCACGTGCCCGCCGACCGACTGGTGATCTCCGGCGCCGCGGGCATCCCGACCTCCTTCTTCGAGGCGCGCCTGGCCGTCGGCACGCCTGTCGTGCGCGTCATGACCAACACCCCCGCCCTCGTCGACGAGGCCATGTCCGTCATCTCGGCGGGCAGCCACGCCCAGGAGGAGCACCTCGTCCACGCCGAGGCGATCTTCGGCGGCGTCGGCAAGACGCTCCGCGTCCCGGAGAGCCAGCAGGACGCCGCGACCGCTCTCTCCGGCTCCGGTCCCGCGTACTTCTACTTTCTCGTCGAGGCCATGACGGACGCCGGAATCCTGCTCGGGCTGCCCCGCGACAAGGCCCACGACCTGATCGTCCAGGCGGCGATCGGCGCCGCGACGATGCTGCGCGACAGCGGCCAGCACCCGGTCTCGCTGCGCGAGGCCGTGACCTCCCCCGCGGGCACCACCATCAGCGCCATCCGCGAACTGGAGAGCCACGGCGTACGCGCCGCCCTGATCGCCGCCCTGGAGGCAGCCCGCGACCGCAGCCGCGAGCTGGCCTCCGGCAACGGCTGACCCCGCCCGGGCCCCGGTGCCGAGCCGGGGCCCGAAGGCCCCGGCTCAGGCCGCCGTCTCAGGCCGACGGCAGCAGTCCCACCGCCGCATACGCGGCGTCGACGCGCGGCCGGGCCAGCGCCCTGGCGCGCTCGGCCCCGGCCCGCAGCACCCCGTCCACATAAGAGGGGTCCGCGCTCAGCTCGGCGTGCCGGGCCCGGAGCGGCCGCAGCAGCTCCACCACCGCCTCGGCCACCGCGCCCTTCAGCGCCCCGTACGAGGTGTATTCGTCGGCCAGCACCTCCGGCTTGCCCCCGGTGCACGCCGCGAGCACATCCAGCAGATTCGCCACCCCGGGCTGCTCCTCCCGGTCGTACCGGACATCGCTGCCGCTGTCCGTGACCGCCCGCATGATCTTCTTGCGCACGACGTCCGTCTCGTCCAGGAGATAGACGATGCCCCTGCCCTCGGCGTGCGACTTCCCCATCTTCGCCAGCGGATCCTGCAGATCCATCACCCGTGCCGCGACCGGCGGAGGCGTCGCCCGCGGCACGGTGAATACCGGCCCGTACCGCTGGTTGAACCGCCGCGCCAGCTCCCGGGTCAGCTCCACGTGCTGTGTCTGGTCGTCACCGACCGGCACCTCGTCCGTCCCGTACGCCAGGATGTCGGCTGCCATCAGGGCCGGATAGGTGAGCAGCGACAGCCGTACGCTCCGACCGCGTGCCGACTCCTGCGCGACCTTCTCCTTGTACTGGATCATCCGCCGCATCTCGCCGTCGGAGGCCGTGCACTCCATCAGATAGGAGAGCCGGGCGTGTTCGTCCACATGGCTCTGGACGAACAGGGTGCACTGCTCCGGGGCCAGACCAGCGGCCAGGAACAGGGTGGCCGTCTGCCGGGACAGCCGTCGCACCCGCGCCGGATCGTGTTCCACGGTCAGCGCGTGCAGATCGACGACGCAGAACAGCGCGTCGGCCCGGTACTGGTCCTCTTCAACCCACCGGCGCAGGGCGCCGAGGTAGTTGCCGAGGGTCAGATGCCCGGTCGGCTTGACCCCGCTGAAGATTCGGGGACGTGCCGTCGTGGTGTGTGCCATGGGTCTGCTCTCTCCCGCTGTGTCGGGACCGCCGGGCCGGACGGCCGGGTCCGCGAGAGGGAGGAGATACGGATACGGCCGCCGGATCGGCGGCCGTGGAAGTGCATGCGCTGGGGCGGCCGCCGGTCAGGCGGGCCACCACTGTGCGATGTGCGCATGCTTCGTCATGGCTCTGAGAGTACGCCCGGCAGGGCGGCCCGGCACGGGTTTGAAGGCCGCCGGGGCGTCGTGTAGTGTTCTTCGAGTTGTCACGGAGTCCCGCAGGGAAACGGGGCAACACTTCGAGCCGCACCGGCGGCAAACCACTCAGCACGACCCCCAATCGGGAACGACTTCGGCATGCCGAAATCCGGACCGAAAAGCTCGATTATGAGCTTCCCGGGGAATCCGCTAAAGTGGTGGACACGCCGGAAGGCGCGAAACACCCCGCTCCAACAGGGGGCCGGAAACGGAATTCGGACCGGAAACGGAACGG
>NZ_JBVIVI010000021.1:0-78987 GCF_055595765.1 Streptomyces sp. NPDC040405
GCGCGCGTCCTCCTCCGGAGGAACGACGCACGGCCCTACGGGCCGTAAAGACGATAACCCCCTCCGGGGGTTAAACAATTCCTCCGGAATTGTTTATGAATTCCTCCGGAATTCATCGCGTGCCGCTCTGATTGATGCGCGGCCAGTCAAGCGTGTGCGGGACTGATTTGGCGGAGTGCCGCGTCGGTGGCTCATGTTCACGTGACGTCAACTCGGTTTACTGGAGTGAAGGTTTAAGATGGGCGGGCTGTAGGAAGGGTGGCGGTGGGTCGGCAGTCATCCCGGGTGCAGCAGCCCTTGGGTGATGGAGCGTGAGCTCTTGGCAGGGCCGTGAGTCACCTCTTCGACCAGTCCCCTGGTGACGCCCCTGGCGTCGTTCACGGGTGACCATACGCCTTGCACCCCTTTCGTGTCCAGTCCTGTCGAACCTGCTGCATCACTCCGTGATGCTGGGTAGTGTCTGTGAAAACTGGCCACTCTCTCTCAGGCCAACCGATCCAGAGACACTACTTTAAAGAAAGGGGCATAACGTGAATCCCGAGACGTTCACCGCACGTACACTAATCCGCCGGTCCATTCAACGGAAAGCCACGGGAATGGACCGTGCAAAGGTAGCTGAAGAGACCGCGAATGCGCGAGGGTGGGAGCGCCAGGCGGGGCGTGGAATTGATGAGCCAGGCCGGTTGGAGACCTTACGTCGGGCTGAGTGGAAGCACACCGAATGGCGCCGCATCGGCTACGTGATGACCGAGCAGCAGCTGGATACCTACGACCCGCAGGCGGACCCGAAAGCGGCCCAGTGGGAGCAAGCTCGCGTTAGACGAGTGGCCGCGTCGAAGGACGGCGCGGGGGCTGGCCGGACGGGAGAGCCGTAGCAACTTGGGCCGGGAGCCGGACGGTTGTGAGTGGCCGGGCGTCAGCTGCGCGCAGATGAAGGTTGAGGGGCTGGTGCGCGGTTGGGGTGGACCTCAACCACCTAATACTTGGGGAGCGTCAAGAACCTGCTGGTCAGAGGCGTATGGGTTCGGCGATCTGTCCCCCTACGAGGTACACATCGCAGGCGATGTGTACCTGCTGAGCAGTCACATCGCCGATGAAATGTCGGCGAGGCTGACGTTCTCAGCGCAAAAACGTCAGCTAGACCGACATTTGGAGGCTGAGTGTCGACGGCCGCCGTGGCGTCCCGTGGAGCGGGCTGTTGGTGCTCGCCGGGTGGTGTTGTGTCCCCCCAGGAGGGACACAACACGCCGGAACGTCAGCGAGGCCGACATAAATGTCGGCGTGGCTGACATACTTCTGCCAGTTCAAGATCAGCGAAGTGGAGAGGAGCCTCGTGCCATCCGAGCCACAGCGCCGTCGGCCGGTACCGAAGCGCGAGTCGCGCCCGGAGTTGCCCCTCGATGACGAGATCCAGGCGTGGTCCAAGCCCGTTCGGCCAGCTGAGGACCTGGATTCGGTCGCTCGCCGCTACCCGCGCCGGAAGCTCTCGCTCAGCAATGAGCGCAAGCCGATGGAGTTCTACGACACCGCGGAGCGGCCCAAGGCGTTCTCCATGGACTCGCTGGAGTTCTTCTTCCTGATCGCGCAGTACTTCCGCGAGGCGCTGCCGCTGCGGCTTATCCTCCTGATGATCGCTTGCCAGAAGGCCGGCGGTCAGATCCGGCTGACCCAGGAGGAGATGTCGACAGTCTTGGACGTACACCGAGGGAAGCTCAACGAGGCGCTGGGGGAAGTCATGTCCCACGGCATCGTCTTCAAGGTGCGACGGGGGGTCTACCAGTTCAACCCGCCCTACTCGTACCGTGTAGCGGAGTTCATCCCGGGCACGGAGACCGTCGAGGCCGAGTACCGGCAGGTCGATCAGGACAAGACGATCGAGAAGATCCGCAAGGATGAGAGCCTGCCGCAGCTGGTGCGGTTCCCATCGCTGGAGCATATGCGTGAGGCGATCGAGGAACTGCGGGAGAAGCGGGCGAAGGAACGCGCTGTACGCCGGTTGGCCCGCGCGCGGCGCCAGGAGGAAGGAACAGCCCAGTGAGCACCTTGAAGTGGTCGGCGACCAACGCTGACAGCCTTCTCGCGGACCTGGACCTGCCGCCCGCCTCCTACCGCGCACTGCTGAAGCTCCGTGGACGCAGCGAGCCGGGCGGGCGCATCGCGATGGACCAGGCCACCCTGGGCAAGCTCCTCAAGCTGAGCCGCCCCAGCGTGAACGCCGCGCTGCGAGAGCTGGAGCTGGCCAAGCTCGTCAAGAAGGTCCGCAACGGCGTCTACCAGATCAACCCGATGCTGGCCGGCTACAACTCCCCCGAGGACGCCGAGGCCGCCGTCAGGGCGATGCCCAAGGACGAGCGCCTGGACAGCAAGGGCTACGTGGCGAGCTACCACAAGGCCGTCGCCGCCTACCAGGACCAGCTGGCCGAGCAGCGCCAGAAGCGGGCCGCGCTCGCCGCCGCCAAGAAGGCCGCCGCGGCCAAGCGCCGCGGTTCACTGCACGCGGTCGGCTGACCCGGTCCCCAAGCGCGTTCGCTGGGTCATGCAAATACTGCGCACCATCGGGCGTTACAGTCACAGCGATGGGCCCGGAGTCAATTCCAGTGACTCCGGGCCCGTCATGTTCGTACGGCTTTCAGGCAGCCCAGCCAACTGAGGAGACGTGGGTGTAGGAGTCCCAGTCGGTACCGAGGCTGGTGGTGATGATCTCGTCCCAGATGTCTTCCAGCTCCTGGTCGTCGCCGTCCATCCAGGCATCGACCGCGCGGTCCCATACGTTGCGCACGCTGATGTTGCGGGTCTCCAGATCGCGCTGGTGCTTGCGTTCGACGGCGGTCTGGTCGACGGGGTCGATCTCGATGCGGGTTCCGCGGCCGCGGTTGTTGAGCCGGCGCTTGAGGTCGGCGGCCACGTTGCGGCGGCGCAGGTCCCAGTACGCGGCGTCCAGGCGGGCCAGGTTGGCCTTGCTCGGGCTCTGCTCCTCGGCCAGCCAGGCGATGAGCGTGCGGGGCCGAACGTGGACCCCTGCCCGATCCAGGGCCTCGTATCCGGCATCGCTGGCGGTGAGGTAGCGCAAGCGGGCGGCCAGGCCGCGCTCGGAGTCGACGGGGGACTCGATGCCGGTGACCATCCGCTCGATGCCCTCGGCCAGCGCCTCCCCTCCACGGTGACCTCGGGCGCGGAAGGTGCCCAGGTGCGTCCAGCGGCCTCCTGAGCCGGCCATCAGCGGGCCGCCTTGCCGACGGTGTACTCACCGGACGCCTTGGCGTCGCTGTGTTTGATCTTCATCTGGGCGACGCCCCGTCCCTCGGGGAACACCTGGCGCCAGTCGCCGGTGACGTGCAGCTCGTCGGTGCCCATCATCGCGATGACCTCCAGACCCGCCTGGTGCGCCTTGTACGCCTTGCCCCAGAGGTTGGCGTACGCCTGACTGTGGATGATGTGCATCCAATCCGGGCGGATGATGTCGCGGTTATGAATCGACTCACCCATCGTGGAAATGAACTTCGAATACATCGCCTTGATGTATTCCGAGGTGACCGTATCGTCCTCGGAAATAGCGGTCTCCCGCGCGGCGGTAAGAGTCTTCCGCAGCGCGTCCAGGAAATTCTCTGTCGCACCGGACGTCCACGACTCGTGAACAACCGGCGCGTCCAGAAGCCCGTACTTCGGCCCGGAAAGGCGCAGCAGGAGGCGCAGGGTGGCGTCGGTGACCCACACGGGGCCGGGCTGGTCACGGTCGCCGAGCGGGTCGGGCAGGTGCGGGTGACTGCACGGCGAGGGGGTGATCAGGTGGACTCCGGAGCGCTTGGGGTCCACACCGTCCGTGCCGGTGGAGTGCTCCAGCTTCCCGATCGGCAACCACGTCTTGAGGGCGGAGAGGTAGGCGGCGTTGACGTCCAGGGCGGTGACCGCGATGTCCCCGCGGCTTTTGAGGGAGTAGTCGGGGTGGTGGAAGTTGGGGCGGGCCTCCCAGATCTGGTCCGGCTCCTTCTTCGAGGGCTTCTTGAGGATGTCGGGCAGGGCCGGGTAGGCGGTGTAGGCGTAGCGGGCGGTGGCCCGGGTCTCGGCGAACAGGTGCATGACGTCGGGGATGGCGCGCTTGATCAGGGCCTGCATCGCGGCGTCCGTGTCGCCTTCGGCGCGCTCCAGCTCCTCGTGCACGGCCTGGCCGATGAGGCCGGCAGTCTCCGCCTGAGCGCGGGCCGCGGACTTCGCCCGGCGCTGCGGCCGCGAGGGCACCGGTGCCGGAACCGGTGAAGGCTCAGTGGCCGGAGCGGGTGACGGTGCGCTGGCCGGAGCCGACGAGGGCGTAGCGGCGGCTTGGGGGGCCACGGTGGCGGGGGGCTGGCACATGGCGCCGGGGTGCAGGGAACGGCCGTCCGTGGCCTTGTAGGGCGTCGTGGCGCCGCAGCGGAGGCAGGGGGCGGGCTCGCCCTGCAGGGCCAGCCCGTCGGGGCGCCACGCAGTCTCAGGGACGGTGAGCTCGGCGGCCGGGGCGCTGTTCGTGCCGGTGGTCTCCGCGGGTGCCTGGGCCGGGGCGGGGTGGATCTGGGCCAGACCCTCCAGCAGCCGGAGGTACTTGAAGCGCCCCGGCGGCTGTGGATCGGTGGTGCCGTCCTCCCAGTTGGCGACCGTCTGCCGCCCGACCCCCACCGCCTCGGCGACCTGGGCGCGGGAGAGACCGGCGGCCTGCCGCAGCCGCAGACGCTCGGCTGGCTCCGGCATCCGTGCCGTCAGCCGCGCTTCCTGCAACAACGCTTCCACGCTGTCCATTTGGTCATCACTCATACCTCAACACTACACTCTACTAGGCATAGAATGGCAATCACCTAGGCGACAATTAGGCGTTTATTTGCGTGAGGCTGTGTGCTGGGCCAGCGTCGATCAGCATCTGGGCGCAGTTCGGCCCGGTGAGTTGCGGCAGGGCGGGTCAGAAGACGGTGCCGCGCAGGGCGCGGCGGTCACCGGTGAGGGCGAAGCGGCGGGCGGCCAGCCCGTGGTCGAGAAGTTCACCGATCTCCTCGCACAGCGGGGCCAGGCGGGCGGCGGCCTGGTCCTCGGAGAGGTAGCCGGGGGCGACTTCGAGCATCAGCTCGCCGATCCGGTACGAAGCGGCGGCGAGCTGGTCTACGACGCGGCGAAGCTCGACGGTGTGGGGATCGGATCGGTAGGCGGCACCGGTTGTCCGATGGGTGGCTGTGGTGCGGGTGTGCGGCGGGTGTCCTGGACAGCCTGCTGGACGATGGCGCGGACGGTGTCGGGCCTCAGGTGGGCGCGGCCAGTGCCGTGAGCGGCGGCCGCCAGGCGGCGGGTGATGAGGTCAACCACGACGTCCAGACGGGCGGCCGCGTCCCTGACGGTCAGGGACGTGCCCTGGACGGGCCCTGGACGTGGACAGCACTGCGGTGGCCCGGTTGTACGGGGCGGCCCGGGACGGCTGCGATATCTGCCGCGAGGACCTGCTGGAGCAACTGGGCCGGGACCCGGGCCACGTGGCCGCGCTGGCTCTGTGGGCCTGCACGCGCGTGATGGACACCTTCAACGGCTTGCCCATGGAGATGCTCGATCGCGGCGATCCGGCCTTTCGGCAGCTGGCACGGGCCTACTCGAACAGCACCTTCCGGCACGGCTTCGAGACGCGCGAGCTGACTGACCTGCACGAGGTCTGCCTGGGCTTAGACCCGCACGCCCTCCAGCTCGCCGCAGAACGAGCTTTGCAGTTCCTACCCTCGGACTCAGCCGATCCGGTCTTGCTCGGCTCCCTGGCCGGCGCCTACACGCCCGGCGACGAGGACGATGCCCCCTGACGGTGGCCAGGGCGCGCTGTTACGCGTTGTCGCCGGCCAGGTTCAGCGGGATTCGCATCCACGTGGCCAGTCCCCGCGCCACCACCAGTTCGATGTGCGCGACATCGGGAATCGGACCAGTGATCATCGCGACATCTCCGGCGGCTGCAACGGCGGCGCGCCACTCAGACGACGTCGGCATGGTGCCGTCGTAGAAAACCGTGCCCTCGGGATGCCGGATCAGCAGGTGGTCACCGCGCAACGTCAATGTCGCATGCCAGCCCTGCGCCCGCTGTGGAGCGCGCATCGCGGGATCCAGTGGCTGCCCGCCAGCCGCGCGTACGGCCTTCTCTACGACATCGCCCACCAACAAGTTGTTTTGCCCACCGACCACCTGCAATGTGTCCGGCTGGATCATGATGATGACCGGATCAGGCCCAAAGTTCGCAGACTGCGCGTCCATCCGTACTGCCGGTAGGGAGACGGCCGCCGTACTCGCCCCATCCGAACCCGGCGGGTGCCCCTCGTTCTCCAGCATCACGACCTCTTCTCGGTAGCGGCGAGACATGTAGCAGCGCCACCGGCCGAGATTCTGACCGGGGTCGCTGCTGTCGGGGTGTGCAGGTCAGGCTTCGACGTATGCCACCACGATCACCGTACGCAGCGCGGTGACGTAGTAGATGAGGCGGACGTCGTCCACATCGTCGGCGTAGTCGCGCAGCTCGGGATGGGAGCCGGGGATGGGGGCGCCGAGGTCGGGTTCTATGGACAGGACGGCGAGGGCGCGGTCGAGCCCGGGATGCGTCTGGTCGCCGACGGCGGCGGCCTCCTCGCTCCAGCCGCCCGACGCGACCTCGCCCACCAGCTGCTCACCGCGCTCGCCCTGCGCGCCACCACCCTGACCACCCACACCGCCGAACTCCACCAGGCGACCCGCCCGCACGGGTCAGCCGGCGGCCTCTGGATCGATGCCCTGGGCGCGGGCCAGGGCGGTCAGTAGACGCTTGACGTCGCCCAGTTCCTGCCGCACCACGCCGATGTCCTGTTCCATCGTGCCGAGCCGCTGAGCGATCGAGCGGTCCCCGGGCGTGCCGATGGCGTCGGCGAGGGAGTCGATGTTGCCGAACGCGGTGCGCTGCTGCTCACCGATCGTCGCCAGCTGCTCGCTGTGCTCCGCAAGCGTCCGCCCAGTGCGGAACGCCTCCGCCTCCAGGTCCCGCAGCCGCTCGTCGTACGTCGCCGTCTCGTTCGCCATGCCCACCATTCTCTCAGGCGCTGTGCCTTGGATCAGCCGCTTCCGCAAGCATGGGCCCACCAGTGCTCACGCCCTTCGACGTGCGCGCTTCAGCCACCGCCGCAGCGCGCCCCGCCGCCCGTCTTCACCCGAGCCGGGCGGCGGGAAGGGCGGCAGCAGTGGCCCCTGCCAGGGCTGCCCCGGGGCAGTGTCTGCGGGAACGACTGGCGGCTGCTCGGGCCTGGGCGGAACGCCTGCCGCTGGCTGACCGGCGGGGGCCGGATCCGCGTCGGGCACGGCAGCGGGGGCATCCGTGGTGGCCGCCTGGTTCATGCCAGCCGCTGGGGCATCCTGCGTTGGCCGCAGCTCTGTAGACGGGTGCGGCTCGGGCGAGGTGGGTTCTGCTGCGTTCATCTCGGCGGGCGGCTGGTTGCTCGGTATCGGTGCTGGCGGTCGCGGCGCAGCTGGTGGTGTGGCGGGTGGTGCGGACTGGTGGACCGTGCGCCGTCGACGGGCCTCGGCCTGGGCGTGGCCGCGCTGCGCGGCCGTGACCGGGGGTGGGCAGCGCGGTGGGGTGGTCTGGTCCTCGTCGGTGGTCCAGTAGGCGAGTTGCCAGTGCTCGCCCGCCCACATGCGCAGCTGGGGTAGGTACCCACCGTCGAAGACCTCCCATCCGGCGCCCACGGCCAGGACGTGGGTCCCTGGGGCGAGGGGTTCGATCAGGGTGGGGTGCTCGGAGCGGACTGCCACATGGAAGGCGCCATCGGCCGCGGGCACGTTCAGCGCGAGAGCGATATAGGGGCGGCCCTGGCGGTCGCGGTTGACGCGCTGAACAGTGCCGAGGACAGCGATGGGATAGGTGAACACCTCACCTCGGCGGCACTGCTGGAACAACTCGGTATACGACTCCGCAGTGGGCCCGTAGCAGAACCGGCCCCACGGGATCAGGCCGCCGCCGTGGGGCCGGACCTTGAAGCGCTTGACCAAGTCCTTCTCGAAGTCGTGCGCCATCAGGAGCTGAGCGATCTTGACCGCGCTGTTCACCGCTGGCGGCAGAAGGGGCCGCACCGTCGTGACGGAGTGCCGGACGACGTCCTGCGCGATCACATCCTCATCAGGCACGGTGGTCGGGACGTGGCTGATGTTCTCCGGCAGATTCAGACGGAGGATGCCCTTTTCATCGACCTCGGCCAGGCCGTGGGAGCCGTGCGCGATGTGGTGGCTCACCAAGGTGGGGTTGAGCGGGCAGTCAACGTCGTGCTCCGTCTTCCCCTTGAGCCGGTACTGCGCTTGAACGGGAGCGCCTTTGTTGGTGTGCGCGCGGACCGCGACGACCGTTGCGGTGCACTTCCAGCAGATCAGC
The DNA here is from genome assembly GCF_055595765.1 of Streptomyces sp. NPDC040405. NCBI lineage: Bacteria > Bacillati > Actinomycetota > Actinomycetes > Kitasatosporales > Streptomycetaceae > Streptomyces > Streptomyces sp. NPDC040405. The sequence goes on from NZ_JBVIVI010000021.1 coordinate 8,381, forward strand.
TCGCCGCTGAACTGACGAGGCGGCCCAATGTGATGCCGAAAGACGTGGCGTCCGGTGCTCTCCACCCGTGCCCGGTGCATGCCCGTACTCCCCTCGGCGTCGAACCCCAGCGCGGCCGCGCCCTGCTCCGGCTCAAGCCGAGAGCAGCTGTGCGCTCAGGGCAATCTCCCCCGTAGTTTGCCGCCTTGGGGTGCGATGGTCGACCGGGCCACACCACCAGCCCAGACCGCCGTCTGCGGGCTCAGGCGCCGTACGCGGCCGCGACAGCTGGTACCACCAGCCGACTCGCCCTCTGCCGCTTCCCGGACGCCTGCGGTCATCGCTTGGGCCGTTGCCGTGTCCATCGATTCCAGCGCGCGGGCATCGGCGTCGTTCTGGTCCTCGCCGTGCTCCTTCACCTTTCCATCGTGCAGCGCGTGGCGCCCCTGGGGCAGCCCCCGGCAAGGGCTCCGCATCCAGGCGGCACGGCGTCGGTCACGCGTCCGATTCGTCGCCCTCTTGTGAGGTCGGGGCCCCGCTCTCGGCTGCGGCTTCTCGCGCGCGTCGCTTCTTGTTGATCCAGTCGTGCATCGCCTCGATGAGGGCCTCGGACGGCGAGCGCTCCTCGGCTGCGGCAAGAGCCTCGAACTCGTCCCGCAGCGGCTTGGGTGGGCGGAACCCCATCACCCGCGTCTTCCCCGTGGCCGGTCGTCCCATCACCCCTCCAGCGTTTCTGTTTAACAGAATCTAGCAGCAACCTGCCCCGATGACTTGACAAGGGGTGAGGCGTCAGTGATTTTTGTTAAACAGAAACCTGCGCCTAGCAGGGGTTACTTCTGAGAAGAGTGCGGCTGCGTGTGCCCTCTCTTCGGCCTAGCCCGGGGCGGCCGTCATCCGCCAAGAGTCCGACCGCCCCGGTGCTCCACATCCCCACGAATGAGTGAGAGGGAGCGTCTCCATGATCGGTCATGGCAAGGGACACAGCACAACCCTGTTCGCCATCTTCAGCGGCGCGGGTATTTCCTGCGCTGCGCCGGCGTCACTGCCGCTCGGCGAGGGATTCCATCGCGATCTGCTGCGTGGCTGCCTGGACGCCACGGACCGGTTCGCACCGGGTCTGCTCGGCGAACCTGACCGTGCGGCCCTGTCATCGCGGCGCTGGGATGTGCTCGCGCGGCTGGCCTCGTCCGCGGACGAGGCCGACCTGCCGGCGGTGACCTCGGTGCTGGCAAGTCTGCGGGTCGTGGTGCCCACCGAGGCGCACATGCTCGCGGCCGTTCACCTTGCTGCCGGCGGGCTGCACGTGACGGTGAATCTGGATGACGGGATCGAGCGAGCCTATGACCTGCTGTCCGGCCGTGCCGAACTGCCCGACGCGGCACCGGCATCTCTGACGCAGGCGCTGGCAGCCTGGCGGGGCAAGTTCCCGCGCAGCCAGACACCGCTGCGCGTCGCGCACAGCGCGGCCGCGGTGGGCCGGGCTCGCGGTGGCCTGGTCAAGCTCCGTGGTTCGATCGATGCTCCGCAGTTGCTGATCGGTGCCCGGGCGACCGTCGACACGGCGGAATCGGTCCACCTGGGCCGGGCCCGCACCTCCGTGCTGGACACGCTCACCAACGACCGCCTTGTGGTGGTCACCGGGTTCTCCGGGGCCGATCTGGACTGCACGCAGGAACTCCTTCCACGGCTGCGCCGCGGTGCTTTTTGCTGGGTCGCCCCCCGCGTCAGTCACCACCTCGCGGCGCAGCTGCGGCAGATCGACCCCGACCAGCCCCAGCACGGGCGCGCAGCCGAGCATGTGCGGGCGGCGCTGGCCGCACACGGCCACCGCCTGCCCCCATGGCCCCAGGCTTCCTGGCCGGAGGCCGGATACGCCGAACAGATCGCGGTATGGAACCGGGCGCTGCCCGGCGCGGTGGCGATGCAGGCATGCGGCTGGATGCTGGCCGACGCAGGCCACCAGAACCGGGCCGCGGAGGTACTCGGCCATCTGATCGCCCGCAGCCCCAGCGGCCGGGCAGAAGTCCGGCTTGCCGACGTGCTGTCCACGCGGAACGCGGCGGGCGACCGGCTACGGGCAGATGCCCTGTACGCCTCGGCGGCCGGCCGGGGCGGCGCGCCCCGGGCGGTGCGGATGTGCGCCCTGGCCCGCAGCGCGCGGGACCGCCCCCTGCCCGGCCGTATCGCGGCCCTGGGTGTGCTGGCTGCATGGGAACCCGTGCGCGCGGTCGAGCTGGCGGCCGATCTCGTGACCGCCGCTGCGGCCGGGCAGAGGGCACCCGGCCGCGTGCTGCGCTGGGCGGCCGGGTGCACCGCGATGGCGGTACGCCGGACCCTGGCCCGCATACGGCGCCGGACCGTGAGCGTGGGCCGGCGGCACGCGGCACTGTACGTGCACCTGGCGACGCTTGAGGCCCTGACCACTGGAGTGCGGGCCGCGACCATCACCGGGCTGGACTGGGCGATGGACGTCTACACGCATCTGGGCGACGCCGAGGGCTATCGCCGCGCGCACGCCGCCCGCGCCTACGCCGCCGCAGCGCCGCGCAGCGACTCCAGCCCCACGCCGAGTTCGGCCACCAGGGCTGGCTCCGGCAGCAGCACCGCTTGGCTCCACGGCAGTTCCTGGAGTACCTCGGCCGATGTATGCGCAGCACCGAGCAGCCCGCCGGCCAGCGCCGCCACGGTGTCGGTGTCGCCGCCCAGCTCAACCGCCTGACACAGCCCGTCGCGCAGGGACGTGGCGCCGGTGACACAGCTCAAGGCCGCAGCCACGGTCTCGGCGGGGTCCAGGCTCACCCCCTCACCAGCAGGGCGGAAGTTTCCGGCGCGCACCGCCTGCAGCAGTGCAGCCAGGCGGTGCGCGCCCGCCCCGATCAGCTCGCCCGCCCGGGCCTGTTCCTCCATCGCCACCGCGAGCAGTACGTCGGGGGAGGCGTCTTCGACCGACCAGGCGGCGCAGGCTGCCATGACGCAGGAGGCCACCAGCGCGTCGGGATCGGGGTGGGTGGCCCGGGTCCATTCCACCGCCCGGCGCCGCATCCGCTCCACATCGCCCGGCGCCGTGGCCCAGCCCAGCGGCAGGGCCCTCATCGGCCCGCCGTTGGTGGTCCCTCCGCTGTCGGGGACCGTACCGGTGGCGCGGAAATGCTCGATCGCCGCCGTGGTGGAGGGGCCGATCCCCTGGATCGGCGGATGCTCGGCCAGCGCACGCAGGAAGGTGGCCGCAGTACCGCCGCCGGCGGTATCGATCAGGTGGCGGGCCACCAGCAGCGTGAGCGCGGTGTCATCGGAGGTCGCGCCGCGCGGCCAGTCCTGGCGGGCGGGCAGCGCCTCGAACTCCGCCCGCGCGGGTACCGGCCCCGGCTCGTTCTCGACCGGCAGCCCCAGTGCGTCACCGCAGGCGTAAGCGGTCAGCGCCCCGGAGATGCGCTCAGCGACCCGGTAGCCAACCGGCGGGTTCAGATCCCGCAGGAGCCCGAAGCCGTGAGCGAGGATCGACGCGCGCGCGGCAGCACCGTGCTCGGCCGCTTCCCGCTCACGCCGGGTGGCGGCCGAAGCGGCCGCCAGCGTCAGCTGTGCGTGCGCGACGTCGTATCCGGTGCGGGACGCGGAGAACGTCTCCAGTGCCGACGCCGCCAGCTGGTAGGCGCTCTCCCCATCACCGTCACGCAACGCCAGGTCCGCCCGCGAGTGGGCGATTTTGGCGCGCTCCAGCGGCTCACCGAGATCAGCGGCCAGTTGCTCGGCCTGCTCGAACAGGGCGAGCCCGCCCTCACGGTCCCCCTGGGCGATCCTGGTACGGCCCACCGCGTGCAAACTGTGGAGCGCACCGCGGGCATCGGCGGTCTCGCGCCGCATCCTGAGTGCCTCACCGTGCAGGCGCTCCGCCTCCGCCCACTGCCCGCGCGCCTCGGCCACGTTGCCGAGGTTACCCAGCAGCACCGTCTGGATCCCGGTGTCGCGCTCCGCCTCGGGCATGCCATTGACCAGATCCTGTGCAGCGGAGAACCGGGCGTATCCCTCATCGACGTCACCGCCGAAGAACGCCACCGCACCGAGCATGCCCAGGCAGCGGGCCCGGCCCGTCACCAACCCGGCGGCCTCAGCCGCCGCCAGCGCCTGCCCGATCAACTCACCGGCCGCACGGAAATCACCGAGGTACAACTCAATGTCCGCCAGACGCTGCAGCGCCGCGACCCGGTCGGCACCCGGCATGTCCAACACGGACCGCGCCTGTGCACGGGCCGCGGTGAAATCGCCGCGGACGAATTCCAACTGCGAACGCAGCAACCCCACTCGCGGGTCGTCCTCCGGCAACTGCGCGACCAGCTCGGCGGCCTGATCCCAGTTCCCCAAGGTGATCATGGTGTTGCCCAGCAGCGGGCCGATCTCTTCTAGTGACATATGCGGCCTGACCCTCTGATAGAGGACGAGAGCGGAGTGGTACATGCCCGCCTGCTCGGCGCGGCCGGCGGCCGACAGCGCCGTTCGCACCATATCCGCCGTCCGTCCGCCCCGTTCGAAATGCGTTGCCGCTGACGCGTATGCCCCGGCGTTCTCGCACCAATGCGCCGCCCGCCGGTGCAGCATCAGCCGCCGGTTCACGCCGATCTTGTCGTAGACCGCGCGCCGCATCAGCGAATGCACGAACGCGATCTCACCCTGCGAGCCCTCAGTGATCAGCCGCAGCCCCACTGCGGTATCGAGCGTCTCGACCGCCGCGGCCTCGTCCACGTCCATCACATGGGCCACTGCTTCCAGGTCCTGCGTGGTCTCGGCGACCACCGCCGCGGCCTGCAGAAACTGCAGGGTCCGAGGGTCAGCCCGCGATAAACGGGCCCGCAGCACCGCATCCAGCCGCGCGGGAATCTGGGCCGCTTCCGGCCCGGCCGGATCAGGGCCGGCAGGTGAGGCCAACAGCGCGAGGGTCTCTTTCAGGAAGAACGGGTTGCCACCCGTCAGCGACAACAGCCGGTCGACGAGCTGATCGTCCGGGCTGACGCCCATCCGCGCGGCCTGACGCACGTACTCGCCGATGTGCGCGCGCTCCAGCGGCACCACGGTCAGCACCGCGTAGCCGTCGGCGGTCCACGACGTCAGCAGGTCCGCCAGCGCCGGCGCCGCATGCAGCTGCTCCTCCTGAATGGTCAGCAGCGCCAGGACCCGCCGGCCGCGGATCTTACGGAGCAGGTAGTTGATGAAGTACAGGGTGTCCTGGTCGGCCTGGTGCAGGTCCTCGACCACGAACAGCAAGCCGTTCTCATCGGCCAGGCCGATGAGGATGCTCGCCAGCTCCTCGTAAACGCCGTCCAGCGACGCCTGCTGTTCGCCACGCCTCCGTACCAGCGCATCGCCGAGGCTGGCCAGGAACGGGCCGATAAACGGCAGCGAGTCCAGCAGCCGCGGCGAGGCGCCCACCAGCGTGCTGCGTATCGACTCGTTGTCACGCCCCAGGTGCCCGGCCAGCGCTTCCTTGACGGGCAGCAGCGGCTCAGCACCGACCCCGAGGCACTGCGCGGAGATCACCCGCACCCCCAGGCCGGACGCGACAGCAGCCGCAGCGCCCGACAGGCGGGACTTCCCCACCCCCGACTCACCCAGCAGCAGCACCGCATGGCCCGGGTCACCACCGGCAACCCGGGTCAGATGATCGCGGATCAGGTCCTGCTCAAGCACGCGATCGACCATCGGCTCAACGTCAGCCCCGGCCGCCGTACTCACACGAGGATCATCCCCGCGCCTCCCCCGCCGCACCATCCACAACCTCCCGTGAAGCACACTCAAACAGACCGGCACAAGCACCGTGTTCCCGATCCAACAGGGAAAGGGTCTTCTCCAGCAACAGGGCCACCGACCGGCGCCTTTGACTTCACAGGACGCGGCGCCGGGCGCCGCTGTTCGCGGGGGAGACGCAGCAGCAGTGGTACGCCCAATCCTGGTACGCATGGCGGCGAGGAGCAGGTCACGAACCGCATTTCGTCGGGAGCCCGACGCGGGGCCAGCGTCACGAACCGCAAAGGCCACCCGGATGACTCCGGGCAGCCTTCGTCTTCGCCACCGCGTTCCACGTTGCCGAGTCAGCGCCGGGTGACAGCGAATCCGAGCCCAGCCATCAGAGCCGCCGCAGCCGTCCAGCCGACGCTCAAGGGCCCGATCAGCGCCGGGTGCTGGTAGGTGACATACACCAGGCCCGCCACGATAAGCGCGATCACCGCCAGGGCGAGCAGCAGGAGATACACCCGCACGTCCCGGTTCTGGTCGTTGCGGCGCGGGCTGTTCGGATCGGTAGTCATCGGTCCTCTTCAGGTTTCGGGCATGCGGGAGCCGCACGCGTGGTCGGAAAGGGGGCTCTGTCACGTGCATCGACGGACGGAGTCAGACAGCAGCGCTGACTGCAAGCAGCACTGTGGGGCAGGCGACGGTTAGCGGCGCAACCTCGCCGGCACCAAGAACGGTGTCACCGAGGGACGCCGGACGAACAGGCTCTGACCTGTGAACTTCGTGATTCTGAGACCTGGGCCGTGAACTTCGTGAACGGAACCGTTGGTTCCCTTCATTGATCCGGGCGGCCCGCCGGTGCACATCGCCACGCGGGACCGAGAAGCCCCTGCCACGTACGGGATTGGCTCGCCGTCGGGATTCTCGGGTCGGTGGTCATGGATCCTCAGTCGGGTCTCAGGGGATGCCGGAGCCGCACGCCGGCGGCGTGCTGGCCATGCGGGAGGCAGAGCCGAGCAGCGGCACCCGCCATAGAGGAGGCGGTGTTTACCGGCGCAACCCCGGCGGCGCACCCATCACTGTGCCACCCGCAAGGCGACTCAAGGGGACCTGACCTGCGAGCATCCCCCTTCTGTGGCAAGGGTTTCGCATACCCGTCCGACACCAGTCCAACGGCCCAGCCCCGTGCTGGGCGGGAGCCACGACCGCGTGGCCACTGCTTCTAAAATCAGCTGCATGTCTGATCTTGTAACCGATGAACTGATTGACCTGCAGAGATCCGCTGATGCGGAGCACCGAGGGCTACCCGGGCTGGACGGCGAGAAGCACCGGGCCCAGTGGGAGCGGTGGCGCACGGCGGCCGAGCGAGTGCAGGCGGCGGTGACAGAGCACGCCACCGCGGGCGGGCTGAACCGCTACGAGGTGGAACGGGATGTGAAGCGATCCTCGCGCCACCCGGAGGAGTCAGCGGGCTAGGCGGTTCCCCTGGTACAGGCCGCCGAGCCATCGTCCCGCCCGTACGATGATCGCCGTGACCATTGTTCGCCGGGCCCTGAGGGCCGGGCCCCGGGCGCCGTCGCCGGTGTCCGCTACAACCTCCCCGCACCGCAAGGGCGCCGTCGAGGCCGACCTGGACGCCGAGCTGCCAGCGATCCAGCTTCCGGACCTGGACGACCTACGCAACCGCGGCGTACTCGGAGCACCGGGGAGGAGCCAGCAGTGAGCAGCACTCGCCGCCCCCTGGGAACCGGTCCCCGAGCCGACGAGCCGGAGCTGTCGCCAGGCGACAGCCGCGAGCGCGCCCGCACGGCTGCGGAGCGGGCTACCGCCGAACCGTCCAACCCGTCCGACGAGGACCAGCAGCCGACACGGTCGCCGGGGCGCCGCCGACTGGGCGCCGGGCCAGAGCCGGGCCCGCCACCCCTCCAGTTGTGAACCCCCAGAAGTCGACGCCGCGGCTCGCCGACGAGCGAGCGTCTGCCCGGCGCGGGCCGCCTCCGCCGCCAATCCGGATGAGGTGGATCTGGAGGGGACGCTGATCGAATGGCGCGGGGGCGGGCCGTGTGGTGACGCACGAGCGCCCGTCGACAACCAAGGTCGACGGGCGCAAGGCGGTCCGCTGGGTCATGACTCCAGCTCGGCGGCCGATCGGGCGACGCCCCAGACGGGATCTCAGCCGGTCAGGGTCACAGGCTGTCGGCGAGTTTGGCCAGGAAGTCGGCATTCGCGGCAGTGTCGTGTCCCAGGACGATTTGATGGTGCGGGAGGGTGGCGAGATGGTCGGCGACGGTGGCGCGGGCCAGGTCGTTGCCGCCGCCGTTGATCCCGTGGGCGAGGGCGAAGTGGTCCGGGTAGCGGTCTTCGGTGGCACCGCTCATGAAGTCGTCTTCGTTCAGCGTCCGGTCGCCATCGATCAGGGACGGGGCAGCGGCGGGGTCGATGCGGGGGAACAGCAGTGCGGCAGCGTGGCCGCCGGTCGCCAGTTCCATGCCGAACCAGGTGGCGAACTGGTCGGGGAACACCTGGACCTTCTTCTCCCTCTTCCCTCCGGGCTCCCACAGCGGCTCGCGTCGGCCGGCCAGCAGCGCGTCGGTGACGTCCTGGTGCTGGGTTGGGTGGAGCTGCTCTCCGGCGTTGAGCCGGTCACGGACGATGTCGTACAGCCCGAGGGCGTCGAGGAGGCCGAGGCCGATGGCCGCCGCCGACGGCCACGGCAGGACACGCAGCTCGTTGCCGATGAGTTTGACGAACACCCGGTCGTTGGCCAGCAGCTGGGAGTCGCGAGTGGCCAGCAGTAGCGCCGTGGTGGTCTTGCCGGAGCCCTTGGAGCCGAAGGCCAGCAGCGCCTTGCCGTCGCGGACGACAGCGGAGGCGTGCAAGAGCGTCCACCCGTCGCGCAGCAGGGTGGCGCGGATCATCTCCCGCGCGATCCGTGCGGCGGCCAGCGCCACCGGCTCACGGGCGCAGCCGGAGATGGTCAGGCGGCCGGCCATCGACTCGGAGCGGTAGGCCAGCCCTTCGTCGGGCGAGACGGCAGTGATGATGGTGCCTGTGCTGTCGCGGGTGAGGAGCAGTTTGGCCTTGGCGTAGGTGACCTCCTCGCGGGGGCGGTCGGCCACCAGCGCGGCTAGGTCGGCGTATGCCAGCTCGTCGATGTCGGCGGTGAGCAGGGGGCCGGTGCTGAGGTTTTGGGTGGGGACCTCGAATGCGTTCCACCAGGGGCCGAAGTAGCGGCGGGACCAGTCGGTGACGAAGCCGGTGTTGCTCAATACGGTCACGCTCGCATTCAGGGCGTGGATCCGGGTTGCGGTGTGGGTATTCACGTCTCTCCAGGTTGAGTGGTGTGGATCAGGACAGCGGAACCGCCAGCGAGCTGTAGGCGGTCCGGAGTTTGTTGGCGGCCGTGGCCAGTTGCCGGTCTTCGTCCCAGTTCAGGTCAGGCAGGCACGCTATGGGCTCGCCTGCGGTGAATCGCAACGGAATTCCCATCCAGTCGCCGCGGTGTTCGCAGGTCAGTTCCTCGGTGCCGTCGACCAGGCCGAGGGCTTTGCGCAGGGTGGACAGCACGGCTCCGGCGGGTCCGGAGCGGGTGCGGCCGAGGCTCGCGCTGATCCGGCCGGGGCGGGTGCGCAGTTCCGCGCGTACCTCCGCAAGGGGGACTGTGGCAGGCGTGCCGTTGACGGTGGTCGATGAGGCGCACACCACGGCGCCGTCGCCGTGTTCGCCGATGACGTGGCCGTGCACGGCGGCCGGGGGCACGTGGAGCAGGTGGGCCAGGGTGAGCCGGTAGCGGGCGGAGTCGAGGTTCGAGCCGATCCCGTACACGCGCGGGCAGCCGGAGGTCTCGGCGACCAGCCGGGTCATCAGGTCGACCGGGTTGGTGACCACGAGCACGGTCCCCTGGTAGCCGCGCAGCGCCGTGGCCAGAGAGCGGATGACGGGAGTATTGGCCGCCGCGCCGCCCATCCGTACGTCGGCGGCATGGGTGTTGGTGAACGCGGCCCGCACGGCGACGACGACGGCGTGGCAGCCGGTCAGGTCCGCCACACGGCGGGCTTCGGGGTGCACGGGCGATCCGGTGGTCTGGCGCATGTCATCGAGGTCAGCGGCCAGCGCCGCCGCCTGCTCGATGGTGCGGGAGACGACGAGCAGGCGATGGCAGATGCCGGAGGCCACCAGCGTGGCCGCGACGCTCTGGCCGACGGCTCCGGCACCGACGATCCCGACCGAGCCCACCGGTCCCGGGATCACGCGGCGACCGCCTGAGCCCGGCCGAGCGCGCTCTCCCACACGGCGCGCGCATCGACGCCGGCCGCCAGCTCCGAGCTGAGCTGATCGGCCATCCGGCACAGGTCGACGGCCCGGCCGACGAGCGCGTTGCCCCGGTCGGGAAGCGGCAGCGCGCCGGGCGCGGACAGGTACGTGGTGAGGATGTTGACGCTGTCCATCAGCCACAGCACCAGCAGCTCCCGCAGCCACGAGCGGCGGACCCGGGCGGGCAGGACGTCCGTGCGCGCCGCGGCGAAGGCGCTGACCCCGTGCATGGCCTGCTGGCCCGTCTCGGCGCCGGGCCGGGCAGCGGCCAGCAGCAGCACGGTTCGGCTGATCAGCTTCGCGGCATCCACAGCAGGAGGGGCGAGCAGCAGGCCGGGGTCGATGAACACCGGCTGACCGGATGTTCCTTCAGGGAACACCACGTGCTCCGGCTTGAGATCCCCGTACGCCAGCACCCTCCGGCTCCCCTGCTGGGGCAGCCCCGTGGCCTGGAGCCGGTGCAGCCGGACCACGACGTCGCGCAGCAGCCCGACGACCAGGGCGCGGTCGTCGGGCGCGCACCGTTCGGCCCCGAGCCGTTCCACATAGGTCGGGCCGCTCAGGCCGTTGAACTTGCGCCGGAAGGTCCCCCGGATGCTGCGCTCCCCGATGACCCGGGCCGGGCCGAGCAGCCGGGCCGCGGACGGGTGGTGAAGCCGCCGCAGTTCGCCGAACGTGCCGCCGAGGAGTTCGGCCGCATCGTGCGGACGCTGCAGGAGCAGGTCGGCCAGGGTCGGGCCGGTCACCGACTCGGTGAACAGCACCCCTCGCGCCAGTCCGGCCACCGGACAGACCCGGAGAGAGCCTTGCTGGGCCAGGAGCCACAGCTGCGCCGCCTCCCGATCCATCAGCGCGTCCGTGCGCTGCACGTACGCCTGCTGCGCGGCCCGGACATCCGGCCACGGACCGCAGGCGCCCCGCAGCAGCGAGACCAGCGACACCGGGAAGGCGTACTTGGCGTACAAGGTGCGCCCGTCCACGCGGATCCGGCGCACGTAGCCGGTGACGCTCGGGACGTGGTCGCCGAGGTCGACGTCGGCGCGCGGCCACAGGGCGGCAGCAGCGGCAGCGATCTCGCTGGCGGCGAAGGCGAACACCTCGCCGGCATCCGGGACGGGGGGAACGGGGTCGGGCGATGTGCTCACGGCTGTGGTGCTCACGTACGCCTCCAACGGCAGTGGATGGGAACCCCGCCCGGGGCACCGGGCTGAGGTCGGCGCATGGTGGCTGAGCAGGAGTCCCCGGCAAGCCGGTTGAGGAGCGGGCCCACCTGCCGGGGACTCCTGTGCGCCCGAGCCACGGGGGAGGCATCGGGCGTCTCGGGGGAGATGGTCAGGAAGGTGGAAGGCGCTGGAGCCGGTCGAGACGCTCGTACAGGATGCGAACGAGCCGGGCGCGGTTCTGCGCGGACGCGAGGGTGGCGCGGGGCTCCACCGACAGGCGCCGGCGGGCTTCGCCGAGCACGGTTTCGGTGAGCGGGTGCAGCGGGCTGAGGCGCGGCAGCTGGGCACACAGCGCCCGTACTTCTTCTGCGACGAGGCGTGCGTGCCCGGCCAGCAGCCGGGCGATCTGCTCGCAGTCGCCCGGCGGGAGCGTGTCCCCGGTCGTGGGCAGTGCGATCACGGCTGTGGCCAGCAGCATGACCGGTTCCCGGTCGAGGGGGAAGTCCCGGGTGAGCGAGCCGTCGGGGTCGCACAGCACCGTGCCGGAGGTCTGCACCGGGGTGTCGCTCACGACGCCATCGCCTCTCCGTACGAGGGCGCCAGGTCCTGCAGGCCCGCGGCCAGCCCGTCAGGGTCGACGAGCACCGGGGTGTCGAGGTCGCGCGGTGTGCCGACCCAGTCCGCCGCCACGCTGCTGTCCTGCGCGGTGCGCGGCATGAGCAGCTGGTGGCCCCGGCCGAGGACCCGCACACCCGGGATACCGGCGAACACCTCGCCGCTGTTCGTCGGCACCATCACGTACAGCACGCCGCGCAAGTGGTCCGCGACGACCAGGTAGCCGCGCCGGGTGCTGACGCGCATCGCGGCGAGCGCGTCCAGGCCCAGCTGCAGGGGCTTCACGGACACCGCTTGCCAGTCCTCGCCGCATGCCACGAACTCGGTGTGATTGCGGCCCCGGACCCAGTGCGCTCGCTTGCTGTCGGTCTCGGCAGCCAGCTCATCCCACGTCGGGGCGGGCTGGCTGGTTCCCTTGGCCGCTCCGTTAGCGGAGGACTTCTCCATGGCCACCTCCCTGATTGGTCGTCACGTCACCGACTACGCAAGCAGCAGAGGCCGAGTCGGAGCGACGCCAGCCTGATGCAAGAACGATGCAATTCGGTCCAGGACGGGTGAACCCTGGCCAAGACCGGGCATGGGACGCATGGGGGCGGTACGGTCTGCGCACCCTCTCCCACCTCGCGGACTCCGGAGCCCGGCATGGCCGACCACCGCAACGCCATCCCCAACCCCGTGCTGCGCCAGGTGCGCGTGGACGAATTCCAGATGAGCCGTATGGAGTTCGCCGCAAAGGTACGCAAGACCGGCAAGGAGCTGGGCGAGCCCGTCGGGTGCCAGGCCCGGTTAGTGGCGGCCTGGGAAGACGGGGAGGTCGGTTGTCCCCGTGGCGTGTACCGGCGGATCCTGACCCGGATGACCGGCCGCAGCATGGCCCAACTGGGCTTCCGCACCGGCCCGACTGCGGCCAGCGCGACATGCGAGCTGCGGGAGGAGAGTGATTCGGTGGAACGGCGCCACTTCCTGCGCGACGGGGCAGGCGTCGTCCTGGGGCTTCCGATCGGCACCGACGAGAAGGCCCCGGGGAAGATCGGCGCGACCCAGGTGCGAGCCGTCACCAAGGCCGTGGCCACCCTGTACGAGAAGGACCACGACCACGGCTCGGCGACGGTACGCCAGGAGGCATCCCGAGCACTGCACACCGCCTACCAGTGGCTGCAGAACGGCACCTACACCACGAAGACCGAGACGAAGCTGCGCTCGGCGGTCGGCGCGCTGTCGATCGCGGCCGGGTGGCTGTCCTACGACTCCGGCCGCGCGGGAGATGCCCACTCGCTGTACGGCGAGGCCCTCGCCGCCGCGCGCATCGCGGACGATCCGGAGCTGGAAGCGCACGCGTTCAGCTGCCTGAGCCTGCTGGCCAAGGCCCAGGGACGGCCGCGCGAAGCAATCGCAGCCGCACAGGGTGCGCAGACCGTCGCCCGTAACCTCGGCTCCCCGCGCCTGCTGAGCCTGTTCCACATGCGCGAGGCCGGCGGCTGGGCACTGTCGGGCGACGCCAGCGCGACCGACCGGGCGATCGTGAAGGCCCACCACCACTACGCCCAAGGCCCCACCGACGCCGATCCGCCGTGGCTCGGCTTCTACGCCCCTGGTGAACTGGCCGGGCTGGAGTCCCTGGCCCGCGCAGATCTCGGTCAGCACGAACGCGCCGCCGCGGGCGCCGAACAAGCCGTCCTGCTGCACGGCGGGGCGTTCGCGAGGAACTCCGCTCTGTACACGGCCGACATCGCCATCCAACATGCGGTGAGGGACCAGCCCGAGCCGGAGGCCGCCGCCGAAGCCGCGGGCAAGGTCCTGGCGTTCCTCCCCGAGGTGCGTTCCGACCGGCTGCTGCAGTCGCTGCACGACGTCGCGGGCGCACTCCAGCGACACAACCGAGTGCCCGCGGTTGCCGACTGGATCGAGGAGTACCGCTCCATCACCGCCATCGAAGGAGGACGGGCGTGACCCCCAGCACCCGCACAGACGTCGTGATCCGCACCTACGGACCCGGCCAGGTCGCGCCGCTGGTCGACACGATCGCCGACATCTGGGCGGATGCTCACCCGGAGATCGTGGACACCCCAGGCGCCGCCACCGACGGCCTGTCCGTGCCCGCGCTGCGCCGCCAGGTCCTCGGACACGTCCGCCACCACCAGGAGGGCTTCACCCTGGTCGCCGCGTACGCGCACGGCTCGATGATCGGCTTCGGATACGCCTTCCCCTGCACGCCGGAGTACTGGTACGGCCCGGAGCTGCTGCCGCAGATCCCCGAAAACGTCCGCGCCGGCCGCCTCATGGGACTGTGTGAACTCGCCGTCACCCCAGCCTGGCAGAGCCAGGGCATCGGCACCCGCCTGCACGCCGCGCTCCTCACGGCCATCAACCCCGAGTGGGCGTCCCTGCTGGTACGCCCCGACAACACCACGGGGCGCGCACTGTACGACCGGCTCGGCTACCGGTACACGGGCCCGTACCGCAACGAACCAGGCGGGCAGGTCTACGACCTGCTGCTCCTCCAGGTCGACGGCGAGCACGTCCCACAGGCCAGCGGAGACCGCTGACAACGCTCATGCACGCCCTGCTGCTCGACCTCCCCCAGCCCTGATCGGTCTGTCACGGGTGGGGGGGGCACAAAATCCCAGGGCTCAGCGTCGGCGCCATTCTTCGCCACTGAAGACCCGGTAGAGGAACTTGCGCTCGACTCCCAAGCGGCTGGCGATGGCGGTGACCTGGCGTTCCTTTTGCAGGTGGGGCTGGGCGTCCCGCATGACATCGCCCAGCTTGGCCAGAGCGACGGCGGAACGGATGTCTGCTGCCGCCCGGTGCAGGTGGGCCTTGGCGATCTCGTCTTCGATGTTGTTGCCGGTGTAGACGGGACCTTCGGCCATCTCGCCGAGGCGGTTGGCAAGCGTCAGGTGCGCTGAGTCCCAGTCCTCGTGTTCGCTGTGGTGCGGGTGTCCGGCCTGGATCCAGGTTGCTGCCCAGCGGGTGCCGTCGCTGCTGGCGGCGACGGCCGCCTGGTTGTGGTCGTCCCACTGGATACGGGTCGTTGCAGCTTCGAGAACCGCTTCGGCGACCGCGAGGTGGAGTGCGTGTTCGCCCTCCGTCATGAGCGGGTGGACCGTGGCCGTGGGCGTCTTGGACCAAATCAGGAAGACCCAGCCGTCCAGGTGGTTGCGCAGCTCATAGACAACGCCGTCCCACTGAAAGGACGTCACCACCTTGGCGTCGTCCAGGTCGGCGATCTCGTCCGGCCGGTAGGTGGTGTCGAAGTCGAGCGGCATTGAGACTCCTCATCTCGATGTGGGTACTAAAGTACCCACATCGATCGGGAAGTGTCTACCTAGGTACCCGTTTGGGGTGTCTCGATGGCCCGTTCATGGAGGGGCTGGTTACGCCCGCCGTGCCTCCTCCCCCGCGACCGCCGTACGGCGCAGCAGGGCCAGAGCTGACCGCCGGTACTCGGATGCCGCCGGGCGGGCTGAACCGCTACGAGGTAGAGCGGGAGACCAAGCGCGCCGCACGCCATCCGGATGAGCCGGCGGAGTAGAACTCACATCTGCGGTCGACGCCATGATGACCGACGCGGCCCGGACGACCGCTCGTGGCCAGGCGGTGCCCCACACAAGAGGCAGGCCCTCGTACACCTGCCCCTGTACCGGCCGCTGGCGGGCTACGCCTCCAGGTAGGCCACAACCACCCCTGCTGCGCGCTACCCGCGCCACGCGTCACCTGACGCGGCCGCGCCACGCCGCTGCGGTTGTCCCGAGCCGGCCAGGACAGCTGGGTCGGAGAGAGTGGACAACATATGCCCGGCCCCAGCACCGGTTTCCCGCGTGGTCCGGGTCCACAAGATCAATCGTCGAAGGGGTCGTCCATGTAGTCGGGCTCGGTCGCGCGTCGAAGGCGCTTCTGGTTGAGGGCCCGACGGCCGAGCAGAGAGAGCGGCACGGCGGCTTGCGGGACACGCGGACAGACCGCGGCGTGGGCGACCTGGCACACCATGCTGGGATCGGTGACATCGGAGAGGCGACGAGCGAGGTGGGCGGTGACGATCCATCGGTGGGGCTCGGGTACGTCACTCGCCCTCAACGGAGCAGCCGGATCGTTGCTTTCCAGCAAGATCTGGGCACCATGCTGGGTGGTCCACAGCTCACCAGGAAGCCCGCATGAGAGGCACAGCGGAGTCTCCCCTACGGGGGATGCAGATGTCGAGGCGGTGCTGGCGGCGATGTCGGTGCTGGACATGGCATTCCTCCAAGGGACGGTAGGTGGGAGTTCGATGCGGCCTGGGCAACGGGAATGGGCCAGGGACGGGATTCGTGCGTGATGAGGACGCGGGCACGCGAACGCCCCCGCCACATGGGCGGGGGCGTTCGGGGGAAGACAGTGACGCCAAGCCGCGGCCCGGGGCCGTGACCGAGCGGTAGGTCCGCGAGGCTGAGCGGCCCTCTGAGGGCTGCGGTCGGGCTTCACCTGTTGGGGTTCATCAGAAGCCTCCAGACGGGGCCGAGCCCGGGCATGCGAAAGGCCCCGTTCGCGTGCGAACGGGGCCTCGGGAACGGCCTGTCTGCCTCAACGCGGCAGGGCAACAAAAAGGCGAAGGTCACTAACCTTCGCCTCACACTCTTCGCGTATCCACTTTGCGCACGCGTCACGTGCCGACCATTCCGTGCCCCAGGATCAAGCCCGATCGTCAGGATATGACGGGACGACAAAGGCCACCGTTCTTTGAACAGTGGCCCCGCACAACGCGGACAGCGTAGCGGATTTTATGCCCACTCATCCAGAGGTAGACGCCACCCGTCTGTCGTGCCTTGGGGGCCTGATCGCGGCCAGGGCAACTGCCGCAGTGGAGCGTCCTGTCCGCGAGCGCCGAGGGGCTGGTCACAGAAACGCCCCGTACGCCTGCCGCGCCTCCGCGGCCGCCAGCGCCCCCTCGGTGTCAGGGACGGTCAGTACAGCTGGACGCGGGTGAGGACGATGTACGGCGGGTCGGCGTCAGCGACAATGACGTACTCCGCGACGCCGAGTACTCCGTCCCGGCCGAGCGGCATGCGTCTCTGCTGGGGCCACTTCACCGAAGCGGTGCTGCCCGGCACCATGCCCCGCATCTGGTTGATCTGAACAGTCGCCGCGATGATCGCCCCGAAGACCTCACCCGGCAGCGATAAGTCGGCCAGCAGCCCATCGACCTCTTCGGACAGTTCACAAGGCCAGCCTTCCGGCTCCTGGCCCTCCAGCTAACTCAACGGGCCGCCCGGCCGCTTCGCGGCACGCGATGGCCGCCGCGACACTCTTCGTGGGCAAGGTGCCGTTCAGCGCAGACTCGGTGAACCGGTCGCCGACCGGATCGGTGTCCAGCATCGCCTCGCACCACCACCGTCGCAGAACCCACTCCGAAGCCTCCGGCGCGGCCGCCAGAAGCTCGCGGTAGAACTCCATCCGCCGCTCACCGTCGAGCGCGGCCGCGATGCCCTCCGCGTTACGCGGCACCCGGTCCGGCTCCGAAACGTGCGAGTGAATCGGCTGTGCACTCATGCTGGCCCCTTCCATCTGCCCAGAGTCTGCCGCGCCCAGGACTGCCCCGTCGACCGGATCGGCGTTGCGGTGGCATTCCGCGGGCATGCGGCCGGCCTTCTCCGCCCGTGCCCGTGCTCGCTTCTCGGTATCGGTCGCGGCCACCTCAGTCGAACTAGAATCCGAATTATGGACGTGGAGGAGTGGCGCGCGAGAGCCGGGCCGTGGGCCCGCGCCCGGTTGCCGGACGACCAGGAGCTGGATGTCGTCCTCACCCAGTGGACGCGCACCAGGGATGGCATCTGGTGGGCGGAATGCGAGGCGATCCTGCCCGCTCGCTACGAGCATGCCGACGGCCGCACCCGAACCACCGGGGCACCCACCCCGATCAGCGTCCCCAGTGAGCGAATCACCCCGATCCCCGGCGAGGACTACACGCTGGTGCCGACTGACGGGGCGGTCGTGGGGCGGCAGTGGGTGGTGGAGAAGCTCCACCAGTACGCCGATGACGATCCGTCCCGCCGCCTGCACCGCCGCGACTGCTGGCAGGTCAAGGGCGAGCACGAGCGCATCACCACCGAAGACGCCATGGGGCGGCTCGCCCGGCGGGCCATCGCGGTGTGCGATGTGTGCCGCCCCGATCGGGCTCTGCGTTGCTGACCGCCAGAGGGCCTCGGAGGGCTGGGCGCCCGCGCTCAGGGTGGCGCGGCCGGCCGCGATTCCATACGCCCTCTGGCCCTGTGCCGTCCTGATCATGCCGCCCGCCCCCGCCCCCGGCCGCGGCCGCGTACCTCACGGTTGATCCGCGCCTGCTCACAGCCCAGGCACAACCCGCCGTCCGGGGTCACCCGCCGGACGTCCCGCCCGCAGCCAGCACAGACCGGGCCGTCGTCCGCGGGCTCAGCCGTCGTACGGGTCGCCGCTTCCAGCTCGGCGGTACGGGTGGCCAGCAGATGCTCCGCAGTCCGCTGCCGGGCCTCCTTGGCGACCTGCGCGGCCGCGGCCTTGGCCTCGTCCTTGGGGGTGTCGAGAGGTTGGTTACGCAGGGCCGTCCCGTACGCCCGCCGCGCCTCCTCCTCCGCGGCCGCCGTACGGCGCAGCAGGGCCAGAGCGGACCGCCGGTACTCGGATGCCGCCAGCTCGGCCCGGTTCCGGGCGAACACCGCGGCGAACACCCCGTTGAGGCCGCGTGCCTGCGCATCGGCCACCGCCTGGTCCAAGTCAGCTCGCACCGTGGCCTCGACGTCCTCGACCACGGCGGCGATGTCGGCCCGGTCGGCGAGATCGGCCCCGGCGGCGGCCGCGGTCCGCACCGCCTCACCGATAGCCGTCTCCACCGCCCGCCAGTCGCCGCACCGCCCGCACAGCCCCGCCGCCCGCGGCGCGCCGCAGTCCTGGCACGGCAGCGCCTTCCGGGCCTGCTCGGCGACGTCGGCCTCGGCCCGGGACCGCGCGGCATCGGCTTCCCGGGCAGCACGCCGGGCTTCCGCCCGCTCGTGCCGGACCGCCTCCCACTCGGCATCGGCCGCTGCGCGCTGGCGCAGCCGGTCCTCGGTCACCGTGCGCCGCTCGGCCGGCCTCGCACCGAGCATCTCCGCGTCGACCTCGGCGGCCACCTCCCGGCGTACCGCGCGCCGGTCGCCGACCAGGACCTCGCAGGACTCGCACGCCCCGCCGGTATCCATCCTCCGCCCCTCATCGCACCGCATGTCCGCACACGCCGACCGGCGGGGCAGTCCGCGACCGATCAGCCAGCCGACCGGATCGGCGACCGCCTCCGGCCCGCCCTGCGCGCTCAGCCGCCGAGTCAGCCGAGCCGCGACTACGGCATCAACTCCCCCCGGATTCACCACCGCAGCCACAGCCCCGCGCGCAACGCGAGCGGCCCTGATGACCGCGTGCCGGGCGCCACCGCGCTCCAGCCGCGCCCACAGCGCCGCCACCGGAGCCAAGACCACCTCAAGATCGCGAGGGAGCCGAGGGGGCACTCCCTCCCGCTGCTGGCCGCTGTGACCGGACGTCACCGATGCCAGCAGCCGCGCTGCGGGATCAGCCGACTTCGGCCCGTGGTCCTGGCCGGGGTCCTGGTTGTCACCGTGCTGATCGGAGGAAATTTTCGGCTGTTCCCCGCACAGCGGGCCACCCTCGCGCGCACGCGCGCAACCCGGCCGATCACAGCACCTCAACGCGGCGTTGCCGGAACAACACCACTCACCCGCACCAACAACACCGACACCAGCCCCAGAAGGGTGCTCAGAGTGAAGGGGGGGCGCAGCGTCGGGCTCTCCACCATCCGCGTCCTCTACAGGGGAGCCGTCCTTGACCTGCGACGTCTCCCGGCCCGCGGTGGCGTCATTGCCCCCTGGCGCAACACCGGGGTCTGAAAAATCAAGGTTCGGCACGCGAACGGGCTGCCCCTGCACAGCGGGCCCGGCGCCCTTGCCGTGCGCGGCCGCGACCGCCGGCACCACCAGGCGGCCACGATGATGCAGCCCCGAGACCGTTTGCCGACGCGGCCGCTCCACGACCCCGGCATCCTCCAGCCGCTGAAGTACGGACTCGGCCCCGGCGATCTCACACCCCAGCAGACGCGCCAGCGTCGCCGCCGCACGGCCGCGCCGCGGGCTGACCTTGCCCCCGCACAGCCGCACCCGCCCCGTCTCGGTCGCCTCCAGGACCAGCAGCAGCAGCGCCAGCCGATCCGTGCTGCCGCCCCGGCCCTTGCGCCCGGCCAGCAGCCCAGGCGGAGTATCCGGCCGACCGCGATGCCTCCAGCCCGGGCCGAACACGGCCTCGGCCAGCCGCAGGAACGTCGCCAACTCAGGCTGCGTCAACGCCAGCGGATGCCCCGCCTTCCCGCGCGCGGCCGACAGCGGCACGACCGTGCACTCCAGGCCCGTGTCCTCATTCCAGTCCCCCGTGGTCGTGTCCGTCTTGACCAGGCCAGCCTGGCGCAGCATCCGCAGGATCCGGCGCACACGCGACACCGACAGCCCCAGCCATCGAGCCAGCTCACCGGCCCGAATCCTCGCCACACCCGACTCCGCCGACGTCTTGGCAGCCAGCACCACGACCACCAACCGGGCCGAGTCTGGCACGCCCTCCAGCCCCGGTGCGTGCAGCAGCTCCTGCACCGCACGCCGCAGCCGTGAACGAGCATCAGACCCCAGCACCAGCGGATGACTGGGCCCGCGCCGAGGCGCCGGCCCCGCCTGGTCCGGCACGACCCGCAGCCGTGGCCGCGACCGGAACGCCCGCTCACTCGCAGCGGCCTCCGCCGCTGCGGCACTCACCGCTTTGCCCGAACGACCGCGCGCTCGGCGCAGCGGACCCCGGCGTCCGGGTGACGCACGGGAGTGGAGCAGGGTGTGATGTTCGTCTCGATTGACCAGCGCGTTCGCCGGTCGCGCCGGTAAAACCGGCGTACATGAGCCCGCCGAAGATGGCGAGCCGTGGATTTGTCGTGCAAGATGGTGCTGCCTCCCGCCACGCGGGCAGCAAAAAGGGAGCCGCCCACTGGGTGGATCTCGGTTCCTTGCCAGAACCTGAAAATCGAACCGTTCGATGCGGCGCCAACCGGTCGAACAATCCCTCCGCAGGCCGTACCGGGCCGTTGGAGATCAGAAGGGCGCTGGACCTTGGTGACGCCAATCACCAGGGGACCGAGCGGCCCGGGGCGGCTTGAAGACCCGAAGGGCGCCGCCCCTGAGAGCTACGTCATCCCGACCTCCTCCACCCCAGGGGTGCGTCCGGACGTCTGCGGAGACAACAAACACCCCGCCGAAGGGCCAGCCAACGCGCGCATGCGGCTGCTGGCACCACGGCGGGGTGCGGTGTGTCTGGGGGAGGGTAGCGGTACCCTGGTCCATGTCGATCATCCTCGTATGGCTATAAGGGTGTTCGGCAGGTCGTCGGGCCCCTATGGCAAAGGCCCCTCGACCACGGCCCCCTCTCGACTTGCTCAAGGTCGATGGGGCCACTTTTTTGTTTTTGATCAACGTCGGACACACCCTACTCCCCCGACGGAGCGTTAGAGGGGCCAGGGGCGGCCGTGTCGCCGGGGAGACGTTGACCGCAAGTTACTGTGAACGAGGGCTCAGTCGTCGTACCCAAGGACAGCGACTCCGCCTCACGCAGCGGGTTGTCCGGATACATGACGACTGAGGACGAGCGCTGAGCCATCCATCCCGACAGGCGATGCGGCGGCGCTTCCGTACGGACGTGCTCGAATCCTTCCCGCAGGTAGTAGCCCTGCAAGGCGGTGTTAGACCGCCAACAGTCCAACCTAATCCAGGGCCTATTGGCCTTGGCGGCAACCGCGCCGACCCAGTCGAGGATTCGGCCTCCAAGGTTCTGTCCGGACACTGCTCGCGATGTGATCAGCTTGGCCACGTACAAGGCAGACTCCGGGGAGTCCTCGAAAGTCCAGAAGTCCGTGTCGGGGTTCGCCAACGTTACGGTCCCCACGGCCTCGCCTGATTCGATGACGATCCAGGTGCGTCCGTTCTCGATGTCGATGCGCCACTTCTCCAGGGCACGATCCCGGAAGCCTGCAGTCCGCCACTGGTCGATACCGGCACGGGCGAGCCAGCGCTCTGCCTCGACGCGCAAGCGCATAAGTTCCATCTGGTCGGCTTGAGTGGCAAGACGCACGGCCTGCGTCGACATGGTCAAACCTCCATCTCGTAGACGAGCGTGTTGAGGTGACCCGGCGCCACGGTAACCATGACACGCACGGGGACGCCGTCCGCACCATAGCCAACGCGGGTGTGGCGCACGACGGGCGTCCCAACGCCTTCCGGAAGCTCAAGGCGCTCCGCCTCTGCGGGGGTAGTCGGGGGCCAAGAGCGAATTTCATCGCGTAGTCGGACCTGCGGATGCCCAATGTGGGCGAGGATGCCTCCGGGTCTGGTGACATCCTCTTCGCGCATCAGCTCTGTCTTCATAGCGATGTCTGTCGGGAACCAGCTGTCTGCGAGCTGGAACGGCTCACCATCAACTCGCCGGACGCGACGCCGGATCACCACAAAAGTGCCGGGGTCAACGTCGAGCCAACCAGCGATGTCGGCGGGCGCTGGTTCGACGGTGACCTTCGGACGGTCCTGAGTTGCTACGCGGCCCTGTTCCGTGGCCGCAGCCTTCCAGTCGTCGCGACCGCCAACCGGGTCATCCCGTCGACTCCCTCGCTCGAATTGGTGGAGATGCCACTCCAGGGGCCTCACCGAGCGTACGAAAACACCCTTGCCCTGGTGGGCCTCCAGCTGGCCGCTGGCCTTCAGTAGGGAGATGACCCGATAGATCGTCTTCTCTCCCACCTTGTACTGGGCAGCCAGGTCGCGTGTGCTCGGCAGTTGGTCGCCTGGGCGGAGCTCTCCCGACGCGACCTTCCCCAGCAGGTCATCCGCGATCTCGCGGGCAGGCGGTGACTTCTTACTCGGTGGCATGCGTTGGAGCCTAGCTCAGCTTCGGGCTAGAAGTCTTGATCGGGAGCGAAAACTTCGTGTCTGAAGTTTAGGTAGCCCGGAAGGGGGGTCCCTGGCACCCTGTCAAATCACCCTGAAGCCTCATCAAATCCCTTTCCCTACTTCGTGCCTGAAGTTGTTGACGTTCCGTCGGTGCCCAAGCTACGGTCTGTCTCGTTCGTACTTCAGGCACGAAGTTGGCGGCGAGCCACTAGCTCTGTGTCCACGTGCGAAGACAACCGCATAGCTCGTTCGCGTCCGAGGTGACGACCAGCAGGTCAAGAGATCCCTCACCGAACGGGAGCACCACCCCGCACCGCGATGCGGTGTCCACGCGCTCAGGGTCCGTACCTGCTCCCTGAGCTGCGGAGACTGCACCCGCTACCTCTTCCGAAGCGCCGTTCATGGAGATCGAATGAAGCCCAACCCGAAGCGCACCCCCCTGAAGGTCAGCTCGATCCCGAGTCACCACGCCCAGATCCGCGAAGGCGAGCGCAAGTCCATCGTGTGTCCCGACTGCTCCGAGTGGCACCCGGTCCGCCGCAGCATGGTCTGGCCGCACCGCATGGAGCGCACCGAGCGCGGTACGAACGCGCGCCGCTGCCCCGGGAGTGCTCGCCGCGTCGAGATCGATGTGGATCTCGCCACCTGGGGGCGCAAGGTCGCCGAGGCCGACGCCACCGTGACCGGGCGCCGCGGCAACCGGGTTAACCGCAAGCCGCGGCCCGCCGCACCGCCGCCGGTTAGCCGGATGGGTGAGGCGCCCAAGCCGCAGGCTGCGGCGCAGGATCAGTTCCGCCGGGCGTTCGCCGAGCATCAGGCGATGTGCCGGGTATGCCGCCTCGGTGATACCTGCCTGGCGGTCAAGGCGCTGCGCGACCGGTACCGAGCTGGCGACCACACCCTGATTTCCGAGCGGACCCGCGCCGCCCAGGCCGTTACCACCCACCGCGCCACCTGCGCCGTATGCAGCAGCGGGGCGCGATGCGAGACAGGCCGCGAGCTGGAGTTGCGGCACCTTCACACCGATGCCACCTGGACTCTGGCCCGGGAGCAGCGGGCGACCCGCGAGCGCGAGCAGATGCACACCGAACGCCAGGAGAGCGACAGGCGCGCACGTCAACGCGCTGCTGAGTGGCGCCGAGTCGAACGCTCGGTGCGCAGCACGGACCGCCTGCGCCGTCAGCAGGTCCAGATCTGATCTACCCCTGCGCTACCTGTCGCCGCCGACCTGCTGATCTGAAGGGTTCGGCGGCGGCAGGGGGTCAGCAGGACGACCTCACGATGACGGCCCCGGGATGTGCCCCGGGGCCGTTGTCGTTTGCCCAAGACACGGAGATCGACTATGACCACGACCGCACGCGCCCGCCGCTACTCGCAGACCGAGCAGGCGTTCATCGACTGCCAGGACGCGCTCTTGAGCTACATCACCAACCGCCTGCCGGCTGCCGACTGGCACCAGGCGGAAGACCTCGCCCAGGAGACCTGGATCCGTGCGCTCACTCAGCCCTACCGCAACCACGCCACCGCCACGGAAGGCGTTCCCGGCTGGATCGCCCACGAGGCACGCATCGTGCTGCGCCGCTTCGTCTCGCCCGTGCCCGCCAGCGATGCCGACTGGGAACAGCTGACCCAGGTGCTCGGAAACTCCACCGACTGGCCGGAGCACTGGCACCAGGTCCTCGTGGACGAGGGCCAGGCCGCGCTGCTGCGACTCGCAGTGCGGGAGATCCCTCCCACTCCGGCCGCTGTTTTTCGGCGCCCGCCGACGCCGGTCGTGGCGGCCGCCTAACCCGTACCAGCGACCACGGTCCTGGGCATCTCCGATCCTTCGGTGGATGTGTAGGACCGCGGCTGCTCGTCCGAGTAGTCGGCCAAAACGATGAAGGCCCCGGGCTCGCACCCCGGGGCCAAGTCGGTCGCCAACTCATCTGGAGGAACACGACCTTGAACACCATCATGACAGCTCCCCCGCCCCCTCGCGTACACGAGGGAGACAGTGACCCGAGCTTGCTGGAAGCGCTGCGCCGTGTCCGGCAAGCTCACCAGGAGCGGCCGCATCTTCCCACCGTTCCCGGGCTGCACTCCCAACACCGGGTCCGCGGCTTCGTCGCTCAGATGATCGCCAATGCGGAAACCCTCAGCGCCGTGCGGCGGTTAGTCGGCACGGTGCCGATGGCGTACGGCGCCGACCACGACACCGCCGAGACCGCGCAATTGGTGGTCTCCGAACTAGTCGGCAACGCCGTACGGGCCTGCGGCGACGGCACGGTGCTGGTAGTGGAGGCGAGCGCCACGGACACCGGTATCGAGGTGGCCGTGCACGACCCTCGCGGCGATCTGCTGCCGACCCGCCGGGAGACGGTGAGCGACGACGCGGAGTGCGGGCGCGGCCTGCAACTGCTCGACGTGCTCGCCCCCGGCTGGACCGTCGAGCCCTCCCCGCTCGGCAAGCAGATCCGTTGCCAGATCGAGGGGCGGTCCGGGCGATGAAGCGGCTGGGACGGTTAGTCGTCCGCGCGGCCATCCGCGCGGCCATCTTCTCGGCGGACATCTCGTCCGGGTCATGCGGCCAGTGCCATCAGCCGGTCCATGCGGTGGGCGGCGTCTACACCTGCCACAGCTGCGGCCACAACGGCTCCCTCTGATCGCGCACCGCGCTGCTCCTGGCCTCGGCCGGGGGCAGCGCCGCACCGAGCAGCCTGCGCTGCCCTGGTGCCCGCCCGCGCTGGCGGCCGCCAGGAGTGCGCAGGACGCACTGCCCCGCCCGGCGGGGCCCGATACGCAACGAACCCCCAGGGATGTCGCCCTGGGGGTTCTTTTCGCAGGTCAACCATCGAGAGGAATGACCGTGAACAGCATCGCAGCGCTGTCCGTGAGGTCCGTGAGGGATGAGATCGGCCCTCGTCGGCGCGGCGCCATTTACGCGAACCCCCAGGGGCGGTTCGAGGTCCTGGCGCTGATCACGGACCCGAGGAAGGCGTCCGCGCTCCTGGGCCGTGCCGCTGCGCGGTGGGCGGTGATCGTGCGCGACACGTGTCACCCCCAGGGCGAGCCGTACGCGATCGGCACGGCGTGGACCACCACCGACTACCTGATCCGCCCCGGCAAGAGCGCCTTCGCCAAGGCCGCCTGACGAGTCGCCACGGTCTGTCTCCGCTTCCCCGATCGAACCCGGAAGTGGAGACAGGCCGTGGCAGCTCGCCCGAGCAGCCACACGGCGACAGCCCCGGAACTCTGACCTTCCGGGGCTGTCTCAACAGGCCCTGATCTGGAGGAACCTGTGAGGAACACCATCGCACGACTGTCCGTCGTCGCCCAGGACCACGAACGCGCCGATCGCCCCCAAGGTCAGCAGCAGTCGCCGCCCCCGCCGCCGCCGAGGGAGCACCCAGAGCTGCCCACCCGGCTGCCCGGAGCCTCGCTGTGACCAGCTGCGGCAAACGCTCGCGGAGAGGAAACCGGGCCGCGCCCACATCGTGACCGTCACCGATATAGCCCGCGCCACGCAGGCGGCCGCCGCGCATGTGCTCGCCGCCCGAGGCCCGAGGAACCCGGCCGCCCTTGCCCTGCTGCTTGCCGCCGCCACGACGGCCGGCGCGGCCTGGGACGCAGGCCACCCCGTCACCGAGATCCACCTGCTTCGTACTTCGACTCCAAGGAGGCCCAATGGCCCGCATCACCGATGACCGTATGAAGGCTGAGGCCGACTACTTCGCCAACGTCGCCGCGCCCCGCGCGGACGCCGCGGCCGCCGACGGCGAGAGCGTCGCCGCCGACCCCTCCACCAGCGACTACACCCGAGCCTGTGCCGCCCGCGCCGCCGAGATCGCCCGTAGGGGCGCCGCCGAATACCGGCACATCGCCACCGAGCTTCGCGCAGGCGAAATCCCCGAGGGCCTGGACCTCTCCTGAACCTGTCGGTTGCCTCCTCCGCCCGTCCCGGTCCGCGTGGCCGGTACGGGCGGGGCCGAGGGGAGCCGGACAGCCCGGACCCAACGAACCGTGAGATGAGGCCCGTATGCCCAAGAAGACGATCGCTCCCGCTGTACCCACCGCCGCTGCGGTGTTCACCGATGAGGCGCTGAGCAAGGCGGCCGACCTCGCCACCAACTACTACCGGCCGGTGTGGACCGGCCCGTCCGGCGAGGAATCTTCCGGCGAGGCCATCGCTCACCACCTGGAGGCCACCGTCACCCTGCTCGACAAGGACGGCTGGATCCGCATCTACGACCACGGCAAGGACTGGTCGACCGGCACGGACCTCCCGGCCGACGACACGATGACGGTGAAGGCCATGCTCAAGTCCCTGCTGGGTATGGTCCGCGACGAGATCGGCACCGACCCGCGCCGGACCTTGCCCACCGCGCTGCGCCACATCGGTGAGGGTGGCGGCCACGGTGACACGGACACCGCCAACATCGCGTCCGTAGTCCTGGACCTGGTGATCCGGGCCCACACCGGATCGGAGACTGCTCTCGCCGCGCCGTGGTCGGAGCGGCTTACCCGTACCCACGCGGACATCACCGCCCTGCTCACCGCGGGCGCCCGGTTCGCCCGCACCTACGGGCCCGCCATCCGGGGCACGCAGGCCGCCTGATCCGCCCGCACCGCCTGCCCAACCCGGACGGCCGGGACGGGCGGTGAGGGTAGCCGGACAGATCGGATCCACTGCCCAACGCACATCGTGATCTCGAAGGCCCCGCACCCATCTGCCGGTGCGGGGCCGCTCTGTTGAAAGGAGGGCGGCGTGGCCGCTCGTACCGCCCGCAGGAAGCCCGCCGGACGGAAGAAGCCCGTGGCGGCCAAGTCCCCCAGCAACAAGCCGACCACCACCACCCCGGCGCCGGCCGCCGCCGAGCCGACTCCGGCGCCCGAACACACGGAGGCGGACCCGCGGATCGCGGACGCTCGGGATCGGGCCGCGGACATCATCGGCCTCGCCCGCGACAAGGCCGGTGTCCTGCAACACCAGGCCGAGACCGACGCCGCGCGCAGCGTCACCGACACCCACCGGCAGATCGAGGCCCTGATGGCCACGGCCCACACCCAGGCCGCCGACATCACCGCCCAGGCCGACCGGGACGCCGAGCAGCAGCGCGGAGTCGTCGCCCAGGAGCTGACCGAGGCGCGCGGCGAGGCCGACCAGCTGTTGGCCGACGCGCGTTCCCGCGCCGATGACCTGGTCACCGCGGCCCGGGCGCAGGTTGGCGAACTCACGGCTCTGGCCACCCAGGACAGCGATGCGACCCGCACGGCCGTCGCCGAGCTGCGTCGCATGGCCGAGGACGACCTGACCCAGATCAGCGACCTGGTCAAGCGCCGCCGCGAGGAGGCGGGAGAGATCCTGTCCCGCGCGCAGGAGCAGGCCGAGCAGCTGGTGGCCGCGGCGCAGACCGAGGTGGAGCAGGCCCGTACGCGGGCGGCCGGGCTCGCCGCCGCGGCCGCCGAGCAGTACGACGCCCGCCGCGCCGAGGGCGAACAGCTCTACGCCGACGCGGTGAAGGCGGCCGACGCCCGGCGCCGCGAGGCCGACCAGGCCGTGACCGCCGCCCATACCGAGGCGGAAGAGGCCCGGAGCGCCCTCCGCGTCGAGCTGCGCGACCTGAGGGAGCGGTTCGACACCGAGGCCGAGAAGAAGCGGAGTGAGCTGTCCGCGGAACTCGGCAAGCTCCAGCAGGAGCGCGACGGACAGCGGGAGCGGCTGCGCCGCGAGGCGAAGACCGTTGCGCAGGAGCTGCGGGAGGCGGCCGAGAAGGAAGCCGAACGCATCACCGGCGAGGCCGAGAAGAAGGCGAAGGGCATCGCCGAGCGGGCGCAAGCCGATGAAGCCCGTGCGACTCGGCTGCTGAACGAAGCCCGCCATGCGAAGCGGGCTACCTCCCGGCGGCGGGGCTGGCGTCAGAAGGTGTGGAAGGGAGCGCCGTGGGTGGCGCTGGCCGCCGGTGTCGGGCTCGCCGCCTCCGGTGAGTACGAACTGGCCCGCATGGTCGGCATCAACGAGTACGTCGCCCCGCTGCTGCCGGTGTCGATCGACGTCTACTGCGTCACCGCCTTCCGCGCCAAGCAGGACATCGGGTACGCGCTCGGACTGATGGCGTCGGCGAACGTGGTCTTCCACCTGTCCGAGCAGGCCCACCTCGTACCCGAGGGGCAGTCCGCGCCGTGGTGGCTGACCACCTTCGTCGTGTTGATCTTCGTCGCCGTCATCTGGCGCGTCCACTCCCTCATGCACGACACCGGTACGGACGGACACGGTGGTACGGACACTGCGACGGAGACGGACGGACGGACCAATGCGGCCGCCCGTACAACCCCGTCCGGTACGGACTCGTACGGCACGTCAGCCAGTACGCCACCCGCTCGTACGGAGCCTGTACGCGACACCCCGCACAACACCGCCTCGTCATCGGCGAATAAGGGTCTGACCAGCGCGTACAGCGACCGTACAAGCGGCGTACAAGCAGCCTCGGGCGGGGGGCCGCGTACTAGTACGGAGCGCCCCAGCCGTACCGGGACAGCGACCCCCGCGAGCCAGACGCGTACTAGTACGGTCACCGCTCGCACGACCCCGTCCGGCGACGCGCCCGCCGCCCGTACCAGTACGGCCAAGCCCGCTCGTACAGACGCCGAACTGCTCCCCGCCGTACAAGACCTGCCGCGCGAGGAAGACGGCTTCGTCAACATCAGCCGCGTCCGCACCCGGCTCCACGTCAACCAGGACCGCGCGGTGCGCCTGCTCAAGGACGCCGGCCTGCTGCGCCCCGCGGACGCGAACAAGTACCTCACCCAACCGAAGTGATGCGCCTGCGCACCGTCGTCCCGGTCCTGTACCGGGGCGGCGGTGCTGGTCGGATCCAGATCCAGCAACACGGCACCCCGGCGCAGCATCAGCGCCACCCCGCAGAGGAGTGAAAACCCTGATGAGCGACGAAAAGAAGCCGGGCAGGAAGGTGTGGACGCCCGACTTGCTCGCGGAAGGCCCTGAGAAGCGCCGCGTGTTCATCGAGCAGCGCCGACAGTTCCTCGCCCCCCTGCTCGCCGAGTCGAAGGCCCTACTCGCCGAGGTCGAGGCCGATCTGAACGAGGCCGACAAGCTGCCCGGCGACCTGCCGTTCCAGGCGAAACTGCGGGCGCACCACACGGTCCGGCCGCTCGCGAGGGTCGTCGCAGACCTTGAGGACGTGATCGTCCAGCTCACCGCGTACAGCGCGCGGTACCGGCGCAGCTACGAGGAACTGCCCGACAAGCGGGCCGCGAAGGAGGCCGAGCGGCAGCGCTTGAAGGAGCTGAAGGCCGGCGGCGGGCAGCCTCAGATCGAGGCGCCCGAGCCGAAAGCGGAACCCGCTCAGGACACGAACCCGTTCTTCGCGCACCTCAACAAGGGCGCGTGATGCCGGGCAAGGATCCCGCGCGGTCGAAGCGCCTCACGTTCGAGCTGTGGTCGCCCCGGATCAACAGGGCGACCACAGCTCGCGACCGCGTCGTCGTCCTGGTCGACGCGGCCCGGGCACACCTTCCCGACGACGATCCGATGTGGGCGGCGCTGGACGAACAGCTCGCCAAGTACCTGAAGGAGAAGGGCTTCGGCTCGTAACTCTCCGCGTTCAAAATCAACGTTCAAATCAAGGAATCCGGCCGCCCAGGCTGTCGCCACACGCGCGCGTCACGCGCGCGCGTACGCGAGCCCGGTCGTCACGTCAAGTAGCCGTGAGGAGAGCCCTCGATGACCGACGACGGTCGGGGTGCGGGCGTCGTCCCGCTCCCCGTGATCAACCTGTCGCCCCCCGGTAGCGATGTCCCGGACGACGGCGTACCGCCGCCGCTGGATGCCGGTGACCTTGCCCCGCCGCCCGACTTCTTCCTGCCGTTCCCGACCCCCGGTGACGGTGACGATTCGAGCAAGGTCGACCCGGATGACGTCGCCCCGCAGATGGTCGCCAATGCCTCAAGCGGAACCGGAACGCCTGCTCGCGCGACCGCCTCCATGGCGATGGTCACGATGGCGGCGATCGCCGTCGCGGCGCTGCGCGGTACATGGTCGGTGGCGAACTACCTGAAGGCGCGGCGCGAGCATCATGACTCTGTCGCCGACAAGGCGCGCGCGGCGGCCGACAAGCAGAAGGTCGCGAACGCGGCGGCCGGCGCGAAGAAGGGCGTCCAGTCCGGGCCCGAGTTCGGGCGCGGCGCGGCGGGCAAGGGCGGCGGCGGTCGCTCGGGCGGGTCCGGTACCAGCGGCGGTTCGGGGCGCGGCGCCTTCGGGCAGCAGCAGAAGCCCCGGAAGGGCGGCGGCCGAGGCAGCTCGGTGAACGGCTCGACCGGTGCCAGTGGTCGCGGCGCGGGACCGAAGGAACCGAAGGGGCCGAAGAACGGCTCGACCGGGGCCGGCGGCCGCAGCACGGGACCGAAGGGACCGAAGAACGGAACTACCAGTGGCGGCTCGGGCGCCTCGGGCAAGGGCTCGAAGGGCGCCGCCGGAGGCGGTACCGGATCGTCGGGCTCGGGCTCGGGCAAGGGCTCAACGAGCGGAGCGAAGAAGTCCTCGGGCACGCTCGGGAAGCTCGCGCTCGGCCGACAGCAGCGGAAGAACGACGAGGCGAAGGCTGGTCGACAGGCTGCCGCGGATCATCGGAAGGCTGACCTGGCCGACCGTGCGGCGGCCCGGAAGGACGCGGCAGCCGAGGCGGCCGATCGGCGCAAGCGCAAGGCCGAGAAGCGCAAGGCGAAGCGCGAGCGCGAGGCCGGAGGCACCGACCCGAAGGACCCGAAGAAGACCGGGACCGACAAGGACGGCACGAAGAAGGACGACGACTCGAAGGCGAAGGATCCGAAGGCCGACAAGGCCAAGCCTGACGAGAAGGTCGACCTCACGAAGAAGCCGAAGGCCAGCGACGGCACCGGGGGGAAGAGGGACGACGGCGAGAAGGTCGACCTCACGAAGAAGCCGAAGGCTGGCAGCTCGAAGGGCGGGACGCAGAAGAAGCCGAAGGCGCCGCGGAAGAAAGGGCCCCGCAGCTGGCGCCGGAAGCGGAAGGGGAGCACGACCGGACCGAAGCCGCGTCCCGGTCGGCGGCGCAGGAAGGGCCGCAGCACGAGTGACCCCGGGGCCATGCCCGGCGGCGACGGCGAGTGGCTGCGGCCCCCGCCCGGCTGGGACATGTCCTACTCGGTGAAGACCGAGATCATCCGGCCGCCCCGCCCGACGCCTCAGCCCAGGGGCATCACCACAGGGCCGAAGGGACTGCCCGTTGGCAGGTCCGGCGAGGTCACGCCCACCCGGTCCGTACCGAAAGAGAGTCCGATCGTCATGGGTACAGCCGTTGCAGTCGGCGAGGTCGGCGACACCCAGTTCGTTGACGCCGACCTGACCGTGTACGACCTGATCGAGTCCGATGAAGAGATGAGCGAGCAGATCCTTCAGGGCGTTGATCACATGAACCTCGTCGCCTCGAAGTGTGAAGGGCTGAAGTCCGGGCTCGAATCGCTGTACGCGATGTGCATCGAGAAGAAGGTGCCCGGTGTCCTCACGAAGTGGTGCATCCGCCTCATGGAGCGGGCCGGGAGTGTGCAGGACAAGGCCGAGGGGCTGCGTGATTCTCTGCCGCGCGCGTCCGAGGCGATCCTGACGGCACGGGACACGGCCATCGAGGCCGACAAGCTGCGCGCCGACCGGGTGAAAGATGCCGGGCACGTGGCACCGGCAGAGCGTGAGTACCACGACCGAAGCGGGGCCTGATCATGAGCGAGTCCGAAGCCCCCGCCGAGAGCGGCGGGGAGATCGAACCGACGAACGTACAGACCGGCGCCGAGGTCGCCGCGTCCGGTGCGCCCGACTTGCCGGCCCCCAATGGGGAGGTAGTTGCGTCGGCCGGGGGCGAGGATGCGGACGCGCCGGCCGATGACGGTGATCTGCCCGTCCTGCGCGGCGGGCGGATCATCGACGTCATCTCGGACGCGATGACGTTCACGCTCGTCATCGCGCGCCTGGGGATCGCGGCGGTGGCGATGCGACTGCTCTCGCAGGCCGTGAAGGGTGCGTACTCGTACGTCGAAGACTGCGCGAAGACCGTCGACGGGCTCTCCGACATCGCCGCGTCGCTGGCCGTCGATGACTCGGTCACCTCGTCGCACCATGACGCGGCGGCCACGATGCGCGAATCCCTCGCCCTCGCCGAAGCGCTCTCTGACGAGGCGGCCGAGATGTCGACCGAGTTCGACAACGCGGCCGGCGCCCACGAGTCGGACTACGGCGACGTGAACGAGGCGATGCAGGCCGGGCCGTACGACGTCGCCGAGCGCGAGTGGTACAGCAACCGCTGATCCGAATCCGCCCCTGAAGGCGCCCGGCCCGCACGAGGGGCCGGGCGCCTTCCGCATACCTGAAAGGAGCGCCGGCGATGCCGCTGCGCACGTACATCGAAACCACCCGCCGCGCCGGTGCGGCCGCGGTCAGCGGCGTCGGCCGGCTCGCAACCCTCGCGGGCAGCAGCGCCATGGCGGCAGGGCTGTTCACCGACGCCGGCACCGTGCCAGCGATCATCACCACGATCGCGGCCGGACTGGCCGGGGCGTTCCTGTCACCCCGGCTCCAGCTCGCCCACCCGATGAAGAAGCCGATCACGTTCGTGATCTACCTGACGCCGCACACCGTGCTCGTCTCGAACCTCGTCACCGAGCTTGTGTGGGACGCGACCGAGGGTCGGCTGGCTCAGGGCGGCGTCGCTGTGCTGTGGACTGCCGGAGTGTGGTGGCTGCGCCCCGGGCACCTCGCGAAGCGCGTCGCGAAGTGGCCCGAGCCCACCGTCGAGACCGACGAGACCGAGGGCACTGAGGACGCCACGGGCGCCGAAGTCGAGCCCGCCGTCGCGATTCCCGACGATCCGGCGGGCCGATGGTGGGCCCTGAACGCGGCGAAGAAGGGCGGCGTCGCCGAGGGCACACGCGTGGTCGGTGTGCGGGCGATCGAGGACCGGCGCCGCGCCGCCGTCGCGCTCGCCGCGATCGAGCAGGGCGAGCCCGTACCCGACATCAAGATCAAGCGCCTGTCGGCCCTGATGAACGTGCCCGAGCAGCTGCTTGAGGTACAAGCGATCCCCGGGTACGGCGCCGGGGTCGCGATGCTGCTGATCGGCCCCAAGCCCGAGGCGGGCCCGACGCCCGACGAGGACGTGTGGGCCGAGATCGGCCGGTCCGCGCTGCCCGGTGTGACGCTCACCGAGATCAACGAGTACGACATGTCGAAGGAGCTCAGCCCGTGACGCCGGCAAGCCTCGCGAAGAAGCACGTCGAGGAAAAGCAGGTGATGCGCGAGTACATGCTGCGCACCAGGCCGGGCGGTGTGAAGGGCGCCGACCACGACGCCCTGTGTGACCTGCTGGAGGTCGAGGATCCCTCGCGTGTGATCTTCGAGCAGGGGCGAGGCCGGCAGGCAGTCGTCCGCGTCTTCCCCGTGAACCCGCTCGCGAAGATGCGCGCGATCACCCTCGAAGACCTTGAGATGGACGAGAACGGCTGCATCCGCATCGGCTCGTACTACGACGGCGAGCCGCTGCGGATGCGGGTCCACGACCCCGAGACCGGCAACGCGCAGCGCATCATCATCTTCGGCACGACCGGCGCCGGTAAGTCCCGCGCCCTTCAGGCGTTCCTCGCCGCGTGCAAACGCAACGGGGTCGTCGTGCACCTCGCCGACCTCAAAGGGGGGCAGTCCGTACCCGAGGCGAAGGGCAACGTCGCCACGCACGTGCGGACGCTGAAAGAGGCGATGGGCCTGCTGCGGGCCGCTGTCGCGAAGGCCGAAGCGCGGTTCAACCGATACGCCGACATGGGCCGCTCGGGCTTCCTGATCAACAACCCGGATCCGCTCGAATACGTCGTCATTGACGAGGCGAACCGCCTGCTTGAGAAGGGCAGCCCGTTCAGGGCCGAGGCGGCACGACTGATCAAGGAAATCGGACGCACCGGGCGCAGCGTCGGCATCGGCATCGTGCTCGCGGCACAGGCCGGACACCTTGACGAACTCGGTGGCAGCGACACGTTGAGGGCCATGCTGAAGGAAGGCGAGGTCATCCTTCTTCGGTGGTCGTCCCAGATGATGGCCTCTCTCGTGGGCGACGGCCTGCTGCCGTACGGAGAGAACCTTCAGCCCATCCCGAAGATCCTCGGCCGCGCCCGCCGTATCCAGCGATGGGGAGCGCCCGTCGACCGCAGCCAGGAGAAGCCGAACTCACAGGGGATGTGCTACCACCTGACATCGGCTCGCCCCACGTCGATGGCTCGCTTCTTCCTCATCGGCTCGTTGTCGCCGCATGAGGGGCACGACCCGGTAATCCGGCAGCTCTACGGGGCCGATCCAGCCCCGGGCGAGCCCCTGACGCTGATCTTCCCGCCGCCCAAGGAAGGCAAGGGGGGAACGACGGCGGCCGCCGACAGCGACGGCCTGGAGCACGACGAGGGCGACGAGAGCGAATCGCTGCCAGCGATGCCGAGGACCCTGAAGGAACGCATCATCGCGGCGCTCGGATCCGGCCCCCTGTCCGAAGCAGACCTTCTCGCGGCCCTCGATGAGGACGGCGGGAAGGAAGCGATGCGCGGGTCCGTGCGCACCACGATCAGCACCCTGCGAGGCAAGGACAAGGTCGCCCCGAAGGATGCATCCGGCCTGATCAGCCTCATGTGATCTATGGGCGCCCCGAGAACGGCCTCGGGGCGCCCTCCGCTTGCCCGTCCTGGAGGAAGGCCCCCAAACGATGCCGCACGTCCCCAACCGCGGAGCCGCGCCGCTCTCGCCGGCGCAGGAAGCGACCGCAGAGGCCCTGATCGAGGCCGCCCTGAAGATCCCCGCCATCCACACCGAGCCGCTGAAGTCGTACAAGGACGAGACCCCGCCGCGCCCCACCGGGGCACAGCCCGTACACCAGCCGGACAGCCGACACGTCCCGCAGTGGGCGACCGGTGTCGCCGTCGCCGGCACGGGGATCGGCGTGATGTCGATCGGCGTCGGCCTCGGCGCGAAGCTGTTCTTCGAGTCCGTCACGACCGACGGCGTGATCGTCATCGGCCTGATCGCCGCCGCCCCGCTCCTGCTCATCTCGGCTGCCAGCACCGTCCTGTCCAAGGTGAAGAAGACCACGCCGCCGGACGTCACGAACAACTTCAACGGCCCGGTGAGCATCAAGAACGACAACCGCACGTCGGTGCAGAACACGAACAAGCCCTTCAGCTTCCAGCGCACGACCAATTCGCGAACGTCACCCCGCTGAACCGGTTCTGAGCGCACTCTGTGCCGCCTCGACCCCGCGCCCGCTGGGGCCGGGGCGGTCGCAGTGGCTCCTCAACCACGCACCTCTCCCCTGCCCGGCCCGCGGCCTGTGCCTGCCCGCGAGCGGCCCGGCCGGGGCTCCAACTCGCATGCCGAACGGAGAACCCGTGACCACCCTCGACATCGACCAACAGCCGTTCTCGCTGAGCGACGCTCCGGGCTTCACGCCCTTCCACGGGGTGCCCGTCGTCGCGGTCGGCGAGTGCGAAGAGGCGCTGATCATGCTCGGCCAGCCGGACGAGCGCACGATCCTGGCCGCTACCTCCGCCCAGTACCGGACCATCTACGGCCAGCGCATCCTCCCCGGCCCCGCCCTCGACAACCTGTACCGAGGGATCCGCCGCACCTGGGCACGTGCCGTTCCCGGCGGCGACTACTGCCCCTGGCAGCTTGAGGAGACGGCCGACAGCACCCCCCACGCCCAGCCCGTCACGATCGTGAACGCCGAGTGGCTGGAGACCGAGGACGTAGCCATAGAGGAGGAGTGCCCCAACTGCGGCAGGGTCAGCCGGGCCACCCAATACAGGTGCTCGCCCGGCCGCATCGGCTGGTCGCCGGTACGCCGCTGCCGCTACTGCCCCACCCAGTGGCCCAGCGCCGACGTCTACCGCGTCTGCGTCTACAAGATGCGGTCCGCCCGGCAGCGGGATGACGGTGACGCGTTCGTGCGGTGCTTTGCGTGCGGCCCCGGTGAAGGCGCCATCGCGACTGGCCAGCCCATCGACCAACCGCTGTGCCAGACCTGCCGCGACCAGCACACCCCCGGCACCTGGCAGGCCCTCATCGCCGCCGGATACGCCACGGCGCACTCCGACGCCCAGCGCGACCGCTGGCTCTACACCGCGGCCCTGCGCGGCACCCCGCCGGCCGAAGCGGCGGCCGCGTGGACTGAGCGGTGCGCGCTGGTCCGTCGCCGTGCCCTTGCCGCTGGCCAGGAGACCAAGGACAAGACCGCGGACATGGAGGCTCGGCCGTGACGCCGCTGGAGCGGCTGTTGAGCGAGGAGCTGCCCACGGGAACCTTCGGCGACGGCGTACCGCCCTCGCCCACTCCCGAGCCCCCCGAACAGGCCCAGCCTCGCACTCCCGGTCACGTGGCAGCCGAGCACCGCCGGGTCCTCGCTGAGGCGCTCTGCGGCTGGGATTACGACCGCCCCCGCCGACACCTGCGCGCGGTTCCGAAGCCGGACACCAGCACCGAGCCCGCGACGGACCACCACCTGCTACCCGAGACCGGCTGACCGCCAAGGCGGGCTGGACGCCACCCGCTCACATCATCATCAGGAGGCATCCATGGCGCCCTCGAAACGGCCCGCCGCCTTACCCCCCGCCGCCAGGCCGCCCGTCCGGGACGTCGAGATCTACACCCGCAAGCCGTCCGGCGCTCTCCCGGAATACGACTGGAACAACGCTCCCGAGGGCCTGCTGACCAGGCGCCAGCTACGCGCGGCAGAACTACGCCCCGGCGGACACGATCCGGTCGCAGAACTCAAGTGCCGCCGGTGCTCATACCGGCCGCTCACTGAATGCACCCACAAAGCGGCGCTCTACGACATCGACTTGGCCAAGCCAAAGATCCCCATGACCTTGGCCAAGGAGGAGGCGCTGGACAAGGCGATGGCCGCCCGGCAGACCTGTCCCGAGTGCCGCCGCCGTTTCCACCACTGTCTTTCGACGTCGCTCGGCATCTGCCTGGAGTGCCACGACGGCACCCCTGCCGACCCCGACACGTACATCGCACCCTCCAGCGGTCACCAGCTGGCCGCCTGACCAACCGATGACGCACGCGAGGCGCGCCCTTCCGCCTGCAAGCACCGGGCGCGCCCCATCAACTCCACGAGGAGCGACACGAGATGACCACACCCACGACCACGACCGCAACCACCGCGGTACCGCCCGCGCCGGTCAGCACACCCAGCTGCCGGGACTGCGCCGGCCGCCCCGCCGAGCGGATCGCCCTGTACAGCGCGGGCGACCCGCGCGCCCTGGGCGAGGCCGACCGCGCGGCCGCGGCCAGCGGCCCGGGCGCCCATGTCCACTACGCCGCCCGCGGCGACCGATACGTGGTCGTGCAGCCGCACGGGGAGGCCCGGTGATGCTGGAGGCATTACTGTCCGCCGCTGCCATACCGGCCACCGGATGGGCCGTGCACGCGGGTCTACTGCACCGACGGCTGACCGCCGTACGACACGATCCGCTGTCGAGCCTGCTCACCCGCGAGGGGTGGAGTCGCCGCGCCCGCCGGATCATCCGCCGCCCCGGCGCCGCCGTGATCCTCATCGACCTCGACGGCTTTAAGGAGATCAACGACCGGTTTGGTCATGCCGCCGGCGACGCGGTGATCGCCGCGACCGGCGAACGTCTGGCCGCCTGGTGCGGCCGGGCCGGAGCCGCGGCCGCCGGTCGGCTCGGGGGCGATGAGTTCGTCATCGCCATGGCGAGCCTTGCCGCGGACGCGCTGACGACGCTGCGGACCGCGCTGGTCCAACCGGTCGAGCACGCCGGGCAGATACTGCGGCCCGGCGCCTCGCTGGGCGTCGCCCGCTTGGCCGACCTCGCCGAACCGACCCTGTCCTCGG
This sequence comes from Streptomyces sp. NPDC040405, assembly GCF_055595765.1. NCBI lineage: Bacteria > Bacillati > Actinomycetota > Actinomycetes > Kitasatosporales > Streptomycetaceae > Streptomyces > Streptomyces sp. NPDC040405. The sequence continues at coordinate 47,039 of NZ_JBVIVI010000021.1, forward strand.
CCTTGGGCGCCGCCGACCGCGCCATGTACCGGGACAAGGGCCGGACCCGCCGCGGCCGTCGACGCCCAGTGCTCGCCCCGATCGCCTTCGCGATCCGCAAGACCATCGCCCCGCTCGCCGAGACCTTCGGAAAGGCGGCGTAAGCGGCCATCGACACGACTTCCCGACCAACCCGCTCCCGCCCGGCTGCGACCCGCCGCCGCACCCGGGTCCGGCGCGGTCGACCCGGTCCTACCCCGACCTCGCCCTCCTGGTCCTGGCCGTCGCAGCCGCGATCTGCGGGGTGCTGCTCATGGTGATCGCCACGATCAAGGTCGCCGTCACCGCGGCCGCCGTCCTAGCGGGCGCGCCAGCGGTCCGGCTGGCGTTCGCACTCGCCGAGCGCTGCCTGCACCGACGGGACTGACCACCGCTGCGCCCCGCCCGACGGGGCGCAGTGCGTCATCGTCCCGGTCATCCGGCTGGCCGTTCTGCGGCCGTCCCAGTCACCTCCGCTGACAGGAGGAAGCCCCCGCCCCATGGTGGGCGGCCCGTTCGAGACGGGCCGGGGGCTCTGCGTGCAACTCGCGCGCTCACGTCGAAAAGGAGAACCTGCATGCCCCAGCAGCTCGTCACCCTGCAGACCGATCAGCCCTTGGTCCCGCAGTGCCGCCCCGCCACGGAACCGGCGCCCACTGTCGGGCTCCTCCCGTCCCTGCACACCGCGCCGGCGGGCGCCCTGGTCCACGTCCAGGGCCTGATCACGGCCGTGTCCTACAACCGGCATCACTCCTACCGCCGGGTGACCATCTCCGACACCACCGGGTCCGCGGTCGTCCACCTCGCCGACGACATCACCTCCCGCCGCAAGGGCGAGCTGGCAGTGGGGCGAGCCCTGGCTGTCATCGGCTGCACCGCCCCTGCCGAGGTCTACGACGTACTTGCGGCCAAATGGCAGACCGCGGACGTCTCCATGTCTCTGACCTGAGCGCCAGTTTCTGACCCCCTGTATCGCTACGTGAGACGGGCCGCACGCACCAGCCCGAATAGGAGAAATCATGAATGAGACCCGCTACACCGCTGACGTCGTGGCCCTCGACCCGGACCGCTACGTCCCGGTCGACCACCCCGGTGTGACCGTGCCCGAGGATCGGCGCAGCTGGTCGGTGAGCTGGCCGGGGTACGCACCGGTGAACATCACGCCGCCCGAGCTGCGGCCACAGGCGCTGACCCAGCACGTGCCCGGCTGGGCCGAGCGGCACGCCACACCGGACCTGGTGCACGACTGGGCCGAGCGGCAGGCCCACGCTCTGGTGCCCTTCGAACTTGAGCAGGGCTGGCCGCTGCACCCGCACGGGCGCACCGGCCGCACCGGACGGAATCTTGGCCGGTGGGGTGAGAACGCCGCCGCCGACCCCATCGTGGTCGCCGGAACCGGTGAGCAGCGGTGGGTGCTGCTGATCACCCGCGACGACATCGGCGTCGAGGCCATCCCAGGCGGCATGACCGAACCCGGCGAGACCGCTCCGGCCACCCTGCGGCGAGAGCTGCGCGAGGAGACCGGAATCGACCTCACCGACCAGCAGCCCACCATCCTCGGCCGCCAGGTCGTCGACGACTGGCGCACCACCGACCACGCCTGGGTCGCCTCCACCAGCGCGCTCTACCAGCTGCCCACGCAGATCACCGCCACCGCCGGCGACGACGCCGCCGACGCGGGCTGGTTCCCGTTCGGCTCCCTCGACCAGCTCACGGCAGCGGTCACCGCAGCCGGACGCACCCTCTACGCCGCGCATCGCCCACTGCTCCAGGCCGCTCTCGACCACCTCAACCAGCAGTCATGACCCTGCAACTCCCCAGCCGCACCAAAACCAGCCCTCGAAACCGCCCCTGAACTGGGGTTGCTGAACCCTGACCAGTCCTGACAACGGTGAAGGGCCCTACCGGATATCCGGCAGGGCCCTTCGCGCGCCCGGGTGGCCGCCTCGTGTGGCTGCACTCCACGGCCCCCGGGATCCGAACCCGCCCCACGGGGGCGAGAAGGAAGTCACCATCATGCCCGATCCCCGAGCGATCACCCTCAGCGACCTCATCGGTCCCGATCACGCCGGGCAGTTCCTGGCGGACCGGATATACGACCTCACCAGCCAAGACCTCATACCCCACGAGACGGCCGAGCGCATGGTGTGCTTGGCCGCGGCCGCCGGTGACCCGTGGATCCTCGCGGACGCCGGACAGCTATGGACCCTGCGGCCGGACAACGACCCCGCCCAGTTGCCCGCGCAGCTGTACGTGGTCCGCCGTACCAGCGCCGAGGTCCTGGTCGAAGACGAGCACGAGCAGCGGGAAACGCTGGGGCTGTCGATCCTCGCGGCCTACGACCTTGACCACTGGTACTGGGCGCGGTGAGCGCCCCCGCCCGTACGACCGGCACGCGGCACACATCGCGCACCGCCGACAGCGGCACCACGCCGGACCCGATCCTCGGAACCGGCCGCGTCACCCTCGCCCGGACCGGCGGAGGAGCCGGCCCCGACTGGGGCGCGTACATCCTGCTCTACACCACCCAGCCCATGCCCGGCGGCGGCCGCGCGGCGATCATCGCTACCGCCGCGCCCGACCACCCTGGCCTTGACCCCGCGTGGGGCCTTCACCAGCCGGTCACCCGCTACGCCGACCCGGGAACCGCGACGCGGCCGCTGTGGGACTACGCCGCCGCCGCGAACACCCCCCAGGGCCGCGAGCCCGCGGCCCGCTACGAACTCCACCTCGCCCTCTACCTGCTGGACGCGGCCCTGGCGCCCCGCTTGCTCCCGCAGCTGGGCGCCGTCGACCTCCCCGCGGCCGCGTGGGAGATCGCCCCGTACCGCACCATCCATCTGCCTCCGGGTGCCACCCACGCCGGACACACCGCTGTCCGGATCGGCCGCCTGGTCACTCTCACAGTCAAGGAGACCGCCTGATGAGCTACCCCCTGCCGCTCCCCGAGACCGGCGTCATCGTCCTCATCGGCGCGGCCGGCAGCGGTAAGTCGCACATCGCTGCCGCCTTCCCGCGCAGCTGGCGGCTGTCGCTCGACGTCTGCCGGGCCCGAGTGGCCGACGACGCCGGATCGCAGGCAGCGACGTCGGCCGCGGTGGCCGTCTTCGACGCGGCGCTCGCCGGCCGCCTCCAGCACCGCAAGCCGACGGTGATCGACTGCACCAACACCAACGAACTCCACCGCGTCAGCCTGGTCAATCGGGCCCACAGCCATGAGATGCCCGCCGTAGCGATCGTGGCCCGCACCTCGTTGGCGGCCTGCCAGATCCGCCAGGCGACCAGGCCCGCAAACCGGCAGGTGCCCCCGCACATCATCGAGCGGCAGCACCAGGGCGTGCCCAGCGGGCAGCAACTGCTGAGCGAGCAATTCGATCAGGTCTACGACGCCGACCGTCTGGACCTGATGCGGCTGCTCTTGGAACGCTCCGCGGCCGCCGGCCTCGACACCTTGGCCGATGTCCGCGCGACGTTCGGCTCGGACCTCGCCAACACCTTCACCTTCGACGCCAGCAGCGAGGACAGCCGCGGCACCTTCGCGGTCGCTGGGCGAGCCGTCGTCGCGCGCTGGTCGGACGACGGCGAGCCGTTCGATCACCACTGGCAGGCCCGAATCGACAGCGACACCTGCCCGGACTGCGGCCGGGCGCTGTGGGCCCGGGTCGCCGGCGCCCAGGACCTACTGCACGTCTACACCGGGCAGACCGGCAAGTTGCCCGACGACCCGCTGTGCCTTCAGTGCGATGCGCCCGACTACGCGGTCTGACGTGCTGCCCGATCCACCCGTCACGGCACGGGTGGTGAGGGGAGTCGGACAGCCCACAAAGCCGGCCACTCCACCCGCCCAGCGGCCACTGACTGGCCCACCTGATCACTGGAGAGAGATCACCCCATGACGCCCAACCGCCCCGCCATCGCACACCGTCTCGCCCTGTTCGGCGCCCTCACCGCGGTCTTCGGGGAACTGCATCCGCTATTCGATCAATGGGCGCAGAACGACAACGACGCCGCACACAAGGGCACCTACGGCGACCACCTGGTCTACCGAGACGGAACCGCGGTCGGGGACGAGAAGACCGACCGCACCGGCGAGCCGACCATGACCGCCACCAAGCTCGGCCGACGCTGCGCCGCGCGCCACGTCGCCTCGTACACCGTCGGCCAACTCGCCTCCACCGTCGCGATGACCCGCGCACTCGGCTACCGCGTCCCTGCTGGCGCCCTGCTCGCCGGAGCCGCGATCAACGCAGCCACACACCTGATCATCGACCGCCGCAAGCCGCTACTCTGGCTCGCCAACAAAGCAGGAAAGACCGGCTACATCAACCACTGCACCGTCGTACGCAAGCCCAACGGCCGCGCCGAGATCAGCGGCCCCGGGACCGCGCTGATGGAACTCGACCAGGCACTTCACCGAGCGATCGGCACCGCCGCCGCCCTCACCACAACGGTGCTCGCCACACGCAACTACCGACGCCGATGACCCGCTCCGCGCGGCCGCCGCACGGAGTGCTGATCGCCGACTTCACGCGCCGCACCGCCGCCATGGTGTGACGCGCTGCTCGCCTTCTCAATTCACGGCCCGGGGCCTCGCCCCGGGCCGGTTCACGTTCGAAGGGCTCAAATGGCATCCCCTGACTACATCAACCGACGCGTCAGCGACGTCACCGCCGAGCTGATCGCACACGGCCTACCGCTCACCACGCCCGCCGGTCCTCTGGCAATCGACCCCAACGGCTGGTTGATCCACAACCCGGCGGTCGACCGCACCAGCCCCGCCTGGTGCACCGCTGTACGCATGCTCGCCGACCATCACCACACACCGCTGATCGACCAGATCCCCACCGCGGACGCGCTCCTCAAAGACCGCGGCATCCGCGGCCTGGCCACCCTCCACCGCAACCTGGCCGGCGGCGCCCCGATCGACTACCGGTTCACCCGCTGCCCCTACTGCCAGGGCCTCGGCGAGGACCCCACCGAACCGAGCTGCGACGAACTCGGCTGCCGGGTGCCCGCCGACATCAGCGACCATCCCCACGGCTGCCCCGTCTGCCTGGGCGCGAACTGCGAACCCGAGTACTACGCGGAACAGCAGATGACCCAGGTTGAGCAACTGCTCGCCGACGCCCTCACCACCAGGACGCCGCCCCGCCGGACAGTCCTCCGCAGTCTGCTGCACCGCCGCTGAACGCGACGCTCCACCCGACCAGCCAGACCGCCGGGCGTCCCGTACGGGACGCCCGGCGGTCTGGCTGGTCGGGTGGAGCCTGTCTTGCCACTGCCACCCATCAAGCTGGTCAATCCGGGAGTGCGCTGCCCTCAGTGCCGCGGCACCGAGCTGGAGGCCGACATCCTGCGCTACTCCAGCGGCGGTGGCGCGGACGTCACCAGCTTCACCTGCAGCCGGTGCGCCGCCGCATGGGAGCCATGGGAGACGCCCTTCCCCGCGCCGAACTACGTGACCGCGTACGCCAGCGCCCCGCCCCTCACGGACGAGGAGTGCGAGCGGGTGCTGCTCGCCGCCGACATCAACAGCCGCGCAACGGTCGCCCTCACCAGCAATGGCCTATCCGTGCCCAGCGGCGACCACCGCCACCTCCTGCTCCGCAAGGCCGCCTGGCTCGACTGGGCCGCCCACGACCGCGAGGTGAGCTGGTACCTCGGCGTCGCCCCGCCATACAGGTCAACCAGGGCACCGCATGGGCCGATCAGGCTGCCCACACCCTCCTGGCCTGGGACCTGGAGCACGACCAGGACGACGTCGCCGGACCGATCGGCCCGGACTCCCCCACGTGGAACGCCGCCGGCGGAGCCCGCGCCTACGTACGACAGGAGTACCGCGCGCTACTCGACCAGCTACAGGAAGCCGAGGACCGCGCCGATATGGAGCCGCGCCGCGGCCCCGACGGCCGCCCGCTCTAGGGGCGTCAGCAACGACGAGGCCCCGCACCCCGGATCTACGGATCCCGGGTGCGGGGCCTTTTGTGTTTGAGCGGGCCTACACGTCCGGGAAGTTCTGGCTGGCGCGTGCCATGTGGTCGTGCAATCGCGCGGCCAGCTTGTCAGCACGGGCCTGATCGACCTTCGCTGCCTTCTTGTAAGCCGCCGCCATGCCGCGGGTCTTTCGGGAGAACTCGCGCGCCCCGTCCACGTACGCCTTGAACGCCTGGATCGGGTCGGCGGCCGCCTCCTTGTCAGCGGCCTCCTGCTCAGCCTGCTTCTTGGCCAGGTCGCGGACCCTCTCCGCGAGTTCTTCTTCGTTCAGCTCGACATCAGCCTTGCGGGGAATCTGCTGCACGATGCCGGTGATCGTCTTTTGGCTCACCTTGTCCTTGCCGGTGACTTCGGCCACCGTCCGGTACGCGTCTGCCGCGACGTTGGCGCCGTAATCCTCGCGCACATAGGTGAGCGCTTCAGCCGCCCGCTGACTGATCAAGAGGGGCCGTTCGCTCGCGGCTGGCTCCGAGTCCCGCATGCGGGACTGATCGTTCGATTCAAGTTCGAATCGCTGCGGCGCGGCAAGGATGGACGCTACATCAGCGCCCGAAATTTGACGGTAAGCGTTCGATGTCGACATCTTCGCCACGTCGTTGATGAACGCCTCAGCGGTGTCGTAGTCAGCGCGCCACAGCCGCCCGCGTAGCGCGATGTCCAGAGCCTTGGCCGCCACCCACCAAGCTCGTCGGTACTGGTCGAAGCTGCGCTGACACAGCTCCCAGCGCTCTTCCTCGTCGCGGCTGAGAGGGCCGTGAGCGTCGGGTGCATCGACTGCGGCCGGAAGATCCTCAAGCCGGATCATCGGCTGTGGCCGCCCCTGCGCGATGGCCTGCTCGTCCTGCACCACAGGAACGCCTGATCCGTCCCCGGGCCTCTCCACCACAGCAGGCTCCGCGCCGGTTTCACCGACCTCCTGAGCCGCTTGGGCCTCCTGGGCCTGCTGTGCCCGGCGCGCCTTGCGCTGCCGCCGCAGCTCCTCCGGGTCGACTGTCCTGCTCACTTCTTGATCAGCCCCCGCTGCTCCATCTCCGTCACCAGCTCATCAAAGTGCGTACCACGCGCTGTGATCGGCACGCCTTCCGCAGTGCTTGCGTACCGCTGGATCGCCGGGATCTCCGTCGTGAAGACGTTCCAGTCGTCGGCCAGCAACGTCTTGCGGATACCCCGGGGTGCCACCGTGCTGCCGGTCTGCACACGGCAGAGCAGCACCCAGGTCTCAGGCTTCTTCTTGTCTGCCCGCTTTGGAATCACTTGGTTGATGAAGAAGTCCATCGGCAGCTCATCCATGCGCTCAACATCGCTGTTCGTCGCCGCGCACGCCACGATCGCCAAGTCCGCCACCCGCAGCACGCTCCAGCCGATCCCGGCGTGGTTCTCAAGGTGTCCGCAGTCAACGCCCCCGATGTGCCCCTCGGGCAGCTTCAGCGGAGCTTCCTCGTGGAAGCGAGTGGACGCCGTCTTGTGCACCTCGAAGGGGTAACTGCCGTCCGGGCGTGCCTCCCACCAGCGATATAGCTGCTCGGATTCGTCTGCATCGAACCCGGTCACTGGGTAGCCGCGCTCATGGAGGGCGTGCAGCAACCACGCCATGATCGTGCTCTTCCCCGTCGATCGCGGGGAAATGGTGGCGATGAACATGGTCGGCACGATACTTGGCAGACCATGGTCGATTCGCTGATGACCAGCCTCCGGGCGCGCCAATCGATATCCTCGCGCCCTCAGACGCGGATGACTGGACCAACCACCCGGTGCGCTGCCCGGCGAGGACGACCAGGTGCTCGCCGCCCTTTCTGCGCGTTCGGCCCAACACCCCGACTGAAACCTTTTGGGGCTGGCCGGTATGCGGCGGGTAGGTTGGCCGGGCGAAGTGCGCGATCAGCTCAGGGGATCAGGGGAGAGGCGCGTGGAGGGGACACGGGGACCGGCACAGCCAGATCACGACCCGGGGCAGCACGGTGCGGCCGCGGTCCCGCCGCCGCGGCCCCAGGGGCCGCCGGCGATTGCCCCGAGGACGCCGCCTAAACCGGAGCGGGCGCCGGAGCCGCCGCTGGTGGGTTGGCTGCGGATGCCCCGGCCCGCCGCCGAGCTGGGCGTCTGGCGGTGCGGCCATGTGCCGCGTGAGCCCGAAGATCCGGACCGTGTCCCAACCCGGCAACTGGCCACGGGCGCCCTGCTGTCCCTGCTCGCCGGGTGGATCCTGTGGGGTCTGCTGTGGAATGAATACTTGGGCCCCTACTGGGTGTGGCCCTTCATCGTGCTGGTCCCGGATTCCTGGGGCGGCTCGATGAAATACGTATGGGCTGCGTACACCTACTACGCCATCTGGATCATCGGGTTCGTCATCTTCTTCGGGCGCCTGGGTCGGTGGCCCGAGGCGATGCGCCGCGTGATCGCTTGGGCGGAGCGGGGCCGCTTGCCCTACGGTGCTCCACCGCGGCCCCGGCATCAGCCGCTGCCCCCGCCCCACCTTGACCCGGTCACCTGGCCCCAAGTTCGGGCCGGCGGTGCCAGCGAGGCAGCCGACCGGCTCACCGAGGAGCTGCGGGAGGGCCGGGCGAACGACGTCGACCACGTCCGGCTTGAGCGGGCCTGGCAGGCCGCCCAAGGCAACCACGAGCGTGTGACAGCGTTCACGGCCGCCGTACAGCAGAACGGCGCGGCGGCGTACCCGCATGGATCCGGCGCCCGCGATCTCCCGACCCGCACCGCGCACCACGACCTCACGCTGGGCCAGGTCCGCCTGGGCATTGCCGCCGCGACCGAGCGCAACCGCCATGACTACCGCGGCGTCGGCGTCGCGGTCGACCCCACTGTGCTGGGCACCTCGGCGCTCGTGGTCGGTCCTCCGTCCGTCGTCACCGCCCGGCTGGCGCGCCCCGTGGTGGAGTCGCTGTGTCTCCAGGCGCTCACCGGGCACGCGGTCGTTGTCAGCGTCACCGCGGCGGGCATCGGACATCTGCCGGACGCCGCGTACGACGTGGTGATCCGGCCCGGCCGCCCCGACTCCAGCCATGGGCTCGACCTCTACGGCGGCACCACCGATCCGGACGAGGCCGCGGCGTTGGTCGCCGAGGCCCTGGTGGGCGATGAGGTGACCGTGCTCCCCGGCGGCGACAGCCGCCGCGCGGCCACCGCGCTTGCCCAGCTCCTCGGGCCCTTCCGCGCTGCGCACGGCCGGCTTCCTTCTGTGCGGGAGCTGCGGGATCTGCTGGACGGTATGCGTTCGGCGTTTGATGCGCTCCGTGCCGCTCTGCAGGACGGAGCGCGGGAGGCTCAGCTTCGCGATCTGGACGCGTACGAGCGGCAGGCCGCGCAGTCCGCCGGCGTCTCCGCGCTCATGGCCGAGCGCATTGCCCTGCTCGACCGGCCGGTGTTCGCCGAGTTCTTCACGCCAGAGCCATCGGCGGCCGAGACTGCCTCCTCGGAGCCGTCGTACCGCCGGTTCTCGCTCCAGGCGCTCGAACATCCGCTGCGGGTCCGTATCGACCTGCCCGAGCGGAGCCACGCCGAGGCGTCGCGCATCATCGCGCGTCTGGCCCTCGCCCAGTTCACCCAGTGCGCCGTCGCCCGCCGGGATCAGTCGCGTCTTGCGTACCTGGTGCTGGACGACGCCACCCAGACCATCACCCCCCAGTCCCTGCGGAGCCTCCAACGTCTGCGCTCCGCACACGCCGGGGTGATGCTCGCTCTGCCCGCCCTCGCCGATGTACCCGAGCATCTGCGCGGCCCGCTGCTGGGCGCGGTGGGGTGCCGGATGGTGTGCTCTGGGGTGACGCCGTGGGATGGCCACCACTTCGCGGAGGCGTGGGGCAATGAGTGGGTGGAGACGCGGACGGTCACGAATCACGAGATCCGCGCCGATGAGCCGATGACCCGCGCCATGCACAGCATGCGGCGCATGGTCACGGGCAAAGCGGTGACGCGGGAGTCGGTGACTGTGAAACGCGAGCAGCGTCAGCGCTGGTCCGCGAGTGATCTGGCGAATGAGCTGCCGGTGGGGCATGCCGTGGTGTCGCTGACGAGTATCAGCGGTGAGCGGACCCCGCCCGTCCTGATCAAGATCACGGACTGAGGTTGTCGCGTTGTTCCGATTCCAGCATTTAGTCACCTCTGTTCGCACATAGTGCAGTTGCGGCAACTGTGCGCCGAATGCGCTAGAGGGCGCGTGGAGTTGCACGCGGCAACCCCTGTGCTCATTGCGGGATGTGCGGATTAGATTGCTACCGGTGATCGAGGCGCGGGCGCCCGCGGTCATGAGGACCAGCCGGCGCCCGAGATCTCTTGCGAATGAAAGGCGCGGTCGTGACGAACGGGGAGATAGGCGACGGCCCGGCCCCGGGTGGCGAAGATGCGGACCCGAGCTCGGGACGTCGGCCGCTGCCTCCAGAGGTGCCTGCTCCGCGCCCGGCGCCCCCGCCCGAGTCGATGCCGAGCGAAGCCGAGCCGACTCCGGCGCCCGGCGAGACCGAAACTCCCGCCCCCGGCACGGACAGCGCTGCTGGTGAGCCGGAGTGGTGGCGTCTCCCCCCTCGACCGCCAGGGCCACCCCCGCCTCCAGCGACACCTCCGCCCGGCCCGCACGGGGAAGCAAGCCCCCCGGAGGGCCCGGGCGGGGAAACCGGCTCCGCGGACGGTCCGGGCGACCCGGACGGCTCCGCCGACCAACGGCGCTGGCGCTGGGACGATATGCGCCAGGAGTGGGCCGACACATGGTCGACGCACGGTCAGGAGGGGCTGGCCGCCGCCCATGAGATCGGCGTGTCGATCGGCGAAGCCGTAGTCGCGCACCTTCCCGATCCTCACGCGGCAGCCGAGAAGCGCGGCCTCGACATCCGGTGGCTGCGCCTGAAATACAACATTCCGGCCATCCTGATCGCGCTGCTCGTCACCTGGAGCGGCGACAGCCTCGCCTCGAACGTTGCCCAGTCCGTCACGGAGGACGGGCCTTTCGCGCTGCTGGGCTGGATCCTCGTCCCCGTGCTGGTGCTCGGCATTTTCATGCTGACGCCCCTCGGCGGCCCGCTCGGCGAGGTCCTGGTGGGCGTCATCCGCAACGTGCTGTACGCACTTGGCCGCGTCATCGCCCGGGCCTGGCGCGTCCGGTACGTCGGCTACCTGCTGCGCCTGGTCGTGGCCGTGGCCGTCTGGTCCGTCCTCATCGCCCTCGCGCGCCTGGCCGGGCGCGCCGTGATCCATTTCCTGACAGGAGCGTGACATGAACAACACGGGAGCCGCCGCCGGCGGAATCGGCGCGGTCGTCCTCGGCCTGGTGATCCTGTTTTACCAGGTCGGCCGCTGGAAGGGGGGCGACCCCACACCCAAGATCCATTTCCTTGGCGGGGTCGCTATGGCGGCGCTCCTGTTCCTGGGCGGGGGCATCTTGGGTGCGATGGGCGGCACCGCTGCGGCGCTCGGTGACGGAGTCGGGCAGTACGCCCTGGAAGGCGCCACCGGCGCCGTCGCCAAAGCGGGGCAGCACAAGGGGACGCTGACCGGCGGCGAAAAGGTCGGCACGGGCGGTGCGATCCTGGGGCTGTGCCTGGTCGCCCTCTACGCGGGGTTGATCAAGTCCGGCCGCGTCGACCTCAAGGAGCCGGTGCTGCGCGGCGCGGCCGTCGGGGTTTTCCTGGGGGCATCTGCGGGGTTGGTCGGGATGGCGCTGGGGCTGATTCGCACCAGCGGCAACACCATTGGCGACATGCTGATCACCACGATCTGAGGGCAGGGACGAACCGGATATGGCCAGCGGGACTCTTGGCGCCGGGGTGCGCCATCTGCGCACCGAGTGGGGCCGCTGGTGGCGCGCTGCGGATCTGACGGACGTGCACATCGCGCACCACATCCTGAATGATCAGTACCGGCTGTGGCGGGGCATGAAGCAGCGCGCCACGGCCGAGGTACAGCAGAACATCGGCCTGCTGAAACAACAGCAGAAGCAGGCGACGTACATGCAGATGCAGCGGATGCAGATGCAAAAGCGCAGCCGCGGCTATGGCGGGTACGGCGGCTATGGCGGGTACGGCTTCGGCGGCGGCATGGGCGCGTCCCCGATGATCTCCTACCGGATGATGCAGTGGGCTCAGCTCCAAGTGCAGATGGGCCAGAAGGAGTTCCAGCATGCCGAGGTCACGCCGAACATGCTGGCCATCGGGCGTGGCCAGGTCCGCCACCGCCGCCATCTCGCGGCCGCGGCCTGGATGCTCGCACTCCTGCTGCTCTGGGCTGCGCTGTGGTGGCTGTCCGCCCTCGCCGGACTCGTGGTGACTGCCGGGACCGCCGTGCTCTTCCTCGCCGCGGCATGGGCGAAGGGCCGCAACCCCGCCCCCCGCCGGCCCCCGGTCCCCAAGCTGCTGTTCGTGCCGCCCTCCCCGCCGGCACATACCGAGCTGGCGGAGGAGCCGGAGCCGGAGCCGGAGCCCTTCCCCATCCGGGAAGCCGGCCTCGACCCGCGCCGGGCCCGAGAGAGTGTCACCCTCGCTCTGCGTAAGGACCGCGCGCAGATCGGCGAGGTGGGGACGCCAGTGCAATCCGACTGGGGATGGAGCGTGCCCCTGGTCCTGTCCGGGGGGACACTCGGCGATCTCGTCCGGATTCTGCCAAAGGTCGCGACGACGCTGAGGATCGGCACAAACAGACTGTTGGCGCAGCCCCGCGACCCCGAGGACAGCGCGGCCGTCACCCTCCAAATCCTGACGTCCAACCCGTTCAGCAACCCCCTCCCCATCCCCGAGCGCCCCCCGCTGTCCTGCACGATCAAGGACCCGGTGAGCATCGGGATCAGCCTCGCCGGGGAGACCACGCCCGTGGTGCTGGCCGGTCAGCACGTGCTCATCGTCAGCGACACCGGCGGCGGCAAATCCACCATGGTGCGCACCATGGCGGACTACGTCACCTCCTGCCGGGACGCTGTGGCCATCGATATCGACCCGACCGGCCGCGGCCTGGGCCCGCTCGGCCCATGCGCCGCCCGCCGCGCCCTGAACCGCGAGGACGCGGAACAGCTCCTGGAATACCTGCTGGCCCGCGCCGAGGCCCGGATCGCGGCCCTGCCGCCCACCCAGGACAACTGGGACATCAGCGAGACCAGCCCCGCGATCATCGCCTTCGTTGACGAGTGGTCACGGCTGTCCAAGCGTGCGAAGCAAGTAGGTCTCGAACTCCTGCGGATCGGCCGCAAGGCCCGTATCACGCTGATGCTGTGCAGCCCGGACTCCACCAGCGATGTGCTGGGCGACGCGGTATCCGACGTGTTCGGCGTCCGTATCCTGATGCCGTGCCGCGCGGCCGACGTGCCGCTCGTGGTCGGACAGGCCGACGCCATCTCCAAAGGGTGGCTCCCGCATCTGCTGGTCGCCTCCCCCGGCGAGTGGGAGCCGGCCGACGCCGGCCAGTTCTTCTGCATCACCCCACGCCACCGCCACCCTGTGCTGCGGTACGTATCCAAGATTGACGCGCCCCTGGCCGCGACCCGCGCCAAGGCCCGGGTCGCGGCAGGGCTGCCGCCCCTGGACGAGGCCACCACCACGGACCTGCCCCCGAACACGCCCGAGATCATCCGGCTGCTCCTCGCAGCGTTCGACGTGCACGGTTCCCCGGAGTACCTGACCATCAGCCAGCTGGCCGACCACCTGGCGGCCGTCGAGCCGGCCACCTGGGGGCGATGGGAGGGACGGCCCAATCGGCTGCTGATGGTCGGCCGGACCCTTCGGGCCGAACTGCGGAAGGCAGACCTCGACAGCGCCATCCCTGCTGGTCGGCTCGGCGCCGAGGTGGATCCCAAACGCCCGGCCATCTACCGGCTGGCAGACATCCAGCGCGCCCTGTCGTGAGTATCAGCGTCGTGCCATGGTGTTTCAAAGCCTGTCCCCGCAAGGACGCAGCCGACCTGCAATGACGCACCCCGGAGAGGCCCGTGGCCCAAAATCCTGCTCAGCACGCCCGCGTTGCCGCCGACGCGCTGGCCCGGCTCGTCAGCGACGTGCGCACCCGCCGCGCCGAGTGGGCGCACCCTCGTACCGTCACCACCGCGACCGGCGACGTCCTGCGGGTCGCCGAGGAGATGGCCACCGCTCTGCAGCAGATGGCGGCCGCGCTCGGGCAGATGAACCCGCGCACCCCACAGACCGACCAGGCCATTGGCGCACTGCACCAGGCTGGCCAATCCGCGACCACCGCGGCGCAACACCTACGGCGCGCCCGGCAGACTATGCACTGAACGACCACCTTGAGGGGGAGAGCCGTGCGCATGACCACCAACTATGAGGGAGGGGAGGTCTGATGCTGCTTGCCGAGCCGTGCAGCAGCGGGCTACCCGGCCCGCTCAGCCACTCCTGCGACCAGGACGGCGGAGGCGGGAGTGGGGACGGAGGTGTGGCAAGCCTCGACCCGCTGACGAGTCTCGCGAGGCAGATGGCGCGTGCTGCGGCGTGGACAGCTCAGCAGCTCGGGAAGGTGGTCGGCGACAGAGGCGCTGTTGATTTCACCAATTCGGGTTTTCTGCAGCAGTACGCGGTCGTCTTCGCCGCGAGCACCGTCCTGGTGGTGATCCTGTGGCTGCTCGGAGTCGTCAAGCGGGCGGTGCGTGGTGTGCCGATGACGCGGGCGATGGGCGAGGCGATCAGCCTGCTGTGGCTCGCGGTGGGCGCGAGCGCGTTCACCCCGCTCATCCTCTACACCGTGATCGGTGCAACCAGCGCCGTCACGGACGGCCTGGTCCAAGGGTTCGGATCGAAACCGGGCGGGCTGTTCGTCAGCCTCGGCGCCGACCTCAAAGCGGGCAAGGTCGGCGGCGGCCCGCTGATGCTCGCCATCGTCTCCATGGTCACGATCGCGCTGTGCGGCGCGCTCTGGCTGCTCCTCGTCCTGCGGGCGCTCGGCCTGTACGTCGGCGCCGTGCTCGGCGTGGTGGTCTACGGGGGTCTCGTTGACCGCGATCTGTGGAGCCACGTACGACGCTGGGCCGGATTTATGATCATGTTGATTCTGGTCGAGCCAGTCATCGTCATCGTGCTCGGACTCGCCTCCGTACTGGAGACAAGCGAAGACCGCAGCGCCGTGACCACCGGGCTCGCCGTCACCGTGATAGCGCTCGGCGCCTCCATCTACCTCATCGCGAAGATCCCGGGCGCCGGTGACGCGGTGAAGGTGGCCCGGATGTCGGCCCGGGCCGTTGGCGGCGGGGGCCGCGCTGCCTCCGGCACCGTCACCACCACCGCCGGCGTGGTGCGCGGCGGCATCTCCACTCACAGCAACCGCGGCGGAAACAGTGGGAGCGGAGGTGGGGGCCGGGTGAATGGCACGTCCAACAAGGTGGGCGAAGGGATCACCGCCCACGGAGGGCGCAAGCCCCCCAAGAAGGATGGCGGCGGCAACACCGATAAGTGAGCGAGAAGCATCCCGTCGAGGGCCGGCACATCCCGTGAGGTGCCGGCCCTTTCCGCTGCGGCGCCACCGGGTGATCGCAGACTGCACCACCAGGACCTCCCGCACTGCTGCACAGTGCTCTCCGTGCCCTCAGTGCCCTCAGTGCCTACTGTCTCTCAGTGGCAGCAGTGCGATCAGTGACCGCAGGGGCATACGGGATAGCAGCGTGATCAGTGCCTCAAGTAGCGCCCTGATCACGCTGATAGCGCCTCCCGTCCCCGGGTACGGACGGGAGCGGCCGGCCGGAGGGTCCCCATCGCCAGAGTGCGGACCGCACTGCGAGCCAGAACCACGGCCCACGCCGTAGCCATCGGCTACGAGATCGGCATCCGCAAGACGACCGAGTCCCCTGGCTGAACCGCCGTCGCAACGCTGCCCGGTGATGCGGCACCGGTGCGTCGACGTTGCGTCATGATGCGTCGGAGCGGCGCCTCGACGCGCCCGGTGCGGCAGCGAATCGCCGATCGACGCGTCAGTGCGTCAGCGTCGGACGCATCGCGAGGATGCGTCCGACCTGCGATGACGCATCAGACGCATCATTTTTTTACCCCCGGGCCCGAGGCCCTGGAGCCGCGGCGAGCCCTACTAATAGGCGTATCACGCGAGGACGACCCGCGGCCGCCACGAATCGCGTACCTTATGCGGTATGAGTCTCCCTGCTGGCGACCGGATCACCGCGACCGACCTCAACCGCGAGTTTCCCAAGCGGATCGGGAAGGCGAGCGGGGGGTGCCCCCAGCACGTCAGCCGCAGCGGCCGGCCAATGGTGATCATCGTCAGCGCGCAGCAGTACGCGGAACACGTGATCGAACATGGGGCGCTTCCTGGCGGGGAACGGCGTCTCACGCTCACGGAGGCGAAACACGCCATGGGGCAGATCATCCAAGACACCCGCGAACAGGGCTGCGCCGCTCTCCTCGCGAAGCGGGGAGCGTTGATCGCTGCCGTTGTTCCTGCGGAGCGATTCGCCACCTGATAGCCAGCGCCTGAGTCATCGTCGCGCCCCCGGCCATACCGGCCCGGGGGCGCGTTGCTGTCTGGGTCTGCACATCCTCTGTTGATAACGGATCGATAAAGATCGTGCCCTGAATCGCGTAAGATACGCGATTCAGGGTTAGCGTCATGGATGTACCACCCGGACACCAACCCATGGAGGACAGCGGCGATGGAGACGACGGAGCGCACTTACGCAGACGTCATGGCGGACCTTTCCGCGCTGCGCGCTGAACTGTCCTCCGTCGTGGCTGACGTGCGGGAGGAATACGGAGCCGACGAAGTGGCTGGCTACCGGAACATGGCCCGGTACGTGACCGCGCTCACCCGAACAACCTTTCCCACCAGCCCGGTTACTCCTGGCCGACGGTCCGTACGGGTGGCCGTCCGTGCCGCATGGGAGCGCATGAGCGTTCCGCTCCGACGCACGCTCACCCATGCCTACGCCTGAGCGTCCCCCGGCGCCCTGATCTTCCCGTCCAAGAAAGGATCCCGAGCCATGCGAGAACTGATCACCACTCCTGCGCAGAACGCCATGGAGGGGCACGGCCTTACGGACGCCGTGACCGTGATGGACACCGACCGCAAGGCCGTTGCGTACAGCGTCCTTTGTCCGGCAACCGAGCGCTACAGCGTGATCACACTTGACGGACGCTGGGTGATCCCAGGGAAGGAAGGCTACAAAGCGCGGAGCGCGGTCACGTCGTACGTGCGAAAGAACGTCGCCATGCTGCGCCCTGATGGCTTGCGGGTGCTGGAGCCGGCAAGGCACGAGGCAGTCGTGACACGCCGCGCATACGGACGCTCTGAGCGCGTGCACTGCCGAGGGACGCTTCAGTACGCGTCACGTGGCACCGGTTACGAGTGCGGTTCCTGCCGCGCATATCTGCGGTACGAGGACGTCTCTTGCACCGGTTTCACCCTGACCAGTGACGGGCGTAGGGGTACGCACACCATGGCGTGGGCCCTTGACAGCTCACACGGTGTCGAATTCGGCACGGTCCCAGCAGCGTTCCACGTGGCCTCCGTGATCAAGCCGGGCGACACCGTAGCGGACAGCGTGGGGGACAGTGCGGCCAACGCTGAGCATGACCCCGACGGGGCAGAAGCGATCGACGCCGTTCGCGCTGAGGCGCACGTGATCGCGGCTGAGGTTACCTCGCTGCGCGGCGTGGCAGCTGAAGCTGAGGCACTGGCCGTAGCGGCTGAATCCGCCCGGGATGCTGCCCTGTACGCGCGAACGGGCGGGAACGCTGAACGTGAGGCCCAAGACGCGCGTGACGCTCTCCGGCAAGCCGATGTGCTTGTGAGCCTGGCCGACGGCCGGGTGTCGTCTCTGGGGGAGGTGCTGAAAGCCGTTCGGGACCGTGCCGCGAAGGTTCCGGCCGGCCCGTTCGCCCCGGACGCTGACCGTGCGTGCGATGACGCGCGCGGCAACTACGACACAGCGTATGAGCTGCTGGGGCGTGTCGAGGACGCGCAAGACCGTGCGCGGGAGGCCGCGCGAGCGGCTGTTGCTGAGGCTGAGCGGGCGTGCCTCAAGTGTGGTGCGTTCTACCGTCAGCCGCTCGCGTCGACCGATCGAAGCGCACGTGTGGAATGCGAGTGCCGCGCGCTGATGGTTGCTGTCCTGTCAGGCGCGCCGGTCGACACGACACAGGATGAGCCGCGCGCAAGGGAGTGCGACGGGCAGGCCACGTTCGATGACGCTGCCATGGTGACTGACGCGGTGGCCGACGCTGTCGAGGGTGCTGAATATGCGCGCGCGTTCAACGCGCAGACCGCTTCCCCTCTTACAGCGCAGCGTGCCGCGGATTGCGCGCCGGTCGCTGTGGCGCCGGTCGAGACCCCGGATAGCGACGCTTCTGCGGAGACCCCGGCGGAGATGCCGGCCGACCCTGAGACCCCGGAAACCGTCGTCCTTCCCGGAGTCGGCACGGTGCCCGCGAAGTTCGCCAGGGACGCTGCCGAGGGGGTGTCTGTACCGGTGATCACCCCCAAGGGGGACGACGTCCAGGTGTGGTTTGCCGGGTACGCGGAAACCTGCTGGGGGCACTGCGACCGTGAGTGCTGGGGTGCGGGCTGCGCCGGTTGCCAGACCTACCGGCCCGTGATGCTGGCGGACGGTATGGGCACCTACACGTGGGAGGACTGCGCGGACTGCATGGCGCGGAAGCTGGACGTTCCCGCCGCTGTGATCGCCCGTGCGTTCACGGCCGTGTCCGGGAAGGTCGACCATGCCGCCGCGGCGTACGCCATGGCGCGGCATGACCAGGAGGAGGCCGAACACGTCGCTATCGCGTTGGAGTGCCGCGCCGAGCGTGCGTCTTGGGGTGAGCCCACGCGATCGTGGGAAGCGGAGGAGGACACGGCCGAATTCGGGTACGTGCGGGACGCTGACGAACTGCGGGAAGCGGCGGAAGAGCTCCGGGCGGCTGTCGGCGTGTGTGGTGCTGACGTCGTGTCGTGGCAGGACGCTGCGCGCATGGGGCAGGAGTCGGACGCGGCCGGGCTGGCCGTGCCCGTGGACGCGTCGCACGTGATGCCGGCAGCAGAGGAGACCCCGGCGGAGCCGGCGGCGGAGGACACAGCGGCGCTCCTGCTGGACGGCGTTACAGCCGACCAGCCCGCAGCCAGCCAGGAGGGGGCGGCGAACCCGGACGCCCCCGCGGCCGAAGAGGCCGAAGACGGCGACGAGGCGAGCGGCAGCGACGCGGAGCCGGCAGGGTACCGGTGCGGGTGCCCGCAGTCGTACGCGTTCGCCTACGTCACCCGGGACGCGGAAGGGCTGGTGTCCAGCTTCATCACGTGCGCGTGCGGCAAGGGTGCCAAGCTCGGCCAGTTCGACCGGAAGCCCCGCAAAAAGCACGACACCATCGGTGGCATCTCCACCCGTGAGGCCGAAGCGGTCGCCGAACGCAACTCGTGCGATGTCGTCGGCGAGTGGATCACCGTGGACGAGTACACCAAGCGGGTCCCGATCGCGTGGCGTCACGCAGCCGAGGTTGAAGCCATCCGCGCCCAGAACGAGGAGGAGCAGGAGGCGGCGGCGCCGGTGGTGCAGCCGTACGCGGGCGAGGAGGGAACCGAGGCCGCGCGGGGGGTTGCCGGGGTCTGCTCGTGCGGGGCGGGCATCGTCAAGCCTCTGGATGGTTCGCGGCCGGTGTGCTCACACGAGGGCGAGGAGCGCGAAGGCGGCGGCGTGGTCGTCGGCGGCTACGTGGTGACGAAGGCCGGTTACGGCACCTGCATGACCGACTTTCACACCCTGTACGGGGTGGCGCGGTGGACGTGCAAGAACACCGTTGCCCGGTGCGCGTTCTGTGTGGCGGCAGACCTCGGGGTGAACACGGGTGCGCTTCCCGGCTACCGGGACGGCGACGACGCCACGGAGGAGGCCCGTAAGGCGGCGGCTGGCGAGGGGACCGAAGGCAGCGACGAGACGACGCCCGCGGAGCACCTGGCCAAGATGGCGGCTCTTGTCGTTGATGACGAGGACGCGGCCGACATCGTCATCAGGCACACCCGCGCGGACGGCACCAGCGTTGAGGGCGACACCCGCCCGAAGGCGGTTCGGGACATCCTGAAGCGCAAGGAGTACGGCCGCCGCGGCGGCATGGGCTTCCGCTGGTCACGTCAGGTGGGGGCGTGGGTGCTGTACCACTCCCGCGACCACGCGGCCGACAACTGGACGATCAATAAGCTGTCGGGCTACCTGCGGGCGGAACTCGGCCTGAAGGTCTGCATCATCAAGGACAACGCCAAGCGGCGCAGCTACGCCGAAGCGCAGGCCGAGCAGATCGAGCGGGCGGAGGCGCGGGCGGAGCAGTACGCGGAGTATGCGGGGAACGCTTCGGCCAGGTCTGAGGGTGCGTGGAAGGCGTCGCATGCCATCGCGGACCACATGACCGGCGAGCCCATCAAGGTGGGGCACCACTCCGAGCGCCGTCACCGTCGGGCTATCGAGCGCATGGACAACCACATGCACCGGTCGATCGAGGAGGAGAAGAAAGCGGCGTATTGGGCGCTGCGGACCCGGGCGGCGGAGAGCTTCGAGGCGTTCAAGCGGGACCCGCGGCGCACCCTGCGGCGGATCGAGAAGTTCGAGAAGGAGCAGCGCGATAACGAGCGGTGGCAGGCGGGGCAGTCCGCTTGCGGCTTCACCCGATCGAACATGGAAGAGCTGAAGATCGAGGCGGAGGAGATCGCGGAGAAGCTGGCGTTTGAGCGGGAGGTGATCGCCGAGGCGGAGCGCCGCGGGCTCAAAATCTGGGGGCCGGACGACTTCACGAAGGGTGATTTCGTCAACACCGGCGGGACCTGGCGGGAGGTGTGCCGGGTGAACAAGAAGACGCTGACCGTTCCGCACATTCACGGCGGGATCCGTAAGGCGGTGCACCGCAAGCCGGAGGGGTACAAGCCGCGCGACGGCTACACCATCCCCTATGACGCGGTGTGCGGGTGGGCGTCTGCTGAGGACATCGCGCGCATGGATGCGGCGGAGGCGGAGCCGGAGACGGAGCGGACCGCGTGCCCGCACTGCGGGCAGTACGTCACCAAGGGCCGCCCGGTCTACAGCCGGACGCGGGGGCGGTGTCTGGAGTGCGGGCACGCCAAGCCGCAGAACTTCAAGCCCAAGCCGGAGACTCCCGCCGAGTACGAGCAGGAGGAGGACCAGGGCGCCGCGGACGTCACTACCGCCGAGCCGCAGCCGGCCAAGACCGAGCGGGACGACGACGGCCAGGCCGCCGAGGCGGAGCCGGTGAAGGTTCCGGCCACGATGCTGGAGGCCCCCGCCGATGCGCAGGCGCTGTGTCTGGCAGCGACCGAAACGATCCGGTGGGTTGTCTCCCTGGTCGTCGAAGGTGACCGGTGCACCCTGAGCACGGAGCGCAACCGACACGGTCAGCAGGTCACCGCGGAATGGGAGCGCGACGGTTCGGGGTGGGCGTTCGTCCGGGCGTACGGGTGGGCGCCGCGTGTGCCGTGGCGTCAGGTCGCCACGCTGGAAGGCGCGCGGGCGCTGTTCCTGGACCCGGACGCCTTCAAGCCCGCCCCGGAGCCCGCAGCCGAGCCGCAGCCCCCGGCCGAGGGAGACGCGGAGCACCAGGCGCAGCCGCAGCCCGCGACGGCGGACAACAACGAGCTTCACACCGAGACCGCCACTGACAACGACGCGAACCCGACTCCCGCAGCCCCCGCCACCGTGGAGCCGACCCCCACGCGGTGGCTGGACGGCCCCGCCCTGGTGTTCATCGTCAGCCAGAACACCACCCCCGCCCGGACGCGTGGCCTGTACCGCGTCACCCGGGAAGAGGCGCAACGGCTGTGCAGCCACCCCGCCACCTCCGGCAAGTCCTACATGCTGTGCTGGACCGAGCGGCCCGGCGTCCTCGGGGAAGACTTCGAATTCGTGACCGACGACGGCCGGTTTACCGGCGTGCTGGCA
The DNA here is from genome assembly GCF_055595765.1 of Streptomyces sp. NPDC040405. Taxonomy (NCBI): domain Bacteria; kingdom Bacillati; phylum Actinomycetota; class Actinomycetes; order Kitasatosporales; family Streptomycetaceae; genus Streptomyces; species Streptomyces sp. NPDC040405. The sequence goes on from NZ_JBVIVI010000021.1 coordinate 68,919, forward strand.
GAGCTGGGGATCACCCCCGCGCGAGATTGGCCCGCCGAAGAAGCCGCCGCGTTCCCCGCCTCCTGCCCGCAGTGCTTCGACCGCGACGCCTTCGACGGCTCCACATGCACCACGTGCGAGAAGACCGCCGCCGAAATCGCCGCCACCGACCAAGAGGAGCCCGAGGAGGAGAGCACCGAGGGCTGCACCCACTGCGGGCGGTCCATCCAGCCCGGCCGCGCTGCCGCCGAGCGCACCGCGACCTGTTCCGCCTCCCACTGGCTCTACTGCACCCGCACCGCCGACAAGGCTCCGGCCGAGTCCCGGCACGCCATCGAGGGCGCCCCGCAACGGGCAGCGGTCGAGGCCGCGCCGCAGCGCCTGGCGCTGATGCCAGCACCGGTGCGGGAGGCGATCGAGGCCGCCCCTGTACGGCCCGCACTCCCGGCCGCGCCGGTGCGGCCGCGTCCGGCGGTGCACCCGGCCGACCTGGGGCCCGTGGTCATCCCCACGCCCCGCCGCGCTCCGGAGCCCACCCCGGCTCCGGTCGCCGCGCCGGAACTGGTGGAGGTGTCCGGGGTGTACGCCGGGGACCTGGTGAGCGACGACTTCGACGCCATGTGCAGGGGGCTCGGCGCCCTGTCCGCCGCGTGGGACGCGGTGACGGCCTAATCCCCTTACGGCGTGCCGGGCCGCCGTCACCCGCCCGGCAACCCCCGTTCAGCCCCACCGGGGTGCCGCCTCGGCACCCCCTTGCCAAAAACAGGAGTTGATCAATATGGGCAAGCTCTCTATGGAAGCGGCGAAGGCACACCGCGAGGCCGACGCGCTCACCCGCGTGAAGCGTGACCTGTCCGAGGACCAGTCCACCCACACGTTGACACTGACCCGCGAAGCGCTCTTCTGGGTGCTCACCGTCGCCCGGAAGGGCAGCACTCAGCAGCCGCACCGCCACGGTCTCGAAGTCTCCTACCGGGTGACCACACCGCCGCTGGACCACGCCGATGCCGCAGCGTTCCACCGGTTCGGCCTCACGGTCGGCACTTGGACCCGGCAGGGCAACAACTGGAGCGCTCCCGCGCGCACTGCCTGACCACCCGCCCGCCCCCGGGAAGCGCGCCAGTGCGCCCGGACCAGGACCACGACACAGAAGGAGCGCTCGACCATCAGCACGGCCCCGCAGGGAATCACCTGCGGGGCCGTCCCTGTGGGGCCCAACCGGGTAGCCGGATAAGGACCAGCGACGGGCCTTCTGTACTGCTGCACAGTGCCGTCAGTGCTTGCAGTGCCGCAGTGCCAACCGTGGGGCCCGTGCCCGCAGGGAAATACGTGTTCGCAGTGCAATCAGTTGTCCCAGTAAGATCATGACCCCACTGATCACCCGGAGGCGGAGGCCACTGCATGCCCGAACCACACGACCAGTACGCGGGCGAGGCGGCCGCCGAATCGACGCAGCCGGCCGAGAAGAGCAAAACCACGCGCCGTACAACGCTCGACCTCTCGCCCGAGATGCACCGTGCGGCGAAGCGGTGGTGCGCCCACGCCGCAGTTGAGGCAGACGTGGACGGAGTCCCGATGGTCGCCGTGATGCGGCTCCTCCTCGAAGTGCTCATAGAAGGGGAGCCCAAGGACGAGCCGCTAAGCGATTCCGAGTTGCAGGAGCGGTTGCATCGCGCCGTAATCCGCGGCATCACACGAGCGCGCGACGGGAGCTGACCACCGCGGCGACCGGGTCGCCGCAGTGTGTCGCATCGCCGCGCGAGGCCGGCGCATCATGGCGCGACGCTGGCACATCGGTGCCGCATCCCGGGCCCGAGATCCGGGAGCGGCCGCGCTGCCCGCTCGCGAGACCAACGCGACCGACAGACCATCAACCAGCCCGGACAAGCCGAAGGAGCGGCCGCCGATCCCCGGCAGCCGCCCCCGGCCACACCAGCTACGCCGCCGAGGACAGCCCCAGCGCAGTCAGAGCGGCGAGTCGATCGACCCGCTCCCCCTCAGCGCCGCCCCCGGGCCGGCCCTCCAGGACCTCTACATGACTTCTGGAGACCGCCCGTTCCCAAGCGACCAACCGGACACCCAAGCGGGTGATTTCCTCTCGCGTACGCGGGCGCAGCTATGAGGTATATAAGCAACATGCCCATTTGCGCACGATATTGACATCATTTCATGTGCTCTGTCACTTTGCTGTCGCGCAGGCGACCCGGCACCGACTGATCACAAAGGAGTGACCCATGCCCACATCCACAGCAGCAGGAGCGGCCCACGAGCCGCCGGGCGCGATCAAGGACAAGGGCCCGAAGGACTACGGGCCCCAGCAGTTCCCGAACCGGCTCGACATCGGCCTGTGGCAGTTCGAGCGGGCGCTGCGCGACGGCCTCATCCCGCCGGCGGACGTGGACGGCAAACGCTGGTCGGCCGCCGTGGTCGCCGTGGCGCTGGATCGGGTGGAGGAAATCCGGGAGGCAACCGGGAGACTGCCGGACATGGGCGCCAGCCGCGCCGCCGACTTCCTCACCGAGAGGTTCGGCGTGCCGGTCGACAGCGAGACCATCATCGAGCTGGCGCGCACCGACCAGATCCCCCGCACCGGCTGGTACAAGGAACATCCGCTGTACGACGGCCGCGCCCTGGAGCGGTTCGCCGACCGGGCCGCGCTGGGCCGGGCACAGGTCGCCGGCCGCCTGTTCACCCGGGACCAGGCGGCGGAGTACCTGGCGGTCCGGGTCTGCGACCTGGAGCACCTGCGGCGGTCCGCTTGGCTGGAGCCGGTCCACTGGGTGCACTCCGGTTGGCAGCGCCGCCGAGACGTCCCGGCCGTACCGCTGTTCCGCCGCGGCGATCTGGACGTACTCCTGCACCACCCGGCGATTGATTGGGACGCGGTCCGTGCAACACCGCGTGGCCGGCCGTCACTGCTGGCTCGGCTGACGACCCGTATCGGTGCCGGTGGTGAATGACGAGCCGCTCCTCGAAGCGGTAGCGCGCAGCGGGGGAGCCGTTCAGGGAACGGCTCCCCCGCTGCGCGCAAGCGTCGGGGCGGGTCCGGGCGGGCTCTGGTCTGCCGGGCCGACTCACTTGGACGCGTCCTCGGCAGCTTCCCTGCAGTGGGCGGAGCACTGCCGCTTGGCCCAGTCTGGATCGAGGGAACTCTGGTCGTCGGGTGACTCGGATGGCAGGCTCTGCCTTCACGAGGGGAGTGCCGCGATGACCGAGAAGCCGGAGACCGAACGCGAGGAATGCACCGACTGCTTCGCCCAGCCGGATCCCGAGAACAACACCCGCATCGCGTACGTGATGAAAGAGGGTGGGGTTCACGAAATCTGGCACACGCCGGACTGTCCAGAGCTCACGATCATGCGGATCAACCTTGAGGAAGGGCACAAGCGAGTCCTGGAACAGGATGCCTGGGCCAAGGGCGTCTTCCCTGCCGCCCACGAGCGGCTCAAGCACACGGCCGCCGCCATGCCCGGCGACACCGCTGCTCAGCCCTTTGTCGCCGCTTTGACCGAGCTGGTCCAGGCTCAGGCGGACAACCTCACCGGCTTCGTCCCATTGCACCGCTGGGCGGAGATCCTGGACCGGCACTTCCCGCCGGAACTCCCCGACCCTGGCCACACCGCCGAATAGCCACGCCACGGGCGGCACACACCACCGGTCCCGAGCGTCCCACGGAGACCCGGTCCTGCCCGGCCCCGCTGCTCGGTTCCGCTGTCCAGAGGTTCACCGGCTCAGGCGGTGGCGCGGTCCCCATGCGAACTCAAGGTCGCCCAGCAGGGTGTCCTCCAGCTCCCCTTCCCACTTGCCGTGCAGGAGGAAGGGGGCGGTCTCCATCCGTTCGCAGACGATCAGGCTCTCGGGCTGGCCGACCAGCGCGTACCGGCCGTGTTCGGCGGGCGCGGTGCCCGGCCCGTACGCGCGCAGCAGCTCTTCCAGGCGCTCGCGGTGCTGTTCGGCGAACGACTGAAGGCGCTGCGCGTAGCCGTCGCGCTCGTCCTCGCGTACGGCGCTGAGGACCACGGTCAGGATCTCTTCCGACGCCTCGGGGACGAGGAAGTCGCCGGGGTCGGTCAAGGCCCACGTGCACCGCCGCGCCGCCGCCAGGACCTCGTCCGCATCGAGCGCGGGGCCCGTCACCGGCGCCGCGCTCTGGGGTGCGCGGGGGCCGGGCTGCCGAAGGTGGGCGAGCAACATGGCGTTGGACTCGGCTCGCCCGCGCTGGGCGGCGGTGGTGTCGGCGATGCGCAGCAGGCCGCTCGCGACCGCCCGGACGCCCTTGAACCAGCCGCTGGCGAAGGCCCGCTCCGTACCGGCCGGGGGACTGCTCTCGGACACCCAGGTGTGGGCGCCGGCCACCGCCCCGGCCTCCAGCTGCGACACGAGCTCATCCGCCTGCGCGGGACCAACTCCGCTCCGGGCGAGCGCCTCGAACACCGTGATACGCGCGGTCACCGCCTCGCTCTGGTGCTGGCTGATGCGGGCCAGCTCTTCGGTGTACGCGTCGTTGTGCTGCTCGGTGCTCATGCTGCTCCTCCCTTGCTATTCGGGTGCCGGTTGGTTGCCCAGCGCGGGTCGCGCTCGGGGACGTCGACCGGTTCGGGGGCCGGCCGCCGGACAAGCCGCCAGCTGGCGCGCGGCGCGGTGACGACGTGGGCCAGGACGAGGACGGCCTGGCGGATGATCCCGCCCCGTACCCATGGCCCGCTGAACCGGATCTGGTCTTCAGCCCAGTCACCAAGCCGCCGCCATGGACGCAGCCGGCCCGCTCCATAGCCGGTCAGCAACATCACGAGAGCCAGAGCGGTCGTACCCGCGGTCATGAGCCCTCCGTTGAGCGTGGGGTGAACGCGGCGACCACCACGGCGCCGTCCTCGTTCATCTGGACGCGGTCCGCGAGTTGGGCGAGGACCTGCTCGGGCTGGACACCCGCTCGGGCCGCGATGGCCCGCAGACGCCGACTGGTGTCCGCGGGCAGCCAGACCTGCGCCCGCAGTTCGTCCCTCGCGTCCTGGCGCTCCTTGACCCACGCGGCGTGCCGGTCCAAAGCGCCCTGCCGCCGTGCCTCGCGCTCCCTCGCCCAGACCACGCCCTGGGGGTCCTGCTCGGGGTCGTACGCCTGCTCCCCGGACGTCTCCAGCAGAACGGCGATCCGTTGCCATTCGGCGCATTTGGCCGCCCACAGCTCCGCCAGGTGCTCCGGGTCCGCCGAGTAGGGCTCGCCGTCGGCGGGAGCGTCCAGCTGCTGCTGGGTCTCCCGCACACGCCGGACGGCCTCGGCGACCTTCTCCGCCACCTGCGCGGTGGTCAGGCCACGGCCCTGACGGCGGGAGGCATCCCGGGCCACGTCTTCAGGACTCCACACCTCAAACCACCGGCCCGTCGTCGGTCCCGGTGCCGCCTGCTCCGGTCAGGTCCTCACACACCTTGAGGCTGAGCTCGACGGCGGCCGCGTCGATGCGATCCCATTGCTCGTCTGTGAGGTCGGGCAGCAACGCGCCGAGGTGGTGGAGGGCGAACGCGACGATCCCCGGAGCCACGTGGCCAAGGAGGTTGGAGATTCCGGCGGAGTGGGCGTCGTGGTGCAGATCGCCACCGCCGGACAGCCGGTACGCGAGCTCGTACGTGTACCTGGCCTGGTCGCAGATGGTGGTGTCCGCCAGGCCGCGCACGCCTCCCCGGCAGTCCTCGGTGAACAGCAGCTGATCGATAGCGGCACCGGACACAGTGCCGCCCATCGCGGTGGTGACATCGTTCATGCCCACTCAACTCCCAGCCCCACAAGGGCGGCACGCTGCTCAGCGGTGAGCTTGGCGCGCCTGCTCTTGGTGTTCGACAGAAACACCCCGAGCCGCACTTCGGTCCCGTCCTCCAGCCGCTCTGTGTGGGCCCTGGGGGCCTTCACAGAGCCCGTACGGGCCTTGTACTGCGCCAGGGCCGCCACACCGCGTTCGAAGGCGCCAGAGGCGCCCTTACGGGCCTTGGCGGGCGGTTCCTCCGGCGTGGCCAGCGGGGTGATGCCGAGCTGGGCCAGGCGCTCGCGCTGTCCGACGCTCAGCTGCTCCCAGCCCTCGCGCTGCGCCTTCAGCCACGCGCCGACGTCCTGGTCGCCGAAGGTGACGCCGGGCACGAGCTCGGCCAGCGTCGCCTGGTCAGCGATCAGGGAGGCGAGGGCTGCGTACCGGCGCTGCCAGTCGATGGGCCAGTCCGGGTTCCAGTCGGGATCGATAGCCTCCAGCGCCCCACGGCGTTCGGCCGCCCGTTCTTCGTCCCGGCCCAGGCCCCCGGCCTTGCGGAGGTTCGCCAGCCACTGCCCGACCGCTACCCCGTCCACGACCGCGTCCTTGGGCGCGGCGAGCGTCCCGTGGACCGCGTGATACACCCGGGCCGCGGCCAGGTTCTTCCAGAACCGGGCGTCGGCGACCGACCAGACCATGCCCAGCTCATCCAGCAGCTCGGCGCGCCACGGCTTCAGCGTGCCGAGGCGGAACTGCCGCCGCTGCTCGCTGACCCAGGCCCCCAGCGCATACGTCCCGCCATCGCCGTCGCCGCCATCGCCTTCGGTGGCGCCGATGGGCACCTCGGCGTCGAGCGGCACCTGCGCATGACCGTGGGCCTTGACCCACTTGCGCAGGGCGTTGAGACCGGACAGCCACACCTCGGAGTCGGGCCGCAGCACGCGAGTGCGCAGGAAGGCGGCGATGACGTCGGGGTTGCGCGGCAGGGAGAACCGCAGCAACGGCACCCCCGCTTCCTCCGCCCCGCCCTCTTCCTCCTCCTGGCGGCCGCCGTCGGCCGCGCTCCCGGCGCTCTCCTCTTCGGGGTGGTCTTCGCCGTGTTCCTCGGCGGCGGCGCTGTCGGCCGCTCCCTCTGCCTCCGCCTCGTCTTCGTCGGTGTCCTCGTCCTCGGGCTGCGGGTCGAGCGCCACCACGGAGGTGGCTTGCCCGCTGGAGGTGGAAGTGCGCAGGGCCATGCGCTGGATGATCCGGTCATCGTGTGCACGGAGTCCTTGGAGCACGGCGACCAAGGGGCGGTAGCTGGCGGAGGCCATCATGTCCTCGGGGTCCTCGCCGGGCTGGAGGAAGACGGGCACGATCAGCCGCGCCACCTTCCCCTCACCCGGCTGCTGGCGCAGGCCCCGGCCGGTGATCTGCACGATCTCCACCGAAGAACTGCGGGTATCGGCGAAGACGACACCCTCGACACCGCGCTTGCCGCGGATGTCCACGCCCTCGCCCAGCACCCGACAGGACGCCAGGATCCCCATGTCGGTCACCCACCCCTCGGCGTCCAGACCGTCGCCGAACCGGTCCAGCACCGCCCGCCGATGACCAGCCGGGTGCTCCCCGCACAGCCACTCCGCCCCCACCCGCTTCGGGTAGGCCACCGGATCCAGCTCGTACAGCTCAGCCGCGGTCTCCGGCAACGCACGGGCGAACGCCATCGCATCCAGCGTCCTTGTGTGGAACGTCATCAGCGAGCGGGCGCCGGTGGTATCCGCGTGCTTGAGCAGCGCGGCCTGCAACGCAGCCAGCCGCCGACCCCGCTGCTCCTCCAGCGACGCGCCCGGCCCCGGAGACTCGGGATCCCGGATCTCCAGCACATCGATCTCAAACGAGGCGAGGATGCCCCGCTCGATGCTCTCCATCAGCGCGAGTTCGTACAGCACCGGCCCGTAGAGCTCGACATCGTCCATCGACGCCACCACACGCCCACCCAAGCCCTCTGAACCGTCCTCAGGGCCGCTCTGCGCGCCCTTGCAGCCCGTGGCCCCGCCAGGGCCCGGAACGGCTTCCCACAGGCGCGGTGTGGCCGTCATGTACAGCCGCCGTACCGCCGGGATCCGCTCCTGATCGTGAACCGCCGCCCACGCCTTCCCGATATCCCCCGACGTCCGGTGCGCCTCATCGACCACCAGGAGGTCGAACGGACCCATGCGCTCCCCGGACACCCCGCGCATCGCGCGCTCCAGCACCCCTGGAACCGCCGTGTCCTCGTCGTCATCCTGATCGTCTTCCGGCTCTTCCGCTGGCTTCGGCGACAGGCTCGCGTAGGTCGCGAACACCACCATCGGCCCGCCCCGCGCCCACCGCGCCAGCTGAGAGGGACTGGTCGTGCACCGGACACCCATCGCCTCCAGCAGCGGGTCAGAACCCATACTGCACACCGCCACCGCCGGACCTGAATGACCCACCGCCCGCCACGACTCAACGGTCTGGGTGAGCAGCTCCAGTGTCGGCACCACGATCCCCACAAGCCCCCGAGGCACCATCCGCAACGCCGCCACACCCGCGGTGATCGTCTTGCCCGACCCCGTAGACGAGACGAGCTGTCCACGCAAACCCTGGGCAGGCACAACCCCGTCCGCAGGGACCGAAAGCCCCTGAATGATCGCGTCTACAGCCTCTACCTGATGAGGCCGAAGCTTAATCCCACTCAAATTCATGACCCCCTGCTGAATAGCGGTACGCTGATTACCAATCACCGATTTCCCTTTTCTACCACCTCGCATTTCCGGGCCTTCTGAAGCCGTTTCAGCGAGGTTCCCTCGCACCCTTCCTCCGCCCGGGCCTGGTACTGACTCACCCGCCGCAAAGGATCACCGCCCAGATCTCCGGCAGACGCCGGAGTGCCCTGATGCCTGCTCACCGCTCGGTCCTGAGGCCCCTGACGGCCAGGCCGTAGTGGTCCAGGTAGGCCAGGAGAAACAGGGCCAGGGCCCGACCGGGGTCGCTGGTGTGCTCGATCCCGGGCGGCTCGCTCTTCCAGCCGAACGTGGTCTGGTGAGGCCGCGGATGTACGCCTCCGTCGATCGGATCGGGGAAGACGACAGCGCGGGTGAAGAAGTCGTCCAGAAGGTTCAGCAAGTCCGCATCCGGGTCGACCGGCTCACGACCACGCACGGTGGTGATGGCGCCCTCCAGGATGGTGGTGAGGTACCGCCGGCGCGCCTCCTCCTGCTGTCGGAGCCCGGTGGACCAGCTCTCCTCGACCACTTCCACCACGCGGTACATGCCCTGGTCCCCGTACAGACCGCCCGGCCCCTCCAACACCTTCCGGGCCTTGGCGACGGCATCCACGACCGACCGCCCGTAGACGTAGTTCGTCAGCAAGGCGGCACCAGGGTGCGCCGGATCGGTCCGCTGCGCCACGATCCGGTAGCGGATCAGCTTCTCAGCCGGCCCCGAAGCCGCACCGCTCTCGCCCTCCGGACCCTCCCACTGCGCCTCGTGCCCGCCGCGCACGTCCGGGTCGCTCTCAGGGGAGTAGGTCTCCCAACCCTCGCCGGCCATCAGGGTCCAGATACGCCCAAGCTCGTTCCGCCGGACCGTGGCCAGCCGCTCTTCGGTACTGAGCGGCCTCATCTGGTCTCCGTGGCTCTCCAGCTCGCCCGCGGCCACCAGCCGTTCGTGGATCTGCTCCGCTGTCAGTCCAGCGACCTCACGGCTAATTTCCTCCCGCGCCTGAAGGCGCATTTCGAGGCTCAACCAATTCAACTCGTCACCCTCGCTTCCATTCCGCCCGGGTGAGGCGTCCCGTGTTTCGGCCAACGATGTTGACCCTCGTTCCACGCGGTGACCTGTTCCCGGACCATTCCGGGATGGCTCCGTGCGGTGGTGCTGTGTTTTCACAGACTCTACCCGGCATCACGGAGTGATGCATCAGGTTCGACAAGAGTGGACACGAAAGGGGTACAGGGAGTATGGTCGCCCGTGAACGGCGCCAGAGACGCCACGAGAGGACTGACGAAGGGCTGGTTCACTGCCCGCCAAGAGCTCACAGTCCATCACCCACGAGCCGCGTCACACGGGATGACCGCCGACCCATCACCGCCCCTCCCCGTAGCCCGCCAATCCTGAACTCCCGGCCCAGCAAGGCAAGCTGATGGCATTCGAACGCGAACCACCGTGCCCAACCCTCCGTCACTTCGACCCGCACACGCCGAACTGACCTCGCATCAATTAAAGCGGCTCGCGATGAATTCCGGAGGAATTCATAAACAATTCCGGAGGAATTGTTTAAACCCCGGAGGGGTTTATCGTCTTTACGACCCGTAGGGTCGTGCGTCGTTCCTCCGGAGGAGGACGCGCGC
>NZ_JBVIVI010000022.1:0-62336 GCF_055595765.1 Streptomyces sp. NPDC040405
GAGACAACACGACACGCCATCACTGCCGCACGAGAAACGAACTATGCCTGACCAGCAGAAACGCAGCAGTCACGCTCGGAAAGACAACGGCTTCTAAGCTGACCGCAGCAGCGTTCTTGTCTGGTTCCGGCAGCTTGATGTCCACCGCACGGTCGCGGATGCGGAACGTCGCCCACGGCGACCAGTCGGTCTCATACAGGCCGCCGTCGTAAGCGGAGGTGTGGAAGGCGTAGGTCTTGCCAGGCGCAAGCCACTTGGCATCCACGGTAACCTCGGCGGGCTTCCCGGAGGCGACCATGGGGGAGACCTTGACGCCGTACTCGTTGTCTTCGATCTTGACCTGCTTGTCCGGCTTGCCGTCGGCGCCGACTGAGTAGACCTCGAAGCTCAGGTTCGCCTTGTCGCCGTCCGGGTCGGTGACGGTGTTACGAAGCACGGCCATAGTCCGGTTGACCTGCCACACCTTCTTCGCGTCTTGCTTGAAGTCCGGGCCCGCAGACGGATTCTTGCCCGAGACCGGGCGGTTGCCTGCCTGGGTTAGCGACTCGGGCCCGGCGGCCGGCCTCGACGACGGAGGCGCGTTCGGGTTCGGGTTGGGGGTGAAATCGCTGTTGGCTGCGGTTGCAACCCCCGAGCCCAGCAGCAGAGCGGCTGTGGCGGTTCCTACGGCGATGCGACGTAAGACCGCGGAGGGTCTTCTTCCTCGGTAACGAGATACGCGCACGTGGTTCCTCTCATGCCGATGCCCCGATGCAGTTGTGGCCCCCGAGGCGCGGCTTCGTAGGTCTCTTTTGTCACGCTGCCGCCCTGTCTACGCGGGTTCGGGATCGACGAGCAAGAGAGTCAAATGGGACGAGCGTTTCTATTGGTGCGTACCAAATGTGAACATGAACACGGCTGCACAAGGTTAAGAAGCTTGTGAGAGGCCTCCTGGCGGACCGCCAACGACTGACCTCGACAGCTACAAGATCCCCGAGAGAGTCAAGCTCAGGCAGGCGCGGGCAGCGCGGCGGCGGGCATGTCGAGCTGGTACGGCCGCTGGGCGGGCATCAGCGGGCAGGCCAGTCCGGCGATCGCGACGAGGTCGTCGCGGTACTTCGGCATCGCGGTGTGCAGCCAGCGCTGGGCGGCCCACCATCCCGCGGCTTCTCCGGGCGCGTAGGGGCTGTAGTGCTCGGCGGTCACGGCGAGGTCGGCGGCTGGGCGCCGGGCCCAGCTTCCTTGGGCGGTCAGGTGGTTGCGGTAGAGGGGGCCGCGGGTGAAGGCGGATGCCGGCCGATGGCCTTTCTAGTCACGCCCGGTCAGTGGGGCGACGCACCGCAGATGATCGAGGTCCTCGAACGGATCGGCGTTCCCCGCCCGCAGGGCAGTCACCCTCGCACCCGACCGGACCATCTGGGCGGCGACAAGGCATACAGCTCGCGGCGCAACCGACGCTACCTGCGAAGACGCCAGATCAAGCACACGATTCCCGAGCCCAAAGACCAGCGGGCCAACCGCAAACGGCGGGGCAGCAAGGGCGGCCGACCCGCCGGTTTCGACAGCGAGACCTACAAACGCCGCAATGAGGTCGAGCGGACGATCAACCGGCTCAAGAACTCCCGAGCCGTCGCCACCCGCTACGACAAGAGGGCCTACGTCTTCCACGGCACAGTCACCGCCGCGGCAGTCCGCTTATGGCTCCGGACTTGATCCGCCGGACAGTCCCTAGTGCTACCTGTGGACCGCGCGCGCCCTCACCCGGCACCGGGGCGGCTGGGGTGAACCCGGCAAGACCTTCGCCATTGGCCTGGGCTGCGAGATCCGCCACGCCCACCGCCTCGTCTACTCCAGCGGCCTCGACCTCGACAACGCCTCCACCGCCACCCCCATCGGCATGGGCTGCCGGGCCTGCGAACGCCTCGACTGCCCTCAGCGCGCCGCCCCCCCTCGGCCACTCCCTCTGGATCGACCAGCACACCAGCACCTTCGTGCCCTACCCGGTGACGCGGCCCCCGCAGTCAGCAGGGTGTCATCACATGTTCGTCCACCGTCGGCCTGTGCCTTGCTGGTGGGGTCCGCTCTGTAGGCTGTACGCCACCACGGACGATGTCGCCAATGCGCTCGGATTCGTATCTGTGCGCCTTCTGAGCCGGTGATCCGGACGCGTCAGATGACAGCGGTCCAACCCCACGGCCGCGGGCCACGCTGGTCTCGTACGCACGCGAGGCGGTGCTGCGCCTGGTCGAGTGCCCTCGGGTTCTGTTCGGCGGCTTGCAAGGCAAAGGTGACGAGGCGGAGTTCGCGGATGCCGCGCAGGGCTGGGTAGCTATCCCAGGCCATCACGTCGTATCCGTACGCCTCGCAGAACCGGCGGTAGGTGTCTTCGGACAGTGAACCGAATGTGTCGTACTCGATCGCCGTGGAGGTCAGGTCCCACTCCGGCGGGCCTATCGAGGTTCGTTCGAAGTCCATGAGGACCGTCCTGGTGGGAGTCACGGCGCAGTTGCCGGTCCAGGCATCTCCATGGATCACGCATGCGGGGCGTCCGGTGGGAAGGCGGCTCCACTCCTGCTGGAGCGCTTCGCATCGCTCGTGCAGCCACCCTCGGTCGTCGTCGCCGACCCACCGGGCCCTCGACAGCCGGTCGGCGACTCGCACGAACGGGTCCAGCGTTCCGATGGGGAACGACGGCCTGGGCAGGTCGTGGAGCTGCCGCAGTAGGGGAGCGAGGTCGGCTTCGGTGCCGTGCCGATGTGGCGGGAGTTCTTCCCAGAACGTTGCGGCTCGTCCTGCGGCGTGCACGGGTTGCTCCATCGGCAGTGGGCGGACAGCTGCGACGTCGTGTTCGGCGAGCCACCGGGTCACGGCGACCTCGCGGGCCGCCGCGGCTTCCTGCCCGGCGCGGGCGATGCGTACGACGATCCTGCCGGGGAGCCGCCACAGATCGTTCTCGGCGAGTCTGATCGGTTCCGCTCCTGCTGCGGACATCCCCGCAGCAGCGGTGACGTCCTGCAGGAGGCTGAAGGACTGCTGGGTGCGTGCCGTCGTCATGCCAGGACGGTAGCCCTCATCCGCTCGCGCAGTGCCGCTACGTCCGGCCTCCGGGCATGTTTCGCGGATGCCTTCGCCAGGTCCCGCATGTCGGTCACAGCGCGCTTGGATCGCAGGCGGCCCGCCTCGTCCAGCGCCCGGTTGGCCACCCACACGCCCTCCTGCGGATCACCCATGGCCATGATCAGCGTCGCGAGCTTGGTACCGGACAGCGCCCGGGAACGCACGAACGCATCGGTGTGCATGTCGATCGCGGTTTGCAGCCGACTGACAGCGAGTTGTGGCGACTGGTCGGCTCCGAGCACGATGTCGAAGGCCGCATGGCCGGTATCCCCGTGGTGCTGGGCGGTGTCGTAGTACCCCATCCACGGTGCCTCCTCGCCGTCTCCGGCTAGGCTGAAGATCTCGTCCGACTGGCCGATGGCCATCAGGGTTTCCTGGCGGTCTCCCAGCTTCGCCCAGGCCCTGGCCCGGGCATTGTGCAGCACCGCCTGCTCCCGGGGCGTGAGGCGGTCGGCGCGCACCAGCCCGTTGTCGGCGTAGGTCAGACCTGCGTCCGGGGAACCACGCCAGACGGCCTGCCGGGAGCGCCAGCTGAGCGCCATCGCTCGCAAGTGCCAGTTGTCGGCGGTCTCGGCGCACCATGTGCCGAAGTCGAAGAGCTGGGCGGCATCGTCGTGCTCGTATGCGTCGAACGCGCTGGCGCCCATCACGATGGCCAGCTGGCCGACCGAGGTGAACAGGTCCGTCTGGAGACGAGAGGGGCATCTGACGTCGAGGAGGCGCCTGGCCCATACGAGTTGGCCGATCGACGATGCCCGCACGATCCCTCCGCCGCCGTACAGGTTGTCCCAGCCGGCGAGGGTGTTGGCAGCGACTTGGACCTCTTCGATGTCTTCGGCACGGACGGTTTTGGGGAGCTGCGTCTGGATGACATGAGGGATCAGGTCGGCGAATGCTGCTGGGTCGAGGGCGGCCATGCCGCTGGCGGCGAGGAAGGCTCGGCGTTCCACGGGAAGTGGGCTGCGGCCGCAGTGGACGGCAGGGCCTCCGGCCGCCGCGGCCATGGTGTGCATCTCCGGAACGTCCGCGGGCCTTGCGGACCCAGTGCTGTCCGCATCAGCACGGCGGTTGTCCGCTTCCTCCTCTACAAGGCGCCACAGCCTACGCAAGGCGCCGCCAGCCTCCAGGGCGTCATCGAGCTTGCTGGCCAGTGCTGCGTCACAGGGACGTTCGTTCTTCTCGATGCGCTCGATGGTCGTGCTGCTGAGGTGCACCTTCACTCCCAGAGCCACCGACGAGAGGCCGCGCACCTTGCGCCAGTTGCGTAGTTCTTTGCCCCACCAGTCGCGCATCGACTTCGTGTCGTCCAGGGGTTTTGGCTTCTGTGGCATCGGCATCTCCCTCGACGCCTTGATGCGGACGGGGCCCTCGACTTGGGTTGTCCGCATTGCTGGATAATTCGAAAGATGTTGCTCCGGGCTGAGCCAGTTTCCTCGGCGTTAGTGGCTCAGTCTTCAGATGGTCGGGGGTTGTTACGTCGACAGGCCCGGAACCTGCTGGAAGGATTCCGGGCCTGCTCGACATGGTCTGGCCTTTAGCGAGGGGAGAGGCGGTCGTCACGCAGCGCGCGAGTGAAGTCCGTCCACGTCATTGGAGTCACGCTGAGGGACGGGCCGCCGGGGTCCTTGGAATCGCGCACAAGCATGGTCTGCGGGGTGTATTTGCACTCCACGCAGTCGTCGTTGGGCGAGCCGCTGTAGGAGCTCTTGAACCACACGGACTGGAACTGGTCGGCCACTGGGCTTCCTCATTGGTTTCGCAGGTGCGTCTTACGGGCCTCGGCGATAAGTTTCGCCGAGAGGTCGGGGTCCAGCGCCTCCTGGCGCAGGAAGGCGAAGCCGCTCGTGTACGTCTCCCGGGCCCCGGGCTCCTCGAGGATCAGGGAGCCGGCCGGGTTCTCGATGTAGATGACGTCCAGCGAGGGGTCCGAGCCGCCAAGGAGGATGTGACTGTTGAGTCCTGCGCTGTAGGCGCCGGCCGCGAAAGGCAGCACCTGGACGCTGATGTGTGGTTCCTGGCCGTGCTCCAGCAGGTAGTCGAGCTGTGCCGCCATCACGTCCGGGCCACCGACCACACGCCGAATCACCGCTTCGTCGAGGATCACGTGGTAGGTGGGAGCGGGCTTCCTGTCGAGGATTTGCTGCCGCTTCATCCGGATGTCCAGGTAGTCGTCAACTTCCGGCGGAGGTGGAGCAACCCCGGGGGTGCCTTTGATGGCCTCGGCATACGAACGCGTCTGCAGAAGACCTGGTACCACGCCGATCGAGTAGTGACTGATGCGGGTTGCCTCGTCCTCCAGCGCGAACAACATCAGCACCGGGCTTGGGAGCCTGCCCATGAAAGGGACCCACCAGCCTTCGGTGACCTTGCTGTTCTTCGCGAGGTCGACCAGAACCTCCCGTTCCTCGTCCGAGGCGCCGTAAGCCCGGCACAGCTGATCAACCTGGTTCCACCGCACATTGCCCTTGGCGCGTTCGTAACGGCTGACGGTGGCCTTCGATACACCGGCTCGTTGCCCGGCTTCCTCGGCCGTCCAGCCGCGCGCCTCGCGCAGCGCCAGGAGCCGGAAGCCGAGCTGCCGTCGCCGTGCCGTGGGCCCTGCCCCCTCGTCGGCCCCTTCGGTCGACTCAGCCGATCTCGTCGACGTTCCTCTCATCGCGGTGCTCCCTTCGGCGAGTCCATCCAGTCTCTGCGGGTTGTGCGTAGCGGGCTACAAGAAAGTTACAGGGCGGAACAAGCCCTGCGTGACGACTTGGCATATGCACGCAACGCCCATGCGGACACTTACGCGATGAGCGTTACATAGAGGGAGTTCCCGGCGCCATACTCCAATCCAGTCGCTACGGAGCGCAGCGAGTGCACCGTTTCGAGTGGTCGAGCCGAGAGCAACGCCCAAGACAAGGACTTCTGCGATGGCCCAGAGCATGCGCAGCTTGCCGGCCCCACTGGTATCGGGGCCCCAGCACCTCGATGGCTTCCGGAACATGGTCGGGATACGCGCCATCGCCCATCGGATTGGCCACCGACTCGCTTCCGTTGCACGTCGTGGTCGCCGCAGCCCGGTTCGGGGAAACGCCGGTGGATCGACGGGGCAGTGGAGAGACGAGAAAGCGAGTACCCGCAGCACCTCCCCCTCAACATCTGCTAGCGCTCGCGCCTCTACCACGTCCCCTTGCACGTCCAGAGGGCCGGAGGAGATGTCCATGGCTGAAGCCCCTCGTGAATCGGTGCATGCGTTTGTCGCAGCCGATCCACGGAAGGTGGGAGAACTCCGCAGGCTGGCGGGGCTTGCCTTGGTCGATTGGGGCGTCCCCGAGGATGCCGTGTACGTGGTGCAGTTGCTGGTGAGCGAGGTTGCCACGAACGCGATCCAGCATGGCGGAGGGACGGGCGTCAGCTTCACGCTCTCGTACGTGAAGGGCGAGGTCATCGGCGAGGTCACCGACGGATCCGTCGAGCGGCCCGTGCTGAGGCCCGCGGATCCGGACGGACAGCGGGAAGGCGGCCGGGGCATGGCCATCGTCTCCGATCTCGCGACGTGGGGCAGTGATGACGACGGCCGTACGACCTGGTTCCGCGTCCCTGTGGCGGACGCGGCGGCGTGGGTATCGGCATGACGCGCTTTCGTTTCCGAGAGCGGCGGCCCTGGCTATCGAGCCGTAGGTGGTACCGACGAGCGGGCTTTGGGCCGGCGGCTCGCCTGCTTGCTTCGGGAGCTGAGCGTCGTGGCTCTCGGGGAACCCTGGCTCTCCGTCGCCGATCTGCTCCCCATCCGGGTGTGCGCGGCGACCACACCTACACCCGATTTCCTCGGCCGCAGTGCGGTCGCTCCTGCGGCCAAGCCGCAGGACGTGTGCTTCGAGATCAGCCTCAGAACGACTTCGGGGGAGCCCGCGGCATGAACGAGATGCACAGCTGGCACCGGCGCCCCCGGTGCCGTGCCGGGGGTCACTGGGTGGAGGTATCCGCCTTCCAGGCCGGGGTCGGGGAATCTCTGGAGGGGTTCCAGTTCGGTGGTGTGTCCGCTGATACGCCGGCGCGAGCTGTCGCACGGCTTCGCATTCGAGTGCGGCGGATGGCATGTGGCATGCATCAGATTGCCGCCCAGCGGGCCGCCTTCACGTGGCTGAAGGACCGGTGGGCGATGGACCAGGCCATCGCTTGCATCTCCGAGGGAGCGATGTACGTGCACCTCGTTGATGAGGGACGCACGATCTATGAGTTCTCCGCCAGGCCTGTCTACCTGCCCGCGAGCGCCCACCTGCACGCCGTTCCGTACGGGACGCGGGGCGGTACGTGCGGAGATGTGCCGTCGCTGTCGGGGAGGCGGTCGGCGTGACTCATTTGCCTCGCGTCTACTGGTGTCACGCCGACTACCTCGGTCCCACCGCCGGTCGTGTTGTGGCCGAGGACTGGATGACGCCGTTCCCCGGCCGCGCCATCACCTGGATGCGGGAGGCGGTCCGACGTGTTGCACCCCGCCTGGAGCCTGAGCCCTTCGCGGTCTCCTGGGCCTGGCTCGGTAACCACGAGGGCGCGGGTATCGCGGTTCAGGAACTGCGTAGCGGAAGGCCGTACGTGCTTGAGGTGCGCACCTCTGATGCCTGCTGGAGGTGGACCGTGCACCTGGTCTCCGTGCTCCCCATGGTCGAGACGACCACGACGACCCCTGAAGCGGACCGAAGAGGTTAGGCAGGGCTGATCCTCCCGGGAACGCGCCGCTGTGACGACCGGCTGGTCGCACCCAGCACGAACCAACGAACGCCTGCTTGGAGTAAACCGCATGCCCTTTCCGAACGATCAGACAACGCCGCCCGAGACGGACCCCGGCCCGGACCACGGCGAGAGGTACTGGAAGGAGGCTGTCGAGGCCAAGAGTCGACTGGATAAGGAGCTTCGGATCGCGGGTGTGAGCATGCTGACCGGGATGGTCGAGATCGTCGGGGGCACCGCGCAAGTCCAGATGGGTCTCGCCGACCACCTCAGCGTCCAGCACCTCGCTGATCTGATCCGTGAAGGCAACCGCCCCCTCTACGAGGTGGAGGCCAAGCTGCGAGCCGCCTTCACGAAGCACGCTTTGGAGGTGCCGGATCTCTCTATCTCGGGCGGTCAATTCCACCTCGGCACCCTCACGGTCGGGACAGCGGACCGTCTGGCTCACTTGCTGGGTGCCCCGGCGCAGACTTGCGAGGGCGACTTGGACGAATGGAGCGCGGGCGAGAGTACCGCCGAACGGACCGCTCAAGCCTTCGAGGAGATCACGGGCCAGTACGCTCACGTCGAGTACCACCCCGCCTGCACGCGGCAGGGCGGCTGCAACGGAGACGCCATTGTGGAGGTCGCCAGCGTCACCCCACGCGCCGCCCGTCGCCTTGCGAGGGCCCTGCGGAGGGCGAAGGCATGACCGACGCTTCCCAGCACCCGGCCCACACCGTCCCTTCGGTGCGCACGTGGAACAGGTGGGCAGAGGACGGTCATGCTTTCCGGCTCATCACGGACACCGAGCTGGTGCGCTTTCGCACCCACTGCCTCGTCCCGGACAGGCGAGTGGCCGTGGATGCCGGTTGCGGCAGCGGTGTGTTCGCCCGCCAGGTCCATCGCTTCGGGTACGACGTCACGGGCCTCGATTTCGCCCACACGGTGCTGACAGCCGCTCGGCGCACCACTGTGCCCGGCCTCCGCTACCTTCACCACGACCTCGACCGCGGTGACCCACCCGGGCTGCCGCACCACGGCATCGACCTCGTGGTGTGCCGCCTGGTCCTGGCCTTCCTCTCCCACCCGAGCACTTGGCTCCACCGAGTCCGTGACTGCTGGCTTCGCCCCGGGGGCCGTGTGTACGCCGTCATCCCGCTGGTGGAGGAGAACGTGTCCCAGTCCGGCAGCATGACCGACCAGGAGATATCGACCCTCGGTCACGGGTGGGCGAGCGTCGTCCGCTATGACCTGCGGGGCCCACTGGCCTGCCTCGTTCTACGGGCCTCAGCCACCTAGACGACTGCCCGGTGCACCGGAGGAACTGTCCCGACGCACCGAGCGGGCACAACCGGTCGTCCTCAGCGTGCCGCGCCACGCGCCAAGGACGACCTCCGCCGGGTCTCCTTCCGCAAGAGGGAGGAGAGCGCGACTGCCGTCCCCCGCGGCGCGCGCCCCGGCCACCGTCGCCGTTGGTCACGCACGCGACGGCGGCCGGGCCCGGCACCCCGAGACCTCCACCCACGCCCCGGGGTCACTCACCCCGTTGCCACCCAGGAGATGCACTTCGTGCTTCACGCCACCCCGCCCAGACGAGAGGACCACGCGTCGACGGCAAACACGGTCAGCGGCCCCGCCACCGTCGGCACCAGTATCCAGGCTCGCGATATCCAGAGCGTCACCGTCCACACCAGCCCTCCGCCGCGTCTGCCGGTACCGCGCCAGCTTCAACCGGTGCTCGCCACCTTCACCGACCGGGAGAGTGAACTGCGCGATCTGGCAGCATCGCTGGCCGACGGGCCCCGTACCGGTGCGCGCATCCTCTCGATCTGCGGCATCGCGGGGGTGGGGAAGACCGCCTTCGCTACGCGTCTGCTGCACGAGCTGATTGCCGAGTTCCCCGGTGGACAGCTCGAGGTCAATCTGCGTGGCTTCGCACCCGGCGGTCCGGCCACCGTGGCGGAGACGCTGGGGCGCCTGCTGCGCGCCCTGTGGCCGGGGGAGCTGAGCGGCGACGCCGAGGAGCTGGCCGCGTGGTGGAGATCCATCACCGCCCAGCAACCGCCGCTCGCCGTCCTCCTGGACGACGCCACCACCGCCAGCCAGGTTCGGGCGCTCCTCCCGGGAGGCGACGGACACGTTGTGGTCGTCACCAGCCGGGACCAGCTGCCCCAGCTCTTCCAGGACGGCGCGGTCCCCTGCCACTTGCCCCCGCTGGACCCGGACGCCACCGAACACCTGCTGACCCGCTTCCCAGGCACCGAACGACTGCCCCGCGGGCACGTGCGGCGGCTGGCGACCCGGACCGGTGGCATTCCCCTGGCCATCACCGTCACCGCCACCCACCTGGCCACCCTCCACACCACCCGAAGGAACGAGTACATGAACTCTGGGTCAGGCGAACCGGCCACCCCCGGACACGCCCACCAGCGTTTGAAGACTGTGTTGGACACGGCCTACGAGGCACTGCCGCTCTCTGCCGCCCGCGTGTATCGGCTGTCCGCCTGGCTGCCTGCTCTCGACGTCGACTCCGACATGATCGCGGTGGCCTGCGTGCTCCCGTGCGAGCAGGCCGCGACGCTGCTGGACAGGCTGGCAGCGGGCCAGCTGCTGGAAGACCTCGGCCAGCTCCCGGGGCGGAGCGGCCCTGTGTACCGGTTCCACGACGCCGTACGCGACCACGCCCGCGCCCACGAAGACGAAGGCCGACAAGAAGCCGTGCGGCGCCTACTGGACTGGTACCTCGTCTGCGCCACTGACACCGAGAGGCGGCTGACCTCCAGCCACTGCCGCTTCGACCGCGATTACGTCTACCTCACCCCTACCGAGCTGATCCCGTTCACCGACGACTCCGGGGCCAGAGCCTGGCTGGAGGCCCAGCACGAAAACCTCATGCAGGGCGTGCGTCATGCCGAAGAAGTCGGGATCGATGCGATGGCCTGTCAGCTCGTGCTCGCCATGTGGCCCTGGTGGCGCAGCCACCACAACTACACACTATGGGATGAGGCGCACACGATCGCCGTCCGGGCCGCGAGCCGATGCGGTGCTCAGGAGGCCGAGCGGGTCCTGCTCAACACCCGGGGCGTAGGCCTGCGCTCCAGCGGCCGATACCGGGATGCCGCCGACTGCTTCAGTCAGGTCCTGGCCCTGGCCGACGCCGCCGACGACCACCGGATGCAAGCCCAAGCCTTCTACGAGCTGGGCGTCACCAGCTACGCGACGGGCCAGAGCAGCGACGCCGAACCGCTGCTGCTCCGGGCCCGGGAGATGCGGCTGGGTCAGCGGGACCGGCGGGGCGCGGCACTCGCCGACATCATCCTCGGCTGCATCCGCTTGGAGGCGACGAAGATCCCCCAAGCCATGGACCACTTCATCACCGCACGCACCGTCCTGACCGACTGCGACTTCTTCGACGCCGCCCGCGCCCTGGCGTGGCTGGGCCGAGCACACGCCCTCGCCGGCGACTATCCCGGAGCGGTGCACCTGCTGACCCAGGCCAGGACGGAGTTCGAGGAGACCGACTCGCCACGCTGGATCGCCCGGACATGGGAAATGCTCGGACACACCGCCCAGGAACAAGGAGATTCCGCCCATGCGAGCCAGTACTACACGGCCTCCCTGGAACGGTACGACCAGATCAACCCACACGACGCCGAGCGAGTGCGTCAGTGCCTTGGCCAACTGGCGTAGTAGACCCGGGGGACGGATGGCCGAGCCGGGTCTCGCCACCACCCGCGGGAGGGCACATCTCGCAGATCAACATCCTGCTGATCGCCGCGAATCCCGCGCGGTATCCACAATGGCCGACCTCATGAGAGGAATCTGTTGATCAATCTCAAAAATATTATCCGTGGTGTTCTGTCAATTTGGGGACGCAAGAACACCACGTGCGCTGGGGGCACGCAGTGGTGTTGTGCGACGAACACTGCGCTTGCCACAAGGCGGTGACCGTGCGGCGACTAGTTGGCGCGGAGCGGGCAAGGTGGGCCGCGCACTTCAAGGTGGCGTACGAGGCTGGGGCTTCGATACGTGACCTGGCCAAGGAGGCCGGACGGTCCTACGGGTTCATGAACAGGCTCCTGGTGGAAAGCGGGGCCGTGATGCGCGGTCGCGGGGGTGACCAGCGGAGTGTCGGAATTCGGGCACAGTCCGCAGATCGCAGGGCACAGATCGAGGCGTGTGGAGCAAGGCTCAAGAACCGGTACGAGGATGGGGCCTCGATCAGTGAGCTGGCTGAGGAGGCTGGTTTCTCCGAAGTGCACACCTACCGTCTGCTTGTCGAGGCGGGGACCAAGATTCGTCGTCCGGGTCCAGCGCCTCGGAGTACCAAGCGCAGCAGGATCGTGAACGGTTCTGAC
This sequence comes from Streptomyces sp. NPDC040405, assembly GCF_055595765.1. Taxonomy (NCBI): domain Bacteria; kingdom Bacillati; phylum Actinomycetota; class Actinomycetes; order Kitasatosporales; family Streptomycetaceae; genus Streptomyces; species Streptomyces sp. NPDC040405. The sequence continues at coordinate 12,150 of NZ_JBVIVI010000022.1, forward strand.
GGGAGCTGAGCTTCCGCCCTCCGGGCAGGGGTCGAATCGCCTATCGGGCACTTCCAGCTGTCCCTGGCCCGTGTTCTTGCGGACCAGGGACAGCTGTGCGTTGCGTCGACCACCTCGTCCCAGTCGATTGGATAGATGCGGCCGCCACGCCAGCTGCAGGCGCCGGAGCCGCGCAGTTGTGCTGCCTTCTGTGTGTCATGAGCAGAGCGGATGCTCCAGGTGTGCCCTACCGGCGCGAATGGGGGGAGTGCGCAACCCCGTGTGCCACCACACGCCATTTCACCCTCCAAGAATCGCGTGACGCGTCGTGAGAATGTGAATTCCAGTCAGGGGGTTTATGCAAGAAAGAGGTGACAGTAGTGACTGCAAGTGCAGGGAGGGTGACCGTAGCGCTTAGCCGAACGCATCGAATACTGATCGGCGTGGTCGTCGCCGGGGCGGTGGTGATCGCCGCGATCGGCTTCGCGGGGTCCTACACCGCGGTCCGCGACCTCGCCGAGAAGAAGGGCTTCGGCGCCTTCTCCAACGTCTTCCCCATCGGGATCGACGCCGGGATCTGCGTCCTGCTGGCCCTGGATCTGCTGCTGACCTGGATCCGCATCCCCTTCCCCCTGCTGCGCCAGACCGCGTGGATGCTGACCGCGGCCACCATCGCCTTCAACGGCGCCGCCGCCTGGCCGGACCCGATCGGCGTCGGCATGCACGGCGTCATCCCGGTGCTCTTCGTGGTCTCCGTGGAGGCCGCCCGGCACGCGATCGGCCGGATCGCCGACATCACCGCCGACCGGCACATGGAGTCGGTCCGCATCGTCCGCTGGCTGCTGGCGCCCATCCCGACCTTCCGGCTGTGGCGCCGGATGAAGCTGTGGGAGCTGCGCAGCTACGACGAGGTCATCCGGCTGGAACAGGACCGGCTGGTCTACCAGACCCGGCTGCAGGCCCGCTACGGGCGGCAGTGGCGCCGCAAGGCCCCGGTGGAAGCGCTGATGCCGCTGCGGCTGGCGCGCTACGGGGTGCCGCTGTCCGACACCGCCCCGGCGGGCCTCGAGGCGGCCGGGCTGGAAGCGAGCACCTTCTCCCCCGCCGCCGCGTTGCGAGGAGAGACAACTACGGCTCGGGAGACTGCGCCGAAGACGAATGAGGAAGCGGCCCACCAGCCGGGCCATGAGACGGCGGACGGGGCGGTCGAGGCCCGGGGGCACCCGCACCACGCCCCGTCGCTCACGCTGCTCCAGCGGGGCACGGGAAGCCCCCAGCGCAGGTATGCCGCGGAGCAGCACGAGCAGCTTTATGTCGAGGATGAGCTACTGCGGCCACGCGCCGCGGCGGTGATGCCGCACGACGTCGCGCGCGATGAGGTGTTCTACGCTACGTACCGCGAGTACCTCGCCGACAACGGACGCTTCCCCTCGGCGTACCAGTTCGGGCAGCGGCTGCGGGAGACCTACGGCGTCGCCGACCTCAGCAACGAGGAGCTGACCGGCTACGTCAACGGCTACGAGGACCGGTACCGCGAAACCGCCGATGAAGGCTCCCCTGCCCCAGGCTCGGCAGAGGGGAAGCAGGAGCGCCTACCCATGGGTGTCGGCGCTGACCGGCCCTGGGAGGTTCCCCGGACCATGTACGGGCATGATCGTGGCCATGCTGTGCCGGGGCAGCGTGACCGGATGCCAGAACCGGGCCGCCAGAGCCAGCCGGGCTCTGAGGATCCGCCGCCTGCTCCCCGGAGAGACCACCCGATCAATGATCCATCAAGCCCGCACCACATCAGCACCACGCCGCCAGCCGAATCCCAGTCACCAGAAGCAGCCCCATCTGACGAGCACGGCCCGGCCCCCGAGCAGCTTGCGCACAAGCGTCTCTCTGTCAGCGAGACCGTCGCGGACCGCTACTTCACCGCCTGGCGCGAATACCGCGACAAGCATGGTGAACCTCCCAACGGGGAGCAGCTCTCCTTGTGGCTCCACGCCCGTGGCGTCACTGGCAGGAACGGCAGGGCGGTCAGCGCCAGCACCCTGCGCCGGTACATCTCCTCGTACCTCTGCTACGAGGTCTGGGCCGAACACGCCAAGTCCCATGGCCAGGAGCCGACCGCAGAAGGGCTGGAGAAACTGCTGGCTGATCGCAGGCTGATGCGAAACAACGGCGGCACACCGTGGACCGTGGCAGACCTGGAGCGCCTCCTGCCCGAGTTCAAGCGGCGGCGCCAACTGCGGTCGTCCACGCACTGATCGATGCGCTGGCTGTACCGCGGACGTTTCCCCTGCGGGACGCACCAGCACTACACGAGAGCCCCTTCGACTCCCTTCACCTGGAGGTGATGTGACCGACCAAACGGGACGAGCTCTCGCCCGGCAAGACCGGACCCCGGCCGTCCCTGCCCCTGCTGGGCAGCCCGATGGATATCCGAGGCGGGTCCGTGCACTGTGCATCGGCCCCGATGCCAGCTCGCGGCGTGTCGACCTCCCCGGGGAGGCCACTGCGCAGCGAGCCGCCCTAGAGGAGCTGATCGAGGGCCCTGTCGACCGGGGCGTCTACCACCGGCAAGCACTGGTGCTTGTGCACGGTGCTGGGAGACAGATGCATCTCCCGGTGAACGTGGCTGCTTGGGCGTTGGCCTGTGCCTGGCGGGGACTGGACCTGCCGTACCTCTTGTATGGCCCGGCTGTCGTCACCGGGCAAGGCGCTGGCGGGGCCGTCCGGGAACTGGGCGAAGGACTGACCGACGAAGCCGAGGATGTGGTCCGCAGGGTGGGGGAGCTGCGCAATGAGTGGGCTACCCGGTTCCCGGTGGACGAGTCCGCTGCCCGGCGTGAACTGCTCGCGTACGCGCGGCGAGCGGTAACTGGCTCGCGGGGGCCAGCCTGATCGGTTGTCGGGGATGCGGAGCGCGAAGAGTGCGCAATTGATCTTGCGGGAACGCTCGCACGAGCGCGGAGGAGCTGTGCAAGCAGCTCAGCGCACTGCGCAGCTCGGTCTGGCCGGATCGGCGGGCGCGACACCCGGGGTGTTTGCGCAGCTCCCTTGCGCTCTACACCACGTCCTTGGAGGGAGTGTCGGTGAGGAGGGTTTTGATCAGTTCCTCGGTCTCTGGCTCGAAGTCGAGGTCGAGGGCGCGGTTGGCCTGCTGGAGGGTGGTGATGGCGGAGTGGAGCCCGGCTCTGTTGCCTGCTCGGTGTTCGATGCGCATCCAGTCGCGGTAGAGGATTTCCGCGTACGGCTCGGCGTCGATGCCGACGGCGACGGCGCGGCGGGCGGCATCAAGGTGGTGCTGTGAACCGTAGGCGAAGCGGTAGGTGGCCAGCGTGTGAGCGATGTCCACGATGCGGCTGATCATCTCCTGCTGCAGGGGCGCGGCCCAGGGGAGATCGCGGCCGCCGAGGGGCCTACCGCGGACCAGGCCGAGGGCCTGTTCCAGGTCGCTGACAGCGGAGCCTGTGGGGCCGGAGGCCAGCCCGCGTTCGGCGAGCTGCTGGAAGCGGGTCCAGTCGCAGCGCACAGCGGGGGAGAGGCGGTAGGGGTCGGATCCACGCGTCCGGCGCGGCACGTACGGATTGCCCTCGGTATCGGTGCCGAGCCGGTTGCGTAGCCCGTATATGCGGGAATTGAGGGTGGCGGTGGACCATGGCGTCACAGGGTCCATGGCCTCGCAGATGCCGACGGCGTCGCGGTGCGGCCGGAAGTACAGCAGGAGAGCGAGTTCGGACAGCTTGGGTCCGTGGCCGGAGGCGCCGATGCCGGTGACTTCGAGGGGGCCGAGCACCCGGATCTCCGGTTCGTGCAGATCGCGTGCCGCAGGAGCTTCCGTTCCGGGATCGGTACCGTCGTTCCCGCTTGGGACCGCGGCCTCGCCGTCCGGGCGTGCTTCGTCGGGGTCCTCAGTGTCCTGGGGCTGTTCGCCCGCAGGGTCCGCGGCCGCGGGATCCGGGGCGGGCCGGGCGTCGGGGGAGTCGGCATCGGAATCGGCGTCTTGAGGTTCTGCGGCGGGGGAGAGGAGCCGGAGCCCAGCCGGGTCGCCGACGGCTCCGAGCAGGGCGGGGAAGGCAACCTCCTGGGGCGGCTGGTCCTCGGCGGCTGCAGCCTCTTGGGGCGCCTGCACGCCGTCCGGGAGGGAGGGCGCGGTGGGGTCGTCGGGCTCGGACGGCACGTTCTCCCACACACCGGCAGCCGGGCGGGAGGGTTCGTCGGCGACGGCGAGTGTCTCCACGAGCTGCTGATAGTCGTCGGCGGAGATGGACTGCAAGCGCAGCCGCACGCCGAGGGCCTCCAGCTCCTGCGGGGCGCCGGGGTAGCGTGCGTCCACGCGGACTGCATCGGGGAAGAGCTGGCTGATGCCGTCGGCGGGAAGCACCGCGGCGACCCGCAGGCCCCGGGCCTTGTCGAGCGCGTCGGCCAGCTGCCACGCCTCGTTCTCCCTGATGTGGGTGGCGCAGATCAGCATCCACGGCAGCTGGGCGCCGAGTTCGGGTTCCTGGTGGGCTTCGAGGAGCCGCTCGCCCAGGTCCCGGACGGCGGCCGCGGCGTGGGGGAGATGCCGGACCCGGCTGGTGGGCAGCAAGCGGGGTAGCTCGCGGCCGAGCCCGACGAGGAGGATGTCGGCCTGGTCCGCCCATGGGCTCATCCCCGTCTCCAGCGCGATCGCCGTGCACACAGCGGCGACCTGCTCGGGGTCTCCGTCGATGAGCAGGGTACGCAGCTGGGGGAGGTTGACCAGGTGCAGATTGCCGTCGTTGTCGGCGCCGAGCGTCGCCAGGCCCGGGTAGGGGGCCGGGGCCTGGCGCGCCTGGTCCGGCTCCAGGAGGTTGGCTTGCTCGTCGAGGGTCCACCAGCCCGCCTCGGCGGCGGTGAACGGTGGCAGGGGGGCGAGGGGTTCGTCGGGAAGCAGGCCGACGGTCCGCGGGGTGACCCGTGCGCCCCGTACCGGAGGCAGGCTCGTGCCGGTCTGGTCGGCGTGGTGGGCGAGGGTGCGCAGCGCGGTGTCGAGGAGTTCGGCGCTGGCGGGGGTGGCGCTGGCGGTCAGGGCCTGTTCCAGGCGGCTGGTGTCCTTGGGCATGGCGATGGTCTCGCCGGGCTTGCGGCGGCGCTGCTGGAGCAGGCGCCGGATGCCGAGGCCGCCGATGACGATGGCGGCTAGCAGGGCACCGATACCGGCGATGGTGCGCATCTGGATGCCGTCCGCGTGCGCGGCGGGTTCGGCGGCGGGCTGGTGTGGCTGCCGTTCCGGGGCGGTCGGTTTCGCCGTGGCCGGTGGGTGTGCCGATTCTGTGCTGCCCTCACCGCGTTGGTGGTGTGAGGGGTTGTCCGAGCGGTTGCTGGCGCCCGGGCTGGGTGTCTGCTGGCCGGGGTGGGAGGGGGCCGTGGAGTTGCCCGGGACGGGGGAGGAGTCGCGGTTTCCGTGGTCTTGTGAGGGAGCCCGTTCGCTGTCGCGTTGCGCGGGGCGGTCTCCGGCGGACGGGTCGGAGGTGGGGAGGGCGAGTCGCTGGCCGGGGTAGATCTGGTCCGGGTCGGTGAGGGGGCGGGCGCTGGGGGTGTTGGGGTTGTGGTTCAGGTCGAAGATTTCGCCGTAGCGGCCCGGGTCTCCCAGCTGGGTCTCGGCGATCGCGGAGAGGGTGTCGCCGGGTGCGACGGTGACGGTGCGGGTCGGGGTGTGCGGCTGCGGGGGAGAGCCGTCGGAGTGGTCGGCGGGGGGCAGCAGCAGTGTCCAGCCGGGCTGGAGGAAGACATCCGGGTCGAAGCGGCCGCCGTCGGTCATGGTGCGGCCGGTGTTCAGCTCGGCGATCGTCGTCCAGAGCTCGCCGCGGCCTAGTTCCTTCTCCGCGATGCTCCACAGGCTCTCGGCCGGGCGGGCGTCGCGCACGGTGTAGGTGCGCTGCCCGCTGGTGCGCTCGGCCGTCCGGTGTGGGGCCTGGTGGTGGTTGGCCGCTTGCGCACCGGGTGTGGACTCGGCGGTCGGGGCAGCGGTAGCCGATGCCGGAGTGGCCAGCGCGGTGCCGGTGGGCAGCAGAACGAGGATGCTGCTGACGAGGGTGGCGGCGGCGCGGCGGCTGACGGTGAGACGGGGGCGCAGTGCGCGGCCGCGGAGCTGGGCGGGGATCTCGAGCAGGACGCACAGCGTGAAGTGGCCCCAGGCGATCCAGGCAATCACGATCAGCGCCAGGAGGAAGGCGCTTCCGGTGTCCTGACGGTCGAGGAGGTGTGGGAGGTCGTCGCGGGCGATGTCCCACACGGGCCCGGTGACCATGGCCAGCAAGACAGGAAGCCCGATGACGGCCGCGGCCAGGACCAGGAGGCTGGCCAGGCTACGCAGGACCGCGCGGCGGGGCGCCGGGGGCGGGGGAGTGGGCATTTACGGGCCTTCCTCGGGAGCGTCGACACCGTGGAGGAGGGTGGCCTGACCGTGTCCGCTGACATCCAGCGAGGTGACTCCGACGACGGCCAGGAACTTGGTGTCGTAGGTGGTGCGGGTGGTCACCGTCAGGGTCTGGCCGTCGGGCGAGACGCGGACGCTGCCGGTCACGCCGGTGGCCCGCAGATAAGAACGGGCCGCAGCTTGGGCGGCCTGCGGGTCAGCGACGAGCGCATGGCCGGGGATGGCCTGGCCGGGGTCGATGGCCTGGCCGCCGGCCCGGGCCGCTTCGGTGGCCAGAGCATCTGCGCGTTCCACGGCCCGGGCTTTGCCGCCGCCGTCGACGGCGATGCCGATGATGGCCAGCAGCGGCAGGACGCAGATGGCCAGGAAGGCTGAGACGCCGCCCCGGTCTCCCCTGGGGCGGCGGGCGCGGCAGAACGCGACGAGGGCCGGGGCCGGGTTCCAGCGGATCTTTCGCATCCTCAGGCTCCTTCGCGTTGCCGGTACTGGTCGACGACGGACGTGAAGGACGACTCCAGCGTGCGGGACCCGGGAACGGGCAGCAGCAGATCGGCGAGGTCGACCGTGCACCGTACGGTCACGGTCACCGAGCCCGCTTGTCCCAGCGCGGCGCTGAGGCCACTGGTATCCACCGCCACGCTGGTACTCGCGCAGCTGACGCCCTGGTCGGACAAGGACTCCTCGGCGGCGGCCTGCGCCGCCTGCTGGGCGGTGGCTGCCGAGCGCGCGAGCGAGGCCTCGCGCGCGGCATCCTCGGCCGCCGCGTCGATTTTCGAGCCCGAGACCACCAGGCGGCCTCCGGCCAGCGCCAGACACAGAAACCCGATCAGCAACGGGGTGATGATGGCGGCCTGGACCGCCTCACTGCCCCGGTCCTCGGCGAGACGATCACGAAGCGTGCGCGACACGTCAGCCTCCCGGCGTGGTGAAGCGTTCCACCGGCCCGGACGCGGACTGGGTGACCGCCAGGTCCGGCATGAACGGCAACATCGACGGAGCCGTCCCGTGGACCTGGACGCGGACCCGCTCCTGCGTACTCCCGCCCGTCGAGACCGAAGCACCCCGCAGACTGTCCCCCGCGGTGCGCTCCAGCACCTGGCGGGCGCGTGCCGCTCCTTCGCCGGGCCCGGCCTGGTAAGTGCGGCCCGCGGCGACGCCTTCGCGCGCGGCGGTCAGGGCGATCTCCCGGGCGTAGTACCACATGCTGGCCTGCACGACCGCGACCGTGAGCAGGATGACGACCGGGAAGACGATGGCCATCTGGACGGAGGCGTCACCGCGGTCGTCGGCCAGCCGGGGTTTCCACCGGCCCCAGACGCGTCGCAAGGCCGCGCCCATCAGATGCCTGACAGCTTGCCGTTGTACTTCGCGATCACCGCAGCGATCGTCCCGGCGATCAGGATGGCGCCGGTGATGCTGGCCACCCAGATGATGACGGTGGTGATGCTGATGTCGCCCCGGTCGGGACGGCTCCTGGCCTCCTCCAGCCGCTCGTCCAAAGCGGCAAGGAACACGGCCGACTTCGCGGTGAGGTAACGCGTAATCATGATTCCACTTCCCCTTTTTTGTCCTTTTGTCCTTGGTGAGCGCGCGGGTGGGCGCGGTGGTCAGGCGGTGAGGATGCGCAGGACGGCCGGGAACGCGATCAGCAGCATGACCAGTACCGCCAGCAGGGCGCCGGGGGCGGTCATCTTCTCGCTGTCCGCGTTCGCCTCGGCGGCCTGCGCCTCCAGCAGCTCGGTCCGCAGACTCAGCGCGCGGGCCCGCAAGCTCGTGTAGACCGCGGCACCGTCATGCGCCGACCGGCGCATGATCTCGGCGATGTCCTCCAGGACCGGAAGCTCCAGGTCACGGTGGAGGTCCTCCAGCGCTTCCCACGGTGCGATCCGGTCGACCCGCGCCCGCAGTAGCGCCTGCTGGAGCAACTGGAACGGCCACCCCTGCCCCACGCCCGCCGCCCGCTCCATGGCCTCGGTCGGCCCGGCGCCGCCAGCCCGCTTGAGCGCGACCAGGTCCAGGTAGGCCGTGATGCTGTGGGCGAACTCCTCCCGGGCGCGCTTGGCCTGGTCCCGCACTTGCAGATCCGGCACGACCCACAGCAGGGCGGCGACCGCCAGACCAGCCACGCCCGGCACATACAGGGGCACCCCCGCCCCGAGCAGCAGCCACGGTGCCGCGGCCACCACCGGCGCCAGCAGCCCCAACACGGCCAAGGCGACCTTGGTCAGCAAGAACCGCTCCGGGGTCTGCCGCAGCAGCGCGAGATTCGTGGTCGGCATCCGTACACCGGGCAGACCACCGAGCCGGTCGACCAGCCACCGCCCCCACACCGCGTCCCGGGCCCGGGGCTCCTCGCCCAAGTCGGCGGCCTCCGGCGGTGAACGCCGCAGGGCCGCCGCCAACGACGGCTGCGGACGCAGCAACTCGTGGACCAGCAGGGCAACGCCTGCCCCCGCAGCGCATCCGGCCACCACAGCAGCGCTATTGATCATGACGCCTCCAACGGTTCGGCCGCAACCGGCTCGGCGGCGACGCGGACCCGGCTGCGCGGGTCAGCGACCAGGAACCGGGGCACCGGCCGGTGATCGGCCAGCGACCGCATCCACGTCAGCACGGCGATGAACCCCGCGGACACCGCGGCCAAGACCAGCTCGCCCAGCAGACTCCCGTACGGTGCGGTGTAACCGGGCACCAGGAAACCGAGCCCGACCACTCCGACGGTGATGATCGTCATCCAGCGCACGGTCTGCCGCGGCTTGGCCCGGTCAGCTTCGATCTGGCGCCGCTTGCCGACCTCCTCACGTACTGTCTCGGCCAGGTCCTCCAGCGACTGCGCCAGCCCCGGGCCGCGGTCGGCGATCGACAGAAGTAGCGCGGCCACCACCTTGTCCGCGGTGATGTCGCCCAGCTCGTCGGCGAACTCCCGCAGCGCGTCCTCCGGCGTCCAGCCGAGCTGGAGCCGGTCCGCCAGGGCCGCGACCGGCTCTTCCAGCACGGCCGGAGCACCCTTCCGGCTGGCGATGAGCGCCTGCTGCAAGCCCCGGCCCACTCGCAGACCATCAGCCAACTGGCGCGCCCAGTGACTCAGCGCCTCCAGCTGCACGATGCGGACCTGCGAGGAGTGGGTGGGCGACAGCAGCCAGGGCACTCCCACCACCACGAGCCCCACGAGAGCACCGGCCACGAACACGCCGGTCACCAGCCAGACCGCCAGCCCGAGTACGCCACCGGCCGCCCAGCGGGCCCGCCGCCGCATCCGTTGCTCCACCGGATCCGGCCGACCGGCGCTCCGGGCATGCCACCGGGCCAGCAGGCCCGGCCGCGGGGGAGCGGTCGTACCGGCCAGGCCAACGGCCAGCGCCACCAGACCGCCGATATCGGCCATGCCGCACGCCACCATCACCAGCGCCGTCACGCCGCCCCCACCTTCAGCGACAGCGGCTGCCCGGCCCAGCTGTCGTACGACGGGCTGAGCAGATGGTCGCCGAACCCCACCCGCCGCAGGTCTGCGATGCACGCCGGATACATCCGTGGCACCGCCCGCACTTCGCCGAACTCCTCACCCGGCGTGAAGATCGCGTTGGTTGCGGGACGCCCGTACTCCCCGGTCCCGGTCACCTCCAGCACATGGGACACGTACCGGTGACGGGACCCGCCGATCTTCGTCTCGTCCAGCATCCGCACGTAAACGATGAAGTCGAGCCCGTTGGCGGCCTGCCGGTACGCCAGATGTTCGCTCATGTTGCCCTGGGCCAGCAGATACAGCTCGGCGATCCGGTCGAAGACCACCGACGGGTCCGAGGCATGCAGCGTGCACAGATTGCCACCCTGCCCGTTGGTCATCGCCTGCAACATGGCCACGATCTCCGGGCCGCGCACCTCTCCCACCACGATCCGCGACAGCGACATCCGCAGCGCCCGGTACATCAGGTCCATCAGTGTGATCTCGCCGGTCGCCCGCCCGTCCGGACCACGCTCCCCGTTGGACTCGCGCGCCTCCATCGCCACCACCTGCTGGTGGAAGCCGTCGGTGTGCGCGAACAGCTCGAACTCGGTCTCGATGGTTGCGAACCGCTCGTCAGGGTCGATCTCCTTGAGCAAGGCGCGCATCAACGAAGTCTTCCCGGCCGCTTGCGGACCGGCGATCAGTACGTTCTTCTCCGCCTTCACACAAGCCGACAAGAATGCCGCCAGCGTGGGGTTGATCGCGCCCAGCCGCACCATGTCGCCCAGATCCGCATCCTGCACCCGGTGCCTGCGGATCGTCACATACGTCTGCGGGCTCACCGCCGTGACCGCCTGCAGCCGCGACCCGTCCTTCAGCCTCAGCGCGAGCATCGGGCTGGCGGTGGTCAAGGTGCGCTCGCTCTGCCCGTCGTCCGCACTGGCCAGACGCCGCAGCAGCTCCAGCAGCTCCTCCTCCGAGTCCGCCACCGGCGCCACCCGCTCCCGCCGCCCCCCGGCCAGGTCCAGCCACACCTCGCCAGGGCCGTTGATGAAGATGTTCTCCACCAACTCGTTGTCCAGATGCGGCTGAAGACGCCCCGCCCGGAACAGCTCGTCGAACACCGCACGGGCCAGCGCCGCGTCCTCCGCCGGAGCCGGGCTGACCCCGCGCTCGGCTGCCGCCGCGTCCGACCACTCCGCCACCGCCGCGTTGATCCAGTCCCGGGCCCGCTGCTCCACGCTCGCCGCCGCCACATACGGCTGACCTTTGCGGTACTCCGTGACCTGCCGGGCCACCCGGTCCTTGACCAACGCGACGGCCTGACGATCGACCACCAGCTGCGGCACCGGACCGCCCATCACGGGAGACTGCGCCGCGCCCACCGGCGCACCGGCACCCCGCTCCACGCGCTCCGATCCAGTCGCCGCGGCCGGACCACTCCACGGCCGCGGCACACGCACGCTCGGATCCGGATGCAAAGGCTTACCACGCACCAGCAATCACCTCCCCGCCACCGGTCGACGGACCGCCGCGCGGCGCCAGACGCGCTCGCCGCAGCGCAACCCGCTGCCGCAGCGGCGTCGTTGCCCCCGCGGCGGCACGCATCAGCTCGCTGCGCTCGAAGTGCCGCGGCTGCTCCACCCCGTCCGACAGCACCCGGGCCAGCCCCGGCGAGTAGGGGAGCGTGGCCATGACCGGCACCCTCAGCAGCTTCTGTACCTCACGGGTCGAATACGGCCCCTCCTCCACCAGCAGCAGCCCGACCTCACCGACCCGCTCCTGCAACGCCTCGATCCGCATCTGCACCGACTGAATCCCGCGCATCGTGGACCGCGCCACCATCACCAGCAGATCCGCCCGTTGCGCCAACACCGCCGACGAGCCGAACGCTCCGCCACGGCCGAGGTCGATGAGTACGTCATGCGGATACTCCGGGTGCTGCTCGATTCCCGCGAACAGCGCAGCCAGTTGCTCCCAGGCCGGCGCCAGGGCGGCCGCCTGCGCAGGATGGGTGATGCCGGGCAGCACGAGACGGTCATTCGTCGGCTGAGCAGTCCGGCCGTCGTCGGTGACGCCGACGAGCTGCCGCCAGAACGCCTCGGGCAGCTCACCCTTGCGGGCCGCGACCGAGAGATTCCGCAGCCCGTACCGGTCGCCCAGCGAACCCTGCAAGATCCCGTACAGCACTGCTCCGCCGTCGGGATCGCACTCCGCCAGCACCACCCGCCGCCCCGGATCCAGCGGCCAGGACAGCAGCAGCGCCAGCGCGGTCGTCGTCACCCCGGGAGCACCACTGCTGCCCGCCAGCGCGATCACGGCCATCACGAACCGCCCTGCGCGTCGATCAGCAGCCGGACATCGCCGGTGGACACCCACGAGGCCAGCGCCGGAGCCTGGGACCGCGCCGCGGCGACGTCGACAACCACCGACCCGGTACCTGGCGAGGGGGCACCGACCTTCACCACGTGCGCCGGGATCGGCTGCCGCTGGGTCTCGCCCGTATCCTGGTCCTCACCCGGCACTTGCACGATGTGCACCCGCTGGCCCGGCGCCAGATGGCTGGCCGGTACCTGCTCAGGCTTCAGCCCCATCGGCACCACCTGCTCACCGGACTTGACCAGCGAACTCCCAGTCACCTGCCCGCTGAACAGCAGCGACCCCGGCGTCAGCTCCACCGCTGCCCGCTTGCCCACCACACCGGCCCGGTCCGCGGACTTCACCGCCTTGACCGCCGGATCCAGCGCAACCGACGCCTTGCCCAGGTCTCGGTCGGTGACCACCTGCCCGACCGGCACATGCCGGATCACGGTCACCACCTCGGTGCGCTGCCCGCTCTCCATCAGTAACACCGCACCGCCCGCTCCGCCACCGGTGATCAGCACCACCGCCAGGGCGATCAGACCTGGTCGTCTGCGCCGAGCCGACACTCGCGGGGGAGGCACCGGTCCTGTCGGCCGCGCGGGCACCCCGGGCGCCTGGGCACTACGGTCTTTCGACTTGTTCAACTCTCGATCCTTCCCGGTACCGGCCTCAGCCGAGTGCCTGCAACTCGCCGACCGACACCTCGACCTGCGAGCCCCGGACTTCGGTGAGTACTCCTGACTGCCCGCCGCCGTTCCACGCCACCGACCAGGTGGCGGTCGCGGTCACCGTGAACTTCTTCTCGGGCTTCGCCGCCGAGGTCCGCGCATAGGTATGTCCGCAGTCCGGCGACGTCCTGTTGCCGAACGCCTTGCGGTATGCCGTCCCGGCCCCCGCGCAGGTGACGGTCTTCCCGTCACCCATGGCCCACTTGATGCGCTTGACCTTGGCGGTTGCCGTCACGGTCACCGTCCCGGCCGAGGCCGACGCCGAGGTCGGCCCGTATGTCGAGGGCGACTTTCCGACGTGCATCCACACCGGTACACCCACCGTCCACCGCCCCGCCGTGTCCGGGCTGATGATGTCCGGCCCGGCCAGTTTCATCTTGTCGACGGCCTGCTGTGCCAGGACGGCCGGGTTGACGGCTGAGGGCTCGTCGGCGGCCCAGAACGCCTGGCCGACGATGTCCTCGGTGGCTATGCTGCCGTCGCCGGGCATCGCGCACGGGCGGATGTAGATCGCGCCGCTGTCCGGGGAGTGTCCCTGCCACAGCTCGCTGCCTGCGGGCGGCTGCGGAACGAGCTTCGATACGACGCACTCCGGCCTGACCGGGGGTTTGTCGACGTCGCGGTGCGACGGTTTCGGGCGGTGCGCGGGCTGGTCCGGTGCGGTGCTGCCGGGATCGGCGGCGCCGACGCACACGTAGGAGACCTGGCCCGTGCAGTCGCCGACTTCGGCGCGGCCCCCGCTGGGATCGTCTGCGCGGGCGGTGGCGGACGCGGACAGCACAAGGGCGGCGGCTGCGCCGAGGATCAGCAGGTGGTGTTTTGTGGCTTCACGTCCAAGATTTTCCATTCCTTCCCCCACTTCTCCGCTTTGACCGTTGCTGCGTACTTCTTGAGCTGGCCCTTGGGGGCGGGCAGCGTTTCCCCCGTTTTGCGGTTCTTCGTCTTCCAGCCGGAGACGTCCAGGCAGTCGTTCAGCGTGGCTGCGGGGACCCTCCGCCCCAGGTCAAGGTCGGTGACTTGGGCGTCGTGGCGGGGTTTGCCGGTGAGCACGTTGCCCGCCTTCTTCAGGGTCATCAGGTCGCTCTCGGCCCGGCTGAGGGCGTTTCCGGTGGCGTAGCGGGTCAGGTCGGTGCCTTCGGAGGAGGCATTGGCGTAGGCCTCGACCTGCTCCCTCCAGAAGTGGCCATAGGCGGTGAGGATGTTCTTCTTCACCGCCTGCTGCGGATCGACTGCCCGGGTGGAATCTGGCGCCGGAGATGGGGACGCGGAGGTCGACGGTTCTTTCGTGTCGTCCTTCGTCTCGGTGTCGCCGCCACAACCGGAGACGGCCACGGCGACTGCTGCCACGGCTGCGAGTAGTGAGCAGCGGTGAGCAGCGGGGTGGACTGATGCGAGGGGTGCTGTCACAGGGCCTGCCTTAAACGCGGTGTTGGGCCGCCAGTGGTAGCGGCTCGGGGGGAGCGGCCATGGCTTGTACATGAGTGGGGCGTGAACGCGGGATCGGCCGCCGTGCCCGGACGGCTGTCGGGGTCGGGTTTCCAGGAGTTGGTGGCGCAGATGCCCGGCATGAGGATGGCGAGGCCCGCCTGGCGCCGAGCCATCGCTCTGGCACAGTCCGCTCCGCCAGATCCACCAGCCCGCGGGTCCCCGCCTCGCCCGCGCCGAAGTAGGACAGCAGCGTGCGTAGATCCGGCGACCGCGTCTTGTGGAGCCCCGGTCCATGCCCCGGCCGGACTGTCCACGGGCACGTCACCCCTGCCTTTGTCTATCGGTCGCACGCGTGCCCACGCGTATCGAGAATTGCGAATCGCACTTGCGGCTGGACGCTCGCGATTTTAGTAGTCACTCTGCTACATAGAGTAAAAGACGTGCCGGGATTGTCAGCTGCGAGCCGTCGCAACAGGCATAATTATTGGGGCATTTGAGGCAGAATCGAGCACGACTTGAGCGGCTACAGATCAGTCCACGCACAGCGCTCCGCGGGGTACTTCAGCCGCCAGGCCTCCGCAGGTTGCGCCACCCGGGTCCAGATCGGCGCCCGCGGACCGTGCTCCTCCAACTCGGACAGCACCGCCGCGCCGATCGGCACCCGCAACGCCATCTGCGCGACCAGCGGATGCTCTGCGGCCATGGCCTGAAGATCCTCAATACGGCTCTGGTACGTCACCGCGCTGGCGTTGGTGAGCACGAACAGCAGCCGCGGGAAGACCGGGTACCAGCGCTGCCACCCGGGCAGGCCCGTTTGCTGGGCGGCAGCGGACCGGCGCCCGGCAACCGGAGTCGGCGTATGCGTGTAGAAGCGGGCGTACCGGATGAGCTTGCTGGCGAGCTTGCCGCTGGTCGACGTCGCCCGGTCAACTTCCACAAAGGCCCGGAGCTGAGCCCGCGAGCCGCGGAGGTCAGCGGCTCCGTAGTGCAGCAGCGCATCGGCCTGGAGCAGTTCGCCGTCGGCCAGCTGGTGAACGGTCTCCGGGACCCAGTCCCAGGGACCGTGCTCATCACCGCGATCGCGGGCGTCCCGGACGAAGCACACGTGGGTGTCGACCACCGCGCAGGTGTGCGCCGCGACCAGCGAGGCGACGGTCTTCCCCGTGTCCGGGTACTTCGACCGCCCGCGCACTTCCGGCCAGTTCTCCGTGGCGCGGACTCCCTCGCGGGTGAGGAACCATGCCCGCATCCGATTGGCCGAGGGCAGGGTGATGTGGTCGACCAGGCGCTCCTTGTGCAGGGTGTTGAGGATGTTGGCCAGCCGCGCCCGGGAGCTTGGCTGGAGCAGGGTCTGCATCTGCTGGGTGTTGACCACGCGGTGCTGAGCGAGCACGGCCAGAGAACGATGGGCCAGCGTCTCTGTGAACTTCGCTGGAGCGGCTGGGCGGGAGATGGTCACTGGTACCTCCGGGAAGGGGAAGCGGCCTCGGACGGGCCGGATGAATCGGCGGCAGGAGCACGCCCGGTGCTGGTGAGGAACCCGACGACGCGTTGCTGCTGTTGCCTGGCGATGGCGATCAGCTCGCCCACGGGCCGTGCGGCCGCCATGTCATCGGCTGCCCGGTTGAGAGCCCCGACCGCCCCGGTCCGGGCGAGCCGGGGGAAGACCTCGGACAGCTCAGGGCCCCGCATCTGCAACGGCCCGATTCGACGGCCGTCGACGGTCAGGCTCATGTAGTGGTGGTAGCGCTCAAGCTCGGTGACCTCGACGGGGTCGACCTGGTCTCCCCACTCGTTGGTGATGTGCCGGATCGATTCCAGCGACCCGGCGGTGGTGGACAAGGTCGCCGAGTTCTGCATCAGGGAGGCGCGCACCTCGGGGGACAGCCGTTGGAGCAGCTGGGTCATGCCGTGCACCCGCACCTTGAACTTCCGCAGCTGTTCGAGGATGTCCGCGATGCTGGTCCCGGCGGCCCCGTCCAGCGAGATCAGCTCATCGAGGTAGGCCCGGAACGGCACCCGCACGCGCTCGTCTACCTCGCGCCGCGACAAGCCCGCGCGCAGCAGATCGCGTACGAGCAGGGCCACCAGGAGCCGGTCCGTCGGCCCGTTGCCGGCCGGGCAGATCCACACGACCATCCGGCTGTCCATGGCGGTCCGGATGTCGTAGGCCCCTACCGGGCTGCCGAGCATCGCGTAGGTGGCCGGATTGGCGGCCAGCCGGTCCAGCGGGTTGAGGACGGTGGGCAGCGCGTCCGGCGGGATCGCGGCGAACGACGTGCGCCACCAGGCGAGCTGCTCCCCATCGAGAACCCCCAGGACCGCCTCGCGGAAGCCGGGGTCCACCAGCAGCGGCCGGACCTGAAAGAGCGTGGCCTGACACTCTGGCTTCCCCTCCCGGCAGGCCGCGGCGTTCACCGCGACCAGGGCCTCGACCGCCTTGGTCGCGATCGTGACGGCCCGGGGAGCGGTCACATCACTCCACCCCAGCGCGGAGGCCAGAGCATCCACCGCCGCGCCCACGACCTCATGGGCCCGCTGCCCGCGGTCCATCCCCAGCGGATTCCAGCAGCCCACCCGCGACCGAGGGCCGGTGACGGCCAGATCGATCCGCCCGATCCGCTCCATGATCGCGTCGTGAGCCAGATAGGGAGCCGCCCGCTTCCACGAATCGCCGTGCGGATCCACATACACCAGCCCGTGGCCGGCGTGCGCGGCACCTACTGCCTGGCACAGAGCCCGTTCGGTCTTGCCACCGCCGGTCTTGCCGACAGCCACCTCGTTCAAGGTCTCCTCCTCGCGGGTCGCCAGCAGCCTCCACCGGCCGTCCGCGCTGCGATGCCAGCCCTGAAGCAGCAGTCCCGGATTCCCGACCTCGAAGGTGGGGACGTCGCCCGACAGCAAGGGCAGACGGCAGTGCGCGGTCGGGGGCTTGAGCAGCCCGGCGAGCTCCTCGAGGTGCACCCAGTTCGTGCGGGGCGGCTGCATCTGCCCTGTACGCCAGCGGTGATCGAACACCCCGCGCCAGGGCCGCCGGTCGGGACCGAACCTGATGGGCCCCCACAGCTTGCCCACCCACGCGAACCGGGTCCGCGCAGCGAACACATCAAGCGCGGCCTGGACCTGCTGCATCCGCCGCTCGGCCCGCGCCACCGTGTTCGATGAGCAGCGCACCATCAGCTGCACGCGCACCAGGTGCGCTTCCTCGGACAGCTTCCCCAGCACCTTCTCCCGCTCCACCCGCCGAGGCGTCGGCGGCATCATCACGCGCCGCTGCGGGTAGTCGCCCCGGCCGGAGCTGCCCGGCGTCAGCAGACGCGAGAGGTGGTGCGCGATCGAGTCCTCCACCTCGCGGAAGTCCTGCCGCATCCACCGTGACGCGCGGTTCGCTTCGCGCCGTTCACGCTGGCGCGCGGCTTCAATCACCTGCCACCGGCGGGCCTTGAGCCGCCAGCGCGGTGCTGGCTGCAAGTCCACGCACACTTCCGCCAGATCACCCAGCTCGGCGCGCAGATCGGCGACCGCGTCCACCAGCGGCTGCAACGGATCGGGCTCCAGTGGGACTTCCCTCAGCCGCGCGCCCGCCCCGCCATGCATGGCGAACTGGGCCCGGACCACGTACTTCCGCTGCTTGTCCCGCACGATGGGAGCGGTCTTGTCGCAGCGCACCTGCGCATACGGCGTGGTCCGCAACAGGTGCGCCGCCGCAGCCGGCGCTTCCACGCGGTACGACAGCGGCCGGGTACCGTCCGCGCGCAACCGGATCCGCACGGCTTTGGCCCGCCGCGGAGCCCACCACGGGCTGGCCACCGCAGAGCGGGCCAGCAGTGTCCCGTAGCGGAAGATCTCCTCGGCGGAGGGGTCGAAGCGCCGGGACGGTACGAGCTCGACCGCCGTACGCTTCCCGGTCGCCCGGTCCGCAAGACGCGTTCGGACCCACCGGCTCGCGCCGTAGATCAGCACCCCGGCCAGCAGCAGCCACGGCCAGTGCCCCGACAGCCAGCGCCACAGGGCGAACGGAGCGCCCAGCATGCTCGCCTTCAGCGTGATGGTGTCCACGTGCGGCCTCCCTTCGCCGGGGTGAGAACCACCCGGGCTGTGCGGTTGTCGAGGAACCCGGATCCCGAGGACCCGGCCCACACCAGGTGCACCACCACCCGGCGGTCATCTGTGCGGCGGGCGACGGCGGCCTGGATACGGAAGTGGCGGTAGGGCCGCACCTGCTGGTCGTCGGGGAAGTAGCCGGGCCAGCGTTCCCGGCCGCGGCCGGTGACCTCGGCCGTCCACACGGCGCGGCCGAGCCGGGCCAGCCGCTGCTCGGTGTCGGCAGGCAGACCGGTCGCAACCGAGCGCTCCAGCGCGCGCTGGATGGCGGCGTCAGCGGCGGCCCCTTCGCCGGGCGGCGGCAGGACCTCGTGCCCCGTCGGCGCGCGGGACCCCTGCGGGCCGGGTTCATAAGGTGAGGGGCTGGCCGACCGCGCGGGTGCTGCTGGCGCACTGGCCGCTGGTGAGGCAGGAGCCGGCACCGAGGGGGCGTGCGGAGGAGCGGCCGGTGCGCTGCCGCTGCCGGTGTTCCGCGCGAGGAGTACCGCCCCGGCCAGCGCCAGTGCAGCAGCGGCTGCCACCAGCACCCAGCCCGAACGCGATGAGGAGCGCGACGCCTCCGCACGTCCTGAACCGATGGCGAGGCGCTGCTGCTGGGGGCCCTTCCTCCCGGGGGTCACCATGGCCGGGCTCCGCCCGCATAGTCGTCCATGACGCTCACCGGGTCGATCCGGACCTTCGTCCCCGGCCGGAGCGCGTTGACCATCTGGCCCTTGCCGAGATAGATGCCGACATGGTGGATCGTCCCGTCCGCCGTCGGCACGTAGCCGAAGAACACCAGGTCGCCCGGCCGGAGCGCGTGCACTCCGGCGGATGCGGGGATCCGGCGCCCCACCCCGGCCTGCTCGGCAGCGGTCCGCGGCAGGGCGATCCCGGCCTTCGCGAAGGCGTAGGTAGTCAGGCCCGAGCAGTCGAACCCCCGGATCTGCTCCCCCGAGGACCCGCCCGGGCTGCGGCCGTGCCCGTACGACGGGCCCTTGGCGGTTCCGCCGCCCCACGAATACGGCACCCCGCGCTGACTGAGCGCCGCGCTCACCACCGTCCGCGCCGCCCCCTTGACCTGCTTGACCGAGGGGGTGTCGCCTGCGGACCTATAGCGGCTGATCCAGCCGATCACATCTGCGACGTAGGCATCGGAGTGGTTGTACGAACCGACGGCCGCCTCCAGGTCCTGCCGCTGTGTCAGGTCGCGGCCCTTCCCGCTCCCGCACAGGTAGACCGCCGCGCTCAGCGCCGCGTCGTCCACGTTGTGCGGGTCCCTGCGGCCGTCGTCGTTCCCGTCCTTGCCCACGGTGCGGAAGGTGGAGGGCAGGAACTGGAAGGGGCCGACCGCACGCTCGCCCTCGGGGTCACCGTCCCACCGGCCGTGATCGCTGTCCGCAATGGCCGTGGTGTTGCCGCCCGCCCCGGACCCGTCCAGCCTCGGGCCCAGGATGCGCGGGCGGACATCGCCTCGGGCACTGACGCGGTGTCCGGCGGCGTGCCCGGACTCGATCTTGGCGATTCCGGCCAGGACCGACCACTGCATCCCCTTACACCGGGGCCGGTAGGAGCGCACATGCTCCGCTGCCGCGAGGTAGGCGCTGAGCATGCGGGCCGGAATCCCGACGGCCGCCACATCCACGCTGGAGGAAGCGCCGCCGGATCCCGACGACGCCGACATCGACATCGCCATCGGCCCCGCACAGCACACCAGCGCGAAGAACAGCACCACCCCGAGGCACCCCAGCTTCCGCTTCACGAATCCTCACCGTCCCCGGCGCCCCGGCCCCAGCGCGGCGACCGCTCCCAGGTGGAGCGCTGAGCCTGCATCAGGGAATCGAGGACCCGCCGCCGCGCCTCGCGACGCGGGTCGACACCGGCGCTGGAGGAGGCAGCAGGCCGCGAGCGGCCGATGTGCGAATGCGGACGGTTCGGCGAGGCCGCGATCACAGCGGCCGTAGCGGTGTTCCGCACCCCGCGGCGCACAGCAGCCGAAGCAGCCGGGCCGTACACCTGCGCGGCCGTAGCCGTACGCTGGCCTGCTTGGTCCACCGCCCGTCCGGCCCGGACCGCCGCCCGCCCGACCGGCGCCCACGCCTGGGCATCGGTCCGTGCCTGGCTGGCGTAGACGCGCAGCTGGGTGCGAGCGTCCTGCGTCGCCCGGCTGACGCGGCCGCGGCCGCGGGAAGCGGCGGCGGGCAGCCCGTAGGTGGAGTAGTAGCCCAGGCGTCCAGCGCCACGGGCGATGCGGTATCCGCGGAAGCGCACCAGCCGGTTGTGGACCCGCGTTCCCAGCAGCGTACGGCCGTCGTTGGGGTCGTACAGCACCTCCCCGGTGCGCGGGTTGGCGACCATCCGCGCACCGCCGCCCCCGCCCGAGCCGGACCCATCCCCGCTCCCGTCATCGCCGCCATCACCGTTCGAAGCGGCGGCGGTGGGTTTGCGGAGCCGGGCGAGCCGGTCGTCGTCCGGGCGGCGGCCGATGAGCAGGCCGTAGGCCGCGCGGGCGCCGAGGAGGCCCGGGACGAGCGCGGGGGCCAGACCGCGCCGTGCTTCAGCGGCGGCATCGCCCAGCAGCTGCCCGGAGTCGACGGGCATACCGGTCCCGTCAGTCAGCGCGGACAACTGATTGAGGAGCCTGTGGCGGGTGCTCAATGCGGCATGCGCCTGGGATCCGCCGCCGAGGGCCAAAAGCCCCGGGGCCCGCCCGATCCCGCCTGCGCCGTGCATGGCCAGGGCCGCTCCGATCTCGGAGGTGTCTCCGGGCAGATGCGTGCCGCCGACCTTGGCGTAGCGCATGCGCATCGCCATCCGGGACCCGAAGTCGCTGGCGCCGCGCAGGAGCCGACGGTGGAAAGCGAGGGCGGCCAGCGCCAGCGCGTCGACCAGGAGCAGCCGCTCGACCAACAGGTCCGGGCCGTCCATCAGCACCGCGTCCACGCCGATCCCGAAGGCAGGCAGGAAGAGCGCCGTGACGAACATCAACAGGACCGACACGAAGTAGATCGACGCCCACCGCCAGACCACCATGCGGTTGGGGCCGGGCAGCATGCCCCACACCAAAGTGACGCCGCCGATCGCGGCCGCCCCGACATCGGCGCCCTGAGTGCCCAGCAGCACCAGCGCCATGGTGCTGGCCAGCGCGGTGATCAACAGGACGGCGACCAGCAACAGCAGTACAGCGCCAACCCGGTCCCAGGTCGGGTCCTTCGCGTACGCGGCGGCGGCCTCGCCGGTCTTCCCCGAGTCCTCCATGTCCTCCATGAAGTCGTCGAAGTCGGCCTCGGAGGGGTCCAGCGCGCTCAGCGGATCGGTCCTGAGTTTGATGAGGTCCCCGGCCGCGTGAAGGATCGCGTCGTCAGGGTCTTCACCACGCAGGCAGTACTCCAGCGCTCGGCCGCTCAGCGACGGGTGCGCTTTACAGGTGTCCTCGCGCTCTGCCCGTTTCGCCGCCGAGTCGTATTCCTTGCCGCGTACCCACTTCAGGTGTGCGGCGTATGCCTTCTTGTCGTCCGGGTCCTTCGGGTCGAGGATGCGGCCGTACTGAAGGAGCTCGTACGGCTTGACGACCAGGACGTCGGTGAGCACGTCCTGGATGGGCTGGGACACCGCGTCGGCGCGGAGGTCGCTCTTGTTGCACGCGTCCTGGGCGGGGCCGACGACCAGTTCGCACGGGTCGTCCGCGGTCCCGGGGCCCCAGTGGCTGTTGACCGTGATCTGGCTGACTTCCATGGCGGCCTGATGGGACTGCTCCAAGGGCCCGGTGCGGCCGAGCAGATAGTCGGGGCGGATCAGGCTGCTGGCGGCGATCGCCGCGATCAGCAGGGTGAGTACGATCTCGCCGATCCCGCGGCCGACCTTGCCGCGCTGGAAGAGGATCAACCCGAAGACGAACGCCCAGGACAGCAGCAGGCCCTTGAGCCCGAGGGTGTCCACGACGATCTTGTTGTACTCGTCGGACGCCTGCTGCGCGGGCCGGATCAGCACCTTCAGCAGCGGGAAGCCGAAAGCGGTCTTGATCAGCCAGCAGGACAGGCCCACCATCAGCCGCACCAGCGTGAACAGTCCGCCGAGCAACAAGGTACGGATCTGCCCGCCGACGTTGGTCACCTTTCCGCCGTCGGCGTTGAGTTCGTACCGGTTCAGCGGGGCGCCCTCGGACGAGGTGATGTTCAGCGGCCCCAGCAGACCGCCGCCGCCCCCTGTGCCGTCCGCCGCCGCGGCCACTGTCGTGTTCACCGTGCAGAACACGACGGTGAGCAGCACGACGAACCCGGCCGCGCGCAGCGTGCCCCGGTCGAATCGCCTCACGAGGCCATCACCGCCGCCGCCCGGAGACCGCGTACACCACCAGCGCCAGGCCGGTGGGCACCAGCAGCATCACCCACCACGAGCCCGCGGGGTCGGCGCCCCTCGCCTCGCCGGGCAGATGCTCATGGCAGCCGCCGCCCACCGGTTCGGCCGGGGGCGGGCAGTCGGGCGTCGCCGATGCCCCCTCCACTCCGCTGGCCGTCGACGAGGATGGAGCGGGGGTGGGGGTGAACGCCTTACCGGTCCGGGGGAGCGCACCGTCGAGCAGCGCCTCGCCTCCGGTCAGCAGACCCCAGGCGAGGACGGCACCGGCCACGGTCAGCAGCACGAAGACGGCAACGGACCCCGCCCTGCTGTAGCGCCGCGGGCCCGCCGATGTCGGCCGCGCGAACTTGACCGGCTTCATGACTGCCCCCCGCGGGCCGGAACAGCGGCCGGTCCGGGCTTGCGCAGATCGACGCGGCTGCCGGGCAGATCACCGGGCGTGGTGAAGATCTGGTCCACAATCCGGCCCACCGGCGGCACGATGACCTTGACGCGGCCCACCTGCATCGACGGAAAACGCATCAGCATCTCGCCCTCGCGGCCCGCCTTCCCCACCGGCGACAGCCCGCTGGTCACCATCCGCAGCAGGCTCTCGTCCTCCCCGTCCAGACCGAGGAACTCCAGCGCCCGCCGCGCCCGCGTATGGTCGGCGGTGCGCCCCACCGCCTTGTACGCCAGCAGCCCGCTGAGGTCGTGGAGGTGTGATTCGTCGGGTGCGCCGAAGATCGCGGCGGCGTTGTGCTTGCGCCCGTCGTAGGTGATCTCATGTGCCAGGGCCCGGCCTTCCGCGCTGCTGGTGAGCCAGTAGCACTCGTCCATGACGATCTGGCAGAACCGCGAGGGATCACTGAACGCGGCCCGCCGGGCGATCGCGGCGATGAGATACATCACGGCCCGGCCGATCAGCGCTTCCAGCGGCTGCTGCCGCAGCATCTCGGGCTGGGCGAAGGCCTCCATCGGCGGCAGGGTGAGCCCGGCCGTGGTGATGACCACCAGGTCCTGGCCGAGATGGTCCAGGCGCAGCGGCGGCAGTTCGGGGTCGAAGACCATGGCCGCCAGCGGGTTGGACACCACGATCTGCAACAGGTCGGTCATCGTCTGCGCCGCCTCCTGCCGCGCCGGGCCGCCCGCGGTATCGGAGTCCGTCATCTCTTCCAGCGCGCTCAAGACCGCGGCCATAGACGGGGCCGGGGAAGCGGCCGCCACTTCGACGGCCCGGTGCAGCACCGCGCCGGAGGTGGTCATCGGCCCGATCCCCAACTGGAGGGTCAGGTAGCTCATCGCGTAGTGGGCTCCGGCCGGACCGTCGAAGATCCGCAGCGGGTCGATCGACATCCGGGCCGCGGCCGCGTCGATCACCTGGCAGGCTCCCGGCGCGGCGGTCTCGCCGAACGCGACCCACTCGCGCACCGGGGTGCGGTCGATGACGATCGCCTGCCCCCCGCGGTCGACCACCGAGATGGACAGCAGCTTCTCCAGGACCGATTTGCCGCTGCCCAGATCACCGATCACCCCCACTGATGCGGAGGCCTGCTGCTGCGGCGCGTTGGCGACGTCGACCAGGACCGGCCGCACGGTGCCGCAGTCCAGATCGATCCCGATCAGCGCGCCGCGCCCGTCGCCCACGGCCGTCTCCGCGAACGCCCCGGTCATCGCCCAGTCCTCGGACAGCTGGACCTGCCGGAACTCCCGCCGGATGTTCGGCGGCCACACCGCGCCGGGCAGGCCGACGGCGAGCAGCTGCTCCTGCAACCCCACCGGCCGCACCGCCCGGTAGTCCGCGCCCCGCAACAGCCCCGTCAGCGTCCGGGCCCGCGCGTCGCAGGTCTTGGTGTCCCGGCCCCAGACCGTCAGCACGGTCACCGGCTGCACCTCGACCTCCGCGCTGGTCCGCGACAGCCGCGCATCCTCCTCGCCCAGATCCTGAGCCGCGCCCGGCAGCGAGCTGGGCATCCCGCTGGGCTTGGCGTCCCACTGATCGGCTTGGTCGACGAGCTCGTTCTTCTTCTTCCGCAGCTGTTCCTTGGCGCGGTCCGCGCTCCAGATCTCCAGCTCCACCAGGAAGTCGACCGGGAAGGACAGGCTCTCCAGCTGCGCGAACAGATCCGCGACGTCCTCACCCACGGCGGGCGGCACCTCCGCCAGCACCAGGTGCGCCTGATACCCGGTGCCTGCCTCGGCTTCCACCTGGAGCCAGTTGCGCCGCAGGGGCGAGGGGACTGCGGCACGCCACCACGGCTTGCGGCCCATCCCGGCCCGAGCCCCCCGGCCCGGGCCGTCGCGGTCCCCTTCCGTCTCGTCCCCGGACTCAGCGCCGGGACGGGGCACTCCGGTGTGGCCGCCTTCGGCCAGCCGGACCTGTCCCAGGTCCGCGTATGAGGGGCAGCGCAGCACTCCGTCGCGCACCCGGCCGCCGTACTGGCCATCCAGCTCGGCCTCGGACAGCAGTGGCTCATCCATACCGCGGTGCACGGCGTGCTGCACCATCCACACGATCTCCGCCGGGCTGGCCGGACGCAGCGGCAGCCCGCCGCCCAGCGCGGCCGCCACCCGCTCGGCCTGCTCCTGGTAGGCCACGACCTCTTCCCGGCGCACCGGCGTCGGCGGCAGCCCGAGCGCGGCCTGCACATCCGCCTGGATGGAGCCGACCACCGCCGACACCGCATTCCGGCCGCGGCCAGGCGCCGACAGCGGAACCGCCAGCCACAGGGTCCGGGTGTGCATCTCCTGCTCCTCCAGCAGATCCAGACCCGCCTCCACCGTCTGCGCCCAGGCCGGACACCGCTCGAGATCCACCCCGGTGACCATTTGCTCGGCCACCTCGGCGGGATCCACCTGCGCGCACAGCCCGAACAGCCGCGGGGAGCCCTCCAAGGACCGGACCAAGGACGTCACCTGGCCCAGCACCTCCTCCCGGACCTGCTCCGGGACGTACCGGCCACCGACCGCGGTGACGCGCCAGATCCCCCACACCCCTCCGTGCGCGGACCACAGGATGTGCCCGGCCAGATGCCGGATGGGCACACGCATCACTGACCCCTCCCATTCGTCTGCTCATCGGATGCACTGGCGCCCAGCAGCTGCTGAAGGGCGGTCTGCGGCACGGGCACCGCCTGCTCGCGGCCGCGCCGGGAACGCTGCGGGCGCCGGGCCCGGCGCTCATGGGCCGCTCGCTCCGGCGGTGCCGAAGCGGGGTCCGAACGCGGCTTCAACACGGGTGCGCGCGGCGGGAGTACCCCGGCCGCGGCGGCGGGCGGTTCGATGGTGAACGCCCCCAGCAGGAGCTTGGGCTGGCGATCCCGCGCCGGGCGGCCGCCGATCCGTCCGGGGGGCGGCTGCAACAGCACGCTGACCCAGCCACCGAGCGCCGCCCACGGGGACCGGCCCCCGATCCGCGTCCGCCGCGCCATCCACACCGCCACCGCCCACGCCGCCACCGGCACCGGCCCCAGCCACGACCACCAGCTGAACGTCTTGATCAGCAGCACCGCCCCGGCGAACGCGACCGCCAGCTGCGGCGGCGTGTACGGGCCGAGCGGGATCTTCCAGTCACCGACCCGCCCCAGCACCCATGGATGCCGACGCGCCGAGGTGTACGTCCGGCTGACCCGCCGCTCCTGGCCGTTCACCGCGGCCCCTGAGTCGGCGGGCCGATCCGGTCCACGACTCGAGTCACCGCGGGAGAGGACTTTGCGGGGTTGTTGACCTCGTCCTCGAAGATCGCCGCCAGGCTGAACTTTGAGGCGTAGATGCCCAGCGCGACGGCCATCGCCAGCAGGGCCCCGATCCCGGCCTTCAAGCTTCCGCGGCGCACCAGCTCAAGGATCACGATCCACGACAGCGCCACCGGCAGACCCTTGTCGGCCCAGTCGCCGAGCATGCCCAACCAGCTGTTCCCCAGGTCATCGAGCTTGCCCGCCAGCACCATGCCGCGGCTCATCGCACACCGCCAGCAGCCCGCACCGACCGGTCCCCGCCTGGCGACGCCTCCGACCGGCCGACGTCGACCCCATGGGCGCGCCCGGCACTCTCCGGGCCGGTGTTCAGCGCCGCGATCTCCCAGCGACCGGCCCGCGCCGACATCCGCAGGCTGTAGACCAGCGGCCAGGCGGCCGTCTCATCAACCGCCCGCACTCGCACCTGAACCCGCACCGCCGTACCGTCCTGCTGCACCTTTCCCTTGGCCACCGCATCATCGGCCGACACTTGCTCGACCTCCACCCGCTCGTACACTGCCCCGCCCACCGGCGCCAACCGCGCCCCCGGAGCCAAGTACCGCTCCACCTCACCCGTCCCGCCGCCGGTCAGGTAGGCCGACAAGAACTCGCCCGCCGTCGACGCCAGCTCGCTGCCCTCCGGCACCGAGACGCCGTACGCCGACTCCGGCACCCGCGCCGCCGACGGCCCGGCCACCCGAGCCGGACCCGCCGTCACCACGAACGCCCCGCCGCCGCCCGACATCACCAGCGGCACCGCGAAGTAGCGGACCTGGCCGCCAGAGAACTGCGCAGCCACGGTCACCGACCACGCGCCGCCCGCCAGCCGGGCACTGCGCACCGCCATCACCCGCTCCAGCCCCGCATCCGGCTGCGCACTCTCGCGCGGCTCCGGCAGATCAACCTCCGGAGCCATCGCACGGACCCTGCGCACCGCCGCGTTCTCCTCGCCCCGGCCATCACTGCGCAGCCACAGCGTCACGAACAGCTCGGCGTACCCCGAAGGGTCGGCGGCGCCCCGCACCTGCCGCGGCGCCGCGGTCTCCTTCTGCACCGGGGCCGCGTCCGGCGAGCTGCCAACCATCAGCAGCAGCGCGGCCGGGCCGGCGGCCAGCGCGGCCCACATCCCCACCCGGCCCAGCCGGACCCAGCGACGGGCACGCAGCAGCCGCACCGGGACCGCCGTCCCTGACGGCGGCTGCCCGGCCTCCAGCGACACCTCGCGGCGTCGGAACACAGACATACGACCTCCAGGTCAGAAGCGATCAGCCGAATACCTGGAGACAACCCGCCGCGCGTGACCGGTCCGCTGGCCAGCCGACGTTGACCACAGTCACGACCGGGTCACATCCGGCTGGCCATGCCGTGGTCAACCAACCGGTCAACCCCCACCACAGGCCCGGTCCGGCCCCTCCACCCACCGTCACCGGACAGCCCACCGGCCGCGAGCCGCACCGGAGGGCCGCATCACCGCCAGCCCAGCCGCTCGCCGTCCTCGCCGGACGCCGTATCCGGCAGCACGACCGAAGCGACGCGGGAGACGCCGCCGCTCTGCGCAGCCACCACCGTCTGGCGCTCAGTTCCCCGGGCCGCGCAATCCGGGCTGCGCACCCTCTCGCCGAGCGCATTGCACAGCCGGTCCTCGCCCTCCACTGCGCACCCGGGTGCGCGACGCCGGCCCGCGTGCCCCGTCCGTGACCAGACCGATGGCCACGCGTTCACCACGGCAAGCGAGACGTGAACGTGACTCGCGGTCACCGGATTTGGTGAGCGTTCCGGTCACAGCGCCCGGGTCTGCTGATCACCAAGCAGAACCCGCCCCCCGAGGAGGAGCCGATGCTCTGGCGCCGTCACCGACGTGGCAGCCGCTCCAGCGCGCCCGCAGCGCCCGCGGTCGACTGCACCGCGCGCAACGCACCACCGGCGCCGTCCGTGCTGATCAACGAACTGCTGGCCGTCAGCTCGCACACCCGCAACATCGGAACCTGGCTCGCGGCGCGCGAGACCCGCCCGGAGGAGTACCTGCGACTCGCGCGCAGCGTGGTCGCGGACCTGGCCTGCGGCTGGGAACTCCAAAGCGGCGGCGGACGGCCCGAAGACCTGCTGACCGAAGCGCTCACCCGCGCTCAGCCGGCCAGCTTCGGCACGCCCGCACCCCACGAGCCCGTCAAGACCGCCCGTGCCCACGGGAGTGACGCATGACCCGCTGGGCCAGCGTCGCGTCGGCACAGCACCCTGCCGGGACCCGGGCCTGCCCGACCCCGGCGCTCCGTACGGACCTTGGCGGCCGGACGTGAGCGGAGTCGACGCCGCCGCCTACGTCATGCGGCTGCGACTGCCCACACCGGCCCACAAGCTGGTCCTTCTCGCGGTCGCCACCAGGTGCGACCAGCACTACTCCGCGTTCCCCAGCCGCGCGCTGATCGCGGGCGAAGCGCTGGTGAGCGAGGAACGCGCCAAGACCCTGCTCCGTGATCTACGACGCGAGGGCTACCTGTCCGCCCGGCAGCGCTACCGCGGCAACGGCTCGAAGACCAGCAACCGGTTCTTCGTCCACGGGCCCTGGGACCAGTGGGGCGGCACCAGCACCCCCTTTGGCGAGATCGCCCACTACCGCGACCGCGACGACCGGTACGCCGCCATCCGCGACGGCGACTTCATCCCGCGCCCCGCTGCGAGGCCGGACCACCGCGCAGGGGTCGCCGACAACCCCTGCCCCGAGCAGGACAAACCCGCCGACGGGGGAGGGGGCGCTGACAACCCCTCCCAGGGGTTGCCGCCAACACCCTCCCTGGGTGTCACCGGCGAACCCTCCATAACCGGACACAAAGAACCCACCGAGCTGAACCGCCTCCCGGACGTCCGAAGGACCAGTGCGGGTGGTAAAGGCTCGGCGGCCACCGGACAGCCGGTCGGCCAGACGACGTCCGGCATCCGCCGGAAGCAGCACAAGACCATCACGGCCCGGCCGCGCCGACGGCCCGTGGGCTGGGACCAGGTCGCCGCCGCTCTGCCCCGCGAGGTCCAGCCCGCACACCCCACCGGACGCCTCGCACCCACGCTCGTCCGCGCCATCTGCACCGCCCTCACCGGAACTCCCGGCCCTGAACCCGGCACCTACCAGATACCGCCCCGCACCCCCGAGCAGCTCATCGCCCGCATCAACCGCCGCTGGCACCACGCCCGCGGCACCGAGCGAGCGGCCGCCGACTACACCGGACCGGACCCCATCCGGCGCCCCGTCGGCTACGTCGCCGACCTCCTCACCGCCCATGAATGCCCTGACCCCTCCTGCGAGGACGGGCTGATCATCGGCACCGACCAGCCATGCGCCGCCTGCCGGGCCCGCCGCGCCGAACAGCAGCAGGCCGAGCGTGCACGCCACGCCGCCGAAGAACGCCTCGGCCGCGACGCCGAACAGCACGCCGCCGAAGAACAGCACGTAGCCGCAGCCACCCGCGAGGAGCTCCGGGTCCGCCAGTACCTGACCGCCGCCGGCCGCTGGGGCGACCTCCTGGATCACGAGGTCGACACCCACATGCGCCGCTGGCACCTCCAGCACCCCGCCCCCAAGGACACCCCCGATGCGCCCTGACCTCCCCCGCACAGCCCGGCACACCGCTTCCGTCAGCCGGATCGCTCACCAGAGCGGCCGCGAGAGCCAGGGCCACAGCACCTGGCAGACCCGCCGCCAGCGGTGCCCAGCACCGATATGACCGCGCGGCCGCAGGCCGCCGACCAGCAGACCGACCGCACCTCAACCTCAACCAATGAACCCCTGAAAGGGAATGACCATCATGAACCTGATCCGCAAGGCCGTCGTCGCGGCCTCGGCCGCAGCCCTGATCGGCGGCACCGTCACCATCGCCACCGCCCCCAGCGCCAGTGCCACCGGAAAGGCCAACCGTTGCGGTTCCAGCTACCACTTCAAGAAGTCGTGGCTGATCGAGAACGTCTGGGGCAGCGACACCCAAGGCCGCAACGTCGGCTACATCGACGTCTACTGGTCCAACGCCACCGGCAAGAACTGCGCGATCGCGCGGCCGAAGAACGGCATTCACAACCCGAACCACATCAGTGTGCGGATCGTCAGGAGCGGCTCGGGCAACTGGGACCAGGACGGATACCGCAGCGGGCAGAACCACAAAAAGTTCGCCGGACCGGTCTACGCGAAGGCCCCGCGCGGCAAGTGTGTCAACATCGAAGGCGGGTTCGACTACAACGCCAGCTGGGACCGTGCTGAAGCCCATGGCTCCTACGAGAAGAAGCACTGCTCGTAGCCGACAGATGATCTGAGAGCACGATGAGGGCTGCCGCCTCCTGGCGGCAGCCCTCATGCCTGCTTGCGCAGGTATCGCGCGGTGGCCTGCGTCGGCCGTTCATACGCGATGGCCGGTCCGCGGTGGCGGGCGCCACCGCGGGGAGGGATTGGTGGTCCCTCCATGCCGGCCATCGGGCGGTCACCCGGCCCGCCTGGGCATCAACAACCTCGACCGAGTGCCGCAGTTCACGGTAGCCGAAACCGCTCACGGATCCGGCTTCGCTGTTCACCTCGAGCTGCGTGCTGCCTTCTGCTCCAGGACACGGCGTCGTTTCCACGCGCGCGTTTTCCGGCCGCGGCCGCCGGTCACCAGGCCATCGTGCTCCTTCAGCAGGGGGAGGTTCCCCTGGGAGAGCGAGCTGGAGAAGGTATTAACGCTCTTGTATCCGAGGAGCGCTGCGGCCTGGGGCGCCACCAGCAACTCGTCGGGGTCGCCCTCGGGGGAGACTTCAGGCAAGGGGGATACCGTGCGGGTGTTTCCGCCGCGACGCCCCCTCCCCGGGCGCTCCGCCTTCCAGGCGTGGAGGGTGCGCCGGTACCACAGCATCCGGGTCCACGGATTCTCCGCCGAGCCGAGATGCTCCACCACGTCGGGCTCAGCGAAGTAGCCGGGATGGTCCCGCAGGTAGGTGGTGATCTGGTTCGGGTTCTTGTAGCCGAGCTCCTTGGCGGACTGGGAGGCGTTGAGGAGTTCGTTGGGGTCGCCCTTCGCCCCCCTGGACTTCCCGGGTCCGCGGTTGGCCACCTCGGCGCCGTCCCGACTGGCCTGCGCGGCATCGTTCGGCCGGCGTCCTTCGGCGCTCGACGACATGGCAGCCCAATCGGTAGCAGACGGTGAGCGCTGTTGCGCTCCGTTACTACTCATAATGGCAGAAGTTCCGGGGTGGGATCCAGCCCGCCGCCGAAGGTTTTCCACCCGCGAGCGACCTGTCCGGCCGCGACCGCGCTGTCACAAGGGCTCGGGGCGGGCCGACGCAGCAGCGTCAGCCCGCCCCGAGCGGTCACTCCTCCGGGATCGCGCTGACCCCGTGGCGCGCCGCGTGCTCGGCGATGAAGCCGAAGGCGATGGCGGCGGGGGTGGACTCCCACCGGTGGAAGGCCAGCATGGAGACGACTACATCCCGCGTCCTGTCTGCGGGCCAAGAAGCACCCAGGCGCTGGTACTTCTCTGCGATCTCCCGGTCGGCCAGCCCCGAGCACTCGTGGACGGCCTCGGCGTGCGTCTCCGCCAGTCCCTGGTGGTAGAGCTCGCGTCCCTCATGCAGGATCCTCTTCAGCTCCTGTCTCTCGGTGGTGGCGCCCGCCAGGGCCGCCAGGTCCATCAAGTGCTCGGTCGGATAGGTCATCGTTCTCGCCCTCCTCTCGATTGTGGGTGGTCACGGGTGGGCGGTGCAGCTGGTGCACGGCAGAGCATCGTCTCGCCGGGCGAGCTTGACGGCCTTACGGGGCGGTCGGCCAAGCGCGTCCCGAACTTGATGCTCGAGCATGGCGAAGGCGGGGGTGTCGTCGGCGCAGACCACGCCCGGCTCGGGAGCATCAGGGGCCTGCGCGAGGTGGATCAGGTCATGGATTCGCCAGCCGCTGGTGAGGCTGTCGCCGCGGACGCTCTCCACCAGCTCGTAGAGCGCGGCCAGGCGCGGCCGCCGGCCGATTGAGAGCAGCAGATCCCGCTTGGAGGCGAAGCTGCACAGCGAGCAGGAGCAGCGGGAGGTCCCCAGCCAGTCAGCGGCACCCGGGGCCGAGTCGTACGTCCAGTGCCGTGCGACGGGCACGGAGCCGCACCACTCCTTGACCGCGTCCGTCGTCCATTCCAGCGCTGGAAGCCATTCGTCGACGACCCTGGCACCGTTGGACAGCACGTTCCGGTACGGCACCAGCGCGCTGCGGCTGCGGCTCTCGTCCCACCGCATGCCCTGGACCTTCAAGATCCGTACAGGGCGGCCCAGCTCCTTCTTCCGCCGGGTGATGAACGGCGTCCAGGAGGCGGAGACCACTGTCTCCTTGGCGCTCTTGGTGCAGTACCGGCTGCCGAGCCGCGGGAACCGTCCGTAGGCGGCGATTTCGGTTAGCAGCGAGTGCGGCATCCGGCTGCCGTCCGGTCCGGTCATGGTGCGGGTGACCTCGACGTGCTGCTCGGGACGAAGACCGAAGGCCGCGCTTTGTTGGGCGGCGAGCTCCGACACTCCCGGCCAGCGGACGCCGTGGTAGGTGACGGCGGGCCAGTCGAGGACGCCCAGCGAGGCGTGGTAGCTGCGGACCCGGTCGACCACGCCAGCGGCCCGGGCTGCCTCCATGAACAGCCACGTCGTCAGCGCGCTGTCCTTCCCGCCGGAGAGCTGGGGAGCTAGCAGGT
Source organism: Streptomyces sp. NPDC040405 (assembly GCF_055595765.1). Classification (NCBI taxonomy): domain Bacteria; kingdom Bacillati; phylum Actinomycetota; class Actinomycetes; order Kitasatosporales; family Streptomycetaceae; genus Streptomyces; species Streptomyces sp. NPDC040405. Next base: position 45,317 of record NZ_JBVIVI010000022.1, read on the forward strand.
CGTAGTCGGCCAGGTCCGGCACCGGGGCCGGAGTGACGGTTTCAGGTGGGGAAGGGCGAGCAGTAGGCATGATCTTTCCAGCGGTGAGGATGGGGGCGTGACCGGGTTCGGGGCGGGCCAGAACACGTCGAGAACCCGGCGCTGCCGGGTGCAAGAGGCGTCGGTGCGTCACGGGGCTTTCTGAGAAAACGGCGGTTGCTGACGAAGGTCGGCCAGCCAGCCCTGCAAGCGGCCCAGGTTCTTGGCCGGGCCGTAGGTCAGGTACGTCCCGTCGACGGAGCTGCACCCGTACCACGGGGCGATGGCGAGCCGCTTGCGGGAATTGACCCGGCCCATGTGGACGTCCTTGCCGCGAGCCGTGGCTTCGCGGGCGATGTGTTCGGCGGCTGGACCGACCTTCCATGCGGTGCTGCCTGCCAGGAAGAGCACATCGAAGTCGTCCCAGGGGACCAGATCGTGCTCGCAGCCGTCCTGAGCCGCGAATGCCACCGGGAGACCCAGGTCGCGGATCCAGGAGAGCCAGGGTCGGGATTCGACCAGGGTTTCCGCGGCGTCGCACGGCACATCCGGAGCGACCGCCCACAGGCATCGCTCGGGCCCGTCGTAGCGGTCCTTCTGCCGGATGAGCCACTGGGCCCAGGCGTCGGGGCCGGGCCAGCCATTGCCGAACTTGCCGTTGTCAGCAGCCCACAGGCATCCGTCGGGGATGACGTTGCCCTGTGCGGGAGTGGTGATGCATCCCAGAAGGCCAGCGCTCATCGCGTTCCGCACGTCTGGCCCGGAGGGAGTCGCCAGGTACAGCACCAGACACCCGATCTCCACTCACGATCGGCTGGCGAAGGCCGGATGGCCAAGCCCGCTGTGGGCGGCCCATTCGCGCTCGAACCGGTCCACCTGCTTGTCCTTGACGAAGTACGGAGCCGTCACCAGGAAGTGCTCCACGGTGGGGAGGCCCTGGCCGCGCCTTCGGAGCCAGGCCCGCACCGAGCCGTACAACGGGTCGATCTCCAGCGGTACGTCGTTCTCGTCCGAGACCTGGACCAGATCCCGTCCGGTCCCCGTGCGGGTCCCGAACGTCAGGCGTTTGACGGACCGCAATGCGGGAGCCCGCACGGCAGGGTTCTCCCTGGAGACGGGCAGGATCCGCCGGATCTCGTAGGTGGCCCAGGGGCAGTCCAGCTCGCGCTGGAAGGCCTCCAGGACCTCGTGGGCGGCCGGGTCTGCGGGGGAGAAGTGCTCCAGCATGCTGCGCTTGCCGAACAGACGGGCGTTGGGATTGAGCGCCATGGAGGTGTACTCCAGCCGCAACACGCGCCCGGCGATCGCGGGATGGGCCCGCATCCGCTCCAGATGCGCGGGGAGCGATCCCATGGACACGGGAAAGCAGCAGAAGGTGCAGTAGCTCTTCTTCCACCAGATCCCGAACCGGTCGAAGAGATAGTTCTCGCAGTCCTTGAGCCCCCAGCCCCACTCGATGAGCGGGAAGACGGCCGTGCGCAGCGGGTTCTTGCTCATGACGGCGTCAGCCCTGGCCCGGCCGGGCTCGTCGGCATTGAAGCCGATGATCTGACGGAAGGGACCACCGCCGGTCGCTGCCGGAATCCACCGGTCACCGACCTCCGCCTTGGCGTGGAGACTGCACAGCCGGATGCCGCCCTGCTGCGGCACGGTGCCGTTGGACTCCATCTCCTCCCACAGCGTCCACCTGCCGCGGGTGACCAGTCCGGCCGGGCACCGGGAATCATCGAGTACCTCGATGCCCGCGGCCTTGGCCTGGCCCGCTCGGGCGAGCTGGACCAAGCGGAGCCGGTGTTGGCGGAAGAGCGGCAGCATGAACCGCTCCGCGTCTGCGATGGTGTCCGGCCACTCGTCGCCGGTCGCCATATGGATGACCGCGGTGCGCTCCAGGTCGATGCCGTGCGCGTCGGGGTTGTCCAGGACCCGGGCGATGATGCTGCTGGAGTCGCGCCCAAGACCCCAGTTGATCACGACGTCGACGTCGCCTCGGCCGAAGCCCGGCAGGGGCTCGGGAACCTGGATGGGCGTACTGGGCACGACAAACCTCCTTAAAGAGGGGCGAGGTGTACAGAGGGGGCGATGGCGCGTTCGGCGGCGCGTAAGGCTGCTGAGGGGGACCGCCGGGGCATTCGTCCGACGGGAATGTGGGACCACGAGGTCCTCGACGTGCCGCATAGCGGCACGGGACGCTCGTCACCTCACAGCCGGTGTGCGGCGTCGGCGAGAGCGCCGAGCTTGGACGCACCGGCGCTCGGCGGCGTCGATGTAGGAGAAGCAGGCGGTGCTGGCTTGCTCAGCTGATCTGGAAGGCGCCGGGGCCGCAGATGGCGCGGGGACGGCCTGAGGGAATCACTGCCGTCCCCCGCGCTCGCTGCGCGCACCATCATTCCGGCGCGGCACTCCAGCAGTTGGAGCAGAAGGTCGGTCCAGTAGATGACGCTGGTTGCGGCGGCGTGGGCGATCAGTGGCTCTTGATCTTGGCGGCGGCTTGGCGGGCGAGGTCCAGTTTCTCGATGGCGAAGTTGTAGCCCTGGGCGGCGTCGCCGTAGGTGGCGTAGTTCAGCTTGATGCGGGCGGTTTCGCGCTCCTTGTCGGGGAGGTTGGGGTCGGTGGCCTGGCTGGCCAGATGGAAGAGCCAGACGGCCTGGCGGGCGATGTCCCGGGCCCTGCGGGTGCCGCTGGTGCGGTCGCGGTGGCCGCCCTCGCGGTCGGCCGGGTGGCAGCCGAGCTGAGGGGTGAGCCGCTGGACGAGTTCGCGGGCCTCGGCAGCGAGAGCGGCGTAGTCGGGTGTTTCCACGGCAGTCTCCTTCTCTTCGTTGCGGGTCACGGGACTCCTTCCATGGATGTCTGAAGCTGGGGGTCTGCGACGGGTCCGATGCGGACGGTGGCGATGCCGCTGGGGCGGGCGGCCGGGCGTTGGGCTCGCGCGCCGGACGGGAGCGGGGTCAGGTGATGTGGAAGGCGCCGGGGTCTGAGGTGGCGTGGGCGGCCGTCTGAGCGAAGCCTCGCCAGCCCTGCGCTCGCTGCTGGTGCCACCAGCCGGGTGCTGACCCGGGTGCGGCGGCGGCCTCGGCGGTTGCCGGTTCGCCGGTTCCCGAATCGTGGTGTGCAGGTGTTGGTGCGTCACCGATGCTCTGGGGGCGGGCGGCGAGCGGGCTGGGAAGGCTCACTTCGGTGTAGGCGATGCGGTCACGGAGGCTGACGCCGATGTCGTCGATGCTGATGTGAAGCACGCCGCCCTCAGCGTCGGTGATCCGTCCGAAGACCACGATGGCCATCCCGTTCACCAGGGATTCGGCGACGTGCTCGGCGACCTTGCGCCATACCGTGCACACGTAGCGCAGCGGTTTCCCGTCCATCCAGGTCTGGCCTCGGGAGTCCCACACGCGGGGGACGGACTTCATGCGGAACCGGGCAACGGCGACGCCGCTGTCCGTGAACCGGATTTCAGGGTTTCCGATCACGGTGCCGGAGACCGGCATGAGGGGTTCGCCAGGCATGGCCATCTCCTTTCCATTTCCATAATAGTGGAAGATTGAATTTCGGGAACCCCCCTCTGACCAGGCATTACGACCCTTCCGGGTGCTCCCGTTTGACCCGGTTCTCCTCCCTGACGCGCCGCAGCCGGTTGATGGTGACCGGATCGTGGGCCAACGCGCGGACATCGTTGAGCAGACCGTTGAGTAGCTGGAAATACCGAGTGGGAGTCAAGCCCAGCTGTTCACGGATGGCCCGGTCCCGTTCCCCCGCCGAACGGAAGCCCCGAGCGGCCAGATCGATGATCGCCCGGTCCTGTTCGCTGAGATCACCCGCCCCGCCCCGCACCACACCCAGACGGGCACCCGGATCCGGCGCCACGAGCCCCGACGCACAGCAGATGACACCCCCCGGCGGCGGAGGAACCGCGGCGCCGTGCCACGCCGCGGCCGGAGCGATGAGGAGCGGCGCGGCGGCAGGGTGAGGATCGCAAACCCCCCAGGGGACCACCGACACGACGACGACCGGCCCGGGCTCGCAGGCCAGCAGCTCGCACACGCCGCACAAGCAGCCGCGGTTGTACGGCATCGGGTCCGCCTCGTAGGGCACATTGAAATAGCTGGTCTCCAACCCCATGACGAAGGAGGCCAGAACCAGGTCACCGGACCGGACCTGGTCAGCCCGCACGATGCACACCCGCTGGCCGTCGACGTCGACCGGCACGCGGTCCTCGGTCTCTGTCCGGCAGGTGACGATCAGCGGCGGATACAGGACGTGCTGGGAAGCCATGACGAACCGTTCGTGTGTTCTGGCGGTGGGCAGGTGAAGCGAGCGGAGGCCACGGTGATGGTGGCGTCCGGGCGGTGGGTAGGCCGCTTCAGGAGCGTGCCGACGATGACCGCACGGCGAACGCGACGGCGTCGAACTCGCTGTGCCGCCAGACGACATCGTGCGGCTCGTCGGCCCGGAGGATGTGGCGATCTCCGAGCCGGAAGACGCCGCGCAGCATGCGGGCTGCCTCGGCACGGGCGACAGTCCGCCAGCCGAAGTCGGCCAGGACCGCGTCCACCTGAGCGGTGGTGCGCGCAGACCACGGCTCACCGGCATGGAAGGGAACGGGATTGGTCGACTCAAGGAACCGGATGCCGTGCCCTGCGGTCGGTGCCCCTCCGGGGAGCCGCCAGATCTCGGACGCTCCAGCAGCGCCTGAAGGGTGGTGCAGCCAGACGTAGAGCACGGGCGGGGACGGCAGCGCGTTCTCCCAGGGGAAGGGGCTGCAATCGCCCTCGTGGCCGTGAGGACGTCGGCACTCGACCGGGGCATACATGCCTGTGTCGTTACGGCAGGTGCGGGATTTCATGAACTCCTCCTGCGCTGAGGTTCTGGGGTCGGAGTGGCCGCCAAGCTGGTGGTGGGCAGGTTCAGTAACGAGGCGGCGGAGCGCGTGGCGGCCACGAGCTCGGCCTGGCCGAGGACGCGGTCGCGATGGGCCCGGATCTCGGACCGCTGCGCCAGGGCGTGTTCGTGGGCCGCTGGGTCGACCAGGACATCGGTGCACGCGATCACCACGTTCGGGCCCAGGTCCCAGACCAGGGCGTTGACCGCGCAGCAGGCAGCGGCGAGAGGATCGACTTCGACCATTGACCAGCGGTAGTCGTGCGGGTTGCGGCCGGACTCGCGAAGGAGCTGGGCGGTGGCGCGGAAGATCCCGCCGGTCCCGGCGGCCACTTCGTAGAACCCTGGCCCGGGAGCGTCCTCCTTCCTCACCGTCAGCTGGGTGAGCAGCGCGGTCACGTCGGGCGGTGTGTGGTGTTCGCCCATGGCCTCGCGCGCGCCGTGGGAGCGGAGTTCCCCCAGCATGCGGCCGAGCAGGTCCGCCTGTGCGCGGTGACCGGGGTCCGGGGAGCCGGTCAGGCTGAGCTGCCCGGCTCGGACCGCGGCCTGAGCGGTGGCGTGGACGGCCGCAGCGGTCTCCGCCGGTGGCTCGCCGTTCATGAGCCAGGCGTGGAGCGGCTTCGCCCACACCACGAGTTCGGGACGCAGGATCCATTGGAGGGACCACACACGCTCCAGCCGGAGCAGAAGTTCCTGAGGTGAAAGCGCCAGCAGACGCGCGCTGACGTCCGGGCCGTCGGAGGGCTGGGTCGTCTGGGCGAGGGCAGCAACGACCCCGAGCGGGATCTCGACGGCGGTTCCACCGCAGTGCCGGTGCCAGGCGCGGGAGGCATCTATGGCGACGCGGGCGACGAGCTGTTCTGGCGCGCTGCCAGGAGCGTGGCGGGCGGAATCGGCTGCGGCGTCGGCGGCCGCAGGGGAGCGATCGGGCTGATCCATCGGGGAGTCTCCGGATCGGTCGCATGTTGGCTGGTGAGAACGGAGGAGGGGGCCGTCCGCGCGGGCAGGGCCCGCGTGGACGGCCGAACCGGGGGGCTACAGGACCTTGCAGACGAAGGCGTCCACGAGCAGCTGGTGCCTTGCCGTGTCCTCGGGGATCTCCCTGTGGAGCCGGAGCTGGTCAGTGGACTTCTCGTCCAGCAGGACCCCGGCGAGGAGCCGCGTTCGCCTGCGCTCCAGCCCTGTCACCTCACCCTGAAGCCCGTTGAGATACCTCGGCTTCATCTCCATCAGGCGCACGGTCGCGCCCTCGGCGACCTGGGTAGCTCGGGCAGAGCGCAGGGAATCCATACGCTGGTTGGCCGCATCGACGACCTTCAGGACGTCGTCTTCGTCGGCGTGGTCGAGGATGAAGCCGATGGCCGATTCGAGCGTGGTGCTCATGGTGATCTCTTCCTTCCTTGGTGGTGATGCGGGTCCGGTGGATCGCCGGGACGGCTGAACCTCCGGGCGCCGGGGGCCGCGCGGTTCAGCTGGGGCGGCGGGGGGCTGGGAGGACGCTGAGAGCGGTGGAGGTGCAGCGTTCACAGACGGGACGGTTGTCGACGGTCGTGATGGCGTTCGCCCAGCAGTCCCCCCAGTCGCACTCCCATTCCTCCCGGGGGCGGCAGATCGCACATCGGGCCGTGGCGATGCCGTGCAGCTCGCACGGCTGGTACCGGTCAGGCGCGGCGGTTAGCCGGGCGCGGACCCTGTCCAACTGCGCGAACTCGGCGGTGGGGAAGCGCTGTCCCTCCCACTCCCGCCAGGAGACCGCAAGCTCTTTGAAGCGCTCCGGCACTACGAAGTACGGCGCTCCGGCCTGGGTCCAGACCCTGACGAGATAGCCCTCGTCGGCCCACCCACCCAGACGGTCCTGGGGTTGCAGGGCGAACGCGTGGCTCTGGTGCAGCGCTCCGCGGTAGCCGTACCGCCGGATATCGCGGAGGGCGGGGCGGCAGGTGTCGGGTGGGAGTGGTCGTGCAGGATGACGGCCTCGGCGGCGCTGAGGGGATTCCGGTTGAGCTGCTGGGCGGCCGTCCATACGGCTTCGCGGTCTCGGTAGGGCGGGTGCAGCAGGTAGCCGTGGATCCGGTCGTAGATGCCGTGGCCGCTGCCGAGATACCGGGTGACGTAGCGCGGTGCCACAGTGGCCGCGACGGTGGTGATCGACATGTCGTCGCCGTGCAGGACTTCGTAGCCGTGGCCGAGTAGCCATTCCCTGATCTGGGGGAGTTGGTCGAGCGAGTCGGTCACCTCCATCTCGTAGTGCTGGCCGAGGGCGTCGGTCGTCTCCAGCTCGTCGCGCGTGCTGGGCCAGACGGTGAATCCGGGACGGGAGTGGCGGCGGGCGGGGGTGAAGTGGGCGGTGAGCTGGCGCGACAGATGGTCTGCACCGGTCATGACGGGCCTGCCTCGTGGTGTCGGTTCTGGTGCTGGGGAGCGTGGCCCTCGGTCGGCCCGGGGCGGAGCCAGTCCTCGGCGAGCTGGGCGGTCGCGGCGTCCCGCTCTTCGCGCGTCGGGAAGGCGCGCACCGTGACGTCGCCGTGGACGTTCGTGGCGAGTCCGAATGCGCCGTCTGCCTCGCAGTGGGCGGCGGCTTGGTGCGGCCACTGCCCCAGAGGGCGAAGCGCCCAGTAGGCGACGGCAATCCATCCTGTCTCCGGCAGGCGCTCGATCCAGGGGAAGCCGGACAGGGGGCCCCACCGATCAGCGGGAAGGGCCGGAAGCAGTGCCGTGAGCGAGGGGTAGCCGCAGGGGTCGGGGCTGGGCATGGCGAGTTCTCCAGAGGAGGAAGAAGGGGGCGGCCCCCGGCCGTGCAGGTATCGGTGGGCCGGGGGCCGCAGTGTGCGAGGAAGGGGCTGCTCAGGGGGCCTCGGACGAGCCCGGACCGGCGTCGGGCGCCGAGCCATTGCCCTCCGGCTTCTCGGCGTCGGGCGCCGAATCGTGGCCGTCCGTCACCTCAGACTCGGCCGCCGCTTCCCCATCCGCGCGCCGCTGGGCGTGCTTCGACCGGTGCGGGGCCAGAGCCTCCTGCTCGACCTCGGACAGCGTGTAGCCCAGCGCTTCGAGGAACGCCAGCCACTTGGCCTGATATCCGAAGAGGGTGCGCCACGCACCCTTCTCCCGCAGGTCGTACTCGAACGCAGCGGCGACGCTGGCGAACACGACGTGCATCTCCCGGGCCTTACCGGTCCGCTCCACCAGCGCCTCGAACGGATCGGAGCTGGAGGCTGCCTTGCCGGTCTCCGTACCGGGGTCCTTGAGGCCCAGGAACCGGGTGAGATCTTCGGTCGGCTTCTTCTCCACCCACTTCTCGTAGTGGTGCGGGAGGCCGACGACGGTCCGCAGCGCGAGCCTGCGGGCCTCGTCGGGCAGCGCCCGCCCCGCGCACAGCTTGGCGATGAAGTCCTTGCGCGGTCCCTGAGCGGCGACCCACGCCTTGTTGCCCTCGATCACCTTCCGCCGCTCGGCGGCACGGGCCTCATCCTCCGCCGTCCGGGGCTTCTTCGGCACCGGACGTACCTTGTGCCCGTACTTGCCGGGATCGGAGCAGTGCCAGACGGGCTGGTGCTCCTCGTCCAGACGGGCACTGTGCCCCGGGCACCCGGCGTGGTTCTCGCCGGTCAGGGGATTGCCCAGCGGCGTCGTCAGGTCGGTCAGGGGCTTGGAGGTGTCCTTCTCACCCCACGAGGAGAGGGCCTTGAGCAGGGGGATCCCGGCGTCGGCGAGATCCTGCACCGTCTTGTCCCGGGCGTCGTTCTCGGCCTTGTGCTGGCGCAGCTGGGCCATGGCGTGGTCCCAGTGCCCTCGGCCGCCGTTGCCCTCGGCCTCGTCCTTGGCCTTGGCCGACTCCAGCTTCTGCTGTGCGAAGGGTACGGACTCAACCTCGTACAGGTCGGCCATCTGCTCCAGGTCCATGCCCTCGGCGGAGGCACTGCGCAGCGCGGCGTCGCTGAGCTGCGCAGCCTGGCGCGCTGCCTTGGCCGCACCGCGCTTGAGCCCGAGCGCCCGGCAGGCGTCCTTCTGCTCCACCTCGCTCATGTCGAGAAGGCACAGTTCGACGGCCTGCACGGTGTCCCGCTCGTTCATCTGCTCGCGGTTCTTGTTCTCCGTCAGGGACAGGAAGCGGGTCCACCCGGGCCGGTCTACCAAGTCCGTACGGACGAACGCGGCGATCGTGCGCTCCGGCCGCCCGTCCTCCTTGGCGGCGGCGTTGGCGATCTGCTGCGCCTGGGCGCGGCGCCATCCCTTGAAGGCTCCGTAGGTGCCGTCGGGGCGCGGGCGGACGCTGATCGGCTCCTCGACGCCGAGTGCCTTGACGGAGGCGATCAGGTCGGGGTCCGCCTCGGTGTCGGTCGTGCGGGCGTTGTACTCGTCCCGGACGATGGCGGCGGGGTCGAGCTGGACGATCCGGCGCTCCTGTTCCTGCTCGTGTGCGGGAGGCGTGGTCGGCGCGGACGGAGTGGCCTTGGTGGAAGGCGGGCGGGGCGGAGTCTTGGTGGACACGGGTGCCTCCTGTTGATGGTTGGCGGTGTCGGCTCCGACCGACAACATTCATAATAGTGGAAGATGTGGGAGGGGGAACCCCCACCTGACCTGTGGAAATACCCCCTCCCGCAAGGCATGTCAGGCCGCGCTCAGTTCCTGAAGGAACGAACGGAACGCCGCTTCGCTCACGTGTCCCTCATACAGAAACACCAGCTGCGCGGCCATCCCCATATCGTTGACGGACTTCGCCTTCTGCTCGGCCTGGCCGCGCGGCAGCTTGGCGGCGTCACCGTCCGGCGCGTCGGACATGCCCGCTCGGGCGGCCTTCAGCACCGCCTTGCTCAGCATCTCGCCGGTGACACCGATGTCCTGAGCGATGGCCAGCAACCGGGCCGACGCCCCGGGCGGCGCGGAGGACAGGGCGGCGCCGTCCGAAGTGAGCTGCTGCACCGCCGCAGGTGCCGGGCGTTTGAAGTACGTGCCGTGCGGAGTGTCGCCGTGGCTTGTCCATCCGGCGTCGAGCATGTCGCGCTTCAGCCGGTCGGCGGCGAGCCACCAGGCGCGCTTGTCGTGCGGCCCGTCCCACACGCCGCAGCCGGAGCCGGGCATCATGTCGTCCTCGCCGATGACGGGTGCGATCAGGATTTCGTCCGGCGACACGTCGGTCGGCCTCAGGCACAGTCCGCGCCCGGCTTCCCAGCCTCGGGCGGTGAGCGCTTCGATGGCTGCTGCCTTGGTTGCGGTACTCGTGGTGCCTCGGCCGACGTAGAGGCCGGACCGGGGGACATCGCGTTGGGGCATGGCGGTTCTCCTTGAATCGGGGTTGAGTCTGATTCCGGCTGGTCGTGGTGTGGTCCTGGGTGCCTGAGCGGAGCGGGGCGAGCTGGGCTCGGTGGACTGGGACATGCGGCACAGGGGGGGGGCGCAGGGTGCCGTGGCGGCGGGCCGCTCGAAGCCGATCAGCGACCGCGCGTAATGCGGCGGTCGGCGGTGAGCACGCCCAGCGCGGCCCGGACGGCGGCCCGGGTCTTGCCCGACGCCTTCACCCACCCCAGTGCCTGCACCGCGACGGTGATCGCCTCTTCGGAGACGTCTTCGCGGTACCCGATGCGGTACAGGTGCAGGGCCACGGGGGTTGCCACGCGCGTGCGGTTGTAGGTCTCTGCCTCCTCGCCGGTCGCGTCCGGGAGCTGGATCCGGGCGGTCGGCGGAAGGGCCGGGCGGTCCGGGATCGCGCCGTGGACACGAATCCGGATGCGGCGCGCCAGGGCGCCGAGGATGCGGAGCATCACGGGTCCCTCCAGAGGGGGATGGTCGGGCGCCGTTCCCGTGTTGGCGACGGGTCCGGCAGCAGGTCAGCAGCCGGTTCCGGTCTCCTCGGCGTGGCACGAGCGGGCCCAGTCGGTCACGGTCGCCCAGTCGTTTGTCGTGTCCCGCAGTCCTTGGACCAGGCGCACGATGTCGCTCGCGGTCCCCGCGACTTCCGGGGTGTCGGTCTCAGCGGCCCTCAGGAGTTCGTCCGGCGGGACCGACCGTTCGTCGGCCAGATGGAAGAGATCGGTGAGCAGGTCCCGAGTGATCTCTCCGGCGGCAGCATCCTTCCGGCCTATGGCCTCGGCGTAGGAGCTTTGCGCCTCCACCGCGCGGAGAGAGCGGTGGTCGACGCTGCACGCGGTGTCGCATCCACCGTTCTTCTGGAAGTGATCGAGAGCGTCCTGTGCGTGCCGGGCGCATTCTGCTGGCGATGGCATCGGAGTCCTCCGCATCCGGTCGGGATGCCGGGAGAGCGGGCAGGCAGCGGTCCCGCTCTCCCGACAATATTCATAATAGTGGAAGATGTCGCTTGGGTAACCCTCCCTCTGACCAGGGCATTTACCCCGCCGCGACGCCTTCCCGCGTGCACCAGCCACCCAGGGACGCCAACCCGCGCAACGCGTGCTCGGTCTCCTCCGGCAAGGCATGGATCTCCAGCTCGACCGAGTCACCCCGTGGTCCGATCGTGACCCAGATGCTGCCCGTGAACGCCAAGCCTCCAGGACCCGCCCGCCGATGGAAACTCACCGTCGTATCCCGGGGCCCCGGATAGCCTGCGGTGATGTAGGCCCCCGGAATCAGACTCGCCAGCCGCTCGGCCACCGCGCCCCGGGCCCGCTGCTCCGACTCCCGCGCAGCCTTCTCGGCCGCGTCCTTCTCCAGAGCTTCGGCATGCTGGGGCAGCAGCCTGCGCCGGATGTGATCTGCGACGTGCTTCGGCGTCAGCGCGCTCACCCGGATACTCGGAGACGTCATCGAAGTGTCCTCCGGCAGCTGCGCCCAGACGCACACACGACGGTCATCACACATCACCAGGTCCAGCGCGCGGCCGTCACTGTCTACGATCCGCGTGGCGGTCGACGCGTAGTGCCGCTGCGGCTCAACGCGGCACTGACAACCCAGCAGCTGCGCCACCTCCTCCGCGAATTGGTCCATGTCGGCCTGGTCTTCGATGCTCCGCGTCTCGTTCACGGCGTACTCCCTTCAAGGCGTGGTTCGCGAGCGCCGCACACCCACCGACTCGGGGTTTCTCCGGTCGATGGGGGACTGGCGGTGCCCGCCCGGCATGAGGCCGGACGCCCCCACTTCGTGGAGTACGAGCGGGCACAGCTGCCGTTCGCGCGGACGGTCGTGGGGCTGGCCGGCACGGGTTGGTCAGGCCAGCGCCGACCTGTCCGGAGCAGCGGGCCCCGGCAGGGACGCTGAGGACGGACCCGCTTCCGGGACGGCGCCATGGGCGGCGGCGGTTCCGTACATGAACGCGTTCCCGTTCCAGATCCACTTGGCACGTAGCCCTTCCTCCTCCTGGAGGTAGTGGTCAAGGCGCCTGCGTTCGGATAGCGCGCACTCGTTGCAGACCTCCGCCCATCGCGGAAGGTACGCGGCGCGATGGGCCAGATTCTCCCACCGGTCCGCGAGCAGACAGGCCAGCGCTGGCGACAGGCTGCGGATGTACAGGCCAGCCAGTGCCCACCACAGCCGCGCGCACTGGCGCGCCTCCATCCGGTACTGCTCGGCCTGCAGATGCAGCCGCGCGCATTCGGCGGTGGTCTTCGGGATCTCCCGGTGCAACCAGGCGAGCCGTTCGGGAGCTTCGCGCCGATGAGCCTGCCGGAACAGCCACGGAAGGTCGGGGCGGTTCGCGTAGTGCTGTCCGCAGGCGCGCATGATCGCCTGGATCGTCGTGGTGGCCTGCGGAGGCGCGATCCGGTCGTCTGTGTCGGTCAAGCCGCTGGTCCAGTACCACCCGTCGGTGGACTCGGCGGAGTGCTCCAGTATCCGCACCACCATGCCCTCATAGGTGCGCTGGCGGATGGTGGGCAGCGGGCCGACGGGGAGATGGCGCTGTCCTTCGACGGAGCCGAGCGTGATACGGACCGCGTCGAACTTGTGCCACTGGCGTGGGTCGTGCGTCGCGACCACGTGCACCATGCCGGTGACCGGACCGGTGAGGCTATAGAGCACAGCGCCGGTCTCATCGGGTTCGGACGGCGTGGCGTGGACCGTACCGGACGCGGTGGTGATGGTGAGCACTGATCCTCCTGGCTCGGTGTTGGTCGGGCTGGTGCCGGTGACAGAGGCGCAGCCTCACTCGGGACTGCTGATGGGCTCAACCGGCGCATGCCGTACGACGCTGCCGTACCGAATCGCCGACCACTCACCCGTCACCCGGTATCCCCAATGCGCGATCACGTCGGCGATCCGGCCCATGGGCACGTCGTCCAGGCGGAAGTAGTGGCACCCCTCGTCGTCCCACACCGCGACGCGGTCCCATGGGGTGCCGGTGTGATCCTGCCCGCACCCGCAAACCAGGCTCAGCGCGGTGCCGTGCCACCGCTGGCACGTGAGCACTGCGCGCGCAGCGGTCATGGTGCACGTGAGCGCCAACGTCCATGCCGCATAGACCCCTTCGTAATCGCCGAGCATGAGGATGTCCGACGCCATGACCCACCGCGCGAAGGCTGCTCCGTCCGCCTCGCTGCGCCCCTGCGCCATCGCGTACGCCTTGAGGTCTTCCACGCAGGCGGCGTTCGACGTGAGGTAGCTCGGGGGCAGTACCGTCAACACCGGATCGGCGTCCGGGGCGGCGTCGCACCCTTCGGTGGTCAGCAGGCAGTCGCCACCGACGTAATCGCGCCCAACGAACGTCGAGGGGTACAGGGTCAGGGGAACCGCAGGCTTGATCCACTGCCGCAGCATCGCGGGCACCTCGCCCGCCGGGGTCGCGGCGATGTGCGCCGATACTGCCTCTGCCGTGACCGGGGACGCGTTCGGCGCACGGTACATCCACAGATCGGGGCCGGTGGTGGGCACTTGATGCCTCCTGGCTTCGTGTTGGCTGGGCTGGGCCCGGTGCCGCCGTGCGGGCCCGGTGAGGTGGAATCGACCGGGCCCGCGCGCGGTGTGCTGGTTACGACGTCGTGATGGGTCGTGACGACGTCCGGGTGGGCTGGGCGTCAGATGCTCGGGCGGCTCCGGCGGGTACTGACCGTCACGGCGACAGGTTCGGGGGCCTCACGGGGAAACCGTCCTCGAAGACCACATCAGGCTTCGGCTCGGTCTGGTCGCCGGTGTTCGCGTCGGTGCAGTAGGCGGCCCGCGCTTCGTCCGCGGTCAACGGGGTCACCTCGCCCCGGTGCACCGTCCAGCCGCGTACAGTGCAGCCTCCGTCGAGATGGGGGCTGTTCAGCAGGATTCCGGCACCTGCTGTCTCCGGCCACGCGAATGCGTAGGTGACCAGTGCCATCACCATGACGATCCCGTCATCGTCATCGGCAGACATCGGGATGCCGAGGGCGGACATCGGAATGATGCCGAGGTCGGAGTAGACCATGACGATGGCCTGGGCGGTGGTCAGCGGCTCCGTGAGCGCACAGGTGAGCTGGTGCGGTCCGTTGCCCGCGACGGACAGCAGCTGGGCCAGGGTCTCGTCTGCGCGGGCGTGAGCAGCCTTGATCAGTGCCTGGTCGAGGGCGGGTCCGGCGTTTTCCGGCATGGGTAACTCCCAGTGGTGGTTGACCGGCGGGTGGAGAGTGGAGCGCCTTGCCACATTCTATAATAGTGGAAGATGTGAGGGAGTGAATCCCCCTCTGACCTGCTCATTTGCCTTCCTGCGTCGCTCGCAGTGCATTCTCGTGGACGCTGGCGATGGCCTCGCTGATGGCCTGATGGGCACGGTCAATCTGCGGAGGAATGTTCCCCCTGCGCCTGGCCCGTCGCCATCGGAGCGCCACCGCCAGCGTGCCCAGCTCGGAGCACGTCAGCGACCAGGGGCCACGGTCGGTCAACAGCGTCTCCCGCAACCGCATCGCGATCTCGACCTGTTCAGGCTGGATCAACGGCCCGTGCTCGTTGAGCAGTGCCCGGTACAAAGTCGCGCGCGCATAGGGCGCCTGGACGCCGTGCGTGAGCTCCACCCTGAACGTACCGGGCGCGGGGCCCTCCCTCTGCACGCACAACCGGCCTTCCTTGATGGTGAGCCGTTCCCCAGAGCCCAGATCAAACTGGACGGCGGCCCGCTGCGCTCCGCATCGCTGGCAGGCGTACAGCATGGCTCGGAGCCGCGCGTAAGGCCCGATGCGGCATTTGATACAGACAATCGGCGTGACGGTGCTCATGGGGAAGTTCCTCTCGGTGCGAGGGTCCGGTCCGGTGTCGGCCCTGAGCGGGCGCGGCCCGCCGGCCCCGAGCAGACCGGTCGGACCGGCCTGGCTGGGGCCCGCACGGGCCCGGGGGCGGGGGGACCCAACCGGGCCCGTGCGGGCGGGCGCCAGGAGCTACGCCCCGAGGGGGAGCGGGAAGGCGTAGCCCCTGGCAGGGGGATGGACCTAGGCGGCCCGAGCGGCGGCCGCGAGCGCGCGCAGCGCCGTGGCCTCCAGCTCGTGCGCGTCGTCGGCATCGGCGAGTGTCTGCGCCGTCGAGGTGACCGCTTGCATGACGCCACCTGCGGTGGGCTGGCCACCCTTGATGAAGTGGTTCAGGATCGACTCACGGACCGCTCCGGAGTAGGAGAGTTCCTTGGACACCACCTCGATGGTGTGCGCCGGATCCGAGATCGGTTTACCGGCCTCTCGCTCGATCTCGGTGAGCTTGGCCTCGACGTAGGCAGGGGACAGGAAATCCCGCACTGCGTCGGTGGTCTTGGACGCCACAAGCTCCAGTTCCCGGGCGCGCGTGGCGTCGGACCACTTCACGACTCCCTCATCGTGCTTGCCCCCGATGTGAACGGCTCGCATGACGTCCTTCCCGATCGTCAGACCGTTCCGGCACACTCGGATCACCACGCGCGGGGTGATGCTGAACGCCCCCGCGCCGACTTCGCTATTGGAGATGACGAATCCCGCCGAAATCATCGGCAGCTGATCACCCGTCTCGCCCGTGAAGGGGGAGCGGTACCCCCGAAGCAGCTCCCGGGCCTGAATGGCCACCTGTTCCGACTCGACGCGGACATACATCCGCCGGTCGGTCAGATCGCAGCCGCTGATGTCCACGCGGTGACCGGACTCCTCGACCCCCTGGAGAGCGGCGGTGAGGATGTCGAAGTTATCGATCAGCTTGTAGCTGTCGGACAGGAACGCTCGGGCCACTCCCTCGCCCGTACCCCCGTTCCCGGTGTCGCCACGGAACGCGCGGACCAGGAACTTGCGCCCCGGGTCCTGCTCCAGCCATCCACAGAGGTTGATGTCGTACAGGGCCGGGTTCTCCGCACGCATGCGCCGCAGATACCCGACCGGGATACCGAGCTTCGCCGCGAACCCTTCCTCCGCAACGCCAGTCGGCCGGTACGCGCCATCCGACATGAACGTCTTGCCGCTGCGGGTCATGGCGGGCTCGACGCCACTCATGATCAGGTTCCCGCCCGTGACGGTGAGCCTGGAAGCGGTAGCGACCACGTCCATCTTCCGGCTGTTCTGGTCCTTCAACATGCGCGCCAGATCGGACAGATCGGCGTTCCGGGTGCTCGTGCGGGGCGTACGGCTGACGGCGTTCTCCGTGACCTGCTGGGTCATGCTGCTGCCTTCCTGTTGATGCTTCGGCGTGTTCGGGGTACCAGCCCGAACAACATCCATAATAGTGGAAGATGGGAGAGTGTTAACCCCCCCCTCCGACCAGGGGCGCAGCCATCCGAGCTGCGCCCCTGGTCGCTAGCCGCTTACGACCGGATCCAGCTCACCGTGTGGAAACCCTCCAGGGGCCTGAAGCTGGAGCCATGCACCCCGGACAGGACGCGTCGGAATCCCCTGCCCGTCCACTTGCCCAGAACGTAGAGCGCTTCTGCCCGCCCCTCGCAATCGGCCATCTCGGAGATGCCCATGATCCAAAAGTAGTCCCCGTAGCACCGACGGACCGATCCGAAGTAGCGCACTTCCTGACCAAGCTGAGGGCCGGGCCTGGTTCCCACTTCGTTTGCGAGAGACTGGAAGAACTCCACCACGTCCTCAGAGGGAAACGGCACATCTGCAAGCGCCGGGCTCCCGCTACCGCTCCGGGCACAAGCTGCCCACCCGAAGTGGAAAGCGGTACGCGTAAGCTGCGATCTCTCGGTTTGGTGTCGGTGGTGGTGAGAGTCGGTGGTGGTGTTCTGGGTCTGGGGTGTGTCTGGGCTGGTCAGTGGTGGTTTGTGGGT
>NZ_JBVIVI010000023.1:0-61505 GCF_055595765.1 Streptomyces sp. NPDC040405
GGTCCGCCCGCTCGCTTCGCTCGCTCAACGGGTCGCATCGCGACCCGAGTTCGGGGCTTCGCCCCGAACTGGCGAAGCCCGCTGCGCTCCAGCTTCGCCATACAACACCCGCTGCTACTCTGAGAATTGGGTAGTGCTCCGCACTACCCGGCGGGTCCGCTGCGCTCCCCCGCCTGACGGTCCTTCCGGCTGCGCCTCCAGAACCGTCTGGGCCCGCTGACGCGGGCCCGGCTGACTACGAGAGGCGGGGGTCGCTCGTTCGGGTGGGTTCCAGTGTACCGCGTGCATCAGACTGATGCAGCATGTACCGTTGGCGGAAACACGAGACATCCCCCAACCACCCGGGAACCTCCCCGGAATTCCGAGAGGAACGACCGCAGATGACCGGTCATCACGAATCTACCGGACCCGATCCCGCGCTGAGCAGTGACTCTCTGCGCAGGGTGACGCAGTACCAGACTGCGGGCGTGAACGCCCGGCTGAGGCTGTTCGCGCTCCTGGAGGCGCGCAGAGCGTGCCCGCGAGCGAGGCGGACGACCGGTGGCCGGGGCGGTCGCCGGGGTGCAGTGCCAGGTGGTGGAGCTGGACGGCATGGCGCCGGCCTCTCGGGGCTCGCTGCTCGCGGACGGCTGGGATGTCGGCGTGAGTGCCGTGAGCGAGGCCCTGGTGGGCATCGCGGACCGGGAGTGGTCGCGGGGCGGCGGCCGGTCGGCCGGGGCTGCTGAACTGGCCGTACACATCGCGGACGTGAGGCAGCGTGAGCGGGCGGACCTGGTACGGCTGGAGTGGTTCGTCCGGGAGAACGTGTTGCCGCGCACGTATCCGCACACCACGGCGCGGCGCCGGGTGCTGGATGCGCTGGGCGAGGCCGACGGTCTGTGCACGGCCCGGACGCGGAACGCGGACGGGGACGTCATCGTCTGCACGCTCGATGCCGGTCACTACGACCCGGACGACAAGCCGCCGTTCAAGGACGGAAAGCCGGGTGGCTGGCACAAGGCGGATGCGTCGATCTGGAACGACTTGGGCGCGGCCTGCATTCCGCACGCGGCCCTCTGAAAGACCACAGGAATTCAGCGCTCGGGGAGGCATGGGAATGTCAGCGATTCAGCTCAAGGAACACCAGGTAGATCAGCGCTCCGCGTTTCGTAAGTGGGTGGGATTCCCTGCAAGGTCATCTGTGCCCCCGCAGGGTGCCCGGGGCACGATCGTGTCAGCGACTGGCTCGGGCAAGACGATCACGGCCGCCGCGTGCGCGCTGGAGTCGTTCGCGGACGGCCGGCTCCTCGTGACCGTCCCGACCCTGGACCTGCTCGCCCAGACCGCCCAGGCGTGGCGCCTGGTGGGCCACCGGGCCCCGATGGTCGCGGTGTGCTCGCTGGAGAACGATGCGGTGCTGAACTCGCTGGGGGTGCGGACCACCACGAACCCGATTCGACTCGCCCTGTGGGCCGGGTCCGGGCCCGTGGTCGTGTTCGCCACGTACGCCTCGCTGGTGGACCGCGAGGACATCGACGCACCCGAGGACCAGCGGAAGGTTCGCGGGCCGCTGGAGGCCGCTCTGACGGGCGGGGAGCGGCTCTACGGCCAGCGCATGGACGGCTTCGACCTCGCGATCGTGGATGAGGCCCACGGAACCCCCGGTGATCTTGGTCGTCCGTGGGCGGCGATCCATGACAACCAGCGGATCCCGGCAGACTTCCGGCTCTACCTGACCGCGACCCCGCGCATCCTCGCCGCGGCCCGCCCGCAGAGGGGCGCGGAGGGCCAGGAGGCGGAGATCGCGACCATGGCCGACGACCCCGAGGGCACCTACGGCGCGTGGCTCTCCGAGCTCGGTCTGAGCGAGGCGATCGAGCGGGAGATCCTCGCCGGATTCGAGATCGACGTCCTGGAGATCCGCGACCCCTCCCCCGTCGTCGGGGAGTCCGAAGAGGCCCGGCGCGGCCGGCGTCTGGCGCTCCTGCAGACCGCACTCCTGGAGCACGCCGCCGCGTACAACCTGCGTACGGTCATGACGTTCCACCAGAAGGTCGAGGAAGCGGCGGCCTTCGCGGACAAGCTCCCGGAGGCGGCCGCCGAGCTGTACATGAACGACGCCACCGATGAGGACCTGGCCGCCGCCGACAAGCTGCCCGCGTCCTCGATCGACGCGGAGTTCTATGAGCTGGAGGCCAGCCGCCACGTCCCGCCGGACCGCGTCTGGTCGGCGTGGCTGTGCGGCGACCACACCGTCAGCGAACGGCGCGAGGTCCTGCGCCAGTTCGCCAACGGCATCGACGCGGCCGGACGCAGGGTGCACCGTGCCTTCCTCGCCAGCGTTCGCGTTCTCGGGGAAGGCGTGGACATCACCGGCGAGCGGGGAGTCGACTCGATCTGCTTCGCGGACACCCGCGGCTCGCAGGTGGAGATCGTGCAGAACATCGGCCGCGCGCTGCGGCTCAACAAGGACGGCTCCACCAAGGTCGCCAGGATCATCGTGCCGGTGTTCCTGGAACCGAACGAGGACCCGACCGACATGGTCGCCTCCGCGAGCTTCAAGCCGCTCGTGGCCGTGCTCCAGGGCCTGCGCAGCCACGATGAGCGTCTGGTCGAGCAGCTCGCCTCCCGCGCGCTCACCAGCGGCAAGCGCAAGGTCCACGTGCAGCGTGACGAGGACGGGCGGATCGTCGGGGCCGGCGGCGAGAGCGACGGCGAGGACCAGGAGCAGGACGACACCGACGCTGCTGTCGAGTCGGCCCTGCTCCATTTCTCCTCTCCCCGGGACGCGGCGACCATCGCGGCGTTCCTGCGCACCCGGGTCTACCGGCCGGAATCGCTGACGTGGCTGCAGGGCTACCAGGCCCTGCTGCGATGGCGCGCGGAGAACGAGATCACCGGCGTCTACGCCGTCCCGTATGACGTTGAGGTCGAGGTCGGCGTCACGAAGGACTTCCCGCTCGGGCGGTGGGTGCACCAGCAGCGGAAGGCGCTGCGGGCCGGGGAGCTAGAGGAGCGGCGCAAGACGCTGCTGGACGCCCCGGAGGCCGGGATGCTCTGGGAACCGGGCGAGGAGGCGTGGGAGAACAAACTCGCCGCGCTCCGGTCCTACTGGCAGGCCAACGGGCATCTCGCGCCGCGTCAGGACGCGGTGTGGGGCGAGGGCGAGGCGATGGTGCCCATCGGGCAGCACATGGCCAACCTCCGGCGCAAGGGCGCGAAGAACGGCCTGGGCAAGGACCCCGAGCGTGCCGCCGTACGCGCGGCGCAGCTCACCGAGATCGACCCGGACTGGGACTGCCCGTGGCCGCTGAGCTGGCAGCGCCACTACCGGGTGCTTGCGGACCTGGTCGACGCCGACGGCGTCCTGCCCTACATCGCGCCAGGCGTCGTCTACGACGGCGACGACATCGGCACCTGGAGGTGGCGACAGCAGGAACCGGGCACCTGGGCGCAGCTGTCGACCGAGCAGCAGGACCGGCTGACCGCACTGGGCATTCAGGCGCCGCCTCCCGCCCCGGCCCCGGTCTCAGCTCCGGCGGCGAGCAGCACGGAGAAGGGGCCGAGCAAGGCGCAGCAGGCGTTCCAGCGCGGTCTCGCGGCCCTCACACAGTGGGTGGAACGGGAAGGCGCGGACCGGCCCGTGCCGCGCGGTCACGCTGAGGAAATCGTGGTAGACAGCGAGACGGAGCCAGTGCCGGTGAAACTGGGAGTGTGGATCTCGAACACTAAATCGAGGCGGGAGAAGCTCACCTCCGAACAGCTCGCCGCCCTCGCCGGCCTCGGTCTGGAATGGGCGAGGGCGTAAGGGCTGCTCGGTCTACTGTGCGTCGATGCAGGGCCCATGGGCGCGGAAGCGTGCGCGGGTTTCCGGCCAGGGCGTTGCGTTGTCGTGGCCGAAGCAGCCGACGCCTCCGCAAAGGGAGCGTGAGCCGGACATTGGCTTTCCGTTGTGCAGTGCCACCCGCCCGTACGCCTCGTAGCGCTCGCGGCCGTCCTCGCCGTCCACCAGCTCGTTGGCGAGCTCCTGCTTGGTCCAGCGTGCGAGATTCTCGCCCGGATAGCGCCACCTCCTGAGGATCATGGCAATGATCTCCGCCTTGGAGCGGTCGTCCATCAGAGCGTTCCTCCGCTGGAGGAGTTCGTTACGGAGCTCGACTTCGGTTGCGGAAAGCGGCGTGATCGCGTTGCGGAGGTACTCGGGGTCCGTGTCCGCTTCGAAGATCATGACGCAGTGATCGTGCGGCACAGGGACGGCAATTTTGCCCGGAAACTTGGCCTGCGCCTCGGCGGCATCACGTACCCAGTTGAGGGCTTCGTGGTAGCTGAGGTCTGTGCCCTGCTCGCGTGCGGTGCGCTGGAGTTCGCGGGCGCGCTGCTGCTCGGTGGTGCGCTTGGTCATGGACGGGTCCTCTCGGCACCGGGTCCTCGCCCCCACACGGCAACCCCGGCTCGATGGATCCTCAAGGTGCTCGTCAAGCGGTCCGTCGATCCCGGAAGACCTTCCACCAGTGGTCCGGGCAGTGTGGGTGTCCGGGTGCGGTGTGGGGCGTCGGCGAAGCCCAGGGCGTCAGCCCCGCGGGCAGGATACCGGCTCTTCGCCCTCGCCGGAGATGCGGGCGACCAGGGCGGTGGCGCTGTCGGCGCGTGACCCGTGCCGTCGGCTTGTCGCCGGTGCTCGTCCAAGAGCTCATATCTTGCGGCAGCCAGTGCTGTCCCGAGAATGCAAGAACGGGCAGGCAGGGGCAGGCGACGTGGGAGGACTGACACGACGGACTGCAGATGCCGGCCTGGCGGCTGGCCGCTTCGAGAGGCGGATGTGGGACAGATCGAGCAGGGGTTGGAGCGCGCGTTACGCACCCGGCCCGTTCCTGCAAGCACCGAGGCCCGCCTGCGGTTTCTGCTGGCATCACACGGTGGTTCCACTCGGCGGGTCGCCACCGTGCTGGGGGTATCGCAGCGCACCGTGCAGCGGTGGGTGACAAAGAAGCCGGGAGTGCGTCGTCCACCGGGTCCGATGCAGGTGCAGGCGATCGAGGAAGCGGTCCTGGCCCGGTGGCAGCCCCGAATACGGGCCCGTCGACGCGCCCAGGCAGAGGCGGAGGGCTTCGTCTTCCATACCCGTGCGCGATTCGGATTCGCGGCTCCTGCAGGCTCCTCGGATGATCCGCGGGTGCGGTGGATCACCCAGGATCTGCCGGGAGAGGTGGCTCGGGAGCTGTTCGCCGCTCGGGATGCCGGCGCTGGTGAGCAGCAGCAGACGGTGATCCTCGCCCGTGCGCTGGGGCATGCCTACTTTCGCGAGTGGGGCCGCCGGGCCCACGGCTTGCACGTAGCTTTCAGCGACGTCGAGTTCGCTGACTTCTCCATCGGCTGAGCCTGGTCGCGCGTGACCACGTCAGGGTGTTCAGCGTCGTGAGGGCCTGGCTCGGCCAGCCGGAATCGCTTCGTACCTCTCGGCTTCCTGCCGCTCGCGCCAGTCCCACTCCACACGGCCGACCGGGCCTTTGCGGCGGGCTGTGGGCGGCTGGGGCGGGCGCAGCCTGGCTGTCTCCGCCCCGCGCAGCAGGTGCGCACGGTCACCTGGCGCGGCGAGCAGTTCCTGGTCCTCGTTAGAGACGAGCCGGCTGAAGCAGGCCGCGGCCCGCAGGAAGACGCTGGCCCAGGATGGTACGGGGTGGGTGGCGCAGCCGTCGGTGTAGCGGGCGCGGTCGTGCAGGGCAAGCGTGGCCGCAGCATCGTCGTAGTCGCGGGGGCGGGCGGTGGCGAGTTGCTGGAGGGAGGCGCTGGTGAACAGCGCGGCAGCGACGGCCGCGGCCAGGCGAGGATGTGCGGTCGCCGCGTGCAGCCGGTGGGCGACCTTCTGGGCGGTGTGTGCGGTGAGAGGCACGGGCGGTGGGCGGTGCCGCCAGATGATCGGGGGCGGCGTGCACGGGGCGGTGCAGGGGCGGGGGCTGTCGTAGGAGACAAGGCGGTCCAGTGCGGGCAGGGTGAGCCACCGGCTGGCCGGCCCGGCGGACTCGTCTGCAGGTGGGGGTTCGGTGATAGACGTGCCGTAGCAGTGGCGGCGGGCTGCCTCGAAGTCGGCAGTGACGGAGTAGTCGACTGTCCGCAGGGCCTGGTGCAGAGCGGCAGGAAGGTGCGGGCGGTGGCAGACCAGGGTCAGGTGGGTGCCAGTGAGGGCGCGCAGCTCCAGGAGGCGCATAGTGCGGCGGGCGGTGAGGCGGTGGGCGCGCAGGACAGTCAGCCGGGTGACGGGCAGGGCAGTGATCCAGGCGGTGGCGGCTTCCCAGGCGGGCTGACGGCCGCCGGGAAAGCGGCCCGGGAGCAGGGGCGGTTTGCCCAGGGCGGCAAGAAGGTCATGGGCGAGGCCGGTTTCGCTGGTGGTGCCCGGGCCGGGGTGCAGGGTGATCCTGCCGGACGGCGGGTGGTGGGCAGCCAGGGCGGTGTGGGTGTGGATCGCGTCGTCATGGCGGTCGATGACCACGGTGACGGGCGGCGGTGGCGCGGCGAGGGGCATGGTGGTGTGGTGGTCAGGCGAGGCGGCTGAAAGCCCAGCGCAGCAGTTCCTGGTCGACGCGGGGGCGGCCGGTGCGGGCCAGGGCGGTGCGGGTGTGGGCGGTCAGTTGGGCCCAGGCGCGGAAGTTGCCGTGTGCGGCGTGGCTGTCGGCGAAGGTGATGTCGTCGGAGTCGGCGTCGGCCCAGATGGGGTGGAACAGAGGGATGACGTCGAGGACTTCGCTGGGTGTGAGGCGGGTGAAGTGCTGCCAGATGAAGATGCGGGAGGAGAGCATCGGTTCGCGGCGCAGCACGGTGTGGCAGCCCTCGCCGCCGACGAAGATGATCGCGAGCTGGGTGGAGGGTTCGTCCCACAGGTAGCGGAAGTACTCGAACGCCTCCCCGTTGAGCCACTGGGCCTCATCGACAAGGAAGGTACGGGGGCGTTCGGCCAGGGCCGTCTTCAGCAGACGGTCGAACTCGCTGGGGTGGCGCGGTGGCTCGCCGGCCAGGTCGAGCGCGGTGAACAGTTCGTAGCGCACCGCGCGGGCCGTGGGCCGGGCCCGGAAGGTGATCTTGCGGACGTCCTCGCCGGCGGGTTCGAGTTCGCGCAGGCAGGTGTTGACGGCGAGGGTTTTGCCGAAGCCGGCGCCGCCGTGGATGCACATCATCGCGCGGGCGGCGACGGTGTCGCGGATGTTCTCGCGGGCGGTGAGCAGGGCGCGGGTGGTGACCACGGAGGCGTCGGGCAGGTCGACGTACTGGTAGGTGGCCGCGGTCACGAGGCGTCTCCGTCTTCGTCGGTGGTGGAGGGTACGGCCCGTCCGGCCGGGCCGTCGGGGACTGCAGGGGCGGAGTCACGGCCTGGCGGGAGCGGGGCGGGGCGGGCCGTCGTGGTCAGCGCGGCCAGGGACGGCGGGGTACGCCAGCCGGCCGGGGGTGCGGCGGGCGGGATGACGTCCGGCAGCGCGAGCTGCGACAGGCTGGTGCCGGCATTCCGGGCGAGTTCGGTGTCGGCCTGTGCACCGGTCAGTGCGCCGAGCCGCCGAGGGGGCTCGGCCTGGGTAGCGGCGGCGTAGCGCTCGCGCTGGGCAGCTTCGAGGTCCTTCTTGAGACGGCGGCTGCGGGCGGCCCGGGCTCGCCGTACGGCGCTGACCTGTTCCTCAGTGGCCTGGTCGGCCAGGTCCGCGGGTCCGAGGTAGCGGCCGGTGGCGGCGTGGTAGACCTCGATGCGGTGGTCGTGGTGGGGCATGAAGCGGATGCGGACCTGGGTTCCGGCCTGGCCGGTCATCCACGGCCCCACGTAGTCGCGTTTCCTGAAGCGGATGCCGCGGGTGGTCAGCGTGCGGGTGCCGGCGTCCTCCAGGGTGAACGTCCACAGATCCGCGGCTGGCACGTCCCGCAGCGGGGTGGGATCGTCCTGCCACGCCTCAAGCGGAGTCCTGCCCCGCAACGGCGCCGGACGGTGCTCGGTGTTCCACCACGACGTCCAGTCCAGCAGCCGGGCGGTGAAGTCCTCGAAGCCGAGCAGCACCTCGTCCTTCGGACGGGCGGCCCGTTTGCCGGGACGCGGCTGGCGGGCATAGCCGGGCAGCGCGGCCAGGAACATGCTCTCCACCGCCCGGTTCAGCCCCTCCACAGTGCCCTTGAGGTGGGGGGTGTAGGCGGGCAGGTCCTCCACCGTCACGTCCAGGAGGTCGAACGCGGCGGTTACCGTCCGGGACAGGAAGTCCTTGCCACGGTCGACACGTACTTTCTCGGGCAGGCCGCCGAACGGGCCGTAGGGGTCCTCGCGCAGGACCGCGGAACGCAGCGCGGACAGCACCGACTCCCGCGACGGATGCACCGGTGTCACCGCGACACCGGTGATCGCGTTGGTGGCGCAGTCGGTGAACCAGGTGATCCACGGCCGGCGGGCCCTGCCATCAACGTCGACCAGAACCGGGGCCTGCACGTGGTCGGTCTCCCACACCTGGTTGCGCCAGCCCCGCGGCCGGGCCAGGAACACATCGTGCTTACGTGCCGCCCGCTCCCCACCCGCAAGTCCGGCCCGCTCCCCCGGCGTCAGATCACGGTGGATCGCCCGGTGCAGCGTCGGAATCGACGGAGGCGGACCCCCCTCGCCCCTGGCCGCGCGAGCGGTCAGCTCACGATGGACCGCCGCGACGTTGCCCTTCCACAAGGCCAGCAGGCGGCGCACTTCGGGGGTGACAGAGAAGCGGTCCCGGCTCTGGGCCCGCGCCCCGGGCTCCTCAGCGGCGGCTTCATCGCGCTCGGCAGCGGCCAGCCACCGCCACACCGTGCGCTCAGTCACTTCCAACGAGTCCGCCATCAGCCGTACATGTCGGGTCGTCAGTTTCTGTTCCTGCCGCAGGGCGAGCAGCCTGCGCACGGCAGGGCCGCGCAGCGCCGACAGGGAGGAAGAAGGCAGGCCTCCCCGCACGTCCCCGCTCTCCCCATGCGCGCCGGAGCGGGAAGCGCCCTGTTCCGGCCGCCCGGCTGCGCCAGTCACAGCGGCCCCATGAGCCGTGCGCAGGCCCGCTCCAGCATCTGGCGGTCCACCACCGCCCGGCTCTTGCCATAGGTCTCGGCGGTCAGGTGCGAGGTCAGCTTCGCCCAGGTCCGGAAGTTGCCGTGTCCCACATGCTCGTCCACCCACGCGACATCGTCCTCGCTCACGTCCTCCCACAGCGGGTGGAAGGCAGCCATCACGGTGGCCACCTCGCGCGGACCAAGGCGCGGCACCAGCTCCCAGGTCAGCACCCGAGAGGCCAGCGCAGGTACCCGGCGCAGCGCCCGTTCACTGCCTGCCCCCGCAAACACGAGCGCCGTGTCCGTGTCCGGGTGGTCCCACAGCCCGCGCAGAAACTCCAGCGCAGGCCCCGGAAGGCGCTGTGCCTCGTCCAGCACCAGCACGCGAGGCTGCCGTAGCGCGTTGACCAGCATCAGATCGGCCTCTCCCGCCCCGCGCGGCAGACGCCTGCCCAGTTCCAGGGCGTCCGCGAGCACCCGGCGCAGCTCGGGAACCGTCGGGTGCACACCGACATGGACCCGGCGGACCCGGGCCGGGTGCGGCAGCTGCGACAGGGCGTACTGCAACGCGACAGTCTTGCCCTGGCCGGCATCACCGTACAGGCACACGACCGCCCCGACCGCAGCCGCGTGCGCGACCGTCCGCAGCACCGACCGCACAGCGGACGTGTGCACCACCTGCGCGCCCGGCACCAGGACCGGGACCTGCGCCAGATGCTTCTGCTCCCGCAGAAACACCTGCCCAGCGCCACCCTTCTCGGCCACCACGTTCAGGCCCAGCTCGCTGAGCGGATCCAGCCTGCTCGGCCCGGCCACTGCCGGTTCCCGCTCGACTAGCAAAGCCCGCCCCGCCCGGCGGTCCCTGCGGATCACCCGGTGCAACGTCGACGCCGACGGAACCGTCGCACCACCGGCCGCGGCCAGCCGGCGTCGCAGCTCAGCGACATTCCCTCCCACCTCGCCCAGCAGCGCCCACACCTCGTCCGACACCGCATACCCCTGCCGGACCGGCGCCTCCGTCCGCCCGGTCGCCTTCGCCTGCTCCAGCCAGCGCCACACCGTCCGCTCGGAAACACCCACCGTCTCGGCGACCGCACGCACATACCTCGTCGACAACTCCCCCGCCTGCTGCCGCTCCAGCAGACGACGCACCACCAACCCCCTGGGCAGCACAGGCCCACGACCGGCCCTTACCTCTTGATCCACCCCACGATCACACCGACCGAGCCCACCCCAGCGCGTAAGAACTCACAAACCTGAGACAACATCAGCTGCCATGCGCTAAAGCCCCACGACAGCAATCCCATCCCTCAATCTCTCACCTCATGACAGCGACCCACCCACCCACAAACCACCACTGACCAGCCCAGACACACCCCAGACCCAGAACACCACCACCGACTCTCACCACCACCGACACCAAACCGAGAGATCGCACCGCGCAGCTGCACGCCGCGGACCCCGAGCTGTACCCGAAGACGATCTGGGCGGACTGGCTGTGCGGCGAGCACAAGCCCAACCACCGGCGGCGAGTCCTCGGGGAGTTCACCGACGGCATCGCCACGGACGGCACGATCGTGGAGAAAGGCTTCCTGGGCTCGGTGAAGGTGCTGGGCGAAGGCGTCGACACCAAGAACTGCGACTCCGTCTACTGGGCCGACGTGCGCGGCTCTATGCCCGACCTCGTCCAGGCCGTCGGCCGCGCGCTGCGGATGCAGCCAGGCGAGGGGAAGGTCGCCTCGCTCGTGGTACCGGTCCTGCTGGGGCCGGGCGAGACGGCGGACAACATGCTCACTAGCCGGGCATTCGGCGGGCTGGCGAAGCTGCTGGAGGCGCTCAGGGCGCACGACGCCCGGGTGGTGGAGCAGCTCGCCGAGCAGCAGGCCCCCAGCGCCTACAAGCCCGTCCAGAAGGCCGCGCAGGGCCAGGAGAGCCGGGGCGAGGGGAACGGGTCCGGCGGCCCGTCGGCGTCCGCGCGCAAGCTGCTGAAGTTCTCCGTGCCGCGCGACCCGGCGCAGCTGGCCGCGTTCATCAACCTGCGGGTCCTCAACCCCGAGCACGAGCACTGGCGGCGCGGCATCGAGGCCGCCGTCCTCTATGCCCGCGAGCACGGCGACCTGAAGGTGCCCTTCACCTACCGGGTGCCCGGGGGCGACGACCAGGCGGTGGAGGCCGAGGGGTGGCCCGCTTCGCTCGCCGGGTTCCCGCTCGGGCAGTGGATCGCCGACAACCGGCGCTTCTACGCCCGCGGTGACATGGACGAGGACCGCATCGAGCAGCTGGAGAAGCTGGGCATGGTCTGGAGCCACTTCGACGTCGCGTGGGAGGAAGGTCTCGCGGCGGCGCGCGGGTGGGCGGCCGAGGCGGGCCACCTCCTGGCCCCGCTGGACGCCACCTTCCAGGGCTACCGGGTGGGCATCTGGCTGAAGAACGCGCGGGCCGCCGCCCGCAAGGCGCAGGAGATCGAGCAGCGGCGGGCCGAAGGCCTGCCCGTGGATTCGTCGGCCGGGTCGCTGTCGGACGAGCGGCGCGAGCAGCTGGAGGACATCGACCCGTCGTGGTGCCCGAGCTGGCCGGTGGAGTGGCAGCGGGCCTTCCACCTCGTCCGGCTCCACCTGGAGGCCGGCCGCCCGCTGCCGACCGAACCCGGCGACGTCGTGCACCAGGGCGAGGACCTTGGCCGGTGGGTGCGGTCGGTCCGGCTCGGCTGGGACAACCTCACCACCGTGCAGCAGTGGATGTGTGAGCAGGTCCTCGGGATCGAGCCCGCGGCCGAGGACGAGAAGCCGAAGCCGCGCCGTACGCAGGCCGACAAATGGGCGCTGAACTTGACGGCCGCGCAGCAGTTCTACGAGCGCGAGGGACACCTTCGAGTGCCCCGAAAGCACGTCGAACGGATCGTCGTCGGCGAGGACCAGGAGGAGCGGGAGCTCCGGCTCGGGGCGTGGATCGGGAACCAGCGGAGCCGGGCCGCGACGCTGTCGCCGGAGCGGGTGGAGCAGCTGTCCGCGATCGGGATGCGGTGGACATAACCGCTCTCTATCACCGGCGCTCACCTGGGGCTCTCGTAGCCGATGCACGTCAAAGGTTACAGCGCGCCATCTCGTGCGCGACGAACAGAGCCCTCTGCCGCAGTACAGGGTGCGTGAGCGTCGAGCCGGACGTGGTCAAAGAACGTTCGCCCGCCCGGTAGGCGGCCAGCCGCTGGTCGTCGAGACGGAAGGGTTCCTGTACGGCAGTCTCCGGCCCGGGCACAGGGCGCGGGCGTTCGGGCCTGTGGATGAGGGGTCAGAGACGCCGTGCAGGCGCGGCAACTTCCGTTCGCCCGTCGGCTCGGCTACGCCGAACGCGCCAGCTCCACATGGTGTGTCCCATGAGAGCCACGGCGACGACGCATGCTGCGACGCGAATTACGTTCCAGGTTATGGCAAAAACTGGACCCTGCGAGTCCGCCTCTGTACTCAATCGCTGAGTGGCCTCGAAGAAGGCGATCAATGGAACAAGCAGGCGGAACAGAAGGCCACCAATTCCGGGCGTCCGCGCTACGTTCCCCACGAGTCCCACAGGCGCACCAAATACGAAAGCCGCTATTCCCCACACGAGAATTTGCCCCTTGCTGGAGGCGTCAGGTTGCAATCCGTCCGGAATGGAGGTGGCAGATTCCATTCCGTCCGGAATGGTGGGGTTCATGTCCTTAAATAGATAGTACGTGGCTACGCCGATAGCCAACCCCAAAAACGACAGCAAGGCTGACTCGATTTTCGATCGACGGAGATAGCCCACCAGGAATGCATAACAGGCCCACGGCCAACCACTAGAAAATACAATACTCAGGGCGACACAAACGGGATTATCCCATTTCCCGGCCACGGGACCCACTAGGCCAAGTAGTAATCCCGCCCCGAGAGACGCAGTGAACGGCACAACGCGAGCATACGTAAAGCGCATGATTTCTCTTCCCGGTTCAGCGGGTAGTCCGAGTTGGAGGTGGTGCCACTCCGAGGCTGTGCGGGCGACCGTACAGCCCCTGAGTGGCACACTGATCTACCCAACTTACCGAGGAGTTACCGCTTGATGCAGGGATCAGAACCTAATCTACGCTGTAGTAGGTAGAGCAGGTGTAAGCGAAACCCGCAGTGACGTGGGCGTTAGAGGCGCGGCCAGCCACGGCGTGATCGTAGTCCTCGCCACCGCCCATTTTCGCTGTGGACCCGTGCCCCTTCGTCTGGTGCACGTAATTCGAGTAGCAGTACTTTCTGGGTTCCCCGCCGACCGTTGTTGTGTACCAGCCGAAGCACCACTTGCCGCCGCTGGAGTTGGCGCATGCCTCCGACAGCGGGCCGAAGGAGTTCGCCGAAGCGTCCATCTTGAACGTCACCACACCCCATTCAGAGGGGTTGCCCAGCTCTGCGGGCGGCTGGGTACCGTCCCCGCGATGGTGGACGGTGACGGTGGCTCCGGAGGTGGCGGCGCTGGCGGTTGCAGGCGCGTCCGCGGTGGCCGGGGCCGCGAGGCCTACAGCCGCAATGGCTGCGCCCGCGATGGCGAAAGTGACGGATCTACCGCTGATCTTCATGAAATCCCCTCCCGTAAGTTCCCGCCTTGGGAACGGGAGACATCCTTCATGGGTCCGTACCTGCCAGTAAAGGGGAATTGCACCTGTTGACTCAAAACTCCCCTGACCGATCTATACATGATCGTCCGGATATTTCTTCACTTCTCATCGCCTGCTTTAAGGCGATTAGTTCGTATAAGGTTGCCCAGTCTGCCACCTCAGTCATCCACCGCCTTCAGTTCCGATCTGTGGCCAATACCTAACGCTCGGTTAGGCTCACTGGGCTCCGCGCTTGGGCAAAGTGATGCCCTGTTCCTGTGCGGCCGGCCCCGGGCGGAGGGTCTAGGGCACCGGGCCGGTGCTGGTCAGCCATCCGTTCGACAGCAGGCGTTGCACGACGAAGCGGAGTTCCTGGCGGCCGGTCTTGTCCCAGCCCAAGCCCTCGCACAGTTGCCTGGTCGCCAGCGACGCCGCTCAGCGCGTGCGCGCTGCGTCCAGCGCCCTGCTGCTCGCCCACCTTCGCCAGCCGGCCCCCGCCCCGCATGAACCGGCTCCGACGCTGGACGCGAAGGAAATTCTGGCGGGGGCGCGGTGGTGCACGTGGGCCTTAACCGAACCGGGCGATTTCCTCGTCCCCGAGGCGTCGGACGAGATCCTGACCGTCGTCCTTAGCGCCGTACGCGAGGACGAACGCAACGGCTACGCGCAGCGCCTGGAGGCGTTCGCCGAACAGCACCGCGAGCGGCTTCAGGAGCTGCTGCGCACGTACGGGCCAGGGAGCGCACCCGCCGAACGCGGCCGGTATGCCCTGGGGCGGCTAGCCCGAGGGTCTGATCATCTGCGAGCGGCTGGAGAGTACCCCGCTCCTCCTGGACGCGATGTGAGAGGGCGAGCTGGAGGACACCCTGCCGGAGCATCTGGCCTTCGCGTGGGGAGCAGGCCACCGCTGGTGAACAACGCGGGGCAGACGTCGCCGGAGCGGGTGGAACAGCCGTCCGCGATCGGAATGCGGTGGGCGTAGAGGTGAAACATTTTCCTCTCCCATACCCATAACAGTCATACCGGAGCGCAGGCCCAGACCAGGTGGTCCGGGCCTCTGGCATGCCTGTGCCGAGATCTTCTTTCCGGCCGCTGCTGTCCGTGCGTCGGCTTCCGGCCCTACGGGGTGAAGAAGCCGATCCCGGGAGGCCGAGACGCAAGCACCCGAGACCTGCCACTGTCCCGCTCGCTCCACCGAACTCACCCCGGAGGCAGTACCGATGATCACTCGCCAGACACCCAGGGCAACGAACGCGCCGATCGCCGCTACGCTGAACACGCCACCCTGGGCCAGGGCCGAGGCCCCACAGGGACCCTCTCAGATGGAGAGCCGCAGCAGGACCGCCGACCGCGCGGCGAACCCCCCGCGGACGAGACGCCCACTGGTGTCCGCAGTCCCTGCACATTCTTCCGCAAGGAGACTCTCGATGGCTCGGGACCCGCGCTCCCCCATACCCGCCCAACCGGAACCGTCCAGCACTGCCGGGCTGCCGTCTGCGTCGCCGCCGTTCCTGTCGCTGCACACCGCAGTGGTGCTGTTGACGGCCGCCTTCTTCGGCGTCGTCATGGGCGGCCTCATGTTCCTCGCCGAGAAGCCCGTGCCCGAAGCCGTCGCTACGGGCTTGGCCACCACAGGAGTCAGCACCATGGCGCGCCGAAGGCTGATCGGCTGACCAGCGGCAGGGCCAGGAAGGTCGTTCTGCCCGACCCCGCCGCCTTGCACGGCGACTCCTCGGTCGAGGCGGGCTGCCATAGGGCAGCCCGCCTCAGGCGAGCGGGAACGAGCAGCGGGGCCGGGCAGGACGATCCGGCCCGGGCCCGCCTCCTACGGTTTCGCCTGTCAGGGAGACGTTCCCACCTGACGGGTTGCTCCCCAGCGCTGGAGCCGCTCAGCGTCGTTGTGTCTCACACTCCGACGGCGGCTTCGTCGGGCAGCGACTCCAGCGGGCGAGGAGAGATGCCGCACGTCATCCACAGTCGCAGGGCGTGGTGGGAGAGGAGATGTCCCGTGCCCATGCCGTCCTCTCCGAAGCTGAGAACCTTGAGGACCGCGCGCTGCCGGGTGCCCGAAAGGTACCCGAGGTCGAGGTAGATGGTGCGGCGGCAGGCGCGCAGATTGCGCCGGTGGTTCCGCCAGCGGAAGGTGACCAAGCCCGCGTGGACGCCGGTCAGGGTGAGCTGGCCGGAGAGGTACGCCGAGCGGGCGTCCCAGAGCCAGACCATGTGGCCGTGGTCCAGTTCGCGGCCACCGATCTTGGTCGGTGACATGCTTGCGTGCTGGACCTCAACCACGCATCCCTCGATGGTGACGATGTCCGCGATGTGCGCGCCGCGGCGCTGCTCCCGTTGGTTGGTGGGAACCATGTTCTTCCAGTAGTCGTGCCAGGCCGCGGAGGAGAGCAGCGTGGAAGGCGTGGCCATGGTCACAGCATCACCTCGAGGGTCTCGTCGGCTTCGACCGCGTACGGGTCGAGGCCGAGCTTGGTCAGTTCGTCCTTCCCGGTTTCCGGTGCGGCCTTGGTCCGATTCCTCGCCGCGGTGAGAGCGGCGTGCTCGTCTTGCAGGAGCTTCTTCTCGGCCCGGAGCATCTTGCGGACTTCGCGGCTGTCGTGCTCCTGTTCCAGCAACCGCCGGTGCTCGGCGTTGATGCGCGCCAGCCGCTCCTTGACGTCCCTGATCTTGGCGTCGATGACATCGATCGGGAACAAGGCTCGCTGTGTGGGCAGCGGCGTGCGTGCCACCACAGGAGATGATGTCGCTGCTCCCGGTCCCCTCGGAGATCGTTGCCGTCGTGGCGATCGCGGTGTCCACGGTGTCGGCGAGCGTGGCCTCGCCGAGTTTGATGCAGCGCTCGGCCATCTCCTTGTCCAGTGCCGCGAGCCCGGGAGCGGTCAGGGCCCGCAGGTACTCCAGGGAGTTGAGCTCACCATTGCCAGCGCCTTCGATCAGGGCGTCGAAGATGGCCCGGCGGCGCTGGTACTCGCCCGGGTGTTGTGCGAGCAGCTGAAGGTAAGTGTCCGTGACCCACTGGCGGGTCGAGGCCGACAGGGCCGACATGCGGGAGGCGCTCACCGGGCGGTCTCCTTCTTTCCGTTCTCGATGGCAGCGAGCCAGTCTGCAAGGGTTCGGAAGATCTCAGCTTGTCGTTTAACCCCGTCTGGGAGCCCTGTGTTGGGTTATGCCCAGTCCTTCACATGGGTTGGGTCGGCGGGAATTCCCATCGCCCCGAGTGGCCGGGTGGGAGTGCCAGGTCGTGCCGAACCGCGGCGTAGTAGCTCTCTCGTGCGGTGCGCTGCTGCTCCAGCAGCGCGGACCATGTTTCGGAGGTGCAGCTCCGCGTGTGCACAGCGTGTTCCAAATCACTGACCGTTACGGCCCAGCCGTGCGCTTCCTGCACCACCTCGGGGGTGCCGAGCATTAGCAGCGCTTCTCCGGAGGAGGACCGAACATCAGTGGCTTCTGCCAGGTAGGAAGCCGCTTCCGTCGGAGTCAAGGGCTGCGGGTGAGGGTCGTTGCCAAGGTGGGCTGCGACACGGCGGGTCAGGGTGACAGTCGTCTTCAGCGACAAGGCGTAGTCGGTGTAGGCCGCCAGCCGCCGCTCCTCCCAACGCGCCTCCTGCTCACGACGGAAACGGGCTTGATCACCACGCATGACGGCCAAGTACGAGCCGAGGGCGCCGATGATCACACCGATGAGGGCGGGAAGCTGCTGTATGAACGCGGACACGGCTGCATGGTAGGGCGCAAAGGCCGAGTTCTGAGATTGAAGCTCACGTCCGTTGCGCTGAGCCTGTCTCTTGCCCAGTACGCCGTGGTTTTGTGCCTTTCTTATGGTGGGCGGGGCGAGCGTATGCCTCGCCGGTGGCAAGGAGTCGTCCCACGTCGTGACGGGTGGCGGGGCGGCGATTCTTCGAGCCTTGTGGCCGTCCGGGGCCGGGGCGGGGAGGTTGTGGTGCACGTGCTGGAGAGGGGGTCTTCGCGTGGAGGTTCCGGAACCCTCGGCGGACTCGGGCCGGGGTGAGCTTGTGCGGCTCGGTCTTTTTCTCCCAGGGCCGTCGCAGGTCGACGGCCAGTGGGCGGGCGAGCCGGAGCTGGGTGTGGGCGGCGATCACCAGCCAGGTCCAGCGGTCCGCTGCCTGAGGGTCGCGTAGCCGGGGCTTTGTCCAACCCAGCGTCTGCTTGAGCAGGCGAAACGTGTGCTCGACGTCGAAGCGGCGAAGGAAGGATTGCCAGCAGCGGTCGATGTCCGTCTCGGTGGCGGCGATGCCGGACCACCAGAGCCAGACCGGCTTGTTCACCCCACCGGAGGGCAGCTTCTCGACGACCAGGCGGATGACGGTGCCCTCGATGATCGGCAGCGGCCCGGCGTGGTCGATCCAGGCTGCCCGCCGGGTCAGCCGCGGATGCAACCGATCCCACGCTTGCGCGGTCGCCTTGCCGTAGAGGCGGGTGTCGGTGACCGTCACGGCCTGCTCGGCGCCCCAGGTGTCCGGCCGGCCGAAGACGAACTCGCCGCCGTGCTTGGGCGGTCGGCCGCCTTTGGAGTCGTAGACGCGTGGTGGTGTCGGCCGTCGCATCACCCGGTCAGAGCGGAGACGGCCGAGGATCTCGACGGGCAGACCGGACAGCAGGTAGGCGATGCGCGGGGCGTCGTAGCCGGAGTCCAGCACCACCAG
Source organism: Streptomyces sp. NPDC040405 (assembly GCF_055595765.1). Taxonomy (NCBI): domain Bacteria; kingdom Bacillati; phylum Actinomycetota; class Actinomycetes; order Kitasatosporales; family Streptomycetaceae; genus Streptomyces; species Streptomyces sp. NPDC040405. The sequence goes on from NZ_JBVIVI010000023.1 coordinate 18,280, forward strand.
GATCTCCGGGTCGCCCTCGTGCCACTGGCCTGCGGCGATGAGCCGTTCGACGACCTCGCGCAGCTGGGCGGTCGTGACAGCCGCGAGGTCAGCGGCGGGCTCCAGGCGGACCGCGTCGAGCACCGCGGTCTAGGAGGTGCGGCCAGTCTCCAGCGCGGCCACGACCGAGTACGGCCAGCCCGGGATCATCTGGTGCTTGGCATCGCCACGGCCGTAGGTGTGGCAGAAGGAGCGGTCCGGGCACGTCGCGGCGTCCGGCCGCAGCCACGGTGAGACGTCGACCGCCAGTACCAGACGGCCGTCCGCCGCCTTCGGCAGCGGCAGCCCGGCGATCGTCCGCCGAAGTCGGGCTATGTCCATGCACCCCTTGTTCAAGCCGCCGTACAAGGCACCGTGACCACGGCGGTGTTCCGGTGCGAGCGCCAGGTCAACCAGCGTCTTGACCGGCCCATCCGTACACAGCAGAGCATCGGCAAGCTCGAACAGGGCGTCCCCACGCCCGTTAAGGCAGTCGTAGAAGTTGCCACGGAAGCGTGACAGCGTCGCGAACGCCTCCTGCCGGTCTCCCTGTTGCAGCACACTATTCTCCACGGCCTCGGTCTGATCAGGTGTGTCCTTGGATGGAGCACATGATCAGGCCGAGGCCACCCGTGCGTCCGGCGAATGCCCAGGTGAGCGACCCAGTTCGAGGAACGTTTCGACCTCGTCAGATAAACGACAAGCTCAGTACCTGTTTGCAATCCAGGCGCCAGCAGTGGGCGACGCGCGGATCCGCGAAGGGACCGCTCAGTGCCGTGCCATGGTGTCTGCGCAAGGCATGCCGGTCGTGGGCGCCCGACCACTCGCGGTTGGGTCAGTCCGCAGATTGCAGGTCGGCCGGGAGGAGTTGCTCAGTGAGCAGGCAGCGGACCCTTGCGCTGCGGTCGGGAGCGGTGAGCCAGGAGTCCAGGAGTTTCCAGCCGTGAAAGTAGCTGAGGACGTACAGGGCCATACCCGTGGCCCGTAGTGAGGCCAGTGCCGCGCCGGTCTCGGCGTCGGAGAGCAGGGCCCAGCGGGACAGGTAGGCGGCTAGTTCGGTGTCCGGACGGCCCTCGGCTGCCAGGAGCGCTGTGTTGGCCCAGACGCCGAACAGGAGGTTCTGCGTGCGATGGATGGCGGCAAAGTCGCTGCCGTCGGGGGCCATGCCGTATTCGGCGAGGACATTGTCAGTTAGCCACGCCTGAGCCTCGTCGCCGGGGAAGACGATGTCCTGGGCGTGTAGGCCGAGCCCTTCACTGATGACGAAGCTGGGGCCGAGCATAAACCGGACCTGCTGATCGAGGCGGCCCTGTTCCTCGACGAGCAGGCGTTCCTTGAGCAGGGACTCGGCGATGTGCCCGGGGTGACCCTCATGTGCGACGACGTACAGAAGATCGGCGAGGTTGAACGGCAGGTCCCTGTTGATGTGCAGGGTCGACTGCAACCCGCCTTCATACTCCCCGGCCGCCCGGAAATGCGCACCGGATACCAGTCGACATCGCACCACCTCGTCCGTCGGCAAGGGCACGATGGCGCTGGTGCGCCGTCGCGTCTCGCCGACGGCTCTGCCGACCAGCGCAGGCAGCCGGTCCAGCCGCTCGGGCGGCAACGTGTGGGCCGCCTGCCAGGCGTGTTGCCGCTCCGCCAGGGATCCGACACCCCGTGGCAGCGCAGCGTGCAGCCGATCATGAGCATCCTCGAACAGCTCTTCCGGCAGCCATTGTGCTGAGATCCCCAAGCACTCGCGAGCGTACTCCGGCAGCGGCAGCATCTGGCCCGACAGCCGCCGGGCGACCGCCCGCAGAGCCCGGACATGGGCAGTCAAATACGCGGCGCGACCGGGTGGGAACGACATCTGCTCCAGCAGCGCATCGGCGTCGTCGGCCAGCTGCCCGGCCGAGGGCGGATCTTCACTCTCCACCTGTACACGCCACTCCTGCGGCCCTCGATAGATGAGCACCGTCCCCGTGGCGGTCCCCACCATCTGCCGGTTGACGCGCAGCGCCAACAGCGCATAATCGCGCAGCCACGCCTGTGACGTTACGGCCATGCTTCCTCCCTGTCCCGAAGCCGAGTTCCGCCACGAAACTAGCTGTACGATTCTCCGTACGCCGTACGGAAGGAGCGCGAAGAGTGCCTCAGCCACGTCCCCCGACGATTTGGCTCGCCGACGAGCCCGACCGCAAGCCTCGCCTCTCCAGACAACGGATCACCCGCGCCGCGGTGGCGTTGCTGGACGCCGAGGGAGTGGAAGGCCTGTCCATGCGGCGTCTCGCGGCCCGCCTGGAAGCCGGCACCATGTCGCTGTACGAATACGTCGGCAACAGGGAGAACCTGCTCGACCTCGCCGTGGACGAGGTCATCGCCGAGATCGAATTGGACGGCGTCGACGACGCGCCCTGGCGAGAAGCTCTCACCCGGCAGCTGACCCGGAGCAGACACGTCATGGGGCGTCACCCCTGGCTGCCCGCCCTGATGTCCACCCGCCCGCTGCTCGGCCCGAACGCCCTCGCACGATCCGAACTCATCTATGCCGTGCTCAACCGGGCCGGACTCGAAGGCCCCCGGCTCACTGCCGCCGTCGCAGCCCTGACCTACTACGTGCAGGGGTACACCGCCACGGAGAACCTCTGGCGCAGCAGCCAGCGCGACCCCGTGGCAGAGGCCGAACTGCGCCGCCAGGCTCAGCAGTACCTCGATCACCGAGAAGAACTCCACCCCACGTTGGCCCGGCACGCCGACCTCGGCAACGATGACTTCGACGGCTCGTTCCAACTCGGCCTGGAGACTGTCCTCGACGGGATTGCCGCCCGCATCGACCCGTAGTAAATGATCGTGACGCGGCAAAGGTCCCGTCTGCTCATTGGCCTGGGCCTGCCCTGGCCGCTCATCAGCGCCCTGACCACGGTCCAGAAGGAGACACCGGGCGAACTGCTCCGCCGGGTGGCGGCCGGCCACCACGAACACGCTGGTATTCACAGCGACCGGGCTCGCCCTCCTCGCGAGCACAGCCCTGGTGGCCGCCCTGGACTACAGGGTTCAACTCCTCGCGGCCGGCGTGCTCGGCCTGACGACGGCCGTGCTGCTCGCGGTCACCGGCCGTCCCCGCGCCGTACCGTCCGCCAGGCCGAGCGCGGATCACCAGCCGCGTGAAGTCGACGCCGCGAAGAAGGGATGAACCATGCAGGACGACCCCAGGGACGAGGAGACTCACACGCTCCTCCCCTCCCCGCAGGTGGTGGCTCTCCAGGAGTACACGCCCGCCGACCTGCGCGATATCGCCGGGGACGACCGCGATCCGTTTGAGGTCTCCACTCTGGGGCTGACCTGGCGCCCCAAGGAACAGCACTTCGGCATCAGGGCGAAGAACCGCCTGGTGGCCCATGCTGGCTGGGTCGCCGTACCCGTCTCCGTCGGTGGCACCACTTTGCGGGTGGCCGGCCTGGGGGCGTAATCGTTGCGCCGGAACTGCAAGGCCGCGGCTTGGCGAGGCTTGTCGTGTCCGCAGCGATGGCCCAGGCTTTGGTACAGGGCCTGGAGCTCGGTCTCCTGTTCTGCCGCCCGGATCGTATGCCTGTCTACCGAAAGATGGGGTGGGCTCCTCTACCCACCGACGTCACAGTCGAACAGCCTGGCGGCAACCTCACCATGCCCCTGCCGGCCATGTGGACGCCCCTTGGCGCCGAAGTGCCGTGGCCTCCTGGGGCGGTCCGCCTCCTGTCGCTGCCGATGTGAGTGCCTGTTTTCGAGGGTTGGCCGTATCGGGACGGTGAGAGACCCGCTTCTCATGGTGTTCAGCACAATGAGCGTGTGACAAACAATGACGAAGGCGGAACGCCGTTCCCTGCCACAGGGTTCTTTGTAGGCACGATGATCGGCATCCCGATTGGGATCATGCTCGGGCTGTCCGTCTTCGACAACATGGCGATCGGCCTGGTACTCGGCAGCGGCGTAGGCGGAATCCTCGGCATCATTTTCCCGGCGGCTCGGCGTTAGGTGACACCTCGGGAATGTTGTGATCACGTTGCCTGCGCTGGCGAGGGCGGTGCCGTCGGCTTCACCTGACGGCGCCGCGTGAGGCGCCTGGTCATGAGAGTGATGGCGGCCCAGGTGATCAAGGTCTCGGAGTGCTGGACGAGCCGTTCGTAGTCCCGGGCGTGACGGCGGGCGTGCATGATCCAGGCCAGCGATCTTTCGACGACCCACCTGCGGGGCAGGACGACAAATCCGGTGGTGTCCTTGGGGCGGCTGACCGGCTTGATCGTCAGGTTGAGGTGCCGTTTCGCCCAGGTCACGAGCTTGCCCGCGTAGGCGGAGTCGGCCCAGACGATGGTGATCTCGGGGTGCATAAGCCGGAGGCGGAAGAGGACTTCCTTCGCTGCGGCGGAGTCGTGCAGATCGGCCGGGGTGACCATGACCAGCAGGGGTAGCCCGCGTGTGTCCACGACCAGGTGGCGCTTCCGGCCGTTGATTTTCTTTCCTGCGTCGTAGCCGCGGGTGTCCTTTCCGACGGTCTCGGCAGCCTTGACGCTCTGGGAGTCGATGACCGTGGCGACCGCGCGGGGTCCTTTGCCCAGCTCACGGCGGATCCGGCCGGCGAGCTGGTCGCGGATCTGTCCGATGATCCCGGCGGCGGCCCAGCGCGCCATGAAGCCCCAGACCGTGCGCCAGGGCGGGAAATCCGCAGGCAGGGCCCTCCACTTGCATCCGGTATCGACGACGTAGCGGATGGAGTCGACGATCTCACGGCGGGGGTGTTTCTCCGGCCGGCCGCCGCGGTCGGTCTCGCAGGCCGGGGTGGGCAGCAGCGGTTCGATCAGGGCCCATTCGGCGTTGGTGGTGTCGGAGGGATAGCTGCGGCGGCGCATGGCGGCTTCGCTCCCTCCGCGCGGTCGAGGAGGGGGCGCCCGACCTCTGGCCGGGCGCCCCTCGTGGCGGGTCAGGCAGAGACGACGAGGTCGAGGGTGGATTCGATGGAGTTGAGCTGGGCGATGATGTGCTTGATCCACTTGTCACGCGGGTGGGCGGCGGCATGCGGGGCGACCGTGCCGGTGATGAACCGGCGGAACTCGGTGAGTTTCTCGGTGAGCACGGCCCGCTCGTATGCCTGGAGAGCGGCCGGTTCAGCGCCGAGCTGGTAGCCGTCGGTCCTGGTCCAGATCAGCGGCGGCCAGCCGTTCTCCGCGATGATGTCGCGCAGACAGGCCAGCCCCGCCCGCACCTGGCTGGGAGACAGGCCGCTGGCGCGTACCAGTTGCTGGAACAGCAGCCCCGCGGGCCTGGCCTCGAACAGCACGAACCGGAGGGTGTCGGCATGCCGCCGCGCGGCCTCGCCCCGGCGCCGCGAGGCGCGGGGGCGAGGCTACTCGCCTCGCAGCAGGCGGGCCAGCTCGCCGTCCATATCGACCTTGCCCGTATCGACCGCTTGCTCGATCCAGTCGAGCGTCGCCCGCACCTTCGCTACGTTCTCGTGCACGATCGTGCACTCGTCCTCACCGAGGGTGCGGACCCGCAGCCCAGGGACCACCCGGCCGACCGCGGCCACGAACGAGTGGCAGGCCGTGACCAGGTCCAAGAACTCCACCGTCCGGTCGATGTGACGGACCGCCGGGGCGACCGGGCTGTTGCGGTCGAAGTCATCGCGGGCCTGCCGGCCCCGCTCGACCTGCGCGTGATTGACCTGGTGGCGGGCGGTGTCGTCGCTCATCGCCTTGAACGCGACATCCGGCCGGCGCAGCAGACCGGTGACCGCCGTGACCGCCGCACCCTCATCCCGGGTGAACTCCTCAACCACCCGGGCCTTGTCCTCGCTGGAGACCTTGGCCGCCACCGTCGGACGCTTGAGGAAGTCGGTGGTCACCGCCGCGGCGACTTCCTCGTCCCGGGCCAGCGCGTGGATCGCGGTAATCTTCTCCTTCGGCGACGCCGGACGCTCGACCTGACGTCCCAGCCTCCGGTTGGCCTCGTCCACCGTCCACCGCGTCCCGCCCGCGGGAGGTTTGGCGATGACCGCGAACCGCTCGGCCTCATCCTCGATCCGCCCCAGAATCCGGTGGACCCGGAAGGACACACCGGCCTGCCGCTTGTCCTTCGGCCACCGAGATGCCGCCCACCTGGCACTTTCCACCGTCTTGTAGGCCAGACCGATGTCCTCGGCGAGACGGAACAGCGTCTCGCGGACCGTGAACAACTCCTGACCCGGCGCGGCATGCTGGCCGCCCCGCTCGCGCATCGGCTCGATCTCCAGCGCGCGGTCCCCGATCGTGAACGAGCCCCTGGTCTGCTGCTCGACCACTTCACGCAGCTCGGCCACGATCTGCTCGTAGCGGTGCTGACTGACGCTTCCGATCTTCTCGATCTCCTCCGGCAAGGTGTTCACCACCCATGCGGGCCGGGGCACGGAGCTGAAGTCCGTGACGTGGACACGACCCGCTCACCATCGAGCATCAAACCGCAAATCAGATCATCACAACACGTGACCACAAACGACCAACTCTGACCGGAATGAGACTCAGGATGCGTTCGCGATGCGGTCACTGTGCCCGTTCGCCGAACGTATCCTTCCGGCGCCTCCAAGCTCTCACCACACACCGGCGCGAGCAGTAGACGGCGTTCGAGCGCCGGTCCACGCCGGCCACCCAGCGAGCCCCGCACTCGGGACACTCGACCTCGCCCGCCCCGTCCCGCACGGCCGCCAGTCGCTTGCGCAATCGGCGTTCCGCACGCCACTGCCTGGCCCGACACGCCGAGGAACAGAACACGGCATCAGGCCGGGCCCCCGGCCTCAACCGTTCGCCACAAGCCCGACAGTCCCTCTCCCCGGCCCGCCCGGCGCCCTCGGACACCACGCCAGCGTAAAAGCCCAGGCTACTCAGACCTGGGGATCAGAAACAGCCTCCACAGACGAACAGCAGGAACGCATCAACGCGGCCGCCCGCGCCCTGAGCGTGCGGGTGCACGAGGACCTGAGCGGAGCCAACGGCACCGGCAACCGTGACGGGCCGGTGGGGAGGCGATGACGACGCTCGTGGCCTCGCTGCCGGTGCTGCGGCCCTGACGCAGTACACGGCCCGTACGGGCTTGGTAGGGCCCGTCAGCCGTTCCCACGTGGAGGTTCTGCCGGATGGGGCCGAGGTGAAGCTCGGGGTGTTTTCGGCGAACGCGAAGGCCCGGCGCGCCAAGCTCAGCGAGGACACGTTGCAGCAGCTGGCCGACCTCGGGCTCGACTGGAGGGGATGAGACGGATGTCGGGGATGTGGAGTGCTGAAGATCTGGCCCGGGGTGCCGCTTGTCGGCAGGGCCGTGGCCTGAGCGTCGCGCAGGTGACGGAGAAGGTCGCGGAAGCGGCCGTGCGAGAGCAGGAGACCCGGCAACAGCTGGAGGCTCCCGTCGACGGCGGGCCGTACGCGGCGGACCCCGAGCACCTGGCAGCGCTGTGGGCGGCCAAACACATCGAATGGCGCCGGATCGCCGCGCTGCTGGAGACGTCCGGCCAGCAGGCGTACGACCCCGAGCAGGACGTGCAGGGCGTGGTCTGGGCACAGGAGCGTGCAGCGAGGCGGCAGGGAGTCCTGGACCGGAACGCGGCGTGGGCGCGGGAGCGCCAGGACGCGAAGGACGAACTGCGGGCACAGGTCTGGCTGCCCGCGGAGACCAGCCGCCGCCTGCGCGCCATCGCGGCCCGAGCAGGTCTCCAAGCCCGAGCAGGTTCTCGCTCAACTCGCCGACCACGTCCGGATGGACGAGGACGGCGCGGTGGTGGTCGCCCCGTTCACCCCACGCTCGGAGGGCTCATGACCGGGTTCACGGCCGTTCTGGCCATCGCGGCGCTGCTGACCGGCTATGGGACGGGCCGGCTGCGTCGATTCGCCTGCATGCAACTCCATGGGGTGAAGGCGGTATGTCCATTCCCGTACCGCGCACCCCTGCAAGCCAACGGCGGTGATCTCAAGAAGCTGTGGCCCGGCCCTGCAGTCCCCGGTTACTTCCGGTTGATCCGCGTAAAGATCAGATAGAGGACGGCTCCGATCGGGATATGCAGCTCCAATGTCGTCGCCGGAGAGAGAATCACTGACAGTTCGACCAATTCGAACACTTCCCGGCCTCCTTCGAGGGATCGTTGGACCACCCGTGCGGGCACCGGCGGTGCCTCGGGTACCTCCATGGGAGCCGAACGGCCGGAGGACAAGAAGGGCTCACAAGGGGGCTCATAACTCGGCGGACGGGCCCAGAACGCCCAACTCCCAGGTATCTTTGGGTAAAGGGAAGCGAGGCATCATGACTGACACCCGGGACAGCGTAGGTCACAGCAATCTGCGGCTCGAGGAACTCGTGGCCACGTCAGGAATGAGCCACAAAAGGCTGGCCCATCGGGTGAATGAGCTGTCCGTCTCCGATGGAAAGGTCAGCCAGTACACACATACATCCGTCGCGAACTGGTGCCGCCGTGGAATGGTCCCGAAATGGCCTACTCCGCAGCTCATCTGTAGGTCGTTATCCGAGGTCCTGGGCAGGCCGGTGACCCTTCAGGACATCGGTATGCCCTGCGCGGAAAAGAATACGGCGCAGCTGGGCCTGGAGTTCGCGCGTCGCCAGGAAGACGCGGTGACCGAAGCAGCAGCTTATTGGAGTGCAGTGAATCGCCGTCAGTTCGTCATCAGTCAGACGTTCGCCATCTCCGCTTTCAGTACCCCGATGGCCCGCTGGCTGATCAATCCGGCCGAGCCGACCCGGGCCCGTACCTCGGGGCCGGTGGTCGACCGGGAGCACATCGCGGAGCTCAGGGAGGCTGCCGATAGTGCTCGTCTGTGGGACTCGCGGTTCGGTGGGGCCAACCGCAAGTCCAAGTCGCTCACGGAGTATCTCTACGACCGGGTGGCCCCGCTGTTGCAGGGCAGCTACTCCGAGTCGGTGGGCCGTGATCTGTTCCGTGTCACCGCGGAGATGGCGCGGCTGGCGGGCTGGACGGCGTTCGACGCGAGCCAGCACGACATCGCCCAGCGCCACTTCATCCAGGCTCTCAGGCTCGCTCGGGCCGGCGGCGACGCCGAACTCGGCTCGTACATCCTCAGCACCATGGCGATGCAGTCGATGATGCGTGGCTTCACGTCCGAGGCAATTGACATGGCCCAGGGCGCCTTCCAGCGCGGGCGCGGCCTGAATCCGCGAGTGGCGGGATTCGCCAAGCTGATCGAGGCAAGGGCACACGCCCGTGCGTCCGACGGGCGGGCGACAAGCAAGTGCATCAGCGAGGCCGAGCGCCTTCAGGAACGAGCGGAAGGCACGGAGAGCCCCGCGTGGATCGGGTTCTTCACCCAGCAGAGGATCATCACTGACGCGGCGGAGGCATTCCGTGACCTGGGGAATCACCGGGCCACCTTCGCCTGGAACGCGGCGGGTCCCATGCCCTCCGACGCGTTCATCCGCTCCCGTAGCGTCCGGCTATCCGTGCTGGCCTCCGCGCACGCCCAGAACGGCGACCTGGACCAGAGCCTGCGCCTGGGCCGCGAGTCACTGGCCCTGTTCACCCGGCTGGGCAGCTTGCGCGGAATGGACTACCTGCGCCTCTACGGCTGCTCCTTGGAGCCCTGGAGCAGGGACGCTCAGGTCATGGCCTTCAGCGCGGACGTCCGCAAAGCCGCCCGGTCGCTGGCGGCGGCCTAACTCCAATGCCGTTGCGTTAGTTGGTGGGTTTAGCCTGGTGGGACCGTCTCAGGGGTGGTGCCCGTGGCTGAGGGTGTGCCGGAGTTATCGGGTCTTGGTCTGTTGACCTGGGTGTATCCGCCGGGTCTGGTGGATCGGGTGGTTGCCGCGTGTGGCCGGACCGAACAGCGCAGACGGTTGCTGCCTGCCCGGCTGGTGGTCTACTTCGTCCTGGGTCTGGCGTTGTTCTCGCCCGCGCCGTATCTGGAGGTGCTGCGGCACCTTGTCGAGGGGCTGCGGTGTGCCGGGCTGGGTGGTTCGTGGCGGGCTCCGGCGAAGTCGTCGCTGTTCCGGGCCCGTGACCGTGCCCTTGCCGGAAATCTCATCCGCCCTGGTGGAGGCTGGTGCATCGGGTTTCCCGAAACCTGGCCGCGGTCGCCCAAGCTGGCGCTCTCGCACAGCTGCCGTCAGCGCGTCATGATGATCGATCGTGCTGCTGCGACTGGCTTACCTGGGCGTGACGAACGCGTTCGCGATGCTTCGCCTGCTGCCGATGACCGACCGGGACAAGGACGCGGAGATCCTCGCCCTGCGCCACCAGATCCGGTTCTCGCCAAGCGATCGGGCGTTCCTGGCGGCGCTGCTTCACCGGCTGCCACTGCACGTCCTGCGACAGTTACGGCTGCTCGTACGCCCCGATACAGTACTGCGTTGGCACCGTAACCTCGTCGCACGCCGCCATGCCGCCTCCTGCCGGCCCAAACGCCCGGGACGACCGCGCACCGTGCGCTCCATCCGCACCCTGGTGCTGCGCCTGGCGAAGGAGAACCCGAGCTGGGGCTACCGGCGCCTGCACGGCGAGCTGCTCGTGCTGGGGGTGAAGGTGGGCGCGTCCACCGTCTGGGAAATCCTGAAGGAGGCTGGCATCGACCCTGCGCCCGAGCGGAACTCCAGTACCTGGGCCGACTTCCTTTGCTCCCAGGCTGATGCGCTGCTGGCCTGCGATTTCATGGAAACGGTCACCCTGTCGGGGGTACGGATGTACGTGCTCGTGGTGATCGAACACGGCAGTCGCCGGATCCGGGTGCTGGGCGCCACCACGCATCCGATCGCCTCTTGGGTAGCGCAAGCGGCGAAGAACCTGGTCATGGACCTCGAAGACCTCGGCTGCCGGGCACGGTTCATGATCCGGGACCGGGATGGGAAGTTCCCCGAACTGTTCGATGCCGTCCTCAAGGACGCGGGAATCGAAGTCGTGCTCAGCGGCATCCAGATGCCGAGGATGAACTCGATCATGGAAAGGTGGATACAGACCTGTCGCCGCGAGCTCCTGGACCGGACCTTGATCTGGAACCAACGGCATCTCCTCCACACCCTGCGCGAGTTCGAGCACTTCTACAACGGACACCGACCACACCAGGGCATCGCGAACGCCAGACGGCTGCACCCATTGCCCCCGCCCATCCACGATCCAGACACGTTAGCCCACCTCGACATACACCGACACGATCGCCTCGGCGGCATCCTCCACGAATACCAACACGCGGCGTGACCTGCACGGACGAGGTTTCCGGCAAGGGCAATGTTTCACACGGTGAGCACGCGCGGACCCGCCGACTCGATATCCCTGGTCACACGGGAGTCCGCCCGATCGTCGGTGATCAGCGTGTCGATGTCGGCAAGGTCGCCGAATTGTGCGAAATGAGTGTGGCCGATCTTGGTGTGGTCGGCCAGCACGACGGTGCGCCGGGTCGCCGAGATCGCTGCGCGCTTACCCCTCGCCTCGGAGGGGTCGATCCGGCCGCCGATCAGCATCACGGTGATGTTGCCCGCGATGTGCCGCTGCTCGGTGAGCGGTAGATCGATCCCCCTCCGCTCAGTGGCCCAAGACCCCGCGATACCCCGGTAGCCGTTTGCGGCCACTCGGGATCAAACGTCGATATTTCAGCGACGGATGCTCACACCACCACGTGGTGAGTCGCCGAAACGAGGTGGCAGAGAAACGCTGACCTGCGTTAATACCCCCGTCATCCGCCTGCGGGCGACCGATGCAGGCACGTACAGCCGACACACCGCCGTGAACGGCGGTGTTCTCGGGCCTGTTGCCAGCGAGGGTCCCGAGCGCCGCCGAGCATGCCCACGTCCCGGGCCTGGCGAGCATCTCACCGCGCAGACCGCGCTGCTGACGGCAGCCGGCATGGCAGTGCGACGGTTACCTCGTCGGCCTCGTCGGGAGACGCTTCCAGCGTGGCGAATCCGGCGAGGCGCGGTATCCGATGAACAGGCCCTCGTCGTAGGTGAGGTCGCCGCCGGTGGGGGTGACGCAGGTGACGGGGGCGTCCTTGAGTCGGGCCGGCCAGGTGGTGGGCAGGCGTCCGCCGGGCTCCTCGCTTCCCAGGAGGACCTCAGCCCCATTCCGGCTTCCTGGCCGGGGAACCAGGCCAGCAGGATGGCGGCCACGTCTTCGCGCCAGGGCATCTCCACGAGGGAGCCGGTGTTGACGATCACGATCGTACGGGGATTGGCCTCGGCCACGCGGGTGACGAGTTCGTCTCGCTGTAGTGGACCTTGTAGCCGTCCCAGTTCACACCACGCTCGGCCGCGCGACGCGCGTCCGGATCGTGCGGGCCGACCAGCCGGAGTCTGCCCGGCGGGAGGTCGTCGCCCTCCCGCCGGCGCACGCTCTGCCGGGCGGGTCCTGCCCTCAGCGTTCCAGCAGGACCCGGACGTCCCAGGCGTTCAGCCTCAGCTCCTCCCCCGCCTGGTGATCCGTACCGTCGAGCACGTCCCGGACCGCGGCGGGGAGTTGGACCGGCACCTCGTCCCAGGACCAGTTGTGCACGAAGCGCACCCTGCGGCCGTCGGGAGCGGTGGCACCCGTACTGGTGACGCCCTCCTGCGGGAACCTCCACCCGCCTTCCCGCGCGGGGAGGGTCCACCGGAGCAGTGACGCGGCGAGGACCGGGTCCGGGACGGTGCCCACGTACGTCACCCGTCCGTCGCCGTGGGAGTGCGTGGTGACGGCGGGCCAGCGGCCGAAGTGCGGGTGGTCGTATCCGGCCAGGACCTGTGCGCCGTCGGCCTGGAGGCCGTCCACCCAGCGGGTGGCCGCCGCACCGGCCGGCAGGGCGAGAGGGGAACCGGGGGCGGGGCGGACTGGCAGGTCCTCGGAGAGGTTGCTGAATTCGTCGAACCAGGCCCCCGCCGCCTCCGCGAGGCGTGCGGGCATGACGTCGGTGCGGGCCCGGGCATGGGGGTCCCCATAGCCGGTACGGGGTCCGAGCACGAGGTGGCCACCCGCGGCGGCGTAGTCGGCGAGCCAGTCGAGCGTCGCGTCGTCCACGCTGTACAGACCCGGCACCACGAGGACCGGGTGCCGCTCGGCGGCGTCCCGCGCGGTGGTGTCGGTGAGACCGTCGGCGTGCAGGAGACGGATCTGGAGCCCGGCGTCGAACGCGCCCCGGTAGAAGGGGTCGAAGACGCCCTGGTACGAACGCCGGTCCGGGCCGCCGTCCGCCCCGGCCAGCGGCGGCTGGAACGCCAGCGCCCACTTGCTCGGGGACGAGTAGACCATCGCCACATCCGCGTCCGGTGTCAGCCCGGCGACCAGGTCGCCCGCGGTCTCCAGCTCCTTGCCGAGGCGGGCGATCTCCCGGTAGACGCGCCCGGGGCGGCCGCTGTGCGGCAGCACACCGCCCCAGTACGTCTCCGTGCCGAAATGCAGGGTGTGCCAGTGCCAGTACTCGATCATGCGGGCGCCGCGCGACACCAGCGCCCAGGCGGCCTGCCGCCACTGTCCGTCGTAGGCGGGCCGGTTGTTCCAGGAGTGCCCGATGGCCTGAGCATCGGTCTCGGTGACCAGGAACGGCTCCTGGCGTGAGGAGAACATCCGGTCCGCGCTGAGGTACAGCGCCCACGTCCCGTTGGTCGTCCATGCCTGGCCGCCGGTGCCCCGGTCGGGCAGGGCGAGGCCGTCCTGCATGGTGTAGTAGGGGTTGCCCGCGGTGATATCGAGCCGGCTTGCGAGGGCCTGGTCGTCCAGGGCGGGGCGGTCGTAGGCGATGCACGTGGTGACGAAGTGCTCCGGACGGGCGTACTCGCGCACGATGTCCGCCTGCCAGCCGATGAACTCCGTGGTCTGCTCGGCCTGGAAACGCCGCCAGGCCAGGTCGTACTGCGGCTGCGCGTTGCCGTCCGGAGTCCACAGGTCGGCCCAGGTGGACAGCCGGTGCGACCAGTAGACCAGGCCCCATTCCCGGTTCAGCGTCTCCACATCGCCGTAGGTCGTGCGCAGGTGGTCCACGAAGCGCTGGAACACCCCATGGTTGTGGAGCAGTTCGTTGCCCGGTTCGTTGTCGACCTGGAAGCCCAGCAGTGAGGGGTGGTCGGCGTAGCGGGACACGATCTTGCGGATGACGCGCTCGGCGTGGAAACGGAAGGCGGGGTGGGTGAAGTCCACCTCCTGACGGGCGCCCCAGGGGATGCGCTCGCCGGTGCGCCGCTCCCCCGCGATCTCGGGGTACAGCCGGGCGAGCCATGGAGGCACGGCGTACGTCGGCGTGCCGAGGACGACGCCGATGCCGCGCTCACGCGCCCCGTCGAGCACCGGTTGCAGCCAGTCGAGGTCGAACCGGCCGTTCTCGGGCTCCCAGGTGGACCACACCGACTCGCCCACCCGGATGACAGTGAATCCCGCCCGCTCCATCAGGTCCAGGTCGGTCTTGAGCCGCTCGTACGGCTGGTACTCGTGGTAATAGGCGGCGCCGAACAGCACGCGCGGGGGAAGCTCGGGCAAGAGTCCTCCTCTATCGACGGTTACGGGAAAGAGCCGGGACGGCGGACGTGGCCAAGGGCGGGATCAGCCCTTGACCGCGCCCGCCGACAGCCCTTCGAGCAGTTGCTTGCGCAGCAGCAGGAAGACCAGGACGGTGGGCACGGTGGCCAGCACCGACCCGGCCAGGACAAGGTCGTACTGGCGGTTTTCCGCCTGGAAAAGCGTCTGCAGCCCCAGGGGAAGGGTGAACTGGCTGATGTCGGAGATCAGGACCAGGGGCCACAGGAAGCTGTTGTAGCTCTGCAGGAAGGTCCATACCGCCAGTGCGCCCAGCGACGGCCGCAGCAAGGGCAGGACAACCTGGCAGAAGATGCGGAACTCCCCGCACCCGTCGATCCGGGACGCCTCCAGCAACTCGTCCGGGACGCTCTGGATGATGTACTGCTGCATCATGAAGATCCCGAACGCGGGCGCCACCCACGGCACCACCAGGGCGAACCAGGGATTGCCCAGCCCCGTCTTGACCAGGATCACGAACAGCGGCACGAGGATGACGGCGAACGGGATCGACAGCGAGCTGAACATCACCCCGAACAGGAACGTCCGGCCGGTGAAGCGGTACTTGGCGAACCCGAACCCGGCCAGCGCGCAGACGAAGACCGACACGGCGGTCGCCACGAGCGCCACCACGGTGCTGATGAGGAACCAGCTCAGAAACGGCTGGCTGTCCAGCAGATTCCGGTAGTTGACCAGAGTGGCCGGGCTGGGCAGCAACCGGGGCGGGTAGGCGAAGATGTCGCCACGCGGCTTGAACGATCCGCTCAGAGCCCACAGCAGCGGCCCGACGAAGGCCAGCAGCAGGGCGGACAGCGCGGTGTAGAGCAGGGCGCGTGAGGGGCCCCGGGAACCGCGGGCCCGCTGCGGGGACGGGGTACTCACGAGGACCTCCCGATGCCGAGCAGCCGGTTAAATACCTGACTGGTGGTGAAGACGAGGACGAACAGCACCACCCCGGCCGCGGCGGCGTAGCCGAACTGCTGGCGTTCGAAAGCCGCCCGGTAGATGAACATCGCCACCGAGAGCGTCGCGTCACCCGGTCCGCCACGGGTGAGCAGAAACGGTTCGTCGAAGATCTGCGCGGCGCTGATGAACGAGGTCACCGCGACGAACCCGGTCACCGGTTTCAGTGCCGGCAGGGTGACAGTGGTGAACGTACGGAAACGTCCCGCCCCGTCCAGCTCCGCGGCCTCGTACAGCTCACGCGGGACGTTCTGCAGCCCGGCGAGGAAGAAGATGGTCAGGTAACCCGCCCAGCGCCAGAGCATGATGACGCTGATGCTGGCCTTGGCCAGGGTCGGATCGCCGAGCCAGTCGAATCCGCCGAGTCCGAACACGGCCCGGAGCACCGCATTGGCGAGTCCGAACTGCCGGTCGAAAACGAGACTGAAGATGAGGGCGACGACGATGGGCGAGACCACCATGGGGATGAAGAAGGCCACCCGGAACAGATCCCGGGCCCGCAGCCCCCGGGCGTTCAGCCCCTGGGCGATCATCAGCGCGACGGGCACGATGACGAGCACGCTCACCAGGACGTAGACGCCGGTGTTCTGCAGCGCACGGTGGAAACTGACATCGGAGAGCAGGTGCGCGTAATTGCGCAGCCCCACCCAGTGCGGGGATCCGAGTCCGACCCACTCGCACAGGCTCAGATACACCGACGCGAGGACCGGCACGACCATGAACAGGACGTACAGCACGTAGAACGGTGCGATGAACAGGTACGGAGCACGGGCAGGACCGCGCGGTGACCGCGACGCACGGCCGCGGCCGCCGGACGCGGCCGTCAGGGGAAGGGGCTCACGGAGCCGTTCAGCGGGGATGCTGGTCATCTGCGGCCCCTATCGGCTTGCCTGGGCACGGAAGTCGGAGGCGGCGCGTCGCAACGCCTCGCGCGGGGACAGGTCACCCCGGTACGCGCGGATCAGATAGCCGCTGAGCACATCCGTGAGGATGGACTGATCCGGGCTCTGGTAGTAGGCGGGCACATGGTCCGCGAGCGGGGCGTACACCTCGAACAGGCGCTGTCCGCCGCAGAACCTGTCCTCCAGAGCCAGCAGTTCGGGGCTGCGGAAGACCGAGCGCCGGGTCGGCAGATAGCCCAGCTCACGGTAGCGGCGGACCTGGGCCTCCTTGGAGAGCCAGGTAGCGCGCAGGAAGTCGGCACCCGCCGTGGTGTTCGCCTTGCCGGTGATCACGGTGAAGCCCGTACCCCCGGCGACCGAGGTGCGGCCGCCCCCGGCCGAAAACCGCGGGAGCGCCCGGATACGCCACTGGCCCGACTGCTCGGGAACGTTCGGCTCAAGACCGAAGGTCTTGTACCAGCTGGCCATCCACAGCCCCGCGACGCTGCCCCGTTTGAGGGCGGTCTGCATACTGGGGCCGTAGAAATCGGCAACATCCACGATGAAGCCGCTGCGCAGCCCGTCGCATATGAACCGGAGCGTCTCCTCCGCCTCGGCCGATTCCAGGGTGATCTGCTGACGGGCGTCGAAGAGCGCGCCTCCTCGCTGGTAGAGAAGGATCGCGAACACCTGCACCACCTGGTTCAGGTCGCTGCCGGTGGCCACCGCGCCCAGGGAGACCCGGTGCTTGCGGAACAGCTTCTCACCGGCCCGGGCCAGCTCCTCCCACGTACCGATGTCCACCGGTATGCCGTAGTCGGACAGGAGGTCATCGCGGTAGTAGTAGACCGTGACGGGTGTGTCCGAGTCGAGCGCGTAGAGCCTGCCGTCGACCGTGTACGGGGCCCTCCGCGCCGGGAGCAGGTCGTCGCCGAGCGGCGCGACGTCCTTGGTCCAGTCGCGCAACAGCCGGGCCGAAAGGTCCCCGCGCAGCATGCGCGCATAGTTGCCGATCTCGAAGCCCATCACATCGGGCGTGCCGCGTCCCGCGACGGCCTGGGCCAGGAGCTTGGTCACCAGGTCCTGGGCTCCCGCGCGCGTCACCCGCAGCCGGTAGGTGAACGGGGTGGCACGGTCGGCCCGTGGCACGGCGGAGGTGAAGAAGTCCTGATATCCCTGGTCGTGCGTCCACAGCGAGAGAGTCACGGGACCGGACGTTCGGACGCTCGCAGGCTGGCTGTTCGCGCAGGCCGAGGCCGTTCCGGTCGCGGCGAGGGCACCGGCCCCGGCGGCCCAGCGCAGTACGGTCCGGCGCGGCGCCGCGGCGGGGCCGACGCCCGGCGGAGCTGGTGCGGCGGTCGGCGGAGCTGGTGCGTGGTGTGGGCCCGAAGTCCCTCGTGGGCCGGGGGAACGGGGGAGGTTTTTCATGTGCGGCTCCTCATCAAGGCGTGTTGCTTGCCGAGTGATGCGGGCATGGCTCGTCCAGCCGCCAGGCCCCTGTGGCGCGGAGACCGGAGCGCGGTGCCCGACGGGTGCCGGTCCTACCGTCGCGGGGGCCGCTCGCTGGAACGGCGGACGACCAACCGGGCGGGCGGATCGCCCCGTGTGGGCAGGGGGCTGTCCGGGTTCTCTATCTGATGAGCCAGCAGCTCGAGTCCGTATGCCGCCACGGTGTCGAAGTCCTGGCTCACGGTGGTGAGCGGCGGCGAGAGATAGGCCGCGGCGGGGATGTCGTCGTACCCGACGACGCTGACCTGATCCGGTACGGAGAGACCCGCCTCGGCCAGACCGCGCATCACGCCGATGGCCATGTCGTCGTTGGCCGCGAAGACCGCGGTGACCCCTGGGGTACGGGCCAGTCGCAGGCCGGCCTCATAGCCGGAAGCGGGCGACCAGTCGCCCTCGATCCACCCCGGTTCCGGTGCCCCCGCCTCCTCCAGCGCCGTCCGCCAGCCCGCCATGCGGTCGCGCGCCGCCCACCACCGCCCCGGTCCGGCCACATGCCACACGGTGGCATGCCCCAAGGAGAGGAGGTGCCGCGTGGCCGCCATGCCCCCGCCGACTCCGTCCGCGCCCGTGACGAGGGCCGGTGTTCCCGGAGCCAGAGCCGGAAGCCGGCCGAAGCTGAGGACCGGGACCTTGGGGTCGAGGGGGTCGGCCTCGCCCTCGTCGATCGGCTCGGACAACACGATGCCGTCCACACCCTGATGCAGCAGGGAGTCGACGGCACCCGCGATACCGGACGGCTCGCCGCTGAGCGTGGTCACGACGCTGAACGAGTAACCGGCGGCGCTCGCTGCCCGCTCCAGCGCGAACAGCAGCGACGAAGGACCGTGGAGCGCGGTTCCCAGGGACACCACCCCGATCCGGCGGAATCGCCCCTGCAGCAGTGCGCGAGCGGCAGTGTTGGGCCGGAAGCCCAGCTCACGGGCGGCCCGCAACACACGGTCGCGGGCCTGGTCGCTCACATAGGGCTCCCCGTTGACGACCCGGGAGACAGTCTTCTGCGACACCCGGGCCAGACGGGCGACCTCTCGCATCGAAGGAGGCCGAGGTCCCTGCCTGGCCCCGGATGAGGGGCTCTCCGGTTCTGTGGTGGGCACAACGCTCTCCTTCGAGCATGATCCCGGACGGCGTCGGATGACGTGATGACTACGTAGTCACACCAGGCAGTGCAGCACTCCGAAGCCCTCTGACTACGTAGTCAGGCGAGTATCCGTCCGCCCTCCAGACGGGTCAAGAGTTCGCGCAGGCGCCCCCTCGCGCTGTCGCCGGCCATGGCCGTGGCCCCTTCGTCCGTCGCGGAGCTCGGGCCCGTGGGCGCGGGCGCGGGCGCGGACGGTGAGTGAGCGGTCAGGATGGCGACCTGCCTTCCTGGCTGTAGGACCGTCGGCCTTCCCAGCCACGTGGAACGTCAGTGGTCGCCGGAGCGGCACGGTGCTGTCATGGGCAGAGAAGACGGCGTGGACGAGCTGGCAGGGTCGCGGAGGTCGGCGCGCCGCGCGTGGCCCGCCCGGGGCGGTCCGGCCACGGCCGCCCCGTCGCGAGGCGGAGGAGCCCGCTGCCATGCTGCACCGCCGCATGGTCGGTGAGGTGATGCGAACTGGTGCCGGAACGTCACCCGCCCGCCCGGACTCCTCTCCACCCGACTCAGGATTCCCCGTCATGCGACAAGTAGCGGGGCCAGGCTCCCCGGAGCCATGATGAGGGTTGCGGGGAGCGGTCGTTGTGGCACGTCAGCCGGTCTGGCCGCCGGGCAGCACCTGGATCGTGCCGCCGTCCGCCCGCCCACCCGCCGCGTCCTAGGGGTTGTTGACCAGAACACCGCCCACGGCGCCGAGCGAGCGCACGATCGACGGCTGCCAGGAGTTCGCCGATCGGGCTGAGGCGCCGCCAGGGGTCTGTCTACATGAGAAGGTCGTCACCGCTCTCTTCGATCAGGTGCTCGAGGAAGGCCCGCACCGCCGCGGGCAGCGCGCGTCGTGCCATCGACTGGATCTGCATGCTGCGGCGGCTCAGCTCCGGGTTGCGGATGGGAACGATCGCCAGGCGGTCGGCGCCGAGCCGCCGCCGTACCGTCAGCGGACCGACCAGGGTGACCCCACCGCGTAGCTGCGCGAAACTCTGCAGTGCGCCCGAGTAGTTGCTGACGAGCGCGGGCTCGAAGCTCAGCCCTTCCAGCGCGACGCAGACATCGAAGAGCTGCCGGATCGTGGTGCCCTCGTCCATCAGCGCGAGCGGGTACGCCAGCAGGTCCGCGAGTTCGACGTACTCCCGGTACGCCAACGGGTGACCGTCGGGCATCAGCGCGTAGATCCGCTGCTGCTGCGAATACTCGACCTTGACTCCCTCTTCCGGTCCGAGGCTATAGGTGACGGCCAGGTCCACCGTGCCGTCTATCACCTGCCGCGTCGCCGCCGCCGGGCCGGTGACATTCAGCCGGAACCGCACCCCCGGATGCTTTTCCCGAAATGCGGTGATAGCCACCGGCAGGAACTCGCGCGCGAAACCCTCGGAGCTCGCGAGTTTGACGGTATTTCGGTGCAGGGCCTCGACGCCGTGCACGTCGGCGAGCACCTGCTCGGCCTCGAGCGCGCTGCGCCGGGCGTAGGCGGCGAGGATCTCGCCCGCCTCCGACAGCACCATGCCCCGCGGCTGGCGCTCGAACAGCGGCGCCCCGACGTCCTGCTCCAGCTTCGCGATCTGCCGACTGATCGCCGACGTGGCCACGTGCAGGCGCTCCGATGCCTCGCTGATCGAACCGGTGCGGGCGACCGCGAGGAAGTAGCGCAGCGACGTGGGCAGGAGGTGCATTCCGAGAATGTACTGCAGCGGGCGAAGCGCGTCCGCCGTGGGTAGTGAGGGGGAAGCGGCGGGCCGTATCCGTTGCCGCCAGGGCAATACACCTTTCGAAAACTTGCAATTGCCTCCTCTTTCGTTTCCCTATCACCGCTCCGTAAACTCTGCGCACCGGCCGGACGCATTGTAAATTGCGCGTTTCCGATGTAAAGGGTAATGATGACCCGTGCTGTCGTGATCGATCGTGCCACCGAATACTACGATTCCGGGGAATTCCTCGCCGACCTCGAACGCCGGGTCGCGTTCGCGACCGAAAGCCAGGACCGGGCGCAGGCGCGGGTGCTGCGTTCCTACCTCACCGACGAGCTTGCCCCGGCGCTCACCAGCCGGCTGGGCTGCGAGGCGCGCGTCCTCAACAACCCCGCCGGCGACTACCCGCTGCTCGTGGCGACCCGGCACGAGGACGCCGAGGTGCCGACGGTGCTGGTCTACGGCCACGGCGACGTCGTCCTCGGCGAGCCGGAGCGGTGGCGGCCCGGACTGGATCCGTGGCGGGTCGTGGTCGAGGGCGACCGCTGGTACGGCCGGGGCACCGCCGACAACAAGGGCCAGCACACCATCAACTTCGCGGCACTTGAGCAAGTGCTCCGCGTGCGCGGCCGGCTCGGCTTCAATCTCAAGGTGCTGGTCGAGACCGGGGAGGAGTCCGGCTCGCCGGGCCTGCGTACGGTCTGCGCCCAGTTGCGGGACGAGCTCGCCGCCGATGTGCTGATCGCGTCCGACGGGCCGCGCGTGGCCGCGGAGCGTCCGACGCTGTTCCTCGGTTCACGCGGCTCCACCCCGTTCACGCTGCGGGTCGGCCTGCGCGAGGGCTCGTACCACTCCGGCAACTGGGGCGGTCTGCTGCGCAACCCGGCGACCGTGCTGGGTGCCGCGCTCGCCACCATCGTCGACGCGCGGGGCCGCATCCTCGTCTCCGGTCTGCGGCCGCGGGAGATCCCCGAGAACGTCCGGGAAGCCCTGCGCGACATCGAGGTCGGCGGCGGAGCGGACGATCCGCCCATCGACGACGGCTGGGGCGAACCCGGCCTCACCCCGGCCGAACGCCTCGTCGGCTGGAACAGCGTCGAGGTGCTCTCGCTCGCCGCCGGGAACCCGGACAACCCGGTCAATGCCATTCCCGGCAGCGCACACGCGCACTGCCAGCTCCGGTCCGTGGTCGGCACGGAGGTCGACAAGCTCGGCGTCATCCTCCGTAAGCACCTGGACGAGCACGGATTCCCCATGGTCGAAGTCGAGGTCGGACCGACCATGCCGCCGACCCGGACGGATCCGGACGACCCCTGGGTGCACTGGGCGCTCGGCTCGATCAGCCGCACGACCGGCACGGAACCCGCGCTGCTGCCGAACCTCGGCGGCAGCCTTCCCAACGACGCCTTCGCAGGCGCGCTCGGGTTGTGCACGCTCTGGGTCCCGCACTCCTACCCCGCCTGTGCCCAGCATGCCCCGGATGAGCACCTGCTGGCCTCCGTGGCGCGGGAGAGCCTGCGCATCATGGCCGGTCTGTTCTGGGACCTCGGCGAGGGCTCTTCCGTGAGGAGTCGCCCATGACCACGCGGACGGTCTCCCCCGAAGCGCCGGTGAAGGTGCATCGCGTCATCATCGCCGCGTCCATCGGGAACGCACTGGAATGGTTCGACATCCTCGTTTACGGCTTCTTCGCCGCGACGATCTCGAAGCAGTTCTTCCCCACCGCCGACGAGACCGTGTCGCTGCTGCTGACGCTCGGCACGTTCGCGGTGGCCTATGTGGTCCGTCCGGTGGGGGCGCTCGTGCTCGGCGCGTATGCCGACCGTGCCGGGCGCAAGCGTGCGCTCATGGTGTCGATCCGGCTCATGATGGTCGCGACGCTACTCATCGCGATCATGCCGCCGTACGCGAAGATCGGGCTCGTCGCGCCGATCGCGATCCTGCTCGCCCGGCTCGTCCAGGGCTTCTCCGCGGGCGGGGAGTTCGGCAGCGCCACCGCGTTCCTCGTCGAGCACATGCCCGAGAAGCGCGGTTTCATGGCCAGCTGGCAGTTCGCGAGCCAGGGGTTCGCGACGCTGCTCGCGTCGGCGTTCGGGACGGTGCTCACGGCCACGCTGTCCGACGCGAGCCTGGAGTCGTGGGGTTGGCGCATCCCGTTCTTCTTCGGTTTGCTGATCGGCCCGGTCGGCTACTACATCCGGCGTTACGTCGCCGAGGCCGGTGAGTTCGTCGAGACCGCGGACCGGGAGCGCGCGCCGGTGAAGGATACGTTCCGTACCCAGAAGGACCGCATGCTCCTGGCGATGGGCGCGCTCGCCGTGTCCACCGCGATCAGCTACCTCATCACCTACATGCCCACGTTCGCGGTGAAGGAGCTGGACCTGCCGGCGTCGACCGGGTTCGCGTCCACTTTGGTCACCGGGGTCGTGCTGACCGGCCTGACTCCCGTGGTGGGTCACCTGTCGGACCGGTTCGGCCGCACCCGGATCATGCTGCTCTTCGCCGTGCTGATCCTCGCGCTGGTATACCCGAGCTTCGCGTTCCTGGTCGCCGCCCCGGGCTTCACGGTGATACTCGGCGTGATGTTCCTGATCGGCGTGCTGAAGGCCGGTTACTTCGCGCCGCTGCCCGCGATGATGGCGGAGCTGTTCCCCGTCACCAACCGGGCTACCGGCCTGGCGGTGAGCTACAACATCGCTGTGATGCTGTTCGGCGGCACGACGCCGCTGGTGATCGTCTGGCTCGTCGATGTGACTGGCAGCAAGCTCGCGCCGACCTTCTACCTGATGTTCCTGGCCGTGGTCAGCCTGTTCTGCGTGGTGTTCGCGCGGCGCAGGCTCGGCATTCACTGATCGGAGAAACCCCTTGTCTGTCAACGACTTCGACCGCTACCCGCTGCTGTTCGGCCCGTCGCCGGTGCACCGCCTGGAGCGCCTGACCAAGCACTTGGGCGGAGCGGAGATCTGGGCCAAGCGCGAGGACTGCAACTCCGGCATCGCCTACGGCGGCAACAAGACCCGCAAGCTGGAGTACCTCGTGGCCGATGCCCTGGCGCGGGGCTGCGACACGCTCGTATCGATCGGCGGCGTGCAGTCCAACCACACGCGCCAGGTCGCGGCGGTCGCGGCACGGGCGGGGCTCAAGTGTGTGCTGGTCCAGGAAAGCTGGGTCGACTGGCCGGACGCGGTGTACGACAAGGTCGGCAACATTCTGCTGTCCCGGCTCGCCGGAGCGGACGTGCGGCTGGTGAAGGCCGGGTTCGGCATCGAGTTCAAGGAGAGCTGGGAGCAGGCGATCACGGAGATCGAGGCGGCGGGCGGCAAGCCCTACGCGATCCCCGCGGGCGCCTCGGACCACCGGCTCGGCGGGCTGGGCTTCGCGAACTGGGCGTTCGAGGTGGCAGAGCAGGAACAGCAGCTCGGGGTCTTCTTCGACACCATCGTGGTGTGCGCGGTCACCGGCAGCACCCAGGCCGGTATGATCGCCGGATTCGCCGCGCTGGGCGGGCGGCCGCGGCGGGTCCTCGGCATCGACGCCTCGGCCAAGCCGAAGGAGACCTTGGACCAGGTGGCGCGGATCGCGCGCGGGACCGCGTCGCTCATCGGCCTGGACCGCGAGCTCTCCCATGACGAGATCCTGCTCGACGAGCGCTACCACGCGGGCACCTACGGCATCCCGGACGAGTCCACCATGGACGCGATGCGGCTGGCCGCGCGGACCGAGGGCATGATCACCGACCCGGTGTACGAGGGCAAGTCCATGGCGGGCCTGATCGACCTCGTCGCCCGGGGCGAGATCGCCAAGGACGCCAAGGTGCTCTACGCCCACCTCGGTGGGCAGCCTGCGCTGAACGGCTACAGCGCCCTGTTCGGGTAGGCTCCGCCAGGCGAGCGGGCGGAAAGGCGACGCCGAACGTGTGGGGGTCGGGGTCAGGCGTCGGCCGTCCGCTCGCCGAGCCCTACGTACATCGACCGGTGCAGTTCGTCGACGTGCGCGGCGAGAAGACGCGCCGCCAAGGCGGAGTCGCGGGCGCCCAGGGCAGCTCTGATCTCCTTGTGCTGTTCGTTGCTCGCGCGCAGGTAGTGCATCGAATACGGCAGGAAGTACTGGTACAGCTCCGCGGTGACCCGTTCGTACATCTCCATCGCGCTGGACAGCCCGGCGCTCGCCACGACCAGCCTGTGGAGCCGCTGGTCGGCCTCATGGAAGTCGGCCCAGGTGTCCGCGGCGTCCATGTCCCGGATGGCGGCGTCGAGCATTTCCAGGGTCTCGTCGTCGATCCGCTCCGCCGCGAAGTGCGCGAAACCGGCTTCCATGACGACCCGTTCGTCGATCAGCCGGCGCACATGGTTGCTGTCCTCGCGGTAGGCGGCGGCCTCCACCACGGCGTTGCGGGGCGGGCGGGGTGCGATGAAGGTGCCGCCGTTGCGCCCGGGCCGGCGCTCCACGACGCCTTCCTGTTCCAGAGCGGTGAAGGCACGGCGGACGGTGATCTCGCCGACGTCCAGCGCGGCGGCCGTGGTCCGCACGTTGGGCAGCCGCTCCCCCGGAACCAGCAGCCCCAGGTCCACGGCCAGCGAGATCCGCGCCCGCACCGTGTCGATGGCGCTGGTGCGGCGGATCGCTGTCAGCGGTCGTCGGCTCAGCGGGTTCGCGACGCCGCCCCGGGTCTCGGAAGCCATACCCGCAGCCTAACCGGGTCTCCGGCGGGGGCATGGCCGGGCGTCCGCGGCCGGGTCATCGGGTGCACGGATCCGCGCCACCTCTTTACGTGCTCAAAGTGAGCATGTTTCCATGGCCTGCAATCCACCCTGTGCTGTCCGTTCCGAGCGGTTCGGAGCGGGCGGTACCGATCGTGAGGGCGCCGATGAGGATCTCCGGACTTCAGACCGCGGGAACGCCGGGCGATGTCGCGGCCAATCTGCGGGAGCTGGACGCGGCGTGCGCGCGGGCCGCCGCCTCGGGAAGCGAACTGCTCATCACCTCCGAGCTGTTTGTCACCGGTTACGACATCGGCGACCGCCTGGGGGAGCTGGCGCGCACCGACTTGCTGACGCCCGTTCAGGACCTGGCCCGCCGGCATCGCCTCGCCCTCGTCGTCGGCCTCCCGGAACACCAGAGCGGGGCCTGCTACAACAGTGCCGTCTTCGTGGGCCCGGACGGCAATCTCCTGGGGCGGCACCGCAAGACCCATCTCTTCGGCGACCTGGACCGCCGCCACTTCACCCCCGGCGACCGTCCGACTTCGATCGTCGACTTCGGTGGCCTACGGATCGCCCTGCTCATCTGCTACGACGTGGAGTTCCCGGAGAACGTTCGCGCGGCGGCGCTGGCCGGCGCCGACCTCATCGCCGTACCCACCGCCCAGATGGAGCCGTACGCCTTCGTCGCCGACCATCTGCTGAGGGTGCGGGCCTGGGAGAACCAGGTCTACGTCGCCTACGTCAACCACGACGGCGCCGAGGGCCTCCTGACGTACGTCGGCCGCAGCTCCATCACCGCTCCCTCGGGCGAGGTCCTCGACTCCGTCAGGCATGGCAACCAGCTCATTTCGGCCACCGTCGACCCGGCCGTCGTCGCCCAGGCCCGCAAGGACAATCCGTATCTCCTCGACCGCCGCCCGGACTTGTACGCCCCAGCTCTCTTCGTCCCCGAGGACCGCACATGCTGACCGACTCCACGCCCCAGGACACCACCGCCGAGCAGTCGCCGAGAAACCTCGAAGGCCACCTCGGCACCGGATCGATCGTGTTCATGGTGATCGCGGCGGCCGCTCCCCTGACCGTCGTGGGCGGCAACGTCCCGCTCGCCATCGCCAGTGGTCCCGGTGCCGGAGCACCCGTCGGCTTCGCGCTCGCCTCCCTGATCCTGCTCGTCTTCGCGGTCGGCTTCGTCACCATGACCCCCCACGTCCCGCAGGCGGGCGCCTTCTATGCCTACGCCACCCGCGGCCTCGGTGCCCGCATGGGAGTGGGGACGGCTGCCGTGGCCCTGGTCGCCTACACCGCCGTCCAGGTGGGTGTCTACGGTTACTTCGGCTGGGCGGTGAACGACGCGCTCCACAGCCTCGGCCTCGGCTTCTCCCTGCCGTGGTGGGCCTGGGCGCTCGGCGCGGCCGGCGCCGTCGCCATCCTCGGCTACCGGCACATCGACCTCAGCTCCAAGGTCCTCGGCGTGGCCCTCGTCCTGGAGATCGCCGTGGTGGTCGTCCTGGACGCCGTGATCTTCGCCCGCGGCGGCGCCCACGGCGTCACCACGGAGTCCTTCACGCCGCACGCCGCGCTGTCAGGCCCCCTGGGCATCGCCGTCCTCTTCGCCCTCACCGGGTTCATCGGCTTCGAGGCCACTGCCGTCTTCCGTGACGAGGCCCGTACGCCCGACAAAACGCTCCCCCGGGCCACCTATCTCTCCGTACTGATCATCGGCGGCTTCTATACCGTCTCCTGCTGGGCGCTGGTCCTGGCCGCGGGCACCGACCAGGTGGGCGCGGTGGCACAGCGAACCCTCGACGGAGAGGGCAACATGCTCATGGACACCGCCCAGACCTACGTCGGCACTACCCTGCGCGACGTCATGCAGGTGCTGCTGCTCAGCAGCCTCTTCGCCTGCGTCCTGTCCTTCCACAACGTCATCGCCCGCTACACCTTCACCCTCGCGCACCAGCGTCTGATGCCCGCCCGCCTGGGCACGGTCCACCCACGCCACCAGTCGCCGTCCACGTCCTCGCTCGCGCAGAGCGTCACCGCGGTGATCCTGGTCGGCGGCTGTGCGCTGCTGCGACTGGACCCGCTGGTCGGGGTGTTCGGCTCCATGGCCGGTGTCTCCACCGTCGGCATGGTCATCCTCATGCTGACCACGTCGATCGCGGTCCTGGTCTTCTTCGCCCGCAACCCCTCCCTGGCCTCGGGCAGGTCCTGGCAGACACGAGCGGCGCCGGCCCTGGCCGTGCTCGGCCTGCTGGCGGGCATGTGGCTGGTGCTGGCCAACTTCCCCCTCGTCACCGGCCGGGGACCGGTCACGAGCACCATCCTCGCGGCCGTGCCCTTCGTGGCACTCGTCGCGGGAGTGCTCTACGGACCGCGCGCTGTGGCGTCCCACGCGCC
The DNA here is from genome assembly GCF_055595765.1 of Streptomyces sp. NPDC040405. Classification (NCBI taxonomy): domain Bacteria; kingdom Bacillati; phylum Actinomycetota; class Actinomycetes; order Kitasatosporales; family Streptomycetaceae; genus Streptomyces; species Streptomyces sp. NPDC040405. Next base: position 46,047 of record NZ_JBVIVI010000023.1, read on the forward strand.
CGGGGCCTGACCCGGGAAACAGCACGGTTGTTGGTCGGGCGGTGGTACGCCGTGTTCTTCACGAAGTGGGTGATGCCGAGCTTGCGGTAGCTGTTCAGCGCCGCGGCCACGTCGTCGGCGGAGCCGACCAGCCACGTGGTCCCCGCTCCCCCACCGCCGAACGTGCCGGGGGTGGTGTACAGGCAGGTGTCGAGGACCTCACCGCGCTGAGCGAGATCGAAGAGCCGCTGCTGCCCGACTGCGGTCCTGCGGTTCTGCTCGCCGGGTCTGCGCCCTTCGCACTGGGCACAGTCGTGGCGATGGCACAGTTCGGTGCCTCGATCGCCGCCTCGCTGGTGCTGACGATGTTCCTTCAGGACGGTCTGGGCCTTCCGCGGTTCTCCACGGGCGCCGCCTCGGGACTGACGGTCTCGCCCAACCAGGCGCTGGTGCTGCGCCGCGCCCCGCCGGAGGCCGCCGGGGTGTACCTCCACACGGCGGCGCGAGGCGGGGCGCTCCGCCACCGGTCGTCGTACTGGCAGGCCGTCCTGATCCCCGTGGCCGTGCTGGGGCGTCGCCTTGGCCGTATCGGTCCTGCGTGGCGGCGACCGTCAGGCGCGGGCTGGATGACGGTCGCCGGAATCCGGGCGGACAGGGCCGAGCCGATCAGCACCCCGGGAATTCCGCCGACCAGCACCGAACCGGTCAGCGCGAACTGCACCTGGCCGAAGATCAGGTGACCGACCGTGGCGGCGCCCACCAGCGGAATGGCCCGCACCATGAGGTGCTGGCCCTGCTGGCCCAGTTCCAGGGCGACCTCGGGCTCACCCTGGTGCTGATCGCCCACGACCTCGCGGTCGTGCGGCAGGCCAGCGACCGGGTCGCGGTCATACGCCAGGGAGCCGTCGTCGAGGAGGGCCCGGCGGTCACGGTCTACGACTCCCCTCAGGGCCCGTACACCAAGGCGCTGCTGACAGCCGTTCCCGTGCTCGACCGGCGGAGGCCGGGTAGTCGGTGTTCGCATCTCGAGCGTGGTGTCGCGCTCGCGTCGCACCCTTGTGGCCCGGCTTCACCGCGTCGGCTCACACCGCGGTGTCCGCCTCGCGGGAGGTGAGCAGGGCCTGCACCGCCTCAATGGTGGCTCGGGTCAGCGAGGAGTCGCAGCCGCTGCGGGCGCGGGCGCTGAGGCGGATCGGGGAGACGGCGGGAAGGTCGTGGCGTGGTGTGAGGCCGTCGGGGTACGGGCTGCCGGGGATGGCGAGCAGGGCGGCGCCGAGTCCGGCGCGGGCCGCGTCGAGGACCCCGGCGAGGTATCCGGCCTCGGCGACCACGGTGGCGGGGGTGTGGTGGGAGGCGAGCGCGGTCAGGGCGCGGCTGCGGATGACGCACGGGTCGCTGATGACGACCAGAGGCAGGGGGGCGGGGGCGGCGGGTGGTTTCCAGCCGGGGGCGGCGTACCAGCGCAGGGGCAGTTCGCCCACCGGGGTGCCCGGGGCGTGTGCGGCCTCGGTGACGTAGACGGCGAGGTCGAGTTCGCCGCGTGCGACGGCGTCCGACAGCCGTGCCGAGCGGTCGATGCGTACGCGGACCTCGGCGCCGGGCCGGGTGTCGCGTACGGCCGCGGTGAGTACGGGGAGGATCTGGTCGGCGCCGTGCTCGGTGGCGCCGATGGCGACGGGTGCCGCGTCGGGCCGGTCCTCCCCCATGAGCCGCCGGAGGGCGGCGTCGTGCGCGCCGACGATCTGCTGGGCTTCTTCCAGCAGTCGGGCGCCGTGGGCGGTGAACCGGGTCTTCCTGCCGTCGCGCTCGACGACGGGGCGTCCGAGGGACTTCTCCAGCCGCCGAATGTGCTGGCTGACGGTGGATTGGCTGAGGGCGAGCGCGCCCGCGGCGCGGTGGAAGCCCTCGTAGTCGGCGACGGCGATGAGGCTGCGCAACGCCACGATGTCCAGTACCGGCCGCATGTGCGCAGGCTAGCACCGATCGATCGGGGATCGCGATCGATTTTGATGGCGAATCATCGTTGGACGGCCGACTCCGGGCTCGTGCATGCTGAGGTCATGCCACGTACCGCGCTCGTGGCGGCCCGCGGGCCGCACACGCACCGCACCGGATCCGGGCCTTCGGCCGCCGGATTCGCGGTGTGCCGCGCCACGAGCGCCTGGCTGACACGGCGGCGTGTGGTCGACTTCGGCCGCACCGGCGCCATGCGCTGTCGCTGACCGACGGCTTTCCCTGGCGCTCGCCGCCGGTCTTCGGCCTTTCGCCGTCGTCTGTTCGCCGGCGCCTGTTCACCGTTGCCCGTTCGCCGCCGACCGTTCGTCCATGCGTTTCCGCGTCGGCAAGGGCTTCTCGGTTTCGCCCCACCCTTTTCCGTCCGCGCCCGCGCATCCGCACGGCTGCTCTGCCTCGCTCGTGCGGGCGGGCGGGCGGCGCTGTCGATGAATCGAGTTCTCATGTCCTCTGCTCAGCCTGTCCACTCCTGGGACGAACCAGCGGGAATCGCCCCGCGTGGCACGCTCGTGCTCCTTCCCGGTCGGGGTGAACACGGCGGTGTGTACGAGCGGTTCGGCCGCCGGATCTCCGCCGACGGCTATCGCGTCCGTGCCCTGCGGGACGCCTCGTCCGACCCGGAGGCCGTCACCGAGGCGGCCACCAAGCTGTTGCTCGACGAGACGGCCCCGGGCCCCCGCGTACTGGTCGGCTCCGACACCGGGGCGTCCCACGCGGCGCGGCTCGCCTCCCTCGGCACCTCCGGGCCGGACGCACTGATCCTCGCCGGACTGCCGACCGGGCCGCACCCCGCCGAGGTGGCCGCTTCGGACTGGGAGGACGAGCTGGAGCGGCGCACCGCCTGCCCCACGCACCGGGGCAGGCTGACCGGCGACGCGGCGTTCCGGCGCGGCGCCCTGGCGGGTCCGTCGGCGCTGGAGTCGGCGGCGCTGGAGCCGTCGGCGCTGGACGGGATCTCCGTTCCGGTGCTCGGGCTGCACGGTGCCGAGGACACCGTCAGCCCGCTGGGTGAGATACGCCGCGTGTTCCGTGGCCTGCCCGGCGCGGAGCTGGTGAGCCTGGCCGGAACACGGCACGACGTCCTCAACGACGTGACCCACCGCAGCGCCGCCGCCACCGTGGTCCTGTTCTTGGAGCGGCTGCGGCTGGACCCCGGCCTAGCACCCATCGCCGTCACGGAGGACCTGGTATGACCGCCCCCGTTCTCACCACTCCGGCCGAGCTGTACTCCCGGCTGTTCCACGGTGACCCGGCGCCCGTCGTCCTGGACGTACGGTGGCGGCTCGGCGATCCGCACGGCCGTGAGCACTACCTCGCCGGACACATCCCCGGCGCGGTCCACGTCGACCTGGACACCGAACTCGCCGCACCGCCCGCCCCGGAGAGCGGCCGCCATCCCCTGCCGGACCCCGCCGCGTTGCAGCGGGCCGCGCGCCGCTGGGGACTTGACGACGGCCGTCCGGTGGTGGTGTACGACGACAACGGCAACACCGCCGCCGCTCGCGCCTGGTGGCTGCTGCGGTGGGCTGGGGTCGAGCGGGTCTCGCTGCTGGACGGGGCGCTGGCCGCGTGGCGCGCGGCCGGACTGCCGGTCGAAACGGGCGAGCCCGCCCCGCCTCCCGAGGGGAACGTCGTGCTCGCCGCCGGGCAGTTGCCGGTGCTGGACGCCGACGCGGCGGCCGAGGTGGCCCGTACCGGCGTCCTGCTGGACGCGCGGGCGGCCGAGCGGTACCGGGGCGAGATCGAGCCGGTCGATCCGCGCGCCGGGCACATTCCCGGCGCCCTGTCCGCCCCGACGGGCGACAATCTGGCGCCGGACGGCACGTTCCACAGCGTGGACGCGCTGACGTGGCGTTTCGCCGCGCTGGGCGTCGACGGCACGACAGAGGTCGGTGTCTACTGCGGCTCCGGCGTCACGGCCGCCCACACGGCCGTGGCCCTGGCCCGCGTCGGCATCACGCCCGCGCTCTACCCCGGCTCCTGGTCCGCCTGGTCCGCCGACACCTCGCGCCCCGCGGCCGTGGGTGCGTCGCCGGGCTGATCCGGCGCCCGCACACCTCCTGTGAACACTTCCCGATCGAGAGGCCGCATCATGCCCTCCCCGCACTCCTCCGTGTCCGGGGCCTCACCGCCCCCGCACACCTCCGCACCACCACCCCCCGGTGCGGCGAAGGACTCGACGCCGCCCGCCGAGCCCGCGGTGGCACGGACGTCCCGCCGCTCCACCGCGGGCCCCCGGCCCCGACCCCGCCTCCGGGTCCCGCGCGGGGTCCGGCGCGCGTCCGGGCCCGTCGGGCTGCTGCTGCTGTGGTTCCTGGCCGCCGCGACGGGCCTGCTCCCCGAGTCCGTGCTGGCCTCCCCCGTCGAAGTCGTACGGCGCGGGGCGGACCTCATCGGTACCGGTGAGCTGCCGCAGGCCATCGCCGCCTCCGGCCGTCGCGCGGCCCTCGGCTTCGTCATCGGCGCGGCCGTGGCGCTCGCCCTGTCGCTCACCGCGGGGCTGTTCCGGCTGGGCGAGGACGTCATCGACTCCTCCATGGGCATGTTCCGGGCGATTCCCTGGGTGGGCCTGATCCCGTTGTTCATCGTCTGGTTCGGCATCGACGAGACACCGAAGATCGCGCTGGTGGCGCTCGGTGTCACCTACCCGCTGTACTTCAACATCTACGGCGGCATCCGTTCCGCCGACGCGCAGCTGATCGAGGCCGGGCGGATGGTGGGCCTTGGCCGCATCGGACTGATCCGGTACGTCATCCTGCCGTCCGCGCTGCCCGGTGCGCTGGTGGGGTTGCGGTACGCACTGTCCACCGCGTGGCTTGCCCTGGTCTTCGCCGAGCAGGTCAACGCGGACGCCGGTATCGGCTATCTGATGAGCAACGCCCAGCAGTACTTCCAGACCGACGTCATCGTCCTGTGCCTCGCCGTGTACGCGGTGCTGGGGCTGCTCTGCGACTTCGCGGTGCGGTTGCTGTCCCGGCGGCTGCTGGACTGGCGGGCCTCGTTCGAGGGAGAGGGAGCATGACCGCGGTGAACGGCACGAACAGTGTGGAGGTCCGCGGACTGACCCGCGCCTTCGGCGACAAGACGGTGATCGACGGGCTCGGCATCACCATCCGCGAGGGCGAGTTCGTGGCCCTGCTCGGCCAGAGCGGCTGCGGAAAGTCGACGCTGCTGCGGATCCTCGCTGGGCTGGACAGCGAGACCGAGGGCGAGGTGGACGTACCGGAGCGACGCTCGGTGGCCTTCCAGTCGCCACGGCTGATGCCATGGCTGCGGGTGTGGCACAACGTCGTGCTCGGTCTGCCGCGCGGGGACCGCGCGCTCGCCGAGCGCTATCTGGCCGAGGTCGGCATCGAGGAGTACGCGGGCGCCTGGCCCCGGACCCTCTCCGGCGGTCAGGCCCAGCGCGTCTCGCTGGCCCGTGCGCTGGTACACCAGCCCGAACTGCTGCTGCTGGACGAGCCGTTCGGCGCGCTCGACGCGCTCACCCGCGGCAAGGCGCAGCGGCTGGTGGCCGATCTGTGGCAGCGACACGGCTGCTCGATCCTGCTGGTCACGCACGACGTCGAGGAGGCGCTGCTGCTGGCGGACCGGGTGCTGGTGATGGACGACGGGCGAATCGCCTACGAGACGGAGGCGGGCCTCGAACGCCCGCGCGACCTCGGCTCCCCCGACTTCGTGGCGCTGCGTGGCGAACTCCTGCGACGGCTGGGCGTCGACGACGCCTCGGCCCTTTCGCACCACCGGGACGAGGTAACCGCATGAACCGCATGGACCGTTTGAACACCGGAAAACGCAGGGCCACGGTCGCGGCGCGCACGCTCGGCGCGGCGCTGTCGCTCACCGCCCTCCTCGCCACCAGCGCGTGCGCGGGCGACAGCCAGGCGGCGTCCGAGACCGATCCGTCGAAGGTGACCCTGACCCTCGGTGACCAGGCCAAGAACCTGAAGACCCTCTTCGACGCCTCCGGTGCCCTCAAGGGAACGCCGTACAAGGTGAAGTGGGCCGAGTTCGAGGGCGCCGCACCGCTGTTCCAGGCCGTGCAGGCCGGGGCCGCCGACACCTCGTACGCCGCCGATCTGCCCACCCTCCAGGCACTCTCGGGCGGGGTACGCGTCAAGGCCGTCGGGTCGCTGCACAACGACGGCACCCACACCGGGATCGTGGTCCGGAAGAACTCACCGGTGAGGAGCGTCAAGGACCTCAAGGGGAAGAAGGTCGTGGTCTCCTCGGCCAAGGGGTCCATCGCCGAGTATCTGCTGGCGCACGCGCTGGAGCAGGCGGGGCTGAGCTACTCGGACGTCCATGTGCAGTATCTGCTGCCCACCGACGCCCAGGCCGCCTTCACCTCCGGCAAGATCGAAGCCTGGGCCACGTTCGGCGTGTACAAGACGGTGGCCGAGCAGCACGGGGGCCGTCTCCTGGTCAACGGGGCGAACGGGCGGGTGAGCGGCTACGGCTTCATCGGGGCCTCCGAGAAGGCCCTTGAGGTCCCGGCGAAGAAGAAGGCCATCGCCGACTATCTGCGCCGCCTCGACAAGGCCCTGGCCTGGTCCCGCCGGCACCCCGCGGAGTACGCCAAGGCCATCCAGCGCACCAACGGAGCGTCGGCCACGGTTGCCAAGGCCCTGGTCGACCAGTCCAACAGCGAACTGCTGCCGGTGAATGAGTCGGTGATCCGGTCCGTGCAGAAGGTCGGCGACACCATGAACCGCATCGGTGTGCTCACCCCCAAGCCGGTCCTCGCCGACCACGTCGACACCAGCCTCGTCAAGGAGTGACCGCAGCCATGCCCGTCGAGTTCATCAGCGCCGTCCACCCCAACCCCGCCACCGAGGGCGACCCTACCGCGGGTTCCGGAATCGATGTGGGCTACGCCCGCCGCTACGCCCGCGCCCTGGACGACTCCGGCTTCGACTACACCCTGGTCACCTACCACTCGGCCTCCCCCGACGCGCTACAGCTGGCCCAGTTCGTCGCCCATCACACCGAGCGCATCAAACCGGTGCTCGCCCACCGCCCCGGAGTGGTCTTCCCCACCCACGCGGCCCGCGCACTGGCCACGTTGGACCAGATCAGCGCCGGGCGGCTGGTGGTGCACATCATCTCCGGCGGCAACGACGAGGAGCAGCACCGCGAGGGCGACTATCTGGGCAAGAGCGAGCGGTACGCCCGCTCGGACGAGTACATCCAAATCCTGCGCAGCGTGTGGGAGGCCGACGGGCCGATCTCCCATGAGGGCCCGTATTACCGCTTCGAGGGCTTCCGCTCCGACGTCGCCCCGTACCACGGCACCATCCCCATCTCGGTGGGCGGCTCGTCACAGGACGCGTACCGGGTGGGCGGGCAGCAGGGGGACATCTTCGGGCTGTGGGGCGAACCGCTGAAGGAAACCGCCGAGCAGATCGCCTCGGTGAACGCGTACGCGGACGCCGCCGGCCGACCCCGGCCACGCATCTGGGTGTCCTTTCGGCCGATCATCGCCCCCACCGACGAACTGGCCTGGGAGAAGGCCCACCGCACCCTGGGCGCGGTCAAGGCCAACCACGCCGAGCGGGCCAAGCGCCGGCACTACCCGGCGGTCGGCCAGGGCGCCCCGTCCAACGTCGGATCGCAGCGGCTGCTGGCCGCCGCCGAGCGCGGCGAGGTGCACGACCGCTGCCTGTGGACCGCACCCGCCGCGGCCACCAACGCCGCCGGTGCGTCCACGGCGCTGGTCGGCTCCCCGGAGACGGTCGCCAAGGCGCTGCTCGACTACGTCGACATCGGCTGCGAGCTGCTGTCCATCCGCGGCTACGACCCGCTCAACGACGCCATCGACTACGGGCGTCACGTACTGCCGCTGGTCCGTCAGGAGCTGGCGCACCGCGCCGCCACCTCGGCCGCCTGACGTCGGACCGCCCTCTCTTCCTCGTTCCCCCAATGAAAGGCATCATCCGGATGTCCAGGCCACCGGCCCGCTTTCGTTCCCGGCGCCTCCGCGCCCGTACCGCTCTCGCCGTCGCCGTGGCGCTGGCCGCCGGTGCGCTGAGCGCCTGTGGCGGCTCCGCGGGAGCGGACGGGAGCGGGAAAGGATCCTCCGTCACCCTCCGGGTTGGTGCGACCGGCTGGAAGAAGGAGGAGGCGCTGCTGAAGTTCGCGCATCTGGACGACACTCCGTACCAGGTGAAGTGGAACCTGTTCCAGGGCGGCGACAGGCAGTTGGAGGCGGTGCGCGCCGGTGCGCTGGACGTGGCGAGTTCCAGCGAGATCCCGCCGGTCTTCGCGGCGGCCGACGGAAAGCCGAACTTCAAGGTCGCCGCCGTGGAGCGCGGCAACACCCTCAACCAGGAGGTCGTGGCCCCCAAGGGGTCCACGGTCACCTCGATGCCGCAACTGCGGGGCAAGAAGGTCGGCTACGTCGAGAACACCACCGCCCACTACTTCCTCTACGAACTGCTGAAGCGGGCCGGGCTCGGCTGGAACGACATCGAGGCCGCCCCGCTGGATCCCGACAAGGGGATCGCCGCGTTGAACGGCGGTTCCATCGACGCGTTCGCCGGATACGGCAACGCGGTCATCACCGCCCATCAGCGGGGAGCCCGCACCATCGGTTCCGGCAAGGACATACTCTCCGGCAACTTCCTGTGGACGGCTTCGGACGACACCCTCGGCGGCGCGGCCGAGCGCAGGGCGCTGGCGGATCTGCTGACCCGTATCGACAAGGCGTACGCCTATGTGCGCGACGGGCGTCAGAAGGAGTACGCGAAGGTCATCGCCGCCGCCACCCACCAGCCGGTGGATCAGGCGCTGGAGGAGTTCACGGCGGGCGAGGCCCAGCGCAGGACCGGGATACGGCCGGTGAGCGCCCAGGCCACCGCCTCCGAGCAGAAAGTCGCCGACGCCTTCGGTGCGCTCGGGGCGGTGAAGCAGGAGCTGACGGTGAGCAGTTTCTGGAGCGACCGGCTGAGCGCGCGGCTTCGAAAGGCGCTCGCCTCATGACCACTGACCTATCGGTGCCCGTCCCGGATCTCTCCTCGCTGTCATCCGTGACGCGACAGCTCGCCACGACCGCGGCCGCATACGACCGCGACGGCGCGTTTCCGGCCGAGGGGATCCGCGTCGCTCACGAGGCCGGACTGCTCACCGCCACCGTCGGCGAGCGGTACGGGGGTCCCGCCCTCGGGGTGGCGGCCACCGCGCGCATCCTGCACGCGCTCGGCGAAGGTGATCCGTCGGTGGCGCTGATCGCCGCCATGAGCCTGTCCGTCCACCGCCGCCAGGCCGTGCGGCCGCACTGGCCGGAAGAGCTGTACGGGCAGGTGCTGGCCGGGGCCGCTGCGCGGCCGGTGCTGCTCAACCACATCCGTGTCGAGCCCGAACTCGGCTCCCCCGCGCGGGGAGGGCTGCCCTTGACGGTGGCCCGGCGCACCCCGGACAGCTGGTCACTCAGCGGCCGCAAGCGCTTCGCGACCGGGGTGGAGGCGCTGGACTGGCTGCTGGTGTGGGCCACCACGGACGAGCCCACGCCACGGGTCGGCACCTTCCTGGTGCCCGGCACCGCACCCGGAATCGAGATCACCCACCGCTGGAACCATCTGGGGCTGCGCGCCAGCGGAAGCCATGACATCGCGCTGCATGACGTCGAGATTCCCAAGGGCAACGTCATCGACCTGACCGAGCACGGCGCCGCGGCGGAGCAGGACAACCGCGCGGGCGCGGCCCTCCATCTGCCGCTCGCCGCCCTCTACCTGGGTGTGGCGCGCGCCGCCCAGGGGTACGTCCAGCGCTTCGCCCACGAACGGATCCCTCCCAACCTCGGCCATCCGGTGGCCCGTACCGAGCGCTTCCGGCGCGTGGCCGGTGAGATCGCGCTGCGGCTGGACTCGGCCGAACATCTGGTGTTCACCGGTGCGGAACGGGTCGATGGGGCCGACGGCTCGTACACCCCCGAACACGCGCTGGGCGCCCGTGTCCTGGCGGACCGGCACGCCACCGAGGCGGTCGCCCTGGGGGTGCGACTGCTGGGGAACCCGGGGCTGTCCCGCGACAACCCCCTGGAACGCCACTTCCGGGACATCCAGTGCGCCCCGGTACACGCCCCGCAGGAAGACACGGCGCTGCTCGCCATCGGCGCGGCCGCGCTCGGCACACGAAGTGAGAGGCCGACATGACCGCCCCGCTGTCCGGTCCGGATACCGCCGACCGCACGGGCACCGCACACGCGCACGCCACCGGTACGGATGCCGCCGCCGCGCTGCTGACGGCTCTGCGCCGCGACCTGCCCGACGGGGCGCTCGGCACAGGGCCCGAGGCCACCGGCCCGTTCGCCACCGACCGCTCCGGCAGCAGGCCGAACGGCGTCCCGCTCGCGGTCGTCCACGCCACGCGCACCGAGCACGTCCAGGCGGCGCTGCGGCACGCCCACGACCTGCGGGTACCGGTCGTGCCGCGCGGGGCGGGAACAGGGCTGTCCGGAGGGGCGAGCGCGGGCGCGGGCAGTGTCGTCCTCGATCTGTCACGGATGAACCGCGTCCTGGAGCTGAGCCCCGAGGAGCAGATCGCCATTGTCGAGCCGGGTGTCATCACCGCCGAACTGGACCGCGCGGCAGGCGAGTTCGGGCTGCGCTACGCGCCCGACCCGGCGAGCGCGGCGATCTCGACCATCGGCGGGAACATCGCGACCAACGCGGGCGGGCTCCGCTGCGCCAAGTACGGGGTCACCAGGGACGCGCTCCTGGGCCTTGACGCGGTGCTCGCAGACGGGACGCTGGTGCGGACCGGACGGCGCACGGTCAAGGGCGTCACCGGCTATGACCTGACCGGCCTGCTCACCGGATCCGAGGGCACCCTCGGGGTGATCACCGCCGCCACCCTGCGACTGCGCCCGGTGCCGGAGGAGACCGTCACGGTCGCCGCGCACTTCACCACGTTCGCCCAGGGCGCCGAGGCCGTTTCCGCGCTCACCGCCGCCCGTGTCGAGCCCGCCATGGCCGAGCTGCTCGACGGCCCGGTACTGGGCGCGGTGGACGACGCCCAGGGCACGGATCTGCGGTCGCGCGGGGGCGCACTGCTGCTCCTGCAGTGCGATGGGCGGGGCGCGGCCGCCGAGGCCGACGCGGCCGTACGGTGCTTGCGCGGACGGGCGACGTCGGTCGAGGTCACCGGGGATCCGGCCGAGGCGGACCGGCTGCTCGCCGCGCGGCGGCTCGCGCTGCCCTCGCTGGAGCGGCTGGGCCGGGTCCTGATCGAGGACATCGCCGTACCCCGGAACAGGCTGGCCACCGCCGTACGCGAGATCGACGCCGCAGCCGACCGCCACGGGGTGCGGATCTTCACCTTCGCCCATGCCGCCGACGGCAACCTCCACCCCATTCTCGTCCTCGACCCGGCCCTCCCCGGCATCCCGGACGCCGCCTGGCAGGCCGCGGGCGACATCTTCAGCGCCGCTCTGCGCCTCGGCGGCACGCTCACCGGCGAACACGGCGTGGGCACCCTCAAACGACGATGGCTCGCCGACGAACTCGGACCGGACCAGCACCGGCTCCAGCGAGGCATCAAGGCGGCCTTCGACCCGCACGGCATCCTCAACCCGGGCAAGGCGCTCTGACGTCGTCCCGCGGCCGCTGCTTCCCGTACCCCGTACTGCGTACCGACGATTTCGAGGTGACCCTCCATGTCCACCGTCCTGTCAGTTTCCGGAAGCCCCTCCGCCGCCTCCCGCACCGCCCGTCTCCTACGCCAACTGGACTCCCGGCTCGCCACACAGGGGCACCAGGTGATCCCCCTGGACGTCCGCACACTTCCGGCCGAGGCCCTGCTGCACGCGGACTTCGGACATCCGGAGATCGTCCGCGCCACCCAGCTCGTCGCACAGGCCGACGCCGTCGTCATCGGCACCCCGGTCTACAAGGCCGCGTACTCGGGGCTGCTGAAGTCGCTGCTCGACCTGCTGCCGCAGTACGCGCTGGAGGGCAAGACGGTGCTGCCGCTGGCAACCGGCGGCAGCACCGCTCATGTGCTGGCCATCGACTACGGGCTGCGTCCGGTGCTCGCCTCCATGGGGGCGGTACACATCACACCGGGCTGGTTCGTGCTGGACAAGCACATCGAAACGCGGGACGACGGGGGTCTCGTGGTGGACCCCGCCGCGCAGGCAGGGCTCGAGCGGGTCGTCGACCAGTTCTCCGCCGTGCTGAGCAGCCCGGGTTCCGCCGACGCCGACGCCGTCGCCGCGTGAACGCGTCGCACTCGGCTCAGCGGCGTTGCCACTCCTCGGCGAGCAGTTCGTAGGAGCGCACCCGGTCGGCATGGCGGTGGGTGATGGTGGTGATGAGCAGTTCGTCGGCGCCGGTGGCTTCCTGAAGTCGTTCGAGGTCGTCGGCGACGCGCGCGGGCGAGCCGACGAACTGGGTGTCCACGCGGTCGGCGACCAGCTCCCGGTCCGCGTCGGACCAGACGTGGGCGCGGGCCCGTTCGAGGGCGGGAAAGGGAATGGCACCCTCGGCGGTGCGGATGCTGCGGCACCTCGTAGCTTGGTGGCACGTTCGCGTGCGCTCGCGTCGTCCTCGGCCACCACGACATCGGCGGAGACGCTGACGTACGGCCTGTCGAGAGTCTTGGACGGCTGGAACGCGGCGCGGTACGCGTCGACGGCCTCTTCGAGGCCGCCATGTGCGGCTTGCCGCACATGGCGGCCTCGATGGTGCTGTCGATCGTCCCGGAGGGAAGTTCGTAGGTCTGGTCGTCGAACTGGAACTGCATGAGCGCCGTCGAGCCATCGGCGGAGACGGTGACCCCCGGTATCGGCCGGCCCTCCACCTGCAGTGGGACGGGCGTCTTGCCGGAGGACGGCTGTCCGGCAGCCTGAGCCACCGCCGCCTGACCCGTATCAGGGTGCTGTTCTCCCCCTAGGCGGCTTGCTGAGCCATGACCTTCCGGGCGTCGATGACGCGGTCGCGACGGTAGACGGCATCCACTGCCGCGACCAGGGCAGCCTGGACCTTCTGTGCGACATCCCGTGAGTTCCCCTGAGCTCTGCTGACTCCCTGGGCCCGTGGCCGGGGGGTTCTTCCTCCTTCGTGTGCTCTGTTGGCTTGTGACGTAACTTCGGGATTTCTGAAGCGTTCTCATCTCGTCCGACCGATCTGTAGTCGGACCGAAGGCGAGGAGGCTCGGGTTGGCGGCGCTGGCAGTCGTACGGGACCTGCGTGAGCACTGGGCGCCCGCGTCGGCGGAGGAACTGGAGCGGTTCGAGACCGACGTGCTGTCAGGGTTCGTTCTCGCGCGGGCCTCGGCAGGGCTGGCGGACGGCACCATCCGCGGGGACGTCGGTCACCTGGATCAGATCAGGTCCTGGTTCGGCCGACCGTTGTGGGACATGGAGCCCGCCGACGCGGATGCGTACTTCGGGAAGGTACTGCGGCACTCGCCCAGCGGCACCCGGCTGGGCCGGTCACAGGCGCTGAGTACGTACTTCATGTTCCTGGAGCTGCGGCACAAGGTCGAGATCCACCGGATGACCGGCCGGGTGGTCGAGTGCCCGATCGACGAGATGAACCGGCCGCGCGGGGCCAAGGATGCACAGTTGCGGATCCCGCCGAGCGAGCCGGAGGTCGGGGCGCTGTTCACGGGCTGGGGTGGCGAGCTGGCGACCTGCAGGAAGTTCGCCCCGACCGCCCGGAACTACACCGCCTCGAAGCTGATGTCCCAGGTCGGCCTGCGGGTGAGCGAGGCATGCGGCCTCGACCTGGACGACATCAAGTGGGACCTGGGCCGCTTCGGCAAGCTCCACGTCCGCCACGGCAAGGGCGCCCGCGGCTCGGGGCCGCGTGAGCGGATGGTGCCGCTGATCAACGGTGCCGACCGGACGCTGCGGTGGTTCATCGAGGACGTGTGGGGTCAGTTCGACGACGATCACACACGGCCCGGTGCCCCGCTGTTCCCGAGTGAGCGGAAGAACACCGACGGTTCCGCACGCCGGGTCGGCGACGACGCCCTGCGCAACGGTCTTGACAACGCCGTCGAGGCTCACCTGCCGGGCTGGACAGACAGGTTGACGCCGCACGTCCTGCGGCATTTCTGCGCGTCCCAGCTTTATGGGAATGGGCTGGACTTGCTCGCGATCCAGGAGGTTTTGGGACATTCCTGGATTGCCACCACGATGCGGTATATCCACGTGCAGCAGACCCGGGTCGAGGACGCCTGGGTCGCCGGGATGGAACGGGCCGCGAAGCGGCTGGAAGGGCTGGCCCGATGAGGTGGAACCTGCGGCTGACCGCCGCGAACAAGGGTATCTGGAAGGCGTCCGAGCTCCAGCGGAGCCTGGCCGAGCACGGCTTGGTGATCTCGGCCGGAAAGATGTCCGGGCTGTGGTCCGGCCAGCCTGTCTCCCTCAAGCTGGACGACCTGGACGTCATCTGCGTCGTGCTGGGCTGCGAGATCGGCGACCTGTTGATCCCGGAACCGCAGAAGGTTACCCGCCCCGGCGAGGAGAACATCAGCCGGACCGCTGTCGGTGTCGCCGCACCGGTTCCGGCGGTGGTGCCCAAGCGTCGCGACGGCCGGTCGCTGCCGCCTGCATGAGCCGGTATCCGAAGGCCTACTACAAGCCCACCGACTCCTGCGACGGCTGCCTGGCCTGGGGCGACTTCAGCGGACGGCTCTGTCCGACCTGCTACATGTTCGGCCGCAGCCACGCGACGGCCGTCTGCACCGGCTGCCGCCGTGTCCAGCCGCTGAAGTGGGATTTCTGTCGTCTGTGCTGGTGCCAGGCCCGGTTGGAGGCCCAGGCCGCTGTCGACCAGCTGGCCGCGGAGGCCGATGTGAGGGCGCGCCTCAACGCGGTCCGGCACCATCAACTGTTCTTCATGGGCATGCACCACCGCAACGGATCGGCACCCGCCCCTCGGCGGCGCGGCGGACGGCGGGGCGCCCCTCGCAAGCCGCCGCCCGCGCCGGCCTGGCGGCCGAATGCCGACTGGAGACAGCTGCCGCTGTTCGGACAGGTCCCGCGCGGCTACGGCCGCCTCGACCCCTCCGGCGTCGACTTGACCAGCCCCTGGCTGACCTGGGCGAAGTACCTCGCTCACCGGTTCGCCGAGGCACGGGGCTGGGGACGCAACATCCGCTTCGCCGTCAACCGCGGCCTGGCCCTTGTCCTCACCGGGTACGTCGAGGGCGACGCCATCCGGCACAGCGAGATCTTCACCCCGCTCCGGTCCCGCGACCTCCCGGTCGGCCACGTCGCCACGGTCCTGGAGGAGATGGGGATCTTCGAGGACGACAGCGAACCCTCCTTCGAGGGCTGGCTCGCCGAGCGTCTGCAGGGTCTCGCACCCGGCATCCGCCCGGAGGCCGAGCGCTGGACCCGCGTTCTGCGTGACGGTGGCCCCCGCAGCCTCCCGCGACGGGAAGGCACGGTCTGGCTCTACCTCAACCGTGTCCGGCCGGCCCTGCTGGAATGGTCGGACCGCTATGACCACCTGC
>NZ_JBVIVI010000024.1:0-54738 GCF_055595765.1 Streptomyces sp. NPDC040405
CGCCAGCACCAAGCCCGCGTCAGTCACTACAAACGCCGCAGACACAGCCCCTGAAACCTGCCCAGCACTCAGAACAAGCACCGTTGCAGTACTAGGCTGCTGCGGGGCCGGGTGCACTGGCAGGCCGAGCGGTACGGGCATGCAGTGTCCGACTACACCGCAGCGCTGGTCCTGGACCCGGAGCATGAAGAGGCCTTCGTGGGGCGTGCCCTCATTCATCAGCGGATGCGGAACTTCGAGGAAGCGATTGCCGATTGGGGCGAGGCCATCCGTATCGAGCCCGACCGTTCCTGGAATCACACGTTCCGCGGGCACGCCAGCTTGAGCCTCGGTCGCCGCGACGAAGCGCTGGCCGACTTCAACCGAGCCATCGAACTGGACCCTGCGCAGGACTGGGCCCTCGTCCAGCGCGCCGAGGTGCACCGCGCGCAGGGCCGTAGCCAGGAGGCGCTGGCGGATCTGGATCGCGCGCTCGGGATCGATCCGGAGTACACCATGGCGTATGCGGAGCGATCGCGATGCCTGTGGCAAATGGAGCGGTGGGACGAAGCGGTCCGTGACATGGCACGGGCAGCGGGCCTCGAAGCCCACAGGTCGCGGTACCGAATTCAGCTCGCTGACATGCTCCTCAACCTTGGCATGCACGCGAAGGCCTTGGCAGAGGTCAGCCGCGCCTTGTCCGATCCCGACGAAGACGGTCCGCGCGGCCATGCCTGGCCCTACGAGCTCCGTGCCTGGGCGCTGCACGGCCTGGGCCGGGATGTCGAGGCTTTGTCCGACCTCCATCATGCGGTGGCCATCGACAGCTCGAGCTCGATCGCATTCGCGATGCGTGGATGGCTGCTGTGGGAAGCAGGGCGGCTCGCCGAGGCGGAGCAAGATTTTAACCGGGTCCTGTCCGGGAACCATCAGTGGACGTGGTGCCTGGTGGGCCGCGGCGTAGTGCGCCTCTACGGGCAGCGCTACGAGGAAGCGGTCGATGATCTCGCCCAGGCGTTTAGCATCCAGTTCGGGCTCACCGAGGCAGAACATGAGATCGCTGGGCCACTCGTGGACTTGCTGCGGGAACACCTGGCGGGAAACCGCGTTCCCGTCACCGCCGCGATCCGGCTTGCTGCGCTCCTCTCCCACCAGGTGCAGTGGCCAGGCCTGGCCAAACAATTGGGTTCCGTACTTGCCCTCCGTCCAAGCCCGCGGCTGCTGATCGAGAGCCTCAGAATGCTACGCCGCGTTGTCACCGCCCTGAACAACCAGCCCGCGAGCGAGGACGCCAAGCGAGTCGACTGGTCTTTGAAGCTCCTGTCCCCCATCCTCCTCGTCCTGGACCGCGGCCGTGGCCGCGGAAGTCAACCATCAATCGAATGACGCGGGCGGAAGAGCGGCCAGCGTATGCGTAGCGAAAGTCGTCCCCCGTACGGAAGTCCACCAGGCGTCGGTGGGATAGGTGTCCTCCGACACGTCGTAGCTCCATCCGCGCGCGGCCCGCAGCCGGGAGAGCTCGAGGCGGAGCTCGTCGAGGTTGGGGTCGGGCGGGAAGATCGTCACTTGCCTATCGCACGGTGCAGACCCCTGCCCTGTCAGTGCAGACCTCTGCCCTATTTCTGCGGGTGTCGGCCACCCGGGGCAGGGCAGAGGTCTGCACTACTGTGCCGCCGCCGACCCGCTCGCCGCCCGAAGGCAGAGGCGACAAACGCGGCCGGCAGCCAGACCAAGCACGGCACGGAGGATGACCACGGATGGGGCCCGGCACGACCACGACCCCCTGCGGTGGGGCACCGACCCGCGGCGGGCTGCCGCACCTCCAGGTCACCGGCCGGGCGTGCAGCACGCTCAGGGTGACGACGCCCTGCGTGACGATCGGTGTGGACAGGCCCACGGAGGCGTGCCTCGGCTCCGCGCCAACCAGCGTTATTTATCGGCACCTTAAGGTCGCTGACTCTTTCGAATTCCAGTGCTAGCCTCAATTTCGCGAAAATCAAAGAGAATTCGATACGAGCATGAAGGGTGCGGATAACGCCGACGAACGCAGCACATCCGAGGCTTATTCACCCCCGGCTGGGATTTCGAACTCCCGGGTTCGGCCGACACCCACATCGGATGGGGACAGGCAGTCTGAACTGCGATCACGACGGGGGCATCCCCGCCCAGGGACAGTGGAGGAAACGGAGACGTGGTGTCGGCTGATTCCCACCCCGAAGACACGTTGGCGCTTGTGGAGAAGGTGCGGCGGCACCTGAGCACACTCACGTCGTCCGACGTCGGACCGGATGACGACTTCTTCGCCCTCGGAATGGTCGACTCCCTGCGTTCCCTCGAAATCGTCGTCTATGTAGAGAAGACATTCGGCATCACGGTCGAAGTCGAGGACCTGGACCTCGACAACTTCCGTACCGCCACCAGGATCGCGGCTTTCGTGTCACGCAGACGTCAGGACTCCCCCGCCGCACACACCCCGGCCGGGGAGCGGCGCGGTGGCTGACCTCGCCGCGTTGCTCACGGCGGCGGAGGCTCGTGCCGACGACTGGGATGCCGGGGACGGACTGCCCCGGGAGACGATCGGGCTGGCCGCACGGCTCGGGCTTCTCGGCCTCGACCGGCCCTCCGGCTACGGTGGCGGTGATGCCGACTCCGGCCGACTCGCGGCGGCGGCGGAGCGGCTCGGCGCGCGATGCACCGCGCTGCGCGCCCTGCTGACGGTGAGCGGCATGGTCAACGCGGCGGTCGACCGTTGGGGAACGGCGGCCCAGCGGGACGAGTGGCTGCCGCGGCTGGTGTCGGGGGAAAACCTCGTGGGCTTCGCCGCCACCGAACCGGACGCGGGAAGCGCGCTGTCGGCCGTCGGCTCGCGGCTCGATCCCGCCCCCGGGGCGGGGTACCGCCTGACCGGCCGGAAGCTCTGGGTCACCTTCGGTCAGGTCGCCGATGTGCTGCTGGTGCTCGCCCGGGCGCCGGGCGGGCTGGTCGCCGCGTTGGTGGACACCGGCCAGCCGGGAGTACGGACCGAGCCGGTGCGCGGAGCTCTGGGCATGCGTGGCGCCCGTTTGGCACATGTGTCCTTCGACGAGGCCGAGGTGGGCGCCGACCGGCTGATCGGTCCGCCCGGGTTCGGACTGTCCCATGTGGCCGCCACGGCCCTGGACCACGGCCGGTTCACGGTCGCCTGGGGGTGTCTGGGCATGGCGCGGGCCTGCCTCGCCGACGCCGCGGCCCATGTCCTGGCCCGACGTCAGGGCGGCACGGCACTCGCCGAACACCAGACGGTCCGCGCCGTCCTGGGCCGCGCCCACGTCCGTATCGAGGCCGTTCGCGGACTGTGCGAGCGGGCCGCGCGGCACCGCGACGACGGGGCGCCGGAGGCCGTACTCGCGACGGTCGCCGCGAAGTACGCGGCGGCGACCACGGCGGCCTCCGTCAGCGAGCGGTCGGTGCAACTGCTCGGCTCGGCCGGGTGTGCCCCCGGCAGCCGCGTCGGCCGGTTCTTCCGGGACGCCAAGATCATGCAGATTATCGAAGGAGCGGATGAGGTGGCCGAGGTGAACATCGGCGATCAGGTGCTCGCCGCCCACGCCGGAAGCGGTGCCACGCGATGACGGCCACCGCGCCGATCACCATCGGCCCCGTCGCGACCTGGTTCCCCGACACATCACTGGCCGTGGCCGACCTGCCCGGGCTCGACGCGCTGCCGCCTGCGCGACGGCGACACGCCCTGTCGCTGGGGGTGGAGGAGGTCACGGTCGCCGAGGGACTCGACGAGACGGACCTCGGCGCGCGCGCCGCCGCCGAGGCGCTGCGCCGCCATGGGCTGGACCCCGCCGACCTCGACGCCCTGCTGCTGGTGCAGGGCAGGGCGCCACGCTATCTGCTCGCCTCCGAGGCGACCCGGCTCCAGCACGCGCTGGGCGCCACGAAGGCGCTGACCACCGGCGTCGGTGAGCTCGGGTGCGTGTCCGTCTCGGCCGGGTTCACCCTCGGCGCGGCCCTGTTGCGCGGCCACCCCGGCTGCCGCACCGTACTCGTCGTCGCCACGGCCAAGGCGGCCACCCGCTCACGCTACCGCCCGCCGATGACCCTGCTGGGCGACGGCGCCGCCGCGGTCCTGATGACCACGGACGGCACCGGACGCTACGAACTGGTCGACCAGATCATGCGCAGCGACGGCGCCTACGCCGACCTGTTCCGGATCGACTACCGCGGTGTGCCCGAGGCGGAGTGGACCGAGGAGTGCGCCGACGAGCCCGGATACTCCTTCCGGCTCGCGGTCACCAGTCGTAACCGCTTCACCGAGCTCAACGGCGAACTGCTGCGCCGCAACGGTCTGCGGAGCGCCGACGTCGCCACCTGGCTCATGCAGAACCTCGCCACCGGGGCGTTCTCCTTCTGGGAGGAGGCGCTCGGCCTCACCCTCGCCCCCGTCTGCCGCCGCAATCTCGCCCGGTACGGGCACCTGGGCCCCGTCGACGTGCTGATCAACCTGGAGGACGCGGCGCCGTCGCAGCCGCCCGGCGCGTACACGCTGGTCATGAACAGCAGTCCGGTGGCGGCCTGGAGCAGTTGGCTGCTGCGCCGGCTCCGGGACCCGGCGACGGGGACAAGCTGAGCGAAAGCCGTGGTGAACCCAGAGGTTCCCGACACCGACCACGTCAAGTCGTCGCCCAAGAGGGGTAGATGTGACGCACGGACCCAAGCCTCCCGATGTGCTGCGGGCGATCCTCGGCCAGATCCGCCGGGTGCCCGACCGGCCCGCCATCGCCGTCGGAGACGCCTCCCTGACGTACCGCGAACTCGACCGGGCCAGCGCGGCCCTGGCCGCGCGGCTGACCGCCGCGGGGGTGCGTCCCGGCCGGGTCGTCCTGCTGCTCCTGCGGCAGAGCACCGACACCCTGGTCGGTATGGTCGCCGCGCTGCGGATGGGCGCTCCCTGGTGCCTCGTGGAGCCCGGGTATCCGGTGGGCCCCACCCGTGCGCTGCTCGGTGACATCGACTGCGCGGCCGTCGTGTTCCACGGCCAGGATCCCGGCACCCGGGCCGACGCGGTGCGCGCCCTGACCGGTTCGCGCTCCGCTCCGGTCCGGTGCGATCTGGACGCTCCCGCCCCGCCTGAGGTGTCCGGCACGATCCCGCCCGCCGATGTGCCTGAGGGCACCCCGGCCTACCTGATCAGCACCTCCGGCTCGACCGGGGCGCCCAAGGCCGTCCTCGTCAGCCGTGCCGCCTTCGCCAGTTGGCTGGCCGCACGCCGCCACGAGCCCGGTCAGGTCGCCCTGTCGGCGCTGCGCCTGCAGTGGGACGGCTCGTTCATGCTGACGTTCCGGGCGCTGTGCACCGGAGGCACCGCCGTACTCCCGGACGACCTCGCGCTGTCCGACTCCGAGAAGACGGCCGGGCTTCTCCGGCGCTGGTCGGCGACCCAGTTGGCCGCCACCCCCTCGTACTACCGGCTGATGCTGGCCCACCTCGACGGCGCCGACACCCACCTGCGGATGGTGTTCCTCGGCGGCGAACAACTCCCGCCCGCCCTGGTCGAGCAGCACCTCCGGACCCTGCCGGGCGTCGAGCTGTACAACGCGTACGGGCCCACCGAGACCACCGTCTCGATCGCGGGCCACCGGGTCACGGCCGTACCGACGGGCAGCGTCCCCATCGGCAGGCCGTACTCCGGCGCGGCAGCCCACGTCCTGGACGAGCGCCTCGCGCCCGTACCGCCCGGCACGATCGGCGACCTCTACCTCGGCGGCCGGCAGCTGGCCGACGGCTACGCCGCCCGCCCGGCGGAGACCGCGGCACACTTCGTCGCCTCACCATTCGGCACCGACCCCGGAGAGCGCATGTACCGCAGCGGGGACCTGGCCAGCGTCGGCCCCACGGGCGACCTCCACCTGCACGGCCGCGCCGATGGCCAGGTCAAAGTGCGCGGGGCGCGCGTCGAACGACACGCCGTCGCCGCCGTGCTGGAGGAGCACCCGGCGGTGCGTCAGGCGGTCGTCCTCGCCGTGCACGGTGAGCACGGCGAGCCCGTCCTCACCGCCTTCTGGAGCCCGGCGGACGCGGCCGGTCCCCTGCCCGGCGCCAGGGAGCTGTCGGAATTCTGCGCCGAGCGGCTGATGAAGCAGGCCGTGCCCGAGGTCTTCGTCGCGGTCGGCCGGATCCCTGTCGCCGTGACCGGAAAGACCGACGAGGCCGCCCTGCGCGCGCTCCTGCCGGACGTGGAAGGCGCGGGCGCCGCCCCGGGCGCGGGCGCGCACCACTGGACGCCGCCGCAGCAGGCGGTCGCGACGCTGTGGACGGCGGTCCTGGGCCACGACGAGTTCGGCCCGGACGACGACTTCTTCGCCGTCGGCGGCAACTCGCGCCGGGTCGCCGAGTTGCATCTGCGCATGGAACAGCGCTGGCCGGGAGCGATCCGGACCGGCGTGCTGTTCGACCTCGTCACCATCGCGGCCCAGGCCGAGGCCATGGCCCCGGCGATGGGGTGGGCCTCCGCCGCCCAGTCCGCGGGGGCGGCTCCCAAGCCCGCCGGGTTCGACGTATGAGCGCGGCAGGGAAGGGGCCCTCCTCGACGCACTCCCCCACCGCCGACGTCACCACTGTGGAACCGGACACCCGCCACTTCGCCATCATCGGCATCGCCCTCCGCTTCCCCGACGCGGTCGACCTGGCCGAATTCCGGGCCAATCTGCTCGCCGGCCGTGACTCGGTCGGACAGATGCCGTCGGCCAGGGCCGAGGCGACCGGGCTGGACCCCGCGGCCCGCCTGCTGCCCATGGGGCACGTGGCCGACATCCACACCTTCGACCACGCCTTCTTCGGTCTGTCCCGGCGCGAGGGCTCGCTGATCGACCCGCAGCAGCGGCTCGCCCTCACCCTCGCCCACCAGGCCCTGGAGGACGGCGGTTACGCCTCCTCGGCCCTGCGCGACAGCCCGACGGCCGTGGTGTTCAGTGCCGCCGCCTCCGACTACTACGCCGGACTGGACGAACCGGGTGCCCTGAGCACCCTGGGGAACGTTCCCTTCGGGCTGCCCGCCCGCATCGCACACCTGCTGGACCTGACCGGTCCCTGTTACGCCGTCGACTCCGGGTGCAACAGTTCCCTGCTCGCCGTCCACCACGCCTGCCGCGAACTGGCGTGCGGGGACGCCGACTACGCCATCGCGGGTGGCGTCAGCCTGCGGATCGACGGCTATCCCGCGCGGGAGGTCGAAGGCTTCGCCGAGCTGGCCTCGCCCTCCGGCCGCTGCCGGGCCTTCGACGAACGGGCCGACGGCACGGTCGGCGGCGAAGGCGGGGCCGCCCTGCTGCTGACCACGGTGGAACGGGCGATCGCCGACGGGGCCCCGATCCACGCCGTGATCCGCGGCAGCGCCACGCTGCACAACGGCCGCGCCTCCGCGACGATCAGCTCCCCCAGCGCGGTCGCCCAGACGGCGGTGATGGCGAAAGCCTGGCGCGCCGCCGGTGCCGACCCCGCGCGGGCGGGATATCTGGAGGCCCACGGCTCGGGCACCCGGCTCGGCGACGCCGTGGAACTCGAAGGCATCGCCGCCGCGTTCGCCGAGCGGCCGGGCACGCTGCCCATCGGCTCGGTGAAGACCAACATCGGCCATCTGGACCACGCCGCGGGGATCGCGGGCCTGATCAAGGCCGTGCTCAGCGTCCGGTACGGCGAGCTGTACCCCTCCCTGCACTTCGAACGGCCCAGCGGTGGCAGGGACCTCGCCGCCGCAGGGCTCGAAGTGGTCACCGAGGCCCGGCCCTGGACCGAGGAGAGCAGACTGGCCGGGGTCAGCTCCTTCAGCCTCGGCGGCATCAACGCCCACTGCGTGGTACAGCAGCCGCCGGAAACCACACCCGACCGGCGCGAGCGCGACACCGCGGCGCCCAGGCTGATCGGAGTGTCCGCACGGACCCCCACCGCTCTGGCCACGCTCTGCGCCGACCTCGGCACCGCGCTGCGCGACACCGAACACCGCCTCGACGATGTGGCGTTCACCCTCAACCTCGGGCGTGCGCGGTATCCGCACCGGGTCGCGGTCCTGGCCCATGACACCGGGGAACTGGCGCTCCGGCTGGCCGCGCAGGCCACCTGGCTCGCCGCCGGGGAGGAGGGCCGACCGGCCGCCGCCGTCGCCCGGAAGCCGCGTGTCCCGGCGGTCGCGCTGCTGCTGTCCCCCGCGCCCCCGACACCGGACGTGACGCCCGGACCGCTGCCTCCCTCGCTCCCGGCCACCGGTGCGACGGCCTCGGTGCTGGCGGGCCAGCTCGCCGCCTACGACGAGCTGCGCCGCTGTGGCGTGACCGTGGACGCCATCCTCAGCTCGGGAAGCTCCCGCTACGCGGCCCGCCATCTGCGGGGCGAGCTCTCGGCGGCCGACAGCCGGGAGCTGGCGGCCGAAGACCCGGCGGCGGCCGACCGGGCCCCGGACCTGGCCCGGCTGACCGCCGCCGCCGGGAAGCTGCTGGCCGACGGGCCGGTGGTCTTCGTCGACCTCGCCCCGGAGGGCGTACTCGGCACCCTGCTGGCGGAGCACGTCGGCCACCACGAGAACGCGCACGTCCACTTCGCCTCCCCGCACAACGGCGGTCTGCTCGGGGTGCTGGGCCTGCTCCACTCACGCGGCATGGACCTGAACTGGGCGGCGCTGGGCGGGACGGCCCGCAGGGTACGGCTGCCGGGCCACCCGCTGAGCGACACGCCCTGCTGGACGCGGCGGGCCGCCGTGGCGCCGCCGCCCGGGCAGGAACCACCCACGACCCCAGGGCCCGCGCCCTCGTCCCCCGCCCTCGCGCCCTCGTCCCCCACGCCCTCCTCCCCCGCGCCCGAGCCGGCCGATGGCGTGGCGTGGCTGTGTGCCGAGGTCGCCGATCTCCTCCACGCCGACGCCGGTGTCGCCCCCGACGAGGACTACTTCGAACTCGGCGGGAACTCCATCATCACCCTCCAGCTCGTGGACCGGATCGAGGCGCGGTTCGGTTTCCGTCCCCGGCTGATGGACTTCTATGAGCACCCGCGCGTGGCGGACTTCGCGGAGACGATCCGTTCCCGGGCGACAGCCGTACGGGAGCCCCTGCCGCCCGTCGTCCCGCAGGAGGAGCTGGTGGTGTCCTCCGGACAGCGCCGGATGTGGTTCCACCACCAGCTGCACGAGGACACCACGCTCTACAACCTGCCGATGGTCAGCCATCTGACGGGTTCCATCGACGTGGCCGCGCTGAAGGGCATGTGGGAGGAGCTGGCTCTGCGGCACGAGGTGCTCCGTTCCAACTTCCTCGATGTCGACGCCGAACCGGTGCTGGTGATCCGTCCCGCCCTCGGCGACTTCTACCGCTTCGCCGACGTCTCCGCCGCACCCGATCCGCTCACGGCCGCCCGTGAGCTGGTGCGAGAGGCGGCGGAACACCGGTTCGACCTGGCCACCGACCCGCTGCTGCGGCTGCTCGTGGTCCGGCTCGGGAGCGATGAGCACGTCATGCAGGTCACCATGCACCACTCGGTCAACGACGGCGGCTCGCCCCGCATCTTCGAGCGCGAGCTGCCGGAGCTGTACGCAGCGCGCCGCGAGGGGCGGCGGCCACGTCTGGACCCGCTCCCCCTCCAGTACCGGGACTACGCGCGCTGGCAGCGGGACCTGCTGCGGAGCCGGGCCCTGGACCACGAGCTCGACTACTGGAAGAAGACACTGCGCGACGTCCCGGTGCTGCGGCTGCCCACCGACCACGCCCGGCCCACGCGCAAGCACTTCTCGGGAGACCTCCGCCCGTTCACCGTCCCCGGACCGGTCGTCCGTGGGCTGCGGGCGCTGGCGGCGCGCGAGTCGGTGACGCTGTTCATGGTGCTGCTCGCCGCGCTCTACCTGCTCCTCGCCCGCTACAGCGGCCAGCGGGATGTGGTGGTCGGAACGCCCACCACCGGTCGCGGCCGTCCCGAACTGCGCGATCTGATCGGCTTCTTCAACAGCACGGTGGCGCTGCGGGCGGACCTGTCCGGCGAACCGGGCCTCGGCATGTTCCTCAAGCACGTACGGTCGGTGGTGCTGGAGGCGCTGGAGCACCAGGAGGTTCCGTTCGACCTGGTCGTGAGCGCGCTCACCTCCGACCGGGACCTGAGCCGCAGCCCGGTGTTCGACGTGTTCTACGTCCACCAGGAACTCCCCCCGATCCAGCCGGTCGACGGAGCGGAAGGCGGGTTCTTCGACCATCGGCACACCGTCGTCAACAACTTCGGCGGCATGCCCGCCGGTACCGCGAAGTTCGACCTGACGCTGATGACGTCGGACCGTGAAGGGGAGGAGGACATGGCGGCCTGCCTGGAGTTCAGCACCGAACTGTTCTCCCCCGGGACCGCCGACGAGCTGGCCTCGGCGTATCTCGCCCTCCTCACCGAGTTGGCCGAGCCGGGGGACAGCGAACGCCCCATCGCCGCGTTCATCGAGCGGCCCGCCCCGCCCGCGCCCCCGGAGACGACGGCGGCGATCGCAGCGATGGCGCCGCGTGTGCCGGGCGACCGCCCGCGCCCGGAGCGGACGCGGTACTCCACGGCGAGCGTGCCGCTGAGCATGGACCGGGCCACCCACGCCCGCCTGGTCGAGTTCGCCGGGCCCGACGGAGCGCACACCGGGCTGCTCGCCGCCTGGTTCGTCCTGCTCGGCTGGGTGTCCGACCAGGACGAACTCGCCCTCGCCACCACCCCGGCCGTCCCGGGAGATACGGAGCGTGCGGTGCGCGTCGACCTGTCCGACGAGCCCGGATTCGGCGAACTCGTCGACCGGGTCCGCCGCGCGCTGGCCGATCCGGCACCCGGGAGGACCGCTCCGCACGCCTTGCCGGTGCGCTTCGACGGGCCGGGGCGGCACCGGGAGACGGCGGTGACGTCCGGCACCGAACTCGGGCTCGTCTGGGAGCCGGACGACGACGGCGGCGGGCTGACGCTGAGACTGGATTTCGCTCCCGAGGTCTTCGACCCGGGCACGGCGGCCGCCCTGGCCACCGATCTGCGGCGGCTGCTGGGTGGCCTGCTCGACGCCCCCGGGCTGCCGGTTCACGAGGTGGCGCTGCGCCACATCGTCCAAGGGGAACCCGACGCGCCGATGGAGGCGACACCGTGACAGCGCAGACCCACGGCGGAGAACACATCGGCATCGTCGGCGCGGGCACGATGGGCACCGGTGTGGCCCAGTGCTTCGCCCAGGCCGGATACCCGGTCGTGGTGGTCGAGCCCGACCCCGGCGCCGTCGTACGGTCGCGCGCGACGATGGCCGAGGCGCTGCGGCTGAGCCTGCTCCTGGGCCGGGGCGGACGCGGGGCGGAGAGCGCCGCCGAGGTGCTGGCGCGGGTGCGCTGGGCGAACCGGATCGACGCGCTGGGCGAGGCGGGGTTCGTCGTGGAATGCGCCACCGAGCGGGTGGACCTGAAGGAGGCGCTCCTCGCCGAGCTGGACGGTCACCTCCCGGCGGACGCACCCCTCGCCTCGTGCACCTCCGCCATTCCCATTGCCTCGCTCGCCGCCCGTACCGAGCGGCCCGACCGGGTCCTCGGCCTGCACTTCATGAACCCCGCGCCGCTGAAGAGGACCGTCGAGGTGATCCGGGCGCCGGACACCTCCCGGCGCACCCTGGACACGGCGCTGCGCCTGCTACAGCGGCTGGGCAAGGAGGCGGTCGTGGTGGGCGACGGACCCGGATTCGTCCTGAACCGGGTGCTGATGCTGACCATCGCCGAGGCCGCCGCGGCCCTCGGCGGCGCCGCGGACGACGCCGCCACCACCGACGCCGTCTTCGAACGGTGTCTCGGCCACCCCATGGGGCCGCTGCGCACCGCCGACCTGATCGGTCTGGACAACGTGCTGGACACGCTGACCGTGCTGGACGCGCACACCGACGACGACCGTTACGCCGCGCCGCCCGCGCTGACCCGGCTGGTGCGGGCCGGCCACCTCGGGCGCAAGACAGGGAGGGGGTTCCATGACTACACGTCCTGAACCGGTGGAGCCGAGCCCGGCCCAGCGCGCCGCACTCGCCGAGGGCCGGGATCCGGCCACCGACTGTGTGGCGCTGTATGTGACGATCGACGGCCCGCTGCGGACCGATGTGTTCCGTGACGCGCTGCGCCGCGCTCTGGCCGAGTGTCCTGGTCTCCACACGGTCCTGACAGTGGATCAGCCGCTGCCCGGGCTGCGCCGGTGGACCGGTCCGGAGCCCGTCATCGACACCGTCGACCCGGGAGCGCGGAGGGCCGAGGGCTGGATGGCCGACGAGATGGCCCGTCCGATGCCGCCCGGCGAAGGCCCGTTGTACCGGCACGTGCTGTTCCCGCTGCCCGGGGGCGGAACCGGCTGGTTCCAGCGCTACCACCGGCTGGTCAACGACGAGCCGGGCGCCCTCGCAGTCGCCCGCCGCACCGCCGAGCTGTACCGGTCGTCGGCGGAGGGCACCCCGGCGGCACCCCCCGGCCCGGTGGCGGAAGAGGCGGCCCGCCCGCGACGGGAGCGCGGTCCTGCCGACCGCCGCTACTGGGCGGGCGTCCTACGCGGCAGCCTCGGACCGGAGCCGCGGGGCACCGTGCCCGGCGGCCCCCCGGCCCCTTCGGCGGGCCCCGACTGGGCCCCGCTGGGCGATGCCGCGGCGCTCGCCCGGGTGTCACGGTCCGGTGGAGGCGGTCCGGCGGCCGTGCTGCTGGCCGCGCTCGCCGTCCATGCCCATCGGCTCACCGGCGCGCGGGACCTGGTGCTCGGCCACTGGACCGGCGCCGGCGCGGGCGCCGGGCCCGGGCGGCACGGTCGAATCGTGCCGGTCCGGCTCGGGGTGACATCGGGGATGAGCTTCTCCGAGGTCGCCGCGCACGCCGGGCTGGAGCTTCGCCGCGCGCGGCGGCACGGCTTCCGCCCCGACGAGGACCTGCCCTGGTCGCCCTCCCTGCCCTACGGCGTGGTCGCCGGGCCGGCGGACAGCCGGACCGATCTGCGGTTCGGGCCCGGCTGCGAGGCCGTGGTCGTGCGGGTCTGGGGCGAACCTGCGGATGGCCTGTTCGTACGGTGCGACGACAGCACCGACGGCTGGCTCACCGACGTACGCGGCGCGGACCCGCATGAGCGGGCGCGGTTCCTCTCCCTCGCCGGGCGTCTGGTGGCACGGCCGGACGCCCCCATCGGCGGCTTCGACCTGGCCACGCGGGAGGAGATCGGCCGTCTGGCCGAGGCGGCCAGGGGCCCGGTGACGAAGATCCCGGAGTCCACCGTGCCCGTGGCGTTCGAGGCGCGGGCCCGCCGCCACCCGGACGCCGTCGCGGTCCGCTGCCGGGGCACCGAACTGCGCTACGGCGAGCTGGCCGAGCGGGCAGGCTCCCTCGCCCGGCTGCTGGCCGCCCGGGGTGCCGGACCCGAGCGCACCGTCGCCCTCATGCTGCCGCGCGACACCGAGGCGATCGTCGCGATCATGGCCGTCCTGAAGTCGGGCGCGGCCTATCTTCCCGTCGACCCGGACTACCCGCCCGCCCGGATCGCGTTCCTGCTCGGCGACTCCCGCCCCGCCGTCGTCCTCACGACCACCGCGCTGCGCGACCGGCTGCCCGCCGGGGCCGGGGCCGTGCTGCTCCTCGACGACCCGGCCACGGCCGCGGAGCTGGCGGCCCCTCCCGCCGCGGACGTCCCCGTGGGGCGACCGCTGCCGGGCAGCGCCGCGTACGTCATCTACACCTCGGGCTCGACCGGCGCGCCGAAGGGGGTCGTCGTCACCCACCGGGCCGTCCTGAGCTTCGCCGCCTGGTCCGAGGCCGAGTTCGGCGCGGCGGCGTTCTCCCGGGTGCTGGGTGCCACCTCGTTCAGCTTCGACATGTCCGTGTTCGAGATTCTGGTGCCGCTCCTCGTCGGTGGAAGCGTCGACCTGGTGCGCAACCTGCTGTCGCTGCTGGAGATCCCCGACTGGCAGGGCAGCCTGATCAACACCGTACCCTCGGTCTACCGCCAGGTCAGTCAGGCCGAGTGGGTACGCGAACGGGCGGACGTCTATGTGTTCTGCGGCGAACCGCTTCCCCCGGAGCTGGTCCGCGAGGTGCATCGGCGCACGCCCGGTGCCACCGTCCACAACGTCTACGGGCCCACCGAGGTCACCGTGTACGCGACGAGCCGGCGGTGCCCGCCCGGCGTGGACGGGCCGCTGCCCATCGGAACCCCGGCCGGGAATGTGCGCTGCCATGTGCTGGACCCGGCCCTGCGTCCCGTACCACCAGGCCGTACCGGGGAGTTGTACCTGTCCGGGGACTATCTGGCCCGGGAGTACGCGTACCGCCCCGGGCTGACCGCCGGGCGCTTCGTCGCCGACCCGTTCGGCCGTCCCGGCGCACGCATGTACCGCACCGGCGACCTGGCCCGCTGGTCGGCCACCGGGGAGCTGGAATTCGCCGGGCGCGCCGACCACCAGGTCAAGGTGCGCGGCCACCGGGTGGAGCTGGGCGAGATCGAGGCGGTGCTCACCGCACGTCCCGGCATCTCGGCCGCCGTCGTCGTCGCGACCGACGACGGCGAGGGCGACCGTACGCTGACCGCGCACGTCGTGGCCGCGAGCGGCCATACGGCCGAGCCCGAGGCGCTCCGTACCGCCCTGGCCGCCGAGTTGCCGGGCCCCCTGGTGCCCGCGGCGATCGTTGTACGCGAAACGCTGCCGCTCAATCCCAACGGCAAGTCCGACCGGCTCGCTCTGGCCGCCGAATCGGCGGCGGCGGTGAGCGGGCCGGAGCCGGGTCACGGCGACGCGGCTCCCGGCCCGGTGCGGGTGCTCCGGGAGGTCTTCGGCGATGTGCTCGGCCGCGACGAAGTCGGCCCGCACGAGAGCTTCTTCGCGCTCGGCGGCGACAGCATTCGCTCCATCAAGCTGGTGCGCAGGGCCCGGAACGCCGGTCTGGGGTTCTCCCCCGAGGACGTCTTCGAGCGCAAGACCCCGGCGGGCCTCGCCGAGGTGGCCGTCATCCGCGCCCCGGAGTCCCGCGCCCCGGCGGCCCCGGCCGGGCCGCTGCTCCGGCTGGACGCGGCCGACCGGCGGTGGCTGAAGGACAGCTACCCCGCGCTCCTCGACGTGCTGCCGCTGTCCCCGCTCCAAGAGGGCCTGCTCTTCCACGGGCAGTACGACCGGCAGGATGACGACGTCTACGTCATGCAGGTCGCCGTCGACCTGCGCGGCCCACTGGACGTCGCCGCCCTGCGCCGGGCGGGCGACCTTTTGTGCCGCCGCCACCCGAATCTGAGCGCCGGTTTCGCCTGGCTGCCATCGGGCCGTGCCGTGCAGGTGATCTGCGACCGGCCGCCGCACTTCGAGGAACTGGATCTGGCCGGTCTGCCGCCCGAAGAACAGGAGGCCGAGTCCGCCCGGCTGGTCACGGACAACCGGGTCGGTGGATTCGACCCGGCCGACCCACCGCTCATCCGGTTCCAGCTGCTGCGCCTCGGCGACGGCAGGTTCCGGCTGCTCATCACCCTCCACCACATCCTCCTCGACGGCTGGTCGGCGCAGATCTTCCTGCGCGAGCTGTTCGAACTGTGCGCCCGCCCGGAGGGGTTGCCCGCACCCGTGCCGTACCGCGACCATCTCGCCTGGCTGGTGGGACGGGACGAGCGGGCCCGCGAGGATTCGCTGCGGGTGTGGCGGGAGGTGCTGGCCGGGCCGCCCGAGCCGACCCTCCTCGCCCCGGCGGGCACCCACCGGGCCTCGGTGTGGCCCGCCAGACGCGCGCACCGGATGACCGAGGCGGAGTCGGCCGCCCTCGGCGCGTTCGCCGCCCGCCACGGCGTCACCGTCAACACGCTGCTCCAGTGCTGCTGGGGGCTGCTCCTGGCCCAGTGGACCGGCCGCCCCGACGTCGTGTTCGGCGTGAGCGTCTCCGGGCGCTCCCCGGAGGTTCCGGGGATCGAGTCGGTGGTCGGCTTCCTGATCAACACGCTGCCGGTACGGATCAGGTTCACCCCGGAGGAGTCGCTGGGCGCCCTGCTGCCGCGGGTCCAGGCGGAGCAGGCGCGGCTGCTGGAACACCACCACGTCGGGCTCGCCGACATCCAGCGCGCCACCGGACTCGGCGAGCTGTTCGACACCGCGATGGTGTACGAGAACTTCCCCTCCGACAGCCGCATGTGGACGTCGCTGCCCGGTGTGGAGGTCACCGCGGCCACCAGCGAGAGCGCGGGCCACTTCCCCCTCAGCCTGATGAGCATCCCGCGGGGGCCCGTCCTGGAGCACAACCTCCTGTACCGCGCGGGGCTGTTCGAGCCCGAGGCCATCGAGGGTCTGCTCGCCGGGTTGCTGAAGCTGATCGAGGTGATGACGACCGCGCCCGACACCCCGGTGGGCCGGATCGATCTGCTCGACGCCGCCGACCACGCGGTACTGGCCGGGTACCGCACCGGCCACGGCGACCCCGGGGCGGCGCGCACCCTTCCCGAGCTGTTCCAGGCCCAGGCCACCCGTACGCCGCGCGCCACGGCGGTCCACACCGTGGCGGACGGCGGGGACCTGGGCTACGCCGAGCTGGAGACCAGGGCGAACCGGCTGGCCAGAGAGCTGATCGCGCGCGGCGCCGGTCCCGAGGGCCATATCGCGCTGCTGCTGCCCCGGGGCGCGGAGTTCATCGTATCGCTGCTCGCCGTCCTGAAATCCGGGGCGGCCGTCGTCCCCCTCGATCCCGAGTACCCCGAGGCGCGGCTGCGGCTGATGCTCGCCGACGTGGACCCGGCCGTGGTCATCACCGACCGGGAGCGGGCCGCCCTCCCCGCGGTACGTGGCCGCGACGGCCTGCTGGTCCTGGACGATCCGGAGACCGGGGCGAGGGTCGGCGCCCGCGACGGCGACGCCCCGCGCGATGCCGAGCGCACCGCGCCGCTGCGGCCCGGGCACCCCGCCTATGTCATCTACACCTCCGGCTCCACCGGACGGCCCAAGGGCGTGGTGGTTCCGCACACCGGCATCGCGGGCGTGCTGCGTACCACCACCCCCCGGATGGGGCTCGGCGAGGGCAGCCGGGTGCTTCAGTTCGCCTCGCCGAGCTTCGACACCGCCCTGCTGGAGATCTTCGAGGTGCTCACCTCCGGCTCCACCCTCGTCGTCGCCCCCGTCGGCCTGCTGCGCCCCGGCCGGGAGCTCACCCGGCTCGCCCACGACGAGCGGCTCACCGCGATCACTCTGCCGCCCTCCGCCCTCGCCGTCCTCACCCCCGGTGAGAGTCTCCCGGAGGGGATGGTGATCCGGTGCGGTGGCGAGGCGCTGCGCCCCGAGATCGCCGCCCGGTGGGCGCCTCACGCCCGGCTCTCGAACGGCTACGGCCCGACCGAGGCCACCATTTGCGCCTCCGTCAGCGATCCCCTCACCGGCGGGTCCACCCCCATCGGCCGCCCCGTGTGCGGAACCGAGATCCATGTCCTGGACGGTGCGCTGCGCCCGGTCGGCCCCGGGCGGGTCGGTGAACTGTACCTGGCCGGGCGCGGTGTGGCCCGCGGCTACCTGGGCCGGCCGGGGATGACCGCGGAACGGTTCGTCGCCGCCCCGGGCGGCCCCCCGGGCGCCCGTATGTACCGCACCGGAGACCTCGCCCGCTGGAACGCCGACGGGCAGCTGGAGTTCGCGGGCCGGTCCGACCAGCAGGTCACGATCCGCGGTGTGCGCGTCGAGCCCGGCGAGGTCGAGACCGCGTTGCTGCGGCACGACGCGGTCGCCGCGGCGGCCGTACGGACCTGGACCGACGGCGAGCGCGGTGAGCCCTCGCTGGTGGCGTACGTCGTACCCGACCCGGTCGCGCTCGACGGCGGCGCGGCGCGGGAGGACAGGCTCGCCGAGTGGGCCTCGGCGTACGACAGCGTCTACGGCGGTGAGGCGGAGGCCCACCGGGATGGTCCCGGGAACGCGTTCGGCGCCGATTTCACCGGGTGGAACAGCGCCTACGACGGGATGCCCATCCCTCGTGAGGCGATGCTCGAATGGCGGAACGCGACGGTTCGCCGTCTGCGCGAACTGCGGCCCGCCCGGGTCCTGGAGATCGGTGCGGGCTCGGGGCTGATCCTCGCCGGACTCGCGCCCCACTGCGAGAGCTACCACGCCACCGACCTGTCCGGGGTCGCCGTCACGGCGCTGCGCCGAGCCCTCGCGGAGCGGCCGGAGCTCGCGGAGGTGGTGCGGGTGCGGCAGCAGGCCGCGCACGACTTCTCCGGACTGCCACGGGGACACTTCGACACCGTCATCCTCAACTCCGTCGTGCAGTACTTCCCTTCGCTCGACTATCTGACGGAGGTGCTCACCGGCGCGCTGGAGCTGCTGGCCCCCGGCGGAGCGCTGTTCGTCGGCGACGTGCGCGACGCCCGCTTGGTGCCCTGCCTGTCCGCCGTCGTGGCACACTCCGACGCCGCGCCGTCCACCCCGGTCGACGCGGTGCGGCTGGCCGCCGGGCGCCGCGCGATGCTGGATCCGGAACTCGCCGTCGCACCCGCGTTCTTCGCCGCCTGGGGCGCCGGGGCGGACATCCGGCTGAAGTCCGGCCACGCCAACGAGCTGACCCGATACCGCTACGACGTGGTCATCCACAAGGAACCCACGGCCGCCGCCTCGGCCGGGGGCGCCACCGAACTGCGCTGGGGCACGGATGTCGGCGGTCTCGCCGGGCTCGCCGCGCTGCTGGGCGCCGCCGCCTCCGACCTGGCGCTGCGGATCACCGGCGTGCCGGACACCCGGCTCCACCCCGACCTGGCCGTCTGGCGGGCGCTGGACACCGCGCCACCCGGCGCCACGGTGGGCAGGCTCGCCCCCGGCGGGCCCGTGGACGTCCCCGGCGTGCCCGTCGACGAGCTGGTGGAGCTGGGGCGCGGCCACGGCTACCGCGTCCTGGCCACCCCCGGCGCCGAGCCCGGCACCTTCGACGCCGTCCTGATGCCCGGCGAGGGCACGCGCTTCCGCGACGTCCACCAGGCCCCCGCCCATCCGTCGGAGCCGGTGCCGCGCGGGGCCGGGACGGCCGGGGCCGCCTCCGCCCTGCCCGCCACGCTGATCAGCGCGCTCCGTACGACGCTGCCGCCCACCCTGGTGCCGTCGGCCGTGGTCGTGCTCCCCGAACTCCCGCGCACCCCCAACGGCAAGACGGATCACACCGCCCTGCCCCATCCCTTCACCACCGCCCGCGCGGAGGGGCGCGCCCCGCGAACCATCCAGGAACGGCATCTGTGCCTGCTGTTCGCCGAGGCGCTGGGCCGCTCCACCGTGGGGCTGGACGACAACTTCTTCGACCTCGGCGGCCACTCGCTGCTCGCGGCCCGGCTGGCCCGGCGGGTCAGCGCCACATGGGGCGCCGACATCGACACCTCCACCCTGTTCGTCGCGCCGACCGTCGCGGCGCTCATCGACCGGATCGGCGCCGACGACCAGCGGTTCGCCCTCGATGTCCTGCTGCCCCTGCGGCCCCGGCGCGCGGGTGGCGACCGGCCCCCGCTGTTCTGCGTACACCCTGCAGGGGGCATCGGCTGGATGTACTCCTCCCTGATGCGCCAGCTCGGCACGGACCAGCCCGTCTACGCCCTCCAGGCGCGCGGGTCGGAACCGGGCGAACCGCTCGCCCGGAGCGTCGAGGAGATGGCCGCCGACTACGTGGAGCAGATCCGCGCGGTATGCCCGGACGGCCCGTACCAACTGCTCGGCTGGTCCTTCGGCGGTCTGGTGGCGCACTCCATGGCCACCCTGCTCCAGCGGCAGGGCGACCGGGTCGGGCTGCTGACGCTTCTGGACGCCTATGTTCTGGCCGACGCTCCTGGTCCGCCCGGCCCCGACGCGTTCGGCTCCGAGAGCGCCATGTGGGCCGCGCTGCTGGTGTTCGCGGGCATCCAGCCCGCCGGGCCGCCACCGGAGGACCTGACCCGGGAACAGTTCCTGGACATCGTCCGCCGGACCGACAGCGTGTTCTCCGGTTTCACCGATGGCCAGTTGTCCGCCATGGGCGCCGTCTACACCAACAATCTGCGGCTGGGGGGCGCGTTCCGCCCCGGGGCCTACACCGGTGACCTGCTGTTCTTCCGGGCGCTGGAGGACGACCGGGGCGCGCCCCTCGATCCCGGCTGCTGGAAGCGTTACGTCGACGGCGAGATCACGGTCCACCACAGCGCCCATCTCCACGGTGACATGGGCAGCCCCGACGCGATGGCCGACATCGGCCGGGTGCTGGCCAAGAGCCTTCGGGCGCACAGGGACGAGCGAGGCTGACCCATGACCGAGACAGGACAACGACCACTGTCGGCCGCGCAGTCGGGCATCTGGTTCGGCGACGAACTCGACCGCGACGGGCGGCGCTATGTCGTCGGGCAGTATGTGCACATCCACGGCCCCGTCGACCAGGAGCGCTTCGAGGACGCCGTGCGCACCGTGGTCTCCGGCAGCGAGACCCTCAGGGTGCGGTACGAACGAACCCCCGGCGGCGTGGTGCAGCGCGTGGAGCCGCTCACCGACTGGCGTCCGCGGTGGATCGACCTGTCCGCCGGACCCGATCCGCTCGCGGCCGCCCGGCGGTTCATCGCCGACGAGTTCGACCGGCCCTTCGACGTGACCCGGGCGCCGCTCTTCGAGCAGTATCTGATCAAGGCCGGAGAGGACGACCATCTCTGGTGCGTCCGCTTCCACCACATCGTCTGTGACGGCTCCGGGCTGTCCGTGTTCATCCGCCGCGTCGCGAGCGCGTACACGGCGCTGTGCGCGGACCGGCCGGTGGAAACCGGGGTCTTCGACCGGCTGGAGACCCTGCTCGCCGAGGACACTCGCTACCGGGAGTCGGACCGGTTCGCCGCCGACGCCGCGTTCTGGGCGGGACGGCTCGCGGGCGTGGCGGACCCGCCGATGTTCGCCGAGGGCCCGGTGCCCGGCGACTCGCGTGGCCATCTGCGCACCACCGCGCTGCTTCCCGCCGGGCGGTGGGACCGGGTCCGGGCCGGGGCGGAACGGCTCGGCGTCCGGTGGCCCGCCCTGTTCTG
Organism: Streptomyces sp. NPDC040405; assembly: GCF_055595765.1. Classification (NCBI taxonomy): domain Bacteria; kingdom Bacillati; phylum Actinomycetota; class Actinomycetes; order Kitasatosporales; family Streptomycetaceae; genus Streptomyces; species Streptomyces sp. NPDC040405. The sequence goes on from NZ_JBVIVI010000024.1 coordinate 20,971, forward strand.
CGCGGCGGCCGCTGTCGCGCTCCACGCCGACAGCGGCGAGGGGGACATCGTCCTCGGGCTGACCGTGGCCGCCCGGACCGGCAAGGCCGCCCGGGAGGCCATGGGGACCGTCTCCAACGTCCTTCCCCTGCGGCTGCGGGTGGAGCCCGGCGCCACCGTGCGCGACTTGGTGCACGCCGTTGCCACCGAAACGCACACCGTGCTGCGCCACCAGCGCTACCGGTTCGAGGACATGCTGCGCGACGCCTCCGCGCTGGCCGGTGGACACCGGCTCATCGGGCCCACCCTCAACCTCATGACCATGGACCGGGACTTGGACTTCGCCGGTCGCCCGGCGACCGTGCACGAGGTGTCGCCCGGCCTCACCGACGACTTCACCATCGGCGTCTATCACAACGGCGAACCCGATCTGCGGGTCGACGTCGACACCGGCGCCGCCCGCCACACCGAGCGGTCCGCAGCCGCGCATCTGGACCGGCTGCTGGCCACCGTCTCCGCCCTCGCCGACGCCCCGGACGAGACCACCGTGGCGGGCCTGCGCACCCACCACGTACCGTTACCGTCCCACCGGCCGCCGCCGGTGGCACCCGACGAGGCCACCCTGACCGGCCGCTTCGAACGGCAGGCCGCCGCCACCCCGCACGCCCCGGCCGTCACCTGCGCAGGGCACACCCTCAGCTACGCCGAACTCGACGCCCGCGCGGACGAGCTGGCGCGGCGCGTCACCGCCCACGGCGTCCGGCCGGGCGCGCTGGTCGCCATCGCGCTGCCCCGCTCCGCGGAGCTGGTCACCGCGGTGATCGCCGTACTCAAGGCGGGCGCCGCCTACGTACCGCTCGACCCGCGGTACCCGGCCGAGCGGCTGGCCGAAACCCTCGCCGACTGCGCTCCGTCGCTGCTCATCACCGGCTCCGACACCGGGGCCCGAACGTCCACGCCGCACTGCCCGGTGCTGCTCACCGACGCGCCCGGCACCCTGGGGCCAGCCGACGGCGGGGCACGGGCCCACACCCCGCCACGGCCGCCGCGTCCGGCCGGACCGGCGTACGTCATCTACACGTCCGGCTCCACCGGACGACCCAAGGGTGTCGTCGTCACCCATCGCAATGTCCTGCGTCTCTTCGCGAACACCGCCCACTGGTTCGACTTCGGGCCCGACGACGTATGGACCCTGTTCCACTCCTACGCGTTCGACTTCTCCGTCTGGGAACTGTGGGGCGCCCTGCTGCACGGCGGAAGGCTGGTGGTCGTCCCCGCGGACACCACCCGCTCACCCGACGACTTCCTCGCCCTCCTCGCCGCCGAGCGGGTCACCGTCCTCAACCAGACCCCCTCCGCGTTCACCCAGCTCGCCGAGGCCGACGCAGCGCACCCCGAACACCGCGACCGGCTCGCGCTGCGCTATGTCATCTTCGGCGGCGAGGCGCTCGAACCCTGGCGGCTGACCGGCTGGTACTCCCGGCACGCCGACGACGCGCCCCGGCTGGTCAACATGTACGGCATCACCGAGACGACCGTCCATGTGACCGCCCATCCCCTGGACGCGGGGACGGCCGCGGCCGGGGGCGGCAGCGTCATCGGCCACCCCATACCCGATCTGCGCGTCCATCTGCTCGACGCCGCGCTGCGCCCCGTACCGCCCGGCATTCCGGGCGAGATGTACGTCTCCGGTCCCGGTGTCGCGCTCGGCTACCTCGGCCGCGCCGCGCTCACCGCGCAGCGGTTCGTCGCCGACCCGCACGGGGCTCCCGGGGCCCGCATGTACCGCAGCGGCGACCTCGCCCGGCGGTGGCCCGGCACCGGCCTGGAATACCTCGGCCGGGCCGACCGGCAGGTGAAGATACGCGGCTTCCGCGTCGAGCCCGGCGAGATCGAGGCCCGGCTGACCGGTCTTCCCGGCGTCGCGGGGGCTGCCGTGATCGCCACCGAGGACCGGCCCGGCGACCGGCGGCTGGTCGCCTACCTGGTGACGGACGCGCCGGGCGCGGAGCGGGCGGCCGAGGAGGCCGCCGCCCGGCTGCCCGCCCATCTGCTCCCCTCGGCCTTCGTCGCCGTCGACGCGCTTCCGCTGACCGCCAACGGGAAGCTGGACGTCCGCGCCCTGCGCGCGGTACGGCCCACCGCCTCGGGTGTCTCACGCCGGCCCGAGGGAGAGCTCCAGAGCACCCTGCACCGGCTGTTCGCCGACGTCCTCACCCTCGATGCCGACGGCTTCGGCGTCGACGACAGCTTCTTCACCCTCGGCGGCGACTCGCTGCTCGTCCACCGGCTCACCCAGCGGGTACGCACCGAACTGGGCGCCATCCTGACCATCCGCCAAGTCTTCGACACACCCACCGTCGCGCGGCTCGCGGACACCGTCGGCGGCGGCATCGCGGCCCCAGAGGAGGACCGGCTCCGCCCGGTCGTCCCCCGCCCCGCGCGACTGCCCGCCTCCTACGCGCAGCGCGGACTGTGGTTCCTGCACCGCCTGGGAGAGCAGCGCTCCACCTATCACATCCCACTGGCCGCCACCCTGAGCGGACCGCTGGACACCACGGCGCTCCGCGCCGCCCTCGCCGATGTGCAGCACCGCCACGAGAGTCTGCGCACCGTCTTCCCCGGCGACGGCGAGCCCAGCCAACTGGTGCTCGACTCACCGGCCGTCCCGCTCACCGTCGTGGACCTCACCCGGCGGGAGGAGCCCGCGCTCGACGAGGCCGTACGGGCAGAGGCCCGCCGGGAGTTCGACCTCGCCGGTGACCTGCCGTGGCGGGCGGCCCTGTTCCGCACCGGACGCGATCACCACGTCCTGCTGCTGGTACTGCACCACATCGTCGCCGACGAACACTCCCTGCACCCGCTCACCCACGACCTGGCCGCCGCCTACACCGCGCGGTCGGCCGGACGGGCACCGGGGTGGCCCGCCCTGCCCGTGAGTTACGCGGACTACGCCCTGTGGCAGCGGCGCCGACTCGGCGACCCGCAGCGCCCCGGCGAAGCGCTCACCGCCGAACTGGACCACTGGCGCGCGACGCTGCGCGGTGCACCCGAGGTCACCCCGCTGCCCGTCGACCGCCGGGCCCCGGAGAGCGCCGCCCACCCCGGTGACGCGATCCCCTTCACCTGGGACCGCGACCTGGCCGCGGACCTCAGGAAGCTGGCCGCCTCCCACGGGGCCACGGTGTTCATCGTGCTGCACGCCGCCGTCGCCTGCCTGCTGCACCGGATGAGCGCGGGCACCGACGTCATCGTGGGCACGGTCACCGCCGGGCGGGACGAACCGGCGCTGGACCAGCTCGTCGGTCTCTTCGCGGAAACCGTGGCCCTGCGCACCGATCTGTCCGGCAGCCCGGGGTTCAGCGAGGTAGTGAGCCGGGCGCGCCGGACCGACCTGACGGCCTTCGCACACCAGCGGGCCCCCTTCGAACGCGTCGTGGAGGCGGTCAACCCCGCCCGGGCGCTGGGCCTCCATCCGCTCTTCCAGGTCATGATCACCCTGCATTCGGGGGAGCAGCCGGCCCTCACCCTGCCCGGGGTCCACCACACTCCCTACGCCCTGGGCCGGGTGATGGCGAAGTTCCCGCTGCTCTTCGAGTTCACCGAACGCGCCGACGGTACCGTCGAGGGGTTCCTCGAGTACCGCACCGACTCCTTCGCCGAACCCACCGCCCGGCTGATCGTGACCGCGTTGCGGCGGCTCGTCGAGGCCGCCGTCGCCGAGCCCCGACGGCCGTTCGACACCCTGCCTCTCTTCGAGCCCGGCGAGGAGGAGCGCCTCGTACCGCCCGCAACGGCCCCCGTGGCCGCCGCCCGCCCGGCGATGGCGCCCGCCACCGACTCCCCCACCGGCTCCCCCACCCAGGCACTGCTCGCCGCCCTCTTCCGATCCGTTCTCGGCGTCGAACACGTCGGGCCCGACGACGCCTTCTTCCGCCTCGGCGGCGACAGCATCCTGGCCATCCGGCTCGCCAATCGCGCCCGGAGCCAGGGCGTACCGATCGGCCCGCAGGACGTGTTCACCCTGCAGAGCGTCCGGGCGCTGGCCGCGGCCGCCGACAGCGCGGTGCCCGTCACGGCCCCCGCCCGGGAGGACCTGACCGGGCCGGGCGAACTGCTCACCACTCCGATCGTGGACTGGCTGGCCGGGCTCGGCGGCCCCATCGACGGCTTCGCCCAGTCGGTGGTGTGTACCGTCCCCGCGACCGTCACCGAGGACACCCTGCGCGCCGCCCTCCAGACCGTCCTCGACCACCACGACGCGCTGCGTATCCGCCTGACCGGCACCGAGGGCCCCGGCTGGCGGCTGGAGGTCCGGCCACCGGGCGACGTACGCGCCGAGACCTGCCTGCGCCGGGCCGCCGTCCCCGAACACCTCGACGGCGAACGGCTGGACCGGCTGATCGACGGGCACGGCCGGGCGGCCCGGCGGGAACTCGACCCTCGCCGGGGCGACCTGGTCCGGGCCGTCTGGCTGGACGGAGCATCCCAGCGGCTGCTGCTGGTCGTCCACCACCTCGCGGTGGACGGCGTGTCCTGGCGGATCCTCCTCCCCGACCTCGCCGCCGCTCACGCCGCCGCCCTCACCGGCGCCACCGCCCGGCTGGAGCCCGTCCCCGTATCCCCGCGCACCTGGGCCGCCGCCCTCCACGCCACGGCCGCCGGACCGCTGCCGGACCGTGAGGAAACCTACTGGCGGCGGACACTCGCGCGCGGCGGACACATCCTCGGCGCCCGCCCGCTGGACCCGCGGCGGGACATCGTCGGCGACACCGCGTCGCTGACCACCACCCTCGACGCCGAGCGGACCGCCACGCTGCTCACGGCGGTACCCGACCGGTTCCACTCCCAGGTGTCCGATGTCCTGCTGGCCGCCCTGTCCGTCGCCCTGCGGCGCTGGAGTGCCCACCACGGCGGCCCGGTACTGGTCGACTTGGAGGGCCACGGTCGCGACACCGGCCTAGGGGAGCTGGCCGAACTGGATCTGTCGCGCACCGTCGGCTGGTTCACCGTGCTGTATCCGGTGGCGCTGGACGCCCGTATCGAGGACTGGGACGCCATGCGCCGCGCCGGGGACGGCCTGGCGCGCGCGGTGAAACAGGTCAGGGAACAGCTGCGCGCCGTACCGCACAAGGGCGTGGGCTACGGACTGCTGCGCGGGCGCGGTGCGCTGCCCGCCACCTCCGCCGCCATCGCCTTCAACTACCTCGGCCGGTTCGACACCGGTCCACAGGGCCACTGGGAGATCGCCCCCGGATCCTTCCGGGGCGAGGCCGACCCCGGGCTGCCCGTCCCGCACGCCCTGTCCATCGACGCGTTCGCCGAGCCCGGCCCCGGCGGGCCGACGCTGCGCGTGGTGTGGACCTGGCATCCGGGGGTGCTCGACCGGCCGGCGGTCGCCGAACTCGCCGACACCTGGCGCGAGGTCGTCACCGCGTACGTCACCCACCACCCCCATCTCGCGGCGGGCGGGCGCATCCCGTCCGACTTCGCCCTGGCCCGGGTGACTCCCGCCCGTCTGGAGGCCCTGGAGGAGGCCCATGGCGACCTCACCGACCTGCTGCCCGTCACCCCCCTCCAGAGCGGACTGCTCTTCCACGCCTTCTACGGCGCCGACCACGAGCACACCGACCCGTATGTGGTGCAGCTGGAGCTGGGGCTCTCCGGAGACCTCGACCCCGAGCGGCTGCGCGAGGCCGTCCGCCACACCCTGGCCCGGCACCCCCAACTGACCGGCGCGTTCGCCGTCGACGGGCTGGACCACCCCCTCCTCGTCCTGCCCGCCGCCGTCGAACCGCCCTGGCGGATGGCCGATCTGACCCGGCTCCCCGCCGCCCGGCGCGCCCCCGAAGCCGCCCGGCTGGCCCGCCGGGAGCGACGGCTCCCGATTCCCGTCCACACTCCGCCGCTGCTGCGCTTCCTCCTGCTCCGCACCGACGACCGCGGCTGGCAGCTGGTCTTCACTCACCACCATCTGCTCCTCGACGGCTGGTCGGTGGCGAACCTGCTCCGCGAGATCGTTTCCACCTACGGCGGCCGGACGCCCCTCCCCGCACCCCCCTACCGCGACTACCTCGGCTGGCTCGCCCGGCAGGACACCGAAGCGGCCCGGGACGCGTGGCGGCAGGCGCTGGACGGCGCCGAGCCGACGCTCGTGGGCCGGTCGGGCAAGGACGGCTGGAGCGACCCCCTCGCGCTGCACACCTTCAGCCTCCCCGCCGACCTCACCGCCCGGCTCAAGGAGCGGGCCGCCCGGTGGAACACCACCCTCAACACCCTGGTCGAGACCGCGTGGGCGCTGCTGCTCGGACACCTCACCGGACACGAGGACATCGTCTTCGGCAGTACCGTCTCCGGTCGCCCCGCGGAACTCGACGGAGCCGAACACCTCATCGGGCTGCTGATCAATACCGTCCCGGTACGCGTCCGGCTCCACCCCGGCACCGCCCTCGGCGACCTCGCCGCCCGCAACCAGCGCCGCCGCGCCCGGCTCCTCGCCCATGAGCACCTCGCCCTCCACGACATCGAGGAGACGGTGGGCGCCGGGCCGCTCTTCGACAGCGTGCTGGTCTTCGAGAACTACCCCCTGGACACGGCCGGGTTCACCGAGCCCGGCTCGGGCCTGCGCCTCGAAGCCACCGATGTGCACGACGGCACCCACTACCCCCTGGCGCTCGTCGTGCTGCCACGGGACGGCCGCATCGACTTCCGGCTGCTGCTGCGCCCCGGGCAACTGCCCGACGTCCACCCGGACGATCTGCGTGCCCGGCTGCTCGCCGGTTGCGCCGCCCTCGCCGACCTGCCCGAGGACACGCCCGTCGGCCGGGTGCACCTCCTCCCCGCCGACCGGCGGGCCCACCTCCTCGCCTGGGGGCAGGGCACCCCGGCCACGCTCGCCACCACTTCCCTGGCCGCCACCTTCGAGGCGGTCGCGGCGGCGCACCCGGCACGGGCCGCGGTGTGGAGCGACGGCGCCGAGATCAGCTACGCCGACCTCAACGCCCGCGCCAACCGCCTCGCCCGGCACCTCGCCGACCAGGGCGTCCGCCCCGGAACACCGGTCGCCACCGCCCTCGAACGGTCCCCGCAGGTCGCCGTCGTCTCGCTCGCGCTCGCCAAGCTCGGCGCCGTCTGCGTCCCCCTGCACGGGGACCTGCCCGAGGAGCGGATCCGCTGGATCACCCGCCACAGCGGCGCGACCCTCACCATTGACGCGCCGGAGGACGCGGAGCACCGGGCCCGCCACCGGTCCCCGGCCAATCTCGACCGCGTCCTTCCACCGGATCTCACCGCATGCCTGATGTTCACCTCGGGCTCCACCGGTCGGCCCAAGGCGGTACGGGTCACCCACCGCAACATCCTCGCCCGCGCCGCCGACCGGGCCTGGCGGGGGGAGGAGCACGCGCGCGTACTGTTCCATTCCCCGCACTCATGGGACCCGGTGGTGTACGAATTGTGGACCCCGCTGCTCACCGGCCGCACCGTCGTGGTCGTCCCCCCGGGCGACCCGGACCCCGACCGGTACGCCCGGGTCATCCGCGACAGCGGGGCCACCGCGGCCTGGCTGACGGCGGGCCTGTTCGACCTCATCGCCGAACAGCGTCCGGCCGCGCTCAGCGGCCTGCGCCGGGTGTCCACCGGCGGCGATGTCGTCGCGCCCGCCGCGGTCGACCGGGCCCGCCGGGAGAACCCGGGGCTGGACGTGGTCAACCTCTACGGGCCGGTCGAGACCACCACCTTCGCGCTCGCCCATCCGATCCCGGCGGGCGCCGCCGGCACCTCCGCCCTGCCCATCGGCACACCGATCGACAACACCCGCGTGGCCCTGCTCGACTCCGCGCTGCGGCCGGTGCCCCCGGGCGTCCCCGGAGAGATCTACCTCACCGGCGACGGGCTGACCGACGGCTACCACGACGCCCCCGGGCTCACCGCCGAGCGGTTCGTCGCCGACCCCGCGGGGCCCCCGGGAACCCGTATGTACCGCACCGGCGACCTCGGACGCTGGGACACCTCCGGCCGGATGCACTTCCTCGGCCGCGCGGACAGCCAACTGAAGATCAATGGCTTCCGCGTCGAACCGGGCGAAGTCGAGGCCGCCCTCGGCAGGGAGCCCGCGGTCGCCGCCGCGGCCGTCGTCGCCCACGGCCACGGCCCCTCCGGAAAAGCCCTCACCGGCTACGTGGTCCCCCGGGCCGAACTCGACACCGCGGCCCTCCGCGCAAGCCTCGCCGCCCGGCTGCCCCGGCATCTGGTCCCCGCCACCATCGTCACCGTCGACGCGCTCCCGCTGAACCGCAACGGAAAGGTCGACACCAGGGCCCTGCCTGCTCCGCACACATCATCCGGCCGGGTGGCCCGTACCCCGCGCCAGCACATTCTCACCGGCCTCTTCGCCGCCGTGCTGGACGCCCCCGGCATCGACCTGGACGACGACTTCTTCGCCCTCGGCGGCAACTCCATCTCCGCCATGAGGCTCATCGGCCGCATCCGCGCCGAGCTGGGCAGCCCGGTGTCCCTGCGCGACCTGTTCGACGCACCCACCGTCGCGGCCTTCGAACAACACCTCGGCCACGACACCGGCCGGCGTCCCGGGGCCGGACCGGAGAAGCTCCCCACCGACCACCGACCCGCCGAACGCCGCCCCGAAGAGCTCCGACCCGCCACCGGGCCGATTCCGCTCTCCCCCGCCCAGCTGCGCCTGTGGACCGTCAACTACCTGCGCGGCCACCGCCCCGACTACCTCATCCCGCTCGCCCTCCACCTGACCGGCCCCCTGGACACCGCCGCGCTGCGCGCCGCACTCGACGACGTGGTCGCCCACCACGCCATCCTCCGCACCGTCCTGCCGTACACCTCCGACGGACAGCGGCAGCACATCCTGCCGCCGGAGGCGGCCCCGCTCGACTTCGCCTGCGCCGACCTCCACGACACCGCCCTCGACAGCGCGATCACCACCGAACTCGGCACCGGCTTCGACCTGATGACACAGCCGCCGCTCCGGGCACGGCTGTTCCGCACGGCCCCCGAGCGCCACGTACTGCTGTGCGTCCTCCACCACGCCGCGGCCGACGGGCACGCGCTCGGCACGCTGATCGAGGACATCCGGGACGCCTACCAGGCCCGGCTGCGCGGTGCCGCGCCCCAGTGGTCACGGGCGCGGGCGAGTTACGCCGACTACACCTTCTGGCTGGGCGAACGCCTCGGCGACGAGCACGACCCCGGCAGCCTCGCCGCGCGGCAGGCCCGCCACTGGTCCCAAACCCTCGCGGACCTGCCCCCGGAGCTGCCGCTCCCGACCGACCGCCCACGCACAAACGCCGCCGACGGCCGTGCCGCCGACGTCCCCTTCACCCTGGACGCGTCCGCCCACCGCCGGGTGGCGGAGGTCGCCCGTGACTGCGCGGCCACCACCTACACCGTCCTGCACACCGCCCTCACGGCCGCGCTCACCTCGCTCGGCGCCGGCCACGACATCCCGGTCGGCGTCGCGTTCAGCGGCCGCGACGAAGAGGACTTCGACCGGCTCGTCGGCTGTCTGGTCAACACCGTCGTCCTGCGCACGGACACCTCCGGACGCCCCACCTACCGCCGCCTGATCGGCCAGGTCCGCGACCGGCTGCTGACCGCACACGACAACCAGGAACTGCCCTTCGACGCGGTGGTGAACCGGCTCAACCCGCCGCGCTCCCGCTCCCGCCACCCGCTGTTCCAGATCGCCGTCACCCACAGCGAGGAAGCACCGGCCATCCGCGAACAGCCCTGGGCGAACGGACTCCGGGCGCGCGTACGGCCGGTCCCCGTCACCCACACCGAAATCGACCTCCTCCTCCAGATGCGGGAGCGGAAGACCTCCGACGGAGCGCCAGCGGGCATCGACGGCGAACTCGTCTATCAGTCGGCCCTCTTCGACGCCTCCACGGCACGGCACATTGCCGCCACCATCGAGGCGACGGTGGCGGCGATGTGCGACAACCCTGACGACCTGATCGAGGGGTGAGCCGGAGGCGGGGTCGTTCACCGGAGGTCTGCCGTCGCGGCAGGTAGGGGCAGTCCCGTAACCGGGGCCTCGCCCAGAGGTCTCCACCCGCGCTCGCCACCAAACGCCCCGAGCGGGAGGTCGCCGTCAAGCTCGCCGGGGAGATCCACTCCTCCGGTGTCGCCTTCACCCTCGTCGTCCACGAACGGCTCACGGGCCCATGCCGTGCCGCTGGTCAACTTCTCGACGGGGCCCTGTGGCCACGGACCGCCTACCGGCACGAGGAGTAGTCGCCATCGGCAGCAGCTCGGGACAGTTCATGGTTTCAGTGCGTTCAGCTTCTCCCGGAGCCGCTCAGAATCCTCCTCGCGGTGCTGTGTCCGGTACAGATCGGCAGCCTGCTGCCAGTTCTGGCGAGCCTGCTCGTGTTGGCCGAGGGCGGCGTGCACGTGCCCCAGCCAGTCCAGGGTGTCGGCCTCGCCGTAGGCATGATCGATGTCCCGCAGCAGGGCCAGTGCTTCCTGGAAGCGGGGCAGGGCCAGTGTGTGCTGCCCGTTCTGATGGGCCAGACGGCCCAGCGTGCCAAGGACGTCTGCCTCGCCATCCCGGTCCTGGTGACGACGGAACAGGGCGAGCGAGGTCTCACCATGGTCGCTGGCCTCCTCGTACCGACCCAGCCGGATGCAGTACATGCAGACCTGGTTGTGCGCCTGGGCTTCCCAGACCGGCGTTTCCAATGTTCGAAAGAGGGCGAGGGCGTGGCGGGCGTGTTCAAGCGCCTGCTGATAGTCCTCCCGGCGCTCCCAGGCATAGGCCAGTACCAGGCGGGTGTGAGCCGTCTGGGCAGCGTCTTCGGAGGACTGGCTCAGGGACATGGCCTGGTGAAGGTGTTCTAGTGCCTCTTCGTGGAGGTTGGTTCTGATGCAGGCGATGCCCAGGTTGCGACGGGCGAATATCTCTGCCTTCGTGTCGCCGAGTTGCCGGGTCGCATTCAGCCCTTTTCTCCAGGCGGCGAGTTGGGCGTGCAAGTGGCCGTTGCGTCGGTGAAAAGTGTCGAGTACCCATGCCATCCGCCACACCACTTCGTGCCAGCCTGAGTCGACAGCCAGCCGCTGGGTTGCCAGCAACCCGGCGTGCTGGGTCTCCAGCCAAGTCAGCGCTTCTGCCTGATCCGTCAATGCCAGCGGGCGGCAGTCGGCGGACGGCTCCGGGAATTCGATCTTCGTGCGGTGCGGGTGCAAGATCTGTTCTGCTGCGCGGGCTGTGTGGAGGTAGAAGTCGGCCAGTCGCCGCAGCGCGGCATTGCGCTCTTCCTGCCGGTCGGTCCGTTGGGCCTGCTCCGCCGCGTACAGGCGCAGCAGATCGTGCTGGCGATAGCGTCCGGGTGCGAATTGCTGGACGAGGTGGGCGTTCTCCAGTTCCCGCAGTGCCGCGCGCACGGCGGTGGCCGGCCTGGCAACGAGGGCCGCAGCGGCGGTCGGCCCGATCTCCGGCCCCGGCGACAGTCCCACGAGCCGGAATACCTCGGCCGCCGCGACGGTCAGTGCGCGGTACGACACGGTGAAGGTCGCGCGCACATTGGCCGACAGCTCGCCTGCGTCCAGTGCGTCCAGCCGTGCCGACTCGTCCTGGAGCTCCTCTGCCAGCATTGCGAGCGGGAAGTCCGGGTGGGCCGCCGCGCGGGCTCCCACCACGCTGATCGCCAGTGGCAGTCCCCCGCAGTGCTCCAGCAAGGCGGCGACGGCTTCCGGTTCGGCCGCTACCCGGTCCTGGGCCAGGTGACGCCCCATCAACTCCCGTGCTTCGGTGTCGGTCAGTACGTCGAGCGTCAGTATCCGGGCCCCGTGGACGCTGGCCAGCCCGGCCAGCCGTCGGCGGCTGGTGACCAGCACCATGCAGGTGGCGCTGCCCGGCAGCAGCGCGGCCGCCTGCTCGGTATCGGCAGCGTTGTCCAGCACGATCAGCATCCGCCTGCCCTCGACCAGGCTCCGGTACAGCCCGATCTGAGCCTGCACGTCCACCGGCACGGATCCGGCTTCCACCCCCAGGGCATCGAGGAACCCGCGTACGGCAGCGGTGGGCACGAGGGGCTCGCCCGAAGGGTCGAAACCGCGCAGGTCCACGTAGAGCTGACCGTCCGGGAACCGGTCGAGGTTCTGGTGAGCCCAGTGCAGGGCCAACCAGGTCTTACCGATACCGCCGATGCCGCCGATCGCGAGGATCACCACCGCTCCGCCCGGCTCATCCGAACAGTCCAACTCCGCGCTGAGTTGCGTCAGTTGCGATTCCCGACCAGTGAACCAGCGCGGGCGGGCGCGAAGCTGACGGGGTACCGGACCGGACACTCCGGCGCGCGGGGCAGGCTCAGGATATGGGAGGGCCAGGGCCGGGTCGGCGGTGAGGATCTGCTGGTGCAGCCGGAGCAGCGGTGTGCCGGGGGCGGCGCCCAGTTCCCCGGCCAGCCGCCGCCGGATGTCCTGGTAGCAGGCCAGGGCGTCGGCGGTCCGTCCGTTGCGGTACAGGGCGAGCATGAGCTGACCAGCTACTCGCTCGTCCAGCGGGTGCTGCCCTGCATGGGTGGTGAGGTCGGGCAGTAGCTCGCCGTGCAGCCCCCGCCGTAACCGTATGTCGGCGCTGTCCAGCTCGGCCGAGAACCGTTCCCGTTCCAGGACCTGGCGCAGATCGCAGAACCATGGGGTATCCACGGTGGCGAACGCCTCCCCCCGCCACTGCCTCAACGCCTGCCCCATCAGCACCGCCGCCTGATCGTCGCCAGCCGTCCGGGCCTGCGCGACCAGGTCACGGAACCGGTGCAGGTCCACAGCCGCCGGATCCACCTCCAGGACATAACCGCCGGACCGCCGGGCGATACCCACCTCCCCTGCGGCGAGATCCAGCGCCTGGCGCAGACGAGACAGATAGCCATAGAGCGTCCCCTTGACCCGCTGCGGCGCCCGACCTGCCCAGACACGCTCGATGAGCTCGTCGACCGGCACCACCCGGTTGGCATCCACGAGCAACACGGCCAGCACACATCGCTGCCGAATGTGCCCCACATCCGCCAGACGGCCATCCACGCGCGCCTCAATCGTGCCGAGTAAGCCGAACTCCACCGCCACCCCGACCACCCCCTCCACCGGAACCCTAGGCCCGGGACAACCGCCCCACCAGCCGTTTCAAGGTCCATCCAAGAATCGTCCGATACCCGCCGAACACAGTGATGCCGGTCCCGACCGTCCCCAACTACCTGAGGAGAGAACGATGCGACTGCGCCATGCCTGACGACCGCCGCCATCGGCGCGGCATCGCACGCGGCACCAGGGCAGTGCTGGCGCAGGGCAGCACCGCCGAAGTGGAAACGCTCAGGCAGCCCCCTGTCCGGCGCGACACGGCCGGCCGTCCACGCCACCCGTCAAGCATCCACCGGAGGAGGAGATGACGCTGTACCAGGCCATGTTCCGCAGCGACGACGTACCCGCGCAAGAACGCGGGCCGACCGCCAAAACGTTCATGCCGACGGACGTCACCAGCGACCGCACGGACGACTTCGAAGCGCCACCGCGCGCGCTGGACCTCGGGACCCGGTCCCTGACCGCCATCACCGTCGGGCCGCTCCAGGTACTGCTCACCCCGAAACCGGTCCGCAGATCCGATCCCGAGCTGTACCAGCTGGCACTTCCCTTATGCGGCTTTCAAATGCTCACCCACGCCGACCAGGACACCGCGCTCGGGGCAGGAGAGATGGTCCTCTACGACAGCTCCCGGCCGTTCGACGGGGTGGTGACCACACACCATGGCCCCGCCCAGCTCATCCAGGTCCAATTCCCCAAAGCACTACTGCCTCTGGCCCCCGAAAACGTGGACCAGCTCGTCGGCGTACGGCTGTCCGGCCGTGAGGGAATCGGCGCACTGCTGGCAGACTTCCTCATCCGCCTGGTCGGAGATGCCCATCACTACCGCGTGGCAGACGCCACGCGGCTGGGCAGCATCCTGCTCGACCTGCTGACCGCCCTGCTCGCCCACGAACTGGACGCCGAAGCTTCCGTACCACCCGAGTCGCACCAACGCTCGCTGACGCTACGACTCCAGAACTTCATCGAACGGCACCTCGGCGATGCCCGCCTCTCCCCACAGACCATCGCGGCCACTCATCAGATCTCTGTCAGCTACCTCTACAAGCTCTTCCGAGAACAAGGCCTGACCGTCGCAGGGTGGATCCGGAGACGACGCCTGGAGAACTGCCGCCGCGACCTGGCCGACCCCCGTCTGGGCTCCCGCCCGGTCCACGCGATCGCCGCCCGCTGGGGCTTCGCCAGCAACGCCCACTTCAGCCGCGCCTTCCGCGCCGCCTACGACATCACTCCTACTGAGTACCGGTACACAGCCGCACGCAGCCGCGCTCAAGAACCGTCAACAACCTTGTAGAGACAATCAACGTCTGCAACTGACGATCAACGTTGACACCTTGGTCTCCGGGCCAAACGGCGCCTGGCGGTGATACGCCACGTCGAAGAAGTCACCGGGGACGTCGCGATGTCCTGCCGCTACTTCGGGATCAGCCAGCAGGCGTACTACACCTGGTACCGCCGCTACCAGGCCGAGGGCGTCAAGGGACAACGTCCTCCAACGCCTGCCGTTCCAGGGTCGAGGTCATCCAGACCGACAACGGGGCCGAGTTCCAGTCCGCCTTCCACTGGCACGCCCTGGACAAAGGCATCGTCCACACCTACATCAAGCCCCGCACACCGCTGCTGGGGCAAGGTCGAACGATCCCACCGCATCGACGCTGAGGAGTTCTACCGCCTGCTCGACGGCATCGTCATCAATAACGCCGAGGTCTTCAACGACAAGCTGCGCGAGTCCGCCCCCACGGCGGCCTCGAAGGCCATACCCCCTACCAACGCCTCGACCAGAAGAACGACCCGGGGGCGTAAACGTCGATCGTCAGAGGCACACCTAGCAGGGTCCTTGTGCTGTGCGTGACGGCCGTGGGGAACGCAATGGCCGGAGCGCGTCGTGCTGATCGGCCGCTCGCCACCGGAAATGCCCCTGGCTGCCGTGTCCTGGGCCCCGGTGCCGGGGCCGCGGCGGCCCTTTCACCATCGCAGGATGGTGCACCGGGCCTCTCTTCAGCGCCCTGCTGGCCGGCTGCGAAGGCTATGCACCACCTTCCGTACGCACACAGATCGTCCCCCTCGGAGCCGGGCTGAAGAGCACTTTCGCCGCCGCCGGCGCCTCAGCCATCGGCGCATGCAGCGGCCTCGGTGGGCGCTCGCTTGTCAGGCAGGATGACGATGGTTCGGTGGAGTCACCGGGCGAGGGAAGCAGCGTCATGAGAGGCGAGCGTTCAGGGGCAGTTCGTGTTGCTCGACGAGATGCGCCGCGCCCATAGCCGGTATTCCCTGGTCTGCGCCGAAGGAGGCCGACGGGGCCACGGTGACCTTTCTGGACGACTGGCGGCTGGCCCATCTGCCGCCCGACACCATGATCACAGGCTGCGCTGCCAGGAACCGCTGGGGCTTGGCCCTCGCGAACGTGGCTGCCCGCCAGCCGACAGACTGGCGGGCAGCCCGGGCTCTGCGGAGCCGCAATCGTGTCAGTAGTAGAGCCAGAGCTGGAAGACCCCACCCGAGTAGGGGCCGCGGCACTGACCGGGGATCCCCAATTCGTTGTTGTAGTGGTCGGCCCACATGTCGCACACCCCACGGCTCGAGTACCTCTGACCCGAGTCCCGCCATGTCGCCAGGATGGAATCACCACCCTGAACACTGCTGGCAACGGTCGGCGCGGCCGGGGGCGAGGCGGCCTGGGCGGGGGCGACCATCGCCCCCAGGGCGAGCACGGCACCGACGGCCGTGCCTGCGATGGCATTACGGATACGCATGACTTACTCCTCTGCTGGAATTTTCAGTCCCGAGTTCAGGGGCTGCGTCAGCATTGACGTGATACACCGAGCATGTCACTAGCATGCCCGCGGGTCGTTGACTGTTCTTGCATAGTTGTTGACGGTCTCTACCTGTCGCGTACTGGAGCGAAAACACTCGGAACTCCGGTCCCAAAAGAATTGCCTACAAACATGCGTGGCGATCTCGGCGGCGACTTCACCGAGGAAGACGCGACTGCTGACGTTCACGGAGGTGTGGTGGCGTCAGGCTGCGCGGACCAGGTGTGCGGGAGCCAGTCTCACGCTCCTGCTCGTCGATCTTTCGCGCCCTGTCGGCATCCCCAGTTCCGCCTCGGTGGCGGACAGGTGCCCCTATTTGCGGGCATCAGGCCAGCACATTCCGCAGCCAGGACCGTTCCGCGCGGCTGGTGGCGACGGACGATGGTAAGCGAGGGGAGGAGTGGGGATGGCGCATATCGGGGCTTGGGGGATCTCGATGACGGCGCGCCAATCGCCGTAGAGGAGGCAGAAACGCCTCCAGCGCCACGTCCGGACACAGGGTGCAGGGATTGCCAACAAGCATGCAGAGATAGTCAAAGACTTGTGCTGCCTTTCTTGGCATTGTTCTCTCCGCGAGACGGCAACTGCCACACGTCGGCCCGAACACACGCCCACAGGGAGAGCTGTGAAAATTTCACGCGCACTGAAGACTGCCGTCCCGGCGGCTGCCGCATTCAGCCTCATGGCCGCATCCCCTGCAGCCGCCGCCGACTACAACGGGTGCACCACCCGCGGCTGTGCCGGTGTCTACAACTACCGGTACGAACGCATCGACGGCTTCGACACGTACAAGATCTGGATCGACAACGTGGTGGTAACCGACCTGCAGAAGGACGATGGGTACACGCCGAGTCTTAAGATCAGATACAACAACTCCAACGGAGCGCAAAGCAAGCACATCTGGGGAACAGACAACGGCAACACCGAGTACCTCGGCGACGTCTACATGTTCGACGTGAAGGACGTCTCGTTCCAGGTCTGCCACCTCAGCCCGGCCTCCACCAGCACCTGCAAAGCGCTCCAGCGCCAATGAGCAGAGCCGCCGAATTGGCTACCACCTCCTGTGCGTCCTGGGCCAGTGGGCCCGAGGCGGGGCCGGAAGTGGCGGGCGCGGATTGCTGGGCGGGGGGGGGTCATTGCGGTGTCTCCCGCACGAGGTGATGGTTCCGGCCATCGACGCCTCGGGCGGTTGCTCCAGCACGGTCGGCAGGCGTAGGCGGTGTGGACGCCGCCGTTGGCCGTGCACAGGTTTTGACGCGGATCCGGTAGCGGTCCCGGCGTTACCCCGACAGGCGTAACGCAGCCTGATCGGATCCGTTCTTCGCGTTCGTACAGTGGGCCCATGTGGCGCCTTCCGCAAGCCGGTACCCTCGCCGTCCTCAAACTCCCAGCCGCCCTGCTCCTGGCTACCCTCGTACTGATGGGCTTCGGCACGCTCCTGTCGGCGGGGGGTCTGACCGTGCTGACGGTGCATCCCACGCGAACGGTCACCCCGAATCCCACCGACACGGACACCACGTCCGGCCCGCCGACCTCACCGCCCACCACGCCGCCGACCTCACCCGTCACGTCTCCGCCCACCTCCCCCCAGACCAGCCCCGCCCAGCAATCCGCGCCCGCCACTTCCGGCCCCGCCTCGGGCCCGCTGGCCCAGGACGCACAGGAGGTGGTAGCCAATTCGGCGGCTCTGCTCACCGCCTGGATCGGGCTGATCAGCCAGGTACTCGGGCTGCTGACGGCGATGGTCGGCTTGGCCGCCGCGGGCCGTCGGCCAGCCGCCGAGCCCGCCGACGGCGGCGGGTCCGAATCGCCCAGGGACAGGCGACGTCATCAACGGTGACCGCCGGGATGTCACGCCGCTGGAGTACCAGGGGTCACGCCGTTGCCGGTACCTCAGTGGGAGATTCGTAAGCATTTGAGTGGATCTGCCGTCGCCTGATGGTGTGGTGGCGGTGCGGAATCTGCTGGTCCGCGGTTGTTGCTCTGCTGATGTGACCGGGTGAGTGAACGTAAGCCGTACCCGAGTGACTTATCGGACGAGCAGTGGTCGTTGATCGAGCCGGTGATCACCGCATGGAAGGACCGGCACCGCTCGGTCAGCGGCCACCAGGGCGCCTACGACATGCGGGAGATCGTGAACGCGATCCTCTACCAGGGGCGGACCGGCTGCCAGTGGGCCTACCTCCCGCACGACCTGCCGCAGAAGAGCGCGACGTACTACTACTTCGCCGCCTGGCGAGACGACGGAACCGACCAGGTCATCCATGAACTCCTGCGCTGCCAGGTCCGCGAACGCGCCCGCCGATTAGAGGACCCGACCCTGGTGGTCCTGGACACCCAGAGTGTCCATGCGGCCGCCGGGGTCCCCGCCACCACGAGTGGCCACGACCCCGCCAAGCGGGTGCCAGGCCGCAAGCGCGGCCTGGCCGTGGACGTCCTCGGCCTGGTCATCGCAGTCGTCGTCCTCGCCGCGAACACCCACGACAACACCGCGGGCAGCATCCTGCTGGACCAGGTCGCCGAGCACGCCGGCGGAACCGTCCGCAAAGCCCTGGTCGACCAGGGCTTCAAGAACCAGGTCGTCGCACACGGCGCCGGCCTGGGCATCGACGTCGAGATCGTCGAACGCAACCCGCAGAACAAGGGGTTCGTGCCGCAGCCGAAGCGGTGGAGGGTCGAGCAGACCTACGGGATCCTGATACTGCACCGGCGTCTGGTCCGCGATTACGAGCACCGCCCCTCCTCCTCCGCCTCCCGCGTCTACTGGGCGATGACCCACGTCATGACCCGGCGCCTCACCGGTGCGAACGCCCCCACCTGGCGCGTGGCGCAGGGGGTGGCAGCGTGAACATCCAGCCCCTGCTCGACGCCCTGGACCTCCAGGAAGACGCCGCCCGGGCCCTGGCCGACGACCTCCGCACACAGATCGACGACCTGCAGGCCCGGCTGCGGCAGGCCGAGACTCATCTGGAGCACCTCGCGATCACCCGCAAGACCATCACCGGCCTCGCCGACCGGCTCCCGGCCACCGCGCCGGAGCTGCCCGAGCACCCGGACTACCCCCGCATCCTCGCCGCCTTCAATCACGCGACCGGGCCGCTACGAGCCAAGAACGTCTGCGAAGCCCTCGGCCACGAACTGCTGCCGAAGAACATCGAAGGCACCCGCGCCAAGCTGAAACGCCTGGTCAAACTCGGGATCCTCACCGAAGCCGACACCGGCAACTTCGCCAGGAAGCAATAGCCGATGGAACCCCCACCAGCGGCCTTGCTCCCACCCCAACCGGAAACGGGCATCACCTTACGAACCGCCCTCTTACTGATCTTTTCGTAAGTTCGGTGGGTGTGGTGGGTGGATGGTCAGGCCGGTATGGGCGAGGAATGACCATGGCAGTCGGGGGGTGGCGTTGATGCGGTGGATGCCTTGTTCGGTGGCGTCGGCGACATCGGCGAGGTGGTCGCCGGCGAGGTTGGCGAGTTCACGCTTCTTGAGCGAGGACCACAGCAGTTCCACCGGGTTCAGCTCGGGAGCGTAGGCGGGTAATCGCTCCAGGGTGAGCCAGTCCTGTTCGGCGACCCAGGCCCGCATCGCCCGGCTCCAGTGGGCAGACAGGCCGTCCCAGACCAGGACCACTCGCTCGCCGCGGTAGAACACCTTCACCTGCTCCAGGACCTCGATGAGCCCGGCGGTGTCGTAGCTGCCGGGCTTGAGATGGAAGCACAGGCGGGCCCGCGATCGGGGTCGCTGGAGTGGTAGCCCAAGGCTCCGGCCATCGACGCGCGCTTCCAGTTCAGGCGGTGCCGCAGGAGCGGAGTCCGCCCTCGGGGCGAGTAGGTGCGGCGGATCTGAGGGAGCAGGGAGACGCCTGATTCGTCGAGGAAGACGATCCAGGCACGTGTGTTCACGGCCCCTTTTTGATGCGCGGCCACTCGTGCGCGATCCAGCGGGCGATTTCCGACTCGTCCCGCTCGACCGCCCGCCGCTCGGGCCGTTGCAGGCTCCATCCGAGCCGACCGGTCAGCAGCCGCCATACCGACGCCCTCGACAACACCACCCCCGTTGCCCGGGTGACGACCACGCCGACTCGTTCCAGGGTCCACAGGTCGGCCTCGAAACCATGAGCCTGGGCACCTTGTTCCAACGCGTCCCGGACGGTCTCGACCTGGGCGTCATCCAGCTTGGGCGGGCGACCGGTGGCCGCACGCCGCCGCAGGCCCGAAGCACCGTCTTGCTCCCACACCCGACGCCAACGGCGCACACTCTCGGCACAGACACCCACCGCCCGCGCGATCTCAGCATTCGAGGCGCCCTCCTCGAACAACTCGACCGCCCGAACACGCCGTGCCTCCGCCAGCTGAGGCCGCGACAAAGGAGGAAGAGAAGAGCGGGCAGCCGAAGGCGAGGGTTGATAAGCCACCCCGGAAGCCTCCCACTCGCAAGGCCAGCACACCCACCGAACTTACGAAAAGATCAGTAAGAGGTCGTTGCATTTGGCGAGGGGAGGGCTGCAGGGGCGTCGCGTTCAGGAGGGGGAGCTTCGGTAAGGGGCCAAGCTGTCCCGCCGGCTCGCTCCGCACTGTGGGCCTCAAGTGGTAGTAGCGGGAGGCTTGCACGCACGTATTGCAACGATCGATCTAAAATGGCTAAGGTGGCAGCATGGCTCGACCGCGGATGTTCGACGAGGAACGGGCCCTGGACGCGGCGATGCACACGTTCTGGGAGAAGGGCTACGAGGCCACTTCCACCCAGGACCTGTGCGAAGCCACCGGGCTGGGGCGCAGCAGCATCTACAACACGTTCAAGAGCAAGCACGACCTGTTCGAGCGTGCGCTGGCCCACTACATCGACACCATGACCACCGCCCAGCTGGCCGTCCTGGAGGACACGCGGCGCTGTGCCGCCGACCGCATCGGCGGCCTGTTCGCCATGGTCGTCGACGGCGAGACCGAGCATCGGGCCGGAGGCCGCAGCCTGGGCTGCCTGACCGTGAACACCACGGTCGAACTAGCCGCTCGCGACAGCCGGGCGGCGGAACTGCTGGAGCGCGACACCGCCCGCAGGCTCGCGGTGCTGCGCGCGGTGATCGAGGAGGGTCGCCGGGACGGCAGCATCACCTCCCAGCGGGACGCCGGAGCACTGGCCCGCTTTATCAATGCAGCGATCGGCGGCATGCGCATCTCCAGCCAGGGCGGCGCCGACCGGACCGCACTGGAGGCGATCGCCGAAGTCACCCTCGACGCACTGACCCGCTGACTCACGCGCCACCCGGGCGATGCCCTATACATGCCTACGTTTTGAACTGACCAATCCATAACCCTTCATCACCACGTCACCCGGCCCCCACGCCGGTCGGTGTCGACCTCCAAGGAGACAAGACCGTGCCCCGTGCCGTATACGTCCTGGCACTCGGCATCTTTGCCATGGTGACCAGCGAGTTCGTGGTCGCCGGACTGATGCCACAGATGGCCGACGGCCTGAACGCCACCATCCCGCAGATCGGATACCTCATCACCGCGTTCGCGGTGGCCATGGCGGCCGGCGGGCCGTTCCTCACCGTGGCTCTCATGAAACTCCCGCCGCGGACGGCACTGATTGCGCTGTTCGTCATCTTCCTGGCGGGCAACGTCCTGGCTGCCACCGCGTCTGGCTACTCCACGATGATGGCCGCGCGGATCATCACCGGCATCGCCTCACAGGCCTTCTTTGGCGTGGGTATCTCGATGTGCGCCCAGATCACCCGCCCCGAAGTCCGCGGCCGCGCGATCGCTGTCGCGATGAACGGCCTCATGCTCGGCACGCTGCTCGGACTGCCCATCTCCACTCTGGTCGGCGAGCGCTTCGGCTGGCGCGCGGCGTTCTGGACCATCACCGCCATCACCGTGATCGCCGCCGTGGCCACCTGGTTCGGCGTTCCCCGCATCGAGCGCGCCGAGGGCGGCGGCGGCTTCCGGCAAGAGGTCGGCGTCTTCAAGAAGCCCAAGCTGTGGCTGGTGCTGTCCACCAGCACGCTTATCATCGGCGCCACCTTCTCCGCCTTCAGCTACTTCAACCCGATCCTCACCGACCTCACCGGCTTCTCCACCGGTACCGTCCCCGTCCTCCTGATCGCCTACGGCGCCTCCACCGTCGTCGGCAACAACATCGTCGGCCGCTTCGCCGACCGCCACACCGTCCCCGTCCTCGCTGTCGGCCTCGTCCTCAACACCGTGTTCCTGACCGGCTTCGCCCTGCTCGCCGACCTGCCCGCACCGGCCGTCGTCTGCATGATGGGTATCGGCCTGGTCGGCGTCACCATGAACCCGGCCATGGCGACCCGCGTCCAGCGCACCGGAAACGCCGGCCCGCTGGTCAACACCGTCCACTCCTCCTTCATCACCCTCGGCATCATCCTCGGCTCCTCCATCGGCGCCGTCGTGCTCGACGCCTGGGGTCTGCGCGCCCCGCTCTGGCTCGGCGCGATCATGGCACTGCTAGGCCTGGCCACCGTCCTGCCCGACCTCGCCCGCCGCTCCACCCCCGCAACCGGCCTTGGCTCCCCGCGCCCTGCTGAACAGACAGAAGGGTGTGAGCCATTGCGTCACTCGGCAAGGCGGCGGTAGCAGATGACGGCTACGGCAATGCCGGTGAAGGCAAGGAAGTGCTCGGCCTTGCGCTCGTAACGGCGGTGCAAACGACGGAAGCCGCCCAGCCAGCTCACGGTGCGCTCAACAGTCCACCGGTGTCTCCCCAGCCGAGTCGAAGGCTCGACGCCCTTACGGGCGATACGGGGTGTAATACGCCGACTGCGAAGCCACATCCGCAGGTGGTCGTAGTCGTATCCCTTGTCGGCGTGGAGCTTGGAGGGGCGGCGCCGACGAGGGCCGCGGCGGGAACGGATCGGGGGATGCCGCGGATCAAAGGCTCGAGCCCCAGGCTGTCGTGGGTGTTGGCAGCAGAAATGCCAACCGAGAGGGGCAGACCGGTCCGCTCGGTAACCAAGTGGATCTTTGAACCTTTCTTGCCCCGGTCTACCGGATTCGGACCCGTCAGCTCCCCCCCTTCAGCGCCCGCATGTTCACCGAGTCGATCGCGCACCGCGACCAGTCCAACTCACCCTTCCGGCCGAGTTCGTCCAACACCAGCCGGTGCAGCTTGGCCCAGACCCGAGCTCTGCTCCACTCGGTGAACCGTCGGCACACGGTCGACCAGGACGGTCCGAACGTCTCTGAAAGCGCCCCCGGCATCGAGGAAGCCCCCGACGGCGGCAAGGTGCGGGCAGGTTGTGGGTCTCAGTCAGAGCTGTGTCCGCTCTTGCTGTTCGGCCTTCGTATCCCGGTGGCCGACGGGCCGGGACGCATTCATGTCGAACAGGAGCATGGCGTCGTGGTCGGGGGTGCCGGGTTCGGCGGTGTAGACGCCGAGGCGCTGACCGGGGGTGCCTTCGAGCTGCATGCTCTGGCCGCTGAGGGTGAGGACGCCGACCTGCGGATGGTGGAACGTCTTCTGAACGTTCTTGCGCCCGACGACGTCATAGCGCTCCCACAATTTGGCGAAGTCCGGGCTCTTGAGCAGGAGCTCACCCACGAGGCTGGTGAGGTCCGGCGCGTCCGGGTCGGTCCCGGCCTGGGCGCGCAGCCGGGCGACGCAGCCGCGGATCTGGTTGTCCCAGTCGGGGAAGAGGGTGTGCGCGGTGGGGTGGAGGAAGAGGTAGCGGGCAAGGTTGCGGTGTGTGGCGGGCCAGTCGGCGAGGCCCGCGTACAGGGCGAGGCCGCCGGGGTTCCAGGCGAGCAGGTCCATGCTGCGGCTGATGACGTAGGCGGGTTCGGCCGCACCGTCTCCAGGATCAGCTTCAGGTGCGGGCGCACGGTCCGGCTGGGCGGCGGCGGAGGTTCGGGGGCGTAGCGGGCGGCGCGGGCGGCGAGCTCGCGCAGGTGCTGGTGCTCGGCATCGTCGAGATGCAGGGCGCGGGCGAGGGCGTCGAGCACGGAGGGGCTGGGCCGGGTCTCCTTGCCGCGCTCCAGGCGGACGTAGTAGTCGATGCTGATGCCGGCGAGCGTGGCCAGTTCCTCGCGGCGCAGGCCGGGGGTGCGGGGCAACGGGCAGGACACGGTTCCAGCAAACCGTGATGGAACGACAGACCTGCCCCGATCAGCAGCGATGAGTCTCCGAACGGCACAAGACGCCCACCGCCGGTGCCCCGGCAGGCCATCTGGGTACGACTCCGGGGAGGGCTCGCTGGCAGCCACCCTTCCTCGGTCGACGCCTGTACCTGCCCGTGAAGTGTCTCTGCCGGGCGGGTCCTGCCGTCAGCGTGCCAGCAGGACCCGGACGTCCCAGGCGTTCAGCCTCAGCTCCTCCCCCGCCTGGTGATCCGTACCGTCGAGCACGTCCCGGACCGCGGCGGGGAGTCGGACCGGCACCTCGTCCCAGGACCAGTTGTGCACGAAGCGCACCCTGCGGCCGTCGGGAGCGGTGGCACCCGTACTGGTGACGCCCTCCTGCGGGAACCTCCACCCGCCTTCCCGCGCGGGGAGGGTCCACCGGAGCAGTGACGCGGCCAGGACCGGGTCCGGGACGGTGCCCACGTACGTCACCCGTCCCTCGCCGTGGGAGCGCATGGTGACGGCGGGCCAGCGGCCGAAGTGCGGGTGATCGTATCCGGCCAGGACCTGTGCGCCACCGGCCTGGAGGCCATCCACCCAGCGGGTGGCCGCCGCACCGTCCGGCAGGGCGAGAGGGGAACCGGGGGCGGGGCGGACCGGCAGGTCCTCGGAGAGGTTGCTGAACTCGTCATACCAGGCCCCCGCCGCCGCTGGGCCAAGGTTTTCCCCATCGCGCCCAGCACGCTATTGGCTTGGCACCGCAGGCTCGTCGCCCGCCAATGGGACTACTCCCGACGACGCCGCGGTCCCGGACGGCCGCCCACGCAGGCCGCCGTCAAGAACCTCGTACTGCGCCTCGCCCACGAGAACAGCCGATGGGGCCACCACCGGATTCAAGGTGAACTGGCCCGGCTCGGACACCCGATCGCCGTCTCTACCGTCTGGCAGATCCTCCACACAGCAGGCATCGACCCCGCACCACGCCGCACCGGCCCAACCTGGCGCGAGTTCCTCTCCGCACAGGCCACCAGTCTGATCGCCTGCGACTTCCTCCACATCGACACCATCAGCCTGCACCGCCTGTACGCCCTGGTCTTCCTCGAGCACCACACCCGGCGCCTGCACGTCGCCGGCGTCACCGCACACCCGACCGCTGCCCGGGCCACCCAGCAAGCCCGCAACCTCGCCACCGACCTGGGCATACGCATGAACGCGCTGCGCTTCCTCATCCGAGACCGCGACAGCAAGTACACCGACGCCTTCGACGCCGTATTCCAAGCCGAGGACATCGAGATCATCAAGACACCGGTCCGCGCACCGAAGGCCAACGCCCACTGCGAACGCGTGATCGGCGCCCTCCGCCGAGAAGTCCTGGACCACATACTCATCCTTGGCGAAGGTCACGCGCGCCAGGTCCGGGCCACGTACCAGAGGCACTACAACGCGCACCGCCCCCACCGGGCCCGATGCCAACTACCTCCCCAAGCTCACGGGCAACCACCTCCGGTCCTGAAACCAGCCAGCCGACGAGTCCTGCGTACCCGCATCCTCGGCGGCGTGATCAACGAGTACAGCTATGCCGCTTGACCAGGAGCGACGATTATTCGAGCCCCACAGGGTCGGGAGCCGACAAGGGGTTCTTATGCCTCTCGATGCAGAGAGCATCCGGATCGATGGGGTGACCGCAGGGGCCTACGATTGACGACGGCATGCAGGGCGCGGTACGGCGCCGTAGGTCTACCGGATCGGGTGACGGACGAATCGGACACCATTGACACGTCTGCGAGTTGGGAGCACGAGGGCTCCCAGAGGGCTCCCACTTGCTCCCATCCCGGAAACGGTTAAGGCCGTCTCCGCTACCCGCGGAAACGGCCTCCGACCTGCGAAAACGCTGGTCGGGACGACAGGATTTGAACCTGCGACCCCTTGACCCCCAGCCGCGCGGCAATTCTCCCTCTATGCCCTACTTTAAGACTCTCGCAGATCTGCCGCGCCGTCAAGCTCCGTACGATGCCGTACACGACGCGGTCAAGTGGCACATGGAGCAGCTTCGACGCGGTGCACCGCGACCACGCAACTGCTCAGGCTTCGAACCTATGAACCGGCCGCGGACCGCTACCAGCCCAGCAGGAACGCCCGACGCCTGACCAGGGCGGATGCAATATTCGGCACCCACAGTGTTGCGCACGTAGGCCAGTTACCCCCACCCGTGCTGAAGCTGCTCTTGAACCATCCCTCGTCCGCCAGCGGGACCATCGTCATCGCGGTCATCGCCTTCTCCTTCCCCTCTTTCGGGCCGCTCGCCCTGATGCGGCGTCCCGGTGCCTTGAGCACACCGGTGAGCAGTCAGGTGAGACCACCGTGAGAAGCACTCACTCACACCTCACTCACCACCAGCCCAGGCACACACACCGACGAGATGGGCCCGACCGCAGACAGTCCCCGGCGACTTCGGCCACAGGCACGCTGGCAAGCTTCGGCGGTCGCCCCGGGAACAGCCGCAAGCCCGCTGCGAGGATGGGGTGACGCAGTCCCGCGCGGCGGACGGTCCGGTCACAGTTGGGGCAGGAGTGCTCTGTTGTGACGGGACGGGCAGTTCGCTCCGGTATTTGCTCCTGTGCGCTTCTGGTGCGCGCCCCGTGCGCTGTCCAACGGTGGTCCTGCCAAGGACACGCCTCGCTCGAGCACCGAATCCGCTTTCGCTGATCCGACCCGCCCGGGGCGCGTGACGGGGACCTGGACGGTAAGGGGCACAGCGTGGACGCCACCGGCAGAACAGCAGACGACGAAGACCCGGTGGACCGCCTCCGGCAGAACGCCCACCTGCGGGCCGTGCCCGACGCGGCCGATGGGCCACCGCTACCCGAAGACGAGCCGCACAGCCCACCGGCCGACCGCGCGCCAGAGAACCCAGTCCCGACCGCGGACGGTCCGGTACAGCAGGCCGCCGAGGCGTTCGCGGCCGAACTGATGCGGCTGCGCACCGCCGCCGAACTCTCCCAGCCCGCCCTCGCCCGGCGCCTGGGGTATGACAGGTCCTACATCACCCACCTGGAATGCTGCACCCTGGCTCCCACTCGGCCGGTCGCCCGCCAAGCCGACGAGTTCTTCGGCTCCGGTGAGACCCTGACGCGCCTCTGGCGCGCTTACCACACCGCCCGCACCGCCAGCCGACGCCAAACACAGCGCCACCAGGTCGCGGTTGGCGGCCAGGAGGGGCAGCCCAGCCCCGATGCCGCAGTCGCACGCCAGGCCCCGCACGACGCGGACGAGCACGCGTCCGCATCGTCCGCTCCCGAGGCTGCCAGCAGCGGACAGCCCGGTGTTCCGGCAGCGTTCGACCTGCGCGGTGCGACAGGCGTGATGTTCGGCAATGGCAACACCCAGCACATCACCCGCTGACCTGTCCGAGTCCCGCTCCACGGGCGACGTCTGCGTCGTTCAGCCCCCGGCTCCGGTAGCGCGGCAAGCGACAGCCCAACACACACCGCCTGCCCCGGGGCCGCAGCCGTTCCCGGGGTACCCGCACCGCACAGTAGGGACTCCGACGGATGGACTTGCGCCGCAGCACCGGCGTGCAGACCGGTGACCACAACACCCAGCACATCACATACCAGACCTCGCCCCGGCCCGCCCCCGTCGCCCTGCACAGCACCCTCCCCCGGGACGTCACGGCCTTCACCGGCCGCGAAGACGAACTCCACCGCCTCCTACACGCGGCCGAAGATGGCCACACCCCGGTCATCAGCATCCACACCGTCGACGGCATGCCCGGCGTCGGGAAAACCGCCCTGGTCACCCACGCCGCCCACCAACTCGCCGCGCACTACCCGGACGGACAGCTGTTCGTCGACCTCCACGCCCACACCGCCAGCCAGTCCCCTGCCGACCCTGCCGACGTCCTGGCCACGCTACTGATCCGGATCGGCATCAGCCCCCAGAACCTGCCCGACACCCTTCAAGAGCGCGCCGCGCTGTGGCGGGACCGCGTGGCCGGACGCAAGATGCTGCTGATCCTGGACAACGCCGCTGGCCCCGACCAGGTCGAACCTCTGCTGCCCGCCTCCCAGCAATGCCTGGTCCTCGTCACCAGCCGCCGACGCCTGATCGCCCTCGACGGCGCCGAACCCCTCCCACTCGACACCCTGCCCTCCGACCAGGCCTCCCGCCTCTTCACCCGCCTGGCCCGACGCACCCCCACCCAAGCGGACCACGGCGCGGTAACCGAAGCCGTACGGCTGTGCGGCCACCTTCCGTTGGCCATCACCCTGCTCGCCGCCCGCCTGGCTCACCACCCCACCTGGAACCTCACCACCTTCACCGACGAATTCGCCACCGCCCAAGATCGTCTGAGCGAACTTGAAGCCGGCAACCGCGCCGTCGCCGCCGCCTTCGACCTCTCCTACCAAGACCTCCCACCCCACCTCCAACACCTCTTCCGCCACCTCGGCCTCCACCCCGGCCCCGACATCGACCCCTACGCCACCGCAGCCCTCACCAACGTCCCCCTCACCCGGGCACGACGCCACCTGGAAACCCTCTACACCGACCACCTCATCGAAGAACCCACCCCCCGCCGCTACCGCCTCCACGACCTCCTCCGCGAATACGCCCATACCCTCACCATCCAAGACCCCACCGAAGCCCGCGCCCAAGCCACCCACCGCCTCCTCACCTACTACACGTACACCGCCCACATCGCCGACCAACACCTGACCACCACCCCACGCCATCACACCCATTCCCACACCGCACCCGACGCTGCACCCGAACTCATCACTCGCGAATACGCGCTGG
Source organism: Streptomyces sp. NPDC040405 (assembly GCF_055595765.1). NCBI lineage: Bacteria > Bacillati > Actinomycetota > Actinomycetes > Kitasatosporales > Streptomycetaceae > Streptomyces > Streptomyces sp. NPDC040405. Next base: position 49,748 of record NZ_JBVIVI010000024.1, read on the forward strand.
CCTGGATGCGCACCGAATATCCCAACCTGGCCGCCTGCGCTCACCACAACACCGGCCACACCCAACCTACGCACCTGATCGCCCTAGCCAGAGCCATGGCCGCCTTCCTTTACCAGCAAGGCCCTTGGGACCAAGCCATCGCCCTCCACCAAACCGCTGCCGAGGCTGCACATCACACCAACGACCGTCACGGCGAAGCCGACGCCCTCTGGGACCTGGGCTGGGTGCGACGGGTGACGGGTGACTTTGTCGAGGCAGACAAGCTGGCCGGGCAAGCCCTGGAGCTGTACCGCAAGCTCGACGACCGCCACGGCGAAGCCAACGCACTGTGGGGCCTGGGCGTGGTGCGGCGAGTGACGGCTGATTTTGCCGGGGCAGACAAGCTGGCCGGGCAAGCCCTGGAGCTGTACCGCAAGCTCGACGACCGCCACGGCGAAGCCAACGCACTGTGGGAGCTGGGCTGGGTGCGGTGGTTGATGGCTGACTTTGCGGGAGCGGATGAACTGCTGAGGCAGGCCCTGGAGCTGTACCGCGACCTCGGCGACCACCTCGGCGAAGCCAACGCACTGCGAGGCCTGGGCGTAGTGCGGCGGGTGACAGGTGACTTTGCAGGAGCGGATGAACTGTTGGGGCAGGCCCTGGAGCTCTTCCGCGACCTCGGCGATCGCCGCGGCGAAGCCAACGCACTGTGGGGCCTGGGTCGGGTGCGGCATGTGACGGGTGACTTCGGGGGGGCGGGCGAGCTAGCCGGGCAAGTTTTGGAGTTATTTCGCGACCTCGGCGACCGCCTCGGCGAGGCCCATGCTCTGGGGGGCCTAGGCCGAGTGCGGCGGGTGATGGGTGATTTTGATGGGGCAGACGAGCTACTGGGGCAGGCCCTGGAGCTGTACCGCACCCTCGGCAACCAGCACGAGGAAGCCAATGCCCTGCAGGACCTAGGTGTGGTGCGGACTCAGTTGAGGGACTTCAGAGCGGCTACCGACCTCCTGACGCGATCACGGAAGCTGTTCAAAGAAGTCGGCGACAGGCAGGGAGAGGCAGAGGCGCTGAATAGCACGGGCAATCTTCTCGCCGAGTCTGGCGAACCGCAGGAGGCACTTGCTGCCTATCAGCAGGCTCTCCTCATGGCGCGTCAGGTCCGCAGTCCCCTCGACGAGGCACACGCCCTTGAAGGAACGGCCCGCTGCCGAGCACACACTGACACGTGGTCCGCAATCGCCACCCTTCGCAAGGCCGTGGCCATCTACTGTCGCATCGGTGCTGCCGAGACACCCGCCGCCGCTCAGTACCTCACACAGTTGGAAGGCGGGCAAGCCCAACCTGTGTGGCTTAACGGGCGTCTAATGTGGCCGAATTACCCTTGATTGACTAGTACGTCCCTCGCCAGGCTGGTGTGGCCTCGTCCGTCATGCGCTTGGAGAGGTTGTCGATCGAGTCGACGTGGATCACGGCTTCGGAGCTGGCGTCGCGGGCGAGGCGGCGGTGCATCATGATCCAGTCAATACTCCGCTCCACTACCCAGCGTCCTTTCACGACGTGAAAGCCGCGAACTCCCGGGTTTCTATCAACGACTTCGACGTCGATTTCCGAGCTGCGCGCCACGCTCGACGACGGTCCTCTTGAAGCCGATGTCGACCCAGCTCTTGGCGATGGTCGGATAGGCCTTCTTGGCTGGTCGATCCCCAGTGCGTCATCGGAGAGGCTAGCGGCGGTGACGCTCACGGCGAGGATCAGGCCGATTGTGTCGGTGAGGATGCCCCGCTTCCGACCCACGATCTCCTTCGCGGCATCCGTTCCCTGGCTGGCCACGGGCACGTTGGTGGAGGTCTTCACGCTCTGGGTGTCGATGACGGAACCCGTGGGTTCGGCCTTGCGTCCCTCCATCGCGCGGGCCAGACCGGTCAGGTTGTAAGCTGAGCGAAGATTCCCTCGTCGCGCCAGGCGGGGTAGTAGGCATAGACGGTGCCGTGGCTCGGAAAGTCGCGCGGGAGGTATTTCCAGGGAACTCCGATGCAGCTCGCGTGGAGAATGGCGTTGAACACGTCGCGAAGGTCGACTTTGACCGGCTGGCCGGTGGGCCTGGGGTCGAGCCTGATTTCCGCCATGCCGTCAGGGTCGGCTCAATCAGAGCCCATCGGGCGTCGGACCGGTCGCTGGGGTACGGCTTCCGCTTGCTCACGCCGTAGCGTTGACACAGGAGGGCCGGAAAGTGACGGGTGGTGTCGTCCTGGTGGCCGGTTTGGGAGACCGGTGCCGACGAGGCAGCCGTCGAGGACCTCGTGGCAGTACTGGAACTGGCGTAGGCCGCGTCGGATAGCGGAGATCAGCTCGTCGGGATCGGCGGGGGCTCGGTTGACCACCGATGCATCGCCAGGCGGACCAGATGCCCTCGACGGGGTTCAGGACAGGTGCGCGATGACGGGGTTGTCGTCGCCCTGCTGGAAGTGCTCGACCGCCTCCAACCGCTACTTCTCACGGGCGGGCCGCCGTTCGTCGATCAGTCCGCTCTCTGCGCATACCTCATACGGCCGGAATTTCGCAAGGGCCATGAGGCGTCAGCCCCTACGGCATTAAGTTTTGCAGAACTATATGGGGGGGTTGACAGTGCCCGACAGGCGCGGGACGGTCATGGAGCAGGAGCGCGCAACCGGTCAGGCAGGGGGACAGTCATGACGTTACGGTTCATCGGGATCGACCCGAATACGGGGGGCGAAAATGGATCGCCGACGGTTTGGGTGGAGGAAGAGAGTGCCGATCTGATCCTGCAGGGTGAAGAAGCCGAGGCGATGCTGCAGCAGGTGATCAGCGGTACCGAGTGGGTACCCGGACATGCGGCCGGTATTCCTGATCACGAGCGGGCCATCAGGATCCCAGCTCGCATGGTGCCGATCCTGAGGAAGGCATGCGATGTCGCCGAGCAAGCTCACCGAGGCTCTCTTCTCTGACTCTTCTGCATTTCGCACTTCGTAGCGGGCGGTCTGGAAGGAGCCGAGTTCGGCCAGAAGGTCCCGCTAGCGCGAGCAGAGCCCTTGCCTGAAGGGTGTCAATATTCCGATCAGGCTGCTGATCTGGGCGTTTCCTGCGGATGGTGAGGCAGTCGGGGTGGCAGGGTGTGGTACTCGTTGAGAAGCTGTTGTCTTTTCGATCTTGAGCGGTGGCGGTCGAACGCGGATTCCCGGTCGGGTGATCCTGTCGTGGCCAGAGCATGAAGACGGGGCCTCCTGAACAGCTCGTGGGTGTCGAATCCATAGAGCAAAAGGAGGCCCCTGTGCTGCAGTCTTCCGTGCCGACGGCCGGGCGGTCCAACTCGGCCGCTCCAACGTGTGATTGCCTCGCGCACGTGTACGACAACGCGGCCGACCGGCCCGAACGGCAGCGCCGGTACCCGACGGACATGACGGACGCGGAGTGGGCCGAGGTCCGGCCGCTGCTGCCGGTGCCGGGCTGGATGCGCGGGCGGGGCGGCTGGCCGGAGGGATACGCCACCGCGCGCTGCTGGACGCGATCCGGTACCTCGTGGACAACGGCATCAAGTGGCGGGCGATGCCGGCCGACTTCCCGTCGTGGGACCGAACGTATGCGTCTTCCGCCGCTGGCGTGACCACGCCCTGGTCAGAGAGTTCCACGACCGGCTGCGCGCCCGGGTCCGCGAGCGGCTGGGCCGGGACGCGCAGCCGACGGCCGGTGTGATCGACTCGCAGTCGGTCAAGGCTGACGCCGTCGTCGGCGCCGACAGCCGTGGCTTCGATGGCGGCAAACAGATCAATGGACGCAAGCGGCACGTCGTGGTCGACACTCTCGGCCTTGCGCGATCCTGTTGCCCATTTGCTGTTTGGGCTGGTCGGGGTGTTGATCGTTGCGGCAGGGTGGTGTGGTGGCCGGTCCTTCTCGTTCCCGGTCGCGGGGTGGGAGGGGCTCAGTGTCGATGGAGCCGCGGTCGTGGCCGGAGCCGATGCCGGAGGTGGCTCGGGCGGTGCGGGCGAAGTACTCGGGGCGTCAGGTGCCGCTGCCGGTCGCGGTACGTGACCGGCTCGGTGAGTTGTTCTCGGACGCAGAGTTCGCCGGGGCCTTCGCAGTAACGGGTCCGCGTGGCTGGTCACCGGGCCGCTTGGCCCTGGTCACGGTGTTGCAGATGGCCGAGAACCTCACCGACCGGCAGGCTGCCGAGGCGGTGCGGGACAAACTCTCCTGGTCCTACGCTCTCGGACTGGGTCTGGAGGATCCCGGCTTCGACTTCAGTGTCCTGTCACAGTTCCGCACCCGGGTTGCCGCCCATGGCCTGGAAGAGAAGGTGCTGGACCTGCTGCTGGCCAAGCTGGTTGAACAAGGGCTGCTGGCCGCAGGAGGCAAGCAACGCACCGACTCCACCCATGTGGTCGCGGCGGTGCGGGAGTTGAACCGCCTCGAGCTGGCCGGGGAGGCGGTTCGCGCCGCGCTGGAAGCGCTGACCTGTGCGGATCCGGACTGGGTCGCCCAGGCGGTGGACGTGGCCTCATGGAGTAAACGGTACGGACCGCGGGTGGACAGCTGGCGTCTGCCCACCTCCCGGGCCAGGCAGCAGAAACTGGCCGTGGACTTCGCGCGGGATGGCTTCGCCCTGCTGGGCGCGGTCTACCACCCCAGCTCTCCGGTCTGGCTGCGCGAACTGCCCGCAGTGCAGGTCCTGCGATGTGTGCTGCTGCAGAACTACACCCGCACCACCACGCGAGGCAGCCGCGAGGTCGTCAAACGGCGGGAGAAGACCGACGAAGGCGGTGACGGCCGCCCGCCCGGCCACCTACGACTGTCCTCTCCGTATGACACCGACGCCCGCTGGTCCGCCAAACGCGACACCTTCTGGAACGGCTACAAGCTTCACATCAGCGAAACCTGCACCTCCACCTCCGAGACGCAACGCTGAAGGTGCCAGAAACCTCGTCCGTGCTGGTCACGACGCCGGAGCGCTGCAGCGGCCCGCCGCTCAACCATGGCAGAAGTGGAACCACCGCGCC
>NZ_JBVIVI010000025.1:0-8838 GCF_055595765.1 Streptomyces sp. NPDC040405
CACCCAGCCAACACCTCACACTGCACCCCCAGCCACAGCAGCGCCTGGGGAGCGCGAGGGGGCGGCGCCGAAGCGCCCCTCGCACCCCGGCCCCCTGGGCCGGGGACACCGAAACGACGCCGCGCACCCGGCCCGGCCCCAGCAGCGCGGCCGTCGCCCAACTGCAGCAAGCGACCACACGGCGGCGCGACCCGCCACACCACCCCACACCCGCCGTCGCCACCGCCGCGCCGGGGCAGTCTCCCCCGGCGCGGCCTGCTCTCAGGCGGTGACGTGGTCCGGGTAGCCCTCGACGCCCCATCCTGCGGTCGCGTGCGCCTCCTTGGTGACGATTTGCCAGATGGCGGGGAAACGCTCGCTGTGCCGCTGGTCCGCATGCATCGTCTGGGCTTCGCCCCGGTGCACTGCAGTGCCGCACTTACAGAGCATGTAGGGGTCAAACTTCACGGGTTCGTACGTCATGGTGTTGCCGCTTCTCCTGAAGGGTTGGGACGGGTGGGCCGGGGCGGCGGATGGCACCGCCGCCCCGGCCCGTGGCGGTCACGCCACGGCGGGGACTTCCTGCGCGCTGGCGGCCGTTCGGGCGGCTTCGCGCCGCTGGTCGGCCTCGATCATCTCGGCGCGCTCCTGCTGGTAGACCGCGTGGGCGGCCTCGTCGGCAACGCGCTCCGCCTCGGCCTTCTCATCCGCCGGGTCTGTGGTGTCGAGAATGGCGCGTGCGGCGCGAACGACGGTGGCACTCGCGGCGGACAGGGTCTCGCGTACCTCCTCGGCGGTGCTGCCCGCCCATGTCGCGATGTACGGAACGGAGGTAAGGGCAGCGTCCAACCCGGCCACTCCGGCCACGATGTACGCGACGGATTCGGCCTCGCATTCCATACGGCCCCGGTGCTTGCGGTACTCCTCCATGTCCGCGACATGGCCGCATTCGATGTGTCCGGCCTCGTGGGCGAGCGTGATCGTCCGGTGGGCTTCGGGGTCGCTGGCCTGGATGCCGATCACGCCCGTCTCGGGATTGGTGTATCCGTCGGCCTCGCCAGTCGCGCCGAGCCTGACCGTGTACCCGTGTCCCTCGGCGTGCCGGGTCAGGCGCTCCCAGAGTTCGGCGGGGGCATCACCGTGCACCTTCTCGCCGAGCTGATAGACAGGCTCGTCGGCCTCCGGCTGGGCCTCCTCCGTGCCGTCCATGGGGCGTGTCTGGCTGATGTCGAAGACGGATATGGCCTTGTAGAGGGTCCGCTTCTTCTCCTGGCCGTTCTCGTCCAAGACCGGATTCCCGTCCTTGTCCTTCTCCTTGATCGCCGTCATCGGAGCGAAGATCCGCAACGACGTCTGCCCCTTGCGGATCAGGCGGCCGCGATCGTTCCACGCCTTACGTCCCCGAACCTGGGTGGCGTTCGGGCACTGGGCCAGAATCAGCATCATGTTGTTCGCGGAGTAGCGGCCGATGTTCGCGACGGTCACACGGAGCATCGCCCGCCACCCCTCGGCGGAGACCAGGGATGCAATCGCCTCGTTCAGCTGCTCGCGGAGGGCTTCTACCTCGGCTGCGCGCTCCTCGGGGGACTTGGAGTATCGACGCTTCTTCGTGGTGGAGCGCCTGCGCGTCGTCTTGGTGGCCATCTCGATGCCTCTCGTCAGGTTCGGGTTTCGAGTGGTGCTGACCGGGACGCCACCCCTTGTCAGCAGAATTAATAATACCAGCTTAGAGCGGGTTTTGGAAAGTCAGATCAGGGTTATGGCCAGGGATTTCACCCTTGCCCCGGGGCCGGGGCGCCACCTAGTGCACCCCGGCCCCGACCTCCGGGTCACGCCTTGACAGCGGCCTTCTTCGCCTTGCGCTTGCTCTTGACCTGGGTCAGCTTGAGCGGCTCGCCGGGCAAGCCTTCCTCAACCAAGCGGTCCTCAATGGCGCGGAGCGTGAGCACGTCGGCCATGTCGGCCATGAGTCGCCGGGGGCTACCCTGGCGGTCCCCGAAGAGGCGCGAGCGGTGCACGCGACCACTGCGCTCGGTCATGGCGTCGATGTACCACTCCCCCTCGCCGACAAGGCGGCTCGCCATGATGGTGACCGGGTGCTGCCCGGCGCGCTCCTGGATGGTGAGGCGGGCGGCCAGACCGACCGCGACGCCCGTTTCACTGATCAGCTCCGCACGCTCAACGGTGCTCACGGTCATGCGGTAGTTGACCTCAAGCCCCGTCTTCGGGTGGCGAGTGGTGACGACGGCGGTGACCGGCCGGGGGGCCTCGCTGGCCTTCGCGGCGGCGGGGAGGGAGTTGCTGATCTTGACGGTCATATCCGTCCCTTTCGGTGCGGGTTTCGAGTGGTGTTGTTCGGGGTGCCATCCCCTTCCAACAAGAACAATACTACGGGCTATGGGCCCGATATTCAAGCTGAGAACGCCCCCTGACCAGGACTTTTCCCAGGAATTCCATGATCCTTTAGAGGGTCACCGGGCCGGGCCCACCCCCGCCGTTGCCAGCCGTCTTTTCGGCGCCTGCCACGGCGGAGCGGTAGCCGGGTGACGGCTGGTCATGTAAGCCGCCCGCCGATTCCGCCCACCGGCCCCGGCCCGGGCTCCACCCGCACCTCACCGACCTCGATCAGCCCTTCCCGGACCCCGCCTCGACCTCAGCCCACTGCCCCGGCCACGACGCGGCCGGCACCCGACAACGACGCGGTGAACTCGCCCCGGCCACGGCGGTGTTCAGCCCGCCCCCCATTCCCCGGGGGGCGGGCGTCCGGAGGAGCCCCCCGGGGACGCGCGCAAGGGCGCGAAGCGCCCGCAGCCCGCAGGGCGCGCCAGCGACCTGCGGGCCGCAAAAAGAAGGGCGGCCACGCCCGCCGACTGCGGCGCACGGCCGGATCGCACCGCAGGTGCGATGAAAACCCCCACCGGCCGCCACGCCGCGGGAACCGGGCCGCACCCGACAACGAAACCCGCACTCCGCGGGAAGACCACGCGATGCCCGGGGCCTGTCAAACGCCGCGGGTCCAGCGCCGCCGCGCTGGCGCAGGGGGCCTGGGGGGCGCGCAGCCCCCCAGAACCGGCCCAACGGGCCGGTGCACCACCCACCCAGGCCCCACCGGGTCCGGAAACGCAAGCGTCCTCGAGGTCGCCACCGCCCCAACCACCCCCCGACACCAGCCACCACCGCGGCGGCGACCACGAGGAAAGCAACCCCCGACACCACCACCGCCCACCGACCACAACCCCACACACACCCCACCAACCCCCAGCCACAGCAGCGCCTGGGGAGCGCGAGGGGGCGGCGCCGAAGCGCCCCTCGCACCCGGCCCCCCGGGCCGGGCACGCCCCGACGATGCCGCGCACCCAGCCCCACCCCGACGGCGCCGCCGTCGCCCACTCGGGCCAACATCCGCCGACACTCGCGGCCATCGCACAACCACCGGCCAACCGGCGCCCATCGCGCGACGGCCCCCAGAGAGGCCGAAGGGGCGGACGCCTTCGGCGTCCGCCCCTTCGGCAATGCCGGTAGCTCAGAAGGGAGGCAGTCCAGCAGCCGTCGCCCCCTGGGTGAAGAGGCTCCGGATGCTTCGCATCTCGGGGTGCCCGTAGACGCCGGGCCGTCGCTCCATCTCATCCGCCTGGACGTAGGCCCAATCCACGGCGTCCTCAACCCGACGCAGGCGATCGACGGTGACCTTGTCGGGACGGGCGAGCATGTCTTCGGCCAGTGCCACACCGAGCCGGTAGACGGCGCATGCGAGATCGAACAGCTCGGCCAGAGCGTCGGCGACCGGGTCGACCGTGGGCTCGCTGTTGTCGATGATCGTCTTGACGGGGAATCCGTGTCGCCGGAGTTCGCTGGTGAGCCTGGCGAACCTGTAGTGATCGAACGGCCAGGAGCGGGTGCCAGGGGCGACAAACGCGTTCATGTAGTGGGACCACTCGAATCCGTACTTCTGGAGGGTCGACCTGATCCAGGGGTGGTTAGAGCTGAGGCGTGCGGTGGTGCCGTAGACCTTGTTGTGCTTGATGGTGGTGATGATCACGGGGTTCCTCCGTGGTTGTTCAGGTTTCGAGTGGCGTTGACCGGAGTGCCACCCCCGTCCAACAGAAATAATATTACTAGCTAAAGTCTCGATTTGGAAGCTGGAGCGGGTCCACCCGGGGTCTTTTTGGAAGCCCGGGGGCACTCTGCGCCCCCGGGGGGCTATTCAGCCCTGACGGGCGTCCTGCGGTTCGCGGTCCTGGTGGGCGGCCACCGCTTCGGCGAGTGCCCGCCCGGCGCTGCTGCCCGGCGTCCAGTCGAAAGTGACTGGCTTGTTGTTGAGGTAGAGGCGGAGTGCGCGGAGGCCGTCCTTCCGGCTGTCGACACTGAACACCGCTGTTCCGATGGCCGGAAGGGAAACGGTGACGTTGGTCCACACGTATGCGGGGGCGCGGTACTCGTCATGGACGACGCGGGCGGGCTCGACCTGGAAGAGGTCGGCCAGCGCTGCGGTGAACTCGCGCGCGGCCTCATGCGTGTCCAGCGGGGACAGGGCGGGGCTACCGTCGTGGCCAAATGTGGTGTGGATCTTGAACTTCATGGCCTGCTCTCCTGTGGTGCGCGGTGCGGGTTTCGAGCGGGGCCGGGCGGCGGTGCCATCCGCCGCCCGGTCGGGTCAGTTCGCGGCGTCGGCCTTCTCGTCGTCGGTGCGCCACAGGGGCAGAGGTTCGAAATCCTGGTTGGGTGCGAGCCACAGCACCGCGTTTCGCACGGTCTTGGCCGTGACGGTCTTCGGCATGAGGGCCGCGACGGCGCGGACGTCCTTGGTTGCGCGCCACATCGCGTAAAGAGCCTGGCGGCGGTTGGCGTGAGCCTTCGCCAGAGCCTCGCGGGCGGCCTGATAGGCCGCCTCGACCTCTAGCCCCTCGACGAGCAGGGGGCCGTCAACCTCCCGCCGGTCGGCCGCCTCGATCATCTCGGCGCGCAATGCCCGGTAGGTGGCCTGGCCAATCGCCTCGGCCTCGGCCTGCCGCTCGGGGCTGAACTGCTCGCTCATGGATTCCTCCGTGTGGTGCGGGTTTCGAGTGGTGTTGTTCGGAGTGCCACCCCCTCCCAACAAGAACAATATTACGGGCTATGGGCCCGATATTCAAGCCCAGAACGCCCCCTGACCAGGACTTTTCCCAGGAATTCCATGATCCTTTAGAGGGTCACCGGGCCGGGCCCACCCCCCGCCGTTGCCAGCCATCTTTTCCGCGCCCGCCACGGCGGAGCGGTAGCCGGGTGACGGCCGGTCACGTCAACCGCTCAGCGACCCCGCCCCCGGGCTCCACCCGCACCTCGCCGACTCGACCAACCCGCACTCCGCGGGAAGACCACGCGATGCCCGGGGCCTGTCAAACGCCGCGGGTCCAGCGCCGCCGCGCTGGCGCAGGGGGCCTGGGGGGCGCGCAGCCCCCCAGAACCGGCCCAACGGGCCGGTGCACCACCCACCCAGCCAACACCTCACACTGCACCCCCAGCCACAGCAGCGCCTGGGGAGCGCGAGGGGGCGGCGCCGAAGCGCCCCTCGCACCCCGGCCCCCCGGGCCGGGCACCCACCAACAACGCACCGCCACCCGGTCCGGCCCCAGCGGGGCAACCGCCGCCCACCCGCACCAGATTCCGCCCGACCCTCGCGACCAGCCACACCACCACGGAGCAACCGGCCGGGTGTCAGTTGGCGAACAGGTGCTCTTGGACTGCTTCGGTGGCCCGGGACGGTGGGGGCTTCTGTCGCTCCTGGTGGTCGATGTGCTGAGCCAGGGTCCAGCCGGTCCAATCCCATTCGGGCAGGAGTGGACGTGGGCGGCCGTACTGCTGATGGAAGGTCTTCACACCCTCCGCGCGGGCAGCGTTGCGGATCGGGGAGATGTCGAGTTCGAGATGTTCGGGCCGGACAAGGTGGACGGTGCTGTCGAGCCAGAGCCAGACCTCGCACTTCGTGATGTTGAGTCTGGTCAGCATGGCCAGGTGGTGAATGTCGCCCCACCCCGGGTGGAGCCCCCCGGGGTGGACCCAGAGTGTGGTACCGGGCTTGATGTCGCCGGGCTGGCTGGGCGTGTGGGCGTACGGCGGGCGTTGTCGGCGGCGGCGTCGGGGCTTTTCCGGGTAGTAGTGGCTGGGCGGGTAATGCGGGTTCGCCTCGCGCTGCTGGCGAAGCTCTGAGGCTAGGCCGTTCATGGCATCCGCGTGGGTGTAGCAGGGAGGGCCGAGATGCCAGTGGCGGGGCCTCTTCTTCTCCCAGTAGGAGGTGCTGCCGCAGATGCATCGGTGCTGTGTGAGGTACGGCAGGGCGGTCGGGCACGGCCACGGGGTGTAGCACTGGCGGCAGGTCCATACCGGGGGGGCCGAGTTGGGCAGGTGAGCGTCTGGCAGATCGATCGGTCGTGGGCGCCAGTTATCACCGGTCATGTGCGGGCTCCGGGGCCGAGTCTTGGGGGATGGTCGGGTGCCTCTCCTTGAATGCGTTCGGGCCGGGGCGCGTTGCCGCGCCCCGGCCCGAACGATGCCTGCGTGGTCAGTGAGCGACGGGCTCGATGGGCTCGTTCGCCTGGGTGGTGATGTCCTCGGCCGTGTCCAGGGCCTGCTCGGCGAGTTGGAAGGCGGCGGCCAGGGCATCAGGGTCCATGTCCTGTCCGTCACCCTGCGACGCGGTCTTGCGGGCGACGTCCAGGGCGCGGAAGGCGTGCGTGGCCGCGTGATAGCCGGTTTCGTGCTGTCCCTCGGCGTAGCAGGCGAATAGCAGCAGCTCGACCACCACGCTATTGATGTGCTTGAGCACTCCCCCGTCACCGCGTCGGGCGGCGGCGAGGGCTTGGCGGCCGGTGTCGATCCGAAAGGTCGGGACGCTGGACAAAGGGGCGATCCCTTCGGGCTCTCCCGCCTGCGCCGGACCGGGTAGGGCGGCCTTCTCCAGGGCTTCGGCGGCACCGTTCAGCATGGTGATGGCGTCGCTTTCGCACAGGACGATGCGGCCGAGGTGCCTGCCCGCCTTCGCGTAGGCGGCGGCGAAGGCTGCCCACCGCGCCGCTTGGGCTGGCTGCCCGTTCTCCACGGCCAGGGCCTCCTCGTCAGCGGCGATGCGGGCCCGCTGGTGGCATACGGCGGACTGGTCGCGGAGCCAGCGATGCCCGGGGGCGTTGCATCGGCCGACTTCGATATCCGCAGCGGCGGCGCGGTACGTCTGCGCGGCCTTGCTGGCGCGGAGGATCGGGCGGCCGATGGTCTCCGCGAGCATCCGGCCGCGATGGCCAGCGGCCAGGAGGTTCCGGCGGTTGCGGGCGGCGGCGGCGTCGCCGCCCGTGAGGGCCGGGGCGGGGGTGAAGGTCATCCGTGCACTCTCCTTGCGGTATCCGGGTTTCGAGTGGGCCCGGGGGCGGCGGTGCCATCCGCCGCCCCCGGTCGGGCTGGGAGCGTCAGCTGCGGTCGCAGGCGATGACGATCTGTCCCTTCCAGGTGTCGCGGGTCGTGATGTCGGTGAACTCGCTTTCCTTGATGGTGAGCGATCGGTGGACGGCGAAGTCATCGCCGCAGAGGTCGCACCAGGACACGCCGAAGTACGGGGAGTTGGCGCTGCGTCGGTCGATCTCGGGTTCGTGGAGGGTACGGGTCACGGAGGTGCTGGTCTTGGCGTCTGCGGCAGTGCCGGGCATGGTGCGTTTCTCCTCGGTCGGTGGGGGTTTCGAGCGGGGCCGGGGCGGCGGTGCCATCCGCCGCCCCGGGGGGCGGGCTCTGGGCTACCTCAGCGACTCGGCGAGGACGGCCCGAAGGTGATCGGTGTTGGTGCAGACCGAACGCATCGGGGCTTCCCATGCCCTGCGGAAGGCGGCGGTGTGCAGGTTCTGGCCGGTGTGCCCGGCCTTGCTGGCCGTGAGGTAGCCATGCCAGTAGGCGGCGAGCACGCTGTCGCTGAGGCCGTCCAGTTCCTCCTGCGGGGTGCGGTCGTCGTCGGCGGCGGCGGCCATGAGGCCGTCACGCAGGGCCGTCAGCGCGGTCTCCGGGAACTCCAGGTTGGTGGTCATGATCCGTGCCTCCGGTGGTGCGGGCTTCGAGTGGAGCCGGAAGGAGTGCCACCCCCTTCCAGCAAAAATAATAATACCAGTCTTAACAGTGATTTCAAGGGGTGGCAGGTGTGCTTCGTGCACGTTTTTTCACTGCCCTGCTCCGACCCGCTATCCTGGAGTAACTCAGTTCCTCCTCCTCGGGTTGCTTTCTCGGTTGGGTGTTCTGGGTTTCGAGATAGGACCGGCGACCGCGCCAGCCTGTCGCACAGGTGCACATGTGCGGGGGGTCCTGCTAGCAGGGCGGTCGCCGGTCCGCTTTCTCCGCCGGGTCGGACGGTCAGACCTCGTTGTCGACCCAGACCATGCCGTACGGGGTCGCTCTCCAGCAGGACATGCCTCCGTGCTCAACGGCGGCCAGAGCCTCCGTGAGGTCCTGGTGGGCGCAGGCGTCGTACCGTTCGGCCTCGACTGCCCGCCGGATCGTGTCGAGCCGGTCCGTCCCCACTGCGATGGCCCGGCGGGCTCGGTAGGTCTCGTGGTCGGCGCGTAGCTTCTCCCGCCATGTGTCGCGTTCTGCGGCGTCTGCCGGGGGCGGTCCGGCGTCCTGGCGGGCGAGGTAGGCCAGGGCGCGGGCCGCGTGCACGGCGGTGACGCGGATGGTGGCCTGCATGTGTCATTTCCTCGTGTCGGGTTCGGGTTTCGGGTGGGGGCCGGGGGGGGGGGGGGCGCCCCCCCCCCCCCCCCCCCCGTCCCCCCCCCCTTTTTTTTTTTTTTTTCCCCCTCCTCCCTCTCTCCCTCTGGAACCGCGGTTCCCCCAAGAGGAGGCCCCCCCCCC
>NZ_JBVIVI010000025.1:8848-11155 GCF_055595765.1 Streptomyces sp. NPDC040405
GGTGGGGGGGGGGGGGTGTTGGGGGGAGGGCCTGGGGGGGGGGGGGGGCGTCTTGTTTCTGCATTTCTTTCTGGGGTGGGGGGGGTGGGGGTGGGGGGGGGGGGGGGGGGGGGGGTCCCCCCCCCCCCCCCCGGCCGGGGTGGTGCCTTGTCGGCTTGCGGTGCTGCTCTACTGCTCGTCAGTCTCGGCGTCGGGCGCGGCGTTCGCCACGGGGTCGGCCTCGCCCTCCGGCTCGCCGGGCTCGTCCGCGCCGTCGTTCTCGTTGCCGGGCCCGGACTCGGCGTTTGCCTCGTCGCCGGGCTCGCCCTCCTGGTCCGTTTCGGTGCTCTCCGCTTCTCGCTCGGCCTTCTCCTCGGCCTCCTTCTTGGCCTTGGCCTCTTCCCGCTCGCGCCGCTCGCGCTCCGAGCGCTCCCTGCGCTCGGCCTCGCGCTCGGCCTTCTCCTCGGCCTGGCGCTGCCCGGTGGCCACGGTCTCCTCCTCGACCTCGGAAAGGGTGTAACCGTGGGTCTGCAGGAAGGTCAGCCAGGTGACGGTGGCGGGACGGATGTCACCGCGCCTGCCATACCCGGTCTCGGGGCCGCGCCAGGCGTCATCGCCCATGAACTCGAACTCATACATACCCGCGACGTGGGCGAACAGCAGCCACCACATGCGCTTGGCGGCGGTGCGCTTGACCAGGGAGGCGATCACGTCGGCCGGGCGTCGCTCCAGCTTCTCGTTCTTGAGGAACATCGCCAGGGCGGCACCGCTGTCGCCGCCCACGTAGTGGGTGTAGTTGTAGTGGCCTTCGAGGATCGCCGTCATCACCAGGGTTTTCACGTCGGCCGGGGCCTCGTTCGTTGCCTGGCACATCTCGGTGACGAACTGCTGCCGGACCTCCCGCACGCTCCGCCATGCGGCGTTGTTGACCCGAACGCGGCGGCGCTCCTCCCGCTCGGCTTCCCGCTTGGCAGCGGCCTCTTCGATCTCCTCGGCGTTGTCGGTCTCGCCGGGCTCCGGGGCTCCGGCGATCCGGTGCCGGTGCTTCTGGTAGTCGACGCACACCCACACCACCTCACCGTCTGCGGGGTCGAACGTGGCGGCGTGGCCCTCGCACGTCTCGTTGTGTCCCTGTTCGGTCAGCGGGCGGCCGATCGCGCTGACCAGCTCCTCCAGCGGGCGGCCCTTGGTGCTCTCCCAGCGGTGGGGCCACCTCACGACGGGGATCATCTTCTTGGCCAGCTCGGCCCTGACCGCTTCGATGCGCTCGGTCTTGTCCTTCTCCGCGCGCAGCTCCTGCATGGCCTGCTTCCACGCTCCGCGCTTGGTGTTCTTCTCCTGCCCGTCCTTGCGCTTGGCCTGCTCCAGCGTCCACAGAGCGCCGGAGACGTCCTTGACCTCGTCGTATTCGGCCAGCTCCACCCAGTCGAAGTCGACCTCGTCTTCATTGAGTTCGTCGATCACCTCCGGGGCGATCTTGGCGACCTTGGCGGCCGCGTCCAGCTCCTCCACCGTCCGGCCCGTCGCGGCCGCCAACCGGGCCCTGCGAGCCTTCGGTACCCGCTTCGTGCTCACCATCAGAGTGAGCTGCTGGGCAGCCTCCAGGTCGTCCTGGGCACTGGCCGCCTTGCGGTGGACGTTCTCGACCATGGACGCGACCAGGGCTTCGTCGTCAACGCCCTTCAGGTCGTCACGGATGATCACGCGAACCTTCCGGTACTCGCGCCCCTCGGCCGTGGCCCTCTCGGCCGCGACGCGGGCGGCCTTCATGCGGCGCTGGCCGATCACGATGCCCAGCTGCCCCTCGGTCTCACCCTCCTGAGGGCGGAGAATGGGGGCCTGCTGGACGCCGACCGCTTCCACACTGGCGATCAGGCCAGGGTCGGGCTGCGTGGTGTCCTCGCCCTCACGCTTCTTGCGGTGGTTGAACGGGTCGATGATGACCAGGCTCTTCTTCTCCTCGTCGGAGTCCCCGTCAAGGAAGTCCTTGAGCGGGTCGATCCACGCCAGGCGTCCAGCGTCCGCCTCGTCGACGGTGGCGGCCTGGGTAGCGTGCTCGTTCTGTGTCACGGTCAACGTGAGTCCCTTCGTGGTGTGGGTTTCGAGTGGTGATGTCGATCAGGGCGCCACCCCTTGCGACAGAGATAATATTACTAGTTCAAAGCCTGATCGCCAAGCATGGTGGCGGGCTTGACCAGGGCCTTTCCGGGTGTCCGTACTCCTCGTGGTGGGGGGGGGGGGGGGGGGGGGGCCCCCCCCCCCCCCCCCCCCCCCCCCCCCCACCCCCCCCCCACCCCCCCCCCCTCCCCCCAACCCCAAGGCACCCCC
>NZ_JBVIVI010000025.1:11165-22269 GCF_055595765.1 Streptomyces sp. NPDC040405
GGGGTGGGTGGTGTGTGTGGTTTGGGTTTTTTTGTTGTGTTTTTTTCTTTCCCTCTCCCCCCCCCCCCCCCCCCCCCCCCCCCACCCGGCCACCGCACCCGCACCCGGTGAGAGCGCGAAGCGCTCTCACCGGGCCGAAGCGCAGCGGAGCGCCCGGCCACACGGCAAGGCGACAGGGCGCGCAGCGCCCCACCGCCGACCACCCCCAAGGGGCGCGCAGCGCCCCTCCCCCGCTGCCCCCGGGCCACCACGAACGGCCCGCACCCTCCCCCGGCACGCCGCACCAGGACCGGCCACCGAGCCAGCCGCTCGCACGCGCGGCGACTTCACCACGGCCCCGTCAGGCGCGGCCAGCGGCACCAACACGGCCCGACCGGCGCCCACGGGGAGCAGACCCCTCGACCCACGCGACGGACAGAAGGGGCAACCGCGACCGTCGCGCCCGGCGCTCCCACGCACCCCGCCCCGGCCCGGGGGAACCGGGCCGGGACAGCGGGCCCGTTATCAGCGGGCAGACCTCCAACTGGGCGCGTGCGTCTCATCCCACCGGATCTCACCGGTCTCGGTGATCCGGATCAGGCCGCGTTCGCCTTCATCACCCTGATACGTCACTTCGCTGGTCAGCTCGTAGCCGTCCGTCAGACAGATATCGGCGAAGTGCGCGAGAGTCTTGGACACCCCCGTGGAGGTGGCGCAGAAGTGCAGTACCTCAAGCGCGCTGATGGTGTATAGCGGCTGGTCTGAGGGAATCAGCGCCCAGACGCCCACTATGTCGGACCAGGGGCCTGCGGCCTGCGGGTCGTTCGCGCTGCTGGCGGAGCGGAAGGACGGCAGGTCCGGCCCCTCGGTCAGCCCTGGAGCATGGGGAAGGGGATCGGGGGGTTGATTTTGACGGTGCCCTTGATGGTGTAGTCGGCGCCCATGCGGGCCTCCATTTCGTGAGTGATTCGGGTTTCGAGTGGGGCCGGGGCGGCGGTGCCATCCGCCACCCCGGCTGGGACTTCAGCGCTTTGCGAGCTTCGCGGCCCTCGCGGCCGCCATCTTCTGTCGCAGCTCAGCCATGCGTTCCTCTGAGACGGGCGGGGTCGGGTCGTACACCTCGGTTACCGCTCCCCCGTTTTCGGCGACCCGCGTGCGCCAGTCGTCGATGACCTTGTGCGGGGTTCCGGCAGGGAACCGCATAGGCGCGTCCAGATGGCCATCCCGGCCCCAGCGGAGAAAGCTGCTCGGCTGCTCGGTGACCTGGTCCATTACTGCTCCTCGTTCGGGTTCCGAGTGGTGATGCTGGCCGGAGTGCCACCCCCTTCCAACAGATTTAATATTACCACCTTTAAGTCAGATCACCTAGTCGAGAAGGACCCTGCACAGGGGTTTTCTTGGAAATGCGGGGCGGCGCTTCAGCCGCCCCGGACCACCTCAGTGCGGCAGGCGCTCGCTGGGGCGCATGATCGTGATAACGCGCTCGCCATTGTCGCCGGGCGACGCCTCGGCAACCAGGGTCACCCGCCGGGGCTCATGGGTGACGCCGTCGGCCGGGACGCGGTAGAGGGTGAGGGCCAGTCGGGGCGGGCGGCCGGAGCCAGCGGCGGCCTTGACCGCGCGGGCGGCGGTGAGCAACAGGTCCCATTCCCGATGGGTCTCGTCCAGCCGGATGCCGGTCCGCCAGGCGTACGCCTCGGGAACGGCGACGCAGTCCATGTGAACGGCTGCGGTCATGGCGACCGGGGCGGGGAATTCCACCTCTTCGGAGATGCCGGGATCGGCCTCGATCAGCGCGCCGTCCTTGATGGCGTGGGCGCGGGTGTAAACGGTGCCGGTGGTGCTCACGGGTGCCTCTCTTCGTGCGGTCGGGTTTCGAGTGGGGCCGGGGCGGCGGTGCCATCCGCCGCCCCGGCGGGATGGTTCAGAAGTGGTCGCCGGACTGAATCGCGTAGTGCGCGCCCGGGAAGGTGGCGACGTGCTTGAACAGCGCACCGGCGGTGGTGATCAGCTCACGGCCCGGCACGTCCTTGAACTGGTCGACGTGGTGAGCGTTCGCCTTGGCCACCTGGAGGAGCGCGGCCATCTCGGCATGAAGTGAGGAGGAGGCGCGGACCTGGATGACCTCGGGCGCGTAGTGGGCATACTCCTTCGTCTTCCAGTTCAGAACGATCGTGTACGACCGCATTCCCCTGCCGACCGCGCGACGGCGGGCGCGGATCGCCTTGAACGTCTCGATGAGTGCTCGCATTGGGTGGTACTCCTCAGTGAGGTTTCGAGTGGCGTTGCCCCGGGGCGCCACCCCGGGGAACAACATTAATAATATTACCAGCTAAGAGCCTGAATAGCTAGTCCAGAAAGGGCTCCGACCAGGGCCTCTCTAGTCCAGAAGTGCCCAGTGCGCGACCCATGCGAGCGTGGCGTGACGCTCATGCGCCCGCATGCGGCGACCGAAGCCGACAGAAGACATCCGGCCGTCGACTTCAACGGTCCAAGCGGCGTCAGGGTCAGCCGTGAAGCGGTCAAAACGCCACACAACCGCTCGACCATCGGCTACGCATTCCACGCGCATCGCCCTGGAACCCAGAGAATCCATGACAAACCCGCCTCCGAGCCTGCTCGGCTCCTCTTCGACGTACCGCACCGCCGCCACAATGCGACCACGCAGACGCAGGCGCGCCACGAGCGTCGCAGCAACCTCCCCGGCTCCGGCGACATCGGCCCGGTACGGAGCCAACCCCTGCGGCATCTGGTATTCGCGGTCGAGGTAGGCAACAGTGTCACCGAGTGCGATCGTCAGCAGGCACATGGGGGACTCCTCACGGTGCGGGTTTCGAGTGGTGTTGTTCGGGGTGCCATCCTCTCCCAACAAGAACAATACTACGGGTCATGAGCCCGATATTCAAGCCCAAAATGCCCCCTGACCAGGACTTTTCCCAGGAATTCCATGATCCTTTAGAGGGTCACCGGGCCGGGCCCACCCCCCCGCCGTTGCCAGCGTCTTTCCGGCGCCCGCCACGGCGGAGCGGTGGCCGGGTGACGGCCGGTCACGTAAACCGCCCACCGATTCCGCCCACCGGCCCCGGCCCGGGCTCCACCCGCACCTCACCGACGTCGACCAACCCCTCCCCGGACCCCGCCTCAACCTCAGCCCACCGCCCCGGCCACGACGCGGCCGGCACCCGACAACGACGCGGTGAACTCGCCCCGGCCACGGCGGTGTTCAGCCCGCCCCCCATTCCCCGGGGGGCGGGCGTCCGGAGGAGCCCCCCGGGGACGCGCGCAAGGGCGCGAAGCGCCCGCAGCCCGCAGGGCGCGCCAGCGACCTGCGGGCCGCAAAAAGAAGGGCCCCCAGGGCCCGCCGACTGCGGCGCACGGCCGGATCGCACCGCAGGTGCGATGAAAACCCCCACCGGCCCCCACGCCGCGGGAACCGGGCCGCACCCAACCACGAAACCCGCACTCCGCGGGAACACCACGCGATGCCCGGGGCCTGTCAAACGCCGCGGGTCCAGCGCCGCCGCGCTGGCGCAGGGGCCTGGGGGGCGCGCAGCCCCCCAGAACCGGCCCACCAGGGCCGGTGCACCACCCACCCAGCCAACACCTCACACCCGGCCCCCCGGGCCGGATGCCAGCCGCCAGCCCAACAGGCTCCCCTCCCGCTGCTGTTCGGCACGGGAGGGGAGCCCCAAGGCGTGTCGCACTCAGCGCCTCATCAGCGATCGGGGACGAACATCGCCGGAGACGGTGTTGATGCGCGGGTTGAGGTGGTCGACGCCGTACGCGGTGATGTCGCCGGAAACCGTGGTGGCAGTGAAAGCGCCGGTGGAGCTTGAGGGGGACGTCACGGTGATGTCGCCGGAAACCGAGTTCGTCATCAGCTGGCTGCCGTTGTAATTGTGGATCTTGATGTCACCGGAGACGCTGGTGACGTCCACCCGCCATCCCACCCGCTCCACGTTCATGCCACCGGAGGTGAGGTTGCCACGCAGGGCATGTACGCCCTCGGCCCGGACGTCGCCGGAAACCGAATGGACATCGAGAACCCGGACCTCGCCGTTGGTGCACAGGTCGGCGCTGGTGGTGTCCAGACGGACGCTGGAGCTGCTGGGAATCTTCACTGCGACGGTGATCCGGTCGAAGCCAGCGCCGGAGACGGCGGTTCCCTGCTGGGCGATCACTCGGCCCCTCCGGACGATCTGCTGTCCGCCCACCCATACGTCGCCGATGCCTGCGGCTATTCCGGAGTTCAAGGTGTTGAACTGGCTACCGCCCCCGCCGGAATAGGTCTCTACCCGCATGCCGCCGCCCCGGGTCTCGGGAACGCTGACCTCTATGACCCTCACGCCGTTGGAGGTGTGTTCGCGGCTGGCGGCTCGACGCACGGCGTCGGCCGCCGGGCCCTCGTCGTCGGCGGTGCTTACGGTGATCTCGGCGTATTTGAGACTCGGGTCGACCGTGACCTCAACCGCGCCCCTGGGGCTAATGATGTCCGCCCAGATGTGTCCGGCGGTGGTGGCGGTGAAGGTTTGCTCGGTGCTCAAGATGATCTCCTCGGTTCGGGCTTCGAGTGCTGTTGGTCGAGGTGCCACCCTGTTCCAACAGAGATAATATTACCAGTAGTGAGTGAGATTGTAAAACAGGGACAGGTTCGCCCCGTGCAAGGATGCGCGTGTCTGGTCCCTGCGAAGTGTGGGCAGTCCCGGAGTTCTGTAGGCAGGCCGGTCAATGGGCGCGCGCGGCGCCCGAGGGAGCTTTCGCGCGTCCCGCCCATCCGTAGGCAGTGCTGGTCAGAGACGCACGGTGCCTACAGACGTCTGGGACCGGACAGCGCGGTTCACCGTGACGGGGGCGGCGTAGCGGGTGAGCGTTCAGAACGGAGCGTCGGCGTGGGCGTGGGTGGTAGGGGTGTTGGCGAAGGGCCGGTTCAAGTGGTCCGGAATCGTGTGGCGTAGGCGCCAGGCGAGGCGGGCGGCATGGGCGGCGCGGTACAGCGAGCCGGGCACTGCGGGCGCGGGATGCGTCCGGGTGGCGGGGTCGCATCCGTCGATGCCCTTGCGGCCGCAGTGGGTGCAACGGTCGGTGCGGGCGTCGATCCACACGATGGAGTCGATGGCTTGACGGTAGCTGGCCAGTCCATCGGCGAGGCGGCGCAGCGAGCGCGGGCAGCGGGGGCGGGTGTTCACAGGATCTCGTCTCGATGTCAGGAGGGGTACGGGCGGACCCGGGGCGCGCCCGCCGTGGCACGGGCCGGGGCGCGGAGGTCAACTGGCTGGTGGTGAGCAGCGCGACGCGGGCGGCGGCCTGGTCGACGCCCGCTCTAGGCCGTTGGGCAAGCCTGGAGGAGCTTCGCTTGCGCCGTAGCCCCGGCCTACCGGCCGGGGCTACGGCGCGTCACGGTCAGACGTCGAAGAGGCCAATGGTTCCCGTGGTCGCGTCGTCACCCACATCGAACATGGCAACCGGGGTGCCCTCCAGCCGGGTGGTGAAGTCCGTGGCGCACATGGCGCCCCAGTCCTTCACCTGGGGGGCCTTCGCGGCACTGGCGACGGTGGCAGTGGGGGCTGGGGCCTTCCGCTCCGTGAAGTCGGAGAGGACGATTTCGGTACGTGGGGCCGCGTCGCGCCATTCGTCGATGTACTTGGACGTGTCGCTGCTGCATCCGGGCTCCAGGACGATGCCCGTCTGCCCCTCGAACTGCTGATAGTGGGCTTCCCGCACCTGTTCAAAGTGCGGGACGCCACTGAGACGGAAGGGGGCCGACCGCTGGGGGATGAGAAACACCCCGTGCCGTGCCACGTCGGCGGCGATGTCGATGACGTGGTACTCGAATCGGCCGCCGGTGTAGCGGGGCGCCGTTCGACCTCCCCGCGAGACCATCCCGTACGGCGGGTTGGCGAGGGCGACATCGAAGGCTTCGCCCAGATCCATGGTCGGCACGTCGAACACGTCGCCACAGATCCAGGTCGCCTCGGGCAGGACCTTGCGGCCTATGCGGACGTATTCCGGGTTCTTCTCGATGCATACGATCTCTCGTGCGGCACGGTGGGACCGCAGGTATTTGTGTGCGGTCCAGGCCAGGTGGCCGATACCGGCGCACAGGTCAATAACCCTGCCCGCGCCGAACGCCTCGATCACCATCTCGATGGCCAAGCCGCCGGGGGTGAAGAACGCGCCGTCGAGCCGAGCATCCCCCTCCTCCATCAGGTTGTCGAGGACAAATTCCCGCTCACTGGGGGTGAGGTCACGGTCCAGCTCGATCAAGCCCTTCGCCTTACGGTGCTGGATCGCCTGCTCAGTCGCCATCTTCGCCATGGTCCGTGTCCTCCTCGTGGTGCGGGTTTCGAGTGGTGTTGTTCGGGATGCCATCCCCTCCCAACAAGAACAATATTACGGGTCATGAGCCCGATATTCAAGCCCGGAACGCCCCCTGACCAGGACTTTTCCCAGGAATTCCATGATCCTTTAGAGAGTCGCCGGGCCGGGCCCACCCCCCGCCGTTGCCAGCGTCTTTCCGGCGCCCGCCACGGCGGAGCGGTGGCCGGGTGACGGCCGGTCACGTAAACCGCCCACCGATTCCGCCCACCGGCCCCGGCCCGGGCTCCACCCGCACCTCACCGACGTCGACCAACCCCTCCCCGGACCCCGCCTCAACCTCAGCCCACCGCCCCGGCCACGACGCGGCCGGCACCCGACAACGACGCGGTGAACTCGCCCCGGCCACGATGGTGTTCAGCCCGCGCTCCGCGGGAAGACCACGCGATGCCCGGGACCTGTCAAACGCCGCGGGTCCAGCGCCGCCGCGCTGGCGCAGGGGCCTGGGGGGCGCGCAGCCCCCCAGAACCGGCCCACCAGGGCCGGTGCACCACCCGAGCACCAGCACCCGCACGAAACAAACGCAAGCGTCCTCGAGGTCGACACCGCCCCAGCCACCCCCCGACATCAGCCACCACCGCGGCGGCGACCACGAGGAAAGCAACCCCCGGCACCACCACCGCCCACCGACCACAACCCGACACCCACACCCTGCGCCCCCAGCCACAGCAGCGCCTGGGGAGCGCGAGGGGGCGGCGCCGAAGCGCCCCTCGCACCCGGCCCCCCCGGGCCGGGCACCCACCAACAACGCACCGCCGCCCGGTCCGGCCCCAGCGGGGCAACCGCCGCCCACCCGGGCCAGCCCTGCACCCGGCTGCGTCCCGGGCCCGCCGCCGCACTGCGATCGGCACCGCCGCGCCCGGGGCGCTAAGGCACCCCGGGCGCGGCGAGAGGGGGCGTCAGGCGGTGGGCATGGGGTAGTCCTCGCGAGATGTGATGTCGTAGGTGTTCTCCGGGATCTTGTGGCTGTATCGGCTGGTGGGGGCGAAGTCGTACGCGCAGTAGTTACTCCAGGGGCTTCCGGGCCAGTAGACGCGGGCCATCGGCGCTCCGGCCCAAGAGTGGAACCACAGTTCCAGCACGACACCGGTCCCGTAGCTGCCCTTGGTGGTCACGGTGTCGCCGACTGCGAAGCCGTACACCGAGCGTTCCCGGGCGATGGCCATCGGGTCGGCCAAGCGCATGGCGACTTCTTCGGAGCGGCCGTTGGCCCAGTACCCCGACCACGCCACGGTGCACGCGCTGTCTTCGACGTCGGTGACGGTGCCGCGCTGGATCACGGGGCGGGCTGTGCCGACCTTGTCCCGGTCGTCGTCGTGCATCGGGTCGTAGATGACGGTGCGCTCTACTCGGTCACCGGCGCGGTATCCGCCGGAACGGTCGGCGTAAGCGTCTCCGGGGATGTACTCGCGGGGGATGATCTGCACCGTTTCATCGTCGTGCCACACGGCCGACTGGCCATCCAGGGCGACGTACCGGTTCAGCGCTGCCGGGAGCGCGGGAAAGGCCGCGACGCTCTGCATGAGGGTGTCAAGACGGTCCGGATTCAAGGGGCGCTCGAACTCGCCGAGAACCCAGTCGCCAGGGCGGACGTCGGCAATCGGACACAGACGGACCCCGCCCATGTCGGTACCGGCCGGGGGCTGACGGTACAGGGAGTCGCCGGGCCGGTTGGTGACGATCAGCGGGTAGAACGCGGCGTCGATGACGGCCATGGTGTCCTCTTCGGTTCGGGTTTCGAGTGGTCGCGCCGACAGGAGTGCCACCCCCTTCCGGCAATATCAATATTACCAGTCATGAGCCGCAAACGGCAATGGAAAGGGACTCCTGACTAGGGATTTCTCGGGTTTTCCACATGCGCGCATGGCCTCCGGGGTCGGGGCGACTCTGCTCCCTGCCCGCCGCTCTTCAGCACCAGGGCGCCAGGGGTCGCCGGGCGACGGCCCGCCACGTAGACCGCTCTGAGATGCCACCCCACCGCGCGGCCGTCGCCCTCGCACCACAAGCGGGTACAGCGCACGCGGCCGTCGCACTCCTCGGCGGTAGGCGGCGCGTGGGGGTCAGGTGGTCAGCCCCAACGCGGCCCGGAGGTGGTCAAGGCGGTGCTTGCGGGATGCCTGTTGTGCCATCGCCTGGACTTCAAAGAGCCTCTCGGCGCGGTACCCGCAGGAGCAGCGGGACAGGTACAGGGGGGCTCCGATCTGCCATTCGCCAACGCTGAACGCGTCGACTACCCACTTGTCCGTGCCCACGTAGCCGGTCTCTGCGCGGTGTTCATGCAGCATCATCGCCACCCGGCCCGCGAAGGAGACGGACACAGCGCCGCCCGGCTCGGCCGTGAGCCAACCACGCTCCAGGAGGCGCCCGGTGGCACCCGGCGGGATGGACACGAACCCGGCAAGAACATATCCGTCGGCCAGGGCGGCGCCGAAGGTCAGTTCACTGTCCCGGATCAGCCGTAGGTCCTCGTACTGGCGAGCCGTCAGCCGACGTGGTGCGCACACCGGTTCCATCCGGATGACGCGCCGCATCGTGACCGGCTCGGTATCCAGGGCGTTGCGATGTCCGGTGATGATCCGGGTGATGGTGATGCGGCCGGAGCGGTCGGCGTCGGGGCTGACCTCGTCGTCGTCCCACAGAGCGGCGGCAATCAGCGCATCGGCTTCGACAGCACTGTATGTGCGGGTGGAGACACTGCGGTCGTAGTCGGTGACCTTGGCGGTGTAGGCCGGGGTGTTCTGCATGGCGGGAGTCCTCAGCAGTGTTCAGCGGGCGGAGAGTGGCGGTACGGGGTTCGGGGCGCGGCGTCTCGGCGCTGCGGCGCGCGCTCCGGGGTCGCCCAGCAAGGGCCGGGCGGCGACGTCAATCCGCCGCCCGGCCGGGAGAGGGTGTTTACGCGGTGGGGCGTGGTGGTCCGGGCACGTCAGGCGCGGCGGCCCCGGCGCTTGCGCTCGTACTCGGCGCGCCATGCGAGCGTTCCGGGGTCGTCAGACTCGACGAACACGGAGAACGCTTGAGCGGAACAGCCCGTCATGAGGTTGGAGCCGTAATCGGCGTTGTACGCCTCCGCGACCGCCTCTAGTTCGTCCTCAAGATCCTTCAGGGCCTGCGTGCGGCGCCACCGGGTGACCTTCTCCCCCTTGTAATCGGCAACCTCTTCGGCGATCCATCCCCACTCCTGGGGGATGTTGTCGACACCGATCTGGACGGAGCCGCCACCGGCGCCGATACGGACTCGGAACTTGATCTGCGCGGGCGCCTCCCCGATGGGGTCGAACCGGTAGGTCTCCACCGCCTGAGACACCAGCCCGGGCCCCTCCTGCACGAGGGGGGTCTTACCGGCCCTGCGCGCCATCTTGATGTCCGCACGGATGCTTGCGGTCCGCTCCTTCATCGGCTGCCCAGCGCGGTACTTGGTGCCTGTGCGGAAGGTGTTGCCGTTCTCGTCGTAGCCGTGCTCGTAGATGTCGGCCCACATCCGCGCGCGCTCCTCGCGCTCGTCCTCGGCCGCGTCCTTCAACTTCTCCAGCAGACGGTCGAGCACGTGACGGGCGGCGTCCTTTTCGCCCTCATGGCGGCAGGTACCCGAATCCCGGCAGGCTGACGCAGTGCACTCCTTGTCGATCACTGCCCGCAGGGCGTCAATGCGGTTGCGGGTCTTCGACGCCTTGGACTTGGCCATAGGGCGAACTCCATCTCTCGGTCTCGGGTTTCGAGTGGTGGTGTTGTTCGGGGCGCCATCCCCTTCCAACACGAATAATATTACGGGTCATGAGCCCGATATTCAAGCCCAGAATGCCCCCGACCAGCACTTTCCCCCGGAACTCCATGATCCTTTCGAGAGCCACCGGGCCGGGCCCACCCCCGCCGTTGCCAGCCATCTTTTCCGCGTCCGCCACGGCGGAGCGACAGCCGGGTGACGGCCGGTCACGTAAACCGCCCACCGATCCCGCCACGGCCCGCGCCCACCCGCACCTCGCCGACATCGAGCAGCTCCCCCTCCACCCGTGATGCGACCTCAGCTCATCGCCCCGGCCACAACGGGACCAGCACACAACGACGACGAGTTCGTGATGCTCCAGCCCACCACCGGCTTTGGCCCGGCCCCGTTCCCCCGGGGGCAGGGTGTTTCGAATGGTGCCGGGGCAGCGGCGCCGTCCGCCGCCCCGGGCGGGTCAGCGTGCAAGGGTCACGGCCGGGATGATCAGTACGGGCTCGTTGCGGAGCCAGATGTCACATCCGTATTCGGCGTCGAAGGACAGGACGACGTAGCGGATTTGGTGGTCGGGGGTGTCTCCGACGGCGTACAGGTCGTCGTGGCACTCGGCGCACTCGCCGCAGGTTCGTGCGGGGTGCGCGGTGTAGGCGATGGCGAAGTGGTCGGCCGCACGGGGCGCCCCGGGTGCCACTTCGGGGAAGTGGCCCACGATCAGGTCGCCGTTCTGGACCGCGTGAACGGGAACAGCCTGGATCTGGGCCGGATCGGCTCCGTGGGGCAGGGGGTCGAACAGGTCGTCGGTGGGCCGAGGGCTGGCCAGGAGTGGGCTTCCGGCGGCGTCGGTACCGAGCTGGCGCGGGTTGTTCATCGTGACGTCTCCTGCGGGTTCGAGTGGGGGCGGGGGGGGGGGGGCCCCCCCCCCCCCCCCCCCGGCGGGGCGGGCTCTGGACCAGGGCAAGTTCTTTGGGGTGCCCACTGAAGAGGCATCGATCCCCAAAATCTACACTCCACCATCGGGTGTGGTCTGTGGGC
>NZ_JBVIVI010000025.1:22279-50307 GCF_055595765.1 Streptomyces sp. NPDC040405
GTGGTGGGGGGGGGGGGGGTGGGAGAGGGGTGGTTTGCGGGGGGTTTGGGTACGGGGTGGGTGGGTTTTGTTGTTTGGGCTTTCTTGGGGGGTTGGGGGGGGGGCGGGGGGGGCGTCCCCCCCCCCCCCCCCGGCCAGGGCGAGAGTGCTACGCGACCGGGGCGAGTCCGGTGGAGTACCAGCGGACGGGCCAGCGGTCACCGAAGTCGACGCTCACCCGGCGGGTGCGGTCGGTGATCTGCGTTTCGGTCTCGATCACGCGGCCGGTCTCGGTCTCCGCTTGGTCGGCTTCGTCGGAGATCTCGAACTTCCGCCTCACTGTGTCGCCGACCGCCCACCACACCTCGCCGTCGTCATCGACGGCGGCGGGCAGATCGGACGAGGAGAGACCCAGGTCAGCCGTTGTGCAGCTGCCGCACCCGAGCCGGGTACCGACCTGGTACAGCGGCCCGTCCTGCTCGCACCCCATGCACTCGCCCGGAGCGACGTACCGCGCCTGTCGTTCGGGTACCAGGGCGCCGAGTTCGACGTGGGCGGGGTACATCAGCAGGACGTACGGGGAGTGCTCGCCGCACTCGGTGCCCGTCACCACGACGTTCCCGTTGTGCAGCCGGGTGATGCGGTCCAGCATGACCGGGCGATCGGCGAATCCGGCGCGGTGCACGGGGCGGACCTGGCGGTACCCCTCGCGCTCGATCTCGGCCCAGGTGGCGAGCCGCCATCCGGCCGGGGGCTGCGTCAGGCGGGCTCGGCGGCGCTCGATCTCGGCGGCCGCCAAAGCCCGGACGTCGACCATGCGCACCAGCTGTTCGGCGGCCTCGTACTTACGGGTGTGGCTGGCGCCGTGCTTGGCTTCGTCTCCAGCTCCCTGCGCCCGCCAGGGAGAGGAGCTTCGGCCCATCTTCCAGACGTGCCCGGCGGGCTCAGACGCGCCGTCGATGTAGACCGGAGTGCGCCCCGTGCCGTCCGGCTTGCCATAGCGGTAACGGGTCTTGATGTCGGTCATCGTGCATGTCCTCCGTGTGGTGCGGGTTTCGAGTGGTGTTGTTCGGGGTGCCATCCCCTTCCAATAAGAATAATATTACGGGTTATGAGCCCGATATTCAAGCCCGGAACGCCCCCTGACCAGTACTTTTCCCAGGAGTTCCATGATCCTTTAGAGAGTCGCCGGGCCGGGCCCGCCCCCGCCGTTGCCAGCCATCTTTTCCGCGTCCGCCACGGCGGAGCGACAGCCGGGTGACGGCTGGTCACATAAACCGCCCAGGGGTGCCGCTACCCCTAAGGCCGTACACCACCCCGCGGCAGCCGGTCAGGCGGCCGCCATGGGCGGGGCGGGGTGTAGATAGCGGCCGGGTTGCCCGGGGACCGCGATGGGGGGCCAGCCGAGAGTGGCATGGACCTGATGAGGCGGCCGATGGGTGCGGGCGGCCTCCAGTTCGGCCTGCGTTCGAGCCCGCGCGAGGTGGCCGACCATGCGGCGGGCCGCGTCGTTGGCCTCGGCGGTGACCTCGGCGTGCCACGCGGTGGGGTTCTCGTCGGCGAGCCGTTCCAGATGTTCCTCCTCGGCCGCTTGCCGCCGCCAGCGTTCCGCAGCCTCGATGACGGCGGCGAATCGGCGGGGATCAGTGGGCGGGAGCCGGGCCCAGGCAGGCGAGCCGTACAGGGGGACGACCCAGTCCTGGGTATCGGCGGCGAGGGTGGTGACCTGGTACTCGGCCCACGCCGTGGTGGCATCGGCAGTGTTCGCGGTGTTCTCCTTCCGTGGGTCGTGTCGGGCTTCGAGCAGGGGCCGGGGCGTCGGCAGCGGCCGCCGCCCCGGCCATGGCAGTCACGCGATCTCGCACTTGTAGCTCCGCTCGGCGTCGTGGAACACCTCGTCCTGGCACAGGTCGTACGCGTCCGCGAGCGCCAGCAAGTTTCCGACGTGGCAGGCAAGAGCGGTGGCGCGACCGGTGACCCACTCGGGGAAGGGGCGCGGGGAGAGCCGGGAGATGTGGAGTTGCTCCAAGTCCTGGGGGCTGAGCAAGTAAGTGCGCCCGAGATGGAAAGAATCGGTGAGCCCGTCGCGCACGGCCCGGTGGACCGCGTCACGTGCTGAAAGCCCCTCAGCGCGACGGACGGCGGGAGTGAGGGCGCCGACGGCGCGAAGAGCGGTACGGGCCGCCTTCACGGACGGGACGGGCTGCCGCATTGCGGCAGGGTGAGTGAGCATGGCTTCGACGGCGCGGCGGGCATGGGTCATCAGGTCCTCCGGACGATCGGGTTTCGAGTGGTGATACCAGTCGGGGTGCCACCCCTTTCCGGCACAACAATAATACCACTAATTACCCATATCAAGAAGAGGTGATGTCCTGTCTGACCTGGTCTTTCGTTGGCGTTGGCCAGTGCTCGGATTCCTCTGCTGGCCACGGGTTTGGGGAGGGGCGCGGTGCGGACACGCCCCGGGCCCGCGCCCCGAAGGTGCGGGCCCGGGGCCGAAGAGGCGGTCAGGTGTGGGTGCGCTCCAGGGCTTCCAGGGTCTGCTGGCAGGCTCTGGCGAAGGTATCGGCCATCGGGTGTTCCGGGGCCTGCTGGCATTCCCACCAGGCGGTGGCCGCGAGGTTGGCGAGTTGCTCGGCTTGGTTCTCGTTCAGATGCAGAGGTGCGGTTGCTGGACCGCTCTGCGGGGCGGTGTGGTCCAGCCATCCGGGCAGTCCGCCGGGGTGGCACGTCTGCAATGCGGTGTGGAGTGCTTCGGGTACCGGGAGGATGTGGCTCATGCGGGCCGCCCGGTGACCGCCGGTTGTCCGGCGTGTTCGTCCAGCCAGCGCGCGGTGGAGCGCGAGATGGGGAAGAGCTTGACGCGGATCATGCGGTGATTCTCCTTGGGGGCCGTTGCGCCGGGTGTATCCCGGCGCAACCGGCAGGGGTCGGATTCCGGCGGTGGGTCAGGAGTCACAGCGGACGCATGCGGCCTCGTCGACTGGCGTGTTGCGGTGGGCGGCGGAGAGGTCGGCCACGGAGTGCACGGGTGTCCATGCGGGCCCGGGGCAGCCGCTGGCCGGGCAGGGGATCAGGGCCTCGAAGCGGATGTCGAAGGGGTCGGCGTCGTCCATCCATCGCACGTGAAGTGATTCGTTGGCGGCGGCGAAGGTGCCGGTGCGGAACTGCGGGTCGCGGCTGGGGGTGTCCCAGTCGAACAGCTCGGCAGCGCCGCTGCCGAAGACGCGGAGCACATCCTTCAGGTCGGCGGTCCGGGTCTCCTCGGCGGCCAGCCGCTGCAGCGCGGTGCCCAGGGCCGGGAGGGTTTCGGCGCCGACCACCCGGTCTATGCCCTCGGCTTTCGGGGACGCGGCGCGCAGCTGGTCGTCCTGGTCGTCGATGACGTCCGCCGGAACGTGGGTGGATCCGGCGCGTGCGGCGTTGCGGGCGTGGGCGACCTCCAGCGGCGTGTTCATCACGACCGCGCAGGAGAGGACGCCGTAGTCGTCTGCGAGCTCGGCGAGGCTGCGGCGCAGATCCTCCTCGGCTTGAGTGGCGTCCACGACCGTGGTCAGACCCAGTTCGAGCCGTGCGTGGAGCACGGTCATCAGGGCCTGCCAGGCAGGGCGGTTCACGCGCTGGTCCCCTCGGTCGTCTGCGCACATCTCGCGGAAGTCGTCGGCCCGCAGGACTTGGCTGGGCTGGAACATACGGGACACGCGGGTCTTGCCGCTGCCGCTTGTTCCCAACATGAGGATCAGCGAGGGGTGATGGAAGGGCCGGGTGGTCGGGTCGGGCTTCATCAGGTGGCCTTTCGGAAGGGGAGGATGTCGGTGAGGCGACGGGCGGGCAGGGGAAGGAGCCGTGCCAGGCGGCGGCCGCGGCGGCCGCGGCCCTTGGCGCGGTACATCGCGCTGTCGGCGTGCTTGAGCAGCGCGGACAGCAGGGCGGCGGTACCGCTGGCGGCGGTGGTGATGTCGGCCGGGCGGGCGGTGCCGATGGACGCCCCGACGGCGAGGTTCAGGCCGCCGTGGTGAACTGGCCGGGTCAGTTGGGCGTGCAGACGGGCGACGCGGGCGGGCAGGGCGGAGCCGTCCGGGAGGACGACGGCGAACTCGTCGCCGCCGAGACGTCCGGCCCCGGCCCCTTCGGCAGCTGCCCATTCGGTCATCCGGGCTCCGACGGCGGCCAAGACGGCGTCCCCGGCGTCGTGCCCGAAACGGTCGTTGACCGGCTTGAACGCATCGAGGTCGATGAGAAGGACCGCCGCCGGGCCAGCTGTGAGAACCTCCCGGGCCCGCGCTGTCCACTCGGCCCGGGTCGGCAGTCCGGTGACCGGACAGGTGCGGGCCTGGGCGAGCTGGTCGTTCAGGGCGTCGACCTCGGCCAGCAGTGCCTCCACGGCGGGCACCACCTGGGCGAGGTTATTGCGCAGCTCGTCGGGGCTGGCGCCGGGCCGGGCGAGGTCCGTACGGGCCCGGTCGAGCAGGGCGCCGGTCTCTATGACGGACGGCATGAACAGGGGGCTTTCCTTTCGGTGTCTGTGTCAGAGGGGGCCCGGGGCGGTCGGCAGGGGGTGACGGCCGTGGCGGCCGCCCCGGGGGCAGTTCATCGGGCGTCGGCCCGCAGCTTGAGCACGGCGTCCCGCAGGCGGCCGCCGGTCGGGTCCACATCGGTCAGGCGGTCCTGGATGAGCCACTCGTGCAGGTTCTCGGGTATGTGGATGTAGGGCCGGGCCAAGCCCACGACGATCGCGGGGTCGTGGATCTCGTACGGGCTGATGCCCGCCGCGACGAAGTTGCGGATCAGGTCGCCGTCGCTGCGGGGTAGCTGCCAGACCTGTGTGAAGTACGTCGCGAGCGCCGCGTCCCAGCCGACGATGGCCCGGACGTTGTCGGAGATGTGGTCAAGGCGCGGGGGGTTGTAACAGCTCATCCCGGGCGCCTCTCAGCTGTGGCGCCGGGCGCGGTCGCACTCGGATGCGTCCTCGCCGGGCCCGTTGAGGTGGACCTCCAGCAGGTCCTGGCGGCCGTAGACCGGGGTCCATATCCGTCCCCGGCGGCACTCTTGTCGGGGGCAGGGACTCGCCGCCTCGAACCAGCGGTCGGCGTGGCGGATCGTCAGGACCGCGCCCCGGAAGACGATCTCTCCGTACAGGTGGGTCTGGTCGATCTCGGTGGTCACCGGGCGGAGGTAGTGGACGATCTGTGTGCCGAAGTAGGAGGCGGCACGGTGCCAAACCTCCAGCCACGGGGCCGGGTCGGCCCGGCCGCTGAGCAGGTCGGCCATCGGATCGGTGGTCGGCTGCCACTGGAGCGTCCGGGTGTCGAGTACCCCGCAGCGCTGGCAGGACTTGCGGAGGGCGGTGCAACTGCTCTGGTAGCGCTCGCCGCAGCATGGGCAGTGGTGGGCTCGGCGTTCCTCCGGGCTCCCGGCGATGGCGCCGCAGCCCTTGCACGCCTGGGCAGCGGCGCGGGTGTTGTGCGGCCAGGTGGGGACGGGCGGGGTGGTGTTCTGGTGGACGGGACAGGTCGTCATGGTGTTGGGCTCCGCGGGGGACGGGCCGGGGCGGCCGCGCACAGGCGGCCGCCCCGGTGGGGTGGGCAGGGTCAGCGGGTGCGGGCGGCGTTCCCGGCCGCTTCCTGGGCGCGGGCCACGACCAGGCCCTGCTGGAGACGGCGGTCGCCCGCCGTCGTCGGATCGTTGTGCTGCTGGTAGTCCCTGCGGGCCTCGGCCTGGAGCTGCTGGACGGTCTCGTTGGGCTGAGCCATGGAAATGCCTCCGGTGGTGTCGGGTTTCGAGTGGTGTTGGCCGGGGTGCCACGCCCTTCCAACAAAGAAAATATTACTAGCTTTAAACGGGATTCGCAAGGGCTGGAGTCGCCTTCCGGTTCAGCGGGGGTCAGCGGGTGCAGGCGGCGAATTGCTCGCCCCTCACCGGCCTGTCGGGGCCGGGGCGGCTCGGCGGGCGTGGAGGCCCGGGGGCAGCAGCGGCTTGCCGACATCCCGGCGCGCGATGGCGACCGGGCGGTTCCTTGACCCCGGCGCCTGCGCGCCGGGGCCGCGGGCAGCCGTCAGGACCGGGCGCGCTCCGCGTCGGCGTCCACCTCCTGCGCGGCGGTCATCAGTGCGTGCGCCAGCCGCTCCAGCCTGGCGGCGCCCTGGATATCCCCGGCGTCTTCGGCCACGTCCTTCTGGAGCCTGGCGCGGAGCGCGAGGGTGCGCAGCAGGGCCGACTCCTGGCTGGTGGGCCCGGGCGCGGCCCAGTCAGCGATGCCCTCCAGGAGGAGTGCGGCCATCTGCGCGATGCCGTAGGCGGCCAGACATGGCACCAGGTCGGCGAGGGTGATCGCGGCGCCCCTTGCCACGATGGCCACAACGGCAAGGACGAGGAACGCCCAGCAGCCGATGGTGTGGATCAGGTCGGCGGCCCGGTGCGCGGCCGCGGCTACGTGAGTGCGCGCCGAGGTGACGCCGGGCATCGGCATCTGACAGACCGTGCAGGTCAGGCGGACCGGATGGTTGTGGGTGTCGCAGTGCGTGCAGCGGCGGTTCTTCATGAGACGGCGCACGAGTGCCTCCGGGTTCGGGTTTCGAGTGGTGACGCCGGGCGGAGTGCCACCCCTTTCCGGCGTGAATAATAATACTAGTTTTAGTCGATTGCTGCAAGGGGTGGAGGCGGCATCCCTCCGGCAGGAAGCGGGGGCCCGGTCAGGCCCGGGACACCCCCGGCTTGGGGGCACCCCGGGTCACTCGCCGTCGCCGTCGTCTCCGCGGGCGTCGGAGCTGGTGTTGTCCCGGGCGAAGCGGCGGGCCCCGACGTTGTCGGCTGCCTTGATGACGGCCTGCCCGGTGCGGAAGCCCTCGCGTCCCATGTCGAAACCCTTGCCGACAGCTCCGGCCGTGGTGCCGACCGCGTTGGCAGCGGCAGTGGCAGTACCAGCAACGGCGGTCACGGCGTTGAAGGCGGCGGCGGCCGTTCCTGTACCGCGCCTGGCGGCGGGGTTCTGGCCGCCCCTGGCGGCGGCCTTCTTGGCGGCGAACGCAGCGGCGGCCGGGGTGGCCCCGCCCGCCGTTGTCGACGGAGCGGCCGGGCCACGCTTGCCCTCCAGGACTTTGCCGCCGGGCAGAGTCAGCCGGAAGCCCCGGTTGGGGGCCGACTTGTCCACCAGGAGCTTCACCGTGGCGGGGGTGATCTGCTCGACCGCGAAGAAGCACTTCGCCTTCTTGCCGCCGTTCTTCCCCCGGTGCTTCTGGCCGCAGGAGGCCATGACGGAGTTCCCGGAGACCATCAGGCTCAGGCGGCGCGGGGCCGGGGCGCTTTCCCGGCCGGGGCATCGGAGGGTCGTTCCGCCGATGCTGAGCGGTCCGCGGATGGTCAGGGTGAGGGTCGTTGCCATGAGATGGGTTCTCCTTACTTGTTGCGAGCGATGGCGGTGGCGGTGGCGGTGACCTCGCCGCCCAGGAACGTGCGGCCGGTCGCGGTAGCGGTGGCTTCGGCAGCGGTGGTTTCGCCGCCCAGGCGGCTGCGGGCGGCGGAGAAGACGCCGCGGACGACGAAGGCGACGACAGTGACGGCCACCGCGAACGCCGTGAGGGCGTAGGCCAGGGCCTGGAGCCAGGGCCCGGCCAGCGACAGCCCGAACCCGGCGAGCGCGACGCTCCCGGAGGCGGACCACATCAGCAGTGCGGCGGTCTTGGCCCCGGCCGGGATCGGGTGCCTGCCCGGGCCCGTGGGCGCCGGGCTCGGCTGCGTACCGATGTATGCCCACTGCTGCTCACCGCTGGCGAGGGTGACCAGCTCGACCCCCGGAACGGGCGCCTCGGCCGGGCCGGGGCGGAGCTGGCTGTACGGGACGACGGCGGGGGCGTCCGGCGGGTGTCGGGTGATCGTGTAGACGGCCTCGGCGTCGGTGCGCGCGGGCTGGGGCATGTTCAAGGGACTCCTCTCGCAAAGATCATTTGTGTGGGTTTGGGGGGCGGTCAGGGCCTGGGACAGGCGGCGTTCGCCCAGGTCACAGGGGTGGCCGCCCCTGGGCCACCGGCCCGACGGCCCTGGGACATGTCCCAGGGCCGGGGCCGGGTGTCCTATGGGCGGGTCAGGTGCTGACCTGCGGCGATGCCCAGCGGGCCAGGTTCTGACCTAGGGTCATTTCTGGATCTTCCGGGCGGCCTCGTAGGCGGCTTCGACGTCGCTCTTGAGGTAGCCGCGGACCCGGCTGGAGCCCTCTCGCCACCGCTTCGGCTCCAGCGCCACCCCGGTATCGGCCAGCTCCTCCGCGATGGCGTCGCCGAGCACCTTGCCGACCCGCCCGGCGTACGTCGCGTCCTCCTCGTCCTCTTGCGGCGCCCACTCGGGGCTCCAGGCGGCGAAGGCGGCCCGGACGTCGTCCAGTGGCAGCCGGTCGGCGCCCTGCGGGAAGGCGCCGAGCAGCACGTCGAGCGCGGTCACCTCGGCGGCCGAGACCTCCGGTTGTCCCGGCTTTCCGTGGCCGCCGGGGCCGCCGCCGGACGAGGACAGGCCGGTGGCCTCCCGCAGGTACTCCTCGATCGGGTCGGCGAACTGGCCCGGTGCCCTGCCGCACGCCTCGCGCAGAGCCCGCCCGGCGGCGATGATCGGCGCTGCGCCGTCGTACTCCTCGTCCTCGATGAAGAAGCTGCGCACTCCCTCGCCCGGGGCGCCGTCGATGTCGACGATGGTCTGCCCCTTGCGGTCGAAGGGGATGTCGTGCGCGCGCAGGCCGTTGCCGGTCGCGCCCTCCTTGAGAATCGCGTTCGTCTGCTGCGGAGAACCGGTCTTCGTGGCGATCCGGACTGCGGAGTTGCTCTTGAACTTCCGCGGCACGGTGTTCTTGTCCGGGTCCTGGGTCACCAGCAGTACGACGATGTTCAGCGCGC
Source organism: Streptomyces sp. NPDC040405 (assembly GCF_055595765.1). NCBI lineage: Bacteria > Bacillati > Actinomycetota > Actinomycetes > Kitasatosporales > Streptomycetaceae > Streptomyces > Streptomyces sp. NPDC040405. The sequence goes on from NZ_JBVIVI010000025.1 coordinate 31,138, forward strand.
CCGCGAACCCGCTCAGCCGCTCGATCTTCTCCACGATCTCGGGCGAGAGGGGTCCCGCGTGCTGGGTGGCCTCCTGCCCCTCGTCGATGATGAGGATCTCCAGCGGAAGCTGGTCCAGGTCCTTCTCACTGAGCTTGGCCCGGCCCTGCTCCCACAGGAACTCCTCACGCCGGTACGCCTCCACCAGCAGCGCGTCAAGCAGCACGTTCAGGCGGTCCGGCCGGCGGCCGAAGAAGCTGGCACACACGGGCGCATAACCCATGTGCTCGCCCGGCTTGGCACCGGCCCACAGCCGGATGTTCACCCGCGGGTCCAGCCCCAGGCCACAGATGATCGACCGCAGCAGCATGCCCTTGCCCGTGCGCGACATGCCGCCCAGCAGCGCCATGACGTGCTTGAGCTTGAGGTAGACCACCTCACCGCGCCGGTTGAAGCCGATCGGGACGCCCCGGTTCCACGCGTCCTGACGCTCCGGCGCCTCCACCAGCGGCGAGACGCGGGTCTCGGCGAGCGGCTCGGATGAGGCAATCCACATGCTGATCCGGTTCGGGTGCCCGGCCTTGCGGATGTCCAGCCACGACGGCTCGACGTTGAGCGCCTCGGCCAGCGCCTCCTTCGCGGCGATCACGCGCGGTGCGGTCACGCCGCTGGGCAGCTTCAGCGTGGCCTCGCACGCGTTGATGGCCACGGCGCGGATCGGGCCGACCAGCTCGGCGATCTCGTCCTCGGTGAGAACCTTCGCCTTCCGCAGGGCGGCGTTGATCGTGACGTCGGTCAGCGGCGCATCCTGGTCGGCGGCGGCCTGTTCGAAAATGGCCACCGGCTCAAACCGGCGCCGCACCTCGCGCACCCCGCACACGTACATCACGCCGACCACCGGCAGCAGCGCCGGAACGGTCAGGGCCAGACCCCAGACCTCGGCGATGGCGACGAGAGCCGAGACGTAAGAGGTGACCCCGGTAGCGGTCAGGACCGTCAGATTCTCCCGGCGGCGGGCCTTGCCGAGAGTCCTGCGCTCCTCGCGCAGCTGCGCGACGTCGCTGTGGTCGGCGTGGCCCTTCTTCTTCGCCTCGCGCCGCGCCTCGGCGATCATCTCGCCGTGCTCGGCAACGAACAGATAGCTCGACGCGGCGCGCAGCTCGGCCCACAGGCCGATGGCGGACACCTTGGCGATCCGGCCGAGATACACGTGGGTGTGCGCCGCGTGGTAGCGGACCGCGTGCGCCAGGACGTCGCGGCGGTGACGCCAGACGTCGGGGTTGGCCAGCGCCGCCGGAACCACCCGGCGGGACTCCTCATCCAGCTGCTCGATGACGGGCAGCTGCTCGTCATCGGTCTCCCCGGACAGCCGGACGGTGCCGGTGCGGGCGTCCTCGACCCCGGCGGAGGTGCCGTGAGCCTCGCGGCGGGCGGCCTCCTCCAGGGCCTGGCGCCTCTCCGGCGGCATCCGCGCGGTGAGATCGATGACCTGCCCGCCGGAGGCGGACCGGTCGATGGTCTGCGTCATAATCGGTGGTGTTCCTCTCTGTTGGGGGACACAGGGCCCGGCCGGGTCGCGTCAACTTCTCCGGCCGGGCCCCACTGGTGTTGGGGGGCGGGCTACTTGCTCTTGTCCTTCTTCTTCTTTTTGGTCTTCCGCCTCGACTTGAGGGCGGTCTTGGCGCCGCTGGCGATCCACCCCGGCAGGCGGGGCAGGCACAGGACGGCGAGGAAGACGACGGCGGCGGCCCAAGCGGCGTGCTCCGCAGTCCAGCCGTGGAGCACGGGCAGCACCCACAGGGTGGTGATCCCTGCGGGGACGGCGATGATCAGCAGGGGCGACAGCTGGCCCGGGCGCGTTCCGCTCATGCGGTGGTCTCCTGTTCCTGGTTGGTCTTCTGGTCGGCCGCGTGGGCCTTCTCGATCTCCTCGGCCATCGCTTCGGCGAACCCGGGCTGGGCTTCCAGCAGGGCCATCAGCTCCGGACCGGCGGTGCGCCGGATCCTGATGCGCGTGGCGAGCTCGTACGGGGAGAAGAACCCGTTCCCGGTCCGCTTGCGCTTGTCGGTCGCGGCCTCGTACGCCAGTTCCCGGGCGACCTTCATCGCGCGTTCCAGGTGCTGGCTCAGGTCGCGTTCCGCCTCGTTGCCCGGACCGTTCCCGCCGGACCGCGTGGCCCGGTTCCCGGACCCGCCGGAGGCGTTCCGCACCTGGCGTTCCCCACCGTTCCCGGCAGGGGCGTCAGAGGCCGGCTGCCCAGACGGGAACTGAATTTCCGCGCCCGGGGAACCCTCCTCGGAACGGGTGACGGGGACCCAGGAACCCCCCACCCACGGCCAGGTGCGGAACTTCTGGGAACTGAGCCGGGCGGACGCCTTCTGCTCCTCCTTCTCGGCCCTCCAACGGAACTCCTCGGCCCGCGCGCGGGCCTTATCGGCACGGGCCTGGGCGGCCTGTGCGGAACCCTCGGCAGCCTCGGCCTCGGCGGCGACGGCCTTCGCGTACCGCTCCAGTCCCCGCACCCGGCGCCATCCGGTCTGGGTCCTCGCCCGCTCCATGCGCGCTTCGGCCCGGCGCTGGCGGCGCACCCGTGCGGCGGTCGTTCCCTTGGTGCCGCCGTGGTGGGACAGCCATGCCTGGTCCCACGCCTGCTGGACGCTGATCGCCCTGCGGTACGGGGCCCGGATGCGCCAGGCGGTGAGCGACACCATGGGGTGCGCGATCCACCGGGCGATCTCCTCGCGCACCTGGGCGGCGGTCCGGCCGCTCTGGGTGTGCTGAAGCAGCGAGACCACGGCCTCGAAGGCGATGACACCGGCCAGCGAGGCGAGCGCGTTGACCTGTCCGGCTTCCGGGCTCGGGGAGTGGAACAGGTTGAGGCTGGCCGCGATCAGGGCGGAGACAGCGGTCATCGCCCGGTAGCGACCGGCCGGAGCGTTGCGCCGGACGGCCAGGATGGTCAGGGACGCGGAGGTCCACGTCATGCCCTCCACGACGCCGGGCACGATCCAGGAGCGATCCCCCAGGTCCCCGCGCATGGCCTCGGCCTGGGCAGGCCAGGCGATCCATACGGATGCCACGATCAGGCCCGCGACGGCCGTCACGGCCACGATGAGCGGAAGCACCTGGACTACGGCCTTGCCGCGCCGCTTCCACTTCTGCACGTTCTCCTTGCGGACGCGTTCGTTTTCGGCCCGCTCGGCCTGACGGCGCTGCCGGTCGTACTTCTCCCGCTGCTGCCCGACGGTCAGGCTGCGCTCCTCGACATCGAGGTCGGCGAGCTGGGCGTTTGCATGGGCCTGCTTCGCGGCCGCGCGGCCGACCTTGCGGCGGTCGGTGCGGGACATCAGCGGGGGCTCGTCGGTTTCGGTCCGCTGTTCGGTCATCGTCATCCTGTGATCACCTCCTTGAGGACTGGGGAGAGCTGTACGGGGGGATGGGGGTGGGCGAGCTGGTCAGGCCGCAGCTGCGCAGGGGCCCGGGAGCGGGCCGGAATCCGTGGCGGGCCGTCATGGGGTCACCGCCGCGCGGTGACGGGCGGCGGCCGCGTTGATGCCCCGCCGGGCGAGCAGGATGACGCCGATCGCCCCGGCGACGACCGCGATGGCCATGGCGATGGCGATGACCGCGATAGCGGCGGCAACGACGACGATCACGAACAGCGGCACGACCAGGAGGAACAGGCCGCGGTGCAGCTCGTCCAGGTGGGCCAGGAACAGCCGGGCCATCGTGTTCAGCGCGTCGATGGTGCTGGCGAAGAGCTTCACGCCGACCGCCCCCTGAGCACGAACTTGGCGTAGGCACGGTCCGGAACCTGGTTGCGGACCTTGGGCTGCTGGTCGGGGATTCGCCGGGGCCGACGCGGCTGACGCCGCGGCACGGGGGACCTGCGCAGCATCTGCGAGTAGTAGGGCAGGCTGCTGCGGTCCACCTCGTCGCCCTCCTCGGCGATGGTGTCGCGGAAGTCGCTCAGCGCGTCGGCGCGGGCATCGAGCTGCTCTTGCACCTGCGCGGGGTCGACCGGGAGGTCACCGATCGCGGTCTCCGCGAACTCTGCTGCCGTAACAGGTGTTTGGCCTGCGACGATGTACTTCAAGGGTCGTGCTCCTCTCAACATGGGACGGCCCTGTCAGCGGCCCCGGTGCGTGTGCGAGACGCCCGGGGCCGCGCCATGTCTGGGCATGGCGAAGGCCGGAGCGCACTGAACGACACCCGCCGTTCTGTGCTGCCATTAATCTGCCACATCGAGAAGTAAAGGTCAACAGTGCTAGCACTCATTGCTAATAGACAACATTAATGCTAGTATTAATCACATCAAGTGGAATCACCGAGAGGAGAACAGTTGCGGTATAGATTGGGTCCGCAGACACATGAAGAAGAAGGAGCCGCCGACATGGCGACCCGCTATAAAGAGATCGCCGATGGCCTGCGCGAGCGCATCGACGAAGGGGAGTTCGGCCCGGGGGACACGCTCCCGGGCTACAACGAACTCACCGCTCACTACGAAGTAAGCCGACTGACCATCAGGCAGGCACTCGCCGTGCTCCAGGCTGAGGGCCTAGTGCGGTCGGTGAAGAAGCGGGGCACCGTCGTGCGTGAGCGGACCCCGCGGCGTACGGTGCGCGAGGTCGTCCGCCGCAATCCGACGCGCGGCTACGTCTTCCCCGCCGCCTCGTCCGTCGATGAGGTCTGGAAGGTCCACGGCCGCCCGCGGGTGGAACGCCTTCCGATGCCCGCAACCGTCGCGGAACACTTCGGGCTCGCCGCGGGGACCGAGACGCTCCGGCGTCACAGTGTCACCTCGCCGGAGGGTGACGGCCCCTTCCAGATCGTCGATACCTGGCTCCACCCCGACGTGGTGGTGGAAGTGCCTCGCCTGGAAGGACAACAGGTCGGTCCCGGGGGCTACCTGGAGCGGATCGAGCAGGCCGGCCACGGGCCCCTCACCTGGGAACGGATCAGCCGCATCGACATGCCCAGTGACGAAGAGGCACTGCTGCTGGAGATGCCGAAGAACATCCCGGTCTACCGGCACACCATCCTGGGCATCTCCGCGCGCACTTCATCACCGGTCGAGGTGACGTTGAACGTCATCGCCGGTGACCGGGTCGAATACGCCACCCGGCTCCGCCGGGACCGCTCGGCCAGCTGGCCGGTCACACCCATCGAGCCCGTCACAGAGCACGTCGACGCGGGCTGACCCGACATGGCAGACAGCACCACGCGGGGATTCCCGTCGACCACCCTGCGACACAGCGGTTACGGTGCGTGTGGTCGGATAGACCGTACGAGCGGGCGATTCCGCTCATACGCAGCAGGCCCCCTCAGGGGCCTGCCGGTCCGCTGCCGGGTGGCCGCCCGGTGGCGCGGACCGCACCTTGATCACGGGGAGGTGCGCTTTCGATGAGCGTACGGGTTCAAGCGATACCGCCGCAGCAACCTTCGCCCAGCGCCACGCCGAACGGCTGGAAACGATCAGTCGGAGGCAACCGCTGGCTTCTCCCCGTTCCGCCCCGCTGAAAAGACTGATGGCCGCCCCACCAAAGCGGAACGGCCATCACGTTCGACTCGCCACGAGTCTTCGCCCCCGAGGGGGCGCCGACCCACACCCATCAGGTGGGGCCTCCGCTCGCGTGTCGCCACACGCCAGCAGGGCCAGGATAGACGCGGCAATCCCATGGCAGCACACCGATCCCGCTGCTTGCGCTCCATCCGGTCAAAGAGGCTCCCCGGAAACACCCAAAAGGGAAGCTCTCTGTGCCACTCCAGCACCACCCATCCACCTACCCGCCACGCTGCGGTTTCACCGCCCGTCGGGGGGTGAGCCGATGAGCCTCACGCCGATGCTCTGGGCGATGAAGGCCGCGCCGGTCGCCGACACCACCGAAAAACTGATCTTGATCTCCCTTGCCGAGCGGGCCGACGACGACGGCTGTGACGCATTCCCGTCCAAGGCCACCCTGGCCAAGGACGCGATCTGTGATGAGAAGACCGTTCAGCGCAAGCTCGCGAAGCTAGTCACCCGCAAGCTGATCGGCCTGGGTGATCAGCGGGCCGCGCAGTACATCGAAAAGCGGTACCGGCCGAAGGTCTACGACCTGCTCATCCCCTACAGCTGGTTCCCCGACATCGACGAGATCAACGAGTCCCGTCGGCGTCGCGGCCGGGGCCCCCTCACCGAGCAGAACCGCCCCGCCATCGCAGCTGCTCCCACCCGCGCGCAGCGCTCTGACAAGGGAAAACCCCGCGCTAAGCAGGACAGCACCCCCAGGGGGGACACAGAGTCCCCCCTGGCGATGGCCGGTTCCGCCTCCAATCCAGGGGGGACTGACAGTCCCGTCAGAGGGGACTCTCAGTCCCAGCAGGGGGGATTGACAGACCCCCAAACCTCCCCTGCTAAACCTCCCCACTCAAACCTCCCCATGGCACCTTCGGCGCGAAGCGCTGGTGACGGCCGCAGGCCCTCTGCCGGTAGTAGCGCGCGCGAGACGTCGAGCGGCTCCGCCGCGACCGGCGATGCCAAGGCACCGAAAGCCAAGTCCGACCGCAAATCCGTTCTCGTCACCGAGGGCGTGCATCGTGTCCTGAACGCGTACCCGCCCCAGCTGCGGGAGGCGATGAAGACCGTCGCGCGCACCGACCGGCCGAAGAGCCTGATCAACGCCATCCAGGCAGAACTCACCGGCCGGGGCGCGGCCCAGGTCGAGCGAGTGGTGGGGCGTGTTCAGCGCCGGTGGGGCACTCACCAGTACGCGGACCTGTTCGCCGACGGGAAGCTGACCAAGCCCGTGGGCGCTGCGATTGCGATGGTCAAGGCCGGGCCCTGTACGAAACCGCACTGCGAAGACGGTGAGCTCGACGACGGTACGCCCTGCTGGGCGTGCATCGAGCGGGAGCAGACTCGCCGCGCGGAGCGTCAGGCGGCGGCCGAGCAGCGGGAGGCTGAGGCTCGCCACAGGGCCTGCCCCCACTGCGGAGTGGACCGGGGCACCGCTGGTCAGCCGTGCCAGAAGTGCGCCGGGGAGATCGATTCCGTCGAGAGGGCGGCCGCCGACTTCCTGGAACAGGCTGTCGCCGACCACCTCGCGTTCACCGGCGATCGGGAAGCGGGCTCGGCGTTCCACGCACAGGCCACGGAGCAGATCGAGCAGGCCCGGAAGGAAGCGGCCGCACAGGGGTCCGATGCCCTCGGGCAAGCCCTGGCACAGCGGTTCGCGGCTGCTACCCAGGCCAAGAAGCAGCGCCAGAAGCGCGAAGCCGCGGCCAAGGGAGACCTCGCTCTTGCTGCGAATTCCGACCGCCCCGCTCCCGAACCGCAAGTCGGCGTCCCCGCCCAGGCACCGTTCCGCCCGCACCGTTGCCCGGGCCACGACGGCACGGGCTGTCCTGGGGGCCGTGACGCACTGGGCAGCGACGGCCTGTGCGTTCGGTGCCGGATCACCGTGGTCAACGGCAAGAACCCGGTCACCACGACCTGAGGCGGTCACACCGGCCCTCCCCAGTGGGGGAGGGCCGCCCCCTCCCTTCAGGTGGGCGTGATTCATCCGTGGACCTGGGGACTACCGGCCCAAGGGCCGGTATCGGGGGCTCCTCGCCCCCGAACCCCCCGCCAGCGCCCAGGCGGCGCTGGACCCGCCACCTCCCGGGGGGCGCCTCCCCCCGGACCCCCCACCAGCGCCTTTCGGCTGCGCTGGACCAGCCACTGCCGCCTGCCCTCAAGTGCTCGGCCATTCCGCAAGCTCCACGGCCTGCGCGCTTGACCGCTCGGGCCCCGGGGGCCCTCCCTGGGCAGTTGCCCCTGGTACCGATGGCCGAACACCGTTGATCCCAGCAACACGGCAAGGCCCGGAAGTCGTCCTCAGCCTCATCCCGGCCGAGGTGATGGGCTGAGGCCGAAACGGGGTCCGACAGGGGCTGGTCGAGGTCGGCGAGGTGCGGGTGGAACCCCAGGGGCGGAATCGCTGGGCGGCCTACGTGACCAGCCGTCACCCGGCTACCGCTCCGCCGCAGGGCCGAAAAGACGGCTGGCAAGACGGGGGCAGATAGCTCGTGCTCGTCGCTCGCTTCGTTGTTGGTGCGCGGCGGAGCCGCCTTCCATCCCCGAGCCCCGATCCACGGCAAGATTGCGGGACGGCGGTCCGACAGTCGACGCGCCGAAGGCGCCTCCGTGCCGGGCTGGGCCCCCGCGCCGCGGCGCGGGGGCCTCCACGCCGGGCCCCCGCGCCGCGGGGCGGCCGGGCCCCCGCGCCGCGCGTCGCCTGCGGTCTCCACCTACGTAGTTAGAGGCGGAGATCGTTTTCGCAGGTCAGGCGGCACATGGAGTGGACAAAAGCGTAATTGGAGTTGCGTTTTTGCTTACTGTGGTTGCCTATAGGCAACTGTGGCGCCCGGGTCTGCTCGTAACACGCTGACCCGTGAGCTTGCCCATAGGCAATCGATGAGTAGGGTGGGGCATACTCCGGTTCCCTATAGGCAACCGCCGAGGTGAAGAGCAGATGTTCGAGAGGAGGGGTATGGAGCGACAGGGCTCGGTGCGCCGCAAAGCCGTGGACCAGGACACAGGCGAGGTCGTACAGCTGGAGCTGCTGAACGACGACACGCTCGGCGCGCTACAGAGGAAGACCGCCCCCCGCTACGACTGGCGGCCCTTCCCGGGACGTCACGTGAATATGGGGAAAGGGCTGATGGCGAAGGTCTGGCATAAGGACAGCGGGTACAGCCAGAACGAGCGTGACCTTATGGGCTTCTACCTGGCGCATTCTCCGGAGGGTGGTGAGCCCCTGCGGATGACCTTCAAGGAGATCAGTGAGCTGCTGGGGGTGCGGCAGGATACGGTGGGGAAGGCAGTGGAGCGGCTCCATGCCGGTGGGCTGCTGCTGAAGAAGGAGACGATTGGCCGGGTGAAGTTCTTCGCTGTGAACCCCCGGGCGGCCTTCGACGGTTCAGCGTCCGCCCAGATCGAGGCCACGAAGGCGGCCCGCCACCCCGTGGTGCCCGCGCCAGCGGCGCCGTCCAGGAGAAAGGCGAGGAAGGCATCGTGACATCTCCTGCCACAGAGCGCCTAGAGATCCCGATCACTGCTGACTTGATGCACGAGATCCTCACACAGACTGCGGAGCAGCCTGGTGCGGACTTCCGCGTCCTGACGTACTACGTGACCGCGGCCGCGCTCGGGGACACGATCCGGCAGACCGCAAAGGACGTCGCCCAGGCGCTCAAGCTGTCGCCGGGCAGCGTCTCCAGGAGTATCAAGCGGCTGCTGGCCGCCGGGTGGCTCCAGGTCGCATACACCGTGGGCAGCGTGAGCTTCTACCGTGCTGGGCCGAGGGTCATGGACCTGGCTCTGGCCGAGACGCACGTCGACGAGCAGCCTCTGGCTGAGGTGCGCCACCTGCCGGTGCGCTCGGTGCCCGAGGACGACTAGGTCTTCTCCGTCCGCTTTGCCAGCGAGGGCCCGCACGCTCACAGGAGTGCGGGCCTTTCGTATGTTGGTGGCAGGGGATAATTCACCTCCTGCGCCACGGCTCCTCCCTCGGGTCCGTGGGCCCTGCAGGGCCCACTCCCTCTCGGGACACCCCCGCTGACGTGCCGCGACGAGCTTCCGCGACGTAGCCAGCGTCGTCGGGGTGCGGAGCGGCGGAGTGGGTACCGGTGGGCACCGGCCCTGGCCCGTGGCCACGGTGCGGCAGGGGTGCGCGCAGCGGGACCACGGCGTGTTGTGTGAGGCGCTAGAGGTTAATTATCCCCCTCGTTGGAAGAGCGCGCCGAGGGCGCGCGAAAGAGGGGCGGATGGGAGGGGCGGGGCCGTGGCGGGAGTACACGGGCACCCTCCGGCCCGTACGGGCTGAGCGGGCCCCGCCCCTCCCATCCGCACGGCATCTCGTCCTCGCTCCCCCGACCCACCGTCGGCCGGGTGCGGGCCCGTGGAAGGGAACAGAGGACGCGCTTCGCGCGGCGACGACAGAAGCAAAGCGCCGTCCCCAGCACGGTGGTGACGCTTCCTCGGGACCTGGACCCTGCAACAAAGCCCCTAGCGGCGCCTCTCGCGGGCGATCATGCCCCGCAGGGTGGATTCCGCGCCGCCAGCCGCCCCCGGGGCTCTGAGGGGCGTATGTGGCCTCAAGGGGTGGTGCCGGGAGTGGGTGAGGGCTTCGGCGGCCTTGCCGCGGGTGAGTTCGAGGCCGAGCCGTAGGTCGTTCAGCTTCAACGGGACGGAGGGGTCAGAAGAATTCGGGGGAGGATGCCGGGTCGCGGCTGAGCGCGACGGACAGAAGCACCAGTTCGGCCTGCTCGCCGGGGCAGTCCGGTCGCACGCGGAGGGCGGCCAGCAGGGCGTGGCGCATGCCCTCGTGGCGCTGCTGCTTCGCCTCGCACAGGCTGTCGTAGTCCTGCGTCTGCTCGTACGGGCCGTACTGGGCGGGCCACTCCTCGGTACTGAGCAGGCCCTTCCGGATCTTATGGGCCATATCGCGCCTCAGCCACAAGCCCAGCAGTTCCCGGTAGGTGTTCTCGGTCGCCCGCGCGATGGCGGCAAGCTCGGGGCCCAGTCGCTCGTCGGGCCACTGGTCCAGAAGGGCGGTCTCGGCCGGATGGCGCTCACGTGAGTCGCGCGGCCAGTGGGAAAGCGGGGGAATCTCGGGCATGGGTGTGGGTTCCCTCTCGGGGGCAGCGTCGGGCGGTGGCGGACGCCGTAGGCGCCAGCCGGGCCAGGTGGTCGAAGATACGGACTCAAGAGGGTGAGATGAACAGCCTCCGGGCAGCTGACAGTGGGCGATCCAGCCCGCCCTGACCGCTCGCGACGCTCAGCGCCCTGTGCCAGACCCTGGACTGCCAGCCCGGGGACATCCTCATCTACGAGCCGGGCTGACGGCACGGCGGCCGCGCGCCCCCGGCGGCCTCCCGGGAGCACGCCGCTCTCGACGGTGCTGACCAGTCGGACGCCTTCGGCGGGCCGCATCTGCGTCATCTGTCGAGGTTTCCCGACCGGGGCCTTGAGATGACCTGCCCAGGCTCCGGCAGCCCGTTCGGCGGCGTAGGCGGTGCGGCGTTTCCTGGATTTGGTCTGCGGTACCGGTATCCTGGTTGCGGGCATCGCGTAGGCCCAAGTCCGCCGTCCGGCCCATGACCAGACGGCACGAAGGGCAAAGGTGCCAGGGTCCTCCAGGACCTGGTCAGCTTGCCGAACAGGCGGCGCGCCAGCGCACGAGTTCTCACCGTCGTCTTCGACGACCTCCTCCGTCGTGCGCTGATCTCGTGCGCGCCGGGTCATGGGACCGTGCCGCGCCGGGAAGAGTCAGCTGTGTCGAAGAACGACAAGAAGAACCGCCGCCGCAAGAGCCACGCCGAGCGGGAACGGGTCAAGCGCAAGAAGACCGCTAGCGGCGCCTCGTACACCTCCGCCCAGTCAGGCACCGTCCACCGTCACCAGGGCCCCGAGATCGGCCCGGTCGACGGCTCCGGCTTCGGCACCGGTCGGCAGGCCGACATGCAGACCGCTTCCGCACTGATCGGGGCCTGCGTGGAGAAGTGCCGGCCATGCCAGGCGAGCCTGGCGGACAAGGTCCTCGCCGGTGACCGGCTCGTCATCGCCAGCCTCGCAGGCAGCGTCTACTCGCTGATCCCCTCCCTGGGCTCTGTGTGCTCCCCCGCCACCCAGCGGTTCCACGCCGTGGCCCGGGACACCGCGCGCCCCGCGTACGGCAGCGCGGTCCTCGCGACGGTGGAAGACCTGAGCGCGGAGGATCTGGAAACGCTTTTGGAGGACACGCTCGACCTGTGGGCGGCCGCCGCCGGACCCGTCCCATCCGAGGCGACCGGACCCGGCTCGGCGGACCCGGAGCGCGAGGCGGGCGAGGACGACGATCAGGCGCCGCGTCGCTACGCCGTGGCGAGCGGGACCGCCTACCTGATGAGCGCGGGTATCGACCAGTTGCTGAGCTCGGAGGAGATGCAGGGCCTGGTCGAGCAAGCCGAGAAGTCCGCCGGTGCGGGCGATCCCGTGGTGTGCTTCCTGTGTGACCAGCCGATCGACGTGACGGCGGAGCCGGAGGTCCACGTCGGAGTGAGCGCCCGGACCCTGGTGGTCGACGGCCGTGAGCTCGACGCGGTGCAACCGGTGTGGACGCATTCCGGCTGCGGCCGGACCCGCATCTGGCCGTGGCCGGAGCTGAAGGCGGAGCGGCAGCGTCGCGGCCTGTACGTGGCCCCGGAAGACCGTCAGCCGGAAAGGCCGACTGTGCAGGGGCCGCGGAACGCCGACTACACGCACTTCAGCGTCGCCCGGCAGCCGGGCGGCGGGATGGTGCCGCTGGTGCTCGTCGAGCCGGGCGAGCCCGACGCGCACGGGATCGAGGGATACGTGGCGGCCCGCCTGTCCGAGGGGTTCAAGCCCGTCGACCTGAGCGGAGGCCAGCCCTTCCCGGTGCTGGACGGATGGCACCTGCGGTGTGAGCGCGGCCGGATGGTCTCGGTGATGCGCGCGGGCGGCGGAGCCTGGTACCGCCAGGAAGGCGGGTACGCGACACCCGGCAACTGGCGGCAGGCGGCCCGCCAGCGCAAGGCGCTGCTCCTGGTCGTGCCCGCGGGCACCGTGGGCGACCGGCAGGGCGACGACTGGCTGGCAGCGGTGAGCCGGGCCGCCGAGGCCGGCCACGTGCTGGGCGGCTTGGTCGCGGTCCGCGGGACGCTGTCGTGAGCCGCCGCAAGACCCCGACGCCCGGGGTCGCCCGCGTACGGATCACCGGCGACGATGCGGCGACGCAGGCCCTTCTCGACGCACTCGCTGAGCACTTCACCGTGAAGGACCCGGACCCCTACAGCGGCAGCCGCAGCTATCTGGAGGTCGACACCCGCCCCGGCTCGGCCCCGCGCGGCGTCGGCCCCGAGGACGACGGGCCCGACATGCCCAGGGCCTCGAAGCACCGGCCCGCCGAAGTGCCCTCCACGGTCGCGGTGATGATGGCGCGCCAGATCAACGCGGCGCACCTGCACCTGTCCGCGTTCCGAGACCTGGTGCAGACGTACGGCGACGGCGTGGTTCCCGAGTGTCCGAAGCCCGGCCGGGCCCCGGACAACCCGGTGGACCAGACGCTCAGCACGGCGTCGCGGCTGCTGTACGAACTGCGGGAGTGGAGCGGCCACACCGCCCACGCCTCCGGCGCGGTCTCGGCGCTGCCGGAGAGCATCGCGGCGTCCCAGGAGCAGCGCCGGGCCGAAGCGGTGCTCTACCCGCCGGGCGAGTGGTGCGCGCTACCGGGCGGCACGATGCCGCCGCCCGGTGAGGAGCGGCCAACGGGGAGCGCGGAGTACCCGATCGCGGCGCAGCTGCTCGGGCCGGTGCCGCAGAAGCGCTACAGCGCGCGGGCCTCGGGGATGTCGGTGCAGCGGGCGCTCCCCGCGGTCGCGGACACCCCGGCGGCCGCCGTGTGGACGGCGGAACAGGCGCTGTACGGCTACGTCTGCCAGCACTGGGAGACGCCCGGCGACACCCCGGCCGATCTCGCGGCCGCGGTCGACGGCCTGGGTGAGATCGCCGACACCTTCGCCAGCGCCTGCACCTACACCCTGGACGAGATCCGGCGGCGCATTGGGGAAGGGCTCTTGGTCGACGTCGACGAACACGTCTTCACCGAGGCGGTGGCCGCCGTGCGCACGCAGCTGGGTATCGAGCCGGAGCGGGTGCCCAAGCTCGCGTACGCCCTGTCGCGCGTACGTCAGGCGATGACCGGGGCGCGGGCGGCGCTGCCCGCGGCGACGGGCGACGCTCGTGCCTTTGACGCACTGGCGCAGGCCAGGGCGCTTGGCGCCCTCGACGGCAAGACGCTCCCCGAGGTACGCCGCGAGCTGGGTGGTGAACGGCACTGGCAGCGGCACCGCTCGAAGACCCGGTTGCCGGACTACACCGCGGCGGACTGGCTGCGGCGGGCCATGCACTGGATGCACGCCGCTGGTGTGAACGCGTACGACCACGGCAAGCACCTGGCCGCCGAACGGCACCCGGAAGGTTCGGGCCTGCCGATCGGGACCCCGGCCGCGGCCGAGGACAGGGGCGAGCGATGAGCGGGGGCGCGGTCCGCGCGGCTGTGGGCCCGCAGCTGTTCGCCCTGACGTTGGTGCGGTCGCTGATGGGCGGCGTGCTGGAGCGGAAGGGCCTGGAGCAGACCGTGGACCAGGCGCGGGGCGGGGTTCGCGACGGGCTGCTCCAGATGTCGAAGTGGGCGCGCGGCGCGGACCTGCGGACCGAGATCGTGCCCGTCGTGTGCGCGCTGGGGCGTACGGCGGTGGCCGCGCTGGCCATCACGCAGGACGACGACCCGGCGGCGGTGACCACCTGGCTCGATACCCAGGCTCGTACGGTGCGCGAGCATCAGGTCAGCCTGACGGTCGAGCATCCGGCGGATTCGGTCGTCGTCGACGTCGCCGCGGTGTTCGCCGAGGAGCTGCACCGCACAGCAGGTGGTGACGTCGACGATGAGGAGCTGGAGGCCCGGGAGCAGCGGGTCGTCGATCTCGTGGTCGAGTGGGCGCGGCCCGGTGCAGCAGTACGGGACCACGTCGAATTGCTGCTGTCCGGCGGCTGGTTCGCCTCGGTGACGCTGGCCCACGCCTTCGGCTTCGACGGGGATCGGATGTACGAGTACGTGGAGAGCCACGCACACGCCCTGATCAGTGCGGGTCGCCGCTGATCGAACTGCCTGACCGCAGCCGTAGGGCTGCGGTCAGGCGGCGGCCGGGACGAGTACCAGCGCCCGGATCAAGGCTCCGATCCGATCGTGCGGGCACCCGGCGATGCGGACCAGTCGGACGCCTTCGGCGGGCGGCGCCTGCGTCATCTGAGATGGTTCCGGGAACAGGCCACCGACGGCCGTCCCAAAGTAGGACACTCGACATCACCGACCGAAGGAGAGGCAGTGACAGCACAACCCGATCACCACGACGCCGTACCGCCTATGCGCACGCTCGCCGAGTTGCGCGCCGCGCTGGCCCACCAGGGCTTCCCCAACGACCTGGCCGACTTCGACCGGGAGCTGGAGGGCACCGATCTGGACGACCTGACCCAGGTCCGCGAGATCGCCCAGGCGTACCGGCACCGGGTGCTGCTGCGGCTTGACCCCGAGGGGATGGCCGCGCTTTCCCGGAGCACCGAGGACGTCACCGCCGAACTCCAGCGCAAGCTGAACGAGGCGAGCGCCCGGTGACCCACGCGTTCTACTCCGACGCCGCCGAGAAGATCCTCCGGGCCGACCTTAGCCCGCGCGAGCAGGCGGCCGTCGAGTCCGTCCGCCGGTTGCTGGAGGAAGACCCCGACTCCGACCGGGCCCGCGGGCTCCCGGACGCCGACCCGCGCTCCGAGTCGTTCGTCATCGAGCTGCTGCCGGAGCAGACCGGCGGGCGCGGGATCTCGGTGGTATACCGCTACAGCCAGGACCTGGATGCGGTGTTGATTTTGTGGCTCATCGCAGGCCCATGAAACCAGGGCGCCGAAGCGTCCCCGGCAGGGAAAGTGCCGGGGACGCTTCGGCGCTTTCAGGGTAGAGGCCGCGAGCAACGCGGTGATCACGAGAGCCTGGCACCGGTCCCTCACCGGATCAGGAAGTCGCTACTCCGAGCGGGGGTCCGGGGCCGTGTCACTGGTTCGGGTGACGCGGAAGCAGCTTCCGCCTGCGAAGTACGGGCCGCCCGTCGCCTGGGCCCGTACGCTGAGGGGAGCTGTCCCGGTGGCCTCCCCCGTGCCTCCGGGACAGCTCTTCTTGGGGGCGGGAAGTCCGCTCCAGCGCGGCGGCAACGAATCCGACCCGGGTGGGCTATGACCGCTCCAGTGCCTCCAGCAGCAGCTCGCTGTAGCCCGCGGCCGCGAGGTCCTCGTTCGCCAGTCCGGCCTGGTGCAGCAGCTTCAGGGTGAGGGCGTGGTCGGAGCGCGCCCACGCGGTGCGGGTCGCTTGCAGCAGCGTCCGCCGGGCACGCAGCACCCGCGGATCGGTCTCGTCGTCGGCATCCCGGCGGACCTGGTGGAAGACCTCCACCGCCGTGACCGCCTTCGCGAACGCCACCGCCGTCCGCTTCGCCTCGCGCTCCGCATGTTCTGGCAGCGGGTTGAGGACCACGGCCGGCTC
Organism: Streptomyces sp. NPDC040405; assembly: GCF_055595765.1. Lineage (NCBI taxonomy): Bacteria > Bacillati > Actinomycetota > Actinomycetes > Kitasatosporales > Streptomycetaceae > Streptomyces > Streptomyces sp. NPDC040405. The sequence goes on from NZ_JBVIVI010000025.1 coordinate 47,229, forward strand.
CCACTTGGGCGGCTTGGATCCGGCCGCCTTTTCGGCGGCGTAAGCAGTGCGACGTTCCAGAACACCGCGGCGTAGCTGCTCCAGCCCTTCCGGGAGTTCCCAGCCCTTCCCTCCGTGGCTGCTCACTGCCGTCTTCAGTTGCTGGACCTGGTCGACGTAGCTCTCGATGAGCCCTTTCCGGCCGAGGGGAGTACCGCGTCGGTAGCCGCCGTGGCCGTGCGCCACGAGCAGGGAGCGGGCACCGCCTTGCAGGCCCGCGATGAGCCGGGCTCTGATCGGCAGCCAGTTCTCCACGGCGGCCCGGGTAATGGGCGACAGAGGCCAGACCTCGGTGACGTTGAGATCTGAGGTATCCGCCTGCGGATTGCGGATGATCTTCACCCATGACAGATCTGGTGCGAAGTCGGCGATACCGCAGGAGCAGAGTTCTCCGACCCGGGCTGCCGCGTCCAGGACCAGCCCGACGACGGCGTGGAGACGGGCGGCGCCGGGGTCCGAGGGGCGCCGCTCGACTTCCTGCTTGAGTCCGTCGTGCAGCTCGCTGCGGGCCCAGGCCGGCAGCGTCGGTTTCCTGGGCGGTTTGGGGTAGGAGATGGCTCCGCTGGGCACGCCTGCCGCGTTGGCCAGTCGGCGCAGAACGCTCGACCGGCGACGCTGGGAGGATGTGACCCCTTCGGGGTCGGTCTTCCCCTGCCGGGCGCGCAGCTCGCCGTTGTCGGTCATGTCGCACAGGGCCCTTGCGCCGGGGCCGAGCAGGTCGTCCAGCGATTTGCCGTAACGACGCTTGAAGTCGTCATCCTCCAGCGCCCGGTTGAGCGTGCCGTGGACCCAGCGGACGTGAGCTGCTACGGACTCGGTGATCTCCGGGTCGTTCAGCACTCTGCTGACCAACAGCGGCAATTCTTCGACCGCTCGGTAGCGGTCCTGGTCGGTGCTTGCGGACACCTGTGGTTCCCTTCTGACAGCGGAAGAGGTTAATTATCCCCTTTCATTGTGCACCAGGTATCTGACGCTGGCGGGAGTAAGGCCGGTGTCCATTCCCAGCGGAGGTGGTCGAGTCCCGCTCGATCTCATCGGAGGACCGCCCAGTTCCTGGGAGAGTGCAAAGCAACGCCCACGTCTGCACCTCTGGAGGTGGGATCCTGTCGATGGCTCCAACCACAGCAGCCAAGTCCTCAAGAGGGGAGCAGAGCACGTGACTCACGCCCGAATGCGGAGGGGCGACGGGCCCTTGATGAAGGCCATCAACCTGCTCGGGATCTTCTCGCCGGTCATCTTCGGCGCGGTGCTCCTCGGGCGGTGGCTGGCCTCTTGACCGCCCCAGTCCCATCACCTCTGCCCAGCGCCGACGTGATCTAGGTACTTCTGCTGGACCCGGGGGCCAGCTGTCCCGGCAGAACTGACCAGCTGCTGGTCACGTGCCACCCATCTGTTCACTTCGGCCGGGAACGGACAGCCGGGCGGTCGCCGGATTGCCGGTGATCGCCCGGTCCTGCTGAGAAGTTGTCTCCGGGCCCGCGTCGGCCCGTCAGGTTCTGGGGCCCGGGTGGTTCTCGTCAGCCCAGAACACGCCAGGGTTCACAGCCGTTCTCATCGGGCCCGGGCCTGGCATCCATGTTGGGGTAGAACCGTTCGTAAGCTGTCTTGAGGTATCCCGCCGACAGGTGCGATTCCGCGGCCAGGTCCTCAAAGGTGGAGCCTGCGGTGAGAGCGAGTGTGATTGCCTCGTGCAGGGAGCCCTGGACCAAGCGGCTGGCCTGGGCGAGGTCAGCGACGGCGTGCGCCAAGCGACCGTCGTGCAGACTCCGCCGGGCGTTGTCGTCGATCATCTCGGCAGCCACAGTCAGCCCGGCGTCCAGCCATTTCCGTTCCTCAGGGAGTTGCTCGGTCGCTTTTCGGCGAATACGCATAGCGGCACCGTAAAGGTCGACGCCTGTCGGCGGCCACCACCGTTTCCGCGATCAACCGCTTCTCCCCCGACAATCACCCCGTGACCTCGCATATTCAACGACGCCCAAACGAGCCCCGCCCTTTTCACCGGGGGGCCGAGAAGTGCGGTAACCGCAGGTCAGAGCCGTTTCTTGCGAATTCTTTGAAACAGAGGGCGAGTATCGCAGCCTCGTCACGGAGGATGATGGCGAGGCACGTGCACACCCCGTACAGCACAATGCACAGCTAATTTTCAGCCGCGTAGCGCGATGCACACCCCGAGGTTGCATAAGCACAGCGGCGCAGGGGTTGCTGCCTGACTAGCGTTTGGGGTGACCGAGGTTCCTGCCGTCTCTGGAGCGTGCTCACGTGCATCAGATTTCACTGCTCCAGCAGTCGAGGCTCGTCTGTGCCAGTGTTTTCGCGATACCGGCTTTGATGCGCTCCGGCGGGCAACCTTGGTCCCGCCGAGGCGGGCCCGATGCCGTGGGGGCATCGGGCCCGCCTCACGTCAAGGGAATTCCTGAATCCGCTAGCTCGCCACCCCTTTTTTCCTCGCCACGGGCCACGGCCCATCACCCCCTCGCCTCGCCTCGCCACCCCCAGCCCGCTCCTCACCCACGAAGGAAGCCGCGTTGCCCGTCCCCGCCATCAGCGTCACGGGACCAGACGATGACGCCCTGTCGGCCGTCGAGCTGTACGACGGCGTCACCGCATACGTAACCGTCTGGTCCGCACCGTCGCCGGAGCGCCCCGTGGAGGCATACGTCCAATTCAGCCCTGGGGCGGCCTTCCCGGTGCCGGATCAGCACCTCGACAGCCCGAAAACACTGCTGGTCCTGGAAGGCGTGCTCCAGGACGAGCACGGCTCGTACGGTCCGGGCACGCGGATGCAAGCGGCGGCTGGGTCCGAGCACACTCCGCGCTCGGACACCGGCGCGCTCGTCTACGTGATCTATCCGGGCCGCACGCCGACGGCGACGGCCAGTCCTCATCTCCAGGCCGTTCCGTGACGTCCGGCCCCGTACCGGGCTCGGACAGGTGACGCCCTTCGCGTCGCTCCCCGCGCGGGGGGGGGGGGGGGGGGGGGGGGGGGGGAGGGGGGGGGGGGGGGGAAAGTGGCGCAGGAGGCACCCCCCCCTTTCCTCCC
>NZ_JBVIVI010000026.1:0-41843 GCF_055595765.1 Streptomyces sp. NPDC040405
TCAGCTGGCTGACCGCGGTACCGCTCGCGGGAACCTCCAGCCGGACCGTCATCGAGTACGAGACGCTGGGCGCCGTTGCCATGACCGTCTTCCTCTGCTTTCCCTTGTGCCAGGTGTTCCGGGGCCCGCTATGGCCGGGCCACGCCCTCAGATGGTTGCACCTACCTTCTGGTACCAGGTAACCCGGCCCGACTTTCGGACATATTGTTCTGACATACCAGGGTGGGGTCAGCCGAGTGGAAAGCCCCACTCCTTCGCGGGAACGCCGGGCGAGGCGGGCCGTTCCCGCAGCCCACGGCCCTAGGCTCTGGCGCGCACAGCGCCGAACGACGTCCACCGGCGTCGAGGAACACAAGGAGCAGCGGGCATGGCTCAGGGCACCGTCAAATGGTTCAACGCCGAGAAGGGCTACGGCTTCATCGCCCAGGAGGGCGGCGGGCCGGACGTCTTCGTCCACTACAGCTCGATCAACGGCAACGGCTACCGCAGCCTGGCGGACGACCAGCGGGTCGAATTCCAGATCGTGCAGGGCCGTAAGGGGCCACAAGCCGAAGAGGTCCGCGTCCTCGGCTGAGGACGCGGACCTCTTCGCTATGACGTTGTAGGTGGCACCGACCCGCCATGCTCGCCTCGCGGCAAGTGGTCGCTCGTAGCGACGATGGTTGGGCCCGGGGGCTTGGATCGAGCCGGTGCCACAGCAAGGCTAACAAACCATCCCCGGAAGCGATTCCCCGCCGGACGGGCCGATTTCGCGACGTCCCCCGGTCGGCCCCGGGACGGCTCTCGATCGGCCCCCGGCCGTCCCTCAGTCGGCCTTCAGTCGGCCCTCAGCAGGTCCGGGACGCCGTCCCGGTCCGGGTCGTCGCGCTCCCCCGGGACGACCGTCAGCCGCTGGGTCGCCCGGGTGAGCGCCACGTACAGCACCCGCAGCCCGGCCGGTGACTCGTCGGCGATCTCGGCGGGCGAGACCACCACCGTCGCGTCGTACTCCAGCCCCTTGGCCTCCAGGCTGCCCAGCGCCACCACCCGCTCGCCGAGCCCGGCCAGCCAGCGGCGGGCCTGCTCCCGGCGGCCCATGGCGACGACGACGCCGACCGTGCCGTCCACCTCGTCCAGCAGCCGGGCCGCCTCGCCGCGGACGTGGCTTCCCAGGTCGCCGTCCGGCTGCGCCGGGAGCGGCGCGAACCGCGGGACGGCGCCGGTCGAGCGGACCGCGCGGGGCGAGGGGGTGCCGGGCATCGCGAGCGCGAGGACCTTGGCGGCCAGCTCGGCGATCTCCGCCGGGTTGCGGTAGTTGACGGTGAGGGTGAAGCGGCGGCGCGGACGGGTGCCCAGCGCCTCGTCACGGGCCTCGGCCGCCTCGTCCGGAGCGGACCAGGAGGACTGCGCCGGGTCGCCGACCACCGTCCACGTGGCGTGACGGCCGCGCCGCCCGACCATCCGCCACTGCATGGGCGTCAGGTCCTGGGCCTCGTCGACGATGATGTGCGCGTAGTCGGCGCGCTCCTGCTCCGCCCGGTCCGCGCGGCCGCGCCGGGGGGCGGAGCGGTCGGCGAACGTGGTCAGCTCGTCCAGCCCGGTGAGCTGGTCCAGCGGATCGACCTCGCGGGGTTTCGCCGGACGGGCCGGGGCGCCCAGGATGGTGTACAGCTCGTCCAGCAGCGCCACGTCGTGCACCGACAGCGGGCCGTGCCCGGCCGGGCCCAGCCGGGCCAGGGAGCGGGCCACCAGCCGGGCCTCGCGCGGGTTCAGCACCCGGCGTGACCAGCGGATGAGCCGCTTCTCTTCGGCCATCGCGGCGAGCACGGAGCGCGGGGTCAGCTCGGGCCACCAGGCGTCGAGGAAGTCGGCGAACGCGTCCTCGCCTGAGATGTCCTCGTCGAAGCCCTCGCGCGCCTCGGCGGCCAGTTCGGGGTCCGTATAGCGCCGCGGGCCTCCTGTACGGGCCCACAGGGCGTCCAGCAGCAGCCGACGGGCGCGCGGGCGCAGCAGGTTGACGGGCGCGGTGCCGCCCAGCACGTTCTGCCGGATGCGGCGCAGCTCCTCGGCGTCCAGCTCGATACGGGCGCCGAAGGCGACGACCCGCAGACGCTCGGGCGGCCCGCCGGGTCTCTCTCCTCTGCCGGGCGTCTCGGTCATGTCGTCCAGACTCAGCTGGCCGCCGCCGTCGGTGGCCGGGTCCGCGGGCGGCAGCTCCAGGGCGCCACGGGCCGCCTTGCGCAGGACCTTCAGCATGCGCGAGGAGCCCTTGATCCGGGCCACGGCCGGTTCGTCGTACGTGGTGGCCTCGGCGCCCTCGACCAGGGAGCCGACCGCGCGGATCGCCACCTGGCCCTCCTCGCCCAGCGAGGGCAGCACGCCCTCGGTGTACGCGACGAGCAGCGGGGTGGGGCTGACGACCAGGATGCCGCCCGCGTACCGCCTGCGGTCCTGGTAGAGCAGATACGCCGCGCGGTGCAGCGCGACCGCGGTCTTGCCGGTGCCGGGGCCGCCCTCGACCTCGGTGACGGAGGCGGCGGGGGCGCGGATCACCATGTCCTGCTCGGCCTGGATGGAGGCGACGATGTCGCGCATGGTGTGGCCGCGGGCCTGGCCGAGCGCGGCCATCAGCGCGCCGTCGCCGACCACCGGCAGCACCTCGCCGCCGAGGGTCGCGGTCAGCTCGGGGCGCATCAGGTCGTCCTCGACGCCGAGCACCCGGCGGCCCTTGCTGCGGATCACGCGGCGGCGGACGACCCGGCCGGGGGCGACCGGGGTGGAGCGGTAGAAGGGGGCGGCGGCGGGGGCCCGCCAGTCGATCACCAGCGGGGAGTAGTCGGCGTCCAGCACTCCGATGCGGCCGATGTGCAGGGTCTCCGCGATCTCCGCGCGGTCCCCGCCCGCACCGTCCTCGCCCGGCCGGATGGCGTTGTCGGCGGGATCCACGGAGGTGTACGCACCGTCCGGGCCGCGCTCGCCGTCCTTGCCGAGGAGCAGATCGATGCGGCCGAAGAGGAAGTCCTCGAACTCGCTGTTCAGCCGGTTGAGGTGGACCCCGGCCCGGAACACCTGGGCGTCGCGCTCGGCGAGTGCGCCCGGGGTGCCGACCTGGCCGCGCTTGGCGGCGTCGTTCATGAGGAACTCCGCCTCGTGGATCTTCTCCTCGAGACGGCGGTACACACGGTCCAGATGGGTCTGTTCGATCCGGATCTCACGGTCCCGGATTCCGTCCCCACCGTCACGCGGCGGGGCCGTCCGGCTTTCGTGCGTGACGTTCCGCGTAACGTTCTGCGTGGCGTTCTGCGCGGCCACCCAAGCCCCCTTCTGTGTACATAGGGCAGCCGTCAACCGTACACCCACCCGTGCGCGCCACTCAGATATTGACCACTCAGATATTGACTTCGGCCAGTCGCTGGCCGTCGAGGGTGCGGACCTCGAAGCGGGCGATGTCGCTCTCGTTCATCGCCGCGCCGCCCTGCGCGTACAGCGGCTCCTTGTTCCAGCGGGAGCCGTCGCCGTCCTTGATCCCGTAGCCCGCGCTGGGCACGGCCCACGTCGTGACGGTCTCCTCGTGACCGTCCTTGCCGATGGCGATCAGATCGCAGCTCTTGGGCCCCTTGAGGTTGCCCAGCTTGAGCGCGATGGCGGTGCCCCAGCCCTTCTGGGCCAGCGAGACCGAGGCGTCCACCTTGGTCGCGGGGTCCACCGAGCTGTACTTCTTGCCCTGGTCGTAGGCCGCCTGCGCCGGGTTGGCCGCGGCGGCCGGGGGATTCGTGCCGCCACCGCCGTCGTCGCCGCCCGAGTTGACCGCGGCGCCCGCGAGCGGGCCGCCGACGATCAGAAGGCCCGCGGCCGCGACGAGGAAAAGCCGCCTGCGGCTCTTCGCGCGGCGGCTGACCGTCACCTCGTCCAGCAGTCGGCCCAGCATCTCGGGCCCGGGGCGGGCGGTGAGAGCGGCGGGGTCGCGGACGGCCGTGCCGTCCGCGTTGGTCGCGTAGTCCGCCAGCAGCGGGGGGATGCCCATCAGCCCGTCCAGCTCGGCCGCACACCGGTCGCACCCGATCAGGTGCTCCTCGAAGCGGGCCGCGTCGGCCGCGTCGAGGACGCCGAGCGCGTAGGCGCCGACGGCGGTGTGCTGCTGGTCGTCCGCTGTCGGCATCATGCCGAGACCCCCCGTTCCTCAAGTGAGAGCTTGAGCGAACGCAGCGCGTAGTAAACCCGGGAACGTACGGTCCCGGGCGGCACGCGCAGCACTCCCGCAGCCTCACTCACCGTCCGTCCCTTGAAGTATGTCTCGACGAGCGCTTCTCTGTGCGCATCGGACAGGTCATTCAGGGCATCGGAAATGGTCATCTGACGGAGCGCCCGATCTATGTCATCTGCTGCGGGCATGACATGAAGGGGGGCCGCGTCGACCTCTTGGGGGCGGGCACGGCGGCTTCGGTGGCCGTCGATGACGATGCGGCGAGCCACGGTTACCAGCCACGGGCGTACGGAACCGCCGCTGCGCTGCAGCTGGTCGGCGTTGCGCCATGCCCGTAAAAGCGTCTCCTGAACCACGTCCTCGGCGCGGTGCCGGTCGCCTGCGACCAGGCGCAGGACGAAGGCGAGAAGCGGGCCCGCATGCTCCGCATAGAGCGCGCGCATCAGCGCGTCGTCCGGTGTCGTCCTCTCGGTCACGAGGGCATCTTTGCGTACGCAAGGCGCTGGGTCGAGGGGCGTACGGGCTGGAATGATCCGCAGTTCATTCACAACCCTGTGACATTCCTCCCACTTCTGCGGTGAACATTTGCCGGGCCACGGCACGTACTTGAGCCCGAGAACCCGGCGCCGGGCGGGCGTCGGCCACCATAAAGGGCTCCCTCCCCAAACACCGCCCCGCAGGCCCCGGTCCCCCCATCCGGGGCCTGCGTCATGTCTGAAACTCGTTCATGTTTTGCTCGTGCTTTGGGTTTGAACGGCGTCGGTGGCGTGCCACGCGCTCCCGATTGCCGCACAATTCGCTGGAGCACCAGCGGCGGCGCCGCCCCCGCGAGGTGTCCAGGTACACCAGTGAGCAGCTCTCCCCCTCGCAGTGCCGCAGCTGCCCGCGCGCGACGGGGTCGGTGAGCAGGGCGACGGCGTCGCGGGCGATCTGCGCGAGCAGCGCCCCGCAGTCGGGTGCGGCGGCGAGCCGGGCGACGAGGGTGCCGTCGGTGGCGCGTACGGCCCTTACGGCGGGCGGGGCGGTGGCGGCGAGCGCGTTCACCCGCTCCAGGTCCGGCCCCGCGGCCCTTCCCTCGACCTCCGTGTGCACGATGCGGTGCAGGAGGTCGCGGGCGGCCCGGAAGCGGGTGAGCCAGGCGCTGTCGACGGCGTCGAGGGCTTCGCCGCGGGGGATGAGCCCGGTGCCGAGCAGCCACGCCCTGAGGGGTTCGACGCCGTCGAGGCGTTCTACGGGGGTCTCGCTGAGGCGTCCGTCGACGGTGGCCACCAGGTCCAGGCAGATCCGCCCGGAGTCGAACCGCAGGTCGAAGGCGTCCACCGCCATGTTCCTGTCACCTCCCGGGGCTCCCCTCCAGAGTGCCCGGCCCAAGCCCGGCCCGATACCCCGCCCCGGCCTCAGGTTGGGGGCTCCGCCCCCAAACCCCCGCTCCTCAATCGCCGGAGGGGCTGGAGTTCGGACCCGTTGTGGGCAACCGTTCCGCCGCGGGGCACCTCCCAGCGGTAGCTGGGGGAGGGACAGGTGGGCACAACGCGGCCACCGGGCCGCACCCGGCGACGCAAGCGCAAGGGGCAGCAACCCACCCCGCACCCGCACCTACGCGTCGCCGTACTTCGTGTCGGCCACCGGGTCCAGGGCCAGCCGATACCCCCGCTTGACCACCGTCTGGATCAGCTGCGGCGCGCCCAGCGCAACGCGCAGGCGAGCCATCGCCGTCTCCACGGCGTGCTCGTCGCGCCCCGCCCCCGGCAGCACCTTCAGCAGGTCGGCACGGGCCACGACCCAGCCCGGGTGCCGGGCGAGGGCCCGCAGGAGGGCCATCCCGGCGGGCGGGACAGTGCGCAGCTCGCCGTCCACGACCACCGCGTGGCCACGGATCTCCAGGCGCCGCCCGGCGACCGGCAGGGGCCGCACACGGCCCGGCAGTTCGGCGGTGAGGAGCTGGACGAGGGGGCCGAGCCGGAAGCGTTCGGGCTGGCTGGTGGGGACGTCGAGGGCCTCCAGCGGCAGCGCGGTCACCGGCCCGACGCACGCGGCCAGCACATCGTGACGCAGCGCGTCGAGCAGATCCGCGCGCATGCCGCGCCGCTCGGCCCGGTCCAGCAGGCTCGCGGCGGCGGGGGCGCTGGTGAAGGTGAGGGCGTCCACGGCGCGGGCGACCGTGGCGTCCAGCAGCCGGTCGACGGGCCCGATGTCCTCCGGCGGCATCCACCGGTAGACCGGCACGCCGACCACCTCCGCACCCCCGGCGCGCAGCGACTCGACGAAGCCGGGCAGCGGCTCGCCGTGCAGCTGGACGGCGATGCGGCGCCCCTCGACGCCCTCCTCCAACAGCCGGTCGAGCACCTCGGCCATCGATTCGGAGGCCGGGTACCACTTCTCGGTGAGCCCGGCGGCCCGAATGGCACCGCGCACCTTGGGCCCGCGGGCCAGCAGCTCGACGTCGCGCAGCCGGTTCAGCAGGGCGTCGCCCAGCCCCCAGCCGTCGGCGGCCTCGACCCAGCCGCGGAAGCCGATGGCGGTGGTGGCGACCACCACGTCGGGGGCGTGGTCGACCAACTGCTTGGTCGCGGTGAGCAGTTCGGAGTCGTCGGAGAGCGGGACGATCCGCAGCGCCGGAGCGTGCACGACGGCCGCGCCGCGCCGTAGCAGCAGGGCGCCGAGTTCATCGGCGCGGCGCGCGGCGGTGACGCCGACGGTGAACCCCTCGAGGGGGCCGACGGTCGTCGCCTGATGGTGGTCTCGCTGCATGTGGCTCTGGCTCTCGTCCCGGTTCAGTGTCGTATGCGCGCCTTGAGGTGAGTCGTCATCCTGGCGCCGTCCCGTGACGGACGCGGTTCCGGGAAGTTTCCCGGGTGTAACGGGGCGTACGGTCACGGGCACCCACCGACCGTACGCCTACACCACGGGCTCATACATCCGCGTAGGCGGGCTGCTGCGCCGTCCGCTCCTCCGGCACACCGGCCCCCGCGGGCCGGGCCGCGGCCGGGGTGCGGCGGAGGTATACGGCCCAGGTCACCGCCGAGCACAGGGCGTAGAAGGCGAGGAAGGAGACGAAGGCCGGGGTGCCGGAGTGGGCGCTGCCGAACGACTGCCGGAAGGCCAGGTTGATGCCGAGGCCGCCGAGCGCGCCGACCGCCCCGATCAGCCCCATCGCCGCGCCGGACAGCCGCCGCCCGTACGCCGCGGCCTCCTCGCCGATGAGCCCCCGGGCGGCGGCCTTGGCCTGGAAGATGCCGGGGATCATCTTGTACGTGGAGCCGTTGCCGAGCCCGCTGAGGACGAAGAGCACGATGAATCCGGTGAGGAAGACGGTCAGCGACTTCTGCGCGGAGGCGTAGACGACCACGAGCGTGGCGGCGGCCATCCCGGCGAAGTTCCACAGCGTGATCCGCGCGCCGCCGTAGCGGTCGGCCAGCCGCCCGCCGACGGGGCGGATGAGGGAGCCGAGCAGCGGGCCGATGAAGGTGAGCGAGGCGGCCTGGAGCGGGGTGCGGTCGAACTGGTTCTGCAGCACCAGACCGAAGGCGAAGCTGTAGCCGATGAACGAGCCGAAGGTGCCGACGTAGAGCAGCGCCATGATCCAGGTGTGCCCGTCCCGGGCCGCCTCCCGGGCCGCCCCGCCGTCGTTCTTCACCGGCGCCAGGTTGTCCATGAAGAGCGCCGAGAGGACGGCCGCGACCACGATCAGCGGAACGTAGACGGCCAGCACGATCCGCGGGTGGGAGGCCCCGGCCGTGCCGATGACGAGCAGGCCGATCAGCTGGATGACCGGCACCCCGATGTTGCCGCCGCCCGCGTTGAGCCCGAGCGCCCAGCCCTTCTTCCGCAGCGGGTAGAAGGAGTTGATGTTGGTCATGGAGGACGCGAAGTTCCCGCCGCCGACCCCGGTGAGCGCCGCGACCACCATGAACGTGGTGTACGAGGTGCCGGGCTCCATCACCACGGCGGCCGCCACCGACGGCACCAGCAGCATCGCGGCGCTGATGATCGTCCAGTTGCGCCCGCCGAAGCGGGCCACGGCGAAGGTGTACGGAACGCGCAGGATCCCGCCCACCAGGGTGGGCATCGCGACCAGGAAGAACTTCCCGGCCGGGTCGACCCCGTACTCCGGGCCCATGAACAGCACCATCACCGACCACAGGCTCCAGATGGAGAAGCCGATGTGCTCGGACAGGATGGAGAAGACCAGGTTCCGGGTCGCTATCCGCTCCCCCTTCTCCCGCCAGAACGTCTCGTCCTCCGGGTCCCACTCCTCGATCCAGCGGCCTCCCTTGCGGGCGGCGGTGGTGGTCGGGGCAGTCATCGCGCCTCCACGGTGCTCGGTGTCGCTTCCTGACGGTAGGCACGACGGATTACCAAGCTGTGCCGACAGGTGACCGGCACGAAACCTTGCTCTCACCCACCGGGACGGGGTGCCGTGAGGCGCTGAACGCGGATCGCGTCCCTTCAGAGGCCGCCGAGGCCCGCCTCCGGGCGCGGCAGCCAGGCGCCGGGCGGGCGGTGGAGCCAGCGGCCCCCGGCGGCGAGGGTCCGTACCGCCGCGTGGAGGGCGTCCAGCGCGGGGTGGACGAGACCGCGGCGCCAGACCATGGAGACCGGTGAGAGCGGTACCGGGTCGGCGAGCGGGCGCAGCACGGTGCCGGGCAGATCGGTGAAGACCTCGCTGGCCAGGACCGACCAGCGGCGCTTGGTCACCACGCGGATGAATTCGGCGTCCCCCTCGATCTCCGGGAACGGTTCGGCCATCGCGATGCCGCGCCCCGCGAAGAGCTGGGCGGCCAGGTCGGTCCACTCGGCGGTGGCCTCGTTGCCCGCCGCCGCGTACAGGGTCTCGCCCGCGAGCGCGGACAGCGGTACGGCGGGCAGGCGGGCGAGGGGGTGGTCGTCGCGGAGGAGTACGGCGATGCGCTCGTGGCGGACCGGACGGTGGTCGAGGCGGGCCAGGACGGCGGGGTCCAGGCCGTGGGCGCGGCCGAAGGAGACGTCCAGCCGCCCGGCCAGGAGCTCGGCGGCGGCGCCGGTGAGGCCGCTGTGGAAGCGGGCCACCAGCTCGGTGTCGGGGGCGAGGCGGCGCGCCTCGGCGAGCACCCGGCTCCCGGTGGACACCGGGGCGGCGACATCGACCAGCAGCGGGCGGCGCTCGGCCCCGCTGAAGGCCGCGGCCAGTTCGTCCTGCGCCTGGAGCGCCCGGCGGGCGTACGGGAGCAGCCGCTCGCCCGCCGCCGTGAGGGCGACCTGCCGGGTGGTGCGGACGAACAGTTCCGCGCCCAGCTCGCGTTCGAGTCGGCGGATGTCGCGGCTGAGCGCCTGCTGGGCGACGTAGAGCCGGGCGGCGGCGCGGGTGAAGTGCAGTTCGTCGGCGACGGCGGTGAAGGCGCGCAGCAGGCGCGGCTCGATGTCCCGGTTCACGCGGCCCATCCTGCCCGGGAATTGACAACGGCAGTGCGTGAATGGGCCCGGATCAGGTGTTGGACGGGCTCGGGGCGGGGCCGGGACCGTAAAAAGGGTGATCCTCTTCCTCGCGTCCCGACCCGTCGTCCCCCGGCCCACCCCTTCCCGGCCCGCGCCGCCCCGTCGGTCGCCGCTCGCCCCGTACCGCCGGATCTTCCGTGCGCCCGGGACGCTCGCCTTCACGCTGTGCGCGCTCGCCGGGCGGCTGCCGGGGGCCATGCTGGGCGTCTCCACGGTGCTCATGATCGCCACGGTGCGCGACTCGTACGCCCTGGCGGGCGCCGTCTCGGCGACGGGGGTCGGCGCGACGGCGCTCGCGGGGCCGCTGCTCGGGCGGCTGACCGACCGGTACGGGCAAGCGCGGATCGCGGCCCCCGCCGTGGCCGTCTTCGCGCTCGGCGCCACCGCGATGCTGCTGTGCGTACGCGGCGGCGCCCCGGCCTGGACGCTGTTCTGCTGCGCGGCGGGCTCCTCGGGCGTGCCCAGCCTGGGCTCGATGACCCGCGCCCGCTGGGCCGCGCTGCACCGGGACGACCCCGCCGCACGGCACACCGCGAACTCCTTCGAGCAGGTCGTCGACGAGGTCTGCTTCATGGCGGGCCCGGCGCTGGCCATGGTGCTGTGCACGGCGGCCTTCCCGGAGGCCGGGCTGCTGACGGCGGCGGCACTGCTGGTCACCGGCACGCTGCTGTTCGCCGCCCAGCGCCGCACCGAGCCGCCGGCACACCCGCGCCCCGCCGCCCCGGCCCGCGTCCTGCGCACGCCCGGGCTGCGGGTCGTGCTGGTGGCCTTCCTGGCGACCGGCGCCGTCTTCGGCTCGATGGAGGTCGTGACGGTCGCCGCGGTCGGCGCGTACGGCGGCTCCTCGGCGAGCGGCGCGGTCCTCGCCCTCCAGGCGGCCGGGTCCGGCGCGGCCGGGCTGGTCTTCGGCGCGCTCCCGCCGCGCGGTTCGGCGGCCGACCGCTTCGTGGCCGGTGTCGCCGCCATGGCCCTGGCCGTGCTCCCGCTGCTCACCGCGGACAGCCTCGCCGTCCTGGCCCCGCTCCTGTTCCTGGCGGGCATGGCCACGGCCCCCACGATGATCACCGGCATGACCCTGGTCCACCGGCTGGTTCCGGCCGCCCGTCTCAACGAGGGCATGACGCTCGCCTACACCGGCCTGCTCACCGGCATCTCCGCGGGCGCGGCGGCGGGCGGCTGGACCGTCGACCACCTGGGCCCGGCCGCCGCCTACCCCGCCCCCGTGACGGCCGCCGCGCTGGCGCTGGCCGTGGCCTGGGCGGGCCGGAGCCGACTGGCGGAGTCCCTCCCCCGCGCCTGAGCGTACGAGCCACACGGGCTCGGGCCGCACGGGCTTCCCCAGCATTTTGTCAACGCCATTGACATACCTCTCCGCGCCCACCTATACCTCTGCCCATCGAAGCGCTTCGACGAACGTTGCACGTGCACATTCCTCCCAACCCTCCCGGAGGCAGTGGATGTTGACGGCACGGAAACGGACGGAACGACGGACGAGCCGAACGGGGCCCGTCATCGCGGCCGCGCTCGCTGGGGCCCTGGTCCTGGCGGGATGCGGGGGCGGTGGGGACGAGGCCGGGGACGGCAAGACGCTCACGTTATGGCATTACGAGGCGCCCAACGGGGCGATGGGCGCGGCCTGGAACCAGGCGATCGAGGAGTTCAAGAAGAGCCATCCGGGCGTGACGGTGAAGTTCGAGGAGAAGGGCTTCGAACAGATCCAGAAGACCGCCTCGATGGTGCTGGGGTCGGACAGCGCGCCCGATCTCATGGAGTACAACAAGGGCAACGCCACCACCGGGCTGCTCTCCAAGCAGGGGCTGCTCACCGACCTGACCCCGGAGGTCACCAAGCGCGGCTGGGACAAGCCGCTCCAGCCCGGGGTGCGCACCACCAGCCGGTACGACGCGCAGGGCGTGATGGGCTCCGGCAAGTGGTTCGGGGTGCCGAACTACGCCGAGTACACGATGGTCTTCTACAACAAGACCCTCTTCGAGAAGCACAAGGTGAAGGTCCCCACCACCGCTGCGGAGTTCACCGCCGCGCTGGAGGCGTTCAAGGGCAAGGGCGTCACCCCGCTCGCGAGCGCGGGCGCCGAGTACCCTGCCCAGCAGTACGTCTACCAGCTGGCCCTCACCAAGGCCGACCGCTCCTGGGTGGACGCGTACGAGCAGTACAAGGGCAAGCCCGACTTCCACGACGCCGCCTGGACGTACGGCGCCACCACCTTCGCCGACTGGGTGAAGAAGGGCTGGATCGCGAAGAGTTCGAGCGGCACCAAGGCCGAGGACGCGGGCGCGGCGTTCATCGCGGGGAAGTATCCGATGTTCTTCTCCGGCAGCTGGTGGTTCGGCCGCTTCAAGTCGGAGATCAAGGACGAGTGGGGCACGTTCCCCTTCCCCGGCTCGAAGCTGACGCTCGGCTCCGGCGGCAATCTGTGGGTCGTCCCCAAGGGCGCGAAGAACAAGCAACTCGCGTACGACTTCATCGACATCACGATGAAGAAGGGCATCCAGAACACCCTGGGCAACAAGGGCGGCGTGCCCGTGGCCGCCGATCCGGCCGCGATCACCGACCCCAAGGCGAAGAAGCTGATCCAGGACTTCACCGCCTACTCCGACCGCGACGGCCTCGCGTTCTACCCGGACTGGCCGGTGCCCGGCTTCTACGACACCCTCGTCTCCGAGACCCAGAAGCTGATGACGGGCAGCGCGAAGCCCGACGCCTATCTGGACGCGCTGGAGAAGGCGTACGAGGCGGGCGCGCCGAAGGGATGAAGGCACGCCGCGAGTATCCGTACAGCCTCTTCCTGATCCCCGGCGCGCTGGCGTTCCTCGCCATCATCGTCGTCCCGTTCCTGATGAACACCGGGATCAGCTTCACCGACTGGCAAGGCGTCGGCACCCCGCGGTGGACCGGGCTGGAGAACTACCGGACCCTCCTGGACGACGACGCCTTCTGGGAGTCCTTCCGGCACAGTCTCGCCATGGTGGTGGCCATGGCGGCGATCCCGACCGCGCTCGGGCTGGTGCTGGCCGCCGCGCTGTTCGACTTCGTCGGCAAGTACTTCGGCGCCCGCACCGCGAGCGTCCTGCGCGCCTGCTTCTACCTTCCGCAGGTGCTGCCGATCGCGGTGGCGGGCATCGTCTGGAGCTGGATCCTGGCCCCCGAGGACGGCGCCCTCAACGATCTGCTGAAGGCCGTGGGCCTCGGCTCGCTGCGCCACGACTGGCTGGGCGACCCGGACTTCGCGCTGTACAGCGTGATGGGCGTGATGGTGTGGGTGCAGCTGGGCTTTCCGCTGGTGGTGTTCATGGCGGGCCTCCAGCGCGTCGACCCGGCGCTGTACGAGGCGGCAGAGCTGGACGGCGCCTCGTGGTGGCGGCGGTTCTGGCACGTGACGCTGCCGCAGATCCGCCCCGAGATCTACGTCGTGCTGCTGTGGTGCACGATCGCCGCGCTCAAGGTGTTCGGCGCGGTGTACGTGCTCACCAAGGGCGGCCCGGGCGGGGCGACCAATGTCCCCTCGTACTTCTCCTTCCAGTCGTTCTTCGAGAAGACGCAGGTCGGCTACGGCTCCGCGGTCTCGACCGTGCTCACCGTGATCATCCTGGCGCTGGCCCTGGCCGCCCTGCGCCTCCAGACGAGGGCGGAGGACCAGGAGCGATGAGGGCCTTAAGGCGATATCCGGTGCTGGCCGCGCTGATCGTGGCGGCCGTCCTCATGGTGCTGCCGTTCCTGGTGGTCGCCCTCAACGCGGTCAAGTCGCCCGCCGAGTACTCCGCGAACGGGCCGCTGAGCCTGCCGCGGGGGCTCCATCTGGACGGGATCACGGACTTCTGGGAGCGGGTCGACTTCGGGCGGAAGCTGATCAACTCCGTGCTGATCTCGGGGTCGGTGGCGATCGGCGCCGCCGTGCTGTCCGTGCTCAACGCGTACGCCATCGGCATCGGCCGGGTGAAGGGCCGACCCTGGGTGCTGGCCTTCTTCGTGCTGGCGAACATGCTGCCGCAGGAGGCGCTGGTCTACCCCGTCTACTACCTGTCGAAGGAGGTCGGGCTGTACGACACCCGGCTGAGCGTGATCCTCGTCTTCAGCGTGATCCAGGCCGCGTTCGGCACGTATCTGCTCTCCTCCGTACTCGGCGCCTTCCCCCGGGAGATCATCGAGGCGGCCCGGATCGACGGGGCGAACAAGTGGCAGGTGCTGTGGCGGGTGGTGGTGCCGGTCAGCCGCCCGACCATCGGGGTGCTGCTGGTGTTCTTCTTCATCTGGACCTGGAACGAGTTCCTGCTGCCGCTGGTGATGCTGATCTCCAACGACAACCAGACGGTGTCGGTCGCCCTCGGCGTCCTCCAGGGCCAGCGGCTGATGGACGCCACCATGACCAACGCGGCCGCCCTGCTCGGCGTGGTCCCCGCGGTCATCTTCTTCCTGATCTTCCAGCGGACCCTGACCCGCGGCATCGCCGCGGGCGCGGTCAAGTAACGCAATCGAGGAGCGCCGCACATGAAGTTCAGCGACGGCTACTGGCTGCTGCGCGAGGGCATCACCCCGGGGTATCCGACCGGGGTCCTCGACGTGGAGACCGGCCCCGGCAGCCTCACCGTGCACGCCCCCACCCATCCGGTCCGCCACCGCGGCGACCTCCTCAAGGGCCCGGCCCTCACCCTGACCTGCACCGCGCCGATGCCCGGCGTGATCGGGGTCCGGCTCACCCACTTCGCGGGCGGGACGGACCGTGGCCCGTCGTTCGAGCTGGCCACGGCGCACGACGAGGCCGAGGCGTGCTGCGACGAGGACGAGGCCCGGCTCACCTCCGGCGCCCTCACCGTGCGCATCGCCCGCACCGGCCCCTGGCGCGTCGCCTTCGAGGCGGAGGGGCGCACGCTCACCAGCAGCGGGCCGAAGGACGCGGGCATCATGGAGACCGCCGACGGCCGCCACTATCTGCGCGAACGGCTGCTCTTACGCGTCGGCACCTCCGCGTACGGCCTCGGCGAGCGCTTCGGCCCGCTGGTGAAGAACGGCCAGACCGTCGACATCTGGAACGCCGACGGCGGCACCGCCACCGAACAGGCTTACAAGAACGTCCCCTTCTACCTCACCGACGCGGGCTACGGCGTCTTCGTCGACCACCCCGGCGAGGTCTCCTTCGAGGTCGGCTCGGAGGCGGTCTCCCGGATCCAGTTCAGCGCCGAGTGCCAGGAGCTGACGTACTACGTCATCCACGGGCCCACCCCCAAGGACATCCTGCGCACCTACACCGCCCTCACCGGCCGCCCCGCGCTGCCGCCCGCCTGGTCCTTCGGGCTGTGGCTGTCCACCTCCTTCACCACCTCCTACGACGAGGAGACGGTCACCGGCTTCGTGGCCGGCATGACCGAGCGGGAACTGCCGCTGTCCGTCTTCCACTTCGACTGCTTCTGGATGCGCGAGCACCACTGGTGCGACTTCACCTGGGATCCGCGCGTCTTCCCCGACCCGGCGGGCATGCTGCGACGGCTGCACGACCGGGGCCTGCGCGTCTGCGTATGGATCAACCCGTACATCGCGCAGCGCTCCCCGCTCTTCGCCGAGGGCAAGGCGGCCGGTCATCTGCTGAAGCGGCCGGACGGCTCCGTATGGCAGTGGGACCTGTGGCAGCCCGGCATGGCCCTGGTCGACTTCACCAGCCCCGCCGCGCGCGCCTGGTACGCCGAGAAGCTGACCGCGCTGCTCGACATGGGCGTGGACTGCTTCAAGACCGACTTCGGCGAGCGGGTGCCGTTGGACGTGGTGTACGCGGACGGCTCCGACCCCGAGCGGATGCACAACTACTACACCCACCTGTACAACCGCACCGTCTTCGAGGCGCTGCGCGAGCGGCGGGGTGAGCGCGAGGCCGTCGTCTTCGCGCGCTCCGCGACCGCGGGCGGCCAGCAGTACCCGGTGCACTGGGGCGGCGACTGCGAGTCCACGTACGAGGCGATGGCCGAATCGCTGCGCGGCGGGCTCTCCCTCGGGCTGTCCGGCTTCGGCTTCTGGAGCCATGACATCGGCGGCTTCGAGGGCACCCCCGACCCCGCGCTCTTCAAGCGCTGGATCGCCTTCGGACTGCTGTCCTCGCACAGCAGGCTGCACGGCTCGTCCTCGTACCGCGTGCCGTGGCACTTCGACGAGGAGTCGGTCGCGGGCTTACGCTTCTTCACCCGGCTGAAGCTGCGGCTGATGCCGTACCTGTACGAGGCGGCGCGGCAGGCGCACGGCGAGGGCGTGCCGGTGATGCGCGCCATGGTCCTCGAATTCCCCGGCGACCCGGGGTGCGCGGGGCTTGAGCGGCAGTACATGCTCGGCGGCGATCTGCTGGTCGCGCCGGTCTTCGACGACGAGGGCGAGGTCGCGTACTACGTACCGGACGGGGTGTGGACCCATGTGCTGAGCGGCCGGACCGTGCGCGGCCCGCGCTGGGTGCACGAGCGGCACGGCTTCCTGAGCGTGCCGCTGCTGGCGCGGCCGGGCGCGGTGATCCCGTTCGGCGCGGCGTACGACCGGCCGGACGCGGACTGGGCGGACGGCATCACGCTGCGGGTCTACGAACCCTCCGCCCTGCCCGGCACCGGGGTCACCGTGCGGGTCCCGGCCCCGGACGGCTCGACGGCCGTCGCCTTCACCGTCGTACGGGACGGGGAGACCCTGCGCGCCGAGGCCGACCGGCCCTCGGCGCCGTGGCGGGTGGAGGTGGTGGGCGGGCCGTCCGCCGACGCGGAGGCGGGGACGGCCGCCCTCACGCTGGCGCTCAGCAGCGCCGGGGCTTGATCCAGGAGCACTCCAGGTCCGCCGTGCTTCCACCTCGTACGGCACGGGGTCGCACCGCCTCGGTGCGGCCCTCGCCGGACTTCGCGAGCGTCACCACGATGGCGTCCTCCAGGCTCTTCACGGACGGCGCGAGGTAGTTGTTGAGGACGATGCTGTAGACCAGCTCCCGGCCGTCCGCGTCGGTGACGTAGCCGGAGAGCCCGGAGGCGCCGGTCAGGGAGCCGGTCTTGCCGCGCGCGTTGCCCGCCGCCGGGGTGCCGCACATGCGCGAGCGCAGCGTGCCGCCGACGAAGCGGTCCGGGGCGCAGGCCACCGGCAGCGAGCCGTACCAGTCCGCGTACCAGGGCTGCTGACGGACCGACAGCAGCAGCTCGGCGAGCTGCCCGGCCGCGATGTTGTCCATCCGGGACAGCCCGGACCCGTCGACCTGGCGCGCCGCTCCGGTATCCACGCCGAGCTTCTTGAGGTAGTCGGCGATGGCGGCCAGCCCGGCGTCCCAGGTGCCCCGGCCCGCCGTCTCGTAGCCGATGGCCTTGGTCAGCACCTCGGCGTGGATGTTGTTCGACAGCTTCATGAACGGGATCAGCAGCTTCTTGAGCGGCATCGACCGATGCGCGGCGAGCGGCCGCGCGTCCTGTGGCGTGGCCCGGCCGAGCCGGGTGGGCCCTTCCATGCGTACGCCGTGCTTCTTGAGCGCGTCGGCGAACACGGCCGCGGCGTACCCGGTGGGCTCCCAGACGCTGACCCACTCCTTGGCGGTCTGCGCCCCGGCCGCGATGGCGCCGCTGACGGTGATGGTGTTGCTGCCGTGCCGCCGTTCGACGGTGAGGCCGCCGCTGCCGGTGGTCGCCCGGTTGTCGATACGTACATACGCGGTCCCGGGCGTGACCGTGACCTTCGGCCGCTCCCCCTTGGTGGCACCCGGCGCGACCTCGACGATGACGCTGCCCGCGTCGTAGTCGGTGTCGGGGGCGAGGGTGAGCGGGGAGATCTGCGCCGCGTAGTACGACGACTCGTCGTCGGCCGCCCAGGAGCGGCCCGCGCGCTGCGCGTCGAACCGGGTGTCGTCGGCGATCAGCCGCCCGGTGACCCGGCTGATGCCCGCGTCGGCGACGTCCTTGGCCAGCCGGTCGTAGTCCGCGGCGAGCATCGTGGGATCGCCGGTGCCGCGCAGATACAGATCGCCGCGCAGGGTGCGGCCGTGGCGGGTCCCCTCACCCAGGACGTCGGTCCGGAAGGTGTGGTCGGGCCCGAGCAGGCCCATGGCGGCGGCCGAGGTGAACAGCTTGGTGTTGGAGGCGGGCATCAGCCGGTCGTCCGCCCGGTGCCGGTACAGCACGGCACCGGAGTCGGCGTCGGCCACCACCACCCCGGCGGCCCCGCCCTTCAGCAGGGGGTCGGCGAGGATCGTGTCGAGAGCTGTGTCGATCCCGGCGCGCGAGGCATCGGCCCCGGCCGGGGAACTCCAGGTGAGGGTGCAGACCAGCCCGATGACGAGGGGCCAGGCCCAGGCGCGCGCACGACGGTTCAAGGGTCTCCTCATGCCACGGGAGGATCCCGCACCCCGCCACTTCGCGACAGAGCGCCGGGAAGTGACAACCTGAGTTCCGGATCGGGGGAACCGAACACGACGAAAGGCGAGTACAACGATGGCCATGCCCGGAGCCGGTCTGCTGTGTATCGCGATCGGCCTCTTCCTCTACGCCTGCGCCGTGCGCGACGCCCGGCTGGTGCGACGGCTGCGTCGCGAGGGGATCCATACGGAGGGGGTCGTGGTCGCCAACACCATGGACCACCAGGCCCGGAACCGGAACCCGCAGGGGAACCCAAAAGGGAACCCGAAGGGGAACCCAAAAGGGAGCCCGAAGGCGAACCGGAATACGACCCCGACGCCCGTCATCCGCTTCCATGACCACCGGGGCCACGAGGTGGAGTTCAGGACCGCGATCCAGGGCGTCGGCCTGGGGCTGGCGACCGGCCGGACGGTGGACGTGATGTACCTCCCGGACGAATCGCGGAAGGCCCGGGTCTGGATGCGGCGCCACATAGTGGGCCCGATGGCAGGAATGACCCTGATCGGCACGGTCTTCCTCGGCTTCGGCCTGGTGATCGCCTCGGTCTGACGCCCGCCGTCAGACCGCGCTGGAGAGCTGCTCGCGCACCCAGCCGGGATCGGGGTTGGTGTGCGGTCGGCCCGCCACGACGACCGTCGGCACGGTCTCGTCGCCGTCGTTGGCCGCCCGCACCGCCGCCGCTCCCTCCGGGTCGCGCCAGATGTCGACCCAATGCGCCCGGCGGGCGCGGTGGCCCAGCCGGGTGCGCAGCCGGAGGCAGTACGCACAGCCCGGCCGCCAGTAGACGACGGGCCGGCCGTCGGCCGCGCTGCGGCGTTGCGCCTCCAGCGCGCCGATCGACCGCGGGAAGACGAGCGGCGAGTTCACGCCCGCGAGCAGCACGAACACCAGCAGGAGTGCCGCGGCCGTACCGGGGCTCCCCTTGAAGATCAGCCCGGTCGCGAGACCGGAACCGCAGAGCACCAGCAGCACCGGCAGGGTCCACGCGCGCATCGGTCAGCCCTCCACGGACATCGTGAGGCTGCCCGGCAGGGCGGCGACGGCCTCACGGAGGCGTACGGCCAGGTCCCGCTTGGCCGGGGGCGTGGCACTGCCTGCCTGGTCCACCCAGCCCGCGACCGCGCAGTGGAACGCGGCGATCAACATGTCCACGGCCAGTCGGGGCCGTACGTCGTCCACGCCGCCGAGGCCGAACCGACGCCGCAGGATCTCCCGCGCCTCCCGCGTCGTGACCTCGCAGAACTGGAGACCGTGCGCACCCATCGAGGGGGTCCGCAGGGCGAGTTGGCTGCTGAGCAGGAACCGGCGCGCCCAGTCCTCGTCGTCCACGCGCTCCAGCGCGGCCAGCAGCGCGTCCCGCCCCAGCTCCACCAGCGGCAGCCCGCCCGGGTCCGCGGTGTCCAGCTCCTCCAGGAAGGCTCGCCACAGGTCCTGGTGGGGGGCCATCGCGACGTCTTCCTTGCTGGTGAAGTTCCGGAAGAACGTGCGCTTGGAGACCTCCACCGCCTCGCACAGCTCATCCAGCGTGACCCCGCCGAAGCCGCGCTCCGTGAACAGCTCCAGGGCGGTGTCGATCAGCGCCTGACGGGTGCGCCGCTTCTTGCGTTCGCGCAGCGACGAGGTGGGGGCGGCAGTCACGACGACGAGTGTAACGCGAACGCGAATGCCACTTGCGCGCTTATGCCACTCAGTGGCATAACTGAGCCGTCATCCCCTCCCGGAAAGGCGAACGCCCCCATGCGCGCCCTGATCGTCGACAGCTCCGCCCCCTCCGGTCTCCGCCTCGGCGAGACCGCCGACCCCGTACCCGCCCCGCACGAGGCGCTCGTCCGGGTGACCGCGACCTCCCTCAACTACGGCGAGACCGCCCACCGCGCCGAGGCCCCCGACGGCATGGTGCTCGGCTGGGACGCCGCCGGGGTGGTCGAGCGCGCCGCCGCCGACGGCTCTGGCCCGGCCGCCGGAACGCCCGTCGTCACCCTGGGCGAGGCAGGCGCATGGGCCGAACTGCGCGCCGTACACACCGGCATGATCGGCACCCCGCCCGCAGGCGCCGACCCGGGCGCGCTCAGCACCCTCCCGGTCGCGGCGGCCAGCGCGCTGCGCGCCCTGCGCCGGATCGGCGACACCCTCGGCCGCCGCATCCTGGTCACGGGCGCGACCGGCGGCGTCGGCCGGTACGCCGTCCAACTCGCCCGCCTCGGCGGCGCGTACGTCATCGCCACCACCGGCGACCCGGACGCCCACGGCGACGCCCTACGAGCCCTCGGCGCCCATGAGGTGATCGCGGCCCCGGAGGAGATCGCCGAACCGGTGTACGGCGTGGTGGACCTCGTCGGCGGCCCCCAACTCGTAGCGGCGTACGACACCCTGGCCGCCCACGGCACCCTGGTCTCCGTAGGCCATGTGACGGGCCGGCCCGAAATGTTCCCCTTCGGCGCCCTCTACGGCGACGCGGGCCGCCACGACCGCTCGATCGTCACGTTCTTCCTGCTGGAACGCCCCGACCTCGGCCCGGACCTCACCTGGCTCGCCACCCGACTCACCGCGGGCGACCTGGACCCCCAGATCGCCTGGCGCGGCGGCTGGGACCGGGTGGACGAGGCCATCGCGACCTTCATGGAACGCCGCCTCCACGGCAAGGCCGTCCTCGACATCGGCTGACGAACGCCTCGCTGTTCAGGCTGCTCAATACGCCAGCTCCCCGACTCCCCCATCAACCCGCAGCACCGTGCCCGCGGTGTAAGCGGATTCGTCCGAGGCGAGGTACACGGCCGCCTTGGCCAGCTCCGTGGCGGTTCCCAGGCGGTGGAGGGGTACGGTCCGCCGGAGTTCCTCATAGAGGGCGGCCTGGCGTTCGGGGCCGAGGGGGGCGAACGCGTTGGTGACGGTCGGGCCCGGGCTCAGTCCGTTGACGCGGATGCCCCGGTCCTTCAGCTCGTAGGTCAGGCCGCGCGTGTAGGAGAGCAGCCCCGCCTTGGCCGCGCCGTAGACCGTCGCGTTCTCGTGTCCTATGTACGCGGAGACCGAACCGACGAGAATGACCGAGGACTGCTGCGAGAAGAGCGGCAGCAGGTCCCTGATCAGGAAGAACGGCGACTTGAGATTGGTCGCGACGAGCCTGTCGAACGCCTCCTCGGTCCATGCGTCGAGCGGTAGGTGGGTGACGTCGGCGGCGTTGCTCATCAGGACGTCGAGCTTCGGCCACTCCGCCCGCAGCCGTGCCGCGAGTGCCGCCTGGCCGGGTACGTCGCCGGCGTCGCTGACGATGGTCAGCAACGGGCCTTCCAGTTGCCGGGCTGCCTCGTCCAGCCTTTCCCGGGAGCGGCCGGTGATGGCGACGGTCGCGCCTTCGGCGAGGAACTGGCGGGCCGTTTCCAGGCCGATGCCGCTCGTTCCTCCGGTGATCAGTGCGTGCTTCCCCGCAAGACGATTCACTGTTCTGATCTCCTCAGATCGCGGTCCGGCCGCCGTCGGCGGCCACGGTCGCTCCGGTTACGTAACTGGCGCGGTCACCGGCGAGGAAGGCGACCACCTGAGCCACTTCGGCCGGGTCCGACGTGCGCTTGAGCGCGGTGGTCAGCCCCATGCCGCCCATGTCCGGGCCCATCGCCGCGACCACCTTGGAAGTGCGCATCGGCCCTGGGGCCACGGCGTTGACCCGCACGTTCGACTCGGCGAACTCCGCCGCCCAGGTGCGGGTCAGCGATTCGAGCGCCGCCTTGGTGGCGCCGTAGACGGCCATGCCCGGCATGCCGAGGCCGGCCGCGGTGGAGCTGATGTTGACGATGCTGCCGCCCCTTGCGGCCATCTTCTCCGCGAACAGCGCGGTGAGCAGGAACGGTGCGCGCACGTTGACGGCGAAGGCGGCGTCGTAGCCCGCGAGGTCCTGCCCGGGGGTCGGGGCGAACGTCATCACACTCGCGTTGTTGATCAGTATGTCGACGGTTCCGGCGCCGTCGGCCAGTTGCCGCACAGCCGCCGGGTCGGACAGGTCGGCGACGACGAACCGCACCGTTCCGGCCAAAGAGCCGCCACCGCCCGCGCGTATGTCCGCCACCACCTGAGCACCGCGCTCGGCGTCACTGCCGGTGAGGATCAGGTCGGCCCCGCCCGCGGCCAGCACCTTGGCCGTCGCGTGCCCCAGCCCGCCGATCGCGCCGGACCCGGTGACGAGTGCCGTCTTGCCTGCGAATTCCATTTCTGCGCCCCTCACGCCGGCCGTTGGCCGAGCGACTTCTGTGCATCCGTTCAAGAAGTAACGCAGCAGAAGCTACGACTTCTTGAACGTACAGTCAAGAAGTCGTAGTCTTGCTCGCATGGCACGAACCGGACGCCCCCGCGAGTTCGACAAGGAACAGACGCTGGAGCGCGCACTCGAACTGTTCTGGTCCCGGGGATACGGGGCGACGTCGGTCCAGGACCTGGTCGACGCGCTGGATGTCGAGCGCGGCAGCCTTTACGGAGCGTTCGGTGACAAGCGCCGCTTCTACCTGGACGCCGTCAGGCTCTACTGGGAGGTGTACGAGCGGCACCTGACCACTGCTCTCGACACCGCCCCGCTCCTGCCGGCCCTGCGCGAGATCCTGACGCACCCGGCGCGGCTGGACGAACTGATCTCCGACGTGGGCGTGCCGCAGGGCTGCCTGGTCGGCAACACCACCGCCGAACTCGTCCCCCAGGACAGCGAGGCCACGGAGGTCGTGACCCGCTCGTACCGCCGGTTCACCGAG
Source organism: Streptomyces sp. NPDC040405 (assembly GCF_055595765.1). Classification (NCBI taxonomy): domain Bacteria; kingdom Bacillati; phylum Actinomycetota; class Actinomycetes; order Kitasatosporales; family Streptomycetaceae; genus Streptomyces; species Streptomyces sp. NPDC040405. Next base: position 22,761 of record NZ_JBVIVI010000026.1, read on the forward strand.
ATCGTCACCGACGCGCTCCGCCGCGCCCAGGCCGCCGGCGAGGTTACGGCCGGCTCCTCCCCCGAGGCCCAGGCACAGCTCCTGCTCTACATCGTCCAGGGCCTGTCGCTCGTATCGAGGGCGGGTCTCGATCGGAGCGCGGCCCTGGCCGCGATCGACACGGCGGTGGACGGGCTGCGGGCGTAACGACGAAGGCCCCGCCGGGTGGCGGGGCCTTCGTCGTACATGGGATGAGTGGAGATGGCGGGAATCGAACCCGCGTCCAACGGTGCGGAATCAGGGCTTCTCCGAGCGCAGTCCGCTGCGATTTTCTCGGCCCCGGAGATCACGCGGACAAGTCTCCGACGGGCTCAGTCACTGTTTGATTTCCCACTACACCCCGTGACCGGGTCTAGTGGTTTAGTTCCCTAGTCGATGCCAGGATCCGGGTCGGGAACATCCCCGGGCTGACACTTCGCAAAGTCGCTACTTAGGCAGCGAGGGCGAAGGAATCGCGCTTGGTGTTGGCGATTATTGTTTGCGACATATGGTTTACGAGATCATTGCCGCTTCCTCGGCTCGCTTCCCCTGCTTCGACAGCCGCTGTCGAAACCGATCATCCCCATGTCTTTTTATCAAAGGTGGTGCCACGCCCTCGTGTGGGGGGCGCACCGCCATCATAGGTGAACAACGCGCTACGGGGCCACATCATTCCCGCCCGGCGACGTCCGAGGTCAGACGCGGCCGCGCTCGCGGCGGCGGACCGCCGAGATCGCCCGGTCGGTCTCGCGGCGGTCCTGCTTCTCGCGGAGCGTCTGGCGCTTGTCGTACTCCTTCTTGCCCTTGGCGAGCGCGACCTCGACCTTGGCGCGGCCGTCCCTGAAGTACAGGGCCAGCGGCACGATCGTGTGGCCGGTCTCCTGGGTCTTGTGGAGCAGCTTGTCGATCTCCGCCCGGTGCAGCAGCAGCTTGCGGCGGCGGCGCGCCGAGTGGTTGGTCCACGTCCCCTGGCTGTACTCGGGGATGTGCACGTTGTGCAGCCACGCCTCACCGTTGTCGAGCTGCGCGAAGCCGTCGGCGAGCGAGGCGCGCCCCTGGCGGAGCGACTTCACCTCGGTCCCGGTCAGCACCAGACCGCACTCGTAGGTGTCGATGATGTGGTAGTCGTGCCGCGCCTTCTTGTTCTGCGCGATCAGTTTGCGACCCGTCTCTTTAGCCATAGCAGGGTCATTCTCGCACTAGGACCCGCCCCCGAGGCCACTCAATACTGTCCGGGCGCGTGCCTCGGCGCTCGGGCCGTCGTCGCCGTGGACCGCGAGATCGGGGGCGATGCCCTCGCCGTCGACGATGCGGCCCGCGGGGGTGCGGTAGTGGCCGACGGTCAGCTCGGCGACCGAGCCGTCGGAGAGCTTGCTGGGCATCTGCACCGAGCCCTTGCCGAAGGTGCGGGAGCCGACGACGATGGCGCGGCCGCGGTCCTGGAGGGCGCCGGTGAGCAGTTCGGCGGCGCTCATGGTGCCGCCGTCGACGAGGACGACCAGCGGGCTGTTGATGTCGCCGCCGGGCCGGGCGTCCAGGACGCGCTGTTCGCCCCGGACGTCGTACGTGGCGACCAGGCCGCCGTCGAGGAAGGAGGAGGCGGCGGTGACGGCCTCGGTGACCAGGCCGCCGGAGTTGCCGCGCAGGTCGAGGAGGATGCCGTCGCCCTCGGGGACGTGCCGTACGGCGCGGCGCACCTCCTCGCCGGACCCCTTGGTGAAGGAGTCGACCTTGATGCGGACGGCGCCCCGTCTCTGGTCGCCGACATCGCCGACGCGGTCGACCGTGACCGGCTCGGTGGCCAGCCGCGCCCGGTGCAGGGTCTGCCGCCAGCGGTGGCCGTCGCGCTCCAGGCCGAGCGCCACCGGGGTGCCCGCCGAGCGGCCGGTGTGCCCGCGCAGCCGGGCGACGACCTCGGTGACGGGGCGGCCGGTGGCCTTCATACCGTCGACGGTCAGCAGCCGGTCGCCGGACCGGAGCCCGGCGCGGTCGGCGGGGCTGCCGGACTGGACGTGATCGACCTCGATCCGGCCGCCGGTTCCCACTCGCGCGGAGATCCCGACGCCGACGTAGGCGCCGTCGAGGTGCTGGCGGAATCCTTCGTACTCACGGGCGCTGTAGACCGCGCCCCACCGGTCCCCGCTGCGGCTCACCACTTCACGGGCGGCCTGCGAACCGGACTTCCCGTCCTCCTGGGCCGCGGCAGCCGCCGCCTCGACCTGGTCGCTCTCGACGGAACCCGCGGCGACCGGGCGGATCGGTATCCGCGCGGCCGACGAGCCCCGGTCGGCGGCCCGGGCGGGACCATCCGCGCCCCACGAGCCGGTGGCGGCGCCGGTGGCGAGCACGCTCACGAAGACCAATGTCAGGGCGGCCCCGTGGCGAATGCGGCGGGGATGGACGAACAAACACGGGCCCGACATGCCGGTGAGTGTAGGGCAAGCCCGGGCGCCGTACGCCTGGTTGTGAGGTACGGCGCCCTAGGCGAATGTCACACCTTGAGGTACTTGCGGAGCGCGAAGAACGCCGCGAGGGCGGGCATGAGCAGCCCAATCGCCAGCACGAGCGGCAACTTGGCCAGCACCGCGTCCCAGCCGATGAAGTTGATCACGTCGATCTTGCCCGCGAGCCAGTTGTCGACCAGGAAGTACTGGCCGCTGACGAGGAGTACGCAGGCGAAGCCCGCGCCCATCAGCCCCGCGATGGCGGCCTCCATGATGAACGGCATCTGGATATAGAAGCTGGACGCGCCGACGAGCCGCATGATCCCGGTCTCCCGGCGCCGGCTGAACGCCGACACCCGGACCGTGTTCACGATCAGCATCAACGCGACCACCAGCATCAGCGTCATCACGCCGAGCGCCGCGTAGTTCATGCCGTTGAGCAGATTGAAGAGATCGTCGACCAGGGCCTTTTGGTCCTGTACCTCCTGCACCCCGGGCCGGGCGGCGAAGGCGGTGGAGATGACGTCGTACCGCGTCGGGTCCTTCAGCTTGATACGGAAGGACTCCTGCATCTGGTCCGGCGTCAGCGAATCGGCGAGCGGAGAATCGCCGAACTGCTCCTTGTAGTGCTTGTACGCCTGCTCGCTGGTCTCGAACTGAACCGAGTCGACGATGTTCATCTGGTTCAGTTCGGAGCGGATCTCCTTTTTCTGGACGTCGGTGGCCGCGCCTTTCGCGCAGTTGGCCGAGGACTCCTTGTCGTTCTTGTTGCAGAGGAAGATCGAGACGTTGACCTTGTCGTACCAATAGCCCTTCATCGTGCTCACCTGCTGGCTCATCAGCAGGGACCCGCCGAACAGGGCGAGCGAGAGGGCTACGGAGACGATCACCGCGAAGGTCATCGTGAGATTACGGCGGAGACCGACGCCGATCTCCGACAGGACGAACTGGGCGCGCATGGCGTCCTTTCAGTGCTGGTAGCCGTAGACGCCGCGGGACTGGTCGCGGACGAGACGGCCCTTCTCAAGTTCGATCACGCGCTTGCGCATCTGGTCCACGATCTGCTGGTCGTGCGTGGCCATCACGACCGTGGTGCCGGTCCGGTTGATCCGGTCCAGCAGCTTCATGATCCCAACGGAGGTCTGCGGGTCGAGGTTGCCCGTCGGCTCGTCGGCGATCAGCAGCATCGGCCGGTTCACGAACGCGCGGGCGATGGCCACGCGCTGCTGCTCACCGCCGGACAGCTCGCCGGGCATCCGCTCGTCCTTGCCGCCCAGACCCACCAGGTCGAGCACCTCGGGAACGGTCTTGCGGATGGCGCCGCGCGGCTTGCCGATCACCTCCAGCGCGAAGGCGACGTTCTCACCGACCGTCTTGTTGGGGAGCAGCCGGAAGTCCTGGAACACCGTGCCCAGCTGGCGGCGCATCTGCGGCACCTTCCAGTTGGACAGCCGCGCGAGATCCTTGCCCAGCACATGGACCGCGCCGTGGCTCGCACGCTCCTCCCGGAGCAGCAGCCGGAGAAAGGTGGACTTTCCCGATCCCGAGGAGCCCACCAGGAAGACGAACTCGCCCTTCTCGATCTCGAGCGAGACATCCCGGAGTGCGGGACGGGTCTGCTTGGGGTAAGTCTTGGATACGTTGTCGAATCGGATCACTGATGCACCACGGTGACCTGGGTAGCGGTACGGGCTGCAGCCGGAGCGGCTCCCGTCGGTGAGCGTGACCATACGCGAACCGCGCACGGGTCCGCAGCGCCCATCCGGCTTGGTGCGTTTATTCACGGCACTATTGGGGGCAAACGGTTGACAAAGCGGCCGTCGAGTCGTCCGAAACGGCCACAGAACCGGTACGGATGCGGCACGGAATCGTGCGGGGCGCGCCGAACCGGGCGGAAGCTGGCACAGTGGAAGGGGAACCAACCCATTTCCCCGAGCGTTGGCCCCATATCTACTGCGGCACCGCCGCGCGGGAGGAGAAAGCGCATGACGTACGACAGGCTCGTCTGCGCCAACTGCGCGAGCCCCGTCAGCGAGGGCCGCTGCCCGGTCTGCCGGGCCAGCAGGGAGCGCCTCCAGCAGCAGGAGGGTCCCTTCGCCGGGCTGACGCCCGCCGCCCTGATAGCGCTCCTGGTGGCGCTGATCGCGGTGGCCGTGCTCGCTCACGAGATGGCGGCCGCGGCGTAACGCAGCGTTACCGGTCACCGGCCGGTACGGAACAGCACAGCACAGACGCCCGAGGGGCCCGGAGCTCTGCAGCGCTCCGGGCCCCTCGACGTGCGTGCGGCTATGGATCAGGCCACGTTGTTGTTGCGGCTCGCGAGACGCGGCACGACGCGGAAGCCGATGCCACCCGCGATCATGGTCGCGGCACCGATCAGCAGGAAGGTGGTCTCGGAGGAGGCACCGGTCTCGGCCAGCTCCTCCTTGGCCTTGCCCTGCTCGACCGGCTTGGAGCCGACGCTGTCGGTGTCCGTGTTGTCGTCGCAGTTGGTGGAGTCGAGGTCCACGGTGCACGTGGAGTCGTCGCCACCCGCGCCGCCGCCCTGGCTGGGCGAGGAGCTGGGCTGCCCGGAGGGCTCGTCCGTCGGCTCGTCCGTCGGCTGGCCCGTGGGCTGGTCCGTCGGCTCGTCGGTGGGCTCGTCCGTCGGCTGGCCCGTGGGCTCGTCGGTCGGCTCGCCCGTCGGGAGCGTCGGCAGCCCGGTGGGCAGGCCGGTGGGCTCGTCCGTCGGGTCGTCGGTGGGATCACCGGTCGGAATGCCGGTGGGCTCGTCGGTGGGCTCGTCGGTCGGGTCGTCGGGGTTGTGGACGCCGACGCCGACGTCGAGGCCCTTCTCGTCCGCGTTGACCGAGGCGTCGACGCCACCGATCCCCACGTCGATCCCCACGGCCGATGCGGCGCCGGCGGCGGTCAGCGACGCACCAGCGGCGATCACCGCGGCGGCCGCTATGCGCGCGACACGCAGCCGCGTCTTCTTCGTCATCTGCCTGCTACCCCCAGTAGCTGTACTCGTAATGGAGAGCAGCTATGCACGGGGCCACGGCCGTCAGGGGGAGAGATTCCGCGAGCTCTGCCTGCTCAGGCGATCCGCCGGTCCCCGTTCACACGCGCCCCAGTCATACGCATGCCGCGCGTCAGCCTTCCCAGTTTTCATGGCACCGTCAAGCGTCTTTGAGTGCGAGATGTCCGCTATGAAGGCGCTTGTGTGACGCATGGGTACAGGACTGTGACCAAAAAAGGTCCCTGGGAGACCACTTGGCGACCACTTGGCGATCGGAAAGACCGTCGCGAGGGGGTCTAGTTCCCCTGCTCCCGCTGCTTGCGCCAGCGGATTCCGGCCTCCAGGAAGCCGTCCAGCTCGCCGTCGAGCACCCCCTGCGGGTTGCCGACCTCGAACTCGGTGCGCAGGTCCTTGACCATCTGGTACGGGTGCAGGACGTACGAACGCATCTGGTTGCCCCAGGAATTGCCGCCGTCGCCCTTGAGCGCGTCCATCTTGGCCTGCTCCTCCTGGCGGCGGCGCTCGAGGAGCTTCGCCTGGAGGACGTTCATCGCGGTCGCCCGGTTCTGGATCTGCGAGCGCTCGTTCTGACAGGAGACCACGATGCCGGTCGGGATGTGGGTCAACCGCACCGCGGAGTCGGTGGTGTTGACGCCCTGCCCGCCGGGGCCCGACGAACGGTAGACGTCGACCCGCAGCTCGGACTCGTCGATCTCGATGTGGTCGGTCTGCTCGACCACCGGCAGCACCTCGACCCCCGCGAAGGAGGTCTGACGGCGGCCCTGGTTGTCGAACGGCGAGATGCGCACCAGGCGGTGGGTGCCCTGCTCGACGGAGAGCGTGCCGTACGCGTACGGCGTCTGCACGGCGAAGGTGGTCGACTTGATGCCGGCCTCCTCCGCGTACGAGGTCTCGTAGATCTCCGTCTTGTAGCCGTGCCGCTCGGCCCAGCGCAGATACATCCGCTGCAGCTGCTCGGCGAAGTCGGCGGCGTCGACGCCGCCCGCCTCGGCGCGGATGTTGACGAGCGCCTCACGGGCGTCGTACTCGCCGGACAGGAGGGTACGCACCTCCATCTCGTCGACGGCCTTGCGCACGGCCTGCAGCTCGGTCTCGGCCTCGGCGCGGGCATCCTCGTCGCCCTCGTCGGAGGCCAGCTCGAACAGCACCTCGAGGTCGTCGATCCGGCCGCGCAGCTCCTCGGCCCGGCGCAGATGCCCCTGGAGATAGGAGAGCTTGCTGGTGACCTTCTGCGCGTTGTCCGGGTCGTCCCACAGAGACGGGGCCGCCGCCTGCTCCTCGAGCACGGCGATGTCGGCCCGCATCTTGTCGAGGTCCAGGACGGCCTCGATCGACCCCATGGTCGAGGAGAGGGACTTCAGCTCTTCGGATACATCGACGACTGCCACGTGCACCAGCCTAACCGCTATAGAAGGATCTCCGGCCCGTCGGTCCCTCGCCGGGACAGCGGGCTCTCAGGGCGTCACAGGGGTCCTGCCCGGAGTCACTGTCCTGAGTCACTGTCCTTGGTCACCGGCCCGCATCACTGCCCCGAGTCCTGCGAGGACGAGTGCTCGCCGCCCTTGGGCGCATCGCCACCGTCACCGCCGCTCGCGACCAGCCATCCGACGCCCACGGCGACCAGCGCCGCCACCGTGGCCGCGGCGACCTTGAGCCGACGGCGGCGCAGCGCCCCCGAGACCGCGGGATGGCGCGCCGAGCCCGCCCGGCGCTGACCGTGGACGCGCGGGGCGCGCGCGGTGCCGTGCGCGCCGCCCGCCAGCTCGTCCGCGCTGGGCACGCGCATGCTGGTGTGCGTCTCCCGGCTGCTGTCCGGGACCGTGCCCGGGACCAGTGGGACGGCGCCGCGCCGCCGCTGCTGCTGCGGCCCGCCCTGGCCGTATCCCTGTCCGTACCCCTGGCCCGGTCCGGCGGGAGCGGACCGCTGCCCGCCCTCCGGGGACGCGCCCTCGGCGTCCTGCTCCTCGTCGGTCTCGTCCGGCTCGTCGATGTCCAGCGGCGGGTATCCGGCCAGCGTGGGCAGGATCTCGCGCAGCCGCGCGGCCAGCTCGGAGGCGCGCAGCCGGGAGGCGGGGGCCTTGGCGAGGCACTGGAGCAGCAGCTGCCACAGCTCGTCGGGGATGCCGGGCAGCGGGGCGACGGTCTCCGTCACATGGCGGCGCAGGATCGCGCCGGGGTGGCCGCCGCCGAACGGGGTGAAGCCCGCCAGCAGCTCGTACAACACCGTGGCCAGCGCGTACACATCCACGCTCGCGCGCGGCGGCAGCCCCTCGATGATCTCCGGCGCGAGGTAGTCGGGGGTGCCGATCACGCTGCGCGGGTTGGGCGAGCGGCCCTGGGACGACTGCTGGCCGCGGGCCGGACGGCCGACGCGGGCCCGGCCCGGTTCGTCGACCAGGCGCGCGATGCCGAAGTCGGTCAGCAGGGCGGGGTGGGAGCGGCCGGGGCCGAGCGGGCCCTGCATGTCCAGCAGGACGTTCTCCGGCTTGACGTCCCGGTGCACGATCCCGGCGGCGTGCGCCGCGGCCAGCCCGTCGGCGACGTCCGCGGAGATCGCGACGGCGGCCTCCGGGGACAGCCGCCGCTCGCGGTCGAGCCGGGTGCGCAGATCCGTACCGCGGATCAGGTCCATGACGAGCGCCAGGTCGTTGCCGTCCACCACGAGATCGCGCACTCCGACCACCCGGGGGTGGTCGAGGCTGAGCAGCGCGGTGCGCTCCTGTACGAAACGGCCTACCAGCTCCTGGTCGGAGGCGAGATCCTCGCGCAGGAGCTTGATGGCGACCGGGCCCTCGGGGCCCTCGCCCAGCCACACCGTGCCGGCGCTGCCGCGGCCCAGGACCTGGTGCGCGGTGTACCGGCTGCCGATCTTCCGTGACAAGACTGCTCCGAATCCTCCGACAGGGGGCACGTTGGCGACAAAGCTACGCGGCTACTGGCGCGTTGGGGGCATCAGACAGCGCCAACTGTCACTTCTGAGCGGAAAACACCCCTTGGATGTCGACAAATCACCTGACTCGGCGCATCGGTCGGGGTGTTGAGGGGTGTGCCGAAGGGTCCGGCGGACTCAGCCGAGGGTCGGCCCGGGCCGCCGATCGGGCCCGGGCCGCCGGGGCTAGCTCGGGCCGCCGAGAGCGGAGATCCAGTCTTTGACCTCGGTGACCCAGGACGAGACCGCGTCCCAGTAGCCCTTGCCCTCCGCGACCCAGTCCTTGAGCGGGGTCAGCTCCCAGATCAGCCAGGAACCCACCACCAGGATCAGGATCACGAACAGGCAGCCCTTGAGGCAGCCGAGCCCGGGGATCTTCATCTTGTTGGGGTTGGAGCCGCGCGACCGGGGCTCGCGGCGCGGCTCCGGCTGCTGCGGCGGCGGCGCGTAGCGCTGCGGCTGCGGCTCCTGGGGGCGCTGCGGGGCCGGGGCGTACTGCTGCGGCTGCTGCTGTTGCTGACGGCGCTGCTGCCGACGCGACGGCGGCGGCTGCGGGGGCTGCTGCGGCTGCTGGTACTGCTGTTGCTGGTACTGCTGCTGTTGCTGCTGCTGGTACCCCTGCTGCTGGTATCCCTGCTGGCCGTACCCCTGCGGCGGCTGCTGCGGCGCGGGGCGGGTGGGGCGGCGGCGCAGCGGGTCCTCGCTCGGGTCGAGGTACTGGACCTGCGTCTGCTCGTTGCGGTCGCGGGCCGCGCGCAGCTGGTTCTGCCAGGGGTGCGGATCGTCCTGCCCGGGAACGCCGCCGGGCGGCACCGGGGGCATGGCCCGGGTGGGGTCCGCCCCGGGGGCGCCCGGGCCGTTCGTGGGCATCGCCTGGGTGGGGTCGGCGTCGGGGCCCGTGGTGGGGAGCACGTTGGTGGCCGCGGCCGGGTCGTACGAGGGCTGGTTGCCCGGCGCGTTCGTCGGCAGCACCTGGGTCGCGTCGCCCGCGTCCCCCGGGGCGGTGTCCGGGACCGGGGCCGGTGCCGGATCCGGCGCGAGCAGCGCGGCGACGCCGAGGGCGGCCTCCGCCTGCGCGGCCGAGGCGTGCACGCCGATACCGGCGGCGACCGTACGCAGGCCCCGGGCCAGGCTCTCGGCGCTCGGGCGCTCGTCCGGGTTCTTCCGCAGACAGCGCTCTATGACCGTCCACAGCGGCTCGGGCACGGTCGTGGGGCGGCGCGGCTCCTCGCTGAGGTGCCGGTGCAGCACCTCGAGCGCGGTGTTGCCCGCGAACGGCGGACGGCCGGTGACCAGCTCGTACAGCATGATGCCCGCGCCGTAGATGTCCACCGCGGACGTCTGCGGACGGCCCTCGGCGGACTCCGGCGCCACGTAGGCGGGGGTGCCGACGAACTCCTGAGTCCGGGTCAGACCGGGCGAGTCGGCGAGCCGCGCGATGCCGAAGTCGGTCAGCATCGGGTGCATCTGCTCGCCCTCGCCGGTGCCCGCGAGGAGCACGTTGGCGGGCTTGAGGTCGCGGTGCACGATGCCGTCGGCGTGGCTGGCGGCGAGCGCGTCGGCGGTCTGCGCCATGAGGAGGGACGCGGCGACCGGCGTGAACGGGCCGTTGGCGCGCAGGTAGTTGTGGAGATCCGGACCGTTGATCAGGTCCATGACGAGTGCGAGCATATCGCCCTCGACGACGAGATCCCGGGTGCGGACGATGTTGGGGTGGGTGAGACGGAGCAGTACGGAACGCTCGCGGAGAAAGCGCATGACGATGTCCGCGTCGTTCGCCAGCTCCTCCTTGAGGACCTTGATCGCGACCGTCTCGCCGGGCTGCCCGGCCACGGCCGCCTCGGCGCCCGCCGTCTCCCGCTGGCTGGCCCGCCAGACGGTGCCCGTGGCTCCGCGTCCGAGCGGCTCCTCGAGCAGGTACTTGCTGCCTACCGGCCGCACGTGCGCTCCCTGGTCGTGGTCATATCGCTTGCATCGCTTGCTGCATCGCTTGTACTGCCTGCCGTGCTCGTCCGCCCACTGTAATGGGGACGGACCAGGTGCCGTACCGATCACTGCTGATCACCGCTTGAGCGGCGCACGACGGGGTGTGCCGGGCCACCGCGGAACCCCCGGGAAAGACGCGTGATCCGGGGAGTCGGTTGCCCGATCCCGTCCTCTTAACACAGCCGATCCGGTCGTGCCGACGCAGCGGATCCGGTCGCAATCAGCCAGTTTCGGCCGACTAGCCGACCAATCAAGATCATGTGGCGCCGGGCGGCAGGCGAAGTGTCAGCGGCAGGTGCGAGGATGCACGCAGCACGGAAGCGCCGAGCGGCGGGGGGCTCACGCTCCGTGATCCGTACGATCCCGTACGGACCTGTACGTGCCGAAGCGCCTGGGGGCGAGACGGCGGGGTTGGCACCCCCGCCCGGCCCCCCGGACAGAAGGGACCGTTGACGGCGATGCAGATTCGGCTGACCGTCCTCGGGCCGCGCAGCGCCCACCCTGGCCGTTCCGGCCATCCTGCGCCCGCGCCGCCGCCGCACGCCCTCGCGGGCGCGGTGGACGTGCTCGTGACCGCTCCCGTCGGCACCGCCCTCGCCTCCGTGACGAGCGGCCTCGCCGCCGCCGTCGCCGCGGCCGGGCACGACGCCGGGGGCGGCACCGGCGCGGTCGTGGTCTTCGCGGGCTCGGAGCGGCTGGACCCCCAGCGCTGCGCGCTCGGCGAGCCGCCGCTGGTGGACGGCGCGGTCCTCTCCCTCCACGCCCCGGCCGACCCCGATCACTACCCCGGCTATCCGGGCTACCCCGGCCTGCCCGAGGCGGCGGTGTCCGACGCCACGGTCCATCTGGACGTGATCGCGGGGCCCGACGCGGGCGGCGTCCACCTGCTGCACGGCGGCCAGGTCCGCATCGGCCGCTCCGCCGACGCCGACGTCCCTCTGGACGACCCCGACGTCTCCCGGCTGCACTGCGCCGTGACGGTCACCGAGGACGGCCGGGTGACCATCGCCGACCTCGGCTCGACGAACGGCACCGCCGCCGACGGCGCCCCGGTCGGCCCCGACCCCGTACCGCTCGCGCCGGGCGCGCTGCTCCGGATCGGCGAATCCGCGCTGCGGCTGCGTGCCCCGGGGGCGGCCCCGTCCTCCCCCGCCCGCCTCCCCGTCCACCCGGACGGCGAGGGCCACCTGAGGGTCACTCCTCGTACGGACGGCGTGGCCCACGCCAAGGGCCCCTGGACCGGCGCCCCGACCCAGCCCGCCCGCCACCCCGGCCGGGGCTGGGCCCCGGTGGGCCAGTGGGACGCCACGACCCACGCCGGTGCCCAGGGCATCACCTCTGGGGCCCCCACCACCCACGGCACGGGCGCGGGGATCCCGGCAGCCCCGGCGCACCCCGGCGGCGAAGGGCCCCCCTGGGCCGAGGGCCCGCCGGGCGACGGCGGCGGCGCGCCCTACGGCAGCCCCGCTCCCGGCGGGCGGTCCGCGGCCCCCACCCACGGCGCGCAGCAACCCTGGCCGGGCGACGCCCGCACGGGCGGTGGCAACCCCGCGGACCGCGGCCCCCGGGCCGGAGGTCCGGCAGCGGACAGCGGCCCGCCGCACGGCAGCCCGACCGCCACCGGACCGCGCGGCGCGGCCGACGACCGTGGCCGCGCCGGACAACCGGGCGCGGGCGGCAACCCGCCCCACGGCAACCGCGCCCCCGGCGCACAGGAACCCTGGCCGGGCGACGGCCGCACGGGCGGAGGCAGGCACCCCGCAGACCACAGCCCCACCGGACAGCCGGGCGCGGCCGGAGGCCCGGCGGGCGGTGGGCTCCCCGGGCAGCGTGGCGCGACCGACCGACGCCCGGCCGATGACCGCGGCCCCACCGGACGACCCGACGCGGGCGGCAACCCGCCCCACGGCAACCGCGCCCCCGGCGGACAGGAACCCTGGCCGAGCGACGGCAGCCATCGCGGCGCGGCCAGCGGCACGGGCCGCCCCGGCGGAACCGACCGCGCCCCCGCCGGACGGCCGGGCGCCCCAGCGCCCGACGGCGCGGCCAGCGACCCCGGGCGTGGCAGCCAGGAGCCATGGGCCGGAGGCCCGGGAGCGGACGGTGGGCCGCGCGGCGCACAGGCCCCCTGGACCTCAGGCCCGGCGGGCGGCGGCGCGGCCGACACCGAGACGCGCGGCGCGACCGGCCAACGCCCCGGCGGGCAGCCAGGCGCCCCCGCGCGCCCCGGCGCTCCGTACGGCGGCGCGGCAGATGGCTGGGGCCCCGGGACGCCCGCGGGCGGAAACCCCCGGGCCGCAGGTCCCGACGTGGGGCGCGGCGGGCGGGGGACGCCGTTGCGGGGGACCACCGTGCCGGAGGGGACCACCGTGCCGGAGGGGATCGGCGAGGCGGGGGCGTACGCGTACGACGCTCCCGGGGCGCAGGTCCGGCGGCGCGGGATAGGGGCCTGGGTACGGCAGCTGACCGGGGGCCGGGGCGGGGACGAGCGGGGCGCGGACCAGACGGTGGGCGCCGAGGACCTGGCGGCGCGGGCGGCCGAGGAGGCCGCCGCGCTGCACCGGCGGTGGCCGGACCCGGCCGCCGTGCTGATGACGGCGCTGGGGCCGGGGCCGCGGCTGTGGGAGCGCGGGCCGGGCCACCCGGACACGCTCACCGTGCGGCTCGGCTCCGCCGACCGGCTCTCCGGCGCGGGCGGGCTGCTGCCCGCCGCGCCCGTGACCGTAGATCTGCGGCAGGCGGGTTCGCTGGGGCTGGCGGGGCCGCGCGGGCGGCTGGCCGGGCTCGCCCGGTCCGTCGTGGCGCAGCTCGCGGCGCTGCACGCGCCCGGCACGCTGGAGATCGTGCTGCTCAGCACCGAGGACCGGCCCGCCGAGTGGTCCTGGCTGGGCTGGCTGCCGCAGCTCCAGCCGTTGCGCGGGCAGGACTGCCGACTGCTGCTGGCGTACGACGCGGAGCAGGTGACGGCCCGTACGGCGGAGCTGACCCGGCGGCTGGACGACGCCGCCGCGGGCCCGGCCGAGCCCTCCACCGTGGTGATCGTGGACGGCGATCCGGGCCCGCCCGCGCTGCGCGAGGCGCTCGGGCGGCTGGCGGTCGGCGGACCGGAGGCCGGGATCCATCTGCTGTGTCTGGCCGAGGCCCCGGCCGCGTCGCCCGCCTCACCGCTGTCGGTGAGTTACGAGACGGCGTGCGCGGCCTCCGCGGCGTTCGCGTCGTGCGAGGTGGCGGCGCTGCTGAGCGGTGATGTGGCCACCGGGCTGCAGATTGTGCGCCGGGATGCCGCCACCGGCGGCGCGGGCGTGCCCATGTGGGTGGCCGGGGCCACCACGGCGGCCACTGTGGACGCGGTGTCGGGGGCGTGGGCCGAGCGGTTCGCGCGGGCGCTCGCGCCCCTGCGCCCGGCCGCTTCCGGCCATGGCGACGAGGCCGGGCGGCAGGTGGCGGCCCCGCTGCCCGACTCGGCCCGGCTGCTGGACGAGTTGGGGCTCGCCCGGGCCACGCCCGCCTCGCTGATGGCGCGTTGGGCGGCCGCCGCGGACGAGGTCCCGGCGGGCGGCCGGGCGCTCGCGGTGCTGGGCGCCGGACCGCGCGGGCCGGTCGCCGTCGATCTGGCCGCCGACGGCCCGCATCTGCTGATCGACGGCGGGGCGGGCACCGGCAAGACGGAGCTGCTGCGGTCGCTGGCCGCCTCCCTCGCCGCTGCCGAACGGCCCGACCGGCTGGAGCTGGTGCTCCTCGACGGCGCGGGGGCGAGCGGCGGCGCGGAGCGCGGCGAAGGGCTGCGGGTGTGCACCGATCTGCCGCATGTGTCGACGTATCTTGCCGCCTCCGACCCGGTGCGGATGCGGGAGTTCGCGCAGGCGCTCACCTCGGAGCTGAAGCGCCGGGCCGAGCTGCTGGGCCGACTGGACTTCGTCACCTGGCACACCCGGTTCCGGGAGGGTACGGGCGCGAGCGCGGCCGGTGGCGCCTCCCCGCGGGTGGTCGCGCCGCGCTCCGCCGGTGACATCGACCCACCGCCCAGTACGACGCTGAAGCTGCGCCCCCAGCGCGGCCGCCAGGACCGCCACGACCAGCACGACCAGGGCGAGCAGCACGCCCCCGAAGGGCGCACCGCGGAAGCCCCGCGCCCGTTCCCCCGCCTCGTCGTCCTCGTCGACGACTTCGACGCGCTGGTGGCCCCGGCCCTCGGCAGCCCGGGCCGCCCGGCGGCCGGTTCGGTGGTGCGCGCGCTGGAGGCGATCGCCCGCGACGGCGCCCATCTCGGCGTCCATCTGGTGGCGGCGTCCGGCCGCCCGGACCGTACGGCGGATACGGCGGCGGTCGAGCGGGCCGGGCTGCGGATCGTGCTGGAGCCCCGTCCGCTGGGGCCCGCCTCGTCCGAGCGGCCGGAGGCGGAGACCCACGCGTCCGACGCGTCCGGTGAGTCCGGCGGTGAGCACGCTCCCGGCCGCGGCCGTCTGCTGCGCCCCGACGACGCGGCGACGACCCCGTTCCAGGCTGGCCGGGTCACCGGGCGGATACCGCGCACCGCCACCCAGCGGCCGACGGTCGTACCGCTGGAGTGGGAGCGGATGGGCGATCCCCCGGCCCGCCGCCCGCTGCGCGAGCTGGGCAACGGGCCGACGGATCTGGCGCTGCTCGCCAGCGCGCTCCAGCGCGCCGCGCAGTCCGCGGACGCGCCGACCGCGCCAGCCCTGATCTGACCGGCCGCCCCCCTCACGGCCTCGTCCACCCCACCGATTAATTGACGCCTTGACCGATCGGATCTGCCCCTTCCGCGCCACCTTGTGATTCGGCGTTCATCACGGCCCGGTCACGACCGTGAGTGAACGCCGAAAACGGTATTGCCACGTTGGGTGACCGGGCGTAGGACTGTCGCACGGGACACGACCGCGCGCGAGGCGGTCGGCATCGGAAGGAAACGGGGATGCAGAAATCGCTTCGCAGGAAGCGGAAGAAGCGAACGGCACGAGCCACGCTGGCCGCGGCATCGGCGGGAGCGCTCATGCTCACCGCCGCCGGCTGCGGCGGCGACGACGGGGACACGGTCAGCGGCGGCCCACCGCCGGTCACCGTGAAACTGCCCAGCCTCAAGGGCCAGAAGCTCCAGGTCACCGCCGTCTGGACGGGCACCGAGCAGGAGAACTTCACCAAGGTGCTGAAGGAGTTCGAGAAGCGCACCGGCGCCAAGGTCTCCTTCGTGCCCAGCGGTGACGACATGGCGGGCTTCGTCGGATCGAAGATCGCGGGCGGCTCCCCGCCGGACGTGGCGATGGTCGGCCAGGTCGGGGTCATGCGCGAATTCGCGCAGAAGGGCTGGGCGAAACCGCTCGACCCCGCCGCCAAGGCGGAGGTGAACAAGAACTTCGCCAAGGGCTGGCAGGATCTCGGCTCGTACGACGGCAAGCAGTACGGGGTGTATTTCAAGGCCAGCAACAAGTCCCTGATCTGGTACAACACCTCGGCCTTCGACTACGCGGGCGCGAAGGTACCGAAGACCTGGAAGCAATTCCTGGCCCAGGCCCAGCTGATCTCGGATTCCGGCACCGACGCGATCGCGATCGGCGGCCAGGACGGCTGGACGCTGACCGACTGGTTCGAGAACGTCTACCTCTCCCAGGCGGGGCCCAAGAAGTACGACCAGCTCGCCCAGCACAAAATCAAATGGACCGACCCGTCCGTCAAGAAGGCGCTGGAAACCCTCGCCCAGCTGTGGGGCACCAAGGGCCTGGTCGCGGGCGGCCGGAGCGGCGCGCTGCAGACCGCGTTCCCGGACTCGGTCACCAAGGCGTTCGGCAACGCCGCCGAGCCCGACGCGGGCATGGTCTTCGAGGCCGACTTCGTCGCCGCGAATGTCGCGGACGCGGGCGCGGAACTCGGCGGGGACGCGAAGGTGTTCCCGTTCCCGGCGGTGGGTGCCAAGCCACCGGTGGTGACCGGCGGCGACGTGGGCGTGGCGCTGAAGAACAGCAAGGCCGCGCAGGCGCTGCTGACCTTCCTGGCGTCGCCCGACGCCGCGACCATCTGGGCCCAGTCCGGCGGGTTCATCTCGGCGAACAAAAACGTGAAATTCAGCGCCTATCCCAATGACCCGATGCGCGACATCGCCAAGGCGCTCATCGCGGCGGGCAATGACTTCCGGTTCGATATGTCCGACCAGGCCCCGGCCTCCTTCGGCGGAAAGCCCGCCCAGGGCGAATGGAAAGCGCTCCAGGACTTCCTCAAGAACCCGAGGAACGTGGAAGGAATCCAGCGCCAGTTGGAAGCCGATGCCGCCAAGGCGTACAAGAACTGACGACTCGACCGGGAGATCCACATATGTCGACCGCGACAGCGGGCGGCGCGGCCACACCTGGCCGGGCACCGTCCGCCCCACCGGCCACACCGACCGTCAAGAAGAAGGGCGTCCTGGGCACCCGGCCCTGGCTGGCGGCGGTGTTCCTGCTGCCCGCGCTGGTGCTGCTCGGCGCGCTCGTCGTCTATCCGATCGGCTACTCCGTCTACCGCAGCTTCTTCGACGCGAGCGGCAACGGCTTCGTCGGCCTGGACAACTACACGGAGATGTTCTCCGACGACGCGACCAAGACGGCCATCAAGAACAACATCATCTGGCTGATCCTGGCGCCGACCATCTCCACCGCGCTCGGCCTGATCTTCGCCGTGCTCACCGAGCGGGTGCGCTGGTCCACCGCGTTCAAGCTGATCGTCTTCATGCCGATGGCGATCTCCATGCTGGCCGCGGGCATCATCTTCCGGCTGGTGTACGAGCAGGATCCGGACAAGGGCGTGGCCAACGCCATGTGGGTGGGCGTGCACGACTCGTTCAACGCCTCGCCGCCCTTCCCCGGCGCCCATCCGCGTCCGGCCGCCGGGCTGACGGAATCCCAGAACGGCTCCTTCACCACCCAGGACACCGTCCGCGCCGGGTCCCCCTCCTCGATTCCGCTGGTCGCCGCCAAGCGTGACGACATCAGCGGCGCGCAGGACGCCAAGGCCGCGCGGCCCGAGGCCGGGAAGGTCACCGGCACCGTCTGGTTCGACTTCACCAAGGGCGGTCTCGGCAAGGAAGGCGCCATCGACAAGGGCGAGAAGGCGATGGCCGACCTCAAGATCGAGGCGGTCAAGGACGGCAAGGTCGTCGCGAAGGCGACCTCGGCCGCGGACGGTACGTACACCCTGCCCGCCAAGGCCGAGGGCGCCCAGCTGCGGCTGCCCGCCTGGAACTTCTCCGCGCCGTACAACGGCATCGACTGGCTCGGCCCGTCCCTCGTCACCCCCGCCATCATCGGTTCGTACGTCTGGATCTGGGCGGGCTTCGCCATGGTGCTCATCGCGGCGGGGCTCGCGGGCGTACCGCGTGAGCTGATGGAGGCCGCGCGGATGGACGGCGCCAACGAGTGGCAGGTCTTCCGGCGGGTCACCGTGCCGCTGCTGGCGCCGGTGCTCTCGGTCGTCGTCGTCACGCTGATGATCAACGTGATGAAGATCTTCGACTTGGTCTACATCATCGCGCCGGGCCCCTCGCAGGACGACGCCAACGTCCTCGCGCTCCAGCTCTTCCAGTCGTCCTTCGGGACCGACGTCAACCAGGGCCTCGGCAGCGCGATCGCCGTCCTGCTGCTGTTGCTGGTGCTGCCCGTCATGTTCGTCAACATCCGCCGGATTCGAAGGGAGAGCCGCCGATGACCAGCGCGGACACGGTCGTACAGGCGAAGCGGTCCCTGGTCGGGCGGATCGCGGAACGGGCCGGGGGCGGGGTGGTGCAGGTCGCCCTCGTCCTCATCGGGCTCTTCTGGCTGATGCCGACGGCGGGGCTGCTGCTGTCCTCGCTGCGCGACCCGTCGCAGGTGGACATCTCGGGGTGGTGGAAGGTCTTCAGCGACCCGTCGCAGCTGACCTTCGACGCGTACGACAAGCTGCTGAGCAACCAGCAGATCACCGACTCGCTGTGGACCACCCTCGCCATCACCGTCCCGGCGACCCTGCTGGTGGTCATCATCGGCGCGCTGGCCGGTTACGCGTTCGCCTGGATGGACTTCCCCGGCCGCGACTGGTGGTTCCTGATCGTCGTCAGCCTGCTGGTCGTGCCGATCCAGGTCGCCCTGATCCCGGTGGCCAAGCTCTTCGGCGAGATCGGCATCTTCCAGACGACGACCGGTGTGGTGCTCTTCCACACCGCCTTCGGCCTGCCCTTCGCCATATTCCTGCTGCGGAACTTCTTCGCCGAGATCCCCAGGGAGCTGCTGGAGGCGGCCCGGCTGGACGGCGCGGGCGAGCTGCGGCTCTTCTTCCGCGTCGTCATGCCGCTGGGCGCCCCGGCTATCGCCTCGCTCGGCATCTTCCAGTTCCTGTGGGTCTGGAACGACATGCTGGTCGCCCTGATCTTCGCCGACAGCGGCAACCCGCCGATCACGGTGGCGCTGCAGCAGCAGGTCCGGCAGTTCGGCAACAACATCGACATCCTGGGCCCCGGGGCGTTCGTCTCGATGGTCATCCCGCTGGCCGTCTTCTTCGCCTTCCAGCGCCAGTTCGTGGCGGGCGTCATGGCGGGCGCGGTGAAGTAGCGCTCCCCTTCCCGGCCGCGGGGGGGGGGGGGGGGGGGGGGGGGGGGGGGGGGGGGGGGGGGGGGGGGGGGGGGGGGGGGGGGGGGGGGGGGGGGGGGGGGGGGGGGGGGGGGG
>NZ_JBVIVI010000027.1:0-37004 GCF_055595765.1 Streptomyces sp. NPDC040405
GTTACATTTCGAACCCGGAAGCTAAGCCTTTCAGCGCCGATGGTACTGCAGGGGGGACCCTGTGGGAGAGTAGGACGCCGCCGAACAATTTTTAGCCTCGGTCCCGAGCATTTTATGCTCGGGACCGAGGCATTTTTGCGTTCAGTGCCAGGTTCCCAATCGAACTGATGTATCACCGGATCGAGTGAAAGAGGGCTGCGGCCCTGGCGTGGCGAGTGAGGGACCGCCCAGAATCGCCAGCAGGAGGGGCGAGGAGAAGCGGGGGGTTGGGGTGAGGGCGATGCAGGCCGGGAAGGCGGTGGCGGTGGCGTCAGGGCCCGTTATGGGGCCGGTTCTGACGCCGCCACCCGCCACCATCACCGCATCAGTTGCCGTAGCCGGCGGCACGGGCGAGTTCGAGGTCGAGTGCCTCGCGCCGGATGCGCTGATCCATGTAGAGCAGAGCGGTCACACCGGCGCTGATCGGAAAGGTGACGGAGGAGCTGATCACTCCGCCGATGCCGACGACGATCAGAAAGGCCCAGCCGACGGAGACGGACTCGCCGGACAGGTAGTCGATGGCGCTGTCCCCGCCGAACGCCATCGCGATGGCGCTGGTCGGGACCTCGACGATGGCGGCCACGAGGAAGACCAGCACGATGGACAGGAGCTGGATGCCGAAGACGCGCCACCATGCTCCGCGTACGAGCTTGGCCGAGCGACGCAGGGCAGAGATGATCCCCTGCTTCTCCAGCATCAGCGCGGGGGCGGCGAGGCTGAAGCGGACCCAAAGCCAGATGGCGACGCCCGTTCCGGCGAGAGCCCCGAGAGAGGCGAGCGCCGCGCCCTCGCTGCCCACACCGGCCGCTACGAGGAGCATCCCCGGCGCCATGCCCACGCCGATGACGGCCGCGGTGATGGCCGGGACGAGCAGGAGCAGACCGCACAGCTGAAGCAGGCGCGGCCGGGCACCGCCCCAGGCTTCGCCGGTGGACACGGATCGGCCCAGGACCGCCCGGGCGGTGACCATGGTGAGCAGGGCGGTGGTGACGATGGTGCCCAGCACCCCGACGAGCAAGGTCACCGAGCTGCTGCCCAGAGCGTTGCGTACGGCCTCCAGCGCCTCCTCGAGAGTGGGGTCCGGATTGTCGACCGCGCCGGTTCCGGAGGTCGTGCGGAACCAGAGACCGGTGACGACGGTGATCAGTCCCTGGGCCACCACCGAGACGGCGAGCGAGATGCCGAGGACCGTGCGCCAGTGGGCACGCACGGTGGCGATCGCACCGTCGAGGATCTCGCTCACCCCGAGCGGGCGCAGCGGGATGACACCGGGGCGGGGTGCGGGCGGCTGTCGCCAACCGGCGCCCCAGCCACCGCCGTTCGCCGGGCCCGCCGGGTGCGGGGGCGGCGTGGAGATGCCGCCGTTGGAGGCCGTCCAGTGTCCTGCGGGCGGTTGCCGCTCGGCCCAGGTGGCGGCCCGCGCAGGCCGCTCCGGCGCGGGGTGGTCGACGGGCTCGTTCGGCTGCTGACTGCCGTGGTCGGGCTCGTCGGAAGGGGACGATCCGGGCGGAGCCCAGCCCGGAGACTCGTTCATCGTCGCTCCGTAGGTCGTTCGTTGGCCGGTCGCGGATGCGGTGACGGCCGGTTCGTAGCCATCGTGCCACGGTGTGTTGTGGTTCGTACCGGTCGCTGGGGTGGGCTGACCACTTCATTAGTCGGCGCCGCAGGGGGCAGACTGGGCGGATGGCTGATGAGCACCGGGGATCCCCGGAAGGCGCCGCAGGGCCCACTGCTTTCGCACTGCGCTGGGAGGAACCACCCGAGGGACCCGTGGTGGTGCTCCTCGACCAGACCCGGCTTCCCGCCGAGGAGGTCGAGCTGGTGTGCACGGATGTGCCGATGCTGGTGGAGGCGATCCGCTCGCTCGCCGTCCGAGGAGCCCCGCTGCTCGGCATCGCCGGGGCCTATGGGGTCGCCCTCGCCGCGGTGCGCGGATTCGATGTGGACGAGGCCGCCGAGTCGCTCGCCCATGCCCGTCCCACCGCCGTCAACCTCGGCTATGGCGTGCGCCGGGCCGCCGCCGCGTATCACGCGGCGGTCGGGGACGGAGCGGACCCCGACCGGGCCGCCGCGGCCGCGCTCGCCGAGGCCCGCACCCTGCACGGTGAGGACGCCGAGGCCAGCGAGCGGATGGCCGGGCACGGCCGGGCGCTCCTTGATGAGCTGCTCCCCGCCGGGGGCTACCGCGTCCTCACCCACTGCAATACCGGTGCGCTGGTCTCCGGCGGTGAGGGCACCGCCCTGGCCGTGGTCAAGGCGGTGCACCGGGCCGGGCAGCTGCGGCGGCTCTGGGTGGACGAGACCCGCCCGCTGCTCCAGGGGTCTCGCTTGACGGCGTACGAGGCGGCCCGGGAAGGGATGGCCTACACGCTGCTCACCGACAACGCGGCGGGGTCGCTGTTCGCGGCGGGGGAAGTGGACGCGGTCCTGATAGGTGCGGACCGGATAGCCGCGGACGGCTCGGTGGCCAACAAGATCGGCAGCTATCCGCTCGCGGTGCTGGCCCGCTACCACCATGTGCCGTTCATCGTGGTGGCCCCGACCACCACGATGGACCCGGACACCCCCGACGGGGCGGCGATCGAGGTCGAACAGCGACCCGGGCACGAGGTGACGGACGTCATAGTGCCGCATGCTCCGGGCCGCGGGGCCGAGACGGCGATGGGAGTCCCGGTGGCTCCACTGGGCACCCAGGCGTTCAACCCGGCTTTTGACGTCACACCGCCGGAGCTGATCACCGCGATCGTCACCGAGCGTGGTGTCGTCGCTCCGGTCACCGAAGGGGGTATCGCAGAGCTGTGCGCCAGGTCACGATCAGGTAATGGGATGATGGCCTCATGAAGGGACGCGTCCTTGTCGTCGACGACGACACCGCACTGGCAGAGATGCTCGGCATCGTGCTGCGCGGCGAAGGCTTTGAACCGTCGTTTGTCTCGGACGGCGACAAGGCTCTTGCCGCCTTCCGCGAGGCCAAGCCGGATCTGGTGCTGCTCGACCTCATGCTGCCCGGACGGGACGGCATCGAGGTGTGTCGGCTGATCCGGGCCGAGTCCGGGGTACCGATCGTCATGCTCACCGCCAAGAGCGACACGGTCGATGTGGTGGTCGGGCTGGAGTCCGGTGCCGATGACTACATCGTCAAGCCGTTCAAGCCGAAGGAGCTGGTGGCCCGGATCCGGGCGCGGCTGCGGAGGTCCGAGGACCCGACGCCGGAGCAGCTGGCGATCGGCGATCTGGTGATCGACGTCGCCGGGCACTCGGTGAAGCGGGACGGGCAGTCGATAGCGCTGACCCCGCTGGAGTTCGATCTGCTGGTGGCCCTGGCCCGTAAGCCGTGGCAGGTGTTCACCCGCGAGGTGCTGCTGGAGCAGGTCTGGGGCTATCGGCACGCGGCCGATACCCGGCTGGTCAATGTCCATGTGCAGCGGCTGCGCTCGAAGGTCGAGAAGGACCCGGAGCGGCCGGAGATCGTGGTGACCGTGCGCGGCGTCGGCTACAAGGCCGGGCCCAGCTGAGATGACGGGTGGCGGCACGGCTCCGCGGCCCCAGGGTTCGGGAGGCGGGGCGCCGGAGAGCGGCCGGGTGGGGCGACCGGATCCGGCGGGTGACATTCCGCTGCTCCGGAGACTGTGGAGCGGCGGGCATCTGCTGCCCGACGGTGCCTCCGGCGGACCGGCACATCCGCTGATCCGGCTGTTCGGGCGGTGGGTGCGCCGTCCGCTGCTGCCCGCTGCCCGGCTGTGGCGGCGGAACATCCAGCTGCGGGTGGTGGCCACCACGCTGCTGATGTCGCTTGGTGTGGTGATCCTGCTCGGCCTGGTCGTCATCGGCCAGGTGCGCAACGGACTGCTGGACGCCAAGCGGCATGCCGCGCAGGGCCAGGCCGTCGGCGGGTTCGAGGTGGCCGAGCAGATGGCCGACCGCAAGAGCCAGAGCGGTGGCCAGGACGGCGCGGGCCCCGGCAGCCGCGGTGCCCAGGACGCCGGGGCGTGGCTGAACGCCCTGGTGGAGCAGTTGGCCAGCGGCGGCAAGGGCGCGTATTCGGTGGTCGCGCTCAGCTCCGACTCCGGGGAGACGCCCTATGTGGCCAGCCGCGGCCCCCGGGCCTCCGGTGACGTCAAGGCGGACAGCGTGCCCGCCGATCTGCGGCAGCGGGTGGACGAGGGCCGGACGGCCCCGTACGAGCAGTACGGGCGGATCGAGCACCTCGGCTCCGGCGACAGCGAGCCCGCGCTGATCATCGGCAAGCGGCTGGACGACAACCACGGCGACGCCTATCAGCTGTATTACCTCTTCCCCTTCACCCAGGAGGAGAAGTCGCTGAGCCTGGTGAAGGGCACGCTGGCCACGGCCGGGGTGTTCGTGGTGGTGCTGCTCGGCGCCATCGCCTGGGTGGTGGTGCGGCAGGTCGTCACGCCGGTGCGGATGGCGGCCGGGATCTCCGAGCGGCTGGCGGCCGGGCTGCTGCAGGAGCGGATGAAGGTCACCGGGGAGGACGACATCGCCCGCCTCGGCGAGGCGTTCAACAAGATGGCCCAGAATCTCCAGCTCAAGATCCAGCAGCTGGAGGAGCTGTCCCGGATGCAGCGGCGGTTCGTCTCGGACGTCTCGCACGAGCTGCGCACGCCGCTGACGACCGTGCGGATGGCGGCGGACGTCATCTACGAGGGGCGCGAGGACTTCGATCCGATCACGGCGCGCTCCGCCGAGCTGCTGTGGGGCCAGGTCGACCGCTTCGAGTCGCTGCTCTCCGATCTGCTGGAGATCAGCCGCTTCGACGCGGGCGCGGCCGCCCTGGAGGCCGATCAGATCGATCTGCGCGATGTGGTGAACCGGGTGGTCGACGCGGCTGAGCCGCTGGCCGACGCCAAGGGCACCCGGATCCTGGTGCGGGGCGCCGAGGCACCCGTGATCGCGGAGGCGGACGCCCGCCGGGTGGAGCGGGTGCTGCGCAATCTGGTGGTCAACGCCGTGGAGCACGGCGAGGGCCGGGACGTCGTGGTGCGGCTCGCGGCGGCGGGCGGCGCGGTCGCCGTGGCCGTGCGGGACTACGGGGTGGGGCTGAAGCCCGGCGAGGCGACGCGGGTCTTCAACCGCTTCTGGCGGGCCGATCCGGCGCGTGCCCGGACGACCGGCGGTACCGGTCTCGGGCTGTCGATCGCGGTGGAGGACGCGCGGCTGCATGGCGGCTGGCTCCAGGCGTGGGGCGAGCCCGGTGGCGGTTCGCAGTTCCGGCTGACGCTGCCGCGCGCCGCGGGCGATGTGCTGCGCGGGTCGCCCATCCCGCTGGAGCCCGAGGACTCGCGGCGCAACCGGCAGCCGGCCGACGGCGGGCAGGCGCGGCCCGCGGCGGAGCGGCTGGCCTCGGTGCCCGCGCAGCCCCGCTCCGCGCTACCGCCCGCCGACGCCCCGGTGCCCTCGGCCGATCCGACGGCGCTGCCGGGGAACGGGGCGCGGGTGGTGCGCGGCGCCGCGGAGACCCCGCACCGGGAGCACCGCGAGCACCGCGAGGAGACGACACCGAACGAAGGGGAGGGCCGCCCCCGTGGGCGCTGACCGTGCCGACCGCGACCGTTCCCGCTCCGGCGCGCGCCGCCGTGCGCGGGGCTCGGGCACGTTGCTCGCGTGTGGTGTGCTGCTGCTGTCCGGCTGTGCCTCGATGCCGGACAGCGGGGATGTGCGGCGGGTCGACTCCTCGCCGCGCTCCGATGTGGATTCGCAGGTCCGGGTGTACGGGGTGAGCCCGGGCAAGGGCGAGCAGCCCGCGGAACTGGTCTCCGGCTTCCTGGAGGCCACGACGAGCGACGAGGAGAACTTCGCCACCGCGAAGGAGTACCTGACCCGGGGCGCCTCCAAGGACTGGGATCCGTTCGCACGGACCACGGTGCTGGAGCAGGCGCCGGACGTGCGGGTGGAGACCGACCCCGGCGACCGGGACGGCAACAGCAAGACGGTGGTGCTGTCGGGCAAGCGGATCGCCACGGTGGACGCCACGCACGCCTACCGGCCCGATGCGGAGAAGTACGAGGAGCGCATCCATCTCACCCTGCGCGGGTCGGAGTGGCGGATCGACGGGCCGCCGCCGGGGCTGGTGCTCGGCGAGTCCGACTTCCAGCGCATCTACCACTCGGTCAACAAGTACTACTTCGCGAAGCTGGGCCCGGATGCCTCGGACTCACGGGTGGGGGACGAGGTCCTGGTCGCCGACCCGGTCTATCTGCGGCGGCGCATCAACCCGGTCACGGCGACCGTCAAGGCGCTGCTGGACGGCCCGACGGACTGGCTGGATCCGGTGGTCAGCACGTCCTTCCCGGCCGGTACGGCGCTCGGCCGCAACACCGGCAAGCTGTCGCTGGACGACTCGAACGCGCTGAAGGTCCGGCTGAGCGACCAGGCGGCGCAGATCAGCCCGGGCCGCTGCGCCCGGATGGCGGCGCAGACGCTGTTCACGGTGCAGGACCTCTGGGAGGGGTCGGACGAGGTCAGCGGGGTGCGGCTGGAGCGGCAGAGCGGCTCCGAGCTGTGCGCCCTGTCGAGCGACGCGGCGCGCGCGTACGCACCCGACCATGTCATCGGGCGGCCCCAGCACCAGTACTTCGTGGACGCGCAGCACCGGATGGTGCGGCTGTCCGACGACGAGGACAAGCCACGGCCGGTGCCGGGGCCGTTCGGCGCCGACGGCGCGGGGCTGGGCACGGTGGCGGTCTCGCGGGACGAGCAGGACGCGGCGGCGGTCAGCGAGGACGGCCGGTCGCTGTACGTCACGGAGCTGTCGTCCGGCGCCGAGCGCGGCCGGGTGCGGGTGCACAGCCAGGGCGGCAGCCCCGAGCACGGGCTGACGGCGCCCAGCTGGGACGGGCTGGGCGGGCTGTGGGTGGCCGACCGGGATCCGCAGCGGCCGCGGCTGCTGCGGCTGCGGGGCGGCACCGGCCCCGCGGACGAGGTCGAGCTGCCGGCGCTCGACGGCGGCCGGATCACGGCGCTGCGGGTGTCCGCGGACGGCACGAGGATCGCGATGCTGGTCAAGCAGGACGGGCATACGACGCTGCGGCTGGGCCGGATCGAGCGGCGGGGCACGGCGGACCATCCGAAGCTGTCGGTGCGGGCGCTGCACGCGATCGCACCGAAGCTGCAGGACGTCGACACCGCGTCCTGGGCGGGGGACAGCCGGCTGGTGGTCGCGGGCCGTGAGTCGGACGGTGTGCAGCAGCTGCAGTACGTGGAGACGGACGGCTCACCGGCGGATCTGCCGGAGGTACCGGGGCCGAACGGGGTGGAGACGGTGGCCGCCTCGGAGGACCAGACCCGGCCGCTGATCGCCGAGACCAGGGAGAACGGGATCGTCCGGCTGCTGCCGAACACGGACTGGAAGACCGTGGACGAGGACGGTTCGGGGCCGGTGTACCCCGGATAGCCGTATGGCGGGGGAGGCCGTGGCGGCCTCTCCTACCCCTCTCCCACCGCATGTCCCGCCTTGGGGGCGGCCGGTTGTCCACATGCGCGCGGTTTTCCACAGGGGGTGGCGGCCCGGCCGGGGTGACGGGACAGTGGGGGCCATGCGGGGCTGGTGGCAGGAGATCGCCGATCTGGTGCTGCCGGCCGACTGTGCGGGGTGCGGTCGGCCGGGTGTTCCGCTGTGCGACCGGTGTCATAGGGCGCTGCGGGGGCCCGGGGCGCGTCGGGTGCTGCCGAGCCCGGTGCCGCCGGGGCTGCCGGTGGTCCATGCGGCGGTGGACTACGTGGACGAGGCCCGGGCGGTGCTGCTCGCGCACAAGGAGCGCGGAGCGCTGCGGCTGGCGGGGCCGCTGGGCGAGGCGCTGGCCGGTTCGGTGCGGGCGGCGGCCCGCGGGGCCCCGGCCCGGTCCCTGAGAACCACCCCGCCACTGCTGCTCGTGCCGGTGCCCTCGGCGCGGCGGGCGGTGGGGGCGCGGGGCCATGATCCGGCCCGGCGCATCGCGTTCGCGGCGGCGGCCGTGCTGCGCCGCGAGGGGTGTCCCGCGCGGGTGCCGACGGTGCTGCGGCAGCGGCGCCGGGTGACCGACCAGTCGGGGCTGGGCGCCCGCCAGCGTCTGGAGAATGTGGCGGGGGCGCTGGAGGCCGTGCCGGGTGGCGGGCGGCTCCTGGTGGCGGGCCCGGTGGTGCTGGTGGACGATCTGATGACGACGGGGGCCTCGCTCGCGGAGGCGGCACGGGCGGTGACGGACGCGGGCGGACAGGTCGTGGGCGGGGCGGTGGTGGCCGCGCCGCCGACCCCGGCGACCCAGCCGAACTCGGGGCCTTCCGGGCGTCTCGGACCCTTCGCGAGCGGTAAGCGGAACTGAATACGAAGCCGCGTCGTTGCAGGCTGTAAGGATGCCAAAGCACCTGATCGGAGGTACATCCCAGTAGGGGGTGCCGACATCGGTCCGGGCGAGCTATGTTCGGTTGTGAGGAGTGGCAGGTGCTATGACTCGCAAATCCGCTTGGCGTGCTTTGAGTGCTTTCTTGTGAGCTGTTAACCGAAACGGGGTGGAGTTGTTCCCCGTGGGAAGGAGAGGTGAAAGCCGCCAAGCCGGTGGCTCCGGAAGACGCCGGAGCCTAGTGCACAAGGGATGAGCTCCGGTGGATCATCCGGAGCGACCCGGGAACGGAGTTCTGCGTGGACATCGTCGTCAAGGGCCGTAAAACAGAGGTGCCCGAGCGGTTCCGGAAGCACGTGGCCGAGAAGCTGAAGCTGGATAAGATCCAGAAGCTCGACGGCAAGGTGATCAGCCTCGACGTCGAGGTGTCCAAGGAGCACAACCCGCGTCAGGCAGACCGCTCCGACCGAGTGGAGATCACCCTTCGCTCCCGTGGCCCGGTCATTCGCGCGGAGGCCGCGGCGGCCGATCCGTACGCAGCGCTGGACCTGGCGGCCGGCAAGCTGGAAGCGCGGATGCGCAAGCAGCACGACAAGCGCCACAACCGGCGTGGCAACGGCCGCATTCCGGCCAGCGACGTGGCCATCACCGTGCCCAACGCGGCACGTATCAACGGGCATGGCGAGATCGCCGCCCAGCGCACCCCGTCGGACACCGTGCCGACCACCCGGATGGGACCCCTGGAAGTCCAGGGCGAAGGCCCCCTCGTGGTCCGTGAGAAGACCCACGCCGCGGTCCCGATGTCGCTCGACCAGGCTCTCTACGAGATGGAGCTGGTCGGGCACGATTTCTATCTGTTCGTCGACTCCGACACCAGCCAGCCCAGCGTCGTCTACCGGCGGCACGGCTATGACTACGGAGTCATTCATCTTCAGCCGGAGGCGTTCGCCGGTGAGGAGCCCGGTGGCGCCGGCGGTGCGCTCGGCGCCTGAGGCCAACCGGGCCTCGACCGCCTCTGGGCGGGCGCACAGAGAGTGAGCGGGATCGCGCGGCGGATGCGCCGCGCGGTCCCGTGGCCGGTCCGGGCATGAAATCATGGCTCGACGGCCAACCGGCATGGGGGAAAAGACTGGTTGGCGCCGTACCGCACAGTGCACCGCAGAGTGCAGACCGCAAGGGCCATGGCCTTCAGGGGGAGGAACGATGGCGGACAGCTTCGGGCCCATGTCCGACGAAGGCGATGACCAACGCCTGGGGCCGGACAGGGGCGAGTCGCGCAAGGAGCCGATCCGGGTCCTCGTAGTGGACGACCACGCTCTCTTCCGGCGTGGGTTGGAGATCGTCCTGGCCCAGGAGGAGGACATTCAGGTCGTCGGTGAGGCCGGGGACGGCGCCGAGGCCGTGGACAAGGCGGCGGACCTGCTGCCGGACATCGTCCTGATGGATGTGCGCATGCCCAAGCGCGGGGGGATCGAGGCATGCACATCGATCAAGGAGGTGGCCCCCAGCGCCAAGATCATCATGCTGACGATCAGCGACGAGGAGGCCGACCTCTACGACGCGATCAAGGCGGGTGCCACCGGCTATCTGCTCAAGGAGATCTCGACCGACGAGGTGTCGACCGCGATCCGGGCGGTGGCCGACGGCCAGTCGCAGATCAGCCCGTCGATGGCGGCCAAGCTCCTCACCGAGTTCAAGTCGATGATCCAGCGCACCGACGAGCGTCGGCTGGTCCCGGCGCCCCGGCTCACCGACCGTGAGCTGGAGGTGCTGAAGCTGGTGGCCACCGGCATGAACAACCGCGACATCGCCAAGGAGCTGTTCATCAGCGAGAACACCGTGAAGAACCACGTCCGGAACATCCTGGAGAAGCTGCAGCTGCACTCCCGGATGGAGGCCGTGGTCTACGCGATGCGGGAGAAGATCCTCGAAATCAGGTGAGCGAGGGGCCGCGCCGCGTCAGCGGACCGCGGCCGCCAGCGGTGCGGCCAGCTCCGGGCGATCGACCCGCTCGATCCGCACCGCGTCGCAGCCCACCCAGCCGGCCGCCTCGCGCAGCGCCTCGGCCATCGGCGCCACGGCCTTCGGCGTGTCCAGCGACACCTGCCGGGCCACCAGCGTGGTCCCCTCACGGGCCGGATCGACCCGGCCGAGCAGCCGCCCGCCCGACAGCAGCGGCATGGCGAAGTAGCCGTACACCCGCTTGGGCCGGGGCACGTACGCCTCCAGCCGATGGCTGAAGCCGAAGATCCGCTCGGTGCGCGCCCGGTCCCATATCAGCGAGTCGAAGGGCGACAGCAGCGTCGTACGGTGCCGCCCGCGCGGGGTGCTGGCCAGCGCCTCGGGGTCCGCCCAGGCCGCCTTGTCCCAGCCGGCGACCGCCACCGGCACCAGCCCCGAGTCCGCGATCACCGCCTCCACCTGCTCCCCCTTGAGCCGGTGGTAGTCCGCGAGGTCCGCCCGGGTGCCCACGCCCAGGGACTGGCCCGCGAGCCGCACCAGCCGCCGCAGACACTCCGCGTCGTCCAGGTCGTCGTGCAGCAGCGCGTCCGGCACGGCGCGCTCGGCCAGGTCATAGACCCGCTTCCAGCCGCGCCGCTCCACGCACACCACCTCGCCGTACGTCAGCGCGCGCTCGACCGCGACCTTCGTCGCCGACCAGTCCCACCACAGACCGCCGTTCTTGGCGCCGCCCAGCTCGGTCGCGGTCAGCGGGCCCTCGGCCCGCAGCTGCGCCACCACCTGCTCGTACGCCCCCGGCGGCAGCTCGTGGTGCCAGTGCGGGCGGGCGCGGTAGGCGCGGCGCCGGAAGGCGAAGTGCGGCCACTCCTCGATCGGCAGCACACAGGCCGCGTGCGACCAGTACTCGAAGGCGTGGGTGTCGCTCCAGTACGCCGACTCGACCGCCTTGCGGCCGACCGCGCCCAGCCGCGCGTACGGAATCAGCTCGTGCGAGCGGGCCAGCACCGAGATCGTGTCCAGCTGCACCGCGCCCAGATGGCGCAGGACGCCGCGCACCCCGCCGCGCCGGTCGGGCGCCCCCAGGAGCCCCTGGGCGCGCAGCGCGATCCGGCGCGCCTCGTCGGCGGACAAGGTGACCTCGGGTTTGCGGTCCGCGGTTGCCCCGGACCCGGCGGTGGGATTCGTCATGCGCGCCACCGTAGTGGCGACCACCGACAGCGCCCCGCCGACCGATAGCGCCCCGCCGACCAGGGACGCCGTCAGACCGGGTTCGTGGCGGGCGCGGGGGCCGGGAGGTACGGCGTGGCCGAGGGCAGCCCCCAGTCGGAGGGCAGCAGCGCGCCCCGCCAGGAGTCCCGCCGCGTGCCCTCGCGGACGATCCCCGCCCGGTTCGTCCCCTCCATCCGGAAGCCCACGGCGAGCGCGACCGCCCGCGACGCCTCGTTCCCGGCTTCCGTGCACCACTCCAGCCGCTCCACGCCCAGCCCGGTGAACGCCCACTCGGCCACCGCCCGGGCCGCCTCGCCCGTGTAGCCGCGCCGCCGGTGCTCCCGTACCGTCCAGTAGCCCAGTTCGGCCTGGCGCTCGGGGCTGCGCAGCCGCGTCAGCCGTACCAGGCCCATGGCCCCGATGAGTTCTCCCTCACCCTTGGTGACCAGCGCGAAGTTATAGGTGCTGTCGTTCCGCCAGCCCTCCGGGCAGGTCCGCCCGACGAAGTCCTCGGCGTGTGCGTGTTCGTACGGAGCGGGAAGGGTGGTCCAGCGCAGGATGTCCGGGTCCTGGCAGGCAGCGTGGACCGCCGGGACGTCGGACGGCCGGAAGGGGCGCAGAACGAGTCGCTCGGTGGTGAGGGTGACGGGCTCCATGGCCAGAGTCTGGGCCGCTGCCGCGCGGTGCCGCGACTGGTTTTGGCGAATTCGGGGGCACCCCGGCGCGCTCTCACGCGTTGACACGGTGTGGTGACACCCGGCCCGCGTGGTGACGGACCTCCCGGCCAGGCGGGGTCTGTCTTACGATGGCCGTTGCGGCGGGGCTTGTGCCCCTTGACAATGCCGCGCCAGCGCACCCCACAACCGTGCCAGGCCCGACCGGCAAGGAGCCAGCCTACGTGTCCGTCTTCAACAAGCTCATGCGTGCAGGCGAAGGAAAGATCCTGCGCAAGCTGCACCGCATCGCGGACCAGGTAAATTCCATCGAAGAGGACTTCCTGTCCCTCTCCGACGCCGAGCTGCGTGCCCTCACCGACGAGTACAAGGAGCGGTACGCCGACGGCGAAAGCCTCGACGACCTGATGCCGGAGGCGTTCGCGACGGTGCGCGAGGCGGCCAAGCGGGTGCTCGGCCAGCGTCACTACGACGTCCAGCTGATGGGCGGCGCCGCGCTGCACCTCGGGTATGTCGCCGAGATGAAGACCGGTGAGGGCAAGACCCTGGTGGGCACCCTGCCCGCGTATCTGAACGCGCTGTCCGACAAGGGCGTCCACCTCATCACGGTCAACGACTACCTGGCCGAGCGTGACTCCGAGTGGATGGGCCGGGTGCACAGGTTCCTCGGCCTCGAAGTCGGCTGCATTCTCGCCAACATGACTCCGGCGCAGCGCCGCGAGCAGTACGCGTGCGACATCACCTACGGCACCAACAACGAGTTCGGCTTCGACTATCTGCGCGACAACATGGCGTGGTCGCAGGACGAGCTGGTGCAGCGCGGTCACAACTTCGCGATCGTCGACGAGGTCGACTCGATCCTGGTGGACGAGGCCCGTACGCCGCTGATCATCTCCGGCCCGGCCGACCAGGCCACCAAGTGGTACGGCGACTTCGCCAAGCTGGTCACCCGGCTGAGCCGGGGCGAGGCGGCGAATCTGCAGAAGGGTCAGGAGGAGACCGGGGACTACGAGGTCGACGAGAAGAAGCGCACCGTCGGCATCCATGAGTCCGGCGTGACCAAGGTCGAGGACTGGCTGGGCATCGACAATCTGTACGAGTCCGTCAACACTCCGCTGGTCGGCTACCTGAACAACGCGATCAAGGCCAAGGAGCTGTTCAAGAAGGACAAGGACTACGTCGTCATCGACGGCGAAGTCATGATCGTCGACGAGCACACCGGCCGTATCCTCGCCGGTCGCCGCTACAACGAGGGCATGCACCAGGCGATCGAGGCCAAGGAAGCGGTGGAGATCAAGGACGAGAACCAGACTCTCGCCACGATCACCCTGCAGAACTTCTTCCGCCTCTACGACAAGCTCTCCGGCATGACCGGTACGGCCATGACCGAGGCCGCCGAGTTCCACCAGATCTACAAGCTCGGCGTCGTCCCGATCCCGACCCACCGCGCGCTCGCCCGGGTCGACCAGTCCGACCTGATCTACCGCACCGAGGTGGCCAAGTTCGACGCAGTCGTCGACGACATCGTCGAGAAGCACGAGAAGGGCCAGCCGGTCCTGGTCGGCACCACCTCCGTGGAGAAGTCCGAGTACCTGTCGCAGCAGCTCGCCAAGCGCGGTGTGCCGCACGAGGTGCTGAACGCGAAGCAGCACGACCGGGAGGCGACGATCGTCGCCCAGGCGGGCCGCAAGGGCGCCGTCACGGTCGCGACGAACATGGCCGGCCGTGGTACGGACATCAAGCTCGGCGGCAACCCCGACGACCTCGCCGAGGCCGAGCTGCGCCAGCGCGGGCTCGACCCGGGGGAGCACGCCGAGGAGTGGGCGGCCGCGCTGCCCGCCGCCCTGGAGAAGGCCGAGGCCGCGGTCAAGGCCGAGTTCGAGGAGGTCAAGGAGCTCGGCGGGCTGTATGTGCTGGGCACCGAGCGGCATGAGTCGCGCCGTATCGACAACCAGCTGCGCGGTCGTTCCGGCCGTCAGGGCGACCCCGGCGAGTCCCGCTTCTACCTCTCGCTCGGCGACGATCTGATGCGGCTGTTCAAGGCGCAGATGGTCGAGCGCGTGATGGCCATGGCCAACGTTCCCGACGATGTGCCGATCGAGAACAAGATGGTCACCCGCGCCATCGCCTCCGCCCAGTCGCAGGTCGAGCAGCAGAACTTCGAGACCCGTAAGAACGTCCTGAAGTACGACGAGGTCCTCAACCGGCAGCGCGAGGTCATCTACGGCGAGCGCCGCCGCGTCCTGGAGGGCGAGAACCTGGAGGAGCAGGTCGTCCACTTCATGGACGACACGATCGACGCGTACATCCAGGCGGAGACCGTCGAGGGCTTCGCCGAGGAGTGGGACCTGGACCGGCTGTGGAGCGCGTTCAAGCAGCTCTACCCGGTCAAGGTGACCGTCGAGGAGCTGGAGGAGGAGACCGGCGACCGCGCCGGGATCACCGCCGACTTCATCGCCGAGGCCACCAAGGACGACATCCACCAGCAGTACGAGGCCCGTGAGGAGCAGCTCGGCTCCGAGATCATGCGCGAGCTGGAGCGGCGCGTTGTGCTGTCCGTGCTGGACCGCAAGTGGCGCGAACACCTCTACGAGATGGACTACCTCCAGGAGGGCATCGGGCTGCGCGCGATGGCCCAGAAGGACCCGCTGGTCGAGTACCAGCGCGAGGGCTTCGACATGTTCCAGGCCATGATGGAGGGCATCAAGGAGGAGTCGGTCGGCTACCTGTTCAACCTGGAGGTCCAGGTCGAGCAGCAGGTCGAGGAAGTCCCGGTCGAGGACGCGGAGGCCAAGACCTCGCTGGACAAGGACGTGCAGGACGCGGTCCCCGCCGGCGCCTCCTCGGGGCGTCCCGAGATCCACGCCAAGGGCCTGGAGGCCCCGCAGCGGCCGGACCGGCTGCACTTCTCGGCCCCGACGGTGGACGGCGAGGGCGGCGTCGTGGAAGGCGACTTCACCAACGACGACACCCCGCCCGCGCCGCGCTCCGAGTCCGACGGGCTGACCCGGGCGGAGCGGCGCAAGGCCAACAAGGGCGGCCGCCGCCGCAAGAAGTAGCGCGTACGCGGTACGAGAAAAGGCCGGGGCACCGTGCGACCGCACGGTGCCCCGGCCTTCTCATGTGACCAGCGGGCCGAGGTCGACGGCCGCGCAGCGCCAGCGGGCGTCGGCGCCCAGCTCCAGGCGGAACGCGAGCGCGCTGAGCCGGTCGCCGGAGGCGATCCGGGCGAACGCCTCGATCACCCCGTGCCGCGGCCGGTACTCCCCGCAGCGCCGTACGACGGGCGTGGCGCGTCCGGCGGCGGGGCGCAGTGGTGCGCGGGGCGCGAGGGCGATCAGCTGGTCGTAGGCGTCCGGGAGGGCGTGCCCGAGCAGGGTGTGCACGGGGCGCTGGCCGCTGAGGGTGAGCAGCAGCCGGTGCGCGAACCAGTAGTGGGGCAGCCGGTCGCGCTCGCGCTGTACGGCGGCGAGGGCGGCCGTGCGCGAGACGGCCGCCGTACGCCGGGCCTGGCCGCCGCTCGGCCGCGTTGCGGTGCGGGGGCCGGGCCGTGGCGCGGTAGCGCTGCCGGGCGCGCTGTCCGGCCGCCGTACGGTGGCGCCGCCCGGCCGCCGGGAGTCGCGGCGCCCCGGCGGCCCTCCGCGCCCTCCGGTCCGGCGCCGGTCGGTGGTGCCCGCCGCGCCCCGGTCGGTTCGCGTCGTCGTCCGGGTGATCTCGTGCATGCGCCTCGCCGTCTCTGCCGGGCCCGGAGGAATACCGGGCGGTAGCTTCCGTCGGAAAGACTTCTATCGGCGCGTTTCCGCCACCCGCAATGCCCGGCCCAGGGCACCGGGACCCGGCCGGAGGCTTCACCTATCCGGGGGAAGGGATCCGGTGGAACGGCTGGTGGCGGCGTACGAGGCGGCGTGGGGCCCGCGGCCGCAGGGCCCCGGAAATACCCCGAACGGGGACCGGCGGGCCCTGGCCCTCCCGGCGGTAGCCGGAAGACAACCAGGCCCTTGAGGGCGGCACGTATGCTGGCGGGACCTGATGTCTCGTGAAAGCGGCGGCCCATGCGCGTCTACGTCCCCCTGACCCTCTCCGGTCTCGCCGAGGCGCACAAGGCGGGGGAACTGGGACCGGGGCCGCTGACCGCGTATGCCGTGACGCCCGCGCTGCGCGAGTGGTACGTGTCGGACGACATCGAGGAGCTGGAGTACGCCGCGCTCAGCCGGGCCGCGCAGGCGTCCCTGCGGCTGCTCGCCGTGGACCGGCAGGTGCCGCGGCGGCGCGTGGTGGTGGCCCTTGACGTGCCCGACGGGCAGGCGGTCGCCGATCCGGACCGGGGGCTGGACCAGTCCGCGCTGGGCGAGGTGCGGATCGCCGCCGCCGTACGGCTGGCCGAGGCCGCGGCGGTGCACCTGGACGCCGGGGACGCCGAGCCGGACGTCGCCGCGGCGGCCGAGGCGCTGGGCGCGGCGGACCTGGGCGACGACGACGCGCAGTTCACGGTGGACGGCGCGGAGGACCACGAGCTGATGTGGTACGCCACCCAGGAGATCCCGAATCTCATCGAGTGAGCCACTGCCCCATGCCGTTTGCCGAGCCCGCTGGGTACCGTCGAGGGATGGGGACGAACCGCGTGACGCATATCGTGTGGGACTGGAACGGCACGCTCTTCCACGACATCGACGCCGTGATCCAGGCGACGAACGCCTCATTCGGGGAGATCGGACTGCCGCCGATCACGCTGGAGCGCTACCGGGAGCTGTACTGCGTCCCGGTCCCGCACTTCTACCAGCGGCTGATGGGGCGGCTGCCCACCGATGAGGAGTGGGAGGTCATGGACGGGGCCTTCCACCGGCACTACTGGGCGCTGGCCGAGAGCGCGGGGCTGGCGCTCGGCGCGCGGGAGCTGCTCGCGGAGTGGCAGGGGGCGGGGCTCACCCAGTCGCTGTGCTCGCTGGCGCCGCACGAGAATCTGATGCCCCTGGTGCGTACGCATGGCATCGAGCGCCACTTCGTCCGCGTGGACGGCCGCACCGGGCAGAGCACCACCGGCAAGGCCGAGCAGATGGTGCGCCATCTCGCCGCGCTGGAGAAGGTGCCGCCGCGGCGGGTCGTGGTGATAGGTGACGCGGTGGACGACGCGGTGGCGGCCGAGCATGTGGGGGCACGGGCCGTGCTCTACACGGGCGGCTCGCACAGCCGGGCCAGTCTGCTGGCCGCCGGGGTGCCGGTGGTCGACACGCTGGAGGAGGCCGTGCGGGAGGCCGAGGCGCTGGCTGACAGCTGACGGGTATCAGCTGACGGCTGGCAGGTATCAGCTATCGGCTGACAGCTGACGTCCGACAGTCGGCAGATAGCAGCTGACGGACATCAGCTGACGGGTATCAGCTAACAGGTAGCGGCTGACAGGTATCAGAATCTGTCAGCCGCGCACCCGCGGCCCAACCCCCGCCCCGCCTCACACCACCGGCGCCTTCGTCCGCAGCACCGCCAGAAACTCGCGCATCCACACCGGATGGTCCGGCCACGCCCGCGACGACACCAGCGTGCCGTCCACCACGACCTCCGCGTCCTGGAACGTCGCCCCCGCCGCCTGCATGTCCAGCTCCAGCGCCGGATACGCGGTCACCCGGCGCCCGGTCAGCCCGCCGACCGCCGCCGTCAGCAGCGGGCCGTGGCAGATCTGCGCCACCGGCTTGTCGGCGTCGAAGAACGCCTTGCAGATCTTCCGCAGCTCCGCGTCGTTGCGCAGGTACTCCGGGGCCCGGCCGCCCGGGATCACCAGGGCGGCGTAGTCTCCCGGGTCAACCTCGGAGAAGGCGAGGTCGGCGGGGAAGCTGTAGCCGGGCTTCTCGGTGTACGTGTCGTAGCCCTCTTCGAAGTCGTGCACCACGAAGCGCAGCGTCTTCCGGGAGGGGGCCGCGATATGGACTTCGTAACCTTCCTCACGCAGCCGCTGGTACGGGTAGAGCACCTCCAGGGATTCGGCCGCGTCCCCGGTCACCAGCAGGATCTTCGCAGTCGCAGCAGTGCTGCTCATGCCGCCCACCTCCACCTTTCCACGCTTACCACCGACGGTGTCACCCTGCATCCGCACCGGAGGTTTGCCAAGAGCGCATGAGCTGGGCGCGCGCCCTCCTCCGGCTGTCCACTTAGCTGTCCATTCCGTCAAACATCCGGGCCCGTTTTTGTACACGAACGGCTCATGACGAGCCCCTGGGGAGGAGCGATAGCCTTACTGCGTGATCAGCGCGATAGTCCACGGGGGCAAGGAGGCCCTCGCTCCCAGCCCGGGGCGCCTCCGGGCCGGAGCCGCTGCCGCTGGTCGACGCCGCGTGGGGTCTTGGTCACTTACGGCCGAGTACACCGCGGCCATCTCCGAATCCGGCATACCGTCGTACGTGACCGGATACCCCGAGTCGCGGCGTCATGCCACCGCCATCGATGTCACGCAACGGCGCGCGACAGGAGCCAGAGGACATGCAGACCAAGCTGGACGAAGCCAAGGCCGAGCTGCTCGCACGGGCCGCGCGGGTCGCTGAGAACAGTCCTGCCGGGGGGCAACCGCCGGTACAGGGCCCGGGCCCGGAGACCCTGACCGCATACCTCCAGCACTACTACCTGCACACGCCACCCGAGGATCTCGCCGACCGGGACCCGGTCGACGTCTTCGGCGCGGCGCTCTCGCACTATCGGCTCGCCGAGGCGCGCCCCCAGGGCACGGCGAACGTACGGGTGCACACCCCGACCGTCGAGGAGCACGGCTGGACGTGCAGCCATTCGGTCGTCGAGGTCGTCACCGACGACATGCCGTTTCTCGTCGACTCGGTCACCAACGAGCTGACCCGTCAGGGCCGCGGCATCCATGTGGTGATCCACCCGCAGGTGGTCGTGCGCCGCGACATCACCGGCAAGCTGATCGAGCTGCTGGAAGCCTCGTACGACCGCAAGGCCCGCGAGAACCTGCCGCACGACGCCGTCGTCGAGTCCTGGATCCACGTGGAGACGGACCGGGAGACCGACCGCGGCGACCTCAAGCAGATCACCGCGGACCTGCTGCGCGTCCTGTCCGACGTCCGCGAGGCAGTCGAGGACTGGGAAAAGATGCGCCAGTCGGCGCTGCGGCTGTCCGAGGTGCTGCCCGAGGAGCCCAAGGCCGCCGAGGTGCGCGACCAGGAGGTCGAAGAGGCCCGTGAGCTGCTGCGCTGGCTCGCGGACGACCACTTCACCTTCATCGGCTACCGCGAGTACGAGCTGACCCAGGCGCCCGCCGAGGCCGGTGGCGAGGAGGACGTGCTGAGCGCGGTGCCCGGTACGGGCCTGGGCATCCTGCGGTCCGACCCGGCCCACCGGGACGCCGACGAGAGCGACCACGGGGCCGCCCCGGTGTCACCGTCGTTCAACCGGCTGCCCGCCGACGCCCGGGCGAAGGCGCGCGAGCACAAGCTGCTGGTGCTCACCAAGGCCAACAGCCGCGCGACCGTCCACCGGCCGTCGTACCTCGACTACATCGGCGTGAAGAAGTTCGACGCCGAGGGCAATGTGATCGGCGAGCGCCGCTTCCTGGGGCTGTTCTCGTCCGCCGCGTACACCGAGTCGGTGCGCCGCGTCCCGGTCATCCGGCGCAAGGTGGACGAGGTGCTGGCGGGCGCCGGTTTCGGGCCCAACAGCCACGACGGCCGGGACCTGCTGCAGATCCTGGAGACCTACCCGCGCGACGAGCTGTTCCAGACCCCGGTCGACCAGCTCCGCTCGATCGTCACCAGCGTGCTCTACCTCCAGGAGCGGCGCCGGCTGCGGCTGTTCCTGCGGCAGGACGAGTACGGGCGCTACTACTCCGCGCTCGTCTACCTGCCCCGCGACCGCTTCACCACCGATGTGCGGCTGCGGCTGACGGACATCCTGCTGGAGGAGCTGACCGGCCGTCCGCCGGTGGACTTCACCGCCCTGCACACCGAGTCGGTGCTGTCCCGGCTGCACTTCGTGGTCCGCGTCCAGCCCGGTACGGAGCTGCCCGACCTGACCGACGCCGATGTCGAGCGCATCGAGAACCGGCTGGTCGACGCCGCCCGCTCGTGGGCCGACGGCTTCTCCGAGGCCCTGGTGTCGGAGGTGGGCGAGGAGCGCGCCGCCGAGCTGCTGCGCCGCTACCAGCACGCCTTCCCCGAGGGCTACAAGGCCGACCACACGCCGCGCGGCGCCGTCGCCGACCTCCAGCACGTGGAGCGGCTGACCGCCGAGGACAGCAAGCAGGACTTCGCGCTCAGCCTGTACGAGCCGGTCGGCGCGGCCCACGCCGAGCGCCGCTTCAAGATCTACCGGGCGGGCGGCCAGGTGTCGCTGTCGGCCGTGCTGCCGGTGCTCAACACGCTCGGCGTCGAGGTGGTCGACGAGCGCCCGTACGAGCTGCGCTGCGCGGACAAGACCACGGCCTGGATCTACGACTTCGGGCTGCGGCTGCCGCTGCGCGAGGGCGAGGCCCTCGCGGACGACGCCCGTGAGCGCTTCCAGAACGCGTTCGCCGCCGTGTGGACCGGCCAGGCCGAGAGCGACGACTTCAACCAGCTGGTGCTGGGCGCCGGGCTGGACTGGCGGCAGGCCATGGTGCTGCGCGCGTACGCCAAGTACCTGCGGCAGGCCGGTTCCACCTTCAGCCAGTCGTACATGGAGGACACCCTCCGTAACAATGTGCACACCACCCGGCTGCTGGTCTCCCTCTTCGAGGCCCGGATGTCGCCCGAGCGGCAGCGGGCGGGGCTGGAGCTGACCGACGCGCTGATGGAGGAGCTGGACGCGGCGCTGGACCAGGTGGCCTCGCTCGACGAGGACCGCATCCTGCGCTCGTTCCTCACCCTCATCAAGGCCACGCTGCGCACGAACCACTTCCAGAAGAACGCGCACGGCCAGCCGCACGACTACCTGTCGGTCAAGCTCGACCCGCAGGCCGTGCCCGATCTGCCCGCGCCCCGCCCGGCGTACGAGATCTGGGTGTACTCGCCGCGCGTCGAGGGCGTGCACCTGCGCTTTGGCAAGGTCGCGCGCGGTGGCCTGCGCTGGTCCGACCGGCGTGAGGACTTCCGTACCGAGATCCTGGGCCTGGTCAAGGCGCAGATGGTGAAGAACACGGTCATCGTGCCGGTCGGCGCCAAGGGCGGATTCGTCGGCAAGCGGCTGCCGGATCCGTCGGTGGACCGGGACGCGTGGATGGCCGAGGGCATCGGCTGCTACAAGACCTTCATCTCCGGTCTGCTCGACATCACCGACAACCTGGTCGGCGGCCAGGTCGAGCCGCCGAAGGACGTCGTCCGGCACGACGGGGACGACACCTACCTGGTCGTCGCCGCCGACAAGGGCACCGCGACCTTCTCCGACATCGCCAACGAGGTCGCCCAGTCGTACGGCTTCTGGCTCGGCGACGCCTTCGCCTCCGGCGGTTCCGCGGGCTACGACCACAAGGGCATGGGCATCACCGCGCGCGGCGCCTGGGAGTCCGTCAAGCGGCACTTCCGCGAGCTGGACCACGACACCCAGAACGAGGACTTCACGGTCGTCGGCGTCGGTGACATGTCCGGTGACGTGTTCGGCAACGGCATGCTGCTGAGCGAGCACATCCGGCTGGTCGCCGCCTTCGACCACCGGCACATCTTCATCGACCCCAACCCGGACGCGGCCACCTCGTACGCCGAGCGCCGCCGGCTGTTCGAGCTGTCGCGCTCGTCCTGGGAGGACTACAACACCGAGCTGATCTCGGCGGGCGGCGGCATCCACCCCCGTACGGCCAAGGCCATCCAGATCACCCCGCAGGTGCGGGCCGCGCTCGGCATCGAGACCAAGGTCGCCAAGATGACCCCGGCCGACCTGATGAAGGCCATCCTCAAGGCCCCGGTCGACCTGCTGTGGAACGGCGGCATCGGTACGTACGTCAAGTCCTCCACCGAGTCGCACGCCGACGTCGGCGACAAGGCCAACGACGCGATCCGGGTGGACGGCCAGGACCTGCGGGTCAAGGTCGTCGGCGAGGGCGGCAACCTGGGCCTGACCCAGCTCGGCCGTATCGAGTTCGCCACCAACGGCGGCGGGATCGACACCGACGCGATCGACAACAGCGCCGGGGTGGACACCTCCGACCACGAGGTGAACATCAAGATCCTGCTCAACGCGCTGGTCACCGAGGGGGACATGACGGTCAAGCAGCGCAACAAGCTGCTGGCCGAGATGACCGACGAGGTCGGCGCGCTGGTGCTGCGCAACAATTACGCGCAGAACGTGGCCCTCGCCATCTCCGCCGCCCAGGCCCCCAGCCTGCTCCACGCCCACCAGCGGCTGATGCGCCGACTGTCGCGCGAGGGACGGCTGGACCGCGGGCTGGAGTTCCTGCCCGCCGACCGGCAGATCCGGGAGCGGCTGTCCGCCGGGCGCGGTCTGACCCAGCCCGAGCTGGCCGTGCTGCTCGCCTACGTCAAGATCACCGTGGCGGACGAGCTGATCGGCACCGGGCTCCCCGACGACCCGTACCTCCAGCGGCTGCTGCACGCCTACTTCCCGCAGGCGCTGCGCGAGAACTTCCCGGAGTACGTCGACGGGCATGCGCTGCGCCGCGAGATCATCACCACGGTGCTGGTCAACGACACGCTCAACACCGCCGGGTCGACGTTCCTGCACCGCATGCGGGAGGAGAGCGGGGCCTCCACCGAGGAGGTCGTGCGCGCCCAGACCGCGGCCCGCGCGATCTTCGAGCTGGGGGCGGTCTGGGACGAGGTCGAGTCGCTGGACACGGTCGTCTCCGCCGAATTCCAGACCCGGATGCGGCTGCACTCGCGGCGGCTCGTCGAGCGCGGCACCCGCTGGCTGCTCAACAACCGGCCGCAGCCGCTGGAGCTGGCCGAGACGATCGACTTCTTCGCCGAGCGGGTCGCCGCGGTGCGGGCCGAGCTGCCCAAGCTGCTGCGCGGTGGCGACATCGAGTGGTACCAGCGCATCCACGACGAGCTGACCGCCGTCGGTGTCCCGGACGATCTGGCCACCCGGGTGGCGGGCTTCTCGTCCGCCTTCCCGACGCTGGACATCGTCGCCATCGCGGACCGCACCGGCAAGGACCCCCTCGCGGTCGCCGAGGTCTACTACGAGCTGGCCGACCGGCTGCAGATCAGCCAGCTGATGGACCGCATCATCGAACTGCCGCGGGCCGACCGCTGGCAGTCCATGGCCCGCGTCTCCATCCGCGAGGACCTGTACGCGGCGCACGCCGCCCTCACCTCCGACGTCCTGTCGGTCGGGAACGGTGGTTCGACGCCGGAACAGCGCTTCAAGGCGTGGGAGCAGAAGAACGCCGCGCTCCTCCAGCGGGCGCGGACCACGCTGGACGAGATCCAGTCGTCGGAGACGTTCGATCTGGCGAACCTGTCGGTGGCGATGCGCACCATGCGCACGATGCTGCGTACGCACAGCTGATCCACCGCGAAGGGGCGGTCGGCGGCCATCGGCCGCGGACCGCCCCTTCGGCGTTTCGGTGCTTGGCCCTCTACTGAGTGCGCTTCCAGAGCGTCACCTGGGCGCTGAAGCTGGGGATGTTGTAGTCCTTCTCGGGCGGGGTGACGGCGGTGATCTTCATCATCGCGAGATTGCCGCGGGAGGTGACCAGGCACACCCGGTCGCCCTTGGCGATGAGCTGCTCCTCCCCGAGTTCATCCGCGCCCAGGGTGGTGGGCAGCGGGTCCGTCGTCACCGCCTCCTCGCACTCCTTCGGGGTGGTGCCGGGGCTCTTGGCCATCACCTCGTTGGCCCTGAGGTCGGTGTCCCGCATGGTGAAGTCCTGCGTGCCGGAGGCGATGGCTCCGGTGGGGTCCACCTTGGGCTGGTCGAGGTCGAAATCGGTGGTCGGGCCGAAGGTGTCGGGCGCCCGCAGCTGCAGCGTCTTGTTCTGGTAGATCGGGGTGTAGACGGTCCTGGCGGAGCCGGTGCCCGAGGAGTCCACGGCGTCCGGGTGTCCCGAGGCGCCCGCGGAGGCCGACTCCTTCGGCCGGGGGTTCTTCTCGGACGCGGAGTGCTGCGGCTGGGCCGAGTGCTTGCCGTCGGCCTTGTCCCGGTCCCCGCCCTCGGCGCCGTCCCCCTGGGTGAGCGTCCACGCCGCCACCGCGACCATGACCAGCGCCAGCGCGCCGCCGCCGACCGCCAGCATCCGGCCACGGCCGCGCCGGGCGGGGGCGGGTGACGGTGCCGTGGCGGACGGGTGCCCGGGGTACCCGCCCGTGGGCGGCTGGGCGGCGGCCTGCGTCGGTGCGGACGCGAGGGGGTGGGGAGGGGGCGTGGGCCCCGTCGAGGGCGCCTGCGTCGGCTGGTACGCGGGCGGCTGGTACGCGGGCGGCGGGGGCGCCTGAGTCGGCGCCTGCGTGGGGGTCTGTGTGGGGGTGTGCGTCGGGGTCTGCGTGGGGGCGTGGGCGGGCATCGGCGGCTGCGCGGGGCCCGGCGGCTGCTGGGCCATCCGCTCCCGCCGCTCGATCTCCGCCGTGAGCGGCGCGGGCAGCCACTCGGCGAAGTCGCGCAGCTCACGGCCCGCGGCCTGGCGGCACAGCTCGGTCAGCTCGGCGGGCGTGGGCCTCTGCTCCGGGTCCGCCGCCAGGCAGCGCTCCAGCAGCGGCCGCAGCTCGTCCGGATAGCCGCTCAGGTCCGGCGGCTGCTGGGCGGTGTTGGCGATCTGCGCGGCGATCGAGATACCGGCGCCGTCCCCGTACGGGTGGCGGCCCGTGGTCACGACCGCGGCGATCAGGCCGAGCGCGAAGATGTCGGTGGCCGCGGTGACCGGCTTGCCGAAGGCGTGCTCCGGCGACATGTACTGCGGTGTGCCGATGAATCCGCCGCTGCGGGTGAGCTGGGTGGCGTCGGCGGCCCGGGCGATGCCGAAGTCGATCACGAACGGGCCGTTCGAACTCAGCAGGATGTTGCTGGGCTTGAGGT
Organism: Streptomyces sp. NPDC040405; assembly: GCF_055595765.1. Classification (NCBI taxonomy): domain Bacteria; kingdom Bacillati; phylum Actinomycetota; class Actinomycetes; order Kitasatosporales; family Streptomycetaceae; genus Streptomyces; species Streptomyces sp. NPDC040405. The sequence continues at coordinate 25,166 of NZ_JBVIVI010000027.1, forward strand.
CCCGGTGGATGACGGACGCGGCGTGCACCGCGTGCAGCGCCTGCGCCGTGCAGCCGATGAGCTGGAACGCCGCGGGCATCGGCAGCGGGCCGTAACGGCCGAGCGCGTCGTCGAGCGCCAGGCCGGGGACGTAGGCGGAGGCCAGCCAGGGCAGTTCACCGCTGGTGTCATGGTCGACGACCGGCACGATGTGGTAGCCCTGCACCCGGCGGGCGGCGGTGACCTCCTGCTCGAAGCGGCGGCGGAAGTCATGGTTCTGCGCGAACTCGCGCCGGATGACCTTCAGCGCGACCGGCTGGTTGCCGCGCGTACGGGACAGGTACACCGAGCCCATGCCGCCCTCGCCGACCCTGGCGAGCAGCTGATACCCGGCGACTTCCCGCGGATCGCCCGGCCCCAGTGGGCTCAGCACGTCGTGGTCGGCATTCGTCATGGTTCCCCCGAAGATCGCGTAACCCGGAGATCGTACCGATGCCGTGTACATGACCGCGCGGCGCTACCCCCGGGGGGAACTCGGGCCGATGCGGCACCACCCGCCGCCTCCGGCGGATTTCATGCGCGCCGGGGGCGTTCTTCACCCGCTCGGCCGCCCCACCATGAGCTTATCGGGCATATCGGGATGTACCGCCCTACGGTGGTGAGTCAGTGAGCGCTTCGCGCAGAAGGGCCCAGGACCCGCCGTCGCGTCCCGAGGAGCCGGCATGCCCCGCTTCAGCATCGTCATCGCCGCCTACCGCGTGCAGGGCTTTCTGCAGTCCTGCCTGGACTCCGCGCTGACCCAGTCGTTCCGCGACCTGGAGGTGGTGGCCGTCGACGACTGCTCGCCGGACCACTGCGGTGCCATCATCGACGCTTGCGCGGCCCGCGACAGCCGGGTGGTGCCCGTGCACCAGCCGGTCAACTCCGGCCCCGGCCGGGCCCGTAACGCCGGTGTCGAACGGGCCACCGGCGACTATCTGCTGTTCCTCGACGGGGACGACACCCTCGCGCCCGGCACCCTGGAGGGCCTCGCCGAACGGCTCGCCCTCAACGAGGACCCGGACATCCTCTACTTCAACCATGTGCGCACCTACTGGTCGGGGCGCGCGGCACCCAGCGTCTTCGGGGAGCTGCTGAACTCCGCGGGCACCGAGGTGTTCTCCGTCCTGGAGCGCCCCGAATTCCTGCGCATCTTCGCGATGTCGTCCAATCGGGTCTACCGCCGCGCCTTCTACACCGGCCATGGCTTCGCGTTCAGTGAGGGAATCTACGAGGACGCGCTGCTGTCGTATCTGACGATGCTGACGGCCCGGCGCATCGCCTGCGTGGACCTGGTCGGACTGGAATACCGCCAGCGCCGGGTCGGCGCCAGCACGGGAAGCCCCGGCGAGAAACACTTCGTCATATTCGACCAGTACGCCCGGCTCTTCGCCTTCCTCGACGAACATCCGCATCTGAACCCGCTGCGGTGTCTGCTCTTCGAGCGGGCCGTCTCCCATTTCCTGTTCTGCCTCGACCGCCGTTCCCGGGTGGCGACGGCCGACCGGCCCCGCTTCTTCCGCCGGGCCGCCGCCTGGTACCGGGCCCACGTCCCGGACGGATTCACCCCGCCCGCCGGAGCCGAGTGGCGCTTCGCGGCGCTGGCCCGCGGCTCGTTCGCCCGCTACCGGGAGCACGAGATGGCGACGCGGGCCGTGTCCGGGGCCCGCAAGGCCAAGCGGATCGCCCGGGCGGCGCTGGCCGTACGGGGCAAACGGGTCCTGTACCGGGCCCACCGGCAGCGCCCGGCCGACCCGAACCTGGCCGTCTACAGCGCGTACTGGGGCCGCGGAGTGCTGTGCAACCCGGCCGCGATCTACTACAAGGCCCGGGAACTGGCACCGCACATCCGGGGGGTGTGGGTGGTCAAGAAGTCGGAGATCGACTCGCTCCCGGAGGACGTCGACTACGTCGTCACGGGAACCCGGGACTTCTACCGGACGGTGGCCCGCGCCGGTTATCTCATCAACAACGTCAATTTCCCCAACGACGTCGTCAAGCGGCCCGGGACCGTGCATCTGCAGACCTTCCATGGCACACCGCTCAAATGCATGGGCCTGGACCAGCAGGGCTATCCCGCCGCGGCGGCGGGAATGAGCTTCGGGAATCTCCTCAAGCGCATCGACCGCTGGGACTTCGCCCTCTCCTCGAATCCGCATTCCAGCGAGGTGTGGGAGCGGGTCTATCCCGCCTCCTACCGGCTGCTGGAATGCGGATATCCGCGCAACGACGTGCTGGTCTCGGCCTCCGCGGACGACGTGCGGCGCGCCCGCGCCGGGCTCGGCGTCCCCGACGGCCACACCACCGTCCTCTACACGCCCACGATCCGCGACTACCAGAAGGGGTTCGTCCCCCGGCTGGATCTGGAGCAGGTCAGCCGCGCCCTGGGCCCCCATACGACCCTTCTGGTGCGGGCGCACTACTCGTACCGGCCGTCGGCGGCGCTGCGCGAACTGGACGAGGCGGGGCTGGTGCGGGACGTGTCGCACCATCCGCGGGTGGAAGAGCTGTGCCTGGCCGCCGACGCCCTGATCACCGACTATTCGTCGATCATGTTCGACTACGCCCTGCTCGACCGGCCCATCGTGATCTACGCGGACGACTGGGACACCTACCGGGCCTCGCGCGGCGTCTACTTCGACCTGCTGTCGGGCCGCCCGGGCGACACCCCGGGCCCGGTGGCCCGCACCCTGGACGAGCTGATCGCCGTCTTCCGCGACGGCCGGTGGTGCGACGCCGAGGCGGCCGCGCTGCGCGCCGCCTTCCGGGCCCGCTTCTGCCCGTACGACGACGGGCGTGCGGCGGAGCGCGTCGTACGGACCCTCATGCTGGGCGAGGACGTCACGGCGCGGCCGGTGGAGCGGGGGCGGCCGGAGAGCCGTACGGTGCCGTCGCCGCCGGTGACGCCGCCCGGGCACGGCGGCACCCTGCCCCCGCACACCGTGCAGCCCACCCGCGCCGTCCCGGACCGTAACGACCGCGACTGATCCCGTCGCTCATCGAGGCCGCCCAACGGCCCCTCATCGAGGCCGTCCCACGAGCCCGGAGGCCGCCATGCCCGCAGCGTCCCCCCTGCGTGTCAGCGTGATCATTCCCGCCTACAACGCCATGCCGGAGCTGACCCGGTCCGTCACCTCCGCGATGGACCAGACCCTCGGCCCGGACCGGATCGAGATCATCGCGGTGGACGACGGCTCGACCGACGGCACCGGCGAGGAGCTGGACCGGCTGGCCGCCGACTGCCCCGCGCTGCACGTCGTCCACCAGGCGAACTCCGGCTGTGCGGGCAGCCCCCGCAACACCGGGCTGGACCGCGCGCGGGGCGACTACGTGTTCTTCCTCGACTCCGACGACTACCTGGGGCCGGACGCGCTGCGCCGCATGGTCGCCATGGCCGACGAGAACGGCACCGACATCGTGGTCGGCAGGATCGCGTCGGTGGGCGGGCGCGCCGTGCCCCGGGCCGTCTTCTCGCACAACCAGCCGCGCACCGACATCTTCTCCTCCCACGCCTATCTCACCCTGGGCCCCTGGAAGCTCTTCCGGCGCTCGCTCATCGAGCGGCTGAAGCTGCGCTTCCCGCCGTACCGCAACTGCGAGGACAAGCCGTTCACCGCGGCCGCCTACCTGGGCGCCGCCGGGATATCCGTGGTCGCCGACTACGACTGCTACTACGTCCGCTACCGGGAGAACCGCAGCAACCTCACCCTCACGGCCTCCGGCCTCGCCCACCGCATGGACGGCATCCGGCTGTGCTTCGAGACCGTGGCCCGCCACCTCGAACCGGGCCCCCGCCGGGACCAGATCATGCGCCGTCACGTCGAGTGGGAGCTGTGCGGTCCGCTGCGGGGGCTGCTGCCCCGGGAGAGCGAGCGGGACGCGCGGGAGCGTTTCTTCCCCGCGTTCCGGGAGCTGGCGCGGACCTGGGTGACCGACACCGTCTTCCAGCGCGTCGACGCCCCGGACCGGCTCCTGATCCATCTGCTGCGCGCCGACCGCTTCGAGGACGTCCTGGCCGTCGCGCGCGACGCCAAGGAGGACGCGGGCCGCGGCCATCAGGTCGACAAGGGCCGCGTCTACTGGCTCCACCCGTTCTTCCGCGACCACACCGCCGACGTCCCCGACGTCTGCTTCGACATCACGGACCGGCTGCCGGTCCACCACCGCCTCGACACGGCGCGCTGGCACGGCGGAGCGCTGCGGCTGACCGGCCACGCCGCCATCGAGGGCATCGACGCGATCGATCCGGGCACCGACGTCGTCCTGCGCAAGTACGAGTCCGGCCGCCCCGAGATCCGGGTGCCCACCACGCCGCACCCGGCATCCGGCTTCGCTGCCGACATCGACCCGGCCACCGCCGACGGCGGCGCACCGCTGGAACGCGGCCTGTGGAACATCTACCTGGACGTCCGGGCGCAGGGCGTCAGCCGCGTCGTGCGGTTCGGCAGCAGCCGCGAGGACGCGGCGTCCACCCCGCCGGACCGGCGCGCCATGACGACCCCGGGCGGCGAAACCGTGGTGGTGGTCCCGTACTTCACCCCGTACGGCAATCTCTCGCTCGACGTCGGCGAGGTCGCCCACGCCCCCTCCCATGAGGCCCGCGAGGCCCGTGAGGCCCCGTGCCAGGTGACCCGGACCGCCTGGCACGGCCCCAGGAAGCGCGTCCTGATCGTCGGCGGGCGGCTGACCGGCGGCGTCGCCCAGGCGGGGGCGGGGCTGCGGCTGCGCGCCGAGAACGGGGCGGGCGCGGTGCGCGAGGTCGCGGCGCGGTGTGACGTCACGGAAGGTGACGGCACGGAAGGTGACGGCACCGCCTTCACCGCCCGGCTGCCCGTCGGACGGCTGACGGCGGGCCGCTGGACGCTGACGCTGATCATGGAGGGCCACCGCGTCGTCGTGCCCTGCCTGGGCCTGCTCGCCCCGATCCGCTGGTTCCGCTTCGGCCGTCCGTACTACGCCAAATCGCTCACCCGGGGATCGGCCCCGGCCCTCGCCCTGGAGGTGGCGCCCCTCAAGGTCGCCGCGGGCGTGCGGCGGCGGCTGAGGCGGGCCCGGGGCCGTGGCGGCGGGTGAGGGGTGATCAGGTGTGGCCGCCGAGGCGGTTGCGGACGGCGGCGAGGAGGCGTACGGGGGCGACGCGCAGCTCCAGCGTCGTCTCGCCGCGTCCGGTGAGCGGCTTGGCGTAGTACGGACGGCCCCGGCGCAGCCAGCGGGTGCCGGGCAGCCGCTCGGGCGGCGGTACGGGGGCGGCGCGCGGCGGCCCTTCGCCGCGGCCGACGAGGGCGAGCGTCACCGTCCAGCGGCCGCGGCCGAGGTCGCGTACCGGCAGCCGGGCGGTGAACGCCCCCGCCGGGTGGCCCGCCGCGTACCGCACGGGGTGGTCCAGGACGCGGCCGTCGGTGTGCTCGGCGCGCAGCCGCAGCATCAGGTTCCGGGGCGGCGAGCCCGGCGGCAGCAGCCGCCCGGCGACGACCAGCGTGCCCTTGTCGGACGGATGCCACAGCGCCTCGGTCACCTCGCAGGGCGCGCCCCGCGGGGCCGGGCCGATGTCGAGGGAGAGATTGCCGTACGGGGTGGTGAAGTACGGCGTGACGCGGGCGCGCAGGCCGGGGCCCGCGGCCACCACCCGGCGCGCGGTGCCGATGTCGAGCCCCTCGTCGTGGCGGTTGCCGAACCGTATGGTGCGGCTGACGCCCTGGGCGCGTACGTCGAGGAAGACGTCCCAGACGCCGGGGCGCAGCGGGGCGCCGCCGTCGGCGGTGGCGATGTCGACGTCCGCCTCGAACTCGCCGTGCCCCGTCGAGCCGTCCGCCGCCTCGCCCTCCACCACTGTTACCGGCACGCACAGTTCGTCCGTGGCCTCGCGGCGGCGCAGCACCAGTTCGGTGTGGTCCTCGGGGCCGACGGCCAGGCCCTTGACCTGGGCCCGGCCGCGCACCCGCAGGGTGGAGCCGCCGTGCCAGGCCGCGCCGGTGAGGTGGTGGCGGACCGGCAGGCGGTCGGTGACGTCGAAGCAGTCGTCGGGGACGTCGGCCGCCGGGTCGCGGAAGAAGGGGTGCAGCCAGTACACGCGCCCCTTCTCGACCAGGCGGCCGCGGCCCGCGTCCTCCTTGGCGGTGCGGATGACGGTCAGCAGCTCGTCGAAGCGGCCGGTGCGCAGCAGGTGGACCATCAGCCGCTCGGGCGCGGTGAGGGTGCGGAAGAGCGCGTCCGAGCAGTGGTCGGTCGCCCAGCGGCGCAGCTCGGGGAAGAACCGCGTCCGCGCCTCGGACTCGTTCTCGCGGGGCAGGGCGCGCAGCGCGCCGCACAGCTCCCGGCGGATGTGGCGCCGCATCACATGGTCGCGGCGCGGTCCGGGCTGGGTGTAGCGGGCGGCGGTCTGGAACAGCAGCCGGATGGCGTCGATGCGGTCGGTGAGGCCGGTGCGGGTGGGGTTCTGCCCGGCCTCGTGGCGGGTGAGGTGGTAGCAGTCGTAGTCGGCGACGACGGAGATGCCGGAGGCGTTGAGGTAGGCGGCCGCGGTGAAGGGCTGGTCCTCGTCGGTACGGCAGTTCTCCGGGAACCGCAGATGGAACCGTTCGATGAGGGAGCGGCGGAACAGCTTCCACGGGCCGAGGGTGGAGTAGGCGTGCGAGCCGAGCACGTCGGTGCGCAGCTGGTTGTGGCGGAAGACCGCCCGGGGGACGCCGCGCCCGGTGGGGGAGGCCATCCTGCCGAGGACGATGTCGGTGCCGTTCTGGTCGGCCATGGCGACCATGCGGCGCAGCGCGTCGGGGCCCAGATGGCCGTCGGCGTCGAGGAAGAAGACGTAGTCACCGCGGGCGAGGTCGAGACCGGTGTTGCGGGGCCTGCCCGGTCCGCCGCCGGACTCCTCGTGGACGACCTTGAGCGCGGGGCAGTCGGCGGCCAGCCGGTCCAGTTCCGCGGCGGAGCCGTCGGTCGACCCGGCGTCGATCGCGATGATCTCCAGCCGGGCGATGCCTATCGTCTGGTCCATGGCGGAGGTGAGTGCGCGGGTCAGCGCGGGCATGGCGTTGCGGGCGGGGACGATCACGCTGACACGGGGGCGCGGGCCGGGGCGTGGGGTACGCGGCAACATGCGGACTCCGGTGGGTGAGGTGGGCTCAGGCGGCATCGCCGGGGGGCGCGGACGGGCGGGTGCGGTCGGGGTTGCCGCGGCTGCGGTCGTCGCCGTGGCTCCCGCGGTCGCGGTCCGAGGCCCATCTGTCGTCGGTGAGCGCCTGGGTGAGGCCGACGGCTATGACGCGCTGCGTTCCCATGATCGCTCCTGAGTCCTCGTGGCTGCTCATGGTCGGGGCCGGGGGTGAGGGACGGGTGTGGGACGTACGGCCGGCGGATGACGGACCAGCGTCCGGGTCGCCCCGGTACGACGTACGCCACGCCGGACCCGTTCACTTCGCGGGCGGCCGTGACCGTGGGAACTCCGGACACCGAGACGATTCATGGCGCGTGCCCTTCGCGGCGGATGCGTCGTCCTGACTGCACCCTAGGCGACTCGCCGTATATGCGCCTTTTGTCGCAATCGAAGGAGTACGCGGATGTGGATCTCCACCCGCCCCGTTGACCCCGCGCACGCGCACCGGCTCAACTTCCCGTAAGCGGTCGGCTATACGGGAGCGGGGACATGGGCGAGGTTCTTGTGGGTGGGGGCGGGGATCCCTGGGAGGGTGTGGACGCGGGGGCCTTGGCGGAGGCCGCTCGGGGGCAGGGGGAGCGGGCGGTGGCCGGGGTGGGGGACATGGGGGCTTATCTGGATGCCCAGGTGGCCGACGTCTCGCATCGGGAGGTCATCGGGCCGCTGCTGGACGGCGGGGGCGCGAGCGGGGTGGTCGTCCGGCGCGGGGCGGTGATCGCGTCCTGGGGGGATCCGGGGCGGGTGGAGATGGCGTACAGCGCGACGAAGAGCGTGCTGGCGCTGGTGGCGGGCATCGCCCATGACGACGGGGCGTTGGTCCTCGACGAGCCGGTTTCCGCGCGGGTCGGGCTGCCGCAGTTCGACGGGGCGCATGGGCGGGCGATCACCTGGCGGCAGCTGCTGGACCAGACGAGCCAGTGGGAGGGCGAGCTGTGGGGCAAGCCGGTGTCGGTGGACGCGCAGAGCACGCGGGAGGGCACCGAGTCGGCCGGTGGGCCGCCCGGTGAGGGGTGGGCGTACAACGATGTCCGGGTGAACCTGGCCGCCCTGGCGCTGACGGTCCTGTTCCGCCGCGCGCTGCCGGACGTGCTGCGGGAGCGCGTCATGGCGCCGGTCGGGGCGTCGTCGTCCTGGTCCTGGCACGGTTACGCCCACTCCGCCGTGGACCTCGACGGCACCCGGGTGCCGGTGGTCTCCGGGGGCGCCCACTGGGGCGGGGGACTGTGGATCAGCGCGCTCGACCTGGCCCGCGTCGGGCAGCTGTGCCTGCGCGGCGGCCGCTGGGGGCGCACCCGGGTCGTCTCCGCCCGCTGGATCGAGCAGCTGTGGACGCCCTGCCCGGTCAAGCCCGACTACGGGCTGTCGTGGTGGCTGAACGACCACCGCACGGTGTGGCCGACCGCCCCGGCCACCGGGCGGTGTGCGCGCGGCAACGGCGGCGGCCATCTGCTGTGGGTCGACCCGGCGCGCGATCTGGTCATCAGCTCCCGCTGGGGCGCCGAGGTGGAGACGCTGCTCGCCGCGGTGTCGCGGGCGGTCGAGCCGGGTCCGGTCAGCGCACCGTCGTGGTGACCGGCCGGGGGAAGGTGCGGCGGGCGAGGGTCGCGGCGGCGGTCAGCCGGGTGAGGGCGGGGCGCAGGGTGCGGGGGCGGTAGGGGGCGTTCCAGGCAAAGGGGAAGGACGCCTTGTCGGGGGTGAGCAGGTTCGTCGTCTCGTCGCAGGCCAGGATCGCGATCAGCCAGCGGCGTACGGCCCGGTGGAAGGCGGGGACCAGGGGGCGGGGGGCCAGGAGCCAGTCGCGGGACTGGGGGCTGACCGCCTGCCGGTAGGTGGTCTCGTCGTAGCGCTGCCAGGGGGACTCGGGGGTGATCGGGTGCAGGCCGTAGTCCATGGCGGTGAGGGGGGCCAGGGCGGTGCGCAGGGTCTCGTGGTCGGCGCTGGGGAGGAGTTCGCAGATGATCCAGGGCCGGTGGCGGCGGATGGTGGCGAGGGCGCCGGTGAGGACGTCCGCCTCGTAGGTCTCGACGTCGACCTTGATGAGGTACGGGGTGAGGCCGCGGTCCTCGGTGAAGGCGTCCACCGTCGTGACCGGGACGGTCACCGATTCGGTGTGCTTGCGGTGGGAGGGGTTGAGGGAGTTCGAGGACTCCGACTTGTGGGAGAAGTACAGCTCGGCGGTGCCGGGTTCGGAGGACAGGGCGGTCTGCTGCACCTCGTAGTCCAGGGCGTTGCAGTGGCGGATGCGGCGGCAGAGGGCGGCGGTCTGCGGGGTGGGTTCGAAGGCGATGGTGTGCGGCCCGCCGCTTCCGTAGACCGCGTCGATCAGGGCCGAGTACAGCCCGATGTGCGCGCCGATGTCGTACACCGCGCTGCCCGCCGGGGCCTGTCCGGCGAGGGCCAGCAGGGTGGCCTGGGTGGTGGGTTCGTAGCCCGCCAGGCCGGAGCGGCGCAACTGCCGCTGGACCGCGGTCTGTTTGCGGCTGAGCACATTGAGCGCGCGGGGGTACGGGCCCCTGGTGGCCAGGACGTCCGGGTTCAGCGGGAGGGTGATGGCGAGGGGCATGACTGCCGCGGCTCCTGTCGGGTGACCGCCCGCTCCAGCGGGCTGGGGACGGGGAAGTAGGCGTCGAGGAAGGGCCGGAGCAGGGCCAGCTGACCGGCCAGGTCGTGCTCGGAGGAGACCGTGTCGTTGAGGCAGAACGCCTGGCAGTGGCGCGACCGCAGCAGCCGCGCCAGCCGGGCGTGGATGGTGGGCCGGGCGAGGTCGACGTAGTCGTAGCGCAGCTGGGCCGGGATCGCACGGCCGGTGAGGAACGCGTAGTAGTGGTGCAGCGAGGACGGCAGGGAGATGTCCGAGGCGGACCGCACCCGGTTGGCCGTGGTGGCGCGGATCGGGCCGGGGAACTCCCGCTCGATCTCGGCGAGGACGCTGGTGCGCACGGCGTGCGGGGTGTGCTTCATCTTCTGCGTGACGGTCGCGCCGAACCGGCCCTCCAGCAGCCGCCGGTTGTTCTTTCCGGCCGCCGATACGGGGACCTCCAGGCCGTCGGCGGGGGCCAGCGGGATCAGCGCGCGGGAGGGGAAGAACTTGGTGACGCCGTTGGCGAGGAAGAAGTCCTGCGGGGCGACGGGCGAGCCGAGGAAGACGTCGTCGTTGAAGTAGAGGAAGTGTTCGGCGAGGCCCTTGATGTGGTGCAGCCGGGTCTCGATGGCGTGCGAGTTGAAGGTGGGCAGCACGCTCGGGTCGTCGAAGATCTCCTGGTGGTCGACGACGGTGATGCCGGGGTGGTCGAGCGCGAGCCAGGGCGGCACCTGGCGGTCCGTCACGATGTAGATGTGGCGCACCCAGGGGGCGTACAGGTGGAGCGAGCGCAGCGAGTAGCGCAGCTCGTCGCGGTTGGCGTAGCGGGCGGCGTTGGCGGCCTGCTCGTGGTAGCCCGCGGTCTCCTCCTCGCCGGTCGCGGCGGCGCGCCCCCGCTGCCACTGCGGATCCGAGCCGTCGACCCAGGTGTAGACGACGTCGACGGGGAAGCGGACCTCGTCCGGCAGCCGGGTGGTGAACTCGGGGCGGGTACGGACGAGGGGGCCCGGGGACCAGCCCTCGGCCGGGGCGAGCCGGGTGAACATCCGGTCCGGCGCGCGTACGGCGTCGCCCGTGAGCGGTACGGCGGCGGTGGTGCGGTTGGGGCGGGGAGCGTGGAGGTGGGGAGCGCCGCCGGTGTCCGCCGGGCCCGGGCCGTCCGCCGGGCCGCGCTCCCAGAACTCGATGTCGCAGCCGTGCGACGAGCCCAGGACGAGATCCCCGCCCGGGGTGGTGTGGAAGCGGGTGAAGCGGACGACCGGCTCGGCGGCCAGCGGTCGCCAGGCCCGGGCCGCTCCGCCGGGGCGCAGCGGGGCCGGTCCGCCCTTCCGGCGCGGGGGCGGCGAGACGTAGCCCGCCTCCCGTGCGCACAGCGCGCCGAGCGCGGCGACCACCGCGGCCCGCTGGTCCGCCCGTACGCCCACGGCGGAGGCGACGTTGCTGTAGCAGCGGATGACGAAGTGGTCGAGCCGCGCCAGGTCCAGCGCCTCGCACACCAGCCGCAGGTTCTCGGCGCGCGCGAACAGGGGGGTGGGCGTGGGGAGGACGGTCGCGATCCGGGTGCCGTGGTCGTCGGCGACCACTACGCGGTCCGGTGCGGACAGCAGCCCCGTACGCACCAGGCGGCCCAGCCGCCGCCGCGCCCAGCGCAGCCGTAGCGCACCGGAGGCGAGGGACAGCCGGCCCAGTCCGCGCATGGCCGCGCGGCGCACGTCGGTGCCGGTCAGGGCGATGACCGCGCGGCGGATCCGCAGCGGGACCGTACGCCGGTAGCCGCGCACCAGGGGCGGATCGGCGAGCCACGGGGGACGGGGGGCGGCGGGCGGTGCGGTGAGGGGCATCGTGCGTCCTGGGGCGGGCGGCGCGGGACGGGTGGTTCCTCACACCATCATCTGAACGCCTCCCGGATGGGGTGGCGGCATGGCGGGCCACCGCCCAAAGTGCCCCCGTTCGGCCCAGCGGGTCGCTCCGGGGACGGCCGCGGGGGGGGAGGGGGGGGGGGGGGGGGGGAGGGGGAGGGGGGGGGGGGGGGGGGGGGAAGGCTAAAGGGACAAAGAGGACAGAGGGTTGGTGGGACTGCGGAA
>NZ_JBVIVI010000028.1:0-34608 GCF_055595765.1 Streptomyces sp. NPDC040405
CAACGGTTCGAGCTTCGGGCCCCGACGAGGGACCGAAGCACCAGAAGAAGAAGTCACGCAACAACTAACGATCAACTACTGGCGCAGGACACTAGCTGGTTCAGCCTGCTGCCTCGACTGGGGGCCGGTCGTCGATAACGATGCGGGTCGCCTCATGCTCGGTCTGCTCGCCTTCGGCACGCGTCTGACGCGGCCTTCCGTCGGCCTCGACCTGCCGCAGAGCGATGCCGATGCGGCTGTACACCTTGGCGGCGAGGCGCCGAGTTCCCGGTTCGGCGTCCTGATCGCGCTGGGTGCGCCATAGAGCGTCGAGGACGGCGATGAGCGTGCGGCCGGACAGGTCGGCGTCGACGAGGCAGTCGCGTTCCTCGACGGCCCCGGGGAGGCGGAAGTGCTGGCCGCGGCTGGATTGGGCGACGAGGAAGTCCCAGGTGTCGCGGTGGCAGGAGATTTCCGCGTAGGCGACGCCGGCCGCGAGGTCGAGGAGTTCATCGAAGTCGCCTGTATCGGCCTCGTTGGGGGCGGCTGGTTCCTCAGCCTGGTCAAGTTCGGCTTCCGCGTGCTGGGCTTCCGCGGCGTCTGCCCGCCAGCCTTCGACGGTAGCTTTCAGCTCGGCGATCTCGCGGAGGATGCGATCGTCGTTGCGGCCGTCGACCGCCGCTCGTGTGGCGTCAGCGCTGCTGCGAAGCCTGTCGATGTCAGTCCGCAGTCCTTGCACTTCGAACGGTGTGGACAGGCGCACCGCCCCGGCGCGGGGCGCGCGGCGCGGCTCCGGCAGGAGCTGCCGCAGCTTGCCTACGGACAGATAAATGACGTCGCGCAATCGGGCCCCCAAGTCCGGTCGCTCGGCCCTGCTGTTACGCGGGAGCCGTCGCCCCCAGCATACGGGCCGCGAGGCACCGGACCGGCCTGAATTCGCTTGGAGGGCCGGTGGGTCGGGTGTCCCCCTGACGAAACCGTTCCTGGGGTTCCGCTAGAACGCGAAGACCGTGCCGTCCGCCATACGAGCCCGCAGTTCGCACGGGTTGCCGTAGGTCGCCGACCAGGGACGCGCCGGCCCTGCCGGACACCCCGTCACCGGTGATCGTGAGCGGGTTCCACTCTCGCGTACAGGGGCGGCCTTCCCGTGAGCCCGTCAGGCTCGTGAAGTCGCGGTCCGCCAGAAGGGTGTCTCGCCTGTACCGCCAGCAGACGAAAGATCCTGGGCGTCTGCGGATCCCTTGGCGGCGCCGATAATGGAGACTCGCTGGCTTGGCACACTATTTTGCGGTTTCACTGCATGCCCAGCAGATCGCGCACTTGTCGGCAAAGTAAAGGGATCGTCGCTGGTCAGGCAACGGATCAGGGCCGTGGTGGTCGGATTGTGGTCGTAAGGAATTTCCATTTCGCTTAGCAGCGATTCACAATGAAAATACCGCAACAATTCCACGTCGCCGTAGAAGGTGATCGTCATGCGCGCCCACGAAACTGTGGGGCGCGTCTACCGCCGGTGCGGCTGCCGCGACGAGCAGCGCCGCCAGCTCGGCACTCACTGCCCCCGGCTGATGTCCAATCCCGCCCACGGGACCTGGACCTTCGCCGTCGACCTTCCCGCCACCGAGCCCGGTGGGCACAACCGCACCGTGCGCCGCGGCGGCTTCCCCACCGAGGACGACGCCCGTACCGCCCTGCACCGCTACCGCGCCGGCCGCCGGAGCGGCGTCAGTGCCGACCCGAACCAGACCGTCGCCGACTACCTGGTCCAGTGGCTCGCGGCCAAGCGGCTGCGGCTCAAGCCCACCACATGGGTCCGCTACCGCGACTACGTCCACCACGACCTGATCCCGGCACTCGGACCGATCCGCCTGGACGAGCTCGCCTACGAGCACATCCACCACTTCGTACTGGCCCAGCTCGCCGCCGGGCGCGGACGTCCCACCGTGTGGCACATCCTCGCCACCCTCTCCAGCGCAATCGGCGACGCCGTCCACCAGCACCGACTCCCCGTGAACGTCGTCCGGCCCACCGTGATCCCCCGCCCGGCCTCCAGCGAGCGCACCATCTGGACTCCGGCCCAGGCCATCCGCTTCCTGCGCCACTGCCGCAGCAACGATCCGGACTTCGCCGACCTGATCGAGTTCCTCATCGGCACCGGTCTCCGCAAAGGCGAAGCCCTCGGCCTGCACTGGGACGACGTCCACCTCCAGGCCCACACCATCTACGTCCGCTGGACCCTCTCGGCGATCGACAACAACAAACTCACCCTGACCCGCCCGAAGACCCGCAAGAGCAGCGATTGGGTCGCCCTCTCACCCCGCATCCACGCCCTCCTCACCCACCGCAAAACCCAGGCCCCACACGCCCAGCGACCCGGGCGGCGGATTCGCCTTCCACCGCGAAGACGGACGCCCCCTACACCCGGAATACGTCCTCAACCACTTCCACTACCTCGCCCGCCAGGCAGGCGTCCCGCGCACCAGCGTCCACGACCTCCGCCACCTCGCCGCAACCCTGGCCCTGACCCACGGCGTCGAGCTGACCATCGTCTCGAAAACCCTGCGCCACTCCACGGTCTCCACCACAGCCAACGTCTACGGCCACCTCACCAAGCCCGCGGCCCGCCAAGCCGTCGACGCCATCGCCAAACAGCTCGACCGCGAGGAAAAGCGCTACGACCACCCAACGACCACCAGCCCACCCGCCCAGCGAAGCCGACCCCACAGCGACCAGTACACACAAGCAGCATGAGACAAAGTCAGGGCCAGAAGCGTGCCCGGAGCCGATCTACGACCACCCAACGACCACCAACGGAAAAGGCCGCCCCCGCCTTCCGGCGGAAACGGCCTCCGACCTGCAATAACACCGTCGGGACGACAGGATTTGAACCTGCGACCCCTTGACAGGCGAACGCCGAATTACCCGGGAATACGGCGCTTTCCGCAAGCGAAATACGTGCGGTAACACCTGAGTTGTGCGGGGTCGCGCACACCGTGTGGTCCCCAAATGGTCCCCACGATAATGCCTCCATAAGCCAGCTTCGCTTCCACTCCCACCATGCACCGCTTGGCCACATCCGACAAGAACCGCCAGAGGAAGGACGAAGTGCCAGAGAGACACCAGCTGCGGGAGTCCATGGATAGTCCGGGAACGCAGCTGCCCGCCGCGACCGCAACGCCCCCGCCCTCACCGAGCCGGGGGCCAGGCACCGTCCGAAGCCCGGAAGCGAACGCCTCCGAGACAAGAAGACGCGTCGACGCTCGTGTGGACAAGATCCTGAGCGAGAGGCTCAACAAGTACCCGTATGTCGCCTGAAGTGCAGCGATAAATATTCGAGCCCCACCGGCTGAGCCGTTGTCGGTGGAGACGGCTCTTCGGCATCTCGCCCGCCACCATGTGCCGGGTTATCCAACGCCTGGCTCGGCTGCTGTCCCTAGAACCGGCGTTTCCGCCGGGTCAGCTTCCTGTGGGTCCTGTTGCGCGACGGACGCCCCCCTGGCGCCGCGGACGTTCGTCACAGGCCGTGCACGGTCCGGAAGAACTGGTCGATCTCCCGGCGGCCCGGAGCCGGTTGAGCCAGGGCCTCGGAGCCGGGGGCCCGCATCCCGTCGAGGAGTACGCCGGTGTACCGGTCGGCCAAATCCGCCGCGGGGCTGCCGTCCTCCGTGTCGGTCAGGCGTGGCGGTATCGAGTTGAGCATCAGGACGACGTCGAAGGCGTTCACGTCGTCGCGCATGACTCCCGCCCGCTGCGTCCGGGCCACCAGATCCTCCAGAGCGGTGAGGAGCTCTGTGCGGATACCGGCGAGTTCGGGTCCCGGCTCTGTAGCGCGCCCCCGGGAGACGGGGAAGAGCTGGCCGCTGCGCAGTCGCGCCATGTGGCGTACCACTCGGGTGAAGGCGGTCCAAGAGCCCGGTTCCTCGGATAGCGCGCGCCGCACCTGGGCCAGGCTCTCCCGCATCACCTTGATCGCGATGCTTTCCACCAGGACCGTCTTGTTCGGGAAGTGCCGGTAGATGGTGCCCATGCCGAGGCCGGAGCGCCGGGCGACCTCGGCGATGGACGCCTGGTAGCCGAGGTCGGCGAAGACGTCCTGGGCGACTTGGAGGATCTGTTCGACGTTCTGGCGGGCGTCGGCCCGAAGCGGACGGTCGCCGGGGGGCTTGGTGGGACTCATTTGCCTCCGATGTTACCCTCCCATCACGTAACCGGAAATTGGATTTCCGGTTAGTGTCGCGCCCGAGGAGGCCCCACATGACCCTGTCAGCAGACCCCCATACCGATTTCCCCACCGACTTCCGTGGCCCGGTACTGAGGCCCGGCAACGGCAACCGGTACGACACGGCGCGCGCGCTGTATCAGGGCCGCGCCGCCGACAACGGCCCCGCGCTGATCGCGCGGTGCGCCGACGAGGACGACGTCGCGACCGTCCTGCGCTACGCCTCCGCCCGCGGCATTCCCGTGGCCGTGCGCGGCGGCGGTCACGGCTCGGACGGTCACGCGATGCCCGGCGGCGCACTGGTCGTCGACCTCTCGGCCATGAAGGCGATCACCGTCGATCCCGGCACCCGGGTGGTACGGGCCCAGCCGGGCGTCCTGCTCGGCGAGCTGGACGCCGCCACCCAGCAGCACGGTCTCGCCGTACCCGCCGGCACCGTCAGCACCACCGGCGTGGCCGGGCTGACCCTGGGCGGCGGCATCGGCCACCTGATGCGCCGCCACGGCGCCACTGTCGACAACCTGCTGGCCTGCGAGATGGTCACCGTCGACGGCCGCAAGGTCCGCGCCGGCGAAGCGGAGAACCCCGAACTGTTCTGGGCACTGCGCGGCGGGGGCGGCAACTTCGGCGTCGTCACCGCGTTCGAGTACCGCGCACATCCGGTCGGCCCCGATGTCGTGGCCGGACAGCTGATCTTCCCGTTCGACCAGGCGGCCGACGTCCTCGCCAAGCTCCCGGCGCATATGGCCACGGCCCCGCGCGAGCTGGGCCTGCTGGCCGCGATCGCCCCCGCACCCGCGCTGCCGATGCTGCCCGCGGAGGCACACGGCAAGCCGGTCCTGGTCCTCGTCCCGGTCCACAGCGGGGATCCGGCGGCGGCCGATGAGGTCATCGAGCCGCTCGCCGCGCTCGGCCGGCCGGTGGCCAACCTGGTCACGAAGATGCCGTGGCTGCAGGCGAACACCATGCTCGACGCCGTGGCCCCGTACGGCAAGCGCATGAACCTGCGCGGCGGCTACCTGCCGGAACTGTCCTCCGACGTCATCGGCACCCTCGTGGCGAACATCGCCGCCGCGCCGTCGAACCCCGGCGCCGCCGCCAACGTCAACCTCTGGTGCATGGGCGGGGCGATCTCCGACGACGTCGCTGAGGACGCCATGGCCTTCTCCCGCGAGGGTGCCGCCTGGCTGTGGGAGGCCGTCAGCATGTGGGACACGCCGGAACACGACCCGGAGCACGAGCAGTGGGCCACGGCCGTCAACGCGGCGCTGCGGCCCCATTCCCTGCCCAACGGCTACACCAACCTCACCGAGGACCTGGGCGAGGACTGGCGACGTGGCGTGCACGGCAGCGACACCAAGTATCAGCGACTGCGTGCGGTCAAGGCCGCCTGGGACCCGCACAACCTGCTCCGCTTCAACAAGAACATCGCTCCGGTAAGCGCCGAATGGGGAGGGAAGCGTTGACGGACACGTTCGACACGGACGTCCTGATCGTGGGCGCCGGACCCACCGGGCTCACCCTCGCCTGCGACCTGGCGCGGCGTGGTGTCGGCTGCCGCATCGTGGAGCGCGGCGGACGGGGACTACCGGGCACCCGCGGCGCGGGCATCCAGCCGCGCACCAGGGAGATCTTCGAGGACCTCGGTGTCCTCGACGCCGTACACGCCGCCGGCGGCACCTACCCCCTGATCATGCGCTGGGACGGCAACACGCAGCTCGGCACCTTCGACATGCTGGAACGCCACGACCCGATGCCGGACCGGCCGTACGGGGAGATGTGGATGCTGCCCCAATGGCGCACGGTGGAGATCCTCACCACGCGCCTTGAACAACTCGGCGGCCGGGTCGAGTTCGGCAGTGAACTGACCACCCTCACCCAGGACACGGATGCGGTTACCGCCGCGGTACGACGCCCCGGCGGAGCGGAGGACCTGATCCGGGCCCGCTACCTCGTGGCCGCCGACGGCGGACGCTCCACCGTGCGCAAGTCCCTCGACGTGGGCTTCGACGGTGCCATGCTCGACTCCCCGCCGATGCTCATCGGCGACGCAATGATCGACGGCCTCAGCCGCGGCCACTGGAACGTCTGGCCGACGGCCCCGGGCGGCATGGTGTCCCTGAGTCCGATCAAAGGAGCCGAGACCTTCTACTTCCTGTTGCTCTTCACCGCCCCCGACGCGCAGCCGGACGCCGACCGCGACGCCCGCCCCGACGCGCTGCAACACCTTCTCCGGCACCGCACAGGACACGACCTGACGATCCGCGAGATCCGCTGGTCCTCTGTCCTGCGCCCCCGGGCTGCGATGGCCGACCGCTTCCGCGTCAGCCGTGTCTTCCTCGCGGGAGACGCGGCGCACACCCACTCACCCACAGGCGGGCAGGGCCTGAACACCAGCGTGCAGGACGCCTACAACCTCGGCTGGAAACTCGGGGCGGTCCTGCTCCACGGCGCCCCGCCGACCCTTCTGGACAGCTACGAGGCCGAACGCCGGAAGGTCGCCGCCGACCTGCTGGAGCGGACCACCCGGATCCTGGGCGAGGACCGGAAGGACACCAATATGGGCTTCTCGCAGCGAGGAGGCGACACCCACCAACTCGATCTGCACTACCGCGACAGCCCCTTGGCCGAGGAGCGGCGGGAGGCTCCGGCCGACGACGCCCTGCAAGCGGGCGACCGGGCGCCAGACGCCCCCTGCACGGACCGGGCAGGCTCCCCCGTACGCCTCTTCGACGTCTTCCGCGGCCCGCACTTCACCGTGCTGGCCTTCGGCGACAGCCCCATGCCACAGTTCCCCGAGGGAGCCGAAGGTACGGTCCACGCCTACCGGGTGAGCGATGCCACGGCGCATATCCGAACCGCCGACATCATCGACACCGCAGGACACGCGCACAGGGCGTACGCCGACACTGGGCTGTTCCTCGTCCGGCCCGACGGATACATCGCGCTGGCCACCCACGATCCGGCCGAGGTGACCGCGTACCTGTCGTGGCTCACCGCACGCGCGTGTACATGCCCACCCCGTTCATAAACGTCGACGTGGCCCGGTCGCGCACTACGAGGACGTCCAGGTGCGCCGCCGTCTCGTTGATGGCGAGCATCTGGTTGAAAGCGCTGAGCTCGCCGAGGGGCACCTCCCGGCGCGTCCAGCTCAGCTTGCGTGCGACGGCATGAGCGTCCAGCGTGCTCTCTCCCAGGGCCGACAGGCTCTTACCCAGCCGGTTGTCGTGGTGTGCGAGAAGCTCGGCGACCCGGTCGTGCGCACTGGGGGCCACCGGTCCGTGCGCGGGGAGCAGCCGCGTGTCGGCGTAACGGGTCATGAGCCGCAGCGAGTCCATGTAGTCGGCGAGTGGCAGGCCGCCGGGTTCGGCCAGTTCGAAGCCGATGGACGGGGTGATGTGGGGCAGGACGTGGTCACCGGAGAACAGCAGCCCGCGCTGCTCGTCCAGGTAGACCACGTGTCCCCTGGTGTGTCCGGGAGTCGGGAGGACTTGCAGCTCGCTGTCGCCGAAGCGGAGGGTCTCTGCGCCGAGCCAGCGGTCGGGGGCTTCCCACACGCTTGGGTCGTATCCGCTGTGGTCCATGGCCTGGATGTGGTCGGCCAGTTCGCCGGCGCCTGCACGCCGCAATGTCTCGAGCGCGGATACCGGTTCGCCGCTGCGCCGCCGGTCCATCATTTCCAGCCCGGGGCGCTCCCCCGCACCGAGGTAGACATGTGAGCCGAGCAGTCGGCGCAGTTCCACCGCCTGCGTGTAGTGGTCGCGGTGGATATGGGTGACCAGGATGTGGCTGATGTCGCCGAGGTCGCGGCCGATGGCGCTCATGGCCTCCTCAAGCGTCTTGCGCGCCTCGGGGATCGCCCAACCCCCGTCGATCATGACGAGGCCGCCGTCGTCGGTCAGGTCCTCCAGTAGATAGACGTTGACGGCGTGTAGATGGTCGTTGGGCAGTGGCAGGGGAACGCGGTGTACCCCGGGCTGTATGGTCTGGACTCCTGTTTCGGCCCATGGGCCCTGGTCGAACCGCGTCGTCATGACTCTCCCTTGCTGAGGTAGCGCTGTAATCACGCCTGTGCAGGCTGGCCAGCCCTGCGCATGAGGCCGGATGGCGGTCCAGTCAGCCAGGAGGCGCACAAGGCGCCCGCCGCCGGCTTCATGCGGGCGAGGGATGCGCGCAAACGCCTCGACAGGGCCCTTTCAGATGGCGGCCGCAGTGTTCCGGTGGCTTGTCAGCGGCTGCGCCGGCGAACCGAGCATTAGATTTGAATTCAATTCAACACTACCCCGGCCGAACGCTCGTGCCAAGAGCCGGTCGCCGACCGCATGCGGGATCGCTACTCGGAGCAGCCAGAGGGCAGGACAAAGCCCCCTGGCAGACGCTCGTACGTCCGCCAGGGGGCCAGGAAGCCTACGGGAGAGAAGCAGGCCGTCAGGTGGCGACCATTCGCACGCATGCCTCCTCGATTAGTTCGCTGACCTCTGACAGAGACGTCGTCCCCGACGGCCGGTACCACCGCCACACGCTGACGATGAGGCCGAGCACGCTCGAGGCGAGCAGCTGCGCATCCCGCAGCGGAAACGTCCCCTGGGACATGCCCCGCACGAGAAGGTTCACCCAGTCCCGCTCGACCAGCTGGACCAGATGCCGTGCCGCCATGCGCTCCGTCTCCTCGCGCGTGGACTTGCGTGTACCGGAGAGCAGCTCGATGTGGTTCTGAAGGATGCGCATCTGCAGGACCTCGAAGTCGGATACGTCGCACGCCGTATGGACCGCGGCCCGCAGCGCCTCGACCGGGTCGGCAACGCCTTCAGTCGCCTCGGTGAACTTGTCGTGGGAGCGCTGGAGCTCCAGCCGCATGATGGTGAGCAGGCAGTGGGTCTTGGATTCGAAGTAGTGGTACAGGGCTGTCTGACCGATGCCCACCCGCTCCGCCACGGTGGACCACTTGGTGGCCTCGAAACCGGTCTCGCCGAAGCAGTCGACGGCAGCCGTGAGGATCGCCGCACGCTTGGACCTCGGGCCCGCTTCCGGTTCAACGATCCTCGTCATGGCCCCTCTCTCCTGCTGTCACCTGCCGGTCCCCGAGGGTAGACCCAAGCTGAACTCGGTTGTCGATCGAGTTGATCACAGGCGTTCCACGACCGTCGCGTTCGCCATGCCGCCGCCTTCGCACATGGTCTGCAGACCGTAGCGCCCGCCGGTCCTGTGCAGCTGGTGGACGAGTGTGGTCATGAGCCGGGCCCCCGTGGCGCCGAGCGGATGCCCGAGCGCGATGGCGCCGCCGAAGGCGTTGACCTGCTCCTGAGCGGCGCCAGTCTCCTTCTGCCAGGCGAGAACGACGGAGGCGAAGGCTTCGTTGATCTCGATCAGGTCGATCTCGTCGATCGACAGCCCAGCCTTGCCCAGGACTTTTTCCGTGGCGGGGATGGGACCGGTCAGCATGTGGATCGGATCGGAACCGACCACGGCCATGGTGTGCACACGGGCCAGCGGGGTCAGCCCGTGGCGGCGCACCGCCTCCCCGGACGCGATCAGCAGGGCGGCGGCGCCGTCGGAAATCTGGCTGGAGACGGCGGCGGTCAGCCGGCCGTCCTCAGTGAGGGTCTTGAGGCCGGCCATCTTCTCCAGCGTGGTGTCGGCGCGCGGACCCTCATCCGCGGTGAGCCCGAAGGCCGGGGTGATCTCCTGATCGAAGGCCCCGTCGGCCTGGGCGGCGAGGGCCCGCTGGTGGCTGGTGAGCGCGAACCGCTCCATATCCTCGCGCGAGACCGCCCATTTGTCGGCGATCAGCTCGGCCCCGCGGAACTGCGAGACCTCCTGGCTCCCGAAGTGCTCGCGCCAGCCGTCCCCCGCGTACGGGCTGCCCATACCGGCCTGTTCGCCGACGAACATGGGACTGGCGATGGGCACCAGGCTCATCACCTCCACCCCGCCCGCGACCACCAGGTCGGCCGCTCCGGACCCGACCGCCTGGGCAGCGAAGTGCACGGCCTGCTGGGACGATCCGCACTGGCGGTCGACGGTGGTACCGGGGACGTGCTGCGGCAGCCCCGCCGACAGCCACGCGGTACGTGCGATGTTCCCGGTCTGGGCGCCGATCTGACTCACGCACCCGAAGTACACGTCGTCGACAGCACTCGGATCGACACCGGCGCGCTCCAGCAGGGCGCGCAGCACGTGCGCGCCGAGATCAGCCGGGTGCACACCGCTGAGCGCGCCCTTGCGGCGACCGACGGGGGTACGGACGGCTGAGACGATGAATGCCTCGGACACGATGGGCTCCATGAGTTCGGGGTACGAGGGTTCAGATGCGGGGCGGGAGGCGTGAGAGTCGGGCGCCCGCTGCCGAAAAAGCCCTCCACGACCTCTCGGCCCGCAGCCGGGGCCGGCGCACGGGCCACGCGGTCCAGCCGCGGGCCAGGGTCGAACGTCAGGCGGGAGGACATGAGCCGCCGGGGGCGCGCGATGACGGTGATAGGTCCGCGACGCAGGGCCTCAGCGATGCGCGCGACCTCGGTGATTGGCCGATCGGCCGGGACGACCCGGCTCACCAATCCGATCTCCGCGGCTTCCGCTGCCGGTCCCGCCATTGGCCAGCAGACGGTCCAGGATCGCTGGAGCCTGGTGCGGTTGTTGAGTTGAGTTCAATTCAAAATTCTAGCATAGAAGTCCGTGCAGGCAAGAGCCCTGCAGGAGTTTTTCGGCCGGGTGCGGGCGGGCCAGGAGCGGTGCACCACGCGGACAAGTGGATCCAGTGCGCCCCGGCTCCGGAGCCGTGCGGAAGGTGTCCGGCCACCGCCTCGGGAAGCGCACGACTCGGGGCGACCGAGATCGCCTTCCTCACCAGATCCGTTACATGACTCCCCGACCGCACTCGGCTCCCCGACCTGACGTCGCCCAACTCTCCGGGACCGAAGCCCTGAGTTGCGACACATGTCCGCCGCCCTGCACCCCCGCCCGCAGGGCGAGTACCCGTTCTGTCGTGCCCGCGCTCCTGGGCCGGGCGACGTCGACGGTTGAGCGTCAGACGCCAAGCTTCGCGACAGCCATCTGACGTTCGACGAAAAAGTCCTCGACCTGTCGCAGCGACACCGTGCCTCCCGGCCGGTACCAGTGCCAGACACTGGTGTTCATTCCCAGCAGCGCTCGCGCGAGCATCGCGGGGTCGGCCTCCGGGATCATCCCCTGCTCCATCCCGCGCACAAGATAGGCCGCCCAAGCGAATTCGAGCTCGCGCAGGCGTTCACGGGCCAGCATCCGCGCCGACTCCTCCGACTCGGACTTGCGCCGGATGGCCGCACGCCCCTGCTCCGCGACGAGGATCCGCATACGCGCCACCTCATGGCCGCTGAGCCGGAACCCGGCACGCAGGGCCTCGCTCAACCCCGTGTCGAAGTCCTGCGCGTTCTTCGTGACGCGCTCAAACTCTTCGCGGTGGCCCTGGAGAGCTTCGGCCAAGATCACAAAGAGGCAGTGCACCTTTGACTCGAAGTAGTAGTACAACGCGGTCGGACCGATGCCCACCGCGTGGGCGACGTCGGCCCACTTACTGTCCTCGTAGCCGTCCCGAGCGAAGACCTCGATCGCTTTCGCGATGATGACCTCTCGTCTACCCCCAGACGACACTCGCTCCCCCGGACGCTCGCCCGCCCTGGCTGAGGACGTTCCCGCCTTCGACATGATGCTCCAGACAACTCGGCTTCTTGCCACAATACTAACTTGACATCAGTTGAGCTTGCCCCCGGTCGCACATCTTCCGAAAATAACTATGCCCCGATGAAGTAAACTGAAGTGACTTCTGTTTATGATGGATCACTACATCAAACGAGGAGCATGAGGTTGACCGGAACGCGTGACGCCTTCTTCGAGGACTTCACCGAAGGACTCGTGATCGAAACACTCCGCCGGACCATCACAGAACCCGATCTCGTCGGCTTTGTGCAGATCGCTGGCCTTTTCGAAGAGATCTGGCTCGATGCGGGCAAGTCAGCGCGGATCGGACTCGGAGGCCGTGCAGTGCCGGGCGGGCTCACCTTCGTGATCTCCGAGGGACTGCTGGTGCTGACCGGTTCCATGGGCAACGCCGTGGGCATGCTCGGCATCGACAATCTGCGCTGGCGCCACCCGGTCTGCGTCGGCGACACCGTGCACGGGCGCAGCAAGGTCGCCGAAGCGCGCCGTAGCTCGTCGAAACCCGACCGCGGTGTGGTCAGCATCACCCACGAGCTGCTCAATCAGGACAATGAAGTGGTCCTGAGCTACTCCAGCACCCGGCTTATCGCGGCCCGCGGAACGGAGAAGTGCGCATGACGACCACCCGGCCGCACTGGATCATCATCCCCGGCGCCGGCGGCATCGGCCTGACCTGGAAAGCGATCGCTGAGAAGCTCGACGCGATGATCACCCCGATCCCGTTCGCGGACTCGGTCACCGAGATCGCCGAAGGCATCGCAGCACAACTGTCCGAACACGACGGCCCGCACTACATCATCGGCGCCAGCTCGGGAGCGATGGTCGCGCTGGAACTCGCTCAGCTCTCCCCCGTGGATGGATGCCTGTTCACCGCGAGCGGCTTCGGCATCGAGGTCAGTGACCGTCTCCTGCGCTGGCTGGCGGACGATCCACCCGGTATCCACACCAAGATCGCGAAGATCGGCCTCGCCGACGACGGAGCCGACAGGAACAAACTCGACGCGGTCGTCGCCGACTATGACGCCTGTGGCGCCGAACTCCATGTCAGCCAGCTCTCGGCGATCGCCCGCTACCGTCCCGACAGCGGCGTGCGGCGTCCGTTCTCCATCGTTCTCTGGGGCGACCACGACAGGTCCATCCCATTCGAGGCGCACCGCGTGCTCGCGCTGGAATGCGACGGCGCACTGGTGCCGCTCGAGAACTGCGGCCATCTCGTGCACGTCGACCGGCCCGACGCGGTGGTGACCTGGGCACGTCGCCTCGAAGCTCTGACCACCCGCTGAGCGACGCCGGACACGGCGGCGCCGCTCAGCGGGTGGCAAGGCCGCCGTTGCGGACGCCCCGGGGCGAGCACACCCGCACGTGCTCGATCCGGGTCCCCCGCGCATCGGTCGACGATTCGAGTCCACTCATCGAGTGGCTGACGGGGCCGTCCGATCCGCGTGGTTCGCGCTGTCCGCGATCCGGCGGCGGATCTCAGCCCGGTGGAACTTGCCGACATCGGTTCGGGGCAACTCATCGAGGAGTACCAGTCGTTCCGGCAGTTCCTGTTTGGGAAGTCCCTGCTCGATGAGGAACCGGCACAGTTCATCGAGGGAAGGTGCGGCGCTCCCGCCACACAGGACGGCGACCGCGGTCGCCGTCTCCCCCAGTCGGGGATGTGACTCCCCCACCACCACGACGGTGTCCACGGACGGATGCCGGGACAGCAAGCGCTCCAGCTCGAGCGGGTCGATCTGCAGCCCTCCTCGCCGAATGATGTCCTTCGTCCGGCCGCTCCAGGTGAGATAGCCAGTGCTGTCGAGGAACATGGTGTCGCCGGTGTCGTAGAACCCGTCGTCGTCGACGGCGGCGGCAGTCACCTCCGGCTGGCCCGCATACCCGAGGAACAGGTTCGGCCCCCGGCACCGATAGCTGCCCGGAGTTCCTTGCGGCACCTCCTGCGCCGTCTGAGGATCAAGGAGCTTTCCGTCCATGCCCGCGAAGGGGATACCGTCGTGCGACAGCCGGTATTCAGAGGGCTCGGTGAGTCTGCCGAGGGCGTGCCCTGGCACCTCGCCACATCCGTAGTTCCGAATGATCGGCACCTTCAGCGAGCGTTCCGCACGCAGGAAGAGTTCCGCACCCGCGGCACCCGAGGTGACGATACGGATCGAAGCGAGCAAATCGGCCGCACCCTCGACACCGAGCAGGTCGTAGACGTGCGTTCCCATGGTCTTGAGCACCGTTCCCTGCCAGCGGGCTATCTTCTCGGCCGCGTCGGCGGCGCGCCAGCGGCCCACCGGCAGCATCGACGCGCCGTGCATCAGGGGAAGGTAGATGTCGAACAGCGAGCCGCCGGCGTGACCGTAGGGAGCGATCGAGACGAAAACGTCCCGCTCGGTGAAGTCGAGCGCCTCGGCCATCTTCCGCGTGGCGTACACGAGCGCGTTGGAGCAGTGGACGATGCTCTTCGGTGAACCCGTGGTGCCTCCGGTCGACAGCACGAGACAGGGATCGCCGCCGCCGACCGCAACGGGTGACGCGATCGGCCCGTCCACCGAAACCGCCTCGAAAACAGGGATGTCGGGGGATTCGGTGTCTCCGCACTCGCCCTGGACCATCGCGACGCGCCCGGGCACATTCAGATGTTCTCTCCAGAGCGTCCGCCACTCTTCTTGCTCCAGCTTGTCGCCCATGAGCACGACACCGCGAACGTCGAATTGGTCGAGCAGACGCTCGACCAACGCAGGCACCACCGTCGGTGCCCTCGGCACGAACACCCAACCGCCGATGGACGCCGCCAACTCCATCACCACGCCCTGCCATGAGTTGGGCAGCACGGCCAGCACGGCCTTCCCCGGCTCGACGCCGTCGGCAAGGAGGCGCCCCGCGATCCTGCGGGCGCGGCCCCAGAGCTGCCCATAGGTGAGCTCGAGCGTGCCGACGACGGCCGCGCGCTCCGGGTGTGCCGAGGCCCAGTACTCCACGAGATGGGCGAGGTTCAGATCCTCCCAGTAGCCCTGCTCCCTGTAGTGCCGCTGGAGCTCGGCCGGAAGAAGCGGATGTGCCGCACCGGCCGTACGTTTGCTGTTTGCAGGCGTCACGTGCATCCTCCTCGCCTCACCATTTTCCAAGACGTCGCACCCGCCGAGCAAGCGACCGTGAATGTGACGAGCATCGGAGCACCGTGAGGTAAATTATGTGAACTCGGATCGGACATCGATAAGACTGCGAATTCGGGCAGCCTCATTCAATTAAACTGAGGTCGGTTCAATAATTTGAGTTGCGAACACCTGTAAGGACTGTGCCTGCAACACTGGCAATGGCCGGCCTGGCCAGGAAGCGTTTTCCGGAACAGTCAGGAATCCGGCGGGCCCAACGAGCCGGCAGTGAGGCTATTGCGGCCACCGTCGACCACGATCGCCTCTCCCGTGACGAACGACGCGGCCGAGGAGGCGAGGAACAGGACAACCTCGGCGACCTCGGCCGGCGCCCCCAGCCGACCCAGCGGGGTTAACCGGGTGACTTCATCGCTGACGCGCTGGGGAACCTGCGTCGCCATCGGCGTGGCGATCCCGCCGGGAACCACACTGTTGACCCGGATGCGATGGGTACCCAGCTCATGCGCA
The DNA here is from genome assembly GCF_055595765.1 of Streptomyces sp. NPDC040405. NCBI lineage: Bacteria > Bacillati > Actinomycetota > Actinomycetes > Kitasatosporales > Streptomycetaceae > Streptomyces > Streptomyces sp. NPDC040405. The sequence continues at coordinate 15,499 of NZ_JBVIVI010000028.1, forward strand.
ATCGCCCGGGTCATCGTCAGCAGAGCCCCCTTGGCGAGGCTGTACACGGGGGCCGCGGGGTGACCGAAGAGCCCGTCCACCGACGCGTTGTTGATCACCGAGGCGCTCGGCGCAGCCCGCATTCTCGGCAGCAGCTCACGGATCAGCAGGAACGCACTGTCCAGGTTCACCGCCAGCATGCGCCGCCAGTGCTCCATGTCCGCGGCCTCGACGGACACGGCCTCGAAGAGCCCTGCATTGTTGAACAGGGCATCTATCCGCGGAAAGCGCTCGGCGATCCCTCGGGCGACGCGAACCGCTTCCCCGGGCTGTGCGAGGTCGGCCTCGACCGCCTCGACGCTGAGCCCCTGGGCGACGAGCTCGTCGCCCAGGGCGCTGTTGGCGTCCGCGGCGACGTCGACAGCCACGACGTGCGCGCCCTCCGCTGCGAACCGCTCGACGCTGGACCGGCCGATGCCGGAGGCGGACCCAGTGACGACCACGACCTGGCCGTGGAACCGGTCATTCATCGCAGTGACCACTGGATGTGTTGCGGCTCAAGGAACTCCCGCACGCCCCACTCACCGTACTCCCGGCCGATCCCGCTGCCCTTGAAACCGCCGAAGGGGGCGTCCAGCCGGAACCCCCCACCGCCGTTGACATAGACAGTGCCCGCCCGCAGCCGCTTCGCGACGCCGATGCCCTCGGCGGTCGTGGCCGAGAAGACATCGGCAGCGAGACCGTAGGGGACGTCGTTCGCCAGCGCCACGGCGTCGTCGACGTCCTCGTAGGTCAGGAGCACACCGACCGGTCCGAAGATCTCCTCCTGCGCGATCGGCGCCCTCGGGTCGACGCCGTCCAGCAGGACGGGGTTCATGAACCAGCCCTTCTCGATCTCCGGACGGCCACCACCGGCGGCGACGACAGCGCCGTCCCGGACGGCCGCGTCGACCATGTCCTCGACCCGTTGCCGATGGTCCAGCCCTATGAGCGGACCAACGATCGTCTTCGGGTGCCACGGATCCCCGGTCCGGACCTTCGTGTAGGCAGCCGCACTCAGTTCGACGAACTCGTCGTGCTGGTCGCGGTGGACGAGCAGACGCGAAGGCGCAGCGCATGCCTGGCCTGCGTTCATGAGGTACTTCAGGTGCATGCGACGGACGAGCGGCGCCAGTTCCACACCGGGCAGCACGACGGTCGGCGTCTTGCCTCCCAGCTCCAGGGTCACGCCCTTCAGGCTGGGCGCGGCCTGCTGCATGATCTGCTCACCGACCTGGCGCGAGCCGGTGAAGCCGATCTTGTCGACCTCGGGGTGGCTCGTCAGCCTGCGCCCGACCGGCGGACCGCCGAGCACGATGTTGACCACGCCGGGTGGGAAGCCCGCGGCGGCGATCGACTCGGCGAGCATGAGCGTCGCCAGCGGGGCCCTGGGGCTGGGGGCGATCACCACGGTGCAGCCGGCGGCCAAGGCACCGCCCATCGTCCGCAGGGCGAGAACCAGCGGGTAGTTGTAGGCGGGGATGACCGCGACCACGCCGACCGGCTGGTAGTTGACCAGGCTGTCACTGGGCATCGGCCCGAGGTCGACTCCGAGCGGCTCGGTGCGGTCCACCGCGGCGAGATCGGCATAGGAGCGCAGGATGTCGAGCGGCATCTTGACCTGGCCGACCCGTGACTGGGCGATCGGCGTACCGCACTCATAGGTGATGGCTGCCGCCAGCTCCTCGGACCGAGCTTCGAGCTCGTCGGCGAGCCGATGCATCAGCCGGGCACGGCCGCGGGCGCCGAGCCCCGTCCAGGCACCGCTGTCGAACACCCGGCGCGCCGCCAGGACAGCACGGTCGACCTGCTCCACGTCGGCCTGCGGTACCGCCGCGAGCTCACGCTCCGTTGCCGGGTCGAACACCGTGACCGGGGCGTCGCGTCCCGGCTCGGGCTTACCGTCGATGAAGAGGTCAAGGGTCCAGGTAGGGCTGGGAGCGGCCGTGTGGCCGGTGGTCGTGCTGGTCATGGCCTTGCCTTCCGGTGCGGGGATGTCACTTCGCGACGTAGCCGCCGTCGACCGGCATGGCCACGCCGGTCACGAAGCGGGCATCGTCACTGGCCAGGAATGCCACGACGTCGGCCACCTCGCCCGGCTGCCCGAGCCTGCCCATGGGCACCTGGCGCTTGACGTAGCCGGGGATCTTCTCCTCGATGGCAGGGTTCTCCTCACGGGAGAAGAAGCGCGGCAGCATCGGCGTATCCATCATTCCCGGGCAAACAGCGTTGACCCGGACACCCTCGGACGCGAGCGTCAGCGCGAGCGACTGCATGAGCAATACGACGCCCCCCTTGGTCATTCCGTACAGCGGCGCACCCGGCGAACCGACGAGACCGCCGGTGGAGGCGTTGAAGATGACGGCGCCGCGGCCCTCGGCACGCCGGAGCGCCGGCAGTGCGTACATGGTCGCGAAGTACGCACCGCGCATGTTGATGTTGACGGCGCGATCCCACTCCTCCAGCGTGATCTCGATGCCCGCCGCGCCGGGGATGCCGGCGTTGTTGAAGAGGATGTCGAGGCGCCGGTGACGCTGGTCGATGTCCGCGAAGAGACCCTTCAGGCCATCGACGTCGGCCACGTCGACCTCCGCCACCTCAGCGCTGCCGCCGTCGGACTCGATCAGCTCGACCGTTTCGCGCGCCGACTCCTTGTTGATGTCGGCCACCACGACGGTGGCACCGTCCGCCGCAAGCCGCCGAGCACTGGCCTGGCCCATGCCGGACCCGCCAGCCGTCACGACCGCCACGCGATCCTGAAGTTTCATTTGGCACCTCCTCGTTCGCGCGCCTGCTCGCCGCGCACCGTCTCGGTCCTCCCGCACCCGCCACGCCCTCGCCCGGGTGACACATCTGAACCTTGATGAGTTGAGTTCAAATTAGTAGCCCGGGGTTATAGTACTGACACACGGCCGTAACGGAACCCCCCCTGTGCGCATTATTGAAGTCACTTCAAACAAGGAGTCATATGCGGGACCTGTTCGATCTCCATGACCACGTCGCTGTCGTGTCCGGCGGGCACGGCGCCATCGCCGAGGCGATGGCAGGCGCGCTCGCGGCCCGCGGTTGCCACCTCGTGCTCGGCGCCCGTCGCGTCGACCGCTGCGACGAGCTTGCCCGGCGGCTCACGCGCGAGCACGGGGTGACGGCGCTCGCTCACAGTCTGGATGTGAGCGACGAGAAAAGCGTGCAGTCGTTCGTGACCGCCGCGCTCGAGGTGACAGGCCGCATCGACGTAGCCGTCAACAGCGCCGCCATCTTCTGGGCGGCGCCCCCCGAGGAGGTGCCGATCGAGCGTGGCTGGCGCCGGGTCATCGACGTCAACCTGACCGGCGCCTTCCTGCTCGCCCAAGCAGCCGGCCGGGTGATGCTCACCCAGGGCTGTGGCTCGATCATCAACGTGTCGTCATTCGGCGGCCTGACCACGTTGCTGCCCAGGGACGGGTCGACGATCAGTTACACCACGTCGAAGGGAGCCATGATCAGCCTGACCCGCGATCTCGCGGCACAATGGGCGCACAAGGGAGTCCGGGTCAACGCCCTGGCGCCGGGGTTCATCGCCACGGGCATGGCCGACACCATCGAAAAGGAACGGCTCGAGCGCTTGACCGCCGATATTCCTATGGGCCGGTTCGGGCAGCCTGAGGAACTCGCCGGCGCGGTGGTCTTCCTTGCCTCCAGAGCCTCCAGCTACGTCACCGGCGCCGTGCTCAGCGCCGACGGCGGCCGCGCGATCGTGTGAACGTGCGGCCGCCAGGCAGGCTCAGCGTGCGAGAAAGCCCCCGTCGATGACCAGCTCGCTCCCGGTCATGTAGGACGATTCATCGCAAGCGAGGAACAAGACCCCGTACGCGATCTCCCGCGGGTCTCCGAGCCGACCGAGCGGGATGCTCTCGGCGTCGGTGCCGCGCTCCGAGGCCGAGGCCGAGCCGCCCCGCATCGCGGGCATATAGCCGGGATGCACCGAGTTCACCCGGACGTTGTCGCGCCCAAGGCGCAGGGCGGCCATCTTGGTGAACGTTCGTACAGCGCCCTTGGACGCGTAGTACCCCGGGTGGCCCCCGGTGCCTCCCACGATGCCCACGATGGACGAGATGTTGACGATCGAGCCGCCTTTCGCGGCCGCCATGCGCTTCCCGACTTTAGTCGTCCCCAGATACACGCTCGTCGCGTTCACGGACATGAGCGTGTTCCAACCGTCCAGGTCGTCGTGATCGGGAAAGGTCAGCCCGCTCAGCCCGGCGTTGTTGACCAGTGCGTCGATCCGGCCGTGGCGCTCCAACACTGTGTCGATCAGCCGGTCCCAGTCCTCCGGCACGGTGACGTCGGCCCGATGAAACACCACCTCCCCACCGCCGGCCGAGCGCGAGTCGGTCAACTCGTCGCCGCATTGCACATCGATGTCCGTGGCGATGACGTGCGCCCCATGAGAGGCAAGCAGGCGCACCTGTGCCTTCCCCAGCCCGCCGCCTGCGCCCGTCACGATCGCGACCCTGTCCTGCATCCGCATCCGCTTCACCTCGTTGTGTCGTGAGCTTCTGCGGGTGCGAACCACAGGAGTCCGAAACCGTCCTTGCGCTCTACTTCGGCTACCACGGCAAGGCCCGCCCGGAGGTCTGAGGGGTCACCGAGGTAGCGCCCGATCAGGCGGCCCCCGTCGCTGAGGTCCACCGCCACGATCCCGTAAGGCACATCCTGGCTGAACTCAGGGGCGAACGACCTGTTGGCGACCACCCAGGAGTAGACGCGGCCATCGCCCCGCACCGGCGCGAGGTTCCACCCCCGGGAGCCGCAGTGCGGGCAGAAGGGCTGGGGCGGAAAGAACCGCCGGTGACAGTTCGTGCACTCCGGGATGGTGAGGCGTCCCTGCGCCATCCCGTCCCACCACGGTGCGGTGTCGCGGTTCGGCGTGGGGACGACATACCCCGCAGCGCCTGGCCCGTTCATTTCCTGTCCCCGGTCAGGATGAGGGCCGAGCCGTCCATCATCGCGCCGGAAGTGACGACTGCGACGTCATTGCGGTCGAGTTGCCGGTCCCGTTCGTTGCCCTGGATCTGCAGGACGGCTTCCGCCAGGGTGTTCATCCCGTGGAGATACCCCTCACTGAGCAGACCCCCATGGGTATTGATCGGGAGCGATCCGTTCGCCCGCGTGGCGCCGCTCGCGACGAACGCCGGGGCCTCTCCGCGGGCACAGATCCCGAGCCCTTCCAGCGTCATCGGGACGACCGCACTGAAACAGTCGTAGATCTCGGCGAACTGGACTTCATCCTTCGTGACGCTCGCCGCGCCCCAGAGCCGGTCGGCGAGGTATGTATGGCAGTTCACGGACCAGTCCTCCCAGCTGAAGAGATCGGACATGTCGATGCCCGATCCGCGCGGCGTCGTCCATGCCGCGCTGTCGATGACGGCGGGACGCTGCCGAAGGTCACGCGCGTGCTCGAGGGACGTGACCAGCACGGCGCAGCCTCCGTCGACCTCGGGGGTGCAGTCGGCAGTGCGGAACGGGTCGACGACCCACGGCTTGGCGAGGTAGTCGTCGATCGTCAGCGGATTGCGCAGAATGGCCCGCTCGTTGCGTGCGGCGTACTCGCGTTGGGCGACGACGATCTCACCGAGGTCACGGGAGGTGGCGCCGGTCTCCACCATGTAGCGCCGTGCCCACATGGCGATGTACTGCGGGTAGGCACCGAATCCGATCGGATAACGAAAGTCGCTGGTCAGCGACTCGTAACTCGTCGAGCCTATCCGCAGGCCGCTGCGGCCGTTGAGCGCGCGGAAGACAAGGACGTTGCGCGCCATTCCGGACTCCACCGCCATTGCCGCGAGGGCGACCGCAAAGCACGGCGCCTGCCCTCCGAGGCTCAAGTCGAGCGCGAAGTCGAGCGGGCGCCCGCCGAGGCCGGCGGCGACCGCCTGACCGTAGACCGAATCGTTGAGCAGGCTGAAGGTGACGATTCCGTCGATCTCTGCTGTGTCGAGACCGGCGTTGTCGACCGCGGCACGGCAGGCCGTCGTCGCCAGGTCGAGGACGCTGACGCCGGACTCCCGGCTCAGTGAGGTGTAGCCCACCCCGGCGACAGCCGTCTTCCCTGCGAAGGTGGGCCTGCGGACGGCGGCCATCACAGGTTCCTGTAGCACGGCTCGCGCTTCTCGATGAAAGCATTGATGCCTTCCATCGAGTCCGGTTTCGTGAGGCAGTACTCAAGCGCATTGTCGCGCTCGATCCTCAGCGCGTGCGCGAAGTCGGTTCCCAGGCCCGCCCAGATGGTCTTCTTCATGTAATGCAGCGCCGTGGGACTCTTGAGCGCCAATCCGCGGGCGAATTTGAGGCCCTCGTCGATCAACTGATCATCCGGCACGATCCGGTTGACCAGCCTCCACTCGAACGCCTCGCGGGCATCGAGCATGCGCCCAGAGAACGCTAGTTCCAACGCGCGCGACGAGCCGACGAGCCGAGGGAGCCTCGCGAGTGCTCCGGCCCCGCCGATCTGCGCGAAGTTGATGTGCATGTCACCGATGCGCGCCGATTCCGCGGCCCAGGCGAAGTCGCAGGCGAGCAGCAACTCGGTGCCCCCCGCGGCGCAGATCCCGTTGACGAGCGCGACAACGGGTTTGGTCATCGACGTGACGCTGTCGACCAGCCGGCAGTATTCGTCAACGAACTTGGTGAACGCCACCGAGTCGGCCTGCAGCTTCCGGTACGCCGTGATATCGCCTCCCGCGCTGAACCCGCGGCCCGTTCCGGTGATCAGCACGGCACGGACGTCAGGTTCCGCTTCCGCGGTGGCCAGTGCCTTCGCAAGTTCTCGCTGGGTGTCCCAGTTGATCGCGTTGAGCTGGTCCGGGCGATTGAAGCGAAGGACGGCGGCCACCTGTCCTGCCGAGTCCAGGGGTTCGTGGTCGACGACGACCAGAGCGGTTTCGTGATCCGTGGGGGGCGCTGCTGAATTGATCGTCATGGCGGTTGGTCTTCCTGTCTGCCGGGACGGCCGGGCTGCTGTGACGGATACTCGTGACTCAGGTGAATTCAGGTCATGACGGTGCCTCACTGGTTCAGGTTTGTGAGCGCAGGTGGCGGCGCTGGACCTTCCCGGACGTCGTCGTGGGGAGGTGCGCGACCAGGCGGACCTCCCGCGGCGCCTTGTAGGCCGCCAGGTGCGTGCGCGCAAAGGCAATGAGGTCCATGTCCGTCACGGTCGCGCCTGGCTTCATGACCACGAAGGCGCTCACGCGCTCGCCGCGATAGGCGTCCGGCAGGCCGACGACAGCCGCCTGCCGCACGTCGTCGTGGCGAAGCAGGACCTCCTCCACCTCGCGCGGCCAGACCTTGTAGCCGGAGGTGTTGATCTGGTCCTTCAGGCGATCAACGATGTACACCCAGCCGTCGGCGTCCACGATGGCTCCGTCCCCGGTCCTCAAGACGCCATTGGGCATCGCATCGGCCGTCGCCTCAGGGTTGCGCCAGTACCCGGGGACTACAGATGGCCCGGACACCTCGAGTTCGCCCTGCCCTCCCGGGCCAAGCGGGGCACCGTCCAGGTCGACCACTCGCAGGGTCACCCCCGGCATGGCCTTGCCCACGGACAGGACCCCGGAAGCCTCATCGACCGGAGCGCGGGTACCGAGGGGCACCGCGACAACCGCCGACGTCGTCTCGGTCATGCCGTAGACGTTGTGAACGTAATGGCCGAGTCTGCGCTCCAGCGACTCGACCGTGGCCGGGGACACCGGCGCGCCTCCCGAGTAGAGGGCTCGGACACCGGCGAACACCTCCGGTGTGGCCCCGGTGCTGCCTGCGAGTGAAAGGTATGCCGTGATCGCGGCCACGGTGAAGGTCACGCCGTGCTCGACGAAGGCATCGAGCACCACGCCGGGATGAAAGCGTTCGGTCAGCACCAGCGGACTGCCGCTGACAAGCCCCATCACCGCGTTGATCACCGCACCCGTGATGTGGAACAGCGGCGCCATCGCCAGCACGGTGTCCCGCTCGTCGAGCCCTGCCACGGACGCGAACCCCGATGCCGAGGCCAGCACGGCCGCGTGCGTGTTCATGGCGCCCTTCGGTGGTCCCGTGGTCCCTGAGGTGTAGGTCAGGAAGGCACACGAGGCCGGGTCGGGGGCCGTCGCCCTTGGCCGCTCTCCCAGGCGTTGCATCGCCAGCTCGACGAGGTCCGCCTGGCGCGTAGCGGCCGGTTCGGGTCCCAGAACGCGGTCGTCGTCTCGCGTCTGGAAGTGCCGTGAGGAGGTCGCCAGCGACCAGGCGTCGACCCGCTCGCATGTCGCGCTGAGGTGCTCCGCCTCGCGGGTGCCGCAGACGACTCCCGCAGCGCCGGAGTCGGACAGCAGGTGCTCCAGTTCCTCACCGCGGTACATGGGGTTGATCAGCAGTGGGGCCGCCCCGATCTTCCAGAGCGCGAGCACGGTCAGCACGAACTGCGGACAGTTCTGCAGGGCGATGCCGACGACATCCCCGCAGCCCACGCCGCGTTCCTTGAGCACGACTGCCACGGCGTCAGACAGGTCGTCGGTCTCGCCCACCGAGAGCGTGCAGTCGAAGTAGACGAGAGCCGTGGAGCCGGGAGCCGCGCGGACGCGCGAACGCCAGGAGTCGAGGGCGGTCAGGGAAGCGGCGCGTGTCATCGATGCCCTCCTGGTCTCGTCTCTTGCTCTCATCCGACCTCGACTTATATTATCTGAAGTGACTTCAATAAAGCTAGCAAGAGAAGAGGCCTTGCTGTGACGGGTAGCGATCCGGAAGTTCGATACGACTTCAACACGATCGAAGTCGTACGCAAGAACGACATCCTCCACGTGACGCTGGCAAACCCGCGCAATGCCGTCAACGCTGTCGACGGGCCCATGCATCGTGAGCTCGGCAGGCTCTTCGAGCTGCTCAAGAACGAGCGGGAGGCGCGAGCCGTGGTCCTGACCGGTTCGGGCACGGCATTCAGTGCGGGTGGCGACTTCGCCTGGATGCGGGAGCAGGGGCCTGTCACGCTCCGTAATCTTCGCAACGAGGGCAAACAGCTCGTCTGGAACGCGCTCGATGTCGAGGTCCCGATCGTGGCCGCGGTCAACGGCCCGGCGGTCGGGCTGGGCGCGACACTCGCCTTGCTGTGCGACGTCGTCGTCATGGGAGAGTCGGCCACGATCGCCGACCCGCACGTGAAGGTGGGGCTCGTGGCGGGAGACGGCGGCGCGGTGCTGTGGCCCATGCTCATCGGCCCCATCCAGGCCAAGCGTTACCTGCTCACCGGCTCGGCGCTGACGGGCCCCGACGCCGCGCGGCTCGGGCTCGTCACGGAGTGCGTGCCGGACAGTGAACTGGCCGAGCGGGCCCACTCCTGGGCACGCCGCCTGGCCTCCGGTGCATCGGTGGCGATCTCCTACACGAAGCTTGCGGTCAATCAGATGATCAAGCAAGCGATGACCACCGCATTCGACTACTCAACCGCGCTCGAGGTCCTGACCTTCGTCAGCGCCGATCACAAGGAGGCGCTCGACGCGATGGAGCAGAAGCGCACGCCGGAGTTCCAGGGCCGATGAGCGACGCGACCGAGGCGCGCACGGCCGAACCGCCCGGTTTGGACCTCGCCGCCCTCAGAGCCCACCTCGAATCGGCGCTGCCCGGCACCACCACCGGTGAGTTGACCGGCTCCGTGATCGCGGGCGGAAAGTCCAACCTCACCTACGACGTGACCGACGGATCACGGCACTGGGTCGTGCGGCGCCCACCCCTTGGCCATGTGCTGGCGACCGCCCACGACATGAGCCGCGAGCATCGCGTACTGACGGCCCTGCACGGCAGTCAGGTCCCCGTCCCCCGCACGTATCTGCTGTGCGACTCCCCCGACGTCATCGGTGCCCCGTTCTACGTGATGGAACGCGTCGAGGGAATGACCTTCCGCTGGCGGTCGCAACTCGAACCGCTCGGAGCCGGGCGGGTCGAAGCAATATCACGCCGTCTGGTCTCCACACTGGCGTCCCTGCACGCGGTAGACCCCACGGGGGTCGGTCTGGGCGACTTCGGCCGGCCCGACGGCTACCTCGAGCGCCAGGTGCGGCGGTGGGGCCGCCAGCTCGACGCGTCACGCAGCCGCGACCTCGCAGGCGTCAACGAACTCCGGCGCCTGCTGGAGTCGACCGTGCCGCCTTCGGGTGAGGCGGCCCTCGTGCACGGCGACTTCCGGTTGGACAACACGCTCGTCGACGACCAGGACAATATAGTCGCGCTGCTGGACTGGGAGATGGCGACTCTCGGGGACCCGCTGGCCGATCTGGCGCTCATGCTCGCCTACGACCGGCTCGCCAGGCACCCCGAGGGTGACGGCATCGCCGATGCCTCCACGGCCGCCGGATACCTCGGCGCCTCCGAGGTGGTCGATCTCTATGCCGCGTTGAGCGGTCGCGACGTGTCACGGATCGGGTTCCACCTCGGCCTCGCGTTCTTCAAACTGGCCGTCATCCTCGAGGGCATCCATTTCCGATTCGTCAGTGGGCGGACCGTGGGTGACGGATTCAACCGCGCCGGGGCACTGGTCGAGCCCGCAATCGCCGCCGGCCTCGAATCACTGAAGGAGTAGTACTGATGGATTTCGCGCACGACGATGTCACGAAGGTGAAGCTCGAGGAGCTGACCTCCTTCATGGACGACTACATCTACCCGTCTGAGCAGACATTCGCCGAACAACTCGCCGCACTCGACGACCGGTGGGCATGGTCGCGTGTCCCTGTGCTGCAGGAGCTCAGGGCCGAGGCCCGGCGACGGGGCCTGTGGAACCTCTTCCTGCCTGGCAAGGACGGCGGCGGTCTGACGAACTTGCAGTACGCGCCGCTAGCGGAGCTCACCGGACGCAGCCTTCACCTTGCTCCGCCCGCGCTGAACTGCTCTGCGCCGGATACCGGCAACATGGAGGTGCTGCACCTGTTCGGCACCGAGGACCAGCGGAAGCGGTGGCTCGAACCGCTGCTGAACGGCGAGATCCGCTCATCGTTCGCGATGACGGAGCCGCGCGTGGCGTCGTCCGACGCGACCAACATCGAAACGTCGATCGTCCGGGACGGCGACGAGTACGTGCTGAACGGCCGCAAGTGGTGGATCACCGGGGCGCTGAACCCCGACGCGGCGATCTTCATCGTCATGGGCAAGACCGATCCGAGCGCCCCTCGGCACCAGCAGCAGAGCCAGGTTCTCGTCCCCAGGGACACCAAGGGGCTGACCGTCCTGCGCGGGATGCACGTCTTCGGCTACGACGATCACAGCCACGGCGGGCATGCCGAGCTCGTGCTGGAGAACGTCCGGGTGCCGGTGTCCAATATGATCGGTCGCGCAGGCGATGGCTTCGCCATCGCGCAGGCACGGCTGGGCCCCGGTCGCATCCACCACTGCATGCGCTCGATCGGTGTCGCCGAGCGTGCCGTGGAGCTCATGGTGCGCCGCGCCTCGGAGCGAGTCGCGTTCGGTAAGCCGATCGCCGATCAGGGTGTGGTGCGTGGCTGGATCGCCGAGTCCCGGGTCCGGATCGAGCAACTTCGACTGCTGGCGCTCAAGACGGCCTGGTTGATGGACACGGTCGGGAACAAGGGCGCGCACTCGGAGATCCAAGCGATCAAGATCGCGACACCGAAGACGATCGAATGGATCCTGGACAAGGCCATCCAGGTACATGGCGCGGGTGGCCTGAGCCAGGACTACTTCCTGGCTCAGGCATTCGCCGGGATGCGAACGCTGCGTTTCGCGGACGGCCCCGACGAGGTCCACCAGAACTCGCTGGCACGCGCGGAGATTCGCCGCTTGGCGGGTGCCTAACGGGCCGTCCAGCCGCCGTCGACGGCGAGCACTTGCCCAGTGCAGTAGGAGGATGCCGGGGAAGTGAGGAAGAGCAGCGCGGTGTCCAGTTCGTGCTCCGCACCCGGGCGGCCGACCATGGTGTTGCGCTCGACCCAGCCGGCCGAGCGTTCATCGGCGAACAGTCCAGCGGTCATCTCGGACGGGAACCAGCCGGGCGCGAGGGCGTTGACCCGGACCCCGCGCCGGCCCCATTGGCCGGCCAGCTCGCGAGTCAGCCCGATGAGTCCTGCCTTGGAGGAGGCATATCCCGCGCCACCGACCGGCGCGCCGGACACCAGCCCGAGGATCGAAGCGACGTTGACGATGCTCATCCCCGACGGCGGGTCGGCGGCCATGACCAGGTCGCGCGTCAACGCGTAGGCGGCAACGAGATTGACCGAGAGCAGCCGCAGGACGTCGTCGGGCTCCTCCTCCTCGGCACGGAGGGGACCGCTCATGCCCGCGTTGTTCACGACGATGTCGACCCGGCCCGATCCCGTCGCCTCGCCCACCGCCTCCGTGACGATCCGGCGACGGTCCTCGGGCGAGTCGATGTCGCCCGGCAGGGGCCTGATCGCGGGATGCAGTCGCCGCAATTCGGCCAGCCGGTCGGCACGGCGGGCCGTGGCCACTACGTCCGCGCCCGCCTCGGCGAGCAGCAGGGCGAAGCGGGCGCCGAGTCCCGACGACGCCCCGGTCACCAACGCGGTGCGGCCCTTCAGGGAAAAGAGCTCGGCCGGGGACTGTGGTGCAGTGAGATCCATGTCTGGCCATCCTCAAGAGGTCGCAACTGAACTAACATCAATTTAGTACCAACCTAGCGGCCACATCGAGGAGAGAATCGAGGAGAGAATCGAGGAGAGATGCGTCGAACCATCTTCGAAACCGAGCATGAGGACTTCCGGGCCACGGTTCGGGAGTTCGTGGAGCGCGAGATCAAGCCCCACGTCGAGGTACACGGGGCGCAGGGCGAGATACCCCAAGAGGTGTGGCGCACAGCGGGCGGCCACGGTTTCCTCGGCCTGTGTGTGCCTGAGGACCTCGGCGGGGCGGGGATTGACGACTACCGGTTCAATGCCGTCCTCGACGAGGAACTCGTCCAGGCCGGCCTCGCGTACGCATGCGCGCTAGGGGTGCACACGCATGTCATCGCTCCCTACCTCGTGAACCTCACGACCCCCGACCAGCGCAAGCGCTGGCTACCGTCGTTCTGCCGCGGCGAGCTGGTCACGGCCATCGCGATGACCGAGCCGTCCGGCGGGTCCGACCTGGCGGCCTTGCGGACCCGCGCGGTGCGCCAGGGGCGCGAGTGGGTAATCAACGGCGCCAAGACCTTCATCACGAACGGCGTGTCAGCGGCGCTCACCATCGTCGCAGCGCAGACCGAACCCGGCAGCCGTTCGAAGGGGATCACACTCTTCGCGGTGGAGGCCGGTACACCGGGTTTCGACCACGGCAAGCGGCTGTCCAAGGTCGGCCAGCCACAGGGCGACACCGCGGAGCTCTACTTCGACGAAGTCCGGGTCCCCGACGATGCGGTGATCGGAGAAGTCGGCGGAGGCTTCCCGGCGATGATGAAGCATCTGGCCCAGGAACGCCTCGCGTCGGCGGTGTGCAACATCGCGCACGCGAGGAAGGTGCTCGACGAGGCGATCGCCCATGTCAAACGGCGCGAGGCGTTCGGTAAGACCATTGCCGCTCTCCAGCACACGCGCTTCCTGCTCGCCGACCTGGTGACCGAGGCCGAGGCGACGCAGGCGTTCGTCGACGCGTGCATCGCGGCGCATGTCGCTCACGAGCTCACCCCGGAGCAGGCAGCGATGGCCAAGCTCAAGACATCCGAAGTACAGGGCACGATCGTCGATGCCGCCGTCCAGATGCACGGCGGGCTGGGTTACATGCGCGAGAGCGCCGTCGCCCAGGACTGGATGGACGCCCGTGTCACGCGCATCTGGGCCGGCACCAACGAGATCATGCGCGAGGTCATCGGCCGTTCGGTGACCCGATGAACGTGGGCGCGAGGTACCGCAGGACGGCTCGGTGATCGCTCGGACGGGTTCGCCGAATCTCCCAGCAGAACGGCTCCGGTCCGCCAGACGCTTTCCAGCAGATCAGCGTCGGCGATCTCCTCGGTTGATGCGTACACGCCCACTCGTGGGTCGGCGAACCCAGCGCGCAACACCTTGGGCGTTCGGGGCTGCCACACCCGTCTCCGCGTGCCCCGGAGCCACCGCGTTCAGGAAGATCCCGAAGCCAGGGGTGTCGGCGACGCGCCACCGGGAAGCGGCTCCGAGTCGATCGGTCACCGCGCCCGGCCGGCCCTCGACCAGCGCCTCCGCGATCCGCTGTTTGACCTCCGGGCCGTCCACACCGGCCGCGTCCGCCACGTCGAGTTCGACCGCCTTGGCGGCAGGCAGCTCCCTGCCGGCGGGGCGGCATTCTCGACGTCCACGTCTGCCGGCACGACCTCCCGTACCCCCTCCGCGGCGACCTGCCGGGGCACGGCCGCACCCATGGCGGAACCGGAGCCCGCCACCGAGCACCTTTTCCGCGAATCGACCCGCCTGGACATCCCTGCGCACCATGGCCATCACCTCCCCGATTCATTGAATTGACTTCAACTCTGTCAGCGAGGACGCCTGTGAGACTGACAAGACCTGAGACTGTGAAGATGCGGGCACTGCGGCTGATCACGTGGGGAGAACCCCCGGCTCCGGCCCAGGTCGATCGGCCGGTCCCCCACGGCCAGGAGGTGCTGTTGCGGGTGGAGGCCACCGGGCTCTGCCACTCCGACCTGCACCTCACCAGCGCGCCTGAAGGCGCTTTCCGCTACCGACTTCCCTTCACCCTCGGCCACGAGGTCGCCGGGCACGTCGCGGCGCTCGGGCCCCAAGCCGAAGGGGGCGCGGTCGGCGAACGCGTGGTGCTCTACGGACCGTGGGGCTGCGGCGCGTGCGACCGCTGCGCCGCGGGGACGGACAACTACTGCGACCGGCGCGACACCCTCGCCTGGAGCGGGGCCGGACTGGGCCGGGACGGAGGAATGGCCGAGTACGTCCTCGTCCCGTCCGTCCGATATCTGGTGCCGATCGGCGACCTGGCGGCTGACCAAGCGGCACCGCTCTCCGACGCGGGCCTGACGTCTTACCACGCCATCGCCGGCCTGCGGCACATTCTCGAACCAGGCTCTACCGTCCTCGTCATCGGTGTCGGCGGGCTCGGCCACCTGGCCGTCCAGATCCTCCGCGCGACCACGGAGAGTCGGGTTCTCGCGGTCGACATCCGAGAGGACGCCCTGGCTCTCGCGTACCGCTGCGGAGCACACTTCGGAACCTCGCTGCAAGCGGACACCGGCCATGTGCTGAAGGCGCGGAACGGTGGCATCGGACCGGACGCCGTGCTCGACTTCGCCGGCACCACGGCCTCGATGGAGCTCGCGGCGAGCGTCCTGCGCCCGGGTGGCGCACTCGCGGTGGTCGGCAGTGGCGGCGGCCACCTGACGGTACGCAAGCCAGGCGCGCTGCCGCGGGGCTTCAGCCTTTCGCTGCCGTTCTGGGGAAGCCGCCCCGAGCTCGCCGAGGTCATCGCGCTGGCGCGCTCGGGGGCGATCCGCGTCGAGACGGAGCAGTTCCCGCTGTCCGCGGCGCCGGAGGCCTTCGAGCGGCTCCGGCGAGGCCGGGTGCAGGGGAGGGCTGTGCTGGTGCCCGACTGATGTGCCGCTTCCTCCGGTCCCTCGAATGCCCACCCACCGCAGAAGGAGAAAAGGGAATGCGATTTACCGAAAAGGTCGTGGTCGTCACAGGTGGTGCCCGGGGCATGGGCGCCTCGCACGTACGCGGTCTGGCCGCGGAAGGTGCCCAGGTCGCCATCTGCGATGTACTGGACGACGAGGGTGAAGCCCTGGCCAGGGAACTCCCCTGCGCACAGTATTGGCATCTCGATGTCACCAGCGAAGAGTCGTGGCAGTCCGCTGTCCGCGCGGTGGAGGAAGCCTTCGGTCCTGTGGATATCTTGATCAACAATGCGGGGATCATCTACCACGGCGGGGTCGAAGAGCAGTCCCCTGATCAGTTCCGCCGGATCCTCGACGTCAATCTGGTGGGTGCCTTCCTCGGCATGCACACCGTCCTGCCCGCCATGCGCCACCGCGGCCGCGGAGCCGTCGTGAACATCTCCTCGGCGGCCGGCCTCATGGGCTTCGCAGACGGCATCGGCTACGTCGCGAGCAAGTGGGGCGTGCGGGGCATGACCAAGGCAGCGGCACTGGACCTGGCAGGCACCGGGATACGCATCAACTCCGTACACCCCGGTGTCATCAAGACGCCCATGGGAGAGGCAGCCACCCCCGAGCTGTTCGCCCAGCAGCCGCTGCCGCGCATCGGGGAGCCTGAGGAGGTCACCCGCATGGTGCTCTTCCTCGCCAGCGACGACGCCTCCTACACCACCGGAGGCGAGTTCCTCGTCGATGGCGGCCAGACCATAGGCCGGATGGGTCATGCCCGTGCTTCCGACACCGAGGCCGGCAACTGAGAGTGAAGCGCCCCGGGTGACCGCCGGTGCAATGCTCGGCGGTCACCCGGGTTGTTCGGTGCCTCTACACGTCCTTGCGGATGGTGAGAAGTGTGCCGATTCCGATCACGCACACCGCCATGACGTAGAACGCCGGGGAGAGCAGGTTGCCGGTCTGGTCGACCAGGTAAGCCGCGATGTAGGGCGCCGTACCGCCGGCGAGGACGACGCCGACGTTGTACCCGATGGCCATGCCGGTGTAACGGACCCGGCGCTCGAACAGACGCGGCCACAGGCTGGCCGCAGGAGCCAGCACCAGCGAGCCGCTTGAGAGGAACAGAAGGTATGCAGCACCCGCGAGGGCCAGATTACCCCGGCCCATTAGCGACATCGCGGGATAAGCGGTCACCAGGAACCCCAGCAAGCCGATCATCACGATGCGACGGCAGCCGAACCGGAGGGCAAGCCAACCCGCCGGCAGCATGAGCAGCACGGAGACGAACACAACGCCCGAGGTCATCCAGAACACGTGGGTCGGGTCATATCCCAGGTTGGTGGTCAGATGGATACCGATGTACGTCAGGCCGAGGAAAAGGGCACCGCTCTGCGCCACTGACAATCCCACAGCCTGCAGAAGCGCCTTGCGGTGGGTCGAGAGAACCTCACGGATCGGGGCAACAGGAATGTCACGCCTCTGGGCGGCCGCCGCGAATTCAGGGGTGTCCTCGACCCGCAGTCGGGCCCAGAGGCAGAACAGGGTGAGAGGCACGGCCATCAGGAAGGGCAGCCGCCAGCCCCACGCCGCCATCTGATCCTGCGTGGTGAGCCCGGAGACCGTGCCTGCTGCTGCGGCTGCGAGCGCGAACCCGAGGTTGGACCCCATGGGCGTAAATCCACCGAGGAAGGCCCGTCTACGAGGCGGCGCCGACTCGTAGACGTAGGCGTACGAGCCCACCGACTCGCCGCCGGAGGAGATCCCCTGCGCCATCCTGGCGAGCAACAGCAGGACTGCGGCCGTCACACCGATCTGGTGGTACGTCGGCAGCAGCCCGGTGGCGCTGCTGGCGACCCCCATGCACAGCACCGAGGAGACCAGCGCCTTACGGCGGCCGAACCGGTCGCCGAGCCACCCGAAGAAGATACCCCCGAGCGGTCGCACGACAAGGCCGGTGCCGAACACCGCGAGCGCGGCCAGCACCGAGGCGGCTGGATCGTCGCCCGGAAAGAACTGTGGAGCCATGACCACGGCCAGGTAGCCGTAAATACTGAAATCGTAGTACTCGATCAACGTGCCGAGGCATGCCGCGAGTATCGCGCGGCGTACGGAACGCGGACTGGGCGGCGCCGGTTCCGCCTCCGAGGCGGCGGACTGGTGAGTGACGCTCATGACCGACTCTCCCTCCTACGGCACAGGCCATTCTCTGCCGACGCCTCGGAGGCTACAGAATTGAACTCAGCACAGCTAGCCTCGCGCACGGTCTTTCGAAAAAGCACAGTACAAGGCCATGTTCCCGTAGCGCAGCAACCCCTGCAGGGCCGCGATCCACCCCATTTTTTGAACTCGATTTAGTAGAGATTGAGGATGCGATGACGGCTCCGGCAGCCGCTCGACGGAGCGATTTGAGGCCCTCGGCGGGGCGACCGAGGGCCTCAAATCGTGCCCGCCGTGGTCTGGGCGAGCAGTCCCTGCTGGGCGCCCACATGCCTGTAGAGACCCAGCCTGACCTTCCAGCAGCTGCGTCCATGCCAGCCATGGGGTGAGCAGGACATACAGCTCGTACGGGATCCGTTCGACCTTGCCCTTGTCGTCCACAAGCGCCTCGCGCCGGTCCTTGCGCACGACGCCGTCCATCGGCACAGGGTCGGCCAGGTCGCAGAAGCGCGCCTTGCCGTCGACCCCGGCGTACGTCTCCAGCAGTGCGAGCGCATCCATCACCGGCCGGTCAGGCGGTGTTGTTGCACCTGAAGCCCAGCGGCATCTGCCGGTAGTTGTCGCTGTACGACGACCGCAGCGTGGAGCGGACCTTGGCCTTGAACACCTTCTCGTTGGCCTTCGCCTCGGCAATCAGGTCGCGCAACGTCTTCTCCCCGTGAAGGGGGACTGTAAATCGTTCGGTGTAACTCCCGATCATGGAAGATGCATCGATGACCAGTGAGAACGTGTCCGAGCACGAGGCTGCCGGGTCGGCAGCGGCGGTGTCGGCGAAGGCCGTGGACGACCAGCTGATTGACGAGCTGGTGAGCCGTGCCCAGGCCGGGGGCCTTCAGTTGACCGGCGAGGGCGGGCTGCTGCAGCAGTTGACGAAGCGGCTGCTGGAATCCGCCCTCGAGGGCGGGATCACCGATCACCTCGGCTATGACAAGCACGATCCGGCGGGCAAGGACGGTGGCAACTCCCGCAACGGCAAACGATCCAAGACCGTGCTGACCGACGTGGGGCCGGTGGAGATAACCGTGCCCCGCGACCGCGACGGCTCCTTCGAACCGAAGATCGTCAAGAAGCGGCAGAAGCGCCTGACCGGCGTCGATGAGATGGTCATCTCGCTGGCCGCCAAGGGCTTGACCACCGGAGAAGTCCAGGCCCACCTGGCCGAGGTTTACGGCGCCGAGGTCTCCCGGCAGACCATCTCCACCATCACCGGCAAAGTCCTTGAGGGCATGGCCGAATGGCAGAACCGCCCCCTCGACGCTGTCTATCCGGTGGTCTTCATCGACGCCATCCACGTGAAGATCCGCGACGGTGGCGTCGCC
>NZ_JBVIVI010000029.1:0-34067 GCF_055595765.1 Streptomyces sp. NPDC040405
CCTCTTGCCGCCCCAAACGCCCGGGAAGACCGCGTACCGTGCGCTCGATCCGCATGCTGGTGCTGCGCCTGGCGAAGGAGAACCCGAGCTGGGGGCACAAGCGCCTGCACGGCGAGCTGCTCGTGCTCGGGTTGAAGGTTGGCGCGTCTACCGTCTGGGAGATCTTGAAGGAGGCCGGCATCAACCCGGCGCCCGAGCGGAACTCCAGTACCTGGGCCGACTTCCTTCGCTCCCAGGCTGATGCGCTGCTGGCCTGCGACTTCATGGAGACAGTCACCCTGTCGGGGGTTCGGATGTACGTGCTCGTGGCGATCGAACACGGCAGCCGCCGGATCCGCGTCCTGGGCACCACCGCACATCCGACCGCAAGCTGGGTAGCGCAAGCGGCGAAGAACCTCGCCATGGATCTCGAAGACCTCGGCTGCCGGGCACGATTCATGATCCGGGACCGGGACGGGAAGTTCCCCACCCTCTTCGATGCCATCCTCAAGGACGCAGGGATCGACGTCGTCCTCGGCGGCATCCAGATCCCAAGAATGAACTCGATCATCGAAAGGTGGATACAGACCTGCCGCCGCGAACTCCTGGACCGGACCTTGATCTGGAACCAGCAACATCTCCTCCACACCCTGCGCGAGTTCGAGGAGGTCTACAACGGACACCGGCCACACCAAGGAATCGCCAACGCCAGACCGCTGCGCCCCCTGCCCCCGCCGATCGACGATCCCGACGCGTTAGCCCGCCTCGACATACACCGACGCGATCGCCTCGGCGGCATCCTCCACGAGTACCGGAATGCGGCGTGACCTGCACGGATGAGGTTTTCGGCAAGGGCAGGTCCGTGCGCTGACCCAGGAAGCCGCACTGTTCGACGGCGGCCGCTGTGTGCGGAGCGGGCCCTGAAGGGTGTCAATATTCCGATCAGGCTGCTGAGCTGGGCGTTCCCTGTCGATGGTGAGGCAATCGGAGTGGCGTGGTGTGGTACTCGTTGAGCAGTCCACCGAGTACCTGGCGGCGCCTGATTGTGCCAGCAGGTAGGGGGATGGTGTTCGGGGCGTCGTCTGGGGATCGTAGGTCCAGGCCGCGGTGGGGCCGTCCCACGTTGTAGTGCTCGGCATACGTGGTGAGGACGGTGCGCAGATGTCGTTCGCCGGTGATCAGGAGTCGGTCGGTGCACTCGGTGCGGGCTGTGCGTATCCATCGTTCGGCGAACGCGTTGGACCGCGGGCTCTGCGGCGGTGTTGGGATGACGGCTGTGCCGTTGCCGGCGAAGACGGCGTCGAAGGCGGCGGTGAACTTGCTGTCCCGGTCACGGAGGAGGAACCGGAAACACACGGCCCTGTCGCCGAGGTCCATGAGCAGGTTGCGGGCGAGTTGGGTGACCCATGCGCCGGTAGGGCGTGCGCTGACGCCCAGGACATGGACGCGCCGGGTGGCAATCTCCATGACGAAGAAGACGTAGAGACGCTTGAGGAAGACCGTCTCCACGTGCATGAAGTCGCAGGCAAGCAGCGTGCGGGCCTGTGAGCGCAGGAACGAGCGCCAGGTCTGCTGGGAGGCTCGCTGCGGTGCGGGCGGTAGACCAGAACGGCGCAGGACGCGCCGGACCGTAGCGGCGGCAACCCGATGACCAAGCCGTCGGAGCACGCCTTGGATTCTGACGTACCCCCAGGTCGGGTTCTCTCTTGCCAGGCGCTGGATGAGCGCAACTGTTTCTTCCGGCAATGGTGGACGACCGGGTCCGACCGCCGTCTGGCGCCACTTCCAACGCACCAAGCGACGGTGCCAGGCCAGCAGCGTGCCTGGAGTGACCAGCCGATGGCGGCGTAATGCGGGTGGCAGGTGCCGTGCGAGAGCTGAGAGCACGGCACGATCATCCCATGAGAGCCGCGGGCGCTCGATCTGCCGGCGCAGCACAGCGACCTCATGGCGGAGAGCGAGGATCTCGGCGTTGTTCGCGGGGGCAGACCGGCCCAGTAAGAGGAGGCAGCCAAGCAGTCGGCAGAAGATCAGGTAGAGCAGTCGCATACCCACGATCACCGATCATGCCCATACTTGGACGATCGCAAAGCTCCAAGTCAACCACCGTACGCCAATAAAGACACCCTTCAGCCATGTTCAGGGTCAACTCCCCCTGGATATACCTCTGCTTCCACCGCGGATTCTCCCGGGCCAACCGCGGAACGAGCTTCTTGATCGCTGCCGGGGTGGGTGGGCGCCCGGTGCGCCGACGGCGCGGCGCAGTCCCACTTCACAGCGATGAACCGACGATGCCAGGCAAGCAAGGTGCCGGGAGTGACAGGGAAGACCCCGCGCCAGTGACGCCGAGGCATCAGTCCGGACAGGGCCGCAAACCAGAACCGGTCGGCAGGCTCATAGCGGACTGTCCAGCCACCGGCGCAGGACCGCGTTCTCATGCCGCAACACCAGCAGTTCCGCATCCTTCGCCGTCCCGCGACCGGGGACCGCGAGGTCGACGCCGACGGCATCAGGTGGTCGGTCAGGTCTGCGGGGGCCGCGTATCACGGTTGGCCTCACGGCCCATCATTCGCTATCTGCCGCCGTCAGGCTTGAGAAGAACCCGCAGCCCGTCAAGTCCGAACGGGCCTTCAAGCGCTTCCCTGCACGCCGCGCCGTGATCTATGCCATAGGTGCACCGCGAGAGTCTCGTCGCCAAAACAGCTGAAGTGTCCGGGTGACGCAGATTGCGACCACGGAACTCGCAAGTAGGACAGCTCGAAGTGACCGCACCGGCCGCGAGCTCCAGACATGCGTTTTCCTGTGAAGCTTCTGTGAGGAAGCGGAATGCTAGCGTCCACATCGCCTTGAAGTTGAGAAGAAGGAGGGGACGTCTTGGCACACCTTGACCACTTCAGCGCCGGATGGCTTTCACCTGTCACCGCGTATGTGATGGCCTGCATCGGTGCCGCGCTCGGACTGCACTGCACCATGAAGGCACTGGCGTCGGACGGCCGCTCCCGGCGCAACTGGCTGGTGACGGCATCGGTCGCGATCGGATCGGGCATCTGGACGATGCACTTCATCGCCATGCTCGGCTTCGGAGTCGACGGGACCCCGATTCGCTACGACGTCCCGCTCACACTCCTCAGCCTGCTGGTGGCCGTGGCGGTCGTCGGGGCAGGCGTCTTCACCGTCGGCTACGGGCGGTCACGCGGGCGCTCGCTCCTCGTGGGTGGCCTGGGTACCGGCCTCGGCGTCGGTACCATGCACTACCTCGGGATGGCGGCACTCCGGTTCCACGGCAGCGTCGGTTACAAGCTGCCGATCGTCGCCCTCTCACTGGCCATCGCCGTCGCCGCGGCAACAGCCGCGCTGTGGGCCGCCGTTGTGGTGCGCGGCCCCGCGGGAGCGACACTCGCCTCCCTCGTCATGGGGCTCGCCGTGTCCAGCATGCACTACACCGGAATGGCCGCCGTGCAGATCGAACTCGCCCCACAGGGGGGCGCGCTGGACGGTGCCACGGCCACGCAGTTCATCTTCCCTCTCGCGGTGGTCCTCGGTTCGTTCCTCTTCCTCGCGTCGGCCTTCGTGGCCCTGTCGCCCACGGAACGCGAGGCAGCCGAAAGCGCCGACGCCACCGCGGCCGCACCGCTCGACGACGCCGCACCGGCCGGCTGAGTCCAGCCACCGCTTTGCCCCGCCACAACCGCCACCACCACCGAACACCCTCACCCCTGACAGCTCGA
Organism: Streptomyces sp. NPDC040405; assembly: GCF_055595765.1. Classification (NCBI taxonomy): domain Bacteria; kingdom Bacillati; phylum Actinomycetota; class Actinomycetes; order Kitasatosporales; family Streptomycetaceae; genus Streptomyces; species Streptomyces sp. NPDC040405. The sequence goes on from NZ_JBVIVI010000029.1 coordinate 3,708, forward strand.
GGAATTGATGAGCACATTCCTGGTGCCACGTTCGATCCGGGCGAAGATCGTCTGCCTGCTGATGGTCCCCGCCGTCTCCCTGATGGCGCTGTGGGCCTTCGCCACCGTCACAACGGCCCGTAGCGTCTCGGAACTGAGCCAGTACAAAGAAGCCAACTCCTCCCTCCTGAACCCACTGGAATCGCTCGTCACCGCCGTGCAGTCCGAACGCTCCGCCGCGCTGCGACAACTCGCCGCACCCAGCCGGGAACGCGCCGACGACACGGTGGACAAGGAGAGGAACACCGACGCGGCCGCCGCCGCGCTCCGCAACGGAATCCGGGCGAGCAGCCTGGACAGCGAGGCCGTGGGTGCGAACCCCGCGGACCGCGTGGACCAGCTGATGACCGGCCTCGACGACCTCGGCGGGCTGCGCGAGCGGCTGCGCGGACGCGATGCCGGGTGGCAGGACGCCTACGACGCCTACAACAGCACGATCGCCCGGGCCTTCGCCCTGGAAGGATCCCTGGCCGTCATGCCGGGCCCCGACACTGCCTCGGCGGCGCGCGTCGTCCTCGAACTGGCGCATGCCCGAGAGATGATCGCCCGTGAGGACGCGCTGATGGGCGCCGCACAGGTGTCGGGCCGTATCACCGGGGGCCAGTACATGGAGTTCGTCGGCGCCGCCCACACCCAGCGGTACCTGCTCTCCGCTTCCGTGGACGATCTACGAGCCACCGACACGGCCCGATACCAGCAGGTCCTCACCGCGACCGCCATGCGGGACCTGCGCGGCATCGAGGACGCCATGTTCGAGGCAAGTGACCGCGGACAAGCCGGACACGTCGCCGCGTCCGCCGGCTGGAGCACGCCCGCCGGAGACGTCCTCCAGCAGCTCGCGCGGGCGCAGCAGCAGGCGAGCACGGGCGCAGCCGACAGCGCGGACCCCCTCTCATTCGACGCCCTCGGCGGCTCGGGCGTCGCCGTGGCCCTCGGCCTCGTGGGGGTGGCGCTTTCGCTGGTGATCTCGGTCCGGATCGGCCGTGGCCTGATCGTCGAACTCACCGGCCTGCGCAACTCCGCACTCACCCTGGCGGGCCGCGAACTGCCCCACGCCATCGCGAGGCTGCACGCCGGGAAACCCGTCGATCTCGATGCCGTAGCACCCGTGCGTCCCCAGCGCGACGACGAGGTGGGCCAGGTCGGCGCCTCATTGGTCGCCGTCCACCGGGCCGCGGTCAAGGCAGCGGCCGATCGGGCCGAGGTCTTGCACGGCATCTCCGGCGTCTACGTGAACCTCGCGCGCCGCAACCAGACACTGGTACACCGCCAGCTCGCCCTGCTCGACACGATGGAACGCCGTAACGAGGACCCGGTCGAACTGGAGGATCTGTTCCGGCTCGACCATCTCACCACCCGGATGCGTCGCCACTCGGAGAGTCTCATCATCCTCTCCGGCGCCGTACCGGGGCGTGGCTGGCGGCGCCCCGTCCCGCTCATGGACATCGTCCGGGCAGCCGTGGCCGAGGTCGAGGACTACGATCGGGTGCTGATCACGGACATCCCAGCAGTCCGGGTGCCCGGCGCGGCGGTAGCGGACCTCACGCACATGCTTGCCGAACTCGTCGAGAACGCCACGGCGTTCTCGCCTCCGCCCACCAGGGTGCGCGTGTCCGCCGAGCGCGTTGGCGCCGGCATCGCGCTGGAGATCGAGGACCGCGGGCTCGGCATGGAGCAGTCCGCGCTCGCCGAGGCCAACCGGCGCATCACCGACACCGAACGGATCGACCTGCTCGACAGCGGCCAGCTCGGCCTGTTCGTGGTGAACCGGCTCGCGCACCGCCTGGACGTGCGTGTGGCCCTGCGATCGTCGGTGTACGGGGGCATCGTCGCCGTGGTCCTGCTGCCCGGCCAAGTGGCGGGCGAGCCGCTCGATGAGACCGGTGACGGTGCCGAGGCGTGGGAAGCGGCCGAGGGAGGCACGACCGCCGGTCTGCCCCGCCGGATCTCGGCCAGGCCGGGTGCCACCGCCTCGTCGGAGACGGCGGCCGCGGATCCGGATACGGATCCGGGCCAGGTGGGTGCGGCGCCTGCTGCTCCCGTCCCGGTCCCGGCGCAACCGCCGGAGGAGCCGGTACACCCCACGAACGCACACGTAACGGAGCCCGTGCCCCCCACGTCGCATTCTACTCCCGCCCAGCGGCCGTCGCCGATCACCGGCGAAGAACCTCCGCCTCATGCGGTCCGGCCCGAACTGCCCCGTCGCATACGCCAGGCCGGTCCGGCACCCGAGCCGTCCGACGAGACCGAACCATACGAGCAGACGCGGAAACCATCCGGGAGAACACCCGAGGAGGCCCGCGCCACCATGGCGTCCTTCCGGACGGGCTGGACGCGCGGCCAGGCCGTCAGGACGGCGCCGCGCCCCCAGAGGGAGAGCGACCACGGCACAGAAGGTGAAGGAGAGAACCGATGAACCGCACCGCCCACCGCTCCAGTGAACTCGACTGGCTTCTGGAAGAACTCGTCGCTCACGTGCCGGAGATCAGACAGGCGGTCGTGCTCTCCGGCGACGGGCTGCCAGTCGGTGCGTCGAAGGCAGTGTCCCGGGACGACGGAGAGCGGTTCGCCGCGATCGCCTCCGGCTTCCACAGCCTCGCCAAAGGCGCCGGACGCCACTTCAGGGCGGGCAGGGTCGTCCAGACACTGGTCGAGCTGGAGGACGGATTCCTGTTCGTCGTCGCCGCTGGCGAGGGCTCGTGCCTGGCGGTATACAGCGATGCCGCCGCCGATGTCGGCCTGGTCGCGTACGAGATGGCTCGGCTCGTCAAGCGGGTCGGCGCGCACCTCGGCACTCCAGCACGCGGCGAGGCCGGTGAGACCTCACGCCTCGATGACTGACTCCGATCAGCGCTGGTACGACGAAGAGGCGGGGCCCTTGGTACGCCTCTACGCCGTGACGACCGGGCGGGCGCACGTCGGCAGCGAGCAGCGACTCGACCTGATGACCGTCATCCACGCACTGCCGCCGGAGGCCGGTCACGACCCGGTGCTCTCGCCCGAGCAGGCGGCGATCCTCCATCTGTGCAGACCACGACCGCACCCGGTGGCCGACATCGCGTCCGACTCCGAACTGCCACTGACGGTCGTACGAGTGCTCCTCAGCGATCTGCTGGCAATGGGCCTGATCCGCGCCACGCCGCCCGTCCCGCCTGCCCGGCTCCCCGACGCACACATCCTCAGGAGGGTGATCGATGGACTCCGAGCGCTCTGACGCGCCAGCGCCCTTTCTCGCCCTCAAGATCCTCGTGGCCGGGGGCTTCGGGGTCGGCAAGACCACGTTCGTCGGCACGGTCAGCGAAATCCGGCCGCTGAACACGGAGGAGCTCCTGACCGAGGCGGGCCGGATGGACGACAGCCTGGACGAGGTCACCGACAAGCGCACCACCACCGTGGCACTGGACTTCGGACGGATCACCTTCGGCGACGACCTCGCGCTGTATCTCTTCGGCACTCCGGGCCAGGACCGGTTCTGGTTCCTGTGGGACGAGCTCGCCACCGGCGCTCTGGGCGCGGTTGTGCTCGCGGACACCCGGAGACTGCGGGACTCCTTCCCTGCCGTCGACTACTTCGAGCGGCGCCGACTGCCGTTCGTCGTCGCCGTCAACTGCTTCAACGGCGTTCGCGACTACAGCGCGGATGAGGTGGCGACAGCGCTCGACCTAAACGAGGAGACTCCGGTAGTGCTGTGCGACGCGCGGGACCGGGAATCCGGGAAGGAGGTCCTGATCACCCTGATCGAGCTGGCGGGCGAAGCCGCCACCACTCCCGCCACCACAGAACCGATGTGACGTGAGCCCGCCTCGATGAAATGATCAACTGGCGTCCACCCCCGACGGACGCAGGCTGGTGACCAGTCCGGCGGCCAGCAGCGTCGGGGTCCTCCATCGCGGCCACCGGCCTCGCCGCCGCTTACCCGCACCGATCACCGATCCGGACCAGATCGCCAGCCTCGACATACGAAGCTCATCTCTGCCACCGACGGAGCCGGCTCCTTCGGTGCCTCACGCGACCATGCCATGCCACCCACCGACCTGCTCACGAGCCTGAAGGACCTGCAGAAGAACGTGCGCCACCGAGCCACCGAAGGTGCTGGCGAGTGGTTGGACGAGCACTGGGCGGACGTGGCGATCTACCTCGAACACCTGATGTGTCATGTCGACAATCAAGTTGCCCAGGGTCTGGCTCAGGGCTGAGGCATCCTGTGCTGGTGCGGAAGTTGGGCATGCCAAGGTGGACAGTGGTGTACCAGGTCGCAATGTCCCCCATAGCGGCGGGTTTCTGATGGGCGGCGGCGAGGCTGGACCGCGGCGACCTCGCCGAGCCAGCGCTGATCCTTGGCCTCCTGAAGCCGGTTGAGCAGGTTCGCGTGGGTCTCCTGCAACCGGGGCATCTGCTGAGGGTCGGGCCGCAGGACGGGACAGCGGATGCAAGCGTGCTCGTGGACGCACGGGCTGCCGTAAACGCGTGCGCAGACGCCCAGGGCGCCTTTCCGCAGCTCGAAGTAGGCCAGGAAGTCCTGCCACTCCTGCGCGGTGGGCTCGCAGTACTCGCCGCTGGGCCGCAGCGACCAGCGGCGGGCAATGAAGGTCTGGTGGTGATTTGCGGGCCTGCTGAACCGTCCACTGCGCGGCCGGGTGTGCGGTCACCCCAACGACGTGGAGACTGCGCGTGCCGTGCTCGAGGAAGATCATCGCGTAGACCCGGCGCAGGTCCACCAGGTCGATATGGAGGAAGTCTCAGGCGATGGTGCCATCAGCCTGTGCCGCGAGGAACTCCCGCCACGTCGGCCCCCGCGGCGGGAGCCGGGCCGCTGCCGGACGCCGTCAAGATCTCCCAGACCGTCGAGGCGCCGATCCTGTGGCCCAGCCGGGCGAGCTCCCCTGGATCCTGCGGCACCCCCAGCGCAGGTTCTCCCGCACCTGTGGGGTTCTCGAACTCGGCCCGGCCCCGTGACCAGCGAGAATCGATGAGGCACCACAGGCCAGCCAGAATCGTCTTTCGTGCCTTGCGCCTGCTCTGCCTGGTCATCACTCAGCTGCTCAGATGGTTTGTGTTACTCGGGCGTTCCTCCGCGTCCAAGGGCGACCTCGCCATGGTCTGGAAGTCGGATCGGGACCCTGCGCCAGGGTTCGGGATCGTGTTTCAGCGTGCGGCCGAGGAGCTGAGCATCGGCAGCGAGACGAAGTCGGCGAGCGCCTGCTGGCCCGCGATGTTGGCGTGGATCCCGTCGCCGGTGTCGTAGGCCCGGTTGATGCTATTGGGCTTGAGCGGGTCCTTGAGCACCTGGTCGAAGTCGGTCACGCCGTCGCACGTTCCGGCACAGTTGTTCCACTTCCTGACGTAGGTGCCGGCGGTGTAGCGGTCGAGGTTGTTCTGGTCGGTGTAGCCGGGGCGCGGGGTGATGGGCGTGACGTAGACCTTGATCCCGGCAGCGTGCAAGCGTTGGAAGACCTCGTGATAGCTGCGCAGCATCTGGGCCGCGTCGCAGCCGTAGGCGAGGTCGTTGGTGCCGTAGTAGTAGAGGACGCCGGTGACGCCGTGCAGGGCGAGCACGTCGCGGTCCAGGCGGGCCGACGCGTCCAGGCCGATGGCGGAGGCGGGGGTGCCGGGGCAGGCGTCGGCGCTCGTGGTGCCGGCGATGCCCGCGTTCGCGACCGCGAGCTGCCGATTGCGCGGCAGCTCGGTGGTGATGCGCCGGGCCAGGTCGTCCGGCCATCGGCGGTTGGTTCCCGTCTCTGTGCAGCCCGGCCCGCAGTTGGTGCTGCCGTTCCCGTCGACGACCGAACTGCCGAAGGCGACGGTCGTGCCCTTCAGTGTGGGATTGCGTACGTCGACGGCGCTGACCAGGTAGGTGGAGTCGACCGTCTCCGTGTAGGCGGCGCCGCTCACGTCGGAGGTGTGGTCGCCCGAGTCGGCCGGGGTGAGGTAGTTGGTACGGAAGGCGCTTGTGTGCCGGCCGGGGGTGACCGTGCCGGAGACGGACAGGGAGACCGCGACGTCGTCCTGGGGGCGGGTCGCCAGCGCGGCGGGGTCGCTCCACACCTCACCGCCGGGCGGGACGACCACCATGTGGCGGCCGTTGAAGGTGACGGCGCGGGTGGCGCCGTCGATCGCCGCGTTCCGCCTGCTGAGGCCCACTGTGGCGGCGTCGAGGGTGAGGGGGGTTGTCCCGAAGGTGTTCTGGATCCGGATCCGCAGTGCGTCGCCGCCCTGGCTGAGGTGGGTGATCATGCGGACGGTCTGGTCGCGCAGGGGTGTCGGGGCGAGGTTCTGCTGGGACTGCGCCCAGGAGGTGAACCACGGACGGGTGGAGAGCCGGCCGACGGGCGCGGACGCCGCGGTGGCGGGGCCGATGAGCCCGGACGCCGTGAGGATGAAGGTCAGAGCTGCGGCTGCGCGTCGCAGCATGGGTGTACGGAACGGGGGCATGCTGGTTCCTTCCCTTGCGGCGGGTGTCCGAGCCTTGCGGTCTCCAGTTCTCCAGTGGGTGGCCGGGCTCACGGGTTGCGTGATGCTTCCACGCCTCATGGCCGCATCGATGCGGTGGTGATTCGGCCCCGAGCGGTGTGCGGGCTGACCGCTCGGGCAGCGGGGCTCACCGCGGCAGTACCTCGCCGGGGGTTTCAGGAGCCAGTCGTACGAGGCCCGTGCCGATGACGAACACGACACGCGGTGAGGCTGAAGGGATCGTCATCGGCGCTGCCGTACCCGATGTGCAGACATCCCCTCACACTCCGGCGCGGGCCGACGACCACTCGGCGACGATGGTCCGCGGGTCGGGTTCGACGACAGGCGCGGCCGGCAGGCCGGGCCGACTGCGGGAGAATCGGGGCGCCGGCGCGGGCTGTACGACCCCATCGATCTCGACGAACGCCTCTCGTCCTGCGGCGTGCGGGTGCGCCGTGGCCTCGGCGAAGGTCAGTACCGGGCTTACGCACGCGTCGGTTCCGGCGAACACCGCGACCCACTCGTCCCGGGTCCGGGTCGCGAAGGCGGCGGCGAACCTCTCGCGCAGCTCCGGCCAGCCGCTGCGATCACGCTGGGCAGGCAGGTCCTCGGAGCGCAGGCCCAGCCCGGTCAGCAACTGCGCGTAGAACTGGGCCTCGATCGCCCCGACCGCCACGTAGCGACCGTCGGCGCAGAGGTAGGTGTCGTAGAACGGCGCGCCACCGTCGAGCACATTCGTACCGCGCTCGTCCGACCACCTGCCCTGGCCGCGCATCGACCAGATCATCTGGCTCAGCAGGCCCGCCCCGTCCACCATCGCGGCGTCGACGACCTGCCCCGCACCCGAGTGGGACCGTTCGCACAGTGCGGCGAGAACACCGACCACCAACAGCATCGAGCCGCCGCCGAAGTCGCCGACCAGGTTCAAGGGCGGCACCGGCCGCTCCCCCGCCCTGCCGATGGCGTGCAGCGCGCCGGTCAGCGAGATGTAGTTGATGTCGTGTCCGGCGCGCGGCGCCAGCGGGCCGTCCTGGCCCCAGCCGGTGACGCGCGCGTAGATCAGCCGTGGATTCCGCCGCAGGCAGGCATCCGGACCGAGCCCGAGCCGCTCGGTGACACCGGGCCGGAAACCCTCGATGAGCACGTCGGCGTGGTCGATGAGATCCAGCGCGGAGTCCGCACCGCCCGGTGCGCGCAGGTCGATCCGGACGCGGCGACGGCCACGCAAGGTCGCGTCACCGTCCGCGCGTGGGCCGGGCCGCTCGACGCGGACCACCTCGGCGCCGAGGTCGGCGAGTTGCATCGCGGCGTGCGGGCCGGGGCCGATACCGGCGAGCTCGATCACCCGTAGACCGCGCAGCGGCCCGCCCTGGGGTTCCGGGTCAGGCAAGGTGGCCTCCTACGCTCAGCGATCGCGCACGGTCCCGGAGCTCGTTCTTGCGCACCTTCCCACTCGGGTTGCGCGGCAAGAGGTCCACGATGGATACCCGACGGGGGCATTTGTATGCGGCGAGCCGTTCCCGGCACCAGCGTGTGATGTCCTCATCGGTGGGCGGCTCGGCGGGGTCGGCGGGTACCACGACCGCCAGCGGCGTCTCGCCCCATTTTTCGTCCGGTACACCCACGACGGCGACTTCGGCCACCTGGGGATGGGCCGCGACCACGTCCTCCACCTCGACGCAGTAGACGTTCTCGCCGCCGGAGATGATCATGTCCTTGAGCCGGTCGACGACGTAGAGGTAGCCGTCCTCGTCCTGCCGGACGAGGTCGCCGGAGTGGAACCAGCCGCCGGCGAACGTCGCCGCGGTCTCGGCGGGCTTGTTCCAGTACTCCGTCATCACCGAGGGGCCGCGGTAGACGATCTCGCCCACCTCGCCCGGCGGGACGTCGACCCCCTTCTCGTCGACGACGCGGACTTCCATGTTGAGCATCGGAGTTCCCACCGAGCCGATCTTGCGGAGCGCCGCCTCGCTCTGCAGGATCGTCGTCACACCGCAGGTTTCGGTCTGCCCGAACGTCGTGGTGATGTCGGCGTGGCCGAACAGCTCCACCATCCTTCGGAGCAATGTCGTGGACGCGGGCGCGGCACCCCACGAGACAAGCCGCAGTGCCGACAGGTCCCGCTCGCCGATGTCCGGCAGGTCGCAGATCGCCTGCCACTGGGCGGGGACGAAGAAACAGCAGTTGACGCACTCCCGCTCGAGCAGGTCCACCGTCGCCGCCGCGTCGAAGGCTACGGACCGGCCGAGCACCGTGCGCCCGCCGACGAAAAGGCTGGTGGCCATGGACGCCAGACCCGCGATATGGAACATCGGTGTGGGAATGAGCCAGGTCCGGCAATCCGTGCGCATCCCGACGTGGAGGGCCTTGCTGACCGTCTGGGTCAGCACGTTGTAGTGCGTGAGCACCGCTCCCTTGGGTCTGCCCGTGGTGCCGGAGGTGTACATGATGAACGCAGGCGCGTGCAGATCCGCCGCCGACGGGACGTGGTCCGGCGACGCCGTGCGCAACGCGTCCTCGTAGGACTCCGCGTCCACAGAGGCATCTTCTGTCCGGCCGACGACGAGACGGGCGGTCGGTGACCCGGCCCGCGTCCGGGCGTCGGCGAAGGTGCGTACCAGCGGAGCGTCCACGACCGTGAGGACCGCGCCGCTGTCGGCGAGCTGGTAGGCGATCTCGTCGGCGACCAGCCGGAAGTTCAGCGGGACGCAGATCGCGCCCGCCCTGGCGCACGCCAGGTACGTCTCCACGATCTCCAGACCGTTGTAGGCCAGCACCGCGACCCGGTCGCCCGTCCCGACGCCACGCTCTGCCATCGCGTTCGCGAGCCTGCTGACGCGGTCGTCGAGCTGCCCGTAGGAGCGATGGGCCCCGGCGAACGTGAACGCCGCCGCACCCGGAGTCATCCGCGCGTGCCGAGCCAGCTGGTCGCTGATCGTCATTCCCGCGAAGGTGTGGGGAAACACCGTCATCACTGCCCCTTCCAGACCGGCGCCCGCTTTTCCGCGAAGGCTCGGGCCCCTTCCTTCGCGTCGGCGGACGCCATGACCAGTTCCACGGCTTCCTTCTGCGCCGCGAACGCGTCGGCGCCGCCGTAGCTCACCGCCGCTGTGACGATCTGCTTCGAAACGCGGACCGCCAGCGGGCCGTTCGCCGCGATCCGGGCGGCCAGTCTCCTGGCTCCCGCCAGTGCCTCGCCCGGCTCGGTGAGGACGTTGACCAGCCCGTGCGCGTGGGCGACCTCCGCGGTGAGCGGGTCGCCGGTGAGCACGACCTGCATGGCCAGCTGGTACGGCAGCGCCTTGGGCAACCGCAACAGCCCGCCGCCCGCCGCGACCAGGCCCCGCTGGACCTCCGGCAGACCGAACTTGGCATCCGTGGCGGCGACGACCAGGTCGGCCGCGAGGGCGAGTTCACAACCGCCGGCCAGGGCCCAGCCTTCGACCGCGGCGATCAGCGGTTTGCCCGGCGGCCGCTCGGTCACGCCGGCGAAGCCCCGTCCCGGCAGGGACGGGCGCTCGCCGCGCGAGAAGGCCTTGAGGTCCATGCCCGCGCTGAACGTGCCGCCCGCGCCGGTGAGGATACCCACGACGAGGTCGGGGCGGGATTCGAAATCGTCCACCGCGGCGGCGAGTTCCTTCGCCACCTGAAGATCGACCGCGTTGCGCGCGGCCGGCCGGTTGATGGTGATGACCGCGACACCGTCCGCGCATTCGGTCAGGACTGTGCTCACCTCGGGAACTCCTTGACTGTCGTCTGCGGAACCAGAAGGGGACCGTCGGACACCGGGCACGGGTACCAACGGGCCACCGGATCGCCGGTTTCCCGCACCCGCCTCAGCTCGGAGAGGACGACCAGATGGGCAAGGATCTCGCGCAGCGCCAGCCGCTGCGACGTCTGCGCCATCTGCGGGAAGGGCCGGGACCACGTCAGCCGCTCGGCCGCCTGCCAAGCCGTGATCCCGGGGGAGTCCCGGACCGCGTCCTCGATCTCCGCCAGCCGGTCGTCGTGATGCCCCAGCATCGTGTGCACCCGGTCGCGCAGCCCGCGGAACCGCCACTCGTGGGCGGGCAGGACCTCGTCGACGTCGAGAGCGGCGATCCTGCGCAGGGACGCGGCGTAGCTGCCCAGCGGGTCCCGCTCGTGACCGGGCGAGAGCAGGATCGTCGGGGTGATGCGCGGCAGCACATGGTCGCCGCTGAGCAGAAGGCCCAGGTCACGCTCCACAAAGCACAGATGACCGGGGGTATGTCCCGGCGTCCACACCGCGTGCAGGTTCCACCCCGGCAGATCGACGTGGTCGCCATCGTGCAGCGCGTCGTCAGCTCCATCGCACTCGTCGAAGCGGATCAACGGCATCGCGTGCTGCCCGGTGTAGAGGTCCCGGGGGCAACCGGCCCGGCGCAACTGATCCCGGGAGACCTGCGCGTAGTCCTCTTCGTCCAGGCGACTGCGGTGTTGGAGCAGGCGGGCGTCGGCGGGGTGCATGGCGATTCGCGCGCCGGAACGGGCCCGGACCCTGCCGACGAGGCCGAAGTGGTCCGGGTGCAGATGAGTGACCAACACCGTCCGTACGTCGGAGATCTGGTAACCGGCCGTCGCGAGCCCGGACCTGAGCCCCTCCCATGCCTCGTCGCAATCCCATCCCGCGTCGACGATCGCGACCCCGTCCTCGAGCCCGAACGCGTACACCAGCACGTACCGCATCGGGTTGCGCGGAAAGGGCACCGGGATCGACCACAGGCCGGGCCGCACCTCCTCGACGGGTGGCAGGACACCCTGTCGCCAAGCCCGTTGCTGCCGGACTCCGGTCACCTCCACCAGTACCTACCTCCTCGTCGGGCGTCGAGATCGAGTGCACCACCGAGCTTCGGACGAGCACAAAGACCGGGAACCACAAGGAGAGATAGGCGCAACCTATGTTCGCTGGTCGAGGGAGCGACGGGGATACGGCGTCACGGCTGAGCCAGCTCGACGAACGCCCGCCCCGCGGGCGACAACGCCGACGCGTCGTACACCAGGCCGTACGGCGGGCTGATCGTCACGTCGGTCATCCGGACCACGACACCGCGGGCCGCGGCTGCCTCCGCCGCCGAACGTTCCATGAAGGTGCACCCCACGCCGGCGAGGACGCACGGCAACCTGGCCTCGCGATGCTGCACCACCACGGCGGGGCGCCGCGCCCGTCCCGACTCCGCGAGGGCTCGCTCGAACTGGCCGAGGTACGACCCGCCGCGCGGAACCACCACCTGGGGGATGTCCGGCAACGTCGACAGTGGCAGCGGATCTTCCGGGGGCAGCTCGGTGCCGGGCGGAAACACCATCGCGTACTCCTGCACACCGAGCTCGATCACGTCGAGCCCGTCCACGCCCGGGAGCGGCAGGTGGCAGAACAGCAACTCGCAGTGTCCGTCCCGGATCAGCGTCGTGGCGGTCTCCTCGTCCCGCAGGTCACCGATCCGGATGAATACGTTGGGATGCCGCCGACGAAACGCTCCGACCAAGCGCGCCACGGGATCGGCCGCCAGCGAGGGCTGAGCGTGGATGTCCAGCCGGCCGCGCAGTTGCCCGGCGGCGTCGGGCAACGCGCCCTCCGCGGCGACGACGTCCCGCACGAGTCGCCGGGCCGGACCGGTGAACGCATGCCCCGCCGAGGTGAGCACCATCCCCCGCCCGATCCGGTGGAACAGCTCCACCCCGAGTTGCCGCTCGAGCTCCCGGATCGCCTGCGACAGGGTCGGCTGGGCCAGCTCCAGGCTGGTCGCGGCGGCGTTGATTCCCCCGTGGTCGACCACGGCGAGGAAGTATTCGACCTGATGCAGCTGCACGGGACGAGACCCTACGCGCCCCCGCGGGTCACCGCGGCGCCATGCGGATGGCCCCGTCCAGGCGGATCGTCTCCCCGTTGAGGTAGGGGTTCTCCAGGACCTGGCAGGTCAGTAGTCCGAATTCGTCCGGGCGGCCGAGGCGGTGCGGGTTCGGCACCGACGCCGCCAGCGACTCCCGGACGTCCTCGCGCAGCCTGCCGAGCAGCGGAGTGTCCATGATCCCGGGCGCGATCGTGCACACGCGGATCGCACGGCTCGCCAGGTCGCGGGCCGCGGTGAGGGTCATCCCGACGATGCCGGCCTTGGCCGCGGTGTAGTTGATCTGGCCGATCTGGCCTTCGTACGCGGCGACCGAGGCGGTCAGCACGATCGCGCCGCGCTCCCCGTCGATCTCCTCGCGCCGGGCGATCCTGGCGGCGCCGAGGCGCAGTGCGTTGAAGGAGCCGATGAGGTTGAGCCGGACGACGAACTCGAAGTCCTCCAGTGATCCGGGATTTCCCTCCTTGTCGAGCAGCCGCATCCTGCGTCCCGCACCCGCGCAGTGCACGAGTGCGCGGAGCCCGCCCCGCTCGTCGGCGGCGTCCAGCGCCGCGCCGAACTGCTCGGGGTCGGTGACGTCGGCCGGGGCGAAGTGCGCCGCTTCTCCGAGTTCGCGGGCCGCCAATTCCCCCTCGGAGCCGGGCAGGTCGATCAGCGTGACCAGTCCGCCGGCCTTGACCAGGCGCCGCGCGGTGGCCAGGCCCAGCCCGGACCCGCCGCCGGTGATCGCGGTCGAGAGTCCTTCCAAACGCATATCCGCTACCTTTCCCGCCTGCTCACAGGCCGAGGGATTTGGCGATGATGGTCTTGAGTACCTCGGTGGTGCCGCCGTAGATCCGGGTGACGCGGGCATCCGCGTACAACCGCGCGATGGGGTACTCACGCATGTAGCCGTAGCCGCCGAACAGCTGGAGGCAGCGGTCGACCACTCGCCCCTGGAGCTCTGTGCAGAAGATCTTGAGCTTGGCCGCGTCCACTCCGGACAGTTCCCCGGCGTCGTGGGCGAGCAGGGCACGATCCAGCATCGCCCGGCCCGCGTCGGTCTCCGCCACACACGCGGCGAGTTCGAACTTGGTGTTCTGGAAGGCCGCCACCGGCTTGCCGAACACCTGCCGCTCCTTCACGTAGTCCACGGTGGTCGCGATGGCCGCCTCCGCTGCGGCGACGGCCGTGACCGCGATGTGCAGCCGCTCCTGCGGCAGGTTCCCGGCCAGGTAGCAGAACGCCTTGCCCTCCTCACCGAGCAGGTTCGCCACCGGCACCTCGACGTCGTCGAAGGACAACTCCGCGGTGTCCTGAACCTTCAGACCGATCTTGTCCAGCGTCCGGCCGCGCGTGAACCCCGGCATGTCGCGCTCGACGACCAGCAGCGACAGCCCGTCCCTGCGGTCATCGGTGTGCGCGGTGCGGGCCACCACGATCACCAGATCGGCGTTGACGCCACCGGTGATGAAGGTCTTGGCGCCGTTGAGGAGGTAGCGGTCACCGTGGCGCCGCGCGGTGGTGGTCATCCCGGCCAGGTCGGACCCGGTGCCCGGCTCGGTCATGGCGATGGCGCTCATGAGCACTCCGTCGGCCATGCCCGGCAGCCAGCGCCGCTTCTGCTCGGTGTTCGCATAGGACATGACGTAGGGCAGCACCACATTGGTGTGCGCGCTCAGCCCGCCGAAGTGCACATGGGCACGGGCGGTCTCCTCGAGCCAGACCGCGTTGAACAGAAAGCTCTCCGCGCCTCCCCCGCCGTACTCCTCGGGAATCTGGAGCCCGGGTACCCCCAGCTCGCCCAGCTCGAGGAAGAACTCGCGCGGGACCAGCCCGGCCTCTTCCCATTCCGGGAACCGCGGAACGACCTTCTTGGCCAGGAACTCGCGAGCCACTCCCCGGAAGTGCTCGTGCTCCTCGGTGTAGGTGGTGCCGTGCACCTCGTACCTCATCTCCCGCATCCGCGATCAGAGCAGTTCGAGAATGGTGGCGTTCGCCATCCCGCCCGCCTCGCACATCGTCTGGAGCCCGTAGCGGATTCCGTTGTCCCGCATGTGATGCACCAGCCGCGTCATGAGGATCGCGCCCGAGCCGCCCAGCGGGTGTCCGACCGCGATCGCTCCCCCGAGCGGGTTGAGCCGTTCCGGCTTCGCGCCGGTTTCGGCGAGCCAGGCCAGCGGAACCGGCGCGAACGCCTCGTTCACCTCGAACGCACCGATGTCGTCGATGCCGAGGCCGGATTTGCGCAATGCCTTGGCGGTGGCATGGACCGGCGCGGTGAGCATGATGACGGGGTCGTCGCCCGCGAGCACCGCGGTGTGCACCCGCGCGAGGGGGACGAGCCCGCGCTTCTTCGCCTGCTCGCTCGAGGTGATCAGCACGGCCCCGGCACCGTCGGAGATCTGGGACGAGTTGCCCGCGTGGATAACACCGTCCTCCCGGAACGCCGTCTTGAGCGCGGCCAAGGTCTCCAGGGACCCGCCGCGCCGCACCCCCTCGTCGGACTTCAGCCCGCCGGCCGGAGCGAGTTGGGCGTCCAGGACACCGCTGTCGATCGCGGTGGCCGCCAGCTCGTGCGAACGCAACGAGAACTCGTCGAGCCGAGTGCGGGACAGGTGCCATTTCTCGGCGATCATCTCGGCGCCGGTGCCCTGGCTGAACCCCTCGACACCGTAACGCTCCAGCACGGTGGACGGGTTGGGCCGGCCACCCTGCCCCGCGCGCCCCATCGGCACCCTGCTCATGGACTCCACACCGCCGGCGACCGCGAAGTCGTACTGTCCCGCGATCACGCCCGCGGCGGCGAAGTGGACCGACTGCTGACTGGACCCGCACGCGCGGTTCACCGTGGTCGCGGGCACGCTCTCCGGCCAGCCCGCCGCCAGCACGGCCATCCGCCCGACGTTGAGTGCCTGGTCTCCGACCTGGCTCACACACCCCCACACCACGTCGTCGACCTCGTCCGGCCGGATCCCGGTGCGGTCCGCCAGCGACGTCAGGACGTGCGCCGACAAGTCGGCGGGGTGAATTCCGGCGAGTGAACCATTGCGCTTGCCCACCGGCGTGCGCACCGCGTCGACTATGACGGCGTCATTCATACGTGGTCTCCTGCCTCACGAATTGTGACCGGCTTGAATGAATCACGATCGGGAGCGGCCGGACAAAGAGCGAGCCTTTATCGGACTGTTCGGCGATGCCTATGCCTTGACCGTCGGGCCGAGCAGCCGACGGGCGTCGCGTTCGGGATTCACCGTGATCAGCGCGATCACGGCCGCGACGGCCGCGACGATGCCGAACACCTGGAACGCGGTCGCGTAGCCGGCGGCGGGCGAACTCGCCGCGTCGACTATCACCCCCACCAGATACGGCGCGACCAGACCGCCCAGCGACATCAGCGCGAGGAAGACGCCAAGCGCGCCGGCCAGCTGTTTCGGCGGGCAGATTTCCGAGATGGCCGCGTTCAGGAGGGGGAAGATCATGGAACCGATCCCGTAGCCCAGGGACACCACCACGACCACGAGGACCGGGACGCCGATCACCGGCAGGAGCACCAGGGACAGCCCGCAGAACAGCAGGCCGGCACCGGGCAGGACTCCCCGCGCCGCCCGGGAGCTGACTCCCCGGCCGAGCAGCTTGTCGCTGATGTAGGACGACACCACCAAGGAGACCAGGGAGACGATGCTGGGAAAGGCGAACATGGTGCCCGCCTGGAGCCTGCTGTAGCCGAGCCCGACCTCGAAATAGGACGGCAACCACGTGAGGACGACCGTCACCAATGCGTACATGGCGAACATCGCCCCCGCGCCACCCAGGAACGTCGGGGTCCGGAAGATCTTGCCCCAGGGCACCTTCGGCTGCTCCTCGTCCGTGCCCGCGGCGCTCGACCGCGGGCCCTTCCCGTACGGACCTTCCTTCCACGTGGCGAGCCACACTCCGCACCAGGCCGCGCCGATCACTGCCAGGACGACGAAGGCGGGTCGCCAGCCCCAGGCGGCGATGACGAGCGCGAGCACCGGTGCGACGGCGATCTTGGCGATGGACGAACCGGCGGTGATCCAGGCACCGGGAAGGCCGCGCTTCTCCGGCGGGTGCCACGAGTAGACGGCGGTGTACGCCAACGCCGAGGTCGGCCCTTCGGCGAAGCCCAGCGCGAGCCTGCTCACCAGGAGGACCGAGAAGCTGGCCACCGCGATGATCGGCAGCATGGTCGCCGCCCACACCAGGGAAAGCAGGACGAGGGACCAGCGCACGCTCATCAACTTGTCGAGCGGACCGGCGAAGAAGCCGCCGATGGTGAATGTCAGGAAGAAACCACTGCCCACCAACCCGATTTGCGAGGCCGACAGACCGAACTCCTCGGCCAGTGGCTGGGCCACCAATCCGAGGATCGCCTTGTCGCTCCAGTTGACGATGTACAGGACGACCACAATGACGGTCAGGCTCCATGCCTGCGCCCGGGACTCGTTCCGCTCCCCCACCGAGGGTCTGCGGGAGGCTTTCAGGCTTGTCGAAGTCACTTCATTGTCCTTTCGACGTCAAGGCAGCCAATGGCCATGAGGTGCGATCGCGGGTATTCCTGATTCAGTGGCCGGCTTGCCTACCTGATTGGACGAGACGCAGATCACACTGTCAAAGACAGATCGCTGAACACGGAGATAGGCAGCTCCTATGACGGCAACTCGGCCCCGCGGAAGTGAAGGTGTCCGGGCGCGAATGCGCAGCGCGGTCAGGGCCTCGTCAGTTGGCGGGCGATGACGCGCAGGGCCAGAACCTCATCGGCGCCTTCGAAGATGGACAGCACCCGGGCATCGACGAACAACCGCGAGATGCTGTACTCCTCCGCGTACCCATAGCCGCCGTGCAGCTGCTGCGCTTCACGGGTGACCCATTCGGCTGCCCGGCAGGCAAGCTGCTTCACCTGCGCCGCTTCGAGTTGACCGCCGCCCGCCGTCACGGCCCGTGCCGCCGCGAAGGCGAAGGTCCGGCACGCGGCGATCAACGCGGCCATCCTGGCGATCTTGGCGCGGGTCAGCTGGTGCTCCGCGAGCGACCGGCCGAAGACCGACCGCTGCCGCGTGTAGTTCAGGGCGAGTTCGAGCGCTGACTGCATGACCCCGACGGCACGGGCGGCGGTCTGTAGCCGCGCGTTGGCGAATGCCTGCATCTGAAGGTAGAACCCGCGCCCAAGACCGTCGTCCATCCCGATCAGGTCGCCGGCGGGCACGCGCCAGCGATCGAAGCTGACCTCGAAGGAATGCATGCCCCGGTAGCCGAGGGTACGGATCGCCCGTCCTTCGATGGATCCGTCTCCGTCCTGGGTGACACTCCATTCATGACCGTGGAAGGACGGTTTCTCGACGACGAAGAGCGACAGCCCGCGGTGGCCGGCGGTGTGGTCCGGGTCCGTGCGGGCCAGGACGAGGAGGTGATGCGCACGACCGGCGAAGGTGCACCAGGTCTTGACGCCGTTCAGGACCCAGTCGTCGCCGTCCCGGATCGCGACTGTGGTCACCCGGGCCACGTCCGACCCGTGGTCCGGCTCGGTCACCGCGACCCCGCACAGCTTCTCCCCCGCGGCGATCGCCGGCAGCCAGCGCCGCTTCTGCTCCTCGGTGCCACCGCGGGCGATCGCGGTGCCGATGATCTCGGGACGCGTGATGAGCGAGCCGGCGGCGCCGAGGGAGGCCCTGGAGAGCTCCTCGGTCACCACCACCATGCTCAGCAGGTCATCGGCTCCGCCTTCCGCACAGCCGCCGTATTCAGCGGGGATCGACAGCCCGAAGCACCCCATGCCCGCGAGTCCGTCGATGATGCCGGCGGGGATGTCCTCGTCATCACGGTGGATCCGGTCCGCCACCGGAAGGACGCGGTCCTCGGCGAACCCGCGGAAAGTGGTGCGGACCAGCTGAAGCTCTTCGGAAAGGTGGCGCGGCCCCGCCTCGCGGGTGGCCATCACCCGTTCGGCCACGCGCTCCAGGAAGGCCGGGTCACGTCCCGCGGCGACATGGACGGCGATGCCGTCCAGGGCCGACCTGTCCACGCCCCACAGGGATTCCCGGCCGGCCATGCGGCCGGCCAGGTCCGCGGCGACGTCGGCAGCGAAGAGCAACGCCAGATCCGCTTCGGTCCGGCCCTCGGCGCCGTAGTCGAGGAGTTCCGCGGCCGCCGCGACAGCCGCCGAGATCGACGCCAGATCGTACGCCACGGCCTGGTTCTCTTCCGGCTGCTGCGACGCGAGGTGGGCGGCCGCCTTGTCGACCGCGGTCTCCAGCACCTCGACGACAGCACGCGCGCGGGCAAGATTCGGCGGGGTGTGCTCCATCTCAGACCTCCTCCAGGGATGCGACCGGCCCGGTCACGCCGTCACCCGCTCGAAGACCGCGGCCAGCCCCTGGCCGCCACCGATGCACATGGTCTCCAGGCCGTACCGGGCGTCCCGGCGATGCAGCTCCCGGGACAACGTCGCGAGCATCCGCACACCGGTCGCCCCGACCGGATGCCCCAGCGAGATACCGGAGCCATGGACGTTAGTGCGCTCCAAGTCGCCGTCACCGAACTTCCATTCCCGCATGACCGCGAGCGCCTGAGCCGCGAACGCCTCGTTCAGCTCGATGAGGTCCATGTCGTCCAGGCAGAGGCCGGCGCGGTGCAGGGCGGCCGCGGTGGCGGGGACCGGGCCGATGCCCATGGTCTTCGGAGCGACTCCCGCAACACCCCACGAGACGAGGCGGACCAGTGGTCGCAGCCCGAGCTGCCCAGCGCGCTCGGGTGTGGTGACGACGCACATGGCGGCCGCGTCATTCTGGCCGCTGGCATTGCCCGCCGTGACCGTGGCGTCCGGGTCGGAGTCGAACAGGAGCGGCTTGAGTCCGCTCAACGACTCCAGCGAGGTATCGGCGCGCGGATGCTCATCGGTGTCGATCACGACGTCGCCGCTTCTGGTCCTGACCGTGGTCGGGATGATCTCTTCGGCCAGCATCCCGTCGGCCTGCGCCGTGACCGCCCGCTGGTGGGACGCGAGAGCCAGTTCGTCCTGTTCCTCGCGTGGGATCGCGTACTCACGGCGGAGGTTCTCGGCTGTCTCGAGCATGCCGCCGGGGACGGGGTGATTCCTCCCACCGGCCGTTGCCCGGGCGCGTACGAGGCCGTCGTGCATCGCGATGCCGTTCTTCGCGCCCCACCGCATGTCGACCGAGTAGAACGCGGCGTTGCTCATGCTCTCGGTGCCGCCTGCGACGACGACCTCATGGATACCGGTCTGCACCTGCATGGCGGCCTGGATTACGGCTTGGAGACCGGATCCGCACCGGCGGTCGATGTGCAGGCCGGGGACGGTGACGGGAAGACCGGCGTCGAGCGCGATGACCCGTCCGATCGCCGGCGCCTCGCTGTTCGCGTTGCAGTGGCCGAGGACGACGTCTTCGATCGCCTCGGGCGCGATGCCGGTGCGATCGATCAGTCCCTTGAGGGCGGTCACGCCGAGGTCGGCCGCCGTCAGGCTCTTGAACATCCCGCCGTAGCGGCCTATCGGAGTACGTACGGGCTCACAGATGACCGCTTCGCGCATGACCGGTGCCTTCCTGGCAGGGTGGTGTGTGCGGTTCCCAGCTCATCGATCTACATGAACCTTCCGCCGGTCACTTCCAGCACCGTGCCGGTCATGTAGGACGACATGTCGGAGGCCAGGAACAGCGCGACGGAGGCCACCTCGTGCACCTCGCCGGCGCGCTGCATGGGGATCTCGCCCATCTTCTGGTCCCACGCCTTCTGCGGCATCGCCTCGGTCATCGCGCTGCGGATCAGGCCGGGCTGGATGGCGTTGACGCGCACGCCGTGGTGCGCGAGTTCCTTGGCGGCGGCCTTGGAGAGGCCGACGATCCCGGCCTTGGCGGCGGAGTAGTTGGTCTGGCCGACCATGCCGACCTTGCCCGACAGCGACGAGAGGTTCACGATCGCGCCGCTCTTCTGCTCGCGCATGATCGCGGCCGCCGTGCGCGTGCCGTTCCAGGTGCCCTTGAGGTGCACGTCGATCACCTGGTCGAACTGTTCCTCGGCCATGGTCCGCATCGTCGCGTCGCGGGTGATCCCGGCGTTGTTGACCATGATGTCCAGCGAGCCGAAGTCCTCCAACGCCGCCCGGGTCAGTGTGTCCACCTCGGAGGAGCTGGTGACGTCGCACCGCACCGCTCGGGCGACCGCGGGACCGCCGAGGTCCTTGGCCGCCGCCTCGGCGGCATCGGGGTTCAGGTCACCGAGGACGACTCTCGCACCCTCCTTGACGAACAGCCCGGCGATCGCGAGACCGATGCCCTGAGCACCGCCGGTGATGACCGCGGTCTTGCCGGAAAGGAGCGCCATGAGTGATCAACTTCCCTCGTTTGTTCGGGGGTTCTCGTCCCGTGCGTCATCGGTCACTGCGGTCATCGCTGTCGGTCATGTCGCGCCCCGCTCGTCGTCGTGTGTCCGGATGACGCCTGTCTCGCTCAGCGTCGCGAGGTCGGTCGCGCACAGTCCGAGTTCGGTTCGCAGGACCTCGTCGGTGTGCTGGCCCACCAGCGGCGACGCCGCGGGCGGCGACTGCTCCCCGTCCATCACCACGGGCGCTCCGGGCGCCCAGTACCTTCCGACCCCGGGTTGCCGGACCTCCGCCATCAGCGGATTCTCACGCAGCAGACGCGCACCGTCGGCAGCGAGGTCGGTGAAGCTCCGGTACGTGGACCACAGCACCCGGGTCGCGCGCAGCACCTTCTCCGCCTCGGCGAGGGTGTGGGTCTCGAACCAGCCCGCGAGCAGCTCTCCGAGCACCTTCCGGTGTCGATAGCGTTGCGACTCCTCGGCGAAGTCCACCCCGAGCGCGGAAGCCAGCGCGGACACCGCATCGGTGAGACCCGTCGCGGCGAGAAGGTCCCGCCAGTGCCCGGCGGTGAGCGCCACGATCATCAACCGCTCACCGTCGGCGGTGGTGACGTCACGGCCGAAACTGCCGTAGACGTAGTTGCCGCCGCGTTCACGCGGCGTGCTGCCCAGTTGCGCCTCGGCGAGGTAACCGAGGCTTCCGGCGGTCGCCAGGGCAACGTCCTCGAGCGCGACCCGTACCTGCTGCCCCTCCCCCGTCAGCAGGCGGTGCCGTTCGGCGGCCAGCAGTCCGACCGACAGGTAGAGCCCGGCGGCGACGTCCCACGCGGGCATCAGGTGGTTCACGGGCTGTGCCGAGTTCTCGGGGCCGGTCAGCAGGGGGAATCCGGTTGCCGCCTGGACGGTGTAGTCCACCGCGGTTCCGCCGTCCCGGCGGCCGGTGAGCAGCACGTGGACCAGATCGGGGCGGCGCGCACGCAAGGTCTCGAAGGTCAGATCCGGGTGGCGCTCGGAGTTGCTGATGACGATGCCGCCGCGCCGTCCTCCCGCGACGATCAGATCGCCGACGAGTCGGCGCCCCCGCTCGGAGGACAGGTCCACCTCGATGGCCCGCTTGCCCTTGTTGAGCCCCGACCAGTACAGGCTCGTCCCGCTTTCGGCCAGCGGCCGGCGGGTGCGGTCGGCGGCACCGTCGAGCGGCTCGACCCGGATCACGTCGGCGCCCAGCTGAGCCAGGGTCATCCCGCTCAGCGGGGCCGCCACATAGCTCGAGATCTCGACGATCCGCATGCCCCGCAGCGGTTGGGACCGCCGGGCGTCCTTCTCAAGGACACTGTGCATGGCGCGTCACAGCCTTCCGAGCGAGCGGCCGCCGTCGAGCACGAGCTCCGCCCCCGTCATGTAGCCCGCGTAGTCGCTCAGGAGGAAGCTCGCCACCTGGGCGATCTCCTCACGGGTGGCGAGCCGGCCCAGGGGGACGGTTCCGACCGCCTCGTCGAAGTCCTCCTGCGTCCGGTGGAGAACCTCGACACCGGCGGTCCCTTCGGTCATCCCCGGAATGAGGACGTTGACCCGGATGCCATACGGCCCCCAGGCCGCGCCGAGAGACTTGGTCATCGCGCGCACACCGGCCTTGGCGCTCGCGGAGTGGACCGTGTCCGGGCCGCCCTGCTTCGACATCGTCGAGCCGATGTTGAGGATCGACCCGCCGCCGCGTTCGATCATGTGCCTGCCCACGGTCTGCGTGCAGTGCCAGGTGCCGTCGAGGACGATGTCGACGACCGCGTTCCAGGCATTCGGCGACATCTGCTCCGGCGCCACCCGGAAGTTTCCCGCGGCGTTGTTGACGAGGTGGTCGATGCGGCCGAGGTCCGTCATCACCGAGTCGATCACCGCCTCGACACGCGACCGGTCGCGGACGTCCACCTGATAGCCCTTGGCTGTGCCGCCCGCGGCGTTGATGTCCGAGCAGACAGCATCCAGCTTGTCCCGGGTGCGCCCCAGAACGGCGATTTTCGCCCCGAGACGGGCGAGTTCCCGGCCGATCGCCTCCCCGATACCCGACCCGCCGCCCGTGACGACAGCCACCCGGCCGTCGAACGTTCCCTGCTGCAACATGAGTTCTCCAGAAGAATGCGGCTCAGCCGGTGAAAGTCGGCGTACGACGTTCCAGGAACGCGGCACGTCCTTCGGCGAAGTCGTCACCGGCGAGCAACTCGACCTGCACCTCGGCCTCGGCGGCGAGAACCGACTCCAGGTCCTGCCGGTCCTGGGCGAAGATCTTTTTGGTTCCCGCCACCATGGCCGGCGACGCCGCGGCGAGCTGTCCGGCCCGCTCCATGGCCCGGTCCATGACCTCCGTCGCCGGCACGACCTCACTCACCAGGCCCATCCGGTGCGCCTGTTCGGCAGTGAGCTCGCCGGCGAGCAGGATGAGCTCCTTGGCTCGGCCGGGTCCGACCCGCTGGGACAGGCTCCAGAACAGGCCGGTGTCAGCGGTCAGTCCGAGCTTGGCGAACGAGGCCACGAACCTGGCGTCCGCTGCCGCCACCACGTAGTCGCTCGCGGCGGCGAGAGACAGTCCGAGACCGAACGCACCGCTTTCGACAGCGGCGACCGCCGGCTTCGGCGAACGGACCAGAGCGCGCGCGATGTCGTTGACCACCGCCAGCCGTGCCCTCGCGACATCGCGGTCCCGCGACATCGATCGGATGTCGCCGCCCGCGCAGAACACTCCTCGGGCTCCGTTGAGCACCACCGCCCGGCAGCTGTGGTCACCCTCGGCGTCCAGCAGTGCGGCCAGCAGCTCCCGTCGGTCGTCGAGGTCCAGGGCGTTGCGGCGGCTCGGCCGGTTCAGGGTCAGCGTCCGGATGGGACCATCCTGCGCGACGAGTACGGCGTGGTCCGTCATCGGCCCGCCCCCTTGAGCATCTGCTTGGCGATGATGACCTTCTGCACCTCGCTGGTGCCCTCGTACAGCCGGAACAGGCGGGCATCGCGGTAGAACCGCTCGACCGCGACCGTGCGCATGTAGCCCAGGCCACCGTGGATCTGGACGGCGCGGTCCGCCACCCGGTCGACCATTTCGGAGCAGAAGAGCTTCGCGCATGACGGCGCCATGCGGCGGTCACTGCCGTCGTCGTACGCCTTCGCCGCTTGACGCACCATCGCCCGGCCCGCGAGGAGTTCGCTCTGCGAGTCCGCGAGCATCGCCTGCACCTGCTGGAACTCCGCGATGGGACGACCACCCTGCCGATTCGCCGCGGCATGGTTGACGCTCTCCTCGACGAGCCGCTGTGCGAGCCCGACGCAGATGGCCGCGATGTGCAGCCGGCCGCGTGCCAGCGAGCGCATAGCGGCCGGGAAGCCCTCGCCTTCGGACCCGCCGATCAGCGCGGATTCGGATACGAAGACGTCGTCGAGAAACACCTCCGCGGTGTGCGCACCGCGCTGTCCCATCTTCTCGTCCTCGGGACCGACGGTGAGCCCCTTGGTACCGGACTCGACCGCGAAGACGGAGATGCCCTTGGTACCCTCGGTGTCGGCGTTCGTCCTGGCGAAGACCATGAACAGGTCGGCGCGGGTCGCATTGGTGATGAACCGCTTCTGGCCGTTCAGCAGGTAACCGCCTTCGACCCGGACCGCCCGCGTCCGCAGACCGCTCGGGTCCGAGCCCGCTTCGGACTCGGTCAGGGCGAATGAGGCGATCTTGTGGCCCGCGGCCAGGCCCGGCAGGTACCGCTGTTTCTGCTCATCGGTGCCGAAGTTCACCAGCACCTGGCCGGCTATGCCGTTGTTGGTCCCGAACATCGAGCGGAAGGCCGGTGCGGTGTAGCCGACCTCCATCGCCAGCTGGACGTCCTCGGTCATCGAGAACCCGAGTCCGCCGTACTCCTCGGGCAGCGCGTAGCCGAAGAGCCCCATCTCCGCCGCCTGCGCGCGGATGGCCTCAGGGATCTCATCCGTCTTCTCCATCACCTCCTCGGCCGGCACGACCTCCTTGCGCACGAAGGTCCTGATCGCGTTCAGCACGGCCTCGAAATCCGCGGCTTCCATGGGTTCTCTCCGTTCTTGATTCACCGGGCACGCGCTGCGGTCGACTGACCGTCCTGTTCGATCCGCGCACGCAGCTCGGCCTTGAGGATCTTTCCGGCGGCGGTGGTGGGCAGCGTGTCGACGACGTGGACGGCCCGGATCTTCTTGTACGGAAGGACCCGTTCGGCGACATACGCCATGACTTCGTCCGGGTCGACGGCCACGCCGGGCCGCGGCACGACGAAGGCGATCGGCTCCTGTCCGACGCGGGCGACGGACCGGCCGATGACCGCCGCCGTCCCCACGTCCGGGTGGCTGTGCAGGACGTCTTCGAGTTCGCGCGGATACACGTTGTAGCCCTTGTAGATCAACATCTCCTTGGCGCGGCCGGAGATGAAGACGAAGCCGTCCTCGTCGACGTAACCGAGGTCTCCCGTGCGCAGCCAGCCGCCGACGAACTGCTCGGCGGTGGCTTCCGGCTGGTTCAGGTAACCCGCCGTGACCTGCGGGCCGCGCACCCAGAGCTCACCGACCTCGTTCGGTCCGAGCGCGGCGTCGCCGCCGATGACGGGTCGGGCCTCCACCGTGGTGTCGATGACCGGCAGGCCGACACTGCCGCGTTTGCGCTCGGCACTCCGCAACAGCGGCCCCGCTGTCACCAGGCACGTCCCCTCGGTGAGTCCGTATCCCTCGCCGACCACCGCTGCGGGGAAGGCGGATTCGAGGCCTTGGAGGGTGGGCGGGTCGATCGGGGCCGCTCCCGAGGAGATCCCCCGCACCGAGGACAGGTCCCGGTCGTTCACCTCGGCGCTGTCCAGCAGCGCATGCCACATGGTCGGGCTGCCGGTCAGGTAGGTGGCGCGGTGACGCTCGATCGCTTCGAGCAGGCGCTCGGGAGAGAAGCGTCCAGCGAGCACGATGGTGGTTCCGCACAGCAGCAGGAAGTTCATGTTGATGAGCGCAAGCGCGTGGAACAAAGGTGACACGACTACCGTGACCGCGCTTCCGGGCCGCACTCCCGCGTCGTGCAGCCCTGCGATCGGGGAAAGCCGGAGATCGCCGTCCTCGGTGGTTGTGACCAGGTGGGCGGCGCGCCAGGCGACCATCTGTGTGACGTTGGCGACCACGTTGCGGTGCAGGACCCGGACGCCCTTCGAGACCCCGGTGGTGCCGCCCGTGTAGGCGATGTGGGCCACGGCGCCCGCGGTGACGGTGGCTTGAGGAGGGACGCCGGCTCGGCCCGCGACGAAGTCCGCGAGGGCCACCACACCATCGTCGACCGGAGGGGGCTCGGCGGACGGCGCACAGGCACTCGGCGGGACGACGACGACCGTCCGCAGGGCCGATCCCGCACCGGCCTCGAGCAGCGTGGCAGCGTGGGCGGGATGACTGACGGCGAGAGCCGCGCCGGTGTCGAGCAGTTGGGCGCGCAATTGCGGCGCGGGCTGCAACGGGTTGGCCAGCGAAACGGTCGCTCCGGCGAGCAGCGCGCCGTAGTAACCGACCAGGAACCACACGCTGTTGGACAGGTGCAGGAGGACGACGTCACCCTCGCGGACGCCGGCGTCCCGCACACCATGGGCGAACGCGGCGGAGCGCTCGTGCAACTGGGCGAAGGTGAACTGCTCCTCGCCGTCGACGACGGCCGCCCGGCCGCCGTACAGCTTCACGGCGGCGGTGAACAGCTCTCCCAAGGTCAGCTCGGGATAATCGAGCGAAGTCGGCATCGCCTCCGGCCAGTACGAGTTCACAGCACGGCCCCTTCCAACAGCAGGTTTTCCATGTCCGGAGAGGTATGTCCCAGCTCGGGCGGGATCGCACGGGTGTCCTGGCCCGGTACCGGCGCGAATGCCGCCCTCCGCAGCACCTACCGGCGAACCGGGTCGCGTGCCGGGTGGATCGCACCGCCGGGGTCGGGCGCTCGCGGTCGGCCCCCGAGTGTGGGCGCGCGTCCCGTTCGGCAGGGTGGTGGACGCGGACCACCGGTCAGGGCGAGTTCCATCGCGATCTGTGCCGGGGGCGGTGCGGCAGGCGCAGCACCCCACCGGCGACGGCGGCGGTCTTACAGGTCTCGGTTGTCATCTTCCCAGCTCCTGAGCGGGCCGAGGGACGGGGCGACCGCAACGCAACCGCCTGGCGGCCGCGTCCCGGTACACCTGACTGCACCACTGCCGGGCCGGGGCGTACAAAGACCAGTGCGTGTACGGACCTATCACCAGGACCTATGAGCGCAGGTCGGAGTCGTCTCGCCCGGCAGGGGAGCGACTGAAGGTGTCGTATCGTTCGACCATGGACCTGCGGCTCGTCGCGTACTTCGTTGCGGTCATCGACCACGGCAGCGTCACCAAAGCCGCGCAGGCGCTCTACATCGCGCAGCCGTCGCTTTCCCAGGCGATCCGCAGTTTGGAGCGCCAGCTCGGCATCCAGCTGTTCGACAGGTCAGGCCGTCGGCTGACCTTGACGGCCGGCGGACAGTCGTTCGCCGGGCCGGCACGGAAGATCCTGGCCGACGTCGAGCGCGCGAGGAACAAGGCGCACGCTGTCAGGGACTTGGTCACCGGACGCCTTGAGCTCGCGGTTCTGTCGACGCTGTCCGCCGATCCGCTGCCGGAACTGATCAGCAGGCTCCACCAACTGCATCCGGGCATCATGGTCACCGTTCTCGATCCCGGCAGCTCATCCGGTGTCGTGAGCCAGGTCCGGCAGGGGCAGGCCGAGCTGGGGCTGACGGACTTCCCTGTGAAGAGCGATACGTTGCAGACCCGCGAACTCTGGGACCAGGAGATCGCCCTCGTCCTGCCTCAGGACCTGGCCGCGGGGCTTCCCGACCCTGTTCCGCTCGAAGCGATCGACGGCATTCCCTTGGTCCTGGAGTCCTCGGGATCCGGGAGCCGAGCCGCCATCGACGAGGCAGTGGACCGATCCATCGGCTGCGTGGCCGTCGAATGCGCGCACCGGCAAGCGATCTGGGAGCTGGTCATGCACGGGGGAGGCGCTACGTTCCTTCCCCGGCGGATCGCGGAGAGCGAGCTCCGCAACGTGGTGGTGCGGTCGATGGCTCCGCAGATCAGGCGTGCGGTGGGTCTCGTGTTCCGCCCCGGACGGCTCTCCCCCGCCGCCACGGCTTTCTTGAACTCCGCCGAGGTCGTGCGCCGGGAGCGCTCGCCGGAGCCGGCTCGACAAATGCCCGGTCAGTGAGTTGCCCCTCTCCCTTGGGGGCGGGAGTTCGTCACAGGCCGTGCACGGCCCGAAAGAACTGGTGTCGGCGTACGCGTGAATGTGCATAGCCGCGTACGGATGAACGTACAGAGTTCTTGATGTGCTGAGGGCCGCCGTTCGGCACTCTGCTGCTTGTTGTTCGAGGTCGCCGAGAGGGGTGACCCGTGGTCCTGGATCCGGAACGCTGGTTGGAACTGCGGCGCTTTCGCGGACTCGTCGAGTCCGGAGCCATGAGCCTGTCGGAGGTCGCCAAGGAGACCGGACTCAACTGGCGGACGGTAAGCAAGTACTTGTCCGCCGAAGGGCCTGTGTCGCCTCCACGCCGGTCGCCGACTGGGCGGTCGCGGGTGAGGGTGATCGACGAGTTCGCTCCGCTGGTCGACTCGATGCTGCGGGCGGAGATTCTGATGAAGGCAGCCGTGATCCACGAGCGGCTCGCAGGCGAGTACGGGTTCACGGCAAACTACCAGCGGACCAAGCTCTATGTTCAGGAAGCCCGCCCGCGGATCGCCGAGGAACTCGGCATTTCGCCGAAGGAACTGGCGGGCATGCACCGCCGCTTCGAGGTGATCCCCGGTGCCCAGGCTCAGGTGGACTGGGACGATGAGGGCAAGATCCTGGCTCACATGGGCATCGCGAAGGTCTACTCGTTCCACATGACGCTGTCGTACTCTCGCGATCCGTTCTGCTGCTTCACCACAGGCCAGGACCTACAAACCTTCTTCGACTGCCACCGCCGGGCGCTTGCCCATTTCGGCGGGGTGCCGATGACGATCGTTTACGACCGGACCAGGACCGTCGTGCGTCGGCACGTAGCCCCGGGCGAGGCGGTCCCTCTGCACCCGGAGGCGGTCGGCTTCGCAGGCCACTCTAGGGCTCCGTTAGGTCTGTCTTGATCTTGGTGTGGTCCTGCTGGGCAGAGGTTGGTGGCAGGTGGTGCAGATGCCGGTCCAGCAGTTCAGCAGGTCCTGGAGGGTGTCGAGGATCTGGTAGAGGGTGAGTCTGCTGTGTCGGCTTTTGGGGCCAGCCGCTGTTCGGTGAGGAAGGCGTGGGCGGCGGTGACCAGGGGGATGTGGTGGTGCCAGCCGTTCCAGGAGCGGCCTTCGAAGTGGTCCAGGCCTAGGCCGTGCTTGAGTTCGCGGTAGTCGTGCTCGATGCGCCAGCGGATCTTTGCCAGCCGGACCAGGTCGGCGATCGGGGTGTCGTCGGGCAGGTCGGACAGCCAGAACCGGGTCGGTTCGTCTTCGCCGTCGGGCCATTCGGCCAGCAGCCGCACCTGGGGCAGGACGCCGTCCCACCGGCCGTGCTCGGCCACCGCGGCTGCCTGGGCCAGCCGACGCGAGCGCACCCCGGCCGGCCGAACCCGTACTGCGAGGAAACGGGAGGTCATCGCGCCGCGGGAGCCTTCCCGCCAGGTCACCTGGCTGAAGGCTTCCCGTCCGGCGCCCGCTGCCAGGTCCGCCACCGTCACCGGTGGCTGCCGGTAGCGGGGCTGGGGCCTGCGGCCGTTGCCGGACCAGGCGGGGGCCGTGGGGACCGCATCGTGCGGCTGGACGGTGATATCGCCGCGGATGCCGACCACGTATGCGTGTCCCCACTCGGCCAGGCCGGCACGAAAGTCTGCGTTCTGTCCGTAGCCGGCATCCGCCACCACGACGGGTGGCATCAGTCCCCATCCGGCCAGTTCATCGAGGGCGTCCAGTGCCAGCCGCCACTTCTCCCGGTGCCCGGCGTCCTCGGGCACGCGGGTCCGTCGGCGCCGGAGGGCGTCATCCGCCCATTCCCTGGGCAGGAACAGCCGCCAGTTCAGCGGGCACGAGGCCGTGTCGGAGACCGCGTGCACGCTGACCGCGACCTGGCAGTTGGCCTGCTTGCCCAGCGCACCGCAGTACTGGTGAGCGACACCGACCGACATCCGGCCGTCCTTGGGGAACGACACGTCATCGACCGCCCAGGCGTCCGGACCGATCCGCGGCACCAGCCGCTCGGCGATCCGCCGCCGCACCGGCACCGGATCCCACGTGGACTGGTTCACAAACTGCTGCAGATTCTGCTCATTGCCGTCCGGCAGACGCTCCGCCATCGGCTGGATCGACTTGCGGCGGCCGTCCGTCATCAGTCCGCGCAGATAGCAGTCGCTCTTGGCCCGCTGGTCCTTGCGCGGCACCGAGGCGAACACATCCGCCACGAATAACGCCAACGTCGCCCGAACACGATTCACGTCATGTGCGTCCACACAGTCCTCCTGCCCCTGAACACGGCAGGCAGACAGACCTAACGGAGCCCTACTAGTGTCCTGCGCCGGAGATTCGTCGGCGGAATTGGGCGAGGGATTCGAGGATCTCCTCGGCGGTCTTGGTCCAGATGAACGGCTTCGGGTCTGTGTTCCAGTTCCTGACCCAGGCGCGGATGT
>NZ_JBVIVI010000030.1:0-29496 GCF_055595765.1 Streptomyces sp. NPDC040405
CAACTTCACCCGAGCCCGGTTCACTTCATGTGCATCCACACCTTCAGCATTCCCCCAAACAGGACCAACAGACAGACCTAACGGAGTCCTACTAGATCCCAGTACATGTTGACGCCCCTCAGCGCCTGGTCAATCTGGAGCGGCGTCACCAGAAGCTGCTGGTCGAACTCGGCGAAGTCGCTGCCGCCGCTGCTCTTGTTCGGGTAGGTCTTCAGCCGCTGCTCGAAGTGGAACCGCGCGTAGCCGAACGGCGGATCGTCGGGGTCGCTGGAGAGGAAGATGAGCTTGGCCTCGCCCAGGTCCCGCATGCACGCCTCGGTGCGGTTCATGTGGTTCTTGGCGTCCTCGGAGTTGGGGCACCAGGGGATGAGGTCGTCTCCCGCAGCGCGGGCCTTCCTGACCTGGTCCGCGGCCTTCTTGCCCTCCGAGCTGGCTGGGGTGCGCTCGATGCACAGGTAATTGCCGTCCGCGTCGGGCTTGCCGCACTGGTCGTACTTCCCGGCCGAGCGCGCCGCGGGGGCCACAGCACCCGGATCGGAGCGGAAGAACGTCCGGTTCTCCTGCTTGACCGGATCGATGGTCGAAGACGACTGCGGCGCCGGGAACGTCACATAGGGGTCGATCCGGAACCGCGCCCAGGGCGACCACGACGTCTCATATAAAGATCCGTCGTAGGCGGAGGTCCGGAAGGCGTAGTTCACACCAGGCTTGAGCCACCCGTAGTCCACGGTGACCTTCGCCGTGCGGCCGGAGGCGACATAGTCCGAGACCAGGACCCCGTACTGGCTGTCGGAGATCTTTACCTGGCTCGTCGGCTTGCCCGCCGCGTCGGTCTTCCACACCTCGAAGGTGAGGTTGGACTTGTCGCCGTCGGCGTCCGTAACCGTGTTGCGCAGCACGGTGTTCGAGGTGATGGTCCGCCAGATGCCGCCGGTCTGCTTGAAGGTCGGGCCAGCCGAAGGGCTCTTGCCCGACATCGGTCGGCTCCCCGCGGCCCGGGTCTTGGCCTCCGGACCCGCAGCCGGACGGGACGAGGGCGCATAGTCGGGATCCTGGACCACACCCCCGCTGTCAGCCGAAGCCGGTGCGGCAGCTCCCATGAGAAGAACTGCGGTGGCGTATGCGGCTATTCGGTATAAGAGACGTCTGTTTCTGGATGCTTGGAGCAAGTGATTCCTTACTCTCTGACCCCGCCCGCGTACGGTCCCTGCGTGGCGGGGCGGACTGTGGAGACTTCCGCGCACCGTCAACGCGCTGAGTGCGTAGGGACATTCGCACAGAGGCGCCATGAACAAGCAACCGATTTAGTCCCCTGGCGGTCGAATCTGGCCGCCGCCCGTCCGCCACCGTCCAGCGCCGGTACAGATGCCGACGATTGAGGGGTCTGTCAAACGAGCAGCGCCGCCAGCTCGGCGCCCACTGCCCCCAACTGATCTCCGACCCCGCCCACGGGACCTGGACCTTCGCCATCGATCTTCCCGCCGCCGAACCCGGCGGGCACAACCGCACCGTGCGCCGCGGTGGCTTCCCCACCGAGGACGACGCCCGCACCGCCCTGCACCGCTACCGCGCCGGCCGCCGGATCGGCATCAGCGCCGACCCGAACCAGACCGTCGCCGACTACCTCACCCAGTGGCTCGCGGCCAAACGACTGCGGCTCAAGCCGACCACATGGGTCCGCTACCGCGACTACGTCCACCACGACCTGATCCCGACCCTCGGCCCGATCCGGACTTCGCCGACCTGATCGAGATCCTCATCGGCACCGGCCCGCAAAGGCCCTCGGCCTGCACTGGGACGACGTCCACCTAGGCTCACGCACCGTCTACGTCCGCTGGACCCTCTCAGCAATCGACAACAACAAGCTCGTCCTGACCATCCCGAAGACCCGTAAGAGCAGTGATTGGGCCGCCCTGTCACCCCGCATCCACGCTGTCCTCACCCGCCGCAAAGCCGAGTGCTGTACGGCTGACGGTCCGGGCGCACGCTCGGGCGGTGGATTCGTCTTCCACCGCGAAGACGGACGCCCACTACACCCGGAATACGTCCTCAACCACTTCCACTACCTCGCCCGCCAGGCAGGCGTTCCCCGCACCAGCGTCCACGACCTCCGCCACCTCGCCGCAACACTGGCACTCACCCACGGCATCGCAAAGCAGCTCAACGGCGAGGAAGATCGCTACGACCACAAGACGACCACCAGCCCACCCGCTCGGCGAATCATTCGGAGCTGCACCATGCCTGACCAGCAAAAATCAAGCGATCACGTTCGGTTGAGATACGGCATCTGATGACCTCAGGCGTCCAGGAACGCCCCTACATTGGGCGGCGCGTGCCCGACGCTGCGCCCCTCGCTGTCGAGCAGTCGGCCCATCTGTTTCACGGTGTGCAGGCAGACGGCCCGGTCCACGATGGAGAGACTTCGCGAGCGCTCTGTGATCGTCGCCTCCAGCTGCGGCAGATTTCCGAGCGACCGTAGCCAGACCATCAGCAGGAGGTTCCGCTCTCCCGTGAGGGCGCAGCACAGGCGTACGTCAGGGAGCGCCGTGAGCGAGCGTGCCGTGGACTCCATGTGCTGCGGTGCCACGCTCGCCCACAGTACGGCCGAGTGCGGCCAGCCCGACAGGGACTGCGCCATCTCGCAGCGCAGCCGGAGCAACCGGCTGGTCAGCAGGCGCTTGACGCGGCGGCGCGCGGTGGGCTCGCTGATCCCGGCGCGGTCGGCGATCGCTGCGTAGGACATGCGGCCGTCCTCGTGCAGCAGCCGGAACAGCTTCTGGTCCACAGCGTCCATCCGGGCACCTCCCACCGTCGTGGGCGGTGTGCCGGACGGTTCCAATGCGCGTCGCTGTGACCGTTCGAGGCTGCGCAGACGCCATCGGCTCGGCTCGCCGTAGCCCACGGTTCGTATCTCCGCTCGGTACGCCCGGACACCGGACATTTGCCCTACCGTGCCGCGCAGGTACGCCGACACCTCCGCGGAGGTGCGCAATGTCGCCACGACCAGCAGCCCGTACAGGCCTGTGAGGTGGTGGACATAGCGCACGTGGGGCTCGGCACTCAGCGCGGTGGCAACGTCATCCAGCCGGTCGGAAACGCAATCGATCTCGATGTACACCATGCAGAACTCGCTGTGCAGGGCCGTGCCGGCCACACAAGTGACCCACGCCAGTCCCGCCTCGGCCAGCCGCTCCCAACGGCGTGCCACAGTCACCGGATCGAGCGCGAGCGCCCCGGCCATCTGAGCCCAGGAGGCGCGTGGGGAAAGCTGGAGCGCATGGATCAGCTCCAAGTCTTTCTCATCGACGGAATCGTGCGCCATGCCTTCTGCATATCACGGTATTCGAGCTACGTATAGGCCCTCATTCGCCCCCGTCGTGACGGAATCCTGCGTATCGGTGATCGTTCCACGAAGCCTGCCGATTCTGGTGGCCCGAACCCCCGCGGGGGCACCGAGGTCCGAGATCGTGAGGATTGCGCAAGTCGATGCAAAACAGTGAAGACGGTCGTCAGCAGCGTGACCGAGCTGTCCGCGCGGCGGTGCGGTCCGGTCTGATCGGCCCCGCCCATGTGGCGGCGGGGTTCTTGGACGCCGACGGGATCCAGGAGTCCGTGCGCGACCTCCAACGAGCCTTTGGCGACGCACCAGTGCTGCACACGTTCGCCGCCAAGGCCGCGCCTTTGGTCCCCGTGCTGCGACTGCTCGCCCGGTCCGGCATGGGGTGCGAGGTCGCCAGCCCGGGCGAGTTCGCCCAAGCCGTCGCTGCCGGCTTCCCGCCGGAACGCATCGTGCTGGACTCACCCGCGAAGACCCGTGCCGAGCTGGTCCACGCGCTCGCCTTGGGAGTGGCGGTGAACGCCGACAACTTTCCCGAGTTGGACCGCATCGGCGAACTACTCGCTGTGAGCGAGAGCACCTCGGTGCTTGGGCTGCGGATCAACCCACAGGTCGGCGCCGGAGCCATCGACGCGATGAGCACCGCCTCGCTTAGCTCGAAGTTCGGCGTGCCACTGCAAGATGCCGGAGCACGGAAGCGCATCCTCCAGGCTTTCGCCGAGCGTCCCTGGCTCACTCGGCTGCACGTGCACGTCGGTTCGCAAGGCTGCTCCCTGGAACTCATCGGCCAAGGAGTGTGCGCCGTGTACGAACTCGCCGAGGAGATCAACGCGATGGCGGGCCGGCAGCAGGTGACCAGTCTGGATATCGGCGGCGGCATGCCGGTCAACTTTGACGACGACGAGATCCGCCCGACCTACGCGGATTACGTCCGGCAGCTGCGCGCCTCCGTTCCCGAGCTCCTGGGCGGGCGCTACGGCCTGGTAACCGAGTTCGGTCGTTCACTGGTCGCCAAGAACGGCTTCACGGCCGCGGTCGTGGAGTACACCAAAGACACCGGCGGCCGCCGCATCGCGCTGACACACGCGGGCGCGCACATCGCCACCCGCACCGTCTTCATGCCGGAAGCATGGCCACTGCGGATCGCCGTGTACGACTCCGACGGCCGGCCCAAGCATGCTCCGGAGCGGGCCCAGGATGTCGCGGGCCCATGCTGTTTCGCCGGGGACCTCGTAGCCCGCGAACGCAAGCTGCCCGAACTGGAACCTGGGGACGTCGTGGTGCTGCTGGACACCGGCGGCTACTACTTCTCCTCCCACTGGTCGTACAACAGTCTCGCCCGGCCCGCCGTACACGGCTTCACCACACGCGAATGGGACATACGGTTCGCCGCGGTTCGCCCGGAACAGACCCTCGTCGAGATCCTGGCGGAAAGCGGCGTCGACCAGGCGGACGCACTCCTCTTCAGTGACGTGGACAGCACCCCGGCCCACGCGCGATGTGTACAGACAGAAGCCTCATCGTGGCACTGACCGAAGATGTGACGACACCCGTTCGCCGTTTGCCCGCGGCCACGGAGGCCGCACCCTACGCCGTTGCCGTAGCGGGACTGATCGCCACACTGACACTCGGTTTCGTTCCACGCGCCGACGATCCGGGACCTGCGCTGCTCTCGGGGGGCTGGACGCTCCTCCATCCCGGCAGCGGTCATGTAAGCCCTCATCCTCGTACGGCTCACCTGACCGCCCCGCATTGCCAGGTACCCGAACCGAGCTCCACTGCGAAGGAAGAACGTTGAACGAATTCGATGTACTCGCCGTCGGCGGCACCGTCATCGACGGCACCGGCGGCCCGGTCCGACGGGCCGATGTCGGCATCCGGGGTGACCGCATCGTCTTCCTCGGACGGGCCACGCCTCACGCCACCGGACGGGAGGTGCTTGACTGCACCGGCCACGTCGTCGCGCCCGGCTTTATCGACCTGCACTCGCACGCCGACTACACCGTGTGCGACGCGCCCAGCGCCGAAGCGTGCATCAGACAGGGCGTCACCACCATCGTCACGGGCAACTGCGGCGCTTCCACCTTCCCCACCACCCCCGAGCGGCGACATGCGTGGCACACCACGCTCGCACGCAGCGGCGTCAACAACGCCGACATGCCCTGGGAGGACTTCGACGGATTCGCACGCGCGGTGGAGGAGGCCGAACCGTGCGTCAATCTCGCCGCCCTCGTCGGCCACGCGGCCCTCCGCGTGGCCACTGTTGGCACCGAACGGCGCCCCGCAACAGCCGACGAGACCGCCCTCATGTGCAAGCTCCTCGCCAGGGCTGCCGAACAGGGGGTGTTCGGTCTGTCCACCGGACTCATCTATGCCCCGGGGTCGTTCGCCGACACCGACGAGGTCGTGGCGCTGGCCACCGAGGCTCGGCAGGCCGGACTGCTCTACAGCACCCATGTGCGCGACGAGGGTGACCATCTCGTCGAGGCCGTGACCGAAGCTCTGGAAACCGCCCGACGCAGCGGCGTGCGCCTTCAGATCTCGCACCTCAAGGCCATGGGTCCCGCCAACCACGGCAAGGTGCACGAGGCGCTGACCCTCATCGACTCCGCTGTCGCGGAAGGAGTGGACGTGGCGTGCGATGTCTACCCCTACGCCGCCTCCTCCACCCGGCTCACCTCGCGCCTTCCCGACTGGGCGCTGGACGGCGGTCTCGACGCGCTCCTCGCCCGACTGGAGAATCCGACGACCCGCGAGGCGATCACTTCGGAACTCCGGGCGAAGATCGGACACACCTTCCTTCCCGAGGGCACCGTGATCGCTGCGATGCCGCCGGGCCGCTACTCCTCGTGGGTGGGAAGCACGGTCCAGGACATCGCCGCCGCCACTGGCCGCGATCCGGCCGAGGCATCCCTCGACGTACTGCGCGCGCACGAGGCCCTGGTCTGGATTGTCAACCATGCAATGTCCGAGGCGGATGTGGAAACAGTGCTGCGCTACCACGGCAGCGCGGTCGTCAGTGACGGCTGGGTCATGGACACCGCCACCGACGGCAACCCCCACCCCCGTCACTTCGGTGCGTTCGCCCGGGTCCTGTCCCGGTACACCCGCGACGGCCAGGTCCTCACCCTCCAGGAGTCCGTCCGCAAGATGAGCGCGCTGCCCGCCGCCCGCCTCGGCCTCACCGACCGAGGCACCCTGGGCGAAGGGATGATCGCCGACCTCGCCGTCTTCGATCCCAAGACGGTCAGCGACACCGCCACCTTTGACGCCCCGCTGTCTTATGCCGTGGGCACTCGTCACGTCCTCGTCAACGGCCGCCCAGTACTGCGTGATGGCGTCTTCACGACGCACCGCCCTGGCACGGTGCTCCGCAAGACGGCAGTGCGCTCCCTCTCCCACTACACAAAGAGGTCCCCTTGAATACCACCCTCGCCCAGTCACAGCCGACTGGGCCCCAGTCGAGAGCCCCGCATACCGCGTTTCGGGAATTTCGTGACTTTTCCACCGTCGGCAACTACCCTCATCGTCGGCTCAGGTATCGCCGTCAGCGAGGCGAGCCGGCTGTTCTCGGCGCCGCTGTGCCGCACGTACCTGACCTTCGCGCTGTCGACGACGGTGACGGGGCGGTCCGCTCGGAGTTCCACCCCTCCGTTTCTTCCTTCGTGCCTGGTCAGGAGTGGTGATGACCCTCTCGTCTCCGATGCCTTTGGCTTCGAATGCTCTGGCCGACACCTTCTTCGACTGGGACCTGATCGCCCGGACGTTTCCGCGGTTGATCTCCGAGGGCCTGCTGAACACGTTGACGATTGCCGCCGGGGCCATCGTGCTCGGTGTCGTCATCGCTCTGGTGGCCGTGATGCTGTTGCTGTCGAACCGGTGGTGGATGAGGCTGCCCGCCCGGATATACGTCGACGTCTTCCGCGGCCTTCCCGTGATCATCACGGTGATGCTGGTCGGTGTGGGCCTGCCCGCCGCCGGCATACGCCCCTTCGGCACCGAGCCCTTCGGCTATGCGGTCCTGGCGATCGGCATGATCTCCGGCGCCTACACCGCGGAGATCTTCCGCTCCGGCATCCAGAGCGTCGACCCCGGACAGATGCAGGCGGCCCGCAGCCTCGGTCTGAGCTATCTCAAGGCGATGCGCCTGGTCGTGGTGCCGCAGGGCATCCGCCGTGTACTGCCCGCCATGACCGGCCAGTTCGTCAAGGACATCAAGGAAAGCTCACTGGTCTACCTCCTCGGTCTCGCCGTCGGACAGCGCGAGCTCTACTTCATCGCCCAGGAGGAGGTCGCTCGTACCTACAACTCCTCGCCCTTGATCGCTGCGGGCGTCTGCTACCTCGCGCTGACCATCCCCATGACCTACTTCGTGAACTACCTGGACCGGCGGCTGCGTGAGGGCCCGCGCCCCGACAAAACACCGGCCCCGGCCGATCCGGACCTGCCCACCACCCCGCTCCAGACCGCCGGAGGAAAAGCCCGATGACCCCTGCCACCGCCGGTCCGAACCCGGTCGACCCCCTGCCCGAAGCCGAGACCGAAGCCGCGCCCCGGACACCGGACGCCCCCGCCGCCCTGCGGGTCAAAGGGCTCAGCAAGAGCTACGGCTCCCACACCGTGCTACGCGAGGTCACCCTCGATGTGCAGCGCGGAGAGACCCTCTGCGTGATCGGTCCGTCCGGCTCGGGCAAGTCCACCCTGCTGAAGTGCCTGAACCTGCTGGAGACGCCCGACTGTGGTGAGATCTGGCTCGGCGAATCCTGCCTGACCTCCCCGCAGGCCGACGTCGACGCCGCCCGCTCCCGCGTCGGCATGGTCTTCCAGCACTTCAACCTCTTCCCGCACATGAGCGTCGAGCGCAACGTCACGCTCGGCCTGACCTCCGTCAAGGGCATGGGCCGCCAACAGGCACGCGCCATCGCACGACGCCACCTTGAGGAGGTCGGCCTCGCCGCCTACGCCGACCAGCGGCCCAGCCGCCTGTCCGGCGGACAGCAGCAGCGTGTCGCCATCGCCCGCGCTCTGGCCATGGAGCCGGAAGTGATGCTCTTCGACGAGGCCACCTCCGCGCTCGACCCCGAACTGGTCAAGGACGTACTCGCCGTCATGCGGGACCTCGCATCGGGCGGGATGACCATGGCCGTCGTCACCCACGAAATGGGCTTCGCCCGGGAGGCCGCCGACCGAGTCGCCTTCATGTGCGACAGCCGCCTCGCCGAGATCGGCACCCCCGCCCGGATCTTCGGCGCCGCCGAACACCCCCGGCTGCGCCAGTTCCTCTCCCAAATCCTCTGAACCACCCTCCCCGCACAGAGAGTCCCAGCCATGCACACATCCCGTAGGACACTGCTCGCCACCACCACCGCGCTCCTGCTCTCCCTCACCGCCTGCGGCGGCAGCAATGCGGCGGACTCAGAAAGAGCCAAGTACAAGAACCTGGTCAAGCCCGGTGTGATCACCGTGGGCACTCAGTCCGAGCAGCCGCCCTTCGCGGTCGCCGACGAGTCGGGCAAGCCCAGCGGATTCGCTGTCGATCTGATGAACGAGGCCGCCAAGCGCCTCGGCATGAAGGTCGAGTACAAGACCACGAACCTCTCGGGCATGCTCGCCGGACTGTCCGCCGGGCAGTACGACGTCGGCGTCGCCGGCGTCATAGCCACCCCCGAGCGCAAGAAGCAGGTCGACTTCATCACCCCGTACTACTGGGGCATCACCGATGTCCTGACCAACAAGACCGGCAAGCAGACCAAGCTGTCGGACTTCGACGGCAAGCGGGTCGGCGTCGTCAGCGGCTCGGTGGGGGAGGACCTCATGGCCAAGCTCATGCCGGTCGCGCGCAAGGTTAAGTTCAAGGACCAGACCGGGCTCATCGGCCAGCTCCGCTCCGGAGGCGTCGAGGGCATCCTTCTCAGCAGTGCCAGCGCGGACGAATACCTCTCAAAGCAACCGATTCGCGTCGCCGTCGAGGTGGAAAACCTCCAGGGCACTGCCTTCCCCATCCGGAAGGAGGGCGACCCGAAGCTGCGCAAGGACATCGACGCCCAGATCAACGCGATGATCGACGACGGCACATACCTCAAGCTCTACAAGAAGTACTTCGACGACCCGATCAGCGCCGACCTGATCAAGGAACGACCCAGGCTCGCGAAGCAGGTCCAGAACACCAGTCTGGCCCCTTCCAAGAAGTGACACGGCAGTGGGCGCCCCTCCGAAGCAGGCGCCCCCACCGGCCGATTCTCATCACTTCTGCCTGGACACCGTTTCGGCCAGGAACTCTTCCGCCGGCCGGTAGCAGGAGCCCGGCTCAGAGGAAGTCCGCGAGGCGCCTTCAACGCGGTGACCTCCATCGGGAGCGGGGCGGTCTGAGCCGCCCTTCGGCCCTGGACGCCTCGATTCGCCCATCACGCGCAAGGCCGAACAGTTCCAGTCCGTCTAAGCCGGGCTCCCCGCTCTGTGCGAAGCGCTTGACCGGCCTCCACCGCGGAGGCAGGCCGCGCGCTGCACGGGGGCGGCGGCCGTCCATCTGCCGATGGCCCCCGGCTGCTGCGTCAGGCGACCAGATCTGTGTCTGGCGTGAGAAGCCGTATCTCAAGCGATCACGTTCGGTTGAGATACGGCTTCTGAGGCGGCCCGCCAGGTCGGCGCGGTGATGCGGTATGAAGGGCCGTAGGCGCAGCCCGGTCAACCGGGGCCGACCGGGCTGCGAGCTGGAAACCGTGCGCCGGGCGGCGGCCGTCCGAGCGGCTGTCGGCGAACGTGGTCCACGCCCGACGCACGGAGCCGGGGAGACGTGCTACGACCAGGCGCGCCACCGAGGCCAACGTCACGTTGTCGGCCGCGTGCCCTGACAGAAACGGCGTCAGTGACGCCTGCCCAGCCGAGCTCCCTCCTGTGCGGTCCGCCCACAACCCAATTGCCGGCTCGCCACGTTGGCGGGAGACCAGGGGACGCACTTCCTCGATCAGCGGGACCCGGCGGGCCATCTTGCCCTTGGAGCCCTTGTCGACCAGCGCGTAGGTGGCGTCGGAGCAGTGAACTGAGGCCATGGCTTGTGTGTCGCGCAGCTGAGGTGTGACCCTCGCGCAGGACGCGGCTCAGCCATAGCCGATGCCGGTTGCCCCGTACCAGGGGGCAACCACAGCCTTCCGCGACCATTCGGCCCTCGCCCACGATGCCAGCCTTGTCGGTGGTGAACCGCGTGACCGAGTCCAAGCTCTCCACCGCCGCAGGATCTCGGGGACGGCAAGGCTGACCGTGGCAACGACCAACGGTTCGAGCCCGACGGGGCGACAGTGACGCCGAGCTTCGCGGCCCATCCCCTTGCGTGGTCGAGGTTGCGATTCTCGCCCCCGAAGGGCGACCGCGACCGGCCGCTGGCCGTTCCGGGCACGGGTAACCCGCAGTTGCCATCCTCGGTCGCCCCGGAGAGCGACCGCATTTTCCTTCGGAGTGGCCCGTGTGTCGTGTGTGCACTAGAGGCCGGAAGCCAAGGGGCAAAGCAAGCAGCCGTGGGCGTGATCAGAACGACGCGGGCCTCCGTTCCAACGGAGGTTGAGGCTGGGCGTGGCGGCAGTTTGCCCGAGCAGGCCCGGGTGTCAGGTCAGGAACGTGAAGAGCGGGCTGTCCGGAGGGACGGGCTCGATACGGTGCGGGACCTTTCCCATGCGGCCCAGCAGCGGCTCGAGACCGTCAGGCGCACCGAGTTCGATGCCCACCAGCGCGGGGCCCGTCTCGCGGTTGTTCCGCTTCACGTACTCGAAGAGGGTGATGTCGTCCTCCGGCCCCAGCACGACGTCGAGGAATCGTCGCAGTGCGCCTGGTTCCTGCGGGAACTCGACCAGGAAGTAGTGCTTGCGTCCTTCGAAGAGCAGCGCGCGTTCGACGATCTCGGCGTATCTGCTCACGTCGTTGTTGCCGCCCGAGACGACGCACACGACCGTCGTACCGGGCTCCAGGCCCGGATCGCGGTCGAGTGCGGCGGAGGCCAGGGCGCCTGCCGGTTCGCTGATGATGCCGTCGGATTGGTAGAGGTCCAGCATCTCCGCGCAGATCCGGCCTTCCGGCACAGCGAGCATGCGAGGCGGCTGCTGGGCGACGACCGTATAGGTGTGGCGGCCGACCGTGCGTACGGCCGCGCCGTCGACGAAGGGATCGATTTCCGGCAACGTCACGGGGCCTCCGGCAGCCAGGGCCGCGGCCATACTCGCCGCGCCCTGCGGTTCGGCTCCGATCACTTGGACGGTCGGGTGCGTTTCACGGAGCCAGGCGATGGCGCCCGCGAGCAGGCCGCCACCGCCCACGGGGACGATCACCGCGTCCGGAGCGCGGCCGAGCTGCTCGACGGCTTCCCTCACCACGGTGCCCTGCCCTGCGATGGTGCGCGGGTCGTCGAAGGCGGGGACGAGGGTGGCTCCGGAAGCATGGGTGTATGCGATCGCCGCGGCGGCGGCGTCGTCGTAGGTGTCGCCCTCGACGATCATGCGGACGTGCTCGCCGCCGAGTGCCCTCACCCGGTCCCGTTTCTGCCGGGGTGTCGTCCTCGGCAGGTACACCCGGGCGGGCACGCCCAGGGAGGCGCAGGCCAGTGCGACACCCTGGCCGTGGTTGCCGGCGCTCGCGCAGACCACACCTCGCCGGCGTTCCTCCGCGGACAGCTGGGCGATGAGGTTGTACGCGCCGCGTGCCTTGTACGACCGTACGGCCTGCTGGTCCTCGCGCTTGAGCCACACGTCCAGTCCGTACCGCGCGGACAGCCGCTCGCTGCGGTGCAGGGGGCTCG
This sequence comes from Streptomyces sp. NPDC040405, assembly GCF_055595765.1. Taxonomy (NCBI): domain Bacteria; kingdom Bacillati; phylum Actinomycetota; class Actinomycetes; order Kitasatosporales; family Streptomycetaceae; genus Streptomyces; species Streptomyces sp. NPDC040405. The sequence continues at coordinate 12,120 of NZ_JBVIVI010000030.1, forward strand.
GCCGGATCACCTCCGCACACCGTTGTGCGGCCGCGACCACGTCCGATGCGCCCACGCCACCGGTCCCGCTGTGCTCAGTCACCCGTTTCTCCTGTCGTATCGTGGGGCCCATGGCAGCCCGAGGTAAGTCCGCCACGGTGGCGAACGAAGGGTCGAAGCAGGCTCCGCTGCTCGTCCTGGGAAAGATCTCCGAGATTCTCAACGCTTTCACACTCGCCCGGCCTTCTATGAGCCTGCGCGAGATCCAGCAGCAGACCGGCCTGCCTGCCTCGACCGTGCAACGCCTGGTGACGAACCTGGTGGCGCACGGGTTCCTCGACCGCTCCGAGGACACGTTCCGGATCGGGGTGAAGATGGCCTACTGGGCGGCTGCCGCGGCAAAGGACCTCGACATCCTCCAGGTGGTCAACCCCGCTCTGAAGGACCTTCGCGACCGGACCGAAGAGACCGCGTGTTTCTTCCGCTCCGAAGGCACCCAGCGGGTGTGCATCGCGGTCGCCGAGACGAGGCACGCCCTTCGCCGGGAGATGTCGGTGGGGAAGATCGCCCCCATCACCGTGGGATCGTCGGGGCGGGTACTGCTGGCCTGGGATCCGGATCTCGCCGAGCGCGTGCTGCGGGAAGAGCTTCCGCAGCTGACCGGGAGCACCGTGACCGACCGGGACGAACTGCGCAGACTGGTCCAGCAGACGCGTTCCGAGGGCTACGCCATCACGGTCGGCGAACGCATCGACGGTGCGTCGGGCCTCGCGGCCCCGGTGTTCGACTCGGCCGGGGATCTGGTCGGGGCGCTCATGGTCCACGGGCCGACACTGCGCATGCCCTATGAGCAGTGCGTCGAATGGGTCGATCTGGTGGTGGAGCATGCCGAGCAGATCACCCGAGCGCTCGGCGGCCGGTACCCGGCCTGAGCCGCAGCCGCTGTCCGATGGCCCGGCCTGCCGCTTCCATGGCTGCCTCGTCGCTCGCCACGATGACGTCCATGAACTCCTCGCGCAGGGGCCCGAGATCCGGGCCGACGGACCCCACCACGGCGAAGCGCGCGGTGTCGGCCGAGCGAGCCAGCACGGCCGACACGATCTTTCCCTGACTGCTCTGCTCGTCGAGGCGCCCCTCCCCGACGACGACAGCTTCCGCGTCGGCGAGGTGGTCGTCGAAGGACAGTGCGTTCAAGACGTGGTCCGCGCCTGATACGAGATCGGCGTCGTACTGTGCCCACATCGCCCCGGCGAAGCCTCCGGCAGCCCCGGTCCGTGGCACGGACGTCGGGTCGCGCGGCAGCAGTCCCGCCTGGTGACGCAGGCGCAGTGTCAGGGAGTCGACCTGGCCCGTATCCGCGCCCTTCTGCGGGCCGAAGACCCGTGCGGCTTCCGCATAAGGGGTGGTGACGTCGGTCAGGACCGTCACCGGGGTGCCGCGCAGGCCACCGCATTCGTCGATCGCCCGCAAGGCCCCGAACCCGCCGTCGCTGGTGGCGGATCCGCCGGCGGCCACGACGATCTCGGTGACACCGTGACGGGCGGCGTCGGCCATCAGCATCCCCACGCCGTACGTGTCGGCGGCCACCGGATCCCGCGAGCCGTCGTGGGGGGCGTTGATCCCGCACACCTGGGCGAGCTCGATGTAGGCGGCGCCGGAGGGCGCGAGCGCGATCGTCCCCTCGCATTCCGCTCCCCAAGGGTTGCGGGCCCGCGCGGCACGGTGGCGCAGTCCGAGGGGTGCGGTGAGTACGGCGAGGGTTCCCTCGCCGCCGTCGGCCACGGGGACGAGCACGGGGACGGCCGGGGTCCGCGCCAGTCCCCGGCCGATCGCCGTGGCCACCTGCGGTGCGGTGTACGTGCCCTTGAAGCTGTCGGGTGCCACGACGACTTTCATCGCCACGCCTCCGGGTTCACCGCATGGGCCGGCATCTCGCCCCGCCCCATGGCGACCGCGTTGTTCGCGCAGACCTCGGCCATGGTGGCGCGGACGGAGCGGGTGGCGCTGCCGACGTGGGGCAGGAGTGTGGTGTTCGGCAGGTCGGCGAGGCCATCGGCGAGCGCGGGTTCGTCCTCGTACACATCGAGTCCGGCGCCGGCGATCTCACCTGAGCGCAGCGCCTCGACGAGCGCCTTCTCGTCCACCACGGGCCCGCGCGCGGTGTTGACGAGGCAGGCCGTCGGTTTCATGGCGCGAAGGGTCTTTTCGTTCACGAGATGGTGTGTGGCGTCGGTCAACGGGACGTGCAGCGAAAGGAAGTCGCTGGTGCGCACCAGGTCGTCCCACTCGGCGAACCGCACCCTGCCGGCGAGGTGTCCGAGCCGCTCGGGAGGTACGGGTCCGCTGCGTGCCGTGTAGCGCACGGTCATGCCGAACCCGAGGGCGCGTTCAGCCGTCGCCCGGGCGATCCGTCCGAAGCCGACGAGTCCGAGTGTGGCCCCGCTGACGTCGCCTCCGAGAAGCAGCTCGGGCTGCCAGCCCTGATATTTCCCCGCGCGGAGGAAGCGGTCCGCCTCCACGCAGCGCCGTGCCGTGGCCAGCAGGAGGAGCATCGCGATGTCGGCGGTGGCGTCGGTGAGGACACCAGGTGTGTTGCCCACGAGGATTCCGCGCTGTGTGGCGGTGGCCACGTCGACGTTGTCGTATCCGACCGCGTAGTTGGAGATGCCCTTGATCTTCGCGTCTTCCAGTACGGCCCGGTCGAACACATTCGTCAGCTGGGCGACGACGACGTCGACGTCCCCCGAGGAGCATTCCCGGCGCAGTTCGCCCGCGGACAGCCGCCGATCGGGCACACGCACCTCACCGGCCGCCTCCAGAATGTCCATTCCGGGAGCCGGGATGGGGGTTGTCACCAGGAACTTCATCGGCACGCCTGCGCATCCGGTGCCGCCACGGCCCACTCGAACGCGGTGGTGCTGGAGTGGGCCGCCTGGCCTGCCCTGGAGCGGTTCGGCTCGTCCAGTTCCGCCAGCAGCCGGTCGGCCAGTTCGACCACGGCGCCGAAGGTGTCCGGCGTCAGCCAGTCGGGACGCAGTGCGAACAGCAGGTCTTCCGTCGCGGCGTTCCCGCTGGCGCCGGGGGCGAACGGACAGCCGCCGAGGCCGCCGAGCGCGCCGTCCAGTTCGCTCGCTCCGGCGGCCACCGCGGCCAGGGAGTTGGCGACGCCCATGCCCCACGTGTCGTGTCCGTGGTAGACGATCCGCCGCGCGGGCGATCGCGTTGCCACGGCGGAGACCAGGCTGGTCACCTGAGCCGGTACGGCCTGCCCGAGGGTGTCGCACAGCACGATGTCCTCGGCGCCCTCCGCACGGGGGTCGTTGGCGATCCGGAGCACCGTTTCTTCCGGGACGAGGCCGTCGAACGGGCAGGTGAACGCCGTCGCGACGCAGAGCTGAATGCGCCCGCCGGCCGAGCGGGCGTGCTCGATCGCCGCCGGCATGGCCGCGAGGCTGTCCTCGGTGGACCGGCCGATGTTGGCCTGGTTGTGACGGTCGGACGCCGACAGGCAGTACTGGAAGTTCACCGCGCCCGCCATCGCCGCCTTCTCGACGTGCCGTGGGGTGGCCACCCAGACCCAGGACCGGGCGAGCTCGTCCGGATTCAGGCGTGCGATCACATCCAGCGTGTTGGCCATGGGAGGGACGAGGGCCGGATTGGCGAGCGAACCGATCTCCACGCTGGGAATGCCGAGGGAGAGGAGTTCGCGGACGATGGCCACCTTGCGGTCGGTGGACAAGGGCTTGCCGGTGAGCTGGAGTCCGTCGCGCAGCGTCACATCGCGCAGAGTCACAGGCGTACTCATTACTTCTTCTCCATCTCCATGATGATCGCGTCGGTCTCCTCGTCGTCCTTGCCGAGCAGGCCGGTGAGCACCTGTCGGGTGTGTTCGCCAAGGTCGGGGCCGAGGGACCGGACAGGCAGGGACTTCTCACCGAGGACGGGGACGATCCCGGGGAATCCCACTTCCTGGGGCTCCTCTGCCGCTATGTGGACCGGCAGCCACTGGATCATGCCGCGGACGGCGAATTGCTGGTCCGCGCAGATGTCCTCCGCGGTGTAGATCGGGCCCGCCGGGACGCCTGCGGCGTCGAGGGCTTCGAGCACCTCGTCACGAGGAAGCGTCTTGGTCCATGTGCTGATCGCGCCGTCGAGTTCGTCGCGACGGGCCCATCGCTCCGCGTTGGTCTGTAGTCCGGGGTCGTCGGCGAGATCGGGACGGCCGATGGCTCGCATATAGCGCCGGAAGATCGCGTCGCCGTTGCCGGCGATCACCACGCTGGGCCCGTCCCCGCACTCGTACGCGTTGGTGGGGGCGATGCCTTCCATCCTGCCGCCGACCCGCTGCCGTTCGAGGCCGTAGGCGAGGTAGTCGGGAACGAGCGATTCCATCATCGAGAAGACGGCCTCGTGCAAGGCGACATCCACCGTTCGCTCGGACAACGGCGCCTTCGTGGAGACCCGTTCGCGCTGCAGGAGCGAGATCACGGCGCCGAACGCCGCGTACAGGCCCGCGATCGAATCGCCGATGGACACTCCGACCCGGGAGGGCGGGCGGTCGGCTTCCCCGACCAGGTGGCGCAGACCGCCCATGGCCTCGGCCACCGCGGCGAACCCCGGGCGGTCCGACAGAGGCCCGGACTGGCCGAACGCGGAGATGCGGGCCAGCACGATATCGGGGTTGGCCTCCTCGAGTGCCGCGGGACCGAGCCCCCAGCGCTCCAGCGTGCCGGGGCGGAAGTTCTCGATCACGACATCGCATCGCCGCACCAGGTCCAGCACGGTCGTACGGCCACGGTCCGTCTTCAGGTCCAGCACCACCGACTTCTTGTTCCGGTTGATGGTGCGGAAGAGCATCGAGACATCACCGGCGTAGAGCCGCCAGTTCCTCAACTCGTCGCCCGTGTGCGGGCGTTCGACTTTGATCACCTCGGCGCCGAAGTCCGCGAGCAGCCGCCCGGCAGTGGGGCCCGCGATGTAATTGCCGAGTTCGAGCACACGCACTCCGTGCAGCGGCAACTGTGTGCTGCGATTCGTCATGGTGTCCTAACGTCAGTTGGGTGGTGAGGGGATTCAGAGGAGGACGCTCAGCGCGAGGATCGGACCCATCGCGACGACGGAGGCGACGGAGACCCCTACGGAGCAGGTCTTGAGGGTGCCGCGGGTGGTCTGGCCCATCAGAGACTGGAGCAGCCAGAAGGTGTTGCTGGTCAGGTGCACGAAGAACAACGATCCGGCGCCGGCGGACAACGCGATCAGTACGGGATCGAGGCCCAGTGTGGGGGCCACCGGCGCGAGCAGCCCGGCAGCGGTGATCGCGGAGATCGTCACCGAGCCGACCGCGACATGCAGCACCGCGGCCACCAGCCACACCATCAAAAGCGGGGCCCAGGTGTTGGCCTTGAAGTACTCGCCGAGGATGTGCCCCAGCCCACAGGCGGCGATCACGGCTGCGAGACAGCCTCCGACACCGTTGAGGAGGAGGATCTGTCCGCTGTCGCGCATGCCCTTGCTCAGCGCGGCGTCCACCCGGGGCTGTCCGAGGTGGCGCCGGGCGACGAGGCAGGTGGCGACCAGGCCGAGCAGCAGGGCCACGACCGGGCTGGAGAGCAACTGCACGAAGGGGTTGTGCCACCCTGCCACCTCGGCGAGGGCTCCGGTGGCGATGAGGAGGAGGGAGACGAGGAGGGGCGAGAAGAGAAGGAGGAGTCCGGGCTGCGACTGCGGCTGCGACTGCGGCTGCGGCTGCGATTGCGTGCGGGCCTTCACCTCCACCGCTGTCATGGCTCCACCGGCAGGGGTGTTCTGGCCGACGGGGTGCGCGTCACCGGCCGTACCGCCGTCCGCGGGTGCGCTCGGCTCCGGGCCGGAGACGTCCTCTTCATCGAGTGCCGGGTTCCACCAGCCGCGTGTCAGCGCGAAGTTCATCACGGCGATGGCGATGGTCACGGTCGGGATGACGACGACGAGTCCGTACAGCAGGTACGTACCGAGGGGCACATCAAGGAGCGCGGCGAGTGCCAGCGCTCCGGCACCGGGGACCGTGAAGACGATGCCGCACTCCAGCCCGATGGCCAGGGCAGTGGCCATGCGGGCGGTGCCGTATCGGCCGAGCTTGGCGGCTATGCCCTTGGCCAGCGGCCCGGTGATCACCAGCAGCACGTCCAGATAGATGGACTGCAGGAAGGTGGCGATCGTCAAGGCCATCGCGTGGGGGATCCGCTTCGGGCCTGCGGCGCGCAACAGAGTGTCGACGAGCCGCTCGATGGCTCCGAGGTCGCGCAGGAGGGCTCCGATGAGTACCCCGAACGCGATCAGGAGCCCGATGTCGGCCATGACGTCGCCGAAGCCCTTGCTGATGGTCTTCACGGTCTTGTCGACCCCGAGGCCGGTCGCGAGACCGAGATAGCAGGCGCCGAGGACCAGGGCGACCACGGGGTTCATCCGTAGCCGCACGATCAGGAACACGATGGCGATCACGGCGATGGCCGTGTTGAGCAAGATTGCGGTATCCGACATGCCTACCGTCCGTTTTGTGCGAGATGGGACGTATATGAAGCCGGCGGCTCGATCCGGTGGCCCGCATTATGAGCACGAGCCCACGATGCGGGTCAATACTTGGGAAACACGCATCTGCGGAACCATGTGCAGGTAGGAACGGCAGCCGCGAGCGCGTACCGCTCGTGAAATCAGCACGTCGAGCCCCAACTACCGCCATCGCGACGCCCATGCGACCGCGCCGTCTTGTGGGGGCAACCTCCCCGCGCGGGAACGGCCGCCACCGCCGTCTACGGCGCGCTCAGGACGAGATCACAGGGCGGGCCGGAAGGCGCATGGACGGCGTGGCCGGACGGCAACCGAGAGCGCACCGGAACGGCTTCCGGGCTGAGACCGAGTGACGCGGCCGCTGGGCAGCTCGCAGAATGGGCCCTTGGGCTCGTACGGATGCTGTACCTGGTCCGCGTCACGCGCCTTCGCGTGGCTGATGTTCTTGTCCCGATCCCCGACTGCCCAACGGGTGGCGACTCTCATCTTGCGGCATGGGGTAGCGGTCCTGCACCGGCGAGGCGCCGCGCCCAGGACCACCTGGCCGGGCCGGACGCTGCCGGTTGCTCTCACCCAGTTACTGCCGCGGGCCTTGGGCGGGGCCGGCTCGTCTTCCTCCCGGCCAAGTGGGCGCACCCCCATCACCGGGACGCCCGCCCCCCGCCAGAGGGGTCCGCGACCCGACTTCCCGCGCTCGCGAGCCCTTGCCCAATGTGCTCAGAGCCGGACGAGCTTGCGGATCGCGCCGACCGCGCTGCGCTCGACGGCGCGGCTCCGCGTTCACGTTGACCTTCGCCAGACCCAGCTCGATCGCCTGCCGAATTTCCGTCTCCGGGAGGCCACTGGCCCCGTGTGGCACGAGAGGCACGGGGACCGCGGCATGGATGGCATCCAGCCTCTCCAGGTCGAGGTGTGCGTCGGGGGAAAAGTCATGGACGTCAGGGCCCGCGCCCACCGGGCCGTGTGCGGCTGTGTGGCGCGTCGACAGCTGTGCGCTGAGCACCGTCAGGGAAGGCGCCACCTTACTGACTCCGGAAAAGCCACAGCCGGTAAGCGGCTGTCGGCGTCGGTGGCGTCAGCTCCGGTAGTTGCTGAGCTCGATGAGGTTGTTGTCGGGGTCGCGCAGGTAGACGCTGACGATCGGGCCGGCGGCCCCGGTACGTTCCACTGGGCCTTGCTCGACGGGGACGCCGTGATCAGCCAGTTCGGAGGCGACCTGGTCGATGGGCTCGTCCACGACGAAACACAGATCAGCGCTGCCGGGCGTGGGGCGTGCCGCCTTGGGCTCGAACTCGTGGCCCGCCTGATGCAGGTTGATCTTGCTGTGCCCGAAGTTCAGGGCCCAGCGGCCGCCCCGGAAGCTGACCGCCTTCATGCCCAGGATCTTCGTATAGAAGCCGATGGTGGTGTCGATGTCCTTCACAGTGAGGACGAGGTGGTCAAGGCGGTCGATGCGCATGGGTCGCGAATAACCTCTCGTATGGTGCGGAGTCCTGGATACCGAGCCTGCCGCCATTGCACGCGACCGGACCGGGGCGTCAGCCGCGGTGATGGGCCCCGCCGTAGACCCTGGGGCCACCGAAGAACCGGCTCGGTCACTCGACCGTCGGCACGTACGCGGGCGATTTCCGCAACTGACGTTGGAGGCCGAGCGAGAGCAGCGCGGCGAGGAGAAAACTGGATGACAGGACGAGTAGCCCGGCCTGGTCGGAGGCGGTCGTCTCGCGGAGGAGTCCGAGGAGGTAGGGGCCGATGAAGCCGCCGATGCTGCCGATGGAGTTGACCAGTGCCAGGGCGACCGCGCCCATGGCTCCCGGGAAGTGCTGGGAGGGAAAGCTGTAGAGCAATGGTACGGCGACCTGGATGCAGGCACCGAGGCAGAGTCCCAGGAGAGCGAAGGCCGCGTTGTCGCTGAGACTTGCCAGCAACATGCCTGCCGCGCAGACCAGGAGCGTGGCCGTGAGAGTGAGACGGCGGCCTTGCTGAGCGGTGCGGCGGGAGACCACCAGCAGGGCGACCGTCGCGACAGTCCAGGGGATGGCGGAGAGCAGTCCGGAGGTGACGGTGCCGGCGTGCAGCTTGAGCTCGATGACCTGGGGCAGCCAGTAGGTCACCGAATAGAAGCCCAGCATCATCAGCATGTAGACGATGCTGTAGTACCAGACCTGTGAGTTCCGCAGTATGGCCCACACCGCTTGGGCCCCGTGCGCGTCCTCGTCGTGGCCCAGGGCCTGATCGCGCTCAATGGCTGTCTGGAGGGCGGCCTTCTCGTCGGCGGACAGCCAGCTCGCCGCCCGCGGAGAGCTGGGCATTTTGACGTAGGAGACGACGCCGACCACTACGGCCAGACCGCCTTCGATGATGAACACCCACTGCCAGTCGGCGATCCCCAGGATGCCGTCCATGGTCAGAAGGGCGGCGGTCAGCACGCTGCCCAGCGCGAGCGAGACCGGGATGCCGATCTGGAAGAGGGAGTAGGCGCGGGTGATCCGACGCGCCGGCAGGAAGAGGCTCAGGTAGAAGAGGATCCCGGGGTAGAACCCGGCCTCGGCGATGCCGAGCAGCAGGCGAGTGATGTAGAGGGACGTCACTCCCTGCACCAGGGCGGTCAGAACGCAGACAATGCCCCAGGTGATCATGATGCGCGCTATCCAGAGCTTGGCGCCGAAGCGCCGCAGCGCCAGGTTCGAGGGGATCTCGAAGATGACGTACCCCACGAAGAACAGGCCGGAGGCCAGGCCGAAGACCGCCGGCGTCAGACCGAGCGCCCCCTCCATGGCGGGGCCGGCGACAGCGATGTTGGTCCGGTCGACGAATGACACGAAGAGGCCGATCACGGCGATGGGTACGAGGTGCCGGATCACCTTGGCCACGGCACGCTGCTCCGCCACCGATGGTTCGGCCGGGTCGGCGGCGGGGGCGACGTCCGACGGCTCCGGCGATGTTCTGGTCATGGTGCGGTCGCTTTCTGCTGGAACGACGGTGTTCTGCGGCGGCCCCGCGGGCGGGGAGGCATTCCCGCGGGGCCTCGCGACAGGAGCCGCTGAGCTCGGGTTACTTGCTTGAGTCGTGAGCGGTGACGGTGGGCTCGATGCCCGTGGCTCCCACGACGTCGGCCCAGACGGAGAAGCCGTGCTGGAAGGTCACCACGCCGGCTTCGGGCAGCGTGATTTCGATGGCCTCGAGGATCTGCTGAGGCGTGACGCCGAGGTCGAGGGCGACTCGGATGTGGCTGGCGATGTGTCCGGGGGACGCTCGCATCACGGTCAGGCTGGTGATGAAGATGAGCTCCTTCGTAGCCCTGTCGAGGCTGCGGTCCTCGGTGTAGGCCGCGGTGACGAGTTGATTGGCCGCCTTCAGCACATCGATGTCCGCCTTGGCCATGAGCTTGTGGTACGGCAACACGTACCCACGTGCTCGGGCCATCTCGTTGACGTATTCGAGGGCTTCGTCATTCACGGTGGTCATCGTCTGCTTTCTGTTCGTCCATTGCTGTTCGCCCACCCGGATGTGTCTTCCGAGCGAAGATCTGCGGCAGTGCGGCGTAGCGGGCCTGGGCCACGTGGAGGCTCCCCGCGATGCGGGCGCCCTCGGCGTCTCCGGCGATGATCGCCCTGCAGATGTCGGTGATTTCCGCGAGGCTGTGTTCGTTGCGCCCCGGCTCCGACAGCGAGTACCGGCGGAGCATCTGGATGCGGGCGTGCAACAGGCGCAGGGAGGAGGTCAGTTCGGGGTTGCCCGCGCCCTCCAGCAGCGCGTCGTAGAAGCGGTCCTTGGCGGCCAGTACCTCGTCAAGGGAACCGCCCTGCATCGCGGCTTCCGTCGCACCCAGCGCTTCGGACAGCTTGCGCTTGTGCGCGACGCTGCCACGCGCGGCGAAGAGGCTGCAGGCCAGCGACTCCAGGGCACCACGTACCTCGAACAGCGCCTCGGCTTGTTCGAAGGTCATCTCCGCCACGACGGCGCCGCGGTGCGGCTCCAGGGTGATGAAGCCCTCCGCCTCCAACTGCCGCAGGGTTTCGCGCACAGTGGTGCGCGAGACGCCGTAGGTCTCGCACAGTTCCCGTTCGTTCACGCGCTCCCCCGGCCGCAGGGTGCCTTCGCTGATCGCGTCACGGATGCCGGCGGCCAGCCGGAACCGGGACGGCGCGGTCGCGGGTGTCGCGGAACGATCCTTTTGCAGCATGAGCCCCTCCCTCGGGTTGACTTCGCTCACCATGCTCTGACGACTACGGCTGCCGCGTCGCACGATTGTCTTAACGGCAGGCTCCGACCCGGATGAATCCGCCTCACCCTGATGCTCACTGAGCCACCACCGAGCAGGATCTCGCCACTCGAAGAATCTCTGACAGCAGGACCGTAAGACAATTCTCTAGCATCGACAAGGGTCGGGGGAGCGAGAATCCCGCCCCTTACGCCCTGATATAGACCGACATAAAGGCCATAGCTTCTGGCGATGCACCCCAGTGATGAGACGAGAGAGCAACCACCGTTGACTCTCGTCGAAACATTGTCATACGGTCCGGGCGTCGAAGCAGTGGCCGCGCTGTGGGGTGACCCATCGGAGGACCCGGCACGGCACCTGGCTCAAGGAGGGCGACATGACCAACGCGACAACCACCGGCGTGATCGACCGGCTGCTGGTCCGCGAGACACTGGAGCGCTATCTGGGCTCGCTGGACGACAAGGACTGGGATGGCATCGCGGGGTGCTTCACCGAAGACTCCGTCTCGTACTACAACCACGAGCCGGAGCCCCTGCACGGTGGCGTCGGAGTCGCCACCTGGCTGCATCGGATGAAGGCGTACGACGCCACGAACCACGCGCTCGGCAACGTGCGCATCGAGGTGAACGGCGACCGCGCCACAGCGCACAGTCTGGTGATCGCGACCCTGCACCAGGGCGGCGAAGGCGTCGGCCGGGTCCAGGTGCGCGGAATCGACTACCTCGACCAGCTCGTCCGTACCGAGAACGGCTGGCGGATCAAGGAGCGGCGCCACCGCCCGACGTTCCAGTACGACGCGCTGTCCCAGACGAAGGTCCTGTACCGGAGCTGACCCCGAAGGACCGTCCCGCTCCCCCCTACGTCATACCAACACCAGGAGTTTTCCATGACCGAGGCCCACCCTGCCTACGGCTGGCGCCGACCCGGCGCCCGTGAGCTTCACATCACCCTGATCGACGGGCCCAACATGCCCAACCTGGGACACCGCAACAAGCGCGTCTACGGCCCCATCTCGTCGATCAACGCCCTCCACGACTATGTGAAGGAGGCCGGGGCCGGGCTCGGCGTAACGGTCGAGGCGCTGGCTTCCAACCACGAAGGCGTCATCCTCGACGCGATCCACGAGTCGGCCGCACGCACCGACGCGTACATCCTCAACCCGGCCGGGCTGACCAAGTCCGGCGAGCCAACGCGGCACGCGCTGGAGGAAACCGGCAGGCCATGGGTAGAGACCCACTTCTCCAACATCTCGGCGCCCCCGTGGTCGGGCCGCGGTCTGCCCGGCGGGCCCTGGGAGTCGAATTTCACGCGCTCGGCCACCGGCATGTCCATGGGACTGCGCCACCACAGCTATCTCGGAGCGCTGATCGCCCTCGTCTCCGCCTTCGATGACGAGGACTTCCTGGGCAAGGCCCCGGAGTGACGGCCCACCCTGAGCAGGAAGACACGAGTGCGCGAGGGGTGACCAGGTGAGTGTCTTCGGACCGTCGCAGGAAACGCAATGGCTTCGCCGTGCCGCCGACGACGCCGAATTCCAGCTGGTCAGTCGCTGGACCGAGGTGTGCCTGACGTTGGAGTGCGACGGCGAGTCCCACTCCTACCGGATCGAGAAATCCCGGTTCGTCACCGGACGCGGGCCCGGCACCCTTCCGGAGGTGGTCCTCGCGGGATCATCGGCAGCCTGGGAGGACTTCACGCGCCCGCTGCCGCCACGCCACAGCCACCACGTCCTGGCCATGGACCGCCGGCGAAACGACTTCGAGGTCCGGGAGGGCCGGGACGAGCTGATCCGGCATCTGCGGGTCATCGACATCGTCCTGCAACTGATGCGGCCGACCGGCCCCGACCACCGTGAAGGAGCGATCGCATGACGCACCTCGACCCCGTCGTCGGCCGGTATCTGCACATGGACATCCTCGACGAGCCGCACCGGGTCTACTTCGAGGAATCCGGCAGCGGCACGCCGGTGGTGTGCCTCCACACGGCCGGAGCGGACGCCCGACAGTACCGGCATCTGCAGAACGATCCGGAGGTGCTCACGGACTTCCGCGTCCTGGCCTTCGACCTCCCCTGGCACGGCAAGTCCCTGCCGCCTGCGGGCTGGTGGCAGCGAGAGTACCTGCTCACCACCGAGCGATACATCGACACCGTGATGGGGTTCGTCCGGGCTCTGGAGCTCGAGCGGCCCGTCGTCGTCGGCTGCTCGATGGCCGGCTCACTGGTCCTGGAACTTGCCCGCCTCCACGGCGCCGAGCTGGGCGGAGTCATCGGCTTCTCCGGAGCATCAACGGTCGAGGGCCGATTCCACGACTGGCCGCTCGCGCCGGACGTCAACAGCAACCAGGTGGTGCCTTCCTGGACCTACGGCCTGATGGCACCGCACAGCCCCACGGCGGCCCGCAAGGAGGTGTGGTGGCTCTACAGCCAAGGCGGCCCCGGCATCTACCGCGGAGACACGTACTTCTACAGCCACGGGCTCGATCTGCGCGGACGCGAGCACGAGATCGATACCACGGTGTGTCCGGTCCACCTGTACACCGGGGAGTACGACTACGCGTGCAGCTCGGAGGAGACCGAAGCCACGCTGGCACGTATTCCGGGGGCACGGGGCGGACGCATGCCGGACATCGGGCACTTCCCGGTTTCGGAGAACTACCCGCTCTGCAAGCAGTACCTGCTACCGGCGCTGCGGGAGTTGGCCCACTCCCGCTCCGATGCGTAGAGCGACGAGCGAGGAGGCCCTGCGACCGTGTCAGACCACTATCTTCAGATCATCGCCGACTACTGGATCAAGGACGGGGCGGAACGAGCCGTGCTCGCCGAACTGGCCCGGCTCGCCACACACAGCCGACAGGAACCGGGCAACCTCTCCTACGAGTACTTCCGTGACGTCGAGAACCCCTCCCACATCGTGGTTCTCGAGCGCTACACGGACGAGGAGGCGTTCGCGGCGCACCGTACGTCCCCCCACTTCACCACCATCGCGCGGGACCGGATCATCCCGCTCCTGGCCGAGCGCGAAGTGCGAACCTTCCCGGGGTAGGGCACCGGGGACTCACCGACCCCGGGTCCGCGCCACGGTGCCACGGAGAAGCCGTTGCGGCCGAAGACCTCGGCGATGGTGTGGGGCTCGAAAAGTCGTCGCTGCAGGTGACGTCAGGCATTCGGTCTCGGCTGAGAGCATGTCCGCGTGACCGTCTCACTGGTGTACAAGGTCGTGCGCAAGCCACTGTCCATCCCCCGGGTACTGCTGCGCAGCCAGGCCACGAAGGACGCGGAGTTGCTCGTGTTGCGGCACGAGAACGCGGTGTTGAGGCGTCAGATCCACGGCCGAGTCCGGTATGAGCCCTTTGATCGATTCTGGCTGACTGCGCTGTCCGGGCTGATACCCCGCTGCCGGTGGCGTGGGATCTTCCCGATCACGCCCGGCACCCTGCTGGCGTGGCATCGCAGGTTCATCGCGGCGAAATGGGACTACAGCGCGCGACGCGCCCCGGCCGGGAGACCACCGACCAGGGCGGCGCTCAGGAAGCTCATACTGCGACTGGCCCGGGAAAATACGAGGTGGGGCCACAGGCGGATCCAGGGCGAGCTGGCTCGCCTGGGGCACCCGATCGCCGCATCCACCGTATGGAACATCCTGACAGCCGCGGGCATCGATCCAGCTCCACGCCGTACCGGCCCAACCTGGCGCGAGTTCCTCACGAACCAGGCCGAGGGCATCATCGCGGCAGACTTCTTCCATCTCGACACCGTGTTCGGACGCAGACTGTACGCGCTCGCCTCCCTCGAACACGGCACCCGGCGCCTCCATATCTCCAACGTCACGGCACATCCCTCCCGGGAATGGGCCGTGCAGCAGGCCCGGAACGTAGCCGCCGACCTGAACACGCGTATGGAGTCCCTGCGATTCCTGCTCCGTGACCGCGATGGCAAGTACGGACAGTCCTTCGACGCCGTAGCCGATGGCATGGAGGTGATCAAGAGCGCGCCACGAACGCCGCGGATGAACGCCCACTGTGAACGGGTGATCGGCAGCATCCGGCGCGAGGCCCTCGACCACATCCTGATCACGAACGAGGCACACGCCCGACAGGTCCTGGCCGCCTACCAGCGGCCCTACAACACACATCGCCCTCATCGAAGCCGAGACCAGCTACCTCCTGACGCCGGGCAGCAGCCCATCACCGTGCACAACCTCAACGCACGCAGACTCCTGCGCACACACGTCCTCGGCGGCCTCATCAACGAGTACCACTACGCCGCTTGACCAGTAGCGATGACTTTTCGAGCCCGACAGGCTGTTGCAGCATAGAAAACCCCGCCAGCGGAGCAGAGAGGCGAAAAAGCGTCGCGGCTGATGTGCCATTACCGACGAACGACTGCACGGGGGACGAGGACGGCTCCTGGTACGCCACCCGCACGAGGCAGTGCGAGATCGACCCCAACGTCAAGTACACCTACTACAGCAGCGATGGCAAAACGGTGCTGGGCACCGCTCTCTTCGCAATCGCGCAGCAGATCGACCTCTCAACCACCAGCCTGAAGTGGACGGAGACCGACCAACTCACCATGCTCGCTGCGACTCCTGCAGTCACCAGTCTGGAAGCCACGCTGACCACGTCGTGCTCCGCCACGTACTCCCCCTCCACCACTCAGCCGTGGCCAAACAAAACACCCATCACAGTCGGCCAGACCATCAAGGGCACGTACACGCTGCAGGACAACCCCACTAAGGTCTACGACTATCTGGACCAGAGCTACGAGTTCACCCTCCACACTCCGGGCGCTGTCGTTCTGTCCACAATCAAATGGGGAGGCGTCGAGGTGCGCTGCGACGACAAACTCTCCATAGGCAATACCTCCGGGTGTGTGATTCCCTGGTATACCCACTCTGCGGCTCTCACGGGCGCTGTACGGCTCGTCAGTCGATATGATCGACTGGGCGCAGCGCAACCTGTCCGGTCACTGGGGGCTCAGAGGCACGGGTGAGCCGCTCCATCGCCTTCAGAGCGTGTCCCAGTCAAGATCCAACCGGCAGGCCATCTGCGGTGCGACCAAGTTCACGGCAGACCCGGCCATACCCGGGGACAGTTGTGACGAGTTCCCGTTCGCCGGCGTGTACGAGAGCGGCGCGCTCAACGGGGTAGACCACGGCAAAGACTGCGCGCAGGTGACGGCAGTGAAGGCGGGCAGTACTGGCAACCTTGCCATGGATTGGCCGACTGTTACGCCACTGGGCTCCTGGAGCGTCGGCCAGAAATGCGTGCGAGGGCACATCCCCGGAACGCTGAACTCCGAAGCGGGAGGGTGGTACGGCAACTTCGTGCAGAGCGCGCGTCTGGCCGACGACGATCCTTTCTGGGTTTCCGTGGTCGCCTGACTTCCCGCAGCTGACCGTAGCGCGACAGCCATCAGGGCGTGGCCTTGGTCAGCCTCCCTGGCATGTGTCGGGGAGGCTGACCGTGATCAGGGGCCCGTTGACGACCTCTGCCGAGAGGCTCATACCGAACTCTCGCTCGATCGCGGCCAAGGCCATCTCCGCATGGTTCCAGTCGTCCGACTCTTCCGACTCTTCCGACTCTTCCGAGAAGAAGCCGACGTTCGTGAGGGCCCGGTTGAGCCGACCGGGGTCGGTTCCCTCCGCCGGTTTGAACATCCAGTCGCTGTAGGTAGCCAGCACATGCCCATCGCAGGCGTGAGCAACCTTCACGGTGCCATTCAGCAGGTGCCACGCCGACACCACCTCAGTCCCCACCGACAGCTGGGCCATGACGCACGGGCCGAACGTCCTGCCATGCGGATCGACGTCCAGCACGAAGGTCCAGCGCCCGCTGCCGCACACGCGCACCGCCGGAACCTCCACACCGAACCGGGCCACCGCTTCCTCCACCGTGCAGCGCGGATGCCGCACCCCGTCGGCAACCCCCAGCCGGGCGAGCACCTCGCCCTCTGACATGTCGCGCACACAGGTCAGACCGTACTGATCCCAGTAAGAACGCCTCAGAGCGTCAAACAGCACCGAACCCGAGACTTCCTTCATCCCCTTGCCCGAAATCTGCAGCCCGACAACTGGCATCGCCCCTCGGCTTACCAGCGGCCACTGCCCGCCCGTTGCCCGAGGAGCACAGTAGCGGCCGGTTAGGGAACGTGGCTCCGGGGGAGGCTGCCTTTGAGAACCGCCGATGCGATGCGAATCCCAGAGACCGCCCCAAGAGCTGCTGAACATCTCCCGACCGGGCAGACCTCAGCTGCCATCCCATGTACACGGGACCAGCGGAGCGTGTCTGAAAGATCGTGTAAGTCCGTGATGTGAAAGGCTGGTCGAGGCCTGGACCTGAGCCTTGACCAGCCGGGACGGACGGACATGAACGACAACGGCGTGCCGGCTGTCGAGCCGGTCGAGGATGAGCTGGTGGACGAGGTCGTCGAGCGGCTGATGGACCGCGCTGACGCCTCGGGTGCGGCCTTGCTGAGTGAAGGCGGGCGGGTCTGTCAAACGAGCGGTGTATCTGGGGTTGTTGGTTACTGGCGGGCTGCTGAGAGTCGGCCGTCGAAGGTGATGTCGAAGGCGTTCAGCGCGGTCTTCCAGCGCATGGTCCAGCGGGCCTGGCCCCTGCCGGTGGG
>NZ_JBVIVI010000031.1:0-29370 GCF_055595765.1 Streptomyces sp. NPDC040405
CGCATCCTGGTGACCTCGCGGAACGCCCAGTGGTCGCGGGCCGCCCGTACCGTCGAGGTGGATGTCTTCGAGCGCGAGGAGAGCATCCAACTCCTCCTGTGGCGGGGGCCTGAGCTGCCTGACGAGCAGGCCGACCGGATCGCCGAGACCCTGGGCGACCTGCCGCTGGCGATCGAGCAGGCGGCGGCGTGGCTCACCGAGACGGGGATGCCGGTCGACGAGTACCTTCAGGTCTTCGAGGACGAGCGGGCGGACGTGAGCACCCGCCGCAACGAGCTGCTGGCCGGCGGGGTTCCGGTCGACTATCCCGCACCGGTCGCCGCCGCCTGGAACATGTCGCTACGCCTCGAACTCGGCAGTCGGGTAGGCGAGAAGTGGCTAGTCTCGCTCGGCGAGGACAACCCGGAGACGCTCGCCATTCCCCGCACGTTGAGCCCTGTCCTCACCCTGCTCGGCCAGTTCGAGCAGGCCCGGGAGCTCAACAGCCGGACGCTTGAGCTGGCGCGTGTCGGCGACGGTGACGACCACGAGAACACGCTGGTCACCATCGGGGTGGTCGCCAAAGATGCCCACTACCAGGGTGATTACGCACGCTGTGTGGAGCTGGAGGAGGACCGCTGGCGGCGGACCATCCGGCTGTTCGGCGACGAGGACCCGTACACCATCGCCGCCGCGAACGACTACGCCCTGGCGCTGCGCTCCGCCGGGGGCTACGCACGCGCCCGCGAGAACGTGGTCCCCGAGGTTGCCGTGGCTAACTCTATGACTCCCCGAACCTGTCCGCTGTCCCAAGCCGACGATTCACCGCCCCCGCCAGCGCACGGCCACCAGTCCCGGAGGGAAGCCCCAGATGTCAAATAGTCAGCAGCCCCATCGGCCCCAGGGCGAGCCGCCGCACCTCCTGGTGACGGTGGTGGTGCTCGCCGTGGTGGTGGTGTTCCTCGTCTGCTCGGCGACGGTGTACGTGCTGTATCAGCACCCGGCTCTTACCGCCCCGGCAGGCGTGGGGGTCGGGCTCCTGGGCGTACTTGTCCCCCTGGCAATCGCCGCGTTGCGCCGTCGCTGAACACCGTAATCAGGCGCAGATCGTCGAGCTGCTCACGCGGCTGGTTGGGCAGGACCGCTAGCTAGTCGGCCGCCCACTTAGCCATCCACGCCTCGTTCTGTGCCGAGATCACCAGCTCACAGCGGCTGATGAAGGCGTCGTCGCTCCGGATGGCGTCCGTCGGCCGGTCCGCCCCCGCGCCCGCTAACCGGCGGGCCAGGAGGCTCTCGAGTTCGGCGGCCGTACGGGAGAACTCCAGTTCCTGGTAGGCGTACCGGGCCGCGGCCGCGTGGGCGGTGACCGTGGCGGTCACCGTGGTGACAGTCGCCACCCAGAGGGCCGCGCTGCCCGTGCCGTAGACGCCGGCGAGAGCGCCCAGCCCGGACGCGACGACGGCCAGGGACAGTTCGCAGCGCCGCACGACCGTGCACCTGCGGGACATCAGCGCGGCGCGCGGCCGGTAGTAGTCGCGGATCTGTCCGGTGAGCCGTATGGCGGTGTAGGAGCCGACGTCGCGGACCTCCGGCAGCGGGCGCTGCCGGGGTGCCAGGCCGTCGGCCCGGTGCAGCAGGTCGCCAGCCTGGGCCGTCACACGGTCGGCCCGGTCGAGGAGGGTGCCGTCGATGTCGCCCTCCCGGTAGACGTCGGCGCGGGCCAAGGCCATGTACACCTCGCTCTTGAGCGCCTCGCTGACCGAGCGCAGCCGGGTCCAGTCCCGGAGCGAGGACGCCCCCAAACGGCTTGCCGCGACGGGCACGAGACCGGCGGAAAGGGCGCCCAGGAAGGTCAGCGTACGGCCTGGCGTCGGGTGCCCGTCCATGAGCTGCGCACCGAGCGTCGCCAGCGCGGCGGCCGCGATCCCCAGCACGAGTGCCGTGGCACGGGCCCTGCCGATCGACCGCTTCGCGGCGTCGGCTGCCTGCGACCACACGCTCTGCCGGTTCCAGACGTGCTCCGTGACGGATTCACCCGGTTCCACCATACGGGTGATTCTGCCAGCCTTGGTTGAAGGAGCGTCAGTAAAACGGTGAGGGGGAACGGATGGCGGAAGGACAACGGGAGTCCCGGGGCGGGACCGGCCGGCCCGCCCGGCCCCCGCGCGTCGCCGCGGAGCTGAAGCAGTCCCGGGTGTGGGGGGTAGTGCTCCAGTCGGTGGGCGTGGTGGCGATGTCTCTCGGCATGGCGAGCGGAGCGCTCGCGTACCGGTCGATGCGCACATGGCACGCAGAGCATGGCTGGCCCGCCGTCGCCGTCGAGTGGGCGCTGATGGCCGCCCTGCTGACGGGCGGGCGGCGCGCGCTCCGGCACGGCAGTCGGCACCGGGCCCCGGTGCTGCGGGCGCTGGCCGAGCTGCCGGAGGACGAGCGGACCGTGCTGTTCCTGCGCTCCTTCGCGGACGACGAGGGCTTCGCCCGCATGCAGCGCGGGCCGGTCAGGGACGGGCCGTGGGCCGCCGACACCGACACCGAGGAGCAGCAACTGCGGGAGGCGGTCGCCCCGTTCGGCGCGATGGTGGCGCTCGGCCGCCCGAAGGACCGGCTGCCGCAGGCCGGGGCGGGGCGGCACTACTCCTCGGACGAACGGTGGCAGGCGCAGGTGCTCGCCGCCCTGGACCGGGCGGCGCTCGTCCTGCTGGCCTGCGGCCCAGGCCGGAATCTACGCTGGGAGGTGGAGCAGGTGGTCGCACAGGACCAGCCGGAGCGGCTGGTGCTGATCGTGGTCAGGGACGCCGCACAGTACGCGTCCTTCCGGGAGGCCATGCAGGACGCCTTCCCCAAGGGGCTGCCCTCCCTGGAGGCGGAGGGCGATGGCCGGCCGGCGGTCATGGTCGACGGACCGGACACGTACATCAAGGACGCCGTCTGGTTCGACGCCGACTGGACGCCCCACCTGGCGCCCCTCGGAGCTGCGGATCCCGAGGTCGAGGTGATCTGGCTGATCGACCGCCTGGCCTGGGTCCGCAGCGCGTTCCCCCTGGCCATCCGTCCGGTCTTCCGCCGGGCTGGCCTCGACCCGCCTGGCCTGCCGCCCGGCCGGGTGAGCCGCCCGCGGGCCATCAAGGTCGCGGTGCCGCTGATCGCGCTGGCATGGGCGGGGTTCCTCGCCGCGACGCAGGCCGGAGGGGCGAACGGCCTCCCGACGCTGCTGCTCTTCGTGGGGCTGCCGATGGGCGGCCTGCTGCTGCGGACCTGGTTCGGCGGTCAGGTCGCCATGGGCTTCGTCAAGATCTTCTCCGGGATCTTCGCGGTGGTGCTGTGCCTGGCCCCCCTGCTCCCGGACATGTCCCGGCGGACGCTCGAGTACCTTCCCTTGGGCCTGGCGCTGGCGGCGGGAGTCCTGCTGCTCAGCCGGCAGGACGTCCGCCGCTGGAAAGCTTCCGGCGCCTACCGCTCCGGCCCGAGCGGAGCCGGTGCCGCCGGAGGGCCTGGCCGCCCTGCATGATGCGCCGCGGCACCACATCGTGGGGATCCTCTAACTTCCGCGAGCAGTGGAAGGCGAATGTGTCGGCCTGAGGAGACGGCGCAAGCCCGCCGTCAGGTACTGGAGCTGTGGTCCAAGCGGGCCGGCTCACCGGTGACGACGGCCGGGCATCGGACGCAGATCCGCAGCGGTTCGATTCCGCGCGGGACGCGGCGCGGTGGCTGGACGAGGCGGGGGCGGACCTAGCGGACGTACCGAGGTACGCGGCGGCGCACGGCGAGGACGTCCTGACGGCGCAGCTGGGGGTTGCGTTGCGGGACTACTTCCTCCACCACGATCGCTACGACGAGGGGCGCACGGCGCTGACGACGGCGCTGCGCGCCGCGGAGCGGAGACCCGGCGATGCAGGTCCTGGCGGCGGTGTCGCTCGGGCTGCTGGACTACCAACAGGGCCGGCACGCGCAGGGTAACGACTGGTTCCGGCAGGCGCTGAAGTCCGCCCGCGAGAACGGCGACGAGACGATGGCGGCGCTGCCTCTGACCGGTCTGGCCATGCAGGACTTCTTGCAGGGGCGGTACGACACGGTGACGCCCACCATGGATGAGGTGCTGCCGATCCTGAAACGGGCCGACGACGAGTGGGGGGTGTCGCTGGCATTGGCGCTGCGGTCGATGAGCCGGTTCAGGCAGGGTGAGGTGATTACAGCGTTCGCCGACGGGCGGGCGGCGCTCGCCGCGGCAGAGCGCAACGGCCGCCCGATACTGGTCAGCCAGCGCCTCGTCTTCCTTGCGGACGGGCATGCGGCGCTCGGTGAACGGGCAGAGGCGCGGGCTGTGCTGCTGCGCAGTGAGGCACTGCTGCGGGATACCGGCGACGCGCTGCTGCTGGCGTTGACGTTGACACGGCTGGGGTCGGTCGCGGAGGACCTTGCAGAGGCGCAACGCCGCCATCGCCAGGCGTTGGCGCTGCACGCAGGCATCTCGCAGCGTTCGGAGCCACACCGCACGCGGCTCGAGATGGAGATCCGGCGCCGCCTGGGTCAGTCGTACGCGGCGGCAGGTGCGCGGGCGCGGGCACGGGCACGACGCGAGTTCCGTACGGCACTGGCCGTGGAGCGAGCGGCGGAACACCCGGAGCTGCAGGAGACGTTGCGGGCTTCGCTGGCGGAGGTGGGGCATGACCTCTCGCGCGGTCGAGGGCCAGTTCGCCCGGCTGTGCAAGCGGGCCCGGGCGATGGCCGAGCGCGGCGAGGTCGACGTCCGGTACGGAGCTGCGGCCCAGGCCCCGGCCGGGGGTGGCCGATGACGCAGCAGACCGAACCGGTGCTCGCCTTCCTCGCCCACGACGTGGCCGACAACCTGGTCGCCGGAATCCTGCTCGTCACCGGAACCGCCCTCTGGCGGGGGATGATCCGGCGACGGGAGCGGAACCGGGCCGTCGACGCTCCCCCGCCCGAGGAATGACCCACCCGCCTCGCCCCGGCGCGGTGCCCCGACGATTCCTCCCGCGATCGGCGGGCGCCGCGCGGGCGATGCTGTCCGTGCCGGGACGGGAGCTCCTGAAGTAGTGGAGGGGACGGCCCCTCCACTACTAGAAGGAGGACACATGGTGATCGTGCGATTCGTCGGTGGACCGCTGGGCGGTCGGGTGCTGGCGCACACCGGTCGCAGGTGGCCGGGCGGCTGGATGGGGGCCACTGGGCGCTGTACCGCGTGGTGCACTCCGCCCCGGGAGTCCTGGTGGCGGAGTGCACTCTGATCGGGCCGCCTGTGGTGACTGCCTGACGTAATGGAGGGCGCGCGATAAGTTGGGGGTCACAGAGCGCACTTCCCACAAGGGAGGCCTGATCGAAAATGATCAAAGCTCTGACGGAAGCAGTTCCGACACTTCTCGGAGTGCTCGCTCTGATCTCCATCGCTTCGGACCCGGCCGCCCCGTGCGGATCTGAGTCACAGGAGCGGGCAGAGACCATCCGCGAGCATGGCCGAGCTGTGGCCAACCATTGCCGGGAGATCGCGCGTCTGATCATCCGGCGGACGGGAGGCGGGGCCGCCTAGTCAGAGCAACGAGTCGAAGCCGGGGCTGAGTCAGCGGTCCCGGCTTCGTCATGACCGGCAGCCTGAGCCAGAGCGGCGCTCAGATGAGGGCACGGGGTTGTGCGCCCGCCATCCGTCGTATTCGTATGATCACAGATAGTGAAGCACCGGGAGGAACCGAGCAAGAGCCTGAAACGGGACAGACCAAAAAGACCCTGACGGGCATCCGAGCGGCGACTCGTCCCGCATCATCGAGCCCTTCGGATCGGATGGGCAGCGCCTCAAGGAGGTTGTCACCGGCCAGGGCGAGGCCGACCAAATCTTCGACCTGCTCGCACTCGTCCAGCAGATGGGCGGGCCGCCTTGGCGAGAGGCGGCCCTGGACGCGGAGAACTTCGTGTGGCGGCGTGAGCAGGCCGCCACGGTGCAGGCCCGCCGCCGAGGCGGCCCGTCAGGCGCTGCCGTGCGAGGACTGCGGGCAGGACCAGGCGGCCGGGCTGTGCGAGCCATGCGGCTACCGGCGCCGGACCGAGGCCCTGACGGTGGAGGCCGGCCTGATCGCGGCTACCTGGTCCGCCGATCTGGACGACGCGGACGACGTCGCCGCCGTTGCCGCCCACGTCCGGGCGTCGCTTCAGGCTGACATCACACCGCCCAGCGCAAGTTCATGGAGCTGACGGAGCCGGACGAGCTGGATGAGGAGCCGATCGCGGCGGCGTCCGCGCTCGGCTCCTCCGCGCTCCAGGCGGTGGAGCCGGCGCTCCCGGGCCATAGCCGGTGCTGGGCGGCGTGCCTACGGTGGTGACATGGCCTCTCAGGTCAATCCAGGGAATCGGCTCGCTTCAGAGCCATGTAGCGGCTTTTCGCTAGGTGTTCCAGCAGTCGTCGGTCGTTCGGCGGCAGTGTCGTCACGAGGCGTCGGCGGACCTGGAGTTCCGACCGGGGCAGATGGGACGCCTGCGCGCATGTGCCATCTGCCACCGCGATGTGGATCTCCTTTGCGGGTGTCTTCCCTGGGGGACCGGTAGGGCCGTGCGCCGCCTTGGCCGCAGCCTCGGCTTTGGCCGGAGACGTGAAGATGTAACCGCGCGACTTCATGCACGCGGACCACAGTCGCAGCGCCGCTGTGTACTGCGGGTCGGATGTGGCTGCACGGGCGAGTCTCTCGTCGATGTCCTCTGCCGTGTAGGTGATCCGGGCCCATGTGACGACGTTATCGAACAGCTTCCGCCGGCTCTGTGCGGTGCAGCCTTGGGTGGGCACGCTCACCGTGCCCATACGGAAGCGTCCGACGGTCCTCCTCTTGTCGTCCGGGCCGAACAGTACGGCGGTGAACCGGCGCTTCTCCTTGGCCGTCAACCGGTTGTAGAAGGCGTCGGAAGGCGGTGCCGTAGGTGCGGCGTCGAAGCCGTAGCCGTGTGTAGTGCGCCCGGCGAGGTTGATGACAGCGGTCTCATTCTCCGGCTTGGTGAACGGTGCCGATCTGACGACGGGGTAGTCGAATCCGTTGTCGCGCAGGCAGCGGCGCTCCAGCGCGGACAGGGCGTCCTCGATCCCTCGCTGGGTTCGGGGCCAGGTGCCGCTGTGCGTGGCCAGATCGACCGCCGATGCGCTGGGGGCAGGGACCGGTCCCATGGGGCGGTTGGTCGCGTGCTGTTCCGTGCAGCTCGTCAGGCCGACTCCGAGCACGACTCCCACCAGGGCGGTCCGCGCCAGGAGCGCGGACCGCCGGTTGGTGCGAAGACTCACGAAGAGCACCACTTGTTGGAACTGATCACGTCCTTGAAGCCGGCGTCGTTGTACCCTGTGGCGAAGTCACCCACTTCGTCGCCTCGACTCAGGCTGTGCCAGCGGTGCGACTTTCCGTAGTTGTAGTCGTCGTAGAAGTAGACCGTGCACTGGGTCCCGCGGTTGGCGACAGACCGGATGCAGTTGTTCCAGGTGCTCCCGCACCCGTCGCTGCTGCTTGTCAGGGCTCGGTAGTCGGAGTTGTTTCCGGCTACCTTGCCCATGTTGCCGGAGTATCCGGACCACCCCCAGAAACAGGCGTAGCCCGAGGGGCAGCTGGACAGACCGCTGGACGTGGCCGGCCCGGACGCGTGGGCCTGCGTGAACGATGCTCCGGCGAGCAGGGCCACGGTCCCGAGGGCGACGGACACCTTCCTGCGCAGTCGCACAATAGCCTCCTTGTGACAGGCCGGGTTCTCAGCGGTTGAGTACCTTGTCTTCTCGACCTGCCAGCGTCCAGCGTTCCAGCCGGTCTACAGCGAGACATTGACGTGGAGCGCCATCTCGTTGGCAGACCGTGCCATGTGTTCGGTGCGATCACCGGGCGCCCGCTGCCCTATGATCCGCCGCGGAACGCTCTGGGGGACATCCCGGTGTGCGACCGGAACGCTCGGGAGAACACGTCGGCCTGGGGATATCCCCAGCGCGTTGCGATGGCGTGGATAGGCACGTGACGTTGCAAAGGGTCAGCCAGGTCTCGACGGCAGCGTTCGAGGCGTCGGCCGCGTATCCAGGAACGGACGGTCAGGCCGTGTTGCTGGAAAAGCCTGTGCAGTGAGCGAACTGAGATGTGGTGGGCTGCTGCTATCTCGCCTGCAGTAAGGAGGGTGTCGCCGAGGTGACGCTCGATGAACGCGGTGATGCGCATGTACAGGACGCGTTGCTGGGAGTCGGAGGGGATGTCTCCCTCACGCTCCAGGAAGTGCGCCAGTGTAGCGGTGACCAAGTCCAGGCCGACGGTGCCGAGTCGCGCGGCGTTATGGGGCGTGTAGCTCGTGCTGTGAACTGCGAGGTGGGTGAGGAAGGCTGTCAGCAGGCGTCCCATGCCCTGATCGCCGGGAAGGGCTCGGCAGATGAGCTGATTGATGTGGCGGGTCGGTAAGGGAAGCAGCGCGCGGGGAAACTGGATGAGGGTGTTCCCGCCGTCGGCGTAGGTCTCGAAGGGGCGTGAGCTTTCGACGAGCAGGAGTTCACCCGGTCGGAGCTCAGCGCGATTGCGATTCTGCTCGATCACATGTGGGCCGGAGTTCGTGACGCCGAAGGCCAGGATTTCCGGGTCCGAGGCGCGGATCAGCTTCGGGGTTCTCTGTGTGATGTACGACGAGTAGGCCATCGCTGATACTTGGACCGCTCCCAGTGGCATCGTGCTGAACCATCCACGGAAGACGTCTGTACCGATCAGCTTGAACGATGTCGGCATCACTGCATCCGAGGTGACCTTCTCCCACGCTGAAAGAGCATCTCGCGCTGGGAAGTCTTTGCTGTCGAAGATCTTCTCCACGAACCTCTCCCCAGGCCTGCGGCTTGGCACCGTGCTCAGCTTCCTCGTGCCAGGCTCTGGTCGGCCGTCTCTTCGTTCGTTTCCTCTCAGAAGGTTCTCCCGGGCCAATTCAATCCGCTGTAGCTTTATTCACAGTCGTGGTTGTGGCCCAGGTTTACCGCTGGCTATACCGCTCATTGCGCTGAGCGGCACACCAAGGTCTCCGGCACGACCTGTCGAACCCGGCCCCGGTGGCCGAGGCAGTCCGGTCGGAGGTGAGCAGGACGACGACAGCAACGACCTCCTCGGTCAGTCCGAGGCGGCTAGGGTGCGCAGGCCGGTACGGGCTCGCTCCGGCCAGCCGGTGCGGTCGAGACTCTCGACTCGACCGAGGTTCGGCGTCTGGCCCTCCGTCCCGTCCATCGATCGAGTCGTGCTCGCCGACCGCATCGCGGAGGATGAACAGCAACGGAGGCAATTCAGGGCATTCGCCGTTGGGTGGCCCTCCAACCGTTCACACAGGCCGTGAGTGAGTCCGGACAGGGCCGTACGCCGGTGCCGCAGGTGATCACCGTACGGTGAGGCGAGCGGAGACCCCCGGCGGAAAGCGGCCGCAGGGGTCCTCCGACTTTCTGATGGACCCCGCTCGGCTGTCGTCTACAGGGCTCCCGGGCTGCTGAACAACTGTCGCCCTGTTCTCGTGAACAGAGCCACATCGGGTGCGTCGGTGTCCGTAAGGTGTGGGCAAGGGCAGCCCTAGGGGGATCTGTGGGTGTAGGTGGCAACGGCGACGCGGTGCGGGCCGATGTGGTGATTCTGACCGCGCTGGAGGTCGAGTACCGGGCGGTGCACGCCCATCTGGAGAAGCCACGATTGGTCGAGGCGGAGCGGGGCTCGCTGTTCGAGCTGGGTGTGTTCCGCGACGGGCCTACCGAGCGGACCGTCGCCATCCATATGACGGGTCCGGGGAATCCGGGCGCGGCGGCCTCGGTTGAGCGGGCGGCGGCGCTTTTCACGCCCCGGGCGGTGTTGTTCGTGGGGGTGGCGGGCGGGCGCAAGGATGTGGCGCTGGGGGATGTGGTGGCCGCCGATGCGGTGTACGACTACGAGACGGGCAAGGACACCGAGTCGGGGTTTTTGCCCCGACAGAAGACGTATCAGTCCGCGTACGGGCTGGTGCAGCTGGCCCGGCTGGTGGCGGCCGCCGACACATGGCAGCGGCGGATCCGCTCCGGGGATGACGCGTCGCGCCCCCGCGCCCATGTGAAGCCCCTCGCGGCGGGCGGCCGGGTGGTGGCGCACCACCGCTCGGACGTCGGGCTCAGGCTCGCGGCCAGCGCGGGTGACGCGCTCGCGGTGGACATGGAGGGCTTTGGCTTCCTCGCCGGCGCGTATGCCAATCAGCAGCTGGACGCGCTGGTGGTCCGGGGCATCTCCGATCTGCTCGGAGACAAGGGCGAGGCACATGACGAGCACTGGCAGCCGGTCGCCTCCCGGAACGCGGCGGCCTTCGCCTTCGAACTGATCAGCCGCACCCCGGAGGCGGACGCCCCGGGAACAGCCCGGCCGCTCGCCGCCCCCGCCCAATCCGACGCCGACCGGATCGACCCTCAGCCATCGAGCGGGCAGCAGCCATGGGTGCAGAAGAACGTCGCCTACGGCAGCGCCACTCAATTCGCCGTCCAGGGCGGCAACATCATCTACCGGCAGACCGACGAGTCCCGGACGTGTCCGGACGCGTCCCGTCCGCAGGACGAGGCGTGACCTCTTCCGACGACGGCTGGCCACCACCGCGGGAGGCCCAGCAGGAGGTCCGGGCAGTCGGCGGCTTCGCCTACGGGGTGGTGGGCGCGGACCTCCACGTGTTCGGCGACGGCAGCCCGCTCTACTTGCTGCTGCGGCACCTGAAGGCAGCTGCGCAGGGATCGGAGTGGCTGCGGGCGCAGCCGTGCCGGATGCTGGACGCCCGACTGGAAGTGGTCGATTTCCTGGGCAGGGACGACGAGCTGGCCGAGCTGACCGCCTGGCGGGATGCGACCGACCGGCTGGCGGCGCGCTGACTGCACGGCGCGGGCGGCCAGGGCAAGACCCGGCTGACCGTCCGGTTCGCCGCCCACTGTGAGGAGGCCGGATGGCTCGTGGTGCACGCGGTGCACGGCACCGACACTCACCCGCCGGCCGAAGGCAGCCAGGATCTGCGGGTGCGCTATCACCGCGGAGTGCTCCTGCTGGTCGACTACGCTGACCGATGGCCCACGGGGCACCTCAACTGGCTGTTCCGTAACGGATTGCTGCGGCAGAGCGTGCCCGTGCGGGTGCTGCTGCTGGCGCGGTCCGTCCGAGGCTGGCCGGCCCTGCGCGGGGCGCTGAACCGGTTACGGACCGGGATGGAGACCTCCGACCAGCCGCTGGCGCCGCTCCCCGCGGAGCAGGACATCCGCGCCCCGATGTTTCGCGCCGCGCGGGACTGCTTCGCGCGCCACTACCCGGACCGGCCCCGGACGACGTCACCTGCCCGGTGGACCTGAGCCACCCTGACTTCAGCCTGACCCTGGCGGTGCACATGGCCGCTCTGGTCGCGGTGGATGCCCGGGCCCAGGGCCGTACTCCGCCGACGGACATGCTCGGGCTCACCGGCTATCTGCTCGACCGGGAGCAGGAGAACTGGCGACAACTCCACGAGAACCGGTTACGCGGCGTCGACTTCTGCACGCCGGACCAGGTGATGGGCCGGGCCGTGTTCACCGCGGTCCTGACCGGGCCGTTGCGACGGGAGCGGGCCGAGGAACTGCTGGCCGGGCTGATGTTCGAGCGGGTCGGTCAGGTGGTGTCCGACCATGCCGTCTGTTACCCGGCCGCGCTGCCAGCGAGCACCGACGTCCTGGAGCCTCTGATGCCGGACCGGCTGGCCGAGGACTTCCTCGCGCTCACCGTGCCAGGCAGCCCCGTCACCGGATACCCCACTGACTTGTGGTCGGTCACCGCGGCCCACACCGTGCTCGACAGGCGCTATGGAAGGCCGCCCCGGTGGGCTGGGCGTACGCTGGATTTCCTCGCTGCGGCGACCGAGCGCTGGCCGCATGTCGGCGAGCGGGTGCTGTATCCGCTACTGCTGCGGAAGCCTGAACTGGCCCGGGCTGGCGGCAGCGCGCTGCTGTCCTCGCTGGCGGCGATCGAGGACGCCGACAAGGTCGTACTCGAATTGCTCTACCTGGGATTCCACGACCAACGCGTGCCCGAACTGGCCGTCGGCATCGGCGATCTCGGTGACCGGATACTGACCGACCATCTGTTGGCAACCGCCGACGAGGCGACTCGGGCTGATCTGCTCATGGGGCTCGCCTATAGCCATGCCCAGGCCGGCCGGTGGACGGACGCCCGGGACATCGCCGAAGAATCGGTCACCTTGTTCCGACGGGCGGCGCACGCCGACCCCGCGCACCGGCAAGGCCTGGCCTCTGCTCTCGGGCAGTTCGGCGCACAGCTGACCAATACCGGCCAGCACGCCGAAGCCTGCCCCCGTCTGGAAGAGGCCATCGCGCTGCTGCGGCCGCTGGCGCATGCGGAGCCCGATCTCTACGCGATCTTGGTCGACCTGCTGAGCGGCCTGAGCCGGACGCTGTCCGTGCTCGGAGAGCCCGACCAGGCACTGTCCCTGGCCGAAGAGGCCATAGCGCTGCACGAGGACGTGCTGTCCCGGAAGCCGCGCCGATGGTTGCTCAGCTACCCCCGGCATCTGGACCTGCTGACCGACCGATGCAGTGCGCTGGCCCGGGTCGGCCGCTTGGACGAGGCTATGGAGCTGGCAGAGGAGACCGTGGGCACGATCCGTTCGACTCTCTTCCTGTATCCCGACAACGGCCGTCCGGTCCTTGCCAAAGCACTCCTGGAACTGAGTCAGTTTCGCTTCGAGGCCGGACCGCCGACCGACGCCATGGCGTCCATGGGGGAGGCAGTCGACATCTACCGGAAGCTGACACAAGCCCATCCCCGCTATTACCGGCCGATGCTCGCGGCCGCTGTCGCGACACTCGCCGCGGCGCTCGACAACGCCGGCCGGTATCCGCAGGCCCGCGCCGCCGCGGAGGAAGCGCTGACGCTCTACCGGCAGTCGCTGCGGGACGGCGGCACCGAGAGTCGTATGGCCGCGCTGTACCCGCTGCGACACGCTGAGGGCCCGGAGGAGCGCCTGCCGTGGGGCACTGAAAAGGAGATCGATGAGGCGGCCGAGCGGCTCGCCGAGGCCGCACAGTGGCAACACCTGTGGGACTTCGCCTGCTCGGTGCCGGTCCTGGACACTGTACGGCTGGTCCGCCGCTTCTTGGCAGACCGCTGGCAGCCGACTGACGCATCCGGGCGAGAGCTGCTGCACCGGCTGGCGTCGGTCGACCCTCGCACGGCCGCCGCGCTCGCCGAGGCGTGCATGGCACCCGGGGCGCGGCAGGTCCCGTTCGACGGGTTCTCGGTCCACTTGACTTCCTTCGCCTTCTGCCAGCCCCGGATGGCGTTCTACCCGAGAGGGAAGGACGGTGAGCGGTGGCTGGAGCTGCTGGACCTGGCGACTGGGCGACACCACCGTGTGCACGAAGGCGAGGAGGTGAACGAGGCCCTCGTCTGTCTCGATGGCGACGCAGTCCTGGCAGTCCGTCACTCCCAACGCCCTGGAGACGAGGACGAATTGGTGCGCTACGCCGACGGGGTCGGGGCGGTGATCGCCTCTGGAAGCGCCCTGTGCTTCGCCTCGACCGCAGTTACCGCCCACGGGTTTCTCGTCCGGATGAAGGGAAATCCCACCATCCTGGTGGGCACGCGCGAAGGACACTTTAACGACGTCGATCTGCGCTCTTTCGGGCTACCCCGCGCTGATCGGCTGGCCGTGGACCCGACGGGTACCCGGGTGGTCATAGCCTACGGCGAGCGGTTCGTGGTCACGGACACCTTGGTACGTTCGGCTCATGCCGAGACCCTGGTCCCTGTCGGCCACGGCGAGATCCTCGGACTGGCCATGCCCTCCCCAGATGAAGTGGTGACTTCCGGCGCCGACGGCCAACTGTGCCGCTGGGAACTGGCCGAAGGAGCGGTGCACCTCATCGCCCATGCCGAGGGGACGCCCCCGCTCTGGCAGCTGTTCGTCCTGCCGGACTGGCGGGTTCTGGGCGGCTCGGCGCAGCGGGAGAATGATCAGCAGGGGAATGAGACCCGCTTCTTCGACAGCTCCACCCTGGTGCCCGTACCCGCACCTCGGTTTGTCACCGTGCGAGTCGACGAGCCGCATGCCCACACCGCCTCATCGAACGGACGTTACTTCGTCCACGGGAGCTGGCAACACCGCCAACACAGCTGGAAGTTTGTCGCCACCCTCCACGACCTGCACCACCCCACCGTATGGCCGCACCGCCCGTTGGCGTCGCTCGCGGAAGGAGACCTAGCGGCCCTGGATGCGCTCGAAGCTCCCTCGCCCGAGGTGAGCGCCCTGCTGGACCTCATGCGCGCGGCGGTCGTCCACCGGCTCGCCTCCCCCGGCGCGACGACTGCGGAAGGACCGGCATGACCGCCGACTACCATGAAGACAACATCCTCGAGCTGAACGCCGAGTTCTTCCAACAGCTCAGAGATCGCATCGACGAAGCAGCCGGGCGGCTGGGGCGCGACCACGTGGACGTACTGCGCATGCGGGCCGACTACGCGACATATTTCATGGCAATCCCGCCAACCGTCCAGGCCAACGGTGGCGACGCGGGAGCCCAGCTGGACGGCTTGATCCGCGAGTACCACGCCATCCTCTCCGGCTACGAGCGGGTCGTCGGCCCGGAGCATCGCGACACTCTGACAACTTGCACACAGCTGGCCGAGGCCTACCGCACCGCCGGACGCAACGCCGAGGCGATCACCTATTACCAGCGGGCCCTGGACGGCTACGAGCGCACACCAGAGCCGGAAGGCACCGATACCCTGCTGTTTGTCCAGCACCAACTGGCCCGGATGTGCCACGCCGAAGGACAGATCAACAGGGCGGTCACACTGCTGGAGGGTGCCGTGGCGGGCAGTATCAAGGATCTGGGGCCGCAGCACGACAACACCTTCCAACGTGAGGCAGCCCTGTTCCACGCCTACCTCGACGCCCGTCGCCACCCGGAGGCCATCGCGCTCGGCCGGGAGATGCTCGACGATTACGAGCGCTACTTCGGCGTCGACCACTTCCGGACGTTCTCGTGGATGGCCAATCTGGGTGCTGCCTTCCACGAAGCGGGACAGACAGGGCGGGCGATCGAGTGGTTGGAGCGGTCCCTCGCCGGGATCGTCGCCATCAGCGGAACCGACCACGACACGACGCTCATCGTCCGTTCCGAGCTCGCCAAGGCCTACCTCGGCACCGGTCGGCTCACCGACGCGATCGAGTTCCTGCGCGCTAATCTGGCAGCGTACGAGCGCACGCGTCACCCGGACGACAGCGACGTCTACGACGCGCGCTACCGCTTGGCCCGCGCCTACCGACAGGCCGGGCGCCATGCGCCGGCCGCAGCGACCTTCGAGCGGTTGCTCGGCGACGTCCTGCGCGTCAACGGCCCCGACCACCCAGCAGTCCCCGACCTGCGCACGGAGGCCGAAGAGGCCCGGACCGAGGCCGACGCAACGCAGTGAGCACCTCGGTGCGGTCGCTATGAGCATGATGAACCACCTTCTCTCCCGCGGCCTGGTGGCCGCCGCGCTGACCGTGCCCCTCCTGACCGCCACAGCTCCCGCTGCCGCACCAGCCGACGCGGCGTCGGCAGAGATCGACTGCCCCGACGGATACGTCTGCATCTACCCCGAGATCAACTTCGGCGGGCAACCGTGGGTGAAGCGGGCCGTCGACGGCAGCGTGAAGGACCTCCCCTCCGCCATCCGCGATCGCAGCAGCTCGGTGCGGAACAACTCCGGCCGCACCGCACGCGTCTACGAAAAGAGGAACTACTCCGGCCGGTGGGTATGCGTCACCAAGAGTGGCGGATCGATCCACGACCTGCGCGGCTACAACCTCAACGACCAGACCCGCTCGCTGCGTATCAACCGCAACGACTGCGGCTGACCCTCCTCGAGCCCTCCGCCGCGGAGCGTCCCGGCAGGCCGTGCGGCAGACATGTGCGGGCGGACCCCGCGCGCCAGCCCCCTCGGACGCCGCGCGCCCTATTGCCTTCAAATTCGAACAAGCGATCTAACCGGGGCATGACCCAGAACGACTTCCCCTCTGACCTCATGGAGGCGCAGACCGCCTGGTACCGCACGTATTGGCAGCTCGCGGACTCCAGCCCGGCGACCAGCACGGCCACGGACCGCCGACGCCTGCAGGAGCTGTCGGCCCAGATCGCCGGGCACCCGTACTGGCGTGGACCAGCGGGCACACCCGCCGCACGCATGGAGCTCAAGGAACTCGCCCGGCGCCGAGTCGAGCGGTGAGTCCCACTGGTCCTATGAGCTCAACAACCGGCGCCTCCCACAGCTCCGGACACTGCTCGGCAAAGACCTTTCCGATTGCTCGTTGACGCCAGCGGGAAGTCACCGGCGGCACGCTCACCCGAGCACTGCACCATACTTGTCTGCATGTCCGCCATGCCCGCTGCCGAGTCGTCGCCGTCTGCTGCTGAGGTGCTGCGGGAGCGGTACGCCCGCAGGCTGCCCGCCGGGCTCGGTGAGCTGGCCGGGCCGGCGCACGGCACGGTGCAGCTGCCGCTGCACGTGGCCTGGTCGGGCCTGACCCGGTTCGACCTCGACCGGCCACGGTCGCGGATGAGCATGTACCGCACACTGCTGGCCGAAGGACAGCACGACGACCTCATCACCCTGCTGAACCGCGACCTCCTGGCGGCCCAGTGGCCCGTGCTGCGCACGCTGATCAGCCGCGCCATCCGAGACGTATGGGAAGCCGCGTTCGCCGAGCTGGCCGCCGCCCGTCCGGCAGCCGCGGCGTGAACCTTAGCGACCTGCACCGCCGGCTCCTGGCCGACGTCCTGGCCATCGGCACCCCCTACCCGCTGGTCATCACTGGCGGGTACGCCGTGCAGGCCCACGGCCTGGTCGACCGGCTCAGCCAGGACTTCGACGTCGTCACGGAGACCCCTGCCCCCATGGCGGAGATCACCCGCGCCCTCGCTGCTGGGCTGGCCGAGCGCGGCTGGCGGGTGCGGGAGATCGGTGTCGACCCGCTCTCCGGCCGTCTCGTCGTCACCGACCCTGCCAGCGGCGAGGAGTGCGAGGTCGACATCCTCAAAGAGGCATTCTGGCGCCCGCCGACGCCTACCGTGTACGGTCCCGTCCTCGCTCTGGACGACGTCATCGGCACCAAGGTGCGGGCGCTGGCCGACCGCGGGGCCGTGCGCAACCTCATCGACGTCCATGCCGCCTCCTGTCACCACACCACAGCCGACTTGGAAATCCTCGGCCGCCCCCAGCCGTAACCGTTCCTAGAACTCCCGACATTCGGCGGTCAACCAGCCCCCCCTGCGGATAGAGTATCCAACGGAGATATTGCACAGGACAAGGACCAGCCAGCCCATCCCGACATCACGAGTTCAAGGTCAGTAGTGACGGGTTTACAAGTGGGTTATCCGCGCTCGCGGTTCGATCCCTTCGCGCACGTCATCTATGCGTGCGAGAAGCATCTGAGCACCCTCGGCGGCGATATCCAGCCATCTCCTTGGCGGTTTCCCTTTTATTGCAACGTACGCCATGACCGAATCCGATCTGTAGTTGAGGGCGAAAAATTCGTGATCCTCGACGCGCATCGTATAAGATTCATCGCCGACTTTTGCGGTGTTAGAGACGGCAAGCCACCCCTCAGACTCGTCGCGGAATTGCGCTTGGGCGACACCGTCACCCGCCATCAACCTCAAGTAAAAGAGCAAATAGTACTCTTCGTTCGGTGACTCGAAACCCACGTATGCCGTGTAGAGTTCACCGTCCACGCTGGGTGAGCCTATTGTTTTCGCTTCTTTTTCGCGCCAGTTGTACGGCATGTCCCCCAGGCTCGGCAGTGCTTGCAAGGCATGCTCTTTACCTGTGATGCGGGGGTCTGCCTGACTGTCGGAAGTTTTGTTGGCCAGATGAATTAAACCGTAGGCCCCCATACCTGTGAGTAGAAGCAGAATGATGAGCGCAATCAATATTGCCTTACGGAGCATGGGGGTAGCTGCTGCACTTAGTGGTCCAATCTGGATTATTCCACCACGCACGTCTCCTTGTATTAGAAAATTGATCAGACTGCCGCCATTTCCTGCCTTCCCGCGATTGATCTGCGTGACAGGAGAACTAGTGGGGACGTGTCTGTCCGTGGCCTGGTAGGTGATGTTCTGGGTGTTGTTTTCGCCAACCTGGACTCCGGTGCTGCGGCGCAGATCCATCGGTCTCGGCCCCTACTTACCCTCGGCGGTATCAATCCAGCCGCCTTGTCCGGATTCCAGATGGATGAGGTACTCGGTGGCGGCGGGTGTCTCAGCGGCGCCGATGCTTTTGTAAATGGACACGGCCTCGCGGAGACTGGCGATCGCGGACTGCATGTCCGTGTATGCCTGGCAGCGGGCTTTTCCTTCAAGGGCGTTTGCCTCATCCAGGGGACTACGGACCTGACGCGCCAGGAGGAGAGCCTGCTGGTAGGTGGCAAGCGCCCGCTGCGGCTCTCCGGATAGGCCGAGCAAGGCGCCTGTACTGTTCAGTGCTTCCGCCTCTCTCTGCGGGTCACCGACTTCCGCGAAGAAGGCCCGTGAACGGGCGAGGAGATCGGTCGCCGTGGCGAAGTTCTTCAACTCGGTATGTACCCGGCCCAAGGCCTGTAGGGCGTCGGCTTCGCCCTGGCGGTTGCCGATGGTGCGGTACAGCTCCAGGGCCTGCCCAGCCAGCTCGCTTGCCTCCGCGTAGTCACCCGTCAGCCGCCGCACCGAGCTCAGGCCCAGCAGGGCGTCGGCTTCGCCGAGGCGGGTGCCGGTGGCGCGGTTCAGCTCCAGGGCCTGCCTGTTCAGCTCGTCCGCCTCCGCGTAGTCTCCCGTCAGCCGCCGCACCCAGCCCAGGGACAGCAGGGCCATCGCTACACTGCAGCGGGTCTCGAGGGTGCGGTACAGCTCCAGGGCTTGCCTGGCCAGCTCACCCGCCTCCGCATAGTCACCCGTCAGCCGCCGCACGAAGCTCAGGGCCAGCAGGTTGTTCGCTTCGCCGAGGCGGGTGCCGGTGGTGCGGTACAGCTCCAGGGCCTGCCTGTTCAGCTCGCCGGCCTCCGCGTAGTCACCCGTCAGCCGCCGCACCCAGCCCAGGGTCTGCAGGTTGCTGGCTTCGCCGAGGCGGGTGCCGAGGGTGCGGAACAGCTCCAGAGCCTGCCCGACCAGCTCGGTCAGCTCACCTGCCCTCACCTCACCCGTGTGCCACCGCACCCCGCTCAGCATCTGCAGGGCGTTCGCTTCGCCGTGGCGGTCGCCGGTGGTGCGGTACAGCTCCAGGGCCTGCCCGACCAGCTCGCTTGCCCCCGCATCACCCGTCATGCGCCGCATCCCGCCCAGGGCCCGCAGGGCGTCGGCTTCGCCGTGGTGGTTGCCGATGGTGCGGTACAGCTCCAAGGCCTGCCCAGCCAGCTCACCCGCCTCCGCATAGTCACTCGTCAACTCCCGCACCCGACGCAGGGCCAGCAGGGCGTCGGCTTCGCCGTGGTGGTTGCCGATGGTGCGGTACAGCTCCAAGGCCTGCCCGACCAGCTCACCCGCCTCCGCACAGTCACTCGTCCACTCCCGCACCCGACCCAGGGCCAGCAGGGCGTCGGCTTCGCCGTGGTGGTTGCCGATGGTGCGGTACAGCTCCAAGGCCTGCCCAGCCAGCTCGTCCGCCTCTGCATAGTCACCCGACAGCCGCCGCACCCAGCCCAGAGCCAGCAGGGCCTCGGCTTCACCCAGGCGGTCGTTGGTGTGGTGTGCGGCCTGGGCGGCGGTGTGGTGGAGAGTGATGGCTTGGTCCCAGGGGCCTTGCTGGCGGAGGTAGGCGGTCATGGCGTGGGCGAGGGCGATGAGGTGCGTGGGTTTGGTATGGCTGATGGTGTGGTGGGCGCAGGCGATGAGGTTGGGGTATTCGGCGCGCATCCAGGCGAGCGCGTGATCGCGGGTGGCGAGTGTGGTCGCGGCGTTGGGTGCGGTGGGGGCGTGGGGGTGTGGGGTGTTGTTGAGGTGGTGGTCGGCGGTTTGGGCGGTGTGGGTGTAGTAGTTCAGGAGGCGGTGGGTGGCTTCGGTGTGGGTTTCGGTGGGGTCGTGGGTGGTGAGGGCGTGGGCGTATTCGCGGAGTAGGTCGTGGAGGCGGTATCGGCGTGGGGTGGGTTCTTCGATGAGGTGGTCGGTGTAGAGGGTTTCCAGGTGGCGTCGCGCCTGGGCGAGGGGAACGTCGGTGAGGGCGGCGGTGGCGTAGGGGTCGATGTCGGGGCCGGGGTGGAGGCCGAGGTGGCGGAAGAGGTGTTGGAGGTGGGGAGGGAGGTCTCGGTAGGAGAGGTCGAACGCGGCGGCGACGGCGCGGTTGCTGGTTTCGAGTTCACCCAGGCGGTCCTGTGCGGTGGCGAATTCGTCAGTGAAGGTGGTGAGGTCCCAGGTGGGGTGGTGAGCCAGGCGGGCGGCGAGCAGGGTGATCGCGAGGGGAAGGTGGCCGCACAGCCGTACGGCTTCGGTGACTGCGCCGTGGTCAGCATCGGTGGAGGTGCGGCGGGCCAGGCGGGTGAAGAGGCGAACGGCCTGGTCGGCAGGCAGGGTGTCCAGGGGGAGAGGTTCGGCGCCGTCGAGGGCGATCAGGCGCCGTCGGCTGGTGACCAGGACCAGGCACTGCGGGGAAGCGGGCAGAAGGGGCTCGACCTGGTCGGGACCGGCGGCGTTGTCCAGGATCAGCAGCATCCTGCGGTCGGCCAACTGGTCCCGCCACAGCGCAGCGCGCTCCTCCAGGGCGTCGGGCAGGTTCTGGGCGCTGATGCCGATGCTAATGAGCAGGGTGGCCAGGACGTCCCTGGGGTCGGCGGGGGGCTGACCGGCGGTGTGGGCGTGGAGGTCAACGAACCGATGTCCGCCCGGGTAGCGCGCGGCGAGCTGGTGGGCGGCGTGGGTGACCAGGGCGGTCTTCCCGACGCCGGGCATGCCGTCGACGGCGTGGATGCTGATGACCGGGGCACGCTCGTCCTCGGCTGCGCGCAGGAGGCGGTGGAGTTCGCCCTCGCGGCCGGTGAAGGCCGCGATGTCCCGGGGGAGGGTGCTGTGCAGGGCGACGGGGGCGGGCCGGGGCGGCGCCTGGTAGGTGATGTGCTGGGTGTTGTTCTCACCGATCTGCACGCCGGTGCTGCGGCGCAAGTCCATCCGTCAGGGTCCCTACTGTGCGGTGCGGGTACCCGGGAACGGCCTGTCCCCCGGGGCACGTGGTGTGGTTCTGGGTTGTCGCTTCCCCCAGTACCGGAGCCGGGGGCTGGCCAGCGCGGGCGTTTCCCGTGGGGCGGGGGTCAAGCTGGTCAGCGGGTGATGTGCTGGGTGTTGCCGTCGCCGAACATCACGCCCGTCGCACCGCGCAGGTCGAACCCCGGTGGAACGCCGGGCTGTCCGCTGCTGTCGGCCTCGGGGGCGGACGAGGCGGAGGCGTGCTCGTCCGCGTCGTGCGGGATGCCGCGTGCGGCCGCGACATCTGGGCCGGGCCTCTCCTCGGTACTGGCCGCGGGCTGGTGGCGCTGCGGTGGGCGTCGGCTGGCGGTGCGGGCGGTGTGGTAGGCGCGCCAGAGGCGTGTCAGGGTCTCACCGGAGCCGAAGAACTGGTCGGCCTGGCGGGCGACCGGCCGGGTGGGGGCCAGGGTGCAGCATTCGAGATGGGTGACGTAGGACCTGTGATAACCCAGGCGCCGGGCCAGGGCGGGCTGGGAGAGTTCGGCGGCGGTGCGCAGCCGCATCAGTTCGGCCGCGAACGCTTCAGCGGCCTGCCGTACCGGACCGTCCGCCGCCGGGACCAGGTTCTCCGGCGCGCGGTCGGCCGGTGGCCGGTGCGGCTCGTCTTCGGGTAGCGGAGTGCCGGCGGCCGCGTCGGGCACGGCCCGCAGGCGGGCGTTCGGCTGGAGCTGGTCCACCGGGTCTTCGCCGTCTGCTGTTGTGCCGGTGGCGTCCACAGCGTGCCCCTTTACCGTCCAGATCCCCGTCACGCGCGCCCGGGCGGGGTCGGATCGGCGAACGCGGATTCGGTGCTCGGGGTGGCGTGTCCTTGGCAGGACCACCGTTGGACAGCGCACGGGGCGCGTACCAGAAGCGCACAGGAGCAAATGCCGGAGCGAACCGCCCGTCTCGTCACAACAGAGCACCCCTGCCCCAGCTGTTACCGGGCCACCCGTCGCGCGGGGCTGGGTCACCACATCCTCGCAATGGGTACGCGACCGTTCCCCGGGGCGAGCCACCGAAGCTCGCCCGTCGTGTCTCTGGCCGAAGGCGCCGGGGCTCGTGCGGTCCGCCCGTCTCGCTGCCGGGTGCCTGGGCTGGTGGTGAGTGAGGTGTGAGTGAGTGCCTCTCACCGTGGCCTCACCTGTGTGTTCACCGGT
The DNA here is from genome assembly GCF_055595765.1 of Streptomyces sp. NPDC040405. Lineage (NCBI taxonomy): Bacteria > Bacillati > Actinomycetota > Actinomycetes > Kitasatosporales > Streptomycetaceae > Streptomyces > Streptomyces sp. NPDC040405. The sequence goes on from NZ_JBVIVI010000031.1 coordinate 22,324, forward strand.
GTGCTCAAGGCGCCGGGGCGCCGCATCAGGGCGAGCGGCCCGCGCGGAGGAAGGAAAAGACGATGACCGCGATGACGGTGTTCCTGCCAGCGGGCGAGGGATGGTTCAAGAGCAGCTTCAGTGCCGGCTCAAACGGGTGTGTGGAGGTCCGTTTCGAGGACGGCCTGGCGTACGTGCGCAGTACCCGCAACAGGAGTGGTCCGATGGTGGCGTTCAACCGGGTCGAGTGGGAGGCGTTCCTGCTGGGGACATGGAACGGCGAGTTCGAGATGCCTGCCTGACGTAGCGGGGCGCATCAGGGTGCTGCGGGCCGACGTTCGGCCGCAGCACCCTTTCGCATGTCGACATCCGTAACCGGTATCCAACACAGCTGCGGGCCGTTGTGACAGAGAGGGTGGGGTGTATGAGGTTGGCGACGGGTAGGGGATTTATCGCTCTTGTCATGGAGTGGCTGTCGGTCAGGTGGAGGGGGAGGACTGAGGATGGGGAATGCCTTACCCGGCGGGTCGGGGGACGGGATGGTGCGTGGTGGGGTGTGGTCGGACCTGTCGGGCTCGGCTCGTGATGTGGTGCAGGCGGGGCAAGTACTCGGCGGTGTGCACTTCCACGGCCTGGCCCCGGTGAGTATGGAGGTTCCGGTGCCGCGGCAGCTCCCAGGCGATGTGTCTGGCTTCGTCGGGCGAGTCGCCGAACTCGCCGAGCTGGGTGCGCTGCTGCCCGACGAGAGCGACGGTCCGGACGGGACGGTGCCGGTGGTAGTGATCGCCGGGACCGCTGGGGTGGGCAAGACCTCGCTGGCCGTCCGCTTGGCCCACCGGATCAGCGGGCGATTCCCGCATGGGCAGTTGTTCGTGAACCTGCGCGGCTATGACACCGGGCCGCCGCTGGCGCCTGCGGCGGTACTGGAGCGGTTCCTGCGCGCGTTCGGCGTTCCCGGATCGGCGGTTCCGGCCGAGTTGGAGGAGCGTGCGGAGCTGTACCGGTCGCTGGTGGCGGGCAAGCAGGTCTTGGTGGTGCTGGACAACGCGGCCACGGTCGGGCAGGTCCGCCCGCTGCTGCCCGGCGCCGCTGGCTGCCTGACGGTGGTGACCAGCCGCCACCGGTTGTCCGGGCTGGCCGTGCGCGACGGCGCCCGCCGCATCACCCTGGGCATGCTCACCGAGCAGGAGTCCGCCGACTTGATCACCACAGCCACCCGCGGATACCGCGCCGGCGACGATCCCGGCCAGGTCGCCGAATTGGCACGGCTGTGTGCGCGTCTTCCGCTGGCGCTGAGGATCGCCGCCGAACGCGCCGCCACCCACCACCTGCTCGCCCTGCCTGAGCTGACCGCCCAGTTGCAGGATGAGTCGACGCTGTGGGAGGCGCTCTCTAGCCCCGACGAGGAAGAAGCCGACGCTGTACGCACCGTCTTCGCCTGGTCCTACCGCGCCCTCCCGCCCCCCGCCGCTCGCCTCTTCTGTCTCCTGGGGCTGCATCCTGGCCCGGACTTCTCGGTGCAGGCTGTCGCCGCCCTGACCGACCAGGAACCCCGGCCGGTTCACGCTCTGCTGGATTTGCTGGCCGGCGCCCATCTCATCGAGTCCATCGGAGCGGACCGGTACCAGTTCCACGACCTGCTGCGCGCCTACGCCACTGACCAGGCACACCAGGAGGAATCCCCTGAAGACCAGCGTGCCGCGCTCCAGCGGGTGGCCGACTGGTATCTGCACACCGCCGACGCGGCTCGTGGGGCAGCTCAGACTTTCGATCTCTCAATCCTGCCCTCGGTGCAGAACCGCCCGGTGCCGGTGCTGGTGTTCCGAGACGACCAGGACGCGCTTGCCTGGTACCACAGGGAGCAGGCCAATCTCATGGCTGTCGCGCGGACCGCCGCGCAGGCCGGGCTGGAGGAGATCGCCTGGCAGATGTCAGCCACGTTGCAGGGGATCCACGTGGCCAGCGGTGCTTTCGACGACTGGCTGACGATGGCCCACATTGGGCTGGAGGCCGCCCAGCGCCTGGGCGACCAGCATGCCCAGGCCCTCATGCACAACACCCTGGGCATCGCGTGCAAGGACTCCCAGAAACTGGCGCAGGCTGCCGAACATCACGAGGCCGCGCTTGAGCTGCGTACCCGCATTGGCGACTGGGCCGGCGTGGCCGAATCCGCGAACGGCCTGGGCCTTGTCCACCTGTGGCAGCGCGAACTGGACGCCAGTCGTACCCGTCTGGAACAGGCCCTGGACCATTACCAGCAGCACGGCCCCTACGACCGGACCGGCATGACGCTGTGCAACCTCGGTTTCGTCACCGCTGATCTGGGCGAAACTCAGCAAGCCGCCCGTTTCGCCCGCCAGGCCCTGGCCATCTACCGAGAGACCGGAACCGATCTCTACCTGCACGCCGACGCACTGCGCCTCCTGGCCCGCCTCGATCGAGAAGCCGGCCACTACACCCAGGCAGGAGACCGTCTCACCGAAGCCCTGGCACTACTGGAAAACAGCAGATCTCCCGCAATGGAAGCAGTGCTCCGCCTCGAACAGGCCACCCTGCTGCGGGAGCAAAACCAGCACGACCAAGCCCTGGAAACGTACTGGGCGTGCGAGGCACTCCTGCGCTCCATTGGCAACCGCTCCGGTCAGGCCCTGGCCTACGACGGCATCGGCCAGACCCTGCGCGCCCTCGGTCGCCTGTCCGAGGCCATCGACTTCCACACCACGGCCGTCCGCATCCTCCGCGACCCGCCCCAGCCCTGGAACCTCGCCCAGACCCTATTTCACCTCGCCGACGCCCACGCCGACAACGACCAGCCCGAGCACGCCGTCCAACACTGCACCGAAGCCCTCACCCTCCTCACCGGCTTCACCGACCCACCTGCCGCCGCCCTCCGTCAGCAGCTCCAGGAACTGATCAACGAATAGCGGAAATGCTGCGCGACTGGGACGCAGCGGCAGACGTGCGTGGAGGACCAGCGTCGGCTCCAGGACGTGGAGTCCAAGGAGATCGGGCGTATCGCCGCCGCATACGCCACACGGCTGAAGGAGCTGGAGGCTTCTGAGCCGCGTGGCGAGCCGTAGCCCGCGGGTATTGCGCGGCCCGGACTGGTTCGGGAACGCCAAGCTAAAAGGACAACTGCCGAGCCCCGGCATCGGGTGTGTCCGAACTCTCATTCCGGAAGGCAGCCGGGCCCGTAGACGGCTCGAAGATCTTGCCGTGCCATGGGGCCGGTGTCTCGATGGTGGCGTCCATGCGAATGGTCATGGTCGTGGAGACTGCGGCCGATAGGGTGTTCAGCATGAGTGACGATACGCAACGAGTGGCTGTGGCCTGGGGGCGGATCGAGGCGTGGCTGTGTGAGCACGCTGCTGCTTCGGCTGATTTGCTGCGCCCTCCGGCTGGTGAAGCCGACATCGCAGCGGCGGAGGTGGCTATGGGAGTGGAGCTCCCGGTGGCGCTCGCGGCCTGGTATCGGGTCCATGACGGTTTCGACGGGGGCCATGGTTCTGGGGTTTTGCCGTCCAGCATGGCGATGTTGCCGCTCGCTGACCTGGTGGATGAGTACCGGATGCATACGCGGGACTGGGAGCGGGAGGCTGGCATTGTGCCGTTCGCGCGGACGGCTGGGGACATCTGGTCCGGCTGGTATGTGGACGCGCGTAGGGGCGAGCCCTCCTTCGGCAACCTGGGGCACTGGTCGGTTGACGGTGGAGACGATCTGTACCCGTTGGGGCAGGGTGGTTGGCCGCTGGTGGACTGGCTGGAGGAGATTGCTGCGGCGCTGGCGGAGGGTCGGTGTCTGCGCCGGCCGGATGGAGTGGACGACAGGTACGACTGGCCGGTGTTGACCGGCGGCCAGGGGCTGACCTGGATTGATCCCAGGGATCCACGGCTGTTCCCCGACGGGATGATCAAACTCGACGGTCCCCGTTAGGGCTGGTGGCCCGGGAGCGCGCGGGGCCCCTGGACCACCAGTCAGTCGTTTACGGCTTTGGGACCGTGCACTTCACGGTTGCCTTGCTGGCGTCGCAGTGCTCGAACTCGGGGAACTTGACCCAGTACTCGTCCGTGTCCAAGAGGTGGTATTTGCTCCCGGCGGCGAAGGCGCCAGAGAAGCTGGCCATCGAGGTGGTGTTGATCCAGCTCGACATGCTGGAGCGTCCGCAGACCTCCTGCCACGTGGGACCGGCCTTGCGCTCATCGTCGTACAGGTGCCACTCGCCCTGCTGCACACGAGTGGCATAGCTCTGCACGCACGCATCTCCGCTGGCGACCTCGTTCAGTCCGTCCAGGGACTTTGGCATGCCGCCGCTGTTGTACGAGGCGGCGTACGCGAACTCGTCACACGACGCTGTGTCGTTCGGGGCGATGTCCGTCACAATGCTGGTGTCTGGATGCCCGTTCTTGGCTGCCCAGCCCGACGGGCAGATCACGTCCCGGTTCTTCTGCGGGTCCCGGTTGTGCTGGTTCTTGTCCGCCTTGGGCAGGTACTTCAGCGGCTTGTTTGCGGTAATGCTGCCGGGGTGGTTGGGCAGCTTCGACTGGATCAGCCACGCATGCGCGACCGCAGCCGGAGTCTTCCTGAAGTTCATCACCCACGTCGGCTTGTACTTGTGGAACACGCAGCCAGGCTTGGCCGGATCGGCCACCTTGTCGCAACGGATGTCCAGGTCCGGCGTGGATGTCCCCATCTCGCCTTGGTTCAGCTCCGCTGTCGTGTCGGGGGTCCTGATCGACCAGTTCCACGTCATCTTCACCGTGGACTTGTCATTCGTATTCGTGCCCGAAGCGGTGTGGGTGAAGGTGGCAACAGCAGGGTGGAGGTCTGTCCCGGTCGTGATCCACGTCGGGAACCCTCTCCAGATGGCTGCGCTCGTGGAGCACTGCGGCTCACACGAGAATTCCGGAATGACAGTCAGAGGGCCCCACTCGGACGACTTGCCCTCGAAGTCAACGAAATCGACCGGGAGGAGCGTCCATTCCTGCTGGAACGTGGTCGACTGCGGATCTAGCTTGATCTGGATGACAGAAGCGAACGTGGCAGTGCCGATCAGGATGGTTTGCCCATTCGGCAATTTGCTGTACATGTGCCCGTAAAGGGGCGTCGCCTTTTTCATGCAGGCTTCTGTGCGCTTGAACCAGTCGGTGTCCGAGAGGACATCGCTGCACCACTTGACGAGATCAGCGTCATCCCGTGTGCTGCGGAGGCGTTTCTCCACGGACGCCTGCTGCTTCTTGGTCAGATCTCCGACCTTGCCGACCTCCGCACAGAGGACCTTGTTGTCGCCGACGTCCGAGCAGTTTTCACCCGAGGTGGACCGACCGCTCGTGGTGTTCGGGTCGTCGTACGTCCGCTGCGCCTTCTGCGGCTCCTGGTAGGTATCTAAGCTTGATCATTAACCTCGCTGCTGTTTCAGGCGGACATGTTCGGTGAGGGTTTCGACTCTTTTCACGGTCTTCCCAGGTGCGTGACGTGGGGCTGGTCTGCGGTTCTTCGAGCCGGGTGGGCGTCCGGGGCCGGGCTTTGAGGGTCTGGGCACGTCGGCGGGACGGGCGGTCTTCACGCGGAGGTGGCGGAACCCCCGACGGACTCGGGCGGGGGTGAGCCGTCGGGGCTCGGCGGGTCGCTCCCAGGGTCGGCGGAGGTCTTCGGCGAGTGGGCGGGCGAGGCGGAGTTGAGTGTGGGCGGCAATGATCAGCCAGGTCCACAGGTCGGCCGTGTGTGGATCGCGGACCTTGGGGACGGTCCAGCCCAGGGTCTGTTTGAACAGCCGGAAGGTATGTTCGAGATCGAATCTGCGGAGGAACACCTGCCAGCGCAGGTCGACGTCCGCTCCGGTCATCCCGGTGCGCGAGGACCACAGCCACACTGGCTTCGGGTCGCGGTCGCCGGGCAGGTGCTCGACCTTCAGGCGGATCAACGTGCCGTGGATCAAGGGGAGTTCACTGCAGTGGTCGAGCCAGGGGCCACGGGCCTGTAATCGGGGGTGCATCCGGTCCCAGGCCAGTGCTTCGGCCGTGCCGTAGCGGGTGGTGTCGCACGTCGTGGCCTGATCAGGGGTGTGCCAGGTCTCCGGTTTGGAGAAGGTGAGGACGCCGCCGTGCTTGCGGGGCTGTCCGCCGCGCGGGGTGGAGCGGCGTGGGCCGGCGTCCCGGAGCATGACGCGGTCCGAGCGGAGTCGGCCGGCCAGCTCGACGGGCAGGTCGGCCAGGACGTAGGCGAGGCGGGTGACGTCGTAGCCGGTGTCCATGACGACGAGGATGTCCGCGTCGCCCGGCCGCCACTGCCCAGCGTGCACCAGCCGGGTGACCACCTCGCGCAGCTGGGTGGCGGTCACCGCGGTGGCATCGTCGGCCGGCCCCAGCCGGATCGCGTCCAGCACGGCCGTCCACGACGTGCGTCCCGTCTCCAGCGCGGCGACGAAGGAATAGGGCCAGCCGGGGATGAACTGATCCGCGCTGCGGCCCCGCCCGTAGACGTGGCAGAACAGCAACTCCGGGCTGGTGGGGGCGTCGGGACGCAGCCAGTTACTCACGTCTACCGCGAGCACGATCCGCCCGTCGGCGGCACGCGGCAGCGGCGTGGAGGCCAGCAGCCTGCGCAGGCGGCGCGGCTCCAGCCAGCCGTGGTTGACCGCGTCGTACATCGCTCCGTGCCCACGCCGGTGCTCGGCCGTGAGCGTCAGCTCGACCAGCGACGTCACCGGGCCGTCCGAGCACAGCACCGCGTCGGTCAGCTCGAAGAGCGCATCCGCCCGGCTGTAGAGGCAGTCGTAGAACTGGACACGAAAGTGGGACAGGATGCCCAACGCGGCGTCAGCGGACTGTTCAGGGGCGAGACTCTTCACCAGCGGCCGTTCTTTCACGCGACGTTGCTCGACACCTCGAAGCGTGAAGAACGGCCGTCCTGCTGTCTCAGGAACGAACCAAGATCAGCAGGTCAGGTGAACCGCCGAGGTTAAACACCAAGCTAAGAAGCCGTTGCTCTATCGGTCATGGTGATCACTGGTTCGAGTGTGGCGACTCGGTTGGGTGATCTCCGGCCGAAGCAGGTATGAAAGCAGGGCC
>NZ_JBVIVI010000032.1:0-25770 GCF_055595765.1 Streptomyces sp. NPDC040405
CTGCCGACCCGGCAGCCTCGTGCTCGGACACGTTCTCACTGGTCATCGATGCATCTTCCATGATCGGGAGTTACACCGAACGATTTACAGTCCCCATATATGGCGCTTGACCAGGAGCGATGGCCATTCGAGTCAACCGTGACCCTACTTCGACCCGAAACAGTCCACTGCATTGTGAATTCACGAAGTCATGGACTAACCTTTGGGTGTGCTGACTCTTGCTGCCGACATCGAGGTGCTGGCCCGCTTCGGCCGGGCTCTTGCCGATCCGATCCGCTGCCGACTGCTACTCGCGCTCACCGACGCCCCGGCTCACCCATCCGACCTCGCTGACACCCTGGGGATCTCCCGTACGAGACTGTCGAATCACCTGGCGTGCCTGCGGGACTGTGGTTTGGTCGTCGCCGTCCCCGAAGGACGGCGTACGCGTTACGAGCTTGCCGACCCCCGTTTGGGACACGCGCTGAATGACCTGCGCTCCGCCGTACTGGCGGTCGAGGCAGATCGCACCTGCCCGGACGCGGAGGAGAAGGGCTGCTGCTGATGGCCGTGCACACTTCCCTCGGCGCCGCGCGGGCTCGCCAAAAGGCGCTCGTCAGACGCATACCGGGGCTGTGGCCGCGACGATCACCTGCATCGTGATCGAGGCGGTCGTCGCCATTACCGCGGGGTCTCTTGCTTCACCCATGACCCTCGCGTCCATCGCGTAGCGGCAGGCCGGCATCGGCTTGGCTGCTCGAAGCACGCCCCGCTGCGCACCTTTCTGTCCACCGTGCTGCTGGTCGGACTGGCGGCCAACGCTGCTTGCGGCTGGCCGTGGGCGGTTCCTGTCGCCGCCCTGGCCATCGCGGCGGTGGCGGCCGAGGAGTGCAGGGCTGCCTGACGCGGCGGCAAATGCTGTGCGCCCGTGGCCCTGACTTCGAAGAATTGCAACCACGTTGAGGGCGGCTGCGGCTTCGCGGTCGGCCAAGCGTGCGTGAGCGGGCTCCAGCAGCTCACTCACCTCACGATCAACGTGCTGAAGGGCTCGATTCCCGCACCCTATGTGTGCGACCTGGGCTGTTGGCATACCTGACCCATGCCGACGCCTCACTTTCTGCTGCGCCGAAACGTCTCACCATGACCTGTTGAGGAGCGTCAATGGCAATTCCACGCAAGACCGCATCCGACCCGCCGGAGCCCCAGGAAGGACTGGCGCAGCGACGCTGGCTCGCCCTGGCCGCACCCGTCTTCGGGCTGATGATCGTCGGTCTCGATGCGACAATCTTGACCGTCGCCCTTCCGACTCTTGCCACCGACCTGGAGGCAACCACTACGGAACTGCAGTGGTTCACCGACGCGTACACACTGCCTTTCGCGAGCCTGCTGCTTCCCCTGGGCGTTCTGGGTGACCGCATCGGACGCCGACTGGTGCTGACCGGTGGGCTTCTGGTCTTCGGCGCCGGCTCCGCGCTGGTCATGCTGGTGGACAGCCCTGGTGGCCTCATCCTCGCCAGGGTCGTCATGGGAGCGGGCGCCGCCGCGATCACACCGCTGGCCCTCTCGATCGTGCCGCTGATGTTCCCGCCGGAGGAACGATCGCGCGCCATGGCAGTGGCCACCGCCGGTTTCGCTCTGGGCCTGCCGCTCGGTCCGCTGGCCGGAGGATGGCTGCTCAGCAATTTCTGGTGGGGTTCGATCTTCCTGATCAACCTCCCCGTCATCGCCATCGCCATCCTGGGCATCATGCTGTTCGTCCCCGAGACCCGGGACCCGCACGCGAAGCGCCTCGACCTCGTCGGCGCCGCCCTGTCCCTGGTGGGGGTCTCCGCCTTCGTCTACGGCGTCATCGAGGTGCCGAACGAAGGCTGGTCCGACCCCATGGTGCTCGCCACGATGGTCGGCGGTCTCGGGCTCATCGCCGTACTGATGGTGTGGCTGCGCAGGGCCGCGTCTCCCTTGGTCGACCTCGCGTTCTTCCGCAACGCCCGCTTCGCCTGGGCCACGGTCGCGATCTCCTCGGTGATGTTCATCCTCTTCGGCGTGCTGTTCGTGGTGCCGCAGTTCCTGCAGCAGGTCCAGGGCAAGGACGCCATGGCGACGGGTCTGCACCTGCTGCCGATGATCGGAGCCCTGGTCGTCGCCGCCGGTATCGGTGGCAGGCTGGTCGGCCGGGTCGGCACGAAGGTGATCGTCGCCTCCGGCATGGTCCTGTGGGTCATCGGGCTGGGTGTCCTGTCGACCGTGGATGCCGACACCGAATTTCTGGTCACCGGTACAGCGCTGGCCATCATGGGCGCGGCGCTGGGGTTCACCATGCCCACCACTCTCGATGCGATCCTCAGTTCGCTTCCTGCCGATCAGGTGGGCGCGGGGTCGGCGCTGGCCAACAGCTGCCGGCAGATCGGCGCCTCCGTGGGGGTTGCCATTCTCGGCAGCTCACTGAATTCCGTCTACCGCGGCAACATCGATGACGACATCCCCTCGGCACTGCCCGCTCCGGCCCGAGCGGCTATTCGGGACAACGTGGCCGGTGCCGCCCATGTAACGGAGAAGCTTCCGGCCGAGCAGGCGCGTGCCGTCGCGGGAGCGGCACGCGACGCTTTCACCGCCGGTATGTCGGCGGTGGCACTGATCTGTGCCGCCGTCGCGGGCGTCGTCGCAGTGCTCGTGGCCGTGCTGCTGCCGGCCCGCGACACAACGGCCGCGCCGACGGATGCGGACCAGGCGCTGACCAACAGTACGACCGCGTAGAGCGGTTCGGGGAGGACACCGTGTGGGCCCACCCCAATAGGGGGGTGGGCCCACAACGTCCGTCTACGCCGACGGACCGGCCTTCTCCAGCGCCGCCTTGAGGCGTCCCAGTGTGATCCGCATGGTCTCGCGGTTGTGAGTGGCCCGGTCGTGGATCCCGCTCACCCGCGGGCCGATGAAGTGCATCAGCCGGGCTCGCTGATCGATCCAGGTCTCGGTGACGGATGTCGCTCTGCCGGAGTCAACGGGTTCGAACAGATAGGTCCAGGTCGCGATGGGCAGGCCGACGGCGCGTACGGCGAAGGTGAAGCGTTCTCCGGGTACCGCGGCGGTGACCGTACACCGGGTGGACCACGGGCGGTTCTTCTCGGAGACGTTCCGGCCGGTGAAGCGCATCCCCACCCGGATTTCCCCGGCGTCCTGTTCGAGGGTGGCACCGGTGCATTCGGGGCTCCACCGGCCCATCTCCGCCACGTTGGTGACCGCGTCGTACACAGCGCGTGGCGGAACGGCGATGCGTATCGATTCCGAGACGGTCTGAGGCATCGGTGGCCCTTCTCGGGTAGTGGTCTGCGGGACCTTGCGTAGTTCGGGTGAGCGGCATATCAGCGGCAGATCCAGTCGCACGCGAGTCCGAGGAGACCGCCGGACGACAGGATCAGGGGCGTCGCGGCCACGCCGCAGGACGTGGCGAAAATCGTGGAGGAGATCAGGGAGGTGCAACATCGCTCGTTGAACAGCAGGTGGCGCCTGCGGACGGCGACGGGACAGCCGGCGAACGAGGCGAACCCGGTGGTGTCCCGCGACATCATGCGAGCCAGTGCGCGTGCGGTGGCGATGCGACCGCACTTCAGACGTGCCGCGCAGTCGGCGCGCATCTCGATCAGGCTGCTGAATCGTTCGCTGAAGCGCGCCACGAACCGCCACTTGGGCAGCGGCGCGCGCAGGGCATCGACGAACTGGGTCATCAGATGGTGGCGCTGCCTGAGGTGTGCCTGCTCATGCGCCAGGACGGACGCGATTTCCTCATGGGTGAAATCCGCCAGTAGGGCTTCGGATACGACCGCGTGGCCACCTCGTGGGCCGGGAACGCTGTAGGCGATGGGCCTGTGACTGGGCAGGACCACGGCGGGCAGGAGCTGGGCGGAGCGGCCGAAGAGTTCGAGCAGGGCCCGGTGGCGTTCACAGCGCTGCCGTGCCGCCCTGTTGATCTTGATAAAGGCGAAGGCCACGCGAATGGTGTAGGCCCAGGCCGCCGCAAGGGTCACGGCATCCACCGCCACTGGGAGCCTCCGGTGGAGCATGGCGGTGCCGGTATCGGCCAACAGACCCCGCGTGGCGAACAGCAGGGCCGTTAAGGCCCCCACACAGCCCGCCAGCCACAGCGACAGTGCGGCGCACGGTGCCCGGTGCGGCCACTTCGCCACCGTCACCACGGCCGAGGCCGAACTCATCGTCAGAATGGACAACAGCACAAGACACAGCGCATCCACGTAACCCCCCGTACGTTGATCTACAAACTGTTCCGCGAGGTCGGGACGGTGCGCTCACAACCGATCAGCCGTGGTCCGCGCATGCGGCCGCAGCGCCTCGCGGGTCCCGCGTCAGCCCGGCTCGTCCCGGCTCTCGCGATCGAGCGTCTCGGCGAGGGCAGCGCGCGCCTCAGGGCTGATGACGTCGACGAATCGCAGCATCGCCTCGTGTTCATCGCCCGCGATCCCCAGCGCGTCCGTCATGAGCTCGGTGAACAGCGCCTCTCGCGTGGCGACGGCGGCGAACCGATGGGCGCGAGTCTGGGTGTCCTGCCGGGCCAGGCCCTTGCGCGCCAGGCGCTGAAGCGTGGTCAGGACCGTGGTGTAGGCCAACTGCCGGTCCTTCAGCAGCGCCTCATACACCTCGCGCACCGTCAGCGGTTCACCGGACTGCCACAGGCAGTCCAGTACCGCACGCTCAAGGTCACCCAGTCTCGCCATGACGTGCAGTTTAGAACATCGCCCCACGCTTGACTATCCCGGTAGTACTACTGCGATAGTAGATCGGCAGGCGGGCCGACGCCCTGATCGGCGTCTCGTCCGCACGCCGTGATTTTTCATCGTTTCCAGGGGGATTCATGGATCTTTTCGCCATGCTCGGCTGTCCGGACACCGCCTTCCGTATGGAGCCCGGGGAGTGGGAGGCGTCAGTCACCGCCGCGATGCGGGACGCCTTCGCCCAGCACGCCGAACACAACGCCTTCTACCGCGCCCAAGTTGAGGCCGCGGGCACGGGGCCCGCGGAAATCACCACCCTCGCCGATCTGGTGAAGATCCCGCTCCTGCCGGTGCGCATGTTCAAGCAGCCCGACGCGCATGTGCTGATGACCTCGCCGCTGACGGACGTCGAACTGGAGATCCGCAGCACCGGCACCGGTGGAGTGCCCAGCGTGGCGCGCCGCGACGTGACGACCGTCAGCCGTGTGATGAGCGCGATCTTCGCCCAGTACCGGGAGTTCTACGGCATCGGCAAGGGCGCGGGCCTGTTCCTGTGCCCGTCCACCGCCGAGACCCCGGAGATGGGCATGGTCAAGGCGTTCAACGTGCTCAACGGCCTGCTGGACGACCACGCCTACATCGTGCGGGACTACGCCTTCGACCCCGAAGAGGCCCTCGGCCAGCTGGACCGCTGGGAGGAGTCGATGACCCGCCACATCATCGGCCCGCCCTTCCTCGTCGGCAGGCTGCTGCGCTATCTGGAGCTGGAGGACATCTCCCTCAAGCTCGACCCGGAATCGCTGGTCATCACCCTGGGCGGATGGAAGCGCTACACCGGTGAGAGCATCAGCCGCGAGGAGTTCAACGCCAAGGTCGAGAAGTACCTCGGCATCACGGCCGACCGGGTCCGCGACATGTACGGCATGATCGAGTCGAACATGCTGGCCATGGAGTGCGAGCACCACCGCAAGCACGTACCCCCGTGGTCCTACGTCAGCATCCGTGACGTGGAGAACACCGACGTCGAACTCGCCCCGGGCAAGACCGGCGTCATCGCCCTCATGGACGCACTTTCCACCTCCTACCCGGCGTTCATCCTCAGCGATGACGTCGGCGAGGTCGACCACACGCCCTGCCCCTGCGGGCGCACCGGCCAGACGGTGTCCTTCCGGCGCCGGTTGCAGGGCGCGGAGCTCGGCTGCTGCGCGGTGAGCATCGAGAAGTTCATCGACAGCCAGGAAATCGTGGCCGAATGCGATGTCCCCTCCGCCGCCACCCCGGTGGAGGACTGAGACCGTGCCGCGCTACAGCCCCACCGTGGTAGATCACTTCACCAACCCGCGCAACGCAGGCGAGATCGAGGACGCGCACGTACGGGCCTTCATCGGCAACCCGGTCTGCGGAGACCAGATCATGCTGACCGCCAGGGTCAAGGATGGCTCCGTAGCCGAGATCCGCTTCCGCGCGCACGGCTGCGCCGCCTCGCTCGCCACCGCCAGCGTGATCACCGAAGCTGCCGAGGGCCGACCGCTGGACGAACTGGAGGCATGGGACGACGAGCGCGTGGAAGCGATGCTCGGCGGCCTCGCACCGGACCAACGACACGTCGCCACGCTCGGCCGACAGGTAGCACACCGCCTGGTCCGCAATCATCGGGAGGGAGTGGACGATGACGCACCCCTCGTCTGTGGCTAGCCCGCCACTGCCCCGCCCGGCCGGGACGGGCATCTACCTCGACCACGCCGCCACCAGCCCCATGTGCGACGAAGCCACGGCCGCAGTCGTACACGGCATGGCCATCACCGGCAACCCTTCCAGTCGGCATGAGGCCGGAGAGGTGGCCAGGGAAGCCCTGGAGTCCTCCCGTGAGGACATGGCCGCGCTCCTGGGCTGCACCGCGGCGGAGGTGGTGTTCACCGGGGGCGGCTCCGAGGCCGACGCGCTCGCCGTCTGCGGCACCGTCCTCGCCGCCGGGGACCGGCGCGTCCATGTGATCACCACAGCGATCGAGCACTCGGCCGTCCTGGAATCCTGCGGCCTCGCCGCCGAGCTGGGTGCCGAGATCACCGTCCTCCATCCCGACTCCCGCGGCTGGATCGACCCCGACGACGTACGGCGCGCGCTGCGCCCCGATACGGCACTGGTGTCGGTGATGCACGCCAACAACGAGACCGGCGTCATCCAGCCGGTTGCCGAGATCGCCGACATCGCCCACGAGGCCGGTGCGCTCATGCACACCGACGCCGTACAGACCGCGGGCAAGCTGCGGCTCGCTCCCACGGGGGCGGACCTGGTATCGGTCTCGGCACACAAGTTCTGCGGCCCCAAGGGCATCGGAGCGCTCAAGGTCTCCCCCGGTGTGCGGCTGGCCCCGCTGATCCGCGGTGGCAGCCAGGAAGGCGGGCTGCGAGCAGGCACCGAGAACGTCCCGGGTGCGCTGGGGATGGCCGCGGCCGCCACTATGGCGCTGCGCCACCTGGACGACCCGGCTTTCCAGGAGCGCCGCCGCGCCCTGCGGGCCCGCCTGCTCAAGGGACTCGAGGAAGCGGGTGACCTGCTGCTCAACGGGACGGAAGCGCCGTACCTACCCGAGACACTGAACATCTCCTTCGCCGGTGTCCGCGGCGACACCCTGGTGGACGTGCTGGCCGTGCACGGCGTCTGCGTCTCGGCCGGCTCGGCCTGCCATGCCGGGAGCGACGAGCCCTCGCATGTGCTTACCGCGATGGGCCTTTCGACCGAACGGGCCCGGTCCTCGGTGCGGTTCAGCCTCGGCCGTACCACGACCACAGAGGATGTCGAGCGGGCGGCAGCCACCACGGCGGACACCGTGGCGAGGCTCCGGTCCCTGGGCTCCGCGATGAAGCTGGAGCCGACCGGATGAACGCCATGACCGACCAGTGGGAGATGGCGCCCCCACATACCGCGCGCGAGGCGCCGTTCGTCGCGGTACCCGATCCGGCCGATGCCGCCGGGGTGGCGCTCAACGCGCCCGTACGCAATCTGCAGATGCTCGAACTGCAGATCTCCGGTGGCGCCACCGAGATCTATCTTGCCCACCGGCCATCGGCGGGAAGCGGAGTGAGTTTCGACGCGCTGCCGGGCAAACGCGACGGGGACCCTACGCAGATCTCCAACCGACGTCTGCTCAAAGAGATCATCGTCCAGGCGCACGCCGCCGGTCTGCGAGTGCACCTGTGCGCGGACGCGCCGGCGGTCCCCGCAGCGGCCCGGTCGGACTTCCTCACCCATGTCGGGCAGGGCATCGAGGCGGGCGCCGACACCGTCGTCGTCGCAGCCCTGCCCACCGCCCGCTGGATCGCCGACACCCACCCGGGCATTCCCCTCGTGGGAGGGGTCGGTCTGGGAGTGACCACGGTCGCCTACGCCCGTCATCTGCGGGAGGTCTACGGGGTTCGCCGCGTGGTCATGCCGCATGCCGCGACGCTGGACGAAATCGCGGACTTCTGCGCGCTCGACGGGCTGGAAGTCGAAGTTCCCGTCCAGACCGGGTCCGGAGCCGACTGTCATCACTGCCGGCTGCCCGACCAGCGTGGCGCGGGGCTGGGCTGCCGGGCCGGCTACCAGGACCCGCGCGAGGAGGACGGTGACCTGGGCGCCTTCCTCGACGGCGCCTCGGACTGCGCGCTCTGCGACGTCCCGGCACTGGTCGCGCTGGGGGTCAACGCTCTGCAGATACCGGGGCGGGAAAGCCCCATCGTCCGGCAGAACGCCAAGATCACCCAGATGTACCGACGGGCACTGAACGGCGTGGCAGGCGGTTGGAGCATGCGGCAGACCATCGCCGACATCGACCGGGTCGAACTGAGCTGGCAAATGGGCTGGGTTCCGCGGATGTGTGAGCAGCAGCGCTGCCGATTCCGCGACACCGCGCAGCGCCGAGCCCATGTATGACCGGGGGAATGACACCATGACGCTTGAAGTCCGGCTGACGACTCCCGACCGGCTCGATGAGATCCTGTCGCTGCCCGTGGACGCGGTCAGCATCGGCCAGGAAGGGTGCCTGGCCAAACTGCCCGGCCCACGGGAACTGCGCGCCGCGACCGCCCGTATCCGCGACGCCGGGCTGAGGGCGGCTGTAGTGCTGCCGGCCGCGTGGCAGCGTACGTCCCTGCGCGTCCTCGAACTCGGCGCCGTACTGGCCGAGGAGGGACCGCTGACCCTGACGGTCAACGACCTGGGCACCCTGGTCACTCTTGCCGACGCCTCGCCAGCCGGTTGCGAACTGGCCGCGGGACTCGCCCTGTTTCCCGGGCGGCCGCACCATGCGGACGAGATGCCCCGGGCCCCGCTGGAAGCCGCCGTGTACGAGGACGGCTTCCTCGACGAGCTGATGGCGCTCGGCGTATCCGTACTGGAGGCCGACTCCGGGGCGGTGGTGCCCGAGCGGGATACCTTGCGGATCAGACGGCTGGACGGCGTGACCCCGGTTGCCTGGGCCCGCTCGTGCCCGACTGCCAGACACCGCCGTCTGGCGCCACCCGACTGCCATACCGCCTGCGATACGCCCACCACCCTGGTGGCAACCCACCGCTGGCAACTGGGACACGGCCACCGCGAACCGATCCCGGTGGCCGACCGGCCGCACCAAGTGCCCCTGACGGTCTACGGCAACGCCGTGTACGCCACCTCGCCCGTCGCCGTGCCACCCCGCGGTGACGTCATCGTCGACGCCCGCTTCCACAGCCCGCCCGCCCTGGCCGACCGCATCAACGCGCTGCGAGCCCGGGCCGCGGCGGCGCCCCTCGAGGAGACACTTCATGGTTGACCTCGCGCTGAGCAGCGACCAGCAGGACATCGCCGAACACGCCCGGGCGGTCGCCCGGCGCTGTCTGGCCCCCCGCGCCACCAAGCACGACCGGTCCGGTGCCTTCCCCGGGCAGAACATCGCCGACCTGCACGAGGCCGGGCTTCTCGGGCTTCTCGTACCCGCCGAATACGGCGGCACCGGCGCCGATCTGACCGCGTGGGCCCTGGCCGTCGCCGAACTGGCCGAAGCCTGCGGCTCCACCGCGCTGATCTTCGCGATGCACTCGGGCGCCGCCCGGCTGCTGGCCGCCGACGCCGCCACCAACCCCGTCGCCCAACGGGTCCTCAAGGAGGTCACCGCCGACGGCCGCCTGCTGAGCTGGGGATTCTCCGAACCCGGAACCGGCGGGAACATCCTCACCCCCCAACTGCGCGCCACCCCGGACGGGGACGAGATCCACTTGGAGGGCACCAAGGCGTTCTGCACCGGAGCAGGTCACGCCGACTACTACGTCATCAACGCGCACAGCGGGGAGGCCGAGTTCCGCCGCAGCCAGACCATGGCCCTGCTCCCGGCGCATCAGGAAGGGCTCTCCGTCAAGGAGACCTGGGACGCGATGGGCATGCGCGCCAACTGCGCCAACACCCTCCTCCTGGATTGCCGTATCCCGGCTGAGAACTGCGTCGGTGGCCCCGGCGGCGGCATGTCCCGGCTCACCCACGCCCTGCCAGCCCTCATCCAGGGGCTGGCCGCGGCGTCGCTGGGCATCGCGCGCGCCGCCCGGACCTTCGCATCCGACCACGTGATGCGCCGCAAGCTCGCCCCCACCGGACAGGCACTGGCCGCGTTCCAGGGCGTACGGCTGCACATCGCCGAGATGGCCACCACGGTGCACACCGCCCATCTCAGCCTGCTGCACGGGGCATGGACCGCCGAGAACGACCCGATGGAGGCCCTGAACGCGCTCAACATGACCAAGTACGTGTGCAACCGGGCCGCGATCAGCGTGGCCGATACCGCCATGCAGGTAACCGGAGGCCACGGCTTCCTGCGCGCCAACCCTCTGGAACGCCACTACCGCGACGCCCGGGCCGGCGCCGTCATGGGCACCAACCTCGACGCGCTGCGGGACATGATCGGCAAGGCGGCCCTCGGCCTCGACCCTCGCGGCGACACCATCACCACACCCACAGGAGACCACAGGCCATGACCACGTCCGCCACGTCCAGCGCTGCCCACCCGACCGATGACGAGGTCCTGACCGCCCTGCGCGAAGCCCTGGCCGACATCCTCGAACCCGCCAGCCTCGCCCACGTCGAACTCGACGCCATCACACGCACCACTCCGCTGCTGAGCCTGCCACTGGACTCGATCACCCTGGTCGCGGCCATGACCCGGATCGAGAACACCTTCCGCGTCTTCATCCCCGAACAGAAGGCGTTCGGCTTCACCGGTGTCGGCGACCTCATCGACTTCGTACGCGAGCGGGTCCAGGCGAAAGCCGCCCGCAGCGGCACCTGAAGGGCCCGCTCATGAACGCGATCCGCGAAGAGCTGCTGGACCACCGTTCGTTGGGGGACCGCCACGGTCACCTCACCTTCCTCGACTCCCGCGGGATCACCGCGGAACTCACCTACGCGGAACTCGCCGCGCGGGCCAGGGGAGCCGCGGGGGCGCTCCTGGCCCGCGGGCTCCGCCCCGGTCAGCGAGTGCTGCTTCCCCTGCCCACCGAACCCGGCTACCTCACCGCGCTCTTGGGCTGCCTGCTCACGGGCCTGGTCCCGTGCACCGTGGTGCCGCCGCCGAGCCCGGAGGATGGCGAGTCCACCGGCATGCGTCAGTTCCGGGCGCAGGTCACGGTGGTGGAGCCCGCGGCCGTCATCGCCCCGGACCCCACCACCGCCAAGGCGCTGGCCACGGCGTCGGGCGATGGCCCCTGCCACCTCTCCGTCGCGGACCTGGACCACCCGCCCGCGTCCGAGGACATGCTGGCCGCCCCCGGTCCGGACGACATCCACCACATCCAGCTCACCTCCGGATCCACCACCGCGCCCCGGGCCGCGGCCCTGACCTACGCGCAGGTGACGGCGAACGTCGCGGCCATCACCGAAGCACTGGACCTGCGGCCCGAACGCGACCGCGTCTGCCACTGGCTGCCACTCCACCACGACATGGGCTTCATTCTTTCCCTGTCCACGATGAACAGCGGCGTACCGCTGGACCTCATGCCCTCCATCAGCTTCCTCCGCGACCCGCTGTCCTGGCTGCGGCACATGTCCCGGCGGGGCGCCACCATCACCGCCGCGCCACCGTTCGGCTACCGCACCGTGGCCGAACGCCAAGCCCGCGCCCCGGAGGGCGAACTCGACCTCTCGTCCCTGCGGCAGGCATACGTCGGCGCCGAACCGATCCCGCTGTCGGTCCTCCGCGAGTTCCAGGAACTGTTCTCCGGGCAGGGTCTGGCCGACGACGTCCTCATCCCCTGCTACGGCATGGCCGAGACGGTGCTCGCCTCGACCATGTCCCTCACCCGGCGTCCGGTCACCGAGCTGAGCTGGGGCAGAGTCAAGGCGCTGCGCCTGGACCGCTACGACCTCCACCACCACAACAAGGTCACCGACGCCCACGACGGCCGTCCGGAGATCACCGTGGTCGCCTGCGGCCAGCCACTCGGTGGCATCGAGATCGACATCCGTGACCCTCGGGGCGCCTACCGCGCGGACGACGAGATCGGAGAGATCCATCTGCGCGGCGACTCGGTGATGGCCGGCTATCTCGGCCCCGGCGGAGTGCCGCAGCCGCTGCCCGGGCACACCCACGCCACCGGGGACCTCGGATTCCGGCGCGACGGTGACCTCTATGTCGTCGGCCGGGTCAAGGAGATGCTCATCGTCCGCGGCCGCAACCTCCCTCCGTACGACGTCGAGCAGACCATCGAAACCCACCGCGACGTCAACGCGGGCAACAGCGCCGTGTTCTCCCACACGGACGACACCGGCGAACAGGTCGTGGCCGTCGTCGAAACCCGAGCACGTGGCGAACACGCCGACCGTGTGCGGCACGAGGTCGCCACCCTGGTGCGCCAGGGGTTCGGCTTCACCCCGCACGATGTCGTCGTCGTACGCCGGGGAGCGATACCGCGGACGACCAGTGGCAAACGGCAACGCGCCCGGCTCCGTGAGCAGTACCTGTCCGGAGGGCTGCCCTAGATGTCACATGGCACCGTGCCCCGCGCACCGTTCCCCGGCACCCGGCCGACACCCGATGAGGAGCCACAGCGCCGGTTCCGCCGCGCCATGGCCGAGCTGCCCGCCGGGGTCACGGTGCTCACCACCCTGTCCCCCACCGGACCGGTCGGGATGACGACCAGCGCCGTCACGTCGCTGTCGATGGACCCACCGCTCGTACTCGCCTGCCTGGCACACCGGTCGGGCACCCTGACGCAGATCCTGCGGCACGGGGCATTCGCCGTGAACGTCCTCACGGACACCATGGACCGCGTCTCCCAGGGCTTCGCCGAGAAACCTCTGCCGGAGCGGTTCGACGGGGTGCCGCACCACGACCAGGACGGTGTGCCGGTGCTGGACGACGCCCTCGCGAGGATCTCCTGCCACGTCCACACCACCCACCCAGGCGGAGACCACACCATTCTCATCGGAGCCGTCGTCGGAACCTCCTACGGCCGCGGCAGGCCGCTGCTGCGCCATCGCGGCGCCTATCGGGGCCTCACCTGACGGGGCGTGCCGGCATCGACCCCCGTACCGTTGCCGGCACGCCCTTTCGCAGCACTCCGGGCACGAGCGTCGCGCCGCGCAGCTCGTTGGCTCCGTCATGGAGACTCAGTTCCGCTCCTCAGCGGCGAGCGCGGTGCCGAGGATGGCGCCGACGAGGGTCCGGCCGCGTTCGGTGAGGGTGTACATCACCAGTCGGCCCTCGCGGCGGGAGGCGGCCAGACCGGCCGTGCGGAGTTGGCGCAAGTGGTGGGAGACGAGGTTCTGAGCCTGGCCCACCACCCAGGCCATGTCGCATACGCACAGTTCGCCGCCCTCGGCGAGGGCGGCGGCCACGGCCAGCCGGGTGGGGTCGCCCAGGGCCTTGGCCGCCGCGGCGGCGGGCTCGACCTGCGGCAGGGCGGGCATGCGCGAGCGCAGTGCCTCGGCCACGGGCAGGTCCAGGCACAGGAGATCGCAGGAGTCCGCGTCCGCCTGAGGCATGTCGAGTCCTTCGCGTCGATCGGGGGCTGGGAGGCGCTCCGGTGTGCCCGGGGTCAGATGCCGATGGTGTACCCGGCACTCCATGACTGCATCTGGCTGATGAGCTGGCCCCAGACACCGGTGACCATCAGCAACCCCGTGGCGATCATCATGCCGCCTCCGGCGCGCATCACCCACTGGTAATGGGTTTTGACCCAGGTAAAGATTCCCATGGCCTTGCGGAAGGCCAGCCCGGCGGCCAGGAACGGTACGCCCAGGCCCAGACAGTACGCGACCGTCAGCAGCGCTCCTCGTCCGGCGCTGGCCTCGCTGAACGCCAGCGCCTGGACCGCCGCGAGGGTGGGGCCGATGCACGGCGTCCAGCCCAGCCCGAACAGCACGCCCAGCAGCGGCGCCCCGGCCAGACCCGCCGCCGGCCTGCGGTGCAGACGCCACTCCCGGCGCACTCCGGGGAGCTTCCCCATGAAGGACAGGCCCATCAGGATGGTCAGCGCACCCAGGACGCGGATGAGGACGTCCTGGTGTTCCAGGAGGGTGTTGCCCGCGTAGCCGAACGCGGCGCCGAAGGAGACGAACACGGCGGTGAACCCGGTCAGGAACAGCGCGGTGCCGGTCAGTATCCGGCCACGCCGGGCCTCGGCGAGGTCCGCTCCGGTCACGCCGGTCACGTAGGAGAGGTAGCCGGGCACCAGGGGCAGAACGCACGGGGAGAAGAAGGACACCAGCCCCGCCAGCACGGCGATCGGGATGGCCAGCAGCACCGATCCGGTGAGGACGGTGTTGCCCGGGTCGAGGGCGAGGATCATCGTTCAGCCCTCCTGCAGGCTGTAGTGGGTCGTCCTGGACTCCACGTCGTATCGCCGAGGGGAGGAGGGTTCAGACAAGAGTGGTCCAGTACAACCAGAACCGCTGGACTATCAGCACGACGATAACCAGGTACCAGGCGGTCAGCACCACGCCGTGGTAGGCGGTCGTCGTACGCACCACGCGATCCAGCGGCGCCGGCACCCGAATCAGGCCGCTGGTGAGCGCCCGCAGGGCGGTGTACCAGAAGACGGGGATCATCACCGTCCACACGGCCATGCAGTACGGGCACAACGCGTCGATCCGGTAGAGGCTCTGGAAGACCAGCCAGTGCACGAAGACGATGCCGAAGGTGACCCCGGCCAGCAGGCCGAACCAGAACCAGCGCGGCAGCACCGCACCAGCCAGCAGGACCACCCCGGTCATCATGACCGCGGTGAAACCGGCGATGCCCAGCAGCGGATTGGGGAATCCGAAGACCTCCGCCTGCGGCGTGGACATCACCGACCCGCAGGACAGCACCGGATTGAGGCTGCACGAGGGGACGTACGACGGGTTCTCCAGCAGCGCGATCTTCTCCACCGCGAGCGTGAACGCCGCCAGCAGCCCCAACGCCCCGCCCACGGCCAGCACCCAGCCCAGCAGCCGCGAGGAGACCGGCCCCGCCGGGCCAGGCGCCGGGTCCGCGGCCACGGGGTCGCCAGTGGCATCCGGCACGGTCGCGCTCACTTCGCGAGTTCCGCGTCGATCGCGGCCTTGAAGTCGTCCAGGGAATTCAGCTCTGGCTGCTTGCCGTTGATGAAGAAAGTGGGCGTGCCCCGCACCCCCAGCGCGAGCCCGTCCGTACGGTCCTTCGCGACCCGGGCGGCGGTCTTCGGATCCTTCCAGTCCTTCTCGAACCGGTCCATGTCCAGGCCCAGTTCGCGCGCGAAGCCACGGAAGGTCTTCTCGTGCGAGACCTGCTGGTCACCCCAGGACTTCTGGGTCTCGTACATCGTCCGGTACATCGCCTCCAGCTTCCCCTGCTTGCCCGCGGCCTCCACGGCGCGGGCCGCCGTCTCGCCGTTGCGGTGAGCCGGGAGCGGGAAGTACCGCATGACGAAGGTGACGCGGCCCTCGTACTCCTCGCGCAACTTCTCCACATGCGGGAACGCCGCCCGGCATCCCTCGCACTCCAGGTCCAGGAACTCCACCACCGTGACCTTGCCGTCCTTGGCGGTGGACAGCCGGTGGCTGTCGGGTCGCACCAGCATCGACGCCGGTGCGGCCTCGGCCCCCGCACCGGCGCCGCCTCCGTCGGAACCGGCCTCGGCCGATTCCGACGATCGGTTGAACATCAGCAGGGCGCTGATCAGCGCCAGCACCACGGCGCCCAGGAGCAGCGAAATCTTCACGTTCTTCGTCATGACACCCATCAACCGAGGGAGAGCAGACCACACCGGCCCCATGCGCATCGCGCATCACGGCGTTCGCAGCAATACACTAACGGACGTTGATATGGAGCCGAGCCCGCCCGCCTCGTCCCCGCCGGATGAAGAACGGGCCCCGCGGGATACGCTGCGATTCCGCGGGGCCCCGCGTCCGCGAATGCCACGGCGGGGTGCGGGACATGGCCAGACTTCGAGGACTGTGACGCGATGCGAACTGTACGGCGCAGGCCGGTGCTGGACGCCGACCGCCCCGTGAGGGGTGGCCGGGCCGCTGTGCTCGGCGCGCTGGCCGTGTTGCTTCCGCTGCTCGGGCAGGCCGGTGGCGCGTCACCGGCGGGCTCCGCCCTGGCCTGCTGCGGGTCGGCGGCATTCCTCGGCCTCCTGCTGTACGTACGGGATTTCCACGACCCCGAACGCGTACTGGCCGCGCTCGGCGGTGCGCAGGCCGCCTTCCATCTGGGCTCCACCCTGCCGGGGCTGTATTCCGGCGCGTCCGGTCATCCGTCCTGGGAGGTGCCGGCCGGGCACGCGGTCACCGTGGTGCTCGCGGTCCGGCTGCTCGGGGTGACGGACGCCGTGTTGCGGCCTTTGCGGACGCTCGCCACGGCCGCACGGCAGCGGCTTCGCCTGCGCCTGCCCGGGCCCGTGGGGACCGTCCGGTGGCTTCCGTTGGTTCCGGTGGGTGCTCCGGGGCGTACCGCCGTCGCGTTCCGGGCGCCGCCGTGCCGGGGTGAGCGCGCCCCGCCATACCGCCGTGTGATCCCGCGTGCTCCGCTTCCGCTCCGGCCGGTGCCGAGCGGCGGTGCCTGCCTGGTCTGAACCGGCGTGGCGGCCGCCGCGTGCCCGGCCGCCGATCCCGGCCGCCTGCTCGGCCGGGCGTAAAGGCACTTGCATGTTCACCACACCACTTCGGCGCGCGACGGTCGTGGCCGGGCTGCTGGTGTGCGCCGCCCCGGTCGCGGTCGCCACCGCGTCTGTGGCCGCGGCCCACACCGAGCTGACCGGCAGCACCCCGGACGACGGCGCCCGGCTCGCCACCGCACCCGCCCGCGTCACCCTGTCCTTCAACGAACCGATGGACGCCCGCTACAGCCGCGTCGCGGTCACCAGCGCCTCCGGTCGCTCCCTCACCGCGGGCGCCGTTAAGGTCGACGCCCGTACCGTGACCCAGGCGCTGGCGGCCGACGCGCCCCCGGGCCGGTACACCGTCGGCTACCGGGTCGTCTCCGCCGACGGCCACCCCGTCTCGGGCAGCTTCACCTTCACCGTGACCGCCGCGCCTACGGCGGACCCCGCGCCCAAGACATCTCACTCCACCCGGGCCGAGCCGGCCCGGGACAAGTCCTCGGGCTCGGGTGTGCTTCCGCTGGCCGCGGGGACGGCCGTGGTGCTCACCGGAGCGGGCGGCGTCGCCTACGTGATGCACAAGAGGAGGCCCCGCCATGGCGGTTGACCCCATATGGCGCACGCTCCTGCGCCGTCCTCCGCTGCTGGCCCTGGCGGCGGTCACGGCCGCAACGGGCACGCTGCTGGCAACCGTACGGTTCGGCGGCGGCATCCCCGAGGCGGTACCCGGGCTGCCGGACGCCGGACCGGTCACCGCATGGGGCCTGCCGCTGGCCCGGGCCGCCGCCGATCTCGCCGCGGTGTGCACCATCGGCGCGCTGCTGCTGGTCGCCCATCTGGCGCCCGGCGGCCAGCGGCGGCTGAGCGAGCGTCGGCTGCGGGTCCTGACCGGCGCGGCCGTGGCGGCGGGAGCGTGGCTGCTGGCGACGCTGGCAGCCTTGGTGTTCACCGCCTCGGACCTGTTGGCCCAGCCGCCCGCCGACGTGCTGGATCCCTGGGTGCTGGCCGATGTCGCCACCAACGCGCCGCAGGGGCGCGCCTTGGCGCTCACCGCCCTGGCCGCGCTGCCGCTGGCCACCTTTCTGCCCGGTGTGACCACCCGGGGCACGGCCACCGCCGGTCTGTACGTGGCGCTGGCGGGGCTGGTGCCACCCGCGTTCGGCGGACACTCGGCCTCGGCCGGCAATCACGACACCGCCGTGATCAGCCTCGCCGCACATGTGCTCGCGGCCACGGTGTGGATCGGCGGGCTGGCCGCGGCCACGGCCACCGCCCTGCGGGCGCCGTCCCACACGGCGGCGGCCGTACGGCGTTTCAGCCCGCTCGCTGCCTGGTGCCTGGGCACGGCCGCCGCCACCGGCGTCATCAGCGGGCTCATCCGCCTCGACTCCCCCGGGCAGCTGTTCACCACCCGCTACGGGCTGCTGCTCCTCGCCAAGACCCTCGCACTGATCACCCTCGCGGCCTGCGGCGCCTGGCACCGACGGCGCACCCTGCCCGCGCTGGAGGCCGGGCGGCGCGCCGCCTTCGCCCGGCTGGCCGCCGCCGAACTCCTGCTGATGGCGGCGACCGTCGGCCTCGCGGCCGGGCTGTCCCGCAGCCCGGCCCCGGCGCGGCAGCCCGAGGTTTACGACCCGGTCCAGGAACTGCTCGGCTTCCCCATGCCCGCCCCGCTCGGCGGCTTCCCGTGGACGCCACTGTTCACCGAGTGGCGCCTCGACGGAGTGTTCGCCTTCGGCACCGCCATCGCGGCCCTCGCCTATCTGGCGGGTGTCCGCAGGCTGCGAGCCCGTGGCGACAAGTGGCCGATGGGCCGCACGGTCGCGTGGCTCGCGGGCCTGGCGGTCATCGTGGCCGCGACGATGAGCGGCCTGGGCACGTACGGGAAGGTGCTGTTCAGCGTGCACATGGGCCAGCACATGACCCTGGCGATGACCGCCCCGATCCTGCTGGTGCTGGGCGCCCCGATCACCTTGGCGCTGCGTGCGCTGCCCGCCGCCCCGAAAGGCGGTCGCCGCGGTCCGCGCGAGCTGCTGACGGCGGTGCTGGGCAGCGGTTACGTCAAGGTGATCTCGCATCCGGCCGTGGCCGGGGTGCTGTTCATCGGCAGCGCCTTCGTGGTCTACTTCACGCCGCTGTTCGCGACACTGATGCGCAGTCACTACGGCCATCTGGCGATGCTGGTGCACTTCCTGGTCGTCGGGCTGCTGTTCTTCTGGGTGATCATCGGTGTCGATCCGGGGCCGCATCGCATCCCGCATCTGGCCAAGCTCTTCGTGATGATCCTGACGATGCCGTTCCACTCCTGGTTCGCCATCTCGCTGATGAGCTCGACCGACCTCATCGGCGACGGCTGGTGGGCGGCGCTCGACCGGCCCTGGGGCCCCTCGCTCGCCGACGACCAGTACAACGCGGGCGCCATCGCCTGGGCCACCGGCGACATCCCGGTGCTGTTCACCACGATCATCCTGGCCATCCAGTGGGTCCGCTCCGACGCCCGTGAGGCGCGGCGCATCGACCGCCGGATCGGCCGCGGCGACGCCCACAACCCGCTGGCCGTCTACAACGCCTACCTGGCGAGCCTCCACGCCCGCGACACCCGGATGCCGCGCGCCGCAGACACGGGTGGTACAAGCGTGAGATCCGCTCAAGCGACCGGCGGAGAGGCCCAGTCGATGGAGGACATGACGTGAACAGATGGGCGGTGTCGAGCCGTGCGCTTCCGGCGCGCATACGGAAGTGGTGTCAGGGCCGCGACTGGCGGGGCCCGGCCATGGCGGTCACCGGTGGCCTGGTCCTGGTCATGGCCTTCCCGCCGATCGGTCTGTGGCCGGCCGCCGCCGTCGGACCGGCGCTGCTGCTCACCGCGCTCCGCCACTGTCGGCCACGCGCCGCCTTCACGCTGGGTGCCCTCTTCGGACTCGCGTTCTTCGGACCCCTGTTGTGGTGGCTGACGAATCTCGGTGTCCTGCCCTGGGCGGCGTTGTGCGTGGCCCAGGCCGCGCTGCTGGGTCTGCTCGGCTGCGCCGTACCGGCCTTCGCCCGGCTGCCGGGGTGGCCACTGTGGGCGGCCTGCTGGTGGGTGACGGCCGAGGCGGTACGGTCCCGGGTACCGCTCGGCGGCTTCCCCTGGGGACGGCTCGCCTTCAGCCAGGCCGAATCCCCCGCGCTGGGCTGGGCATCGGTCGGCGGCGCCCCCGCCGTGAGCGCCGTGGTCGCCATGGTGGCGGGCTGCCTGGCCGCGCTGCTGACCGGCCGTCCCCTGGGGCGCCGCCCCACGGCCGTGGGACTCGCCGGACTCGCGGCGGCCGTGGCCGTCTGCGCCTGCGGAACGCTGCTGATACCCACCCCCGCTGCGAACGGACCGGACACCCGGGCGCGCGTGGCCGTCGTGCAGGGCAATGTGCCGCGTGCCCGGAGCCTGGAGGAACAGGCCCGGGTCGAACAGGTCGCCACCAACCACATCGCCGCCACCCGGCAACTGGCCCGCGACGTACGGGCCGGGCTCACACCCCGGCCGGATCTCGTGCTGTGGCCGGAGAACGCCACGGACACCGACCCGCGCAGCGATGTCCTGCTCCGCGACCAGATCTCCGACGTCGTCGCGGACCTCGGCGCGCCCGTCGTCGTCGGGGCGATCCTCGACGCACCGGGCGACCGGATCCGTAACGCCGGACTGCTGTGGCACCCCCGCACCGGCCCCGGCCGGTACTACACCAAGCAGCACCTGGTGCCGTTCGGCGAATACATCCCGCTGCGCGACGTCTTCGGCGGACTCGGGAATCTCCAGCTCATCCCGCGCGACTTCATCCCGGGGACCGCGCCGGTGCGGCTGGATGCCGGACGCGTACGGCTCGCGGAGTCCATCTGCTACGAGGTGGCGTACGACGGCCAGGTCCGCGACGCCGTTCGCACCGGCGCCAACGTGATCGCCGTCCCCACCAACAACGCCACCTACATGCGGGACGACAACCCCGCCGAGCCCGAGCAGCAGCTCGCCATGTCCCGGCTGCGTGCCGTCGAGCACGACCGATCGGTCCTGGTGGCCTCCACCACCGGCATCAGCGCGATGATCGCCCCCGACGGCACGGTCACCCGGTCCACCGGGCAGTGGACCCGTCAAGTGCTCACCGGCACCGTGCGGTTGAGCACGACGACCACGCTCGCCACCCGCCTCGGTGTGCTGCCGGAAGCCGCCTTCGCGCTCGCCGCCTGCGCGGCCGTGGCCTTCGGTGCCCGTCGTGGACGTAACCCTCGCCGGGATGCCGACACCGGCCAGGAGCACCCGGTGCCCGCGGTCCGGACGGCGGAGGCGGCCGGGGTCACGCGTCGTTCTCAGCCGTGAGTTCGTCGATCAGGTTCTGGACGCGGGTGCGGATGGCGTCGCGGATGGGCCGTACCGCCGCCGCCCCTTGTCCGGCCGGGTCGTCGAGCTTCCAGTCGAGGTAGGTCTTGCCCGGGAAGACGGCGGCCATCTGGGAACGGCCCGCGTTGTGGACGCAGACGAACAGCACCAAGGGCGTGCGGGACTCAGACACGGGCGGAACCCTCCGGGGCGGCGGCCCGCCGAGCGGCGGCGGTGTCGGCTATGGGGAAGAAGCGCCGTACGGCCAGGGCGACATGGACCAGGCCGATCAGCACCGGGACTTCGATCAGCGGGCCGACGACTCCGGCCAGAGCCTGTCCGGAGGAGGCACCGAAGGTGGCGATGGCGACGGCGATGGCCAGCTCGAAGTTGTTGCCCGCCGCGGTGAAGGCGAGCGTGGCCGCCCGCGGGTAGTCAAGACCGACCGCGCGCCCCAGGGCCATGGATCCGGCCCACATCACGGCGAAGTACACCAGCAGCGGCAGCGCGATGCGCGCCACGTCGACGGGCCGGGAGGTGATCGCCTCGCCCTGGAGGGCGAAGAGCACGGCGATGGTGAACAGCAGCCCGTACAGCGCGAACGGTCCGATACGCGGGACCAGTTCGGTCTCGTACCAGCCGCGGCCCCGGGCCCTCTCGCCCAAGCGGCGGGTGAGGAACCCGGCCAGCAGCGGGATGCCGAGGAAGATCAGCACGCTGCGGGCGATCTCCCACACGCCGACATCGAGTCCGGTCTGCTCCAGACCGAGCCAGCCGGGCAGCACCGAGAGGTAGAACCAGCCGAGCGCGGCATCAGGCCCGTCCGGTACTCCGGCAGGTCCGGCAGGAAGAGCCAGGCGAGGGCGAACATGACCGCCGGTCCGGCGATCCAGTTCACTGCCAGGGAGGGGAGGAGCAGGCGGCGGTCGCGGATGACGGTGTCCAGGCGGTCGTAGCGGACCTTGGCCAGCACCGGATACATCATCACCAGCAGGCCCAGCGCGATCGGCAGCGAGACACCGGTGACGGTCACCTGCGCCAGCGCGTCCCCCAGGCCGGGGACGAGCCGTCCCAGGCCGAGGCCGGCGGCCATCGCCACCAGGATCCACACCGCCAGGAACCGGTCCAGGAACGACAGCCGGGCCGCCACCGGCCCGGCCGCGGGTGCGTCGGCGGTCATGAGGCGGCCCCGGCGGCGGTCTTCCCGGTCCGCTCGGGCAGCGGTGTGCCCGCGGGGCGGGTGAGGATTCCGGCGAGCCGGTCGGTCATCTCCGGCAGCAGCCAGTAGTACACCCACGTGCCCCTGCGCTCGCAGTCGATCAGTCCGGCCTGCCGCAGCAGCTTGAGGTGGTGGGAGATGGTCGGCTGCGAGAGGTCGAAGGCGGGGGTCAGGTCGCATACGCACACCTCGCCCCCGGCCCTGGAGGCGATCATCGACAGCAGCCGCAGCCGGATCGGGTCGCCCAGGGCCTTGAACACCTTCGCCAGCTCCACCGCCTGGCTCTCGTCCAGCGGAGCGGTCAGCAGGCCCGGGCAGCAGCCGTCGACGTCCTCTTGATCGAGCACCTCACCCTCTTGTTTCGACATGCGTCTATTTCGACATCAGCGAGCCGCCGCTCAAGCTCGTCCTGATCGAAGGCGAACCGGGCCAGGACACCCGCCTGGACCACCTCGGCGTCGAGGTCACCTCCACCGACCAGGTGATCGCCGCCGCCGACCGCCTGAAGACCGCAGGGCTCGCCACCTTCGAAGAGAACGACACGTCCTGCTGCTACGCGCTCCAGGACAAGGTCTGGGGCCACGGCCCCGGCAAGGAATCCTGGGAGGTGTACACCGTCAAGGCCGATACCGAGCAAATGGGCGAGAGTCCCGCCCTCCAGGCCACTCCCGGCGTCTGCCGCTGCGGCGACGCTGATTCAGTCTCCACTTAATTCACCTTCGGCTGTACTGTTGGGTGCATGGAGACCTTGCATGAGGGCGGCCTCGCGGTGGCCGTCGATGCCGTGGCGCTGGCCCGGGTGGGCACCGCCCTGGCCGATGAGAACCGGCGACGGCTGCTGCTGGCGCTGTTGGAGGAGCCCGCTCACCCGTCGGATCTGGCCGAGCGGCTGGGCATGACCCGTGGAAACGTGTCGAACCACCTGTCCTGTCTGCGCGGCTGTGGCCTGGTGCGGACGGTGGCGGTGGGGCGCCGGGTGCGTTACGAGCTGGCCGACCCCAAACTGGCACACGCCCTGGCCGACCTGGCGGCGCTGGTGCTGCCGGTCGACGCCGCGAGTGCGTCCGAGCCGGTCTGCACCCCGGACGACTACGACTGCACGGCCGACGAGCAGACAGACCTGGCACAGCAGCCGGTCACCATCAGCGAGGAGATAGGTCATGGCTGACGCGTGCTGCGGTACCGACGCCCCCGCCTCCGCCCCTGGTGCGGCGGCGGGGGCCGAGGCCGCCCCGGCGGCGGTGTGGCAGGTCCGGGAGCTGCAAGCGGCCGCCGCCGCGGGTGTGTTGCTGCTGGCCTCCCTCCTGCTGCCCGGTGCCTGGGCCACGGGCGCGGAGCTGGCGGCGCTGCTGGTCGGCGCGGCCACCTTCGTACCCGGTACCGTGCGGGCTCTGCTGCGCGGGCGTCTCGGGGTCGGGCTGCTGATGACCATCGCCGCGGCCGGGGCGGTGGTGCTGGGCGAGTACGGCGAGGCCGCCACGCTGGCGTTCCTGTTCTCCATAGCCGAGGGTCTTGAGGGCTACGCGGTGGCCCGTACCCAGCACGGGCTGCGCGCCCTGCTGGACCTGGTGCCGCCCACCGCGCGGGTGCTGCGCGACGGTGCCGAGACCGAGGTGGCCCCGGCCGACTTGCGCGTCGGTGATGTGCTGCTGGTGCTGCCCGGCGAGCGGATCGCCACCGACGGTGTGGTGGCCGACGGCCGCAGCGCGCTGGACACCTCGGTGGTCACCGGCGAGTCGGTGCCGGTGGAAGTCGGCCCCGGCGCGGAGGTGTTCGCGGGCACCGTGAACGGCGCGGGCGCGCTGGAGATCAGCGTTACCGCCACCGCCGAGGACAACTCCCTGGCCCGCCTCGTCCACACCGTGCACGAGGCGCAGGAGCGCAAGGGCGCCAGCCAGCGCCTGGCCGAGAAGTTCGCCAAACCACTCGTTCCCGGCGTCCTGGTGCTGGCCGCGCTCGTGGCGGGCCTCGGCAGCATCTTCGGCGACCCGGGCGTGTGGGTCGAGCGGGCTCTGGTCATCCTGGTCGCGGCCGCGCCGTGCGCCTTCGCCCTGTCCGTGCCCGTCGCGGTGGTCGCGGCGATCGGCGCCGCGTCCAAGGCCGGTGTCCTCCTCAAGGGCGGCGCGGCCGTGGAGGCCCTGGGCCGGGTCACGGTCGTGGCCGTCGACAAGACCGGCACGCTCACCCGAAACGAATCCGCCGTGATCGACGTCGTGACCGCGGCGGACACCGACCGCGATCACGTGCTGGCCGTGGCCGCCGCGCTGGAGGTACGCAGCGAGCACCCGCTCGCCGCGGCGATCCTCGCCGCCGTCGACACCACGGCCCTGACCGCGGGCAGCGCCGTGGAGGCCGTGCCCGGCAACGGACTGCGCGGCACCGTCGACGGACGCGCGGCCCGTCTGGGCAAGCCCGGCTTCATCGATCCCGGCCCCCTCGCCCCCGAGGTGACCCGGCTGCAGGACGCCGGCGCCACCGTGGTGCTCGTCGAGCACGGCAGGACCCTGCTGGGCGCCATCGCCGTCCGCGACGAGGTCCGCCCCGAAGCCGCCGAAGCGGTCGCCATGCTCACGCGGCAGGGCGTCACGGTGGTGATGCTCACGGGCGACAACGCCCGTACCGCCGCCGCGATCGCCGCCGACGCCGGTATCACCGACGTCCGGGCCGAGCTGCTGCCCGAGGACAAGGCCCGCATCGTCACCGAGCTGAAGGCCCGCGGGCCGGTCGCGATGGTCGGCGACGGCATCAACGACGCCCCCGCCCTGGCCACCGCCGACGCGGGCATCGCCATGGGCGCCATGGGCAGTGACGTCGCCATCGAAGCCGCCGACATCGCGCTCATGGGCGAAGACCTGCGGCGCCTGCCGGACGCGACGGCCCACACCCGGGCCGCCCGCCGCATCGTCACGCAGAACCTCATGATGTCCGGCGCCATCCTCATCACCCTGGTGCCACTGGCGGCCACCGGCGTACTGGGCCTGGCCGCCGTGGTGGCCTCCCACGAGCTGGCCGAAGTCCTCGTCATCGGCAACGGCATCCGCGCCGGACGCCGGAAGCGTCTGCCCGCCCATCCGCCACTGCGCACCACGCACCAGGCGGCCGCGTCCGTCCGCATCCCCGCCCGGCCCCCGGCAGTGGCCACCGCGCCGGTCCCGGCCGGGAAGGTACTGCTTCCCCTCAGCACCGGCCCCGGCGCCGCCCAGGACCCGGCCTCCGCCACCGGCTGCTGCGGAGGCACCTGCGGCTGCGGTTGACCGACGACAGGCCACAGCAGAACCCTCCGGGGCCAGGCACTCCCGTTGACCGGGCGGGGAGAGTGACGTCCCCCGCCCGGTCACCGTGTTGTGCTTGCCGAGAATGTCATCCGCCCTGGTGGGGGCGGTGCGCGCGGGGTACCGGAGGCGACCGGCGAAGTCACCAGAATAGGCGCTCTCGCGA
>NZ_JBVIVI010000033.1:0-18477 GCF_055595765.1 Streptomyces sp. NPDC040405
GGCCTGCGGCGGTGGTGGGTCATAGCCAGGGGGAGATCGCGGCGGCGGTCGTGGCGGGGGCGCTGTCGTTGGAGGATGGCGCGAAGGTGGTGGCGTTGCGTAGTCGGGTGCTGCGCCAACTGGCCGGTGGCGGCGCGATGGCGTCCCTCGGTGTGGGTCAGGAGCAGGCCGTGGAGCTGCTGGATCGGCTCGGCGATCAGGCCGCGGGCGTGGGTGTGGCGGCGGTCAACGGAACCTCTTCTACAGTGGTTTCGGGTCCGCCGGAGCAGGTGACCCCAGTGGTGGCCGCGTGTCAGGAGAGCGGCGACCGGGCGCGGCTTATCGACGTGGACTACGCGTCACACGGCCCCCAGGTGGATGAGATCCGCGACGAGCTGACGCGTCTGCTGGACGGCGTCCGCCCGATCGACATCTCTGGCACGGAAACCGCCTTCTACTCCACGGTGCATGGACGACGTATCGACACCACCGCGCTGGACACCGCGTACTGGGTGACCAATCTGCGGGAGCGCGTACGCTTCGCCGACGCGATCGAGGCGCTGCTGCTCGATGGGCACCGGGTGTTCATCGAGGCCAGCACCCACCCCGTGCTCACCGTCGGCATGCAGGAGACCTTCGAACGGGCGAGCGTGGACGCGACGACCGTGCCGACGCTGCGCCGCGACGACGGCGGGCAGGACCAGCTGGTGCGGTCCCTCGCCCAGGCGTTCAACGCGGGCGTCCCCGTGGACTGGACGACGCTGTTCCCGGCCGACGCCACCCCGCGGACGGTGGATCTGCCGACCTACGCCTTCCAGCATGAGCGGTACTGGCTGGACGGTCTCACCGACCGAGGCGCCAACCCCACCGACCTCGGACTCGACCCCGCCGGGCATCCGCTGCTGAGCGCAGCCGTGGAGCTGGCGAACGGGGGCGGCCGACTGCTGACGGGGCGGCTCTCGGCGCGTACCCACGCGTGGCTCGGTGAGCATGTGGTGGCGGGCGCGGTGCTGGTGCCGGGTGCGGCGCTGGTGGAGTGGGCGCTGCGGGCCGCCGACGAGGTCGGCGCCGGGGGCGTCGAGGAACTGGCGCTCCAGGTCCCGCTGGTGCTGCCGGAATCGGGCGGACTTCGCCTGCAGATCGTGGTCGGGCCGCCCGACGCCGACGGGCGCTCCGGCGTACACATGTACTCCCGCCCCGAAGGGGACGCGGACTCCCTGGCCGGGTGGGTGTGCCACGCGATGGGCGTCCTGGGCCCGGCCCCGGAGGACGAGGGCGCGGTGGCGGGACTGGGCGGCGTATGGCCTCCGGCCGGGGCGGAGCCCGTGCCACTGGAGGACTTCTACGCACACGTCGCTGCCTCGGGGTATGCGTACGGGCCCGCCTTCCAGGGGCTGCGGGCGGTGTGGCGGGACGAGGCGGATCTGCTGGCCGAGGTGGTGTTGCCGGAGGCCGCGGGCAAGCACACCGGGTTCGGTATCCATCCGGCCCTGCTCGATGCCGCACTGCACCCCGTCCTGCTGACCGGCCAGCACGCGATGGACAAGGTGTGGCTGCCGTTCACCTGGAACGGGGTGTCGCTTCGCGCCCAAGGTGCGACCAGCGTACGGGTCCGGCTGTCGCCCTGGGAGCGCGGCGACGAGAACGACCGGACCGTACGGGTGACGGTGGCCGATGCGGTGGGCGCCCCGGTGCTGAGCGCCGACGCGGTGGTGCTGCGTCGGGCGAGCGAAGACCAGCTGAGGGGCGCCCAAGTGCCGGGCGCGGATGGCCTGTTCGCCATGAACTGGACTCCGTTGCCCCTCGTGCCGCGCGACAGCGTCGGTGCCACGAGCTGGCTGGCTCTGGGCGGCGAGACCACCCCGGATCTCGACTCGTTGATCGCCGCGCTCGACCGTGGCACACCGGCTCCCTCGGTCGTCCTGGCGCATCAGCCCCCCGTCGATCCGTCCACAGACGTCGATGCCATGGCGGCCCATGGGCTGGCCTCGGCGGAGCGGGTCCTGAAGCTGCTCCAGGACTGGCTGGCCGAACCACGGCTGGCCGAATCCCGGTTGGCGGTGGTGACACACGGAGCCGTGCCCGCCGAGGACACCGGGAACGTGGACGTGCCCGGTGCGGCGCTCTGGGGCCTGGTGCGCAGCGCGCAGGCGGAGAACCCGGGCCGGTTTCTGCTGCTCGACGTGGAACCGAACGCACCGAACGCACCGAACGCACCGAACGCACCGAACGCACTGGACGCACTGGACGCACTGGACGCCGATCACGATGGCGTGCTGAACGCCGTACTGCGAGCCGTGGAGGCGGACGAGTCGCAGATGGCGCTGCGCGCCGGGCAGGTGCTGGTGCCCCGGCTGGTCCGGGCCGTCGGCGGCGGCGGTGATGGCGACCTGATGCCTCCGGTGGCGCAGTCCGCGTGGCGGCTCGGGGTCGTCGGTACCGCGACCGTGGACAGCGTGCGGCCCGTGCCGTGCCCGGAGGTGCTGGAGCCCTTGTGCGCCGGACAGGTACGCATCGCGGTCCATGCGGCGGGCGTCAACTTCCGCGACGCGCTGATCGTGTTGGGGATGTATCCGGGCGACGCCGTGTTCGCGGGCAGTGAGGGCGCCGGTGTGGTCCTGGAGGTCGGGCCCGAGGTGGCGGGGCTGGCCGTGGGCGACCGGGTGATGGGTCTGTTCGAGGGCGCGTTCGGCCCGCTGGCGGTGGCGGACGCGCGTACGGTCGTCCCCATCCCCTCCGGCTGGAGCTTCCAGCAGGCGGCCGCGGCGCCCATCGTCTTCCTCACCGCTTGGTACGGGCTGGTCGAGCTGGGTGGGTTGCGGGCGGGTGAATCGGTGCTGATCCATGCCGCGACGGGTGGTGTGGGGATGGCGGCGGTGCAGATCGCCCGCCATTTGGGTGCGGAGGTGTACGCCACGGCGAGCCCTGGCAAGCATGCGGTGCTGGAGGGTATGGGCATCGACCAGGGGCATCGGGCCTCGTCGCGTGATCTGGACTTCGAGCGGGCCGTGCGGGAGGCCAGTGGTGGCCGTGGCGTGGATGTCGTGCTGAACAGTCTGGCCGGGCCGTTTGTCGATGCTTCTCTTCGGTTGCTGGGCGCTGGTGGCCGGTTGCTGGAGATGGGGAAGACCGATATCCGTGATCCGGAGCAGGTCGCGGCCGAGTATCCCGGGGTGTCGTACGAGGCGTACGACCTGATCAGCGATGCCGGGCCGGACCGTGTCGGCCGGATGCTGGGCGAGTTGAGTGGGCTGTTCGCGTCGGGTGCTCTGGTGGCGCCTTCGGTGCGGGTGTGGCCGTTGTGCCGGGCGCGGGAGGCGCTGCGGTATCTGAGCCAGGCCAGGCACACCGGCAAGCTCGTGCTCGACGTACCGGCCCCGGTGGATCCCGAGGGCACCGTGCTGATCACTGGAGGCACTGGGACACTGGGCGGGCAGGTGGCCGAACACCTCGTCCGTACTTGGGGCGTCCGGCATCTCCTGCTGGTGAGCCGCAGCGGCCACGACGCCCCCGGGGCCGAGGAACTGGCAACACAGCTGGGCGAGTTGGGTGCCGACGTACGGATCGCCGCAGCCGACGTGGCCGACCCCGCCACCGTCAACGAGCTGGTCGCGGGCATCGACCCGGCGCATCCGCTGACCGGTGTCGTCCATGCCGCGGGCGCCCTGGACGACGCGATGCTTCCCGCGCAGTCCCCGGAGCGACTGGTCCGTGCATGGGTGGCCAAGGCCACCGCCGCGGCCAATCTGCACGCGGCGACGGCGCATCTGCGGCTAGGCGCGTTCGTCATGTTCTCCTCCTTCGCGTCCGATCTGGGCACTCCCAGTCAGGCGAACTACGCCGCGGCCAACGCCTTCTGCGACGCCCTCGCGTCCCACCGCCGGGCCGCCGGTCTGCCGGGGCTTTCGGTGGCCTGGGGGCTGTGGGCGACCACCAGCGGCCTCACCGCCCGGCTGGACACCGCCAACCTGGCCAGGATCGGCCGCCTGGGGATCACGGCCAACACCACCGAAGAGGGGCTCGCCCTGCTGGACGCGGCGTGCCGCCACGGCCGCCCCCATCTGCTGGCGCTCAAGCTGGACACCCGGGCCCTGGCCGCCCAGGACACCGCCACTCTGCCCACCCCGCTCCGGGCGCTCGCGGCCACCGGCGGCAGCGGCCGTGGCCGTCCGACCGCGGCGGCCGGGGGCCGGACGGCCGACTGGCCCGGTCGGCTCCGCGGACTGCCGTCGCCCGAGCAGCACCGACTGCTGCTCAACCTGGTGCGCAGCCACGCCGCCACCGTGCTGGGCCACGCCGACCCCGCCACCGTCCACCCGGACGCGTCGTTCAAAGACCTCGGCTTCGATTCGCTGACGGGGGTCGAACTGCGCAACCGGCTGGCCGCGGCCACCGGGCTGCGGCTGCCCGCGGCGCTCGTCTTCGACCATCCCGAAGCGGCCGCGCTCGCCGAACACCTGCGCCGTCAACTCGCCCCGGACGACGCCGCGGCCCCGGGCCGGGACCTCCTCCACCCGGTCTTCAACGAACTGGTCAGGCTGGAGAACAGCCTGTCCGCCGTGGCCGTCGAGGACCTGGATTCCGGGGCCGTCACGACCCGGCTGGAGACATTGCTTTCGCGCTGGAAGGCGATGTGTCCCTCGGGCGACGACGGCGGCGCCGTGGAGCGGCTGCAGGTCGCTACCGCCGATCAGGTGCTGGATTTCATCGACAACGAGCTTGGCCTGTCATGACCGACGTGGCGCGCCCTTTCGCGGAAAGCCGGGTGACCCTCTGTGCCGCATGCCAATGAAGAGAAGCTGGTCGACTATCTGAGGCGAGTGGCCGGTGACCTGCACGAGACACGTCAGCGGCTCCGTGCCATGGAGGACCGCTCTCAGGAGCCGGTGGCCGTGGTGAGCATGGCCTGCCGGTATCCGGGCGGGGTCAGTACGCCCGAGGACCTGTGGCGGCTCGTCGCCTCCGGCGACCACGCGATGGGGGAGTTCCCCGCGGACCGCGGCTGGGACCTGGAGAGCCTGTTCCACCCGGACCCGGATCACCCCGGCACCAGCCACGCCCGTGAGGGCGGATTCCTCTACGACGCCGACCGGTTCGACCCCGAGTTCTTCGGGATCAGCCCCCGCGAGTCCGTGGCCGTCGACCCTCAGCAGCGGCTGCTGCTGGAGGTGGCCTGGGAACTGCTGGAGCGCGCCGGAGTCGATCCCGTCTCCCTCAAGGGCAGCCCGACGGGCGTCTACGCCGGGACCGCCCTCCCCGGTTTCGGCACGCCGCACATCGACAGGAGCGCCGAGGGCTATTTGGTGACAGGTAACGCCCCCAGTGTGCTGTCGGGACGGGTGGCGTACACGCTCGGGCTCGAAGGGCCCGCGGTGACGGTGGACACGGCGTGTTCCTCGTCGCTGGTGGCCATGCATCTGGCCTGTCAGGCGCTGCGGCAGGGCGAATGCGGTCTGGCGCTGGCCGGTGGTGTGACGGTGATGGCGATCCCGAACGTGTTCACCGAGTTCTCCCGGCAGCGCGGCCTCGCGCCCGACGGCCGGTGCAAGGCGTTCTCCGCGGACGCCGACGGCGCCGCCTTCGCCGAGGGCGTCGGTCTGGTGCTGCTGGAGCGGCTGTCCGACGCCCGCCGCCACGGCCACCGGGTACTTGCGGTCATCAGGGGTTCGGCCATCAACCAGGACGGTGCCTCGAACGGCCTGACCGCGCCCAACGGCCCCTCCCAGCAGCGGGTCATCACCCAGGCGTTGGCGAACGCGCGGCTGTCACCGGCCGAGGTGGACGTGGTCGAGGCGCACGGCACCGGCACCCGGCTGGGCGACCCCATCGAGGCGCACGCACTGCTGACCACCTACGGTCAGGACCGGCCCGACGGAAAGCCGCTGTGGCTGGGGTCGGTCAAGTCGAACATCGGCCACACGCAGGGCGCCGCGGGCGTGGCGGGCGTCATCAAGATGATCATGGCGATGCGGTACGAGACGCTGCCCGCCACTCTGAACGTCACCCGGCCCACCCCGCATGTGAACTGGGACGCGGGTGGTGTGCGCCTGCTCACCGAATCCGTCGCCTGGCCCCGCGGGGAACGTCCGCGCCGGGCCGCGGTGTCCTCGTTCGGGATCTCCGGAACCAACGCCCATCTCCTCCTCGAAGCCGTACCGGACGGCTCGCCCGAGCGCCCGGCCGCCGAGGACACGCCGCCCGGTGGCCGCGCGCTGCCCTGGGTGCTGTCCGCCCGTACCGACCAGGCGCTACGCGACCAGGCCGCGGCGCTGGCCGCCCACGCCGACGCCCATCCACGGCTGCGGCTGGCTGACGTGGGCTGGTCGCTCGCCAGGACCCGCACCGCCTTCGAACACCGGGCCGTGATTCTCGGCGACGACCGCGACCAGCTGCTGACGGCCGTACGCGCACTCGCCGACGGGCGTGCCCACCCCGCTCTGACTCGTGCCGGGGCGACTCGCCCCGGGGCCACCGCGTTCATGTTCACCGGACAGGGCAGCCAACAGCCCTGCATGGGTGCGGAGTTGTATCAGGGCTTCGAGGCGTTCGCCACGGCCCTCGACGAGGCATGCGCCCATCTGGACCCCCTGCTGGGCCGCTCGCTGCGCGACCTCCTCTTCGCCGCCGAGGACACCGACGAGGCCCGCTCCCTGCACCGCACCGGAGTGACGCAGGCGGCCCTCTTCGCCCTGGAGACCGCCCTCTTCCGGCTGGTGGAGTCCTTCGGGCTCACTCCCGGATATGTGACCGGCCACTCCGTCGGCGAAATCGTCGCCGCACATGTGGCGGGCGTGCTGTCGCTGCCGGACGCCTGCACCCTCGTCGCCGCCCGGGGCCGACTCATGCAGGCACTCCCGGCCGGTGGCGCCATGGCCGCCGTCGAGGCCACCGAGGAACAGGTCCTCCCCCTGCTCGGCGCGCACGCGGACCGGCTCGCCCTGGCCGCCGTCAACGGCCCAACCGCCCTCGTGGTGTCCGGCGCCGCCGAGGCCGTGGACGAGGTGGTGCGCACCCTCAAGGAGCTCGGCCACCGCACCAAGCGGCTGCGCGTCAGCCACGCTTTCCACTCGCCGCTCCTCCAGCCCATGCTGGACGACTTCCGCGAGGTCGCCCGCACCCTCACCTACCAGGCGCCGCACACCCCGGTGATCTCCAACATCACGGGTGAGGTGGCCGACGCCGACCAGCTGCGCGACCCGGAGTACTGGGTACGCCACGTCCGCGAGCCCGTACGGTTCCACGACGGACTGCGTACCCTGCGGGCCGAGGGCGTGGTGCGCTACCTCGAACTCGGCCCGGACGCGGTCCTCACCACCATGGCCGAGGACGCCCTCGCCACTGAGGTGACGACAGCCGACGAGACCGCCCCGGTGTTCGCCACCGTCCTGCGCCACGGCCGCGACGAGTCCCGTACGCTGCTGTCCGCCCTGGCCCGGATGCACATCGACGGCGGCACCGCCGACCTCTCCGCCGCGCTCCCCGACGGCGCGGGCCAGGTCGACCTGCCCACCTACCGATTCCAGCGCGAGCGCTACTGGCGACCGGTCCCGAACGGCGCCGCCGACGTACGCGCCGCCGGGCTCGGCGCCACCGGCCACCCCCTCCTCCAGGCCGTCGTGGAAACACCCGACGGCGAACTGCTGCTCACCGGGCGGCTGTCGCTGACCACTCACCCCTGGCTGGCGGACCACGCCATCGCGGGCAGCGTGCCGCTGCCCGGGACGGCCCTCCTGGAGCTGGCCCTGCTCGCCGGTGCGCGGACCGGCTGCGAGCTGGTCGACGACCTCACCCTGGAGATCCCGCTGCTCCTGCCCGCCTCCGGCGCGGTGTGCGTCCAACTCGCCGTGGCCGCACCCGACGACGCGGGCCGACGAACGCTCACCGTCTCCTCCCGCCCCGTCAACGAGGACGACGAGGTCCCGGGGGCCATGGACGCCTGGCGCCGCCACGCCGTAGGGCTCCTCGCCCCCGCGGCCCCGGCGGCGCCCGCCCCGGCCGGGCCCCCGGCGCAGTGGCCACCGGCCGACGCCGTCCCGGTCGATGTGGCGGACCTGTACCGGCGGCTCACCGAGCAGGGGTACGCGTATGGCCCCTCCTTCCGCGGACTGCACGCCGCATGGCGGCACGGCGACGACATGCTCGCCGAAGTGCGCCTGGCCACCGAGCAGCGGGGCGAGGCCGAGGGCTTCGGCCTGCACCCGGCCCTTCTCGACAGCGCGCTGCACCCGGTGGAGGAACTGTTCAACGCCGACCACACGAGCGCCGTGCGTACGCCGAGCACCGTCAGACTGCCGTTCTCCTTCAGCGGTGTACGGCTGTTCGCCACGGGCGCCACCCGGCTACGGGTCCGCATCACCCCGACCGGCCCCGACACCGTCGCGCTCACCCTGACCGACGACCACGGCGCCGTGGCCGCCACCGTCGAAACCCTCGGGCTGCGTGAGATCCCCGCTGACCGCTGGCGCTCGACCCGCGCCGACGATTCCCTCTACCGCCTCGACTGGCAGCCGCTGCCCGCAAGCCAATCGGCACCGGCCGAGAGCTGGGCCGTCGTCGGCCCCGACCCGCTGGATCTGGCAGGCGGCCCCGAACCCGGATCCGTCCACCCGGACCTGGCCGCGCTGCGGGCCGCCATCGGCGGGGGACTGCCGGTCCCGGACCTCGTCATCATGGCGTGCCCCGGCCGCGACACCGCATCGTCCGACCCAGACCCAGACCCAGACCCAGACCCAGACCCCGACCGCACACCCGCGCAGGTGCGCGCCGCCGCCCATCAGGTGCTGGACGCGCTGCGCGCGTGGCTGACCGACGAGCGGTTCGGCACGGCCCGGCTGGTGATCGCGACCCGCGGCGCTGTCGCCGCCACTCCCGAGGACCCGCCCGCGGACCTGACCACCGCACCCCTGTGGGGCCTGGTCCGCGCCGCGCAGGCCGAACACCCCGAGCGCATCCTGCTGCTGGACCTGGACGACGACCCGGCCTCCCACCACGCCCTGCCCACCGCCGTTCCGGCCGCTGTGGCGGCCGCCGAAACCGAGCTGGCGGTACGGGCCGGGACCGTGCGCGTCCCCCGTCTGGTGCGGGTCCGCCCCGACCACGAGGCCCCGCCTCCCGCCCTCGACCCGGACGGAACCGTCCTGATCACCGGCGGCACCGGCGCGCTCGGTCGGCTGGTGGCCCGGCATCTGGCCACCGCACACGGTGCCCGACACCTGCTGCTGGTCTCCCGGCGCGGCCCCGCCGCCCACGACATCGACGCGTTCACCGCCGAACTGGCCGACCTGGGCACGGACGTGCGGGTCGCCGCCTGTGATGTCGCCGATCCGCACGCCCTGGCCGCGCTGCTGGCCACCATCCGCGCCGCCCGTCCCCTGACGGCCGTCGTCCACGCCGCCGGGGTGCTGGACGACGGCGTCGTCACCTCGCTGACCCCCGAGCGGTTCGACGCCGTACTCGCCCCGAAGCTCGACGCGGCATGGCATCTGCACCGGCTGACCCGTGAGACGGCTCCGGCGGCGTTCGTGATGTTCTCCTCCGCCGCCTCCGTCATGGGCAACGGCGGGCAGGCCAACTACGCGGCCGCCAACATGTTCCTCAACGCCCTCGCCGAACACCGCCGCGCCGAGGGCCTGGTGACCCACACGCTGGCCTGGGGGCTGCTGGCGTCGGCCGGTGGCATGACCCATGACCTCGATGACGCCGACCTGGCCCGGATGGCGCGCTCCGGTGTCGCCGCCATCGCGGACGACCAGGTGCCGGTGCTGCTGGACACCGCGCTGACCACTCCGTACCCCGTCCTCGTACCGGCCCGGTTCGATCTGGCCGCACTGCGCGCCCGGGCCGCCACCGGGCCACTGCCGCCCGTGCTGCGGGCCCTGGTGCCCAGCCCCGCCCGGCAGCCCGCCCAGGACACCGGGGCGGTGTCCTGGGCCGACCGGCTGGTCGGCCTGCCCGCCGCCGAACAGGGCCATGTCCTGGGCGAGTTGGTCCGCGCCCAGGTCGCCACCGTGCTCGCCCATCCGGCACCGGAGGCCATCGAGTTGGGCCGGGCCTTCCAGGAGCTCGGCTTCGACTCGCTGACCGCCCTCGACCTGCGCAACCGGCTCAACGCGGCCACCGGGACCCGGATCCCGGCCACCGTCATCTTCGACTATCCGACCCCCGACGCCCTGGTGGGCTTTCTGCGCGAGAAGCTGATCGGGGCCCGCGACGCCACACCGCTCGCCCCCGTGGCCACGACGGTGGCCACCGACGGCGATCCCATCGCCATCGTCGGCATGGCCTGCCACTATCCCGGCGGAGTCGGCTCGCCGGAGGAGCTGTGGCGGCTGGTGTCCGAGGGAGTGGACGCGATCGGTGAGTTTCCCGGGGATCGTGGCTGGGATCTGGCGGGGCTCTTCGACCCGGACCCGGATCACCCCGGGACCAGCTATGCCCGTGAGGGCGGGTTCCTGTATGACGCCGCGCGCTTCGATGCCGAGTTCTTCGGCATCAGCCCGCGCGAGGCGCTGGCCACCGACCCGCAGCAGCGGCTGCTGCTGGAGACCGCCTGGCAGGCATTCGAGAACGCGGGCATCGACCCGGTGACGCTGCGGGGCAGCCAGACCGCCGTCATCACCGGCGTCATGTACGACGACTACGGCAGCCGCTTCCTCGGCCGTACCCCGGAGGGCGTCGAGGGCCGCCTGATGACCGGCAGTACCCCCAGCATCGCGTCCGGGCGGGTCGCGTTCACCTTCGGGCTGGAGGGGCCCGCGGTGACGGTGGACACGGCGTGTTCGTCGTCACTGGTGGCCATGCATCTGGCGGCCCAGGCGCTGCGCCAGGGCGAATGCGCCCTGGCCCTGGCGGGCGGCGTGACCGTGATGGCCACGCCGAACACCTTCGTCGAGTTCTCACGGCAGCGCGGACTGGCCACGGACGGCCGCTGCAAGCCGTTCGCGGCGGCGGCCGACGGCACGGGCTGGGGCGAGGGCATCGGACTCCTCGTCCTCGAACGGCTGTCGGACGCCCGGCGCAACGGCCACCAGGTGCTCGCCCTGCTCCGGGGCTCGGCCGTCAACCAGGACGGTGCCTCCAACGGCCTGACCGCCCCCAACGGCCCCTCCCAGCAGCGGGTGATCCGGCAGGCGCTCGCCACCGCCCGTCTCACCCCGGCCGACATCGACGCGGTGGAGGCCCACGGCACCGGAACCACGCTCGGCGACCCGATCGAGGCGCAGGCGCTGCTCGCCACGTACGGACAGGAGCGGACCGACGGGCGGCCGCTGTGGCTCGGTTCCATCAAGTCGAACATCGGCCACACCCAGGCCGCCGCCGGGGCCGCGGGTGTCATCAAGATGGTGATGGCGATGCGGAACGGACTGCTGCCCGCCTCGCTCCACATCGACGCACCGAGCCCGCACGTGGAGTGGGA
The DNA here is from genome assembly GCF_055595765.1 of Streptomyces sp. NPDC040405. Taxonomy (NCBI): domain Bacteria; kingdom Bacillati; phylum Actinomycetota; class Actinomycetes; order Kitasatosporales; family Streptomycetaceae; genus Streptomyces; species Streptomyces sp. NPDC040405. The sequence goes on from NZ_JBVIVI010000033.1 coordinate 11,396, forward strand.
GGACGGCGTACGGCTGCTCACCGAGGCGGTGGAATGGCCGCACGGGGGGCGGCCGCGCAGGGCCGCCGTGTCCTCCTTCGGCATCAGCGGCACCAACGCCCATGTGATCCTCGAACAGGCACCGGAACCCACCCACTTGCCGGAACCGGCCGACCAGGCCGTGGTGCCCTGGGTGCTCTCCGCGCGCGGCGCGACGGCGCTGCGCGAGCAGGCCCGGGCACTCGCCGCCCACCTCGCCACCGCCCCCGGGACCACGCCCGCCGAGGTGGGATGGTCACTGATCAGGACCCGCACGCTCTTCGACCACCGGGCCGTGGTCGTCGGCGAGAGCCGCGCGGAGCTGCTGGCCGCGGTGGAGGCGCTCGCGGCCGACGAAACACACCCGGGCGTCGTGCAGTCCGGCACCGGCCCGGACCCGCGCGCGACCGGCCCGGTGCTGGTGTTCCCCGGCCAGGGATCGCAGTGGCAGGGGATGGGCGCCGAACTCCTCGACATCTCCCCGGTGTTCGCGGAGCGGGTGGCCGCCTGCGAACGGGCCCTGGCCCCCTACGTCGACTGGTCCCTCACCGACGTACTGCGCGGGCGCGGCGCCGAAGGTGTCGCCGATCTGAGCCGCGTCGATGTGGTGCAGCCGGTGCTGTGGGCGGTCATGGTGTCCCTGGCCGCCGTATGGGCCGGTTACGGCGTGACCCCCGCGGCCGTCGTGGGCCACAGCCAGGGCGAGATCGCCGCCGCCTGCGTGGCCGGGGCGCTCTCGCTGGACGACGGCGCCCGCATCGTGGCCCTGCGCAGCCGGGCCCTGCGACGACTCGCGGGCGGCGGGGCGATGGCCTCCCTCGGCGTGGGCCGGGAACGGGCCGAGCGGCTGCTCGCCGAACTGGGCGAGCGCGCGGCCACGGTGGTGGTGGCAGCCGTCAACGGGCCCGCGTCGACAGTGGTGTCCGGACCGCCCGAGCAGGTGGCCGCGGCCGTGGCCGCCTGCCGTGACACCGGCGAACGGGCCCGGATGATCGAGGTGGACTACGCCTCCCACAGCCCCCAGGTCGACGGCATCACCGACGAACTCACACGGCTGCTGGACGGCGTTCACCCCACCCGCCGGCCCGGAACGGGGGTGGTCTTCTACTCCACCGTGACCGCGGGCCCCGCCGACCCTGCCGAGTTGAACACCGCGTACTGGGTGCGCAACCTGCGCGAACAGGTGCGCTTCGCCGACGCCGTACGGGCCGCCCTGACCGCCGGCCACCGCGTGTTCATCGAGGTCAGCACCCATCCCGTCCTCACCGTCGGCATGCAGGAAACCTTCGAGGAGGCGGGCAGCACGGCCCTCGCGGTGCCCACCCTGCGGCGCGACCACGGCGATCTGGCCCAGCTGGTGCGCTCGGTGGCCCAGGCGTTCACCGCCGGGGTCGAGACGGACTGGACCACCCTGTTCCCGGCCGACCCCACGCCTCGTACCGTCCCGTTGCCGACGTACGCCTTCCAGCGCGACCGCTACTGGCTGGACGGAACGGACGCCCGCGGCGGCGACCCCGCCGACCTCGGACTGACCTCCGCCGACCACCCCCTGCTGGGGGCCGCCGTCGAACTTGCCGACGGCAGCACCCATCTGCTCACCGGCCGCATCGGCACCGGTGGCGGCCACGGCTGGCTGGCCGAGCACGTGGTGGCCGGGGCGCCCCTGGTGCCGGGCGCCGCGCTGGTCGAATGGGCGCTGCGGGCCGCCGACGAGGCCGGGTGCGCGGTGGTGGACGAACTGACGCTGCAAACCCCGCTGATCCTCCCCGAATCCGGCGGGCTGCGTGTCCAGGTGGCGGTGGGCGCGGCCGATGAGGACGGCCGCCGCGCGGTGCGCGTCTACTCCCGCCCCGATACCGACACCGACACCGACTCCGACGACGGAGCGTGGCTGTGCCACGCCGACGGCGTCCTCGCCCCGCCCCGCGGCCACCCGGCACCCGAGCCCACCGGAGCATGGCCGCCACCGGGCGCCGAGCCGGTGGACACGGACGGCTTCTACGCCCGGGCCGCCGCCGACGGATACGCCTACGGGCCCGCCTTCCAGGGCGTACGCAAGCTCTGGCGGGACGGCGCCGACGTGCTGGCCGAGGTGGCGCTGCCCGAGACCGCGGCCGGTGCCCGCGACGGCTTCGGCATCCACCCCGCGCTGCTGGACGCCGTACTCCACCCGGCCGCCCTGCTCACCGGCCGTCCGCCCGGAGCGGACGACGACGGCCGGATGTGGCTGCCGTTCACCTGGAACGGAGTGTCCCTGTGGGCCGCCGGGGCGACCACGGTACGGGTCCGGCTGTCACCGGACGGGCGGAACGCGGACGGCGAGCGGGCGCTGCGGGTGACCGTGGCCGACGCCGTGGGCGACCCCGTCCTCACGGTCGACTCGCTGGTGCTGCGCCCCGCCCGTACGGACCAGCTGCGCACCCCGGGCCGCCGTGGCGCGGACGGGCTGTTCACGCTGGACTGGATCCCGCTGCCGGAGGCGCCGGAGCCGGTGGCCGACGGCGGTGACTGGGCGGTGCTGGGCCCGGCGGAATGGGACACCGCGGGTGCTGAGCGCCACCCGGATCTGGTATCGCTGCTCGCGGCGGCCGACCGTGGCGGACCCCTTCCCTCGGTGGTGCTGACCGGTGTCCCGACCGCACCGGCCGCCACCTCGGCCGAGGGCCTGGCCGCCGTCCAGCGCACGCTGAGCCTGCTGCGGGATTGGCTTGCCGAACCCCGCCTGACAGATGCCCAGTTGGTGGTGATGACGCGGGGTGCCGTCGCAGCCGGTGCCCCGGACGATCCCGGAACCGATGCCGTGGACGCGGCCGGTGCGGCGCTGTGGGGGCTGCTGCGCAGCGCGCAGGCGGAGAACCCCGACCGGTTCATCCTGCTCGACCTCGATCCCCATGGCCCGGCGGAAGCACCGGGCACGGGTGTCCTGGACGGTGTGCTGTGCGCGAGGGGGCTGGCCGAACCGCAGGTGGCGGTGCGCGCGGGCCGGGTGTGGGCGCCGCGGCTGATGCGCGCCGGGGCGGCCGGAAGCGGCGGCCTGGTGGCCCCGGTGGCGCAACCGGCCTGGCGGCTCGCGGTGGAAGGCGCCGCGACCATCGAGAACGTGACCCCGGTGCCCACCCCCGAGGTGCTGGAACCGCTGGGCCCCGGTGAGGTCCGTATCGCGGTCCACGCCGCGGGCGTCAACTTCCGCGATGCCCTGATCGCCGTCGGGATGTACCCCGGCGGCGGGGTGTTCCGGGGCAGCGAAGGCGCGGGCGTGGTCACCGGCATCGGCGCCGGGGTGACCGGACTCGCCGTGGGCGACCGCGTGATGGGCCTGTTCGAAGGCGCCTTCGGCCCGCTGGCGGTGGCGGACGCGCGCATGGTGGTGCCGATCCCGGACGGCTGGACCTTCCGGCAGGCCGCCGCCGTACCGGTCGTGTTCCTCACCGCCTGGTACGGGCTGGTGGATCTGGCCGGACTGCGGTCCGGGGAGTCGGTGCTCATCCACGCCGCGACCGGCGGCGTCGGCATGGCCGCCGTCCAGATCGCCCGTCACCTGGGCGCCGAGGTGTACGCCACCGCGAGCCCCCACAAGCACGCGGTGCTGGAGCAGATGGGCATCGACCCGGCACACCGCGCCTCGTCGCGCACCCTCGACTTCGAGACCGAGCTGCGGGACGCGACCGGTGGCCGCGGCGTGGACGTGGTGCTGAACAGCCTCGCCGGACCCTACGTCGACGCCTCGCTGCGACTGCTGGCCGACGGCGGGCGGCTCTCGGAAATGGGCAAGACCGATATCCGCGACCCGGAACACCTCGCCGCCACCCACCCCGGTGTGCGCTACCGGGCCTTCGACCTGGTGCCCGACGCCGGACCGGACCGCATCGGCGAAATGCTGCACACGCTGCGCGAGCTGTTCACCGCCGGGGTGCTGCGGCCCGCCCCCGTACAGGCATGGCCGCTGAGCCGGGCGCGGGAAGCGCTGCGGCAGCTCAGCCAGGCCCGCCACACCGGCAAGCTGGTCCTGGACGTACCGGCCGCCGTGAATCCGGACGGCACGGTGCTCATCACGGGCGGCACCGGCACGCTGGGCGGCATCGTCGCCGAACACCTCGTACGCACCTGGCAGATCCGCCATCTGCTGCTGGCCAGCAGGCGGGGCCCGGACGCACCGGGCGCCGCGGAACTGACCGCCCGCCTCGGCGAGCTGGGCGCACAGGTGCGCGCGGTCGCGGTGGACGTCACGGACGCGGCAGCGGTGACGGAGCTGGTGGCGGGAATCGACGCGGAGCATCCGCTGACCGGCGTCATCCATGCCACGGGCGTGCTCGACGACGCGGTGCTCACCTCGCAGACACCGGAGCGGGTGGCGCGGGTGTGGGAGGCCAAGGCCACCGCGGCGGCCCAACTGCACGCGGCGACGGCGGATCTGCGCCTCGGCATGTTCGTGATGTTCTCCTCGGCGGCCGGGGTGCTGGGCAGCCCGGGGCAGGCCAACTACGCCGCCGCGAACGCCTTTTGTGACGCATTGGCCGCGCGCCGCCGGGCCGAGGGGCTGAGTGGCGTATCGGTGGCCTGGGGGCTGTGGGCCGACGCCAGCGGGATGACCGGCCACCTCGCCGAGGCCGACCTCGCGCGGATGGCCCGTACGGGCGTGGGCGCCCTCGGCACCCGGCAGGGCCTGGCCCTGCTCGACGCCGCCGTCCAGCACGGTGGCCACCTGCTGGTGGCGGCCGACGTGAACGCCCGGACCCTGGCCGCCCTGCCCGCCGAGCGCCTGCCCGCCACCCTGCGCGCACTCGCCACTACGACTGGCGGCGGCGCCGGACGGCGTAGGGCGGCGGCCGCCGACGCGGGACAGCCCGTCGACTGGGCCGACAGGCTGGCCGGGCTGTCCGCGGCCGAGCGCCACCGGCTGGTGCTGGGCCTGGTCCGCGGCCACGCGGCCACCGTGCTGGGACACACCGACGTGGACGCGGTGCAGGCCGAGGCCAGCTTCAAGGAGCTGGGCTTCGATTCGCTGACCGCCGTGGAACTCCGCAACCGGCTCGCCGCCGCCACCGGACTGCGGCTGCCCGCCGCAATGGTCTTCGACTATCCCGAGGCCGCGGTGCTCGCCGAATACCTGCTGGAACGGCTCGCACCCGACGACGCGACCACCGCGGCCCGGGACGGCGTGGACCCCGTTCTGGGCGAGCTGGCCAGGCTGGACCACGCCCTGGACGCCCTCGTCACGGACGTAGACGGACGGCACAGGATCGCCAAGCGGCTGAGCGGACTGCTGGCGAAGGTGAACGGCGGATCGACCGAGGCGTCCGGCGCGACGGACTTCGACGCCCTCGAATCCGCTTCGGACGACGAGATGTTCGCGCTCATTGACCGTGAACTGCCCTGATGGAGGAGCGAGAACAGATGCCGGGTAGTACGGAAACGGGTTCGGGTATGGGTGCGGGTAGGGACACGGGTACGGGTACGGAAGACAAGCTTCGCCAGTATCTCAAGCGGGTGACGGCCGATCTGGGGCAGACCCGTCAGCGCCTGCGCGAGGTGGAGGAGCGGGCACAGGAGCCGGTGGCCATCGTCAGCATGGCCTGCCGATTCCCGGGCGGGATCGCCTCCCCCGAGGACCTGTGGCGCCTCGTCGCCTCCGGCCACGACGCCATCGGGGACTTCCCGAAGGACCGCGGCTGGGACCTGGACGGCCTGTACCACCCGGACCCGGACCACTCCGGCACCAGCTACGTCCGCCGGGGCGGCTTCCTGCGGGGCGCGGACGGATTCGACGCCACCTTCTTCGGCATCAGCCCGCGCGAGGCACTGGCCGCCGAACCGCAGCAGCGCCAGCTCCTTGAGGTCTCCTGGGAACTGCTCGAACGGGCCGGTATCGACCCCACCTCCCTGAAGGGCACCCCGACCGGCGTCTACGCGGGCGCCGGAATCCTCGGCTTCGGCACCCCCCACATCGAAAAGAGCGCCGAGGGCTATCTGCTCACCGGCAACACGCTCAGCGTCGTCTCCGGGCGGGTCGCCTTCACCCTCGGCCTCGAAGGGCCCGCGGTGACCGTGGACACCGCGTGCTCCTCGTCCCTGGTCGCCATGCACCTGGCCTGCCAGGCGCTACGGCAGGGCGAATGCACCCTCGCCATGGCCGGTGGCGTCACGGTGATGACCACCCCGAACACCTTCGTGGAATTCTCCCGCCAGCGCGGACTGGCCCCCGACGGCCGCTGCAAGCCCTTCGCGGCGGCCGCCGACGGCACGGGATTCTCCGAAGGCGTCGGCCTGCTGCTCCTGGAACGGCTCTCGGACGCACGGCGCAACGGACACCAGGTCCTCGCGGTGCTCCGCGGCTCGGCGATCAACCAGGACGGCGCGTCGAACGGCCTGACCGCGCCGAACGGCCCCTCGCAGCAGCGCGTGATCCGACAGGCTCTCAGCAACGCCCAGCTGTCCTCCGCCGAGGTGGACGCCGTCGAGGCCCATGGCACCGGCACCACCCTCGGCGACCCCATCGAAGCGGACGCACTGCTCGCCGCCTACGGTCAGGACCGGCCCGCCGACCAGCCGCTGTGGCTGGGCTCGTTGAAGTCCAACATCGGCCATACGCAGGGCGCGGCGGGCGTGGCCGGTGTGATCAAGATGGTGATGGCGCTGCGCCACGAGACGCTGCCCGCCACCCTGTACGTCGATAAGCCGACCCCGCACGCGGACTGGAGCGGTGGCGCGGTACGGCTGCTGACCGAGCCGGTGGCGTGGCCGCGCGGCGGGCGTCCGCGCCGGGCCGGTGTGTCGGCGTTCGGTATTTCCGGCACCAACGCGCATGTGATCGTGGAGCAGGCCCCGGACGCGCCTGAGCCCGTTGAGGCACGGACCGTTGAGGGCGCCGTGCCGTGGGTGATGTCGGCGCGGAGTGCGGAGGCGCTGCGGGAGCAGGCGGCGGCGTTGACGACTCGGGTGGCCGACGCGGAGGCGGGGGTTGCCGAGGTCGGCTGGTCGTTGGTGACGACGCGGTCGGTGTTCGAGCATCGTGCGGTGGTGGTGGGTGAGAACCGCGCGGAGCTGGTAGCGGCGGTCGAGGCGCT
>NZ_JBVIVI010000034.1:0-5604 GCF_055595765.1 Streptomyces sp. NPDC040405
GAGTTCACCCCGTTCCTCCGGTTCGACACCGAGATCCGCCGTATCGTCTGCACCACCAACGCAATTGAGTCGGTGAATGCGCGGATACGACGGGCTGTCAAGGCCCGCGGCCACTTCCCCAGCGAGCAGGCCGCGCTGAAGTGCGTCTACATGGCGATCATGTCTCTCGATCCCACCGGCAGGGGCCAGGGCCGCTGGACCATGCGCTGGAAGACCACGCTGAACGCCTTCGACATCACCTTCGACGGCCGACTCTCAGCAGCCCGCCAGTAACCAACAACCCCAGTTACACCGCTCGTTTGACAGACCCGCCCGGCGGTGCTGATCGCCCTCTGGGGGAGAACTCGCGACACCCTGCAAATAGCGGGAGCAAATAATCTATCTTAGGCAGGTCGCCTCGGCCCTTCCAGTCACGAGGCGCGCCTCGCAGGGAGGTGCGATGAATCAGATGGCTCTCGGTTCTCGGCGAGGAGCACCGCGGCTCGACCGGAACCTCGCCATAGATGTCCTGCACGTGCCCCTGGGTCCGGGCGAGGGGGTGCGCTAGCGCAAAGGCAAACCACCGCGTCCAGCCAGGTACGCAGTGATCCCGCGCAGCTGGGAGTGCGCCATGTTCATGGTCGTCTCCGCCGCGGCGGTCCCGGCCTCGTTGAGCCCGGGAAGCAGGTGAGTGTTCGAGGAAGACCAGCAGCACGGCGGGCGCTCAGTCCCCAGTGGGCGAGGGCGTTGCGGTCGCGCGCGGTTTCTTGACCGCGGCGCCGCCCTTGGCTGGCAGCACCACCCCGGCGATCGCGCACGCTCGCGACCTTACGCCGACCTGACCGCCCGGACTTCCGGAAGTGATCGAATGACAGATGAATTCGATCCTAATCATCTGAATAGAGATCGAGTCTGACGTATTTTCGGACGTATGCGGCAAAACCGCGCGACGCGGGTGCCCGCATGGCTAGCATCGGGGCATCGGACTCGCTTGTGCCGCAGGGAGATTACCTGTGCCCGACACCACTGCACTGCTCGACCAGATCGTGCCGGCCGCCGAAGCCGCGGCCGTCGCCTACGGCGTGAGTGTGCTGACCAGAACCCAGGACGAGGCCGCCAATGCGACCGTACGGCTGGGGCAGCGCCTCATCGACAGGCTCCTGAACCGTGACGCCGACACGGCCCCCGACTCCGACCCTGTGCACACCGCGGTCGAAGGTCTCGCGGAGGCGGGCGCGGACTCGGACATGCTCACCCTGCGCCGCGCGGAGTTGAGGATCGCGCTGCGCACGGCGCTCACGGACACACCGGGCCTCATCGAGGACCTCTCGGCCCTCCTCCCGGCGCCTTCGGCTCCTCCCGCCGTCCACGCCGCGGGCGAGCGCTCCGTTGCCGTGGGCGGGGACAATTCCGGGGACATCTCCACCGGCGACGGCGTGGGCGGCGCCCCCCGCCGGTGAGAGTCCCGTTCCGTGGGCGAGTGGACGGCACGGGCTCCACGGCCGTGAGGGGCGATAACCGCACGCCCATTGTCACCTCGGACGGCATGCGCTCCGTAGCCGTGGGAGGCAACAACTACGCGCCCATCGCAACCGGAGACAACCCAACGATCATCTCCAGGTCAAGCCGCCACCTGATCACGTCGGCCGAGAACCTCCAGAACCTCGCACAAAGAGTCCTCGCCGAGCTGGGGCGGGACCCGGTCCTGCAGCAACTGCAGCGCGGGCATCCGCTGCCCGTGCGTTGCCAAGCGGCGCCCGAGGAGTTGACCGGTTGGAGAATCGCTGCCCGGAAGACTTCGGCGGCACTGGCCAGCGCTTCCCCGCTGTACCTGGAAGGTCCGCTGGAGAACATCGCGGCTGTCTACCTGCAGGAAAGGCGCAGTCAACTGCTGCTGCTGGGGCAGGCCGGTTCGGGGAAGACCGTCCTGACCCGGCGCTTCGCGCAGGCCCGGCTGGAAGACCCTGAGTGGACCGGCAAGGGACCAGTGCCGGTGATCTTCAGTCTGGGATCATGGGACCCCACGGCCACGCCTCTGTGGAAATGGCTGATCGAGCGGCTGGAGCGGGATCACCCTTTCCTGGCCAGGCGGCTGCCCGACAACAGGACATGGGCCAGCGAACTGATCTCGGGGAGCCACGTACTGGCGATCCTGGACGGGTTCGACGAGATGGCGAGGGACCATTACAAACCGGCGCTGCAGCAGCTCGGGTCCTTCAGACTGCCGCTGCTGCTGACGAGCCGTAAAGAAGCGCTCAAAGCCATCGATCCGATCACAGGGCTTTTCCCCGGGATCGAACTGACGAGCCTCACCTTCGACGACTACTCCGACCGCCTCGCCCCCTCGACCCGATGGGCGCCCGTCCTGGACCGGTTGAGCAGCCACTGCGACGAGCCGGCCAAACGGCTCGCCGCGGTACTGGCCACTCCCCTGATGCTCACCATGGCCGAGGCATTCCACGCGTCCGGCGGCGATCCTGAATGTTTGCTGAAACTCGCAGAGTTCAGCGAGCAGGACGCGTTGGAGAAGCATCTTCTGGACGCCTTCGTCCCCAGGACGTACGACCCCATCCCCGACCTGTCCGTCCGGGAACGCCCAGGCTGGAGCGCCGAGCGCGCGGGCCACTGGCTCGGCTACCTCGCCACGCACCTGAAGAAACAGAAGACGGACGCGCAGAAGTCCGACGCCCCCGTTGTCGGCGCACAGGACATCGAGTGGTGGCAGCTGGGCACGACCATGAGCCTGCCCGCGCGCATGGCCGTCTCCGGGGCCCTGTGCGGGCTCGTGTCGGGGCCGGCCGTCGCACTTGTCCATGCCCTCATGAGGAACTACCCGACGATGCTCATGGACATGTTCCTGAACATGCTGGGCATCGGACTGGCCTTCGGGCTCATACACGGATTCGGGTCGAAGATCGAGGCCGCCGGCGCGTTCAAGCCGTCCCACCTGCAGATTCGGGTGCGCGGCGAGTCGATGGGGCTGAGGGCGCGGAGAGTGCGGGAGAGCCTCCTGCCCAGAGTCGGCGGCGGACTGGCCGGCGGACTGGTTTTCGGGATCATCTTCGGTGGCGGACTCGCGGTCTACGCGGCGCTCCTGTCCTGCCCTTGGCCGTTGGTCGCCGGGCTCTTCGGAACCTGGGTCGTGGCCGGGCCCTTACTCGGACTGACGGTCGGGATCGTCCTGGCGCTGGTGGCCTGGCTCGAAACGGATGCCAAGCCGGAGGACACGGTCAGCGCGATGGATCTGTTGCGCAAGAACCGCACCATCGTGCTCGTCCAGGCGGCCGCGGTGGGGCTGGTCCTTGGGCTCGGACACGGAACCGTTGTCACGCATTTCAACGGCTTCGCTCTCGGCCTCCCGGCCGGGATCGGGGCCGGACTCGCGGCTGCGGTCGGAGTCGGCACGCTGAGCGCGTGGGGCCGGTGGGCGGTCCTGGTCCGCCTCTGGCTGCCCCTGTCACGACGCCTCCCCTGGAGGGTGAATGCCTTCCTGGAGGACGCCCGCGCGCGAGGTGTACTGCGCCAGACCGGCGCGGTCTACCAGTTCCGCCACGCACAGCTGCGGGACCGCCTCGCCGAGACCCACCTGCAACACGAACAGCCGACGGAAGGCGGGAGCCGATGAGCGTCGGGCGCGGCACGGCCCGCGGCGGCACACGGACGCACGGCACCGGAGCGGCGGCCCTGGGAGTCGCCGGAGCGATGACGGCCGCGCTGGGCATCGTGGCAGCGTGGGGCACCCCACCCGCCTCCGCGCAGCCGGTGTCGATCACACTGGGGTACACCTGCGCGTTCAGGGGGATCGGCACCACGCCGGTGACGATGAGGATCAGCACGGACATCCCGAGTTCGCTCGAAACTGGTGACTCCAGCCCGAGAGCCGCCGTGAACGGTGTGGCGACGGTGGACGCGAGGTTAACCGCGCTGGCCCCGCTCGTCGGCGCGAGGACCCTGGAGGGCTCCGTGGACGGGACCGCCACCGTGTCCGCGCCGCAGGGTGGCAGCCGCCTGCCCGTGCCCATGACGATCCCCCGGACCGCCATCCCGGCCTCTGGCGCGTTCGACATGTCCGCCAAGGGCACCGCGCCCGCCGTCACCTTCACCCGGCCGGGCAAAGCGAAGGTCATCGTCGGCGACCTCGGCCTGCACCTCACCCCGAGGAACGCCAACGGCAACCTGACCCAGGTGGGCACGATGAACGCGGCCTGCACGGTGGACCCCGGACAGGACACGGTCCTGCAGTCGCTCGTCGTCACGAAGCCAGAGGCGACGGGGACGAGGCCGGGGCCTGAGACGGGGGCGGAGCCTGGGCCCGGGACGGGCGCGGGGGCGGGAGCGAGGCCTCCGTCCGCGACAGGCGCGGGGGCGGTGGCCAGCGGGAGCGGTTCCGGAACCTCCGGCGGGTCGGCCACGGGCACGCGGCCGGGAACAGGGACCACCCGTTCGACGTCAAGAACGACCACCACACCGAACCCGTCACCCAGCACGAGCACGACCGGATCCGTGCCACCCCGCTCGCCGTCCGCCTCGCCGGGAGCACCGACAGTCGACACACCACGGAATGACCCGACGAGCACGCCGGACGACAAACACAGCGAGCCGGACCCCAAGCACCCGGTCGCACTGGCGTTGGGCGTCCTGGTATCAGGCACCGCCGCAGCACTGGTCAGCCTCGGCGCTCGCCTGAGAAAGCGCCGAGCGGACGACTGAGAAAGAGCGGGGCGGCCTCACCGACACGGCCACCGGCCGGCCACTGGTGTGGGACCCGCACCCCCAAGGCGCCGTACCGGCTCCAGGGACGGCGCTGGCCGTCCCGAACGCGGACGAAGCCTTGCCGCATCCACGGCTCGGCGAGGGCTGGCACACATGCAACTGGAGACTGGCGTAGCCAACCACGCAGCTCTCGCGCTCTACCGGTCGAATGGGTACGAGCCCGTCCCCGCCTACCGGCTGGGACGGAATCCGAACGTCAACCGAGCGCTACGAGAGGTACTTTGATGCGGCGCCGGGCGATTGCAACAAGGGGCTCCGGCAGAATCGATGATGGTGAGCAGCTCGCTGCGGCGGCTGCCCTAGGCGGCTGCTCCTGTGCGGATGGCGAATTTCTTAAGCCCGGGAAGGTTGTGGGGGCTGTAAAGGAGGTCCGCGGTGAGAGTTTGGATTGCGGGTCGGCGGACTTCCTCGGGGGCTTCGCGTTCGATGGCGCGGAGGGCGGTGTAGGCGTGGCGGAAGTCACCGATCTGGTGCCACATCCGGGCTGTGTCGGTGAAGTAGCGGGCGTTGGCCTGCTACGGCTCGCAGGACAAGGGGCCGGGCCAGGCTGAGCGCAGCGGTTCGGGGGCGCTGGCCATGGACCGGTGGCGGGGCGCGGCGACGATCGGTGGGCACCGGGAGGCGTTTGCGGTGTTGCGCCTGGCGGCGTCGGCGATGGCGTGGTGAGCGGCCGGGCTGCCCGAGCGGCTGCGGTGACGGTGAGGGGTGTGGGCGGTGCGGTCCGGATGGCGGAGTCGCTGGCCTGGCTGTCGGACTCTGTGCTTGCCGAGAATGTCATCCGCCCTGGTGGGGGCGGTGCGCGCGGGGTACCGGAGGCGACCGGCGAAGTCACCAGAATAGGCGCTCTCGCGA
>NZ_JBVIVI010000035.1:0-4076 GCF_055595765.1 Streptomyces sp. NPDC040405
GAGACAACACGACACGCCATCACTGCCGCACGAGAAACGAACTATGCCTGACCAGCAGAAACGCAGCAGTCACGCTCGGAAAGACAACGGCTTCTCAGGTTGACTGAGACGGGACAGATTGACTCGCCTCGCTCAACCTGAGCTTCTTCTTTAACCTCTGCATTGACCACCCACGCGAACCTCCGGGTACAGACAAAAGGTGTGGCCTCGGTTGCTTGTTGCTCGGTACGGTCGCGGCCATGGCGACCGTGGAGGCTCCGGGATGGATGGTTCAACGTGCGGGCACGGGCGACGTGGCTGGGCTCGCGCAGGTTCCGCGACGAACAGCGTCCGTCGCTGATGAACCGGAAATGACCAAGCGACTCAGCAGATGAAGAGCGGATCCGTGTCCCCCCTCCCGACGGCCCGCAAGAGCGGACGAGCCTGGGCCCTGCTACTCGTCCTGTGCGGAACGATCTTCCTCGAGGGCAGCGACGTCGCCATGCTGGCCGTTGCCGTGCCCACCATCCGCGCCGATCTCGGTCTGAGCACCGGCACCGCAGCGTGGGTGATGAGTGGCTACGTGCTCGGCTACGCCGGTTTCACCCTGCTCGGCGGCCGCGCCGCCGATCTGCTGGGCAGGCGGCGGATGTTCCTCACCTGGCTGGGCGTTTTCCTGGTCTTCTCCATGTTGGGCGGCTTCGCGACCGACGGCTGGATGCTGGTCGTGGCCCGATTCGTCACCGGCGTGGCGGCGGCCTTCATGACCCCCGCCGCCATGTCGATCATCACGACCTCGTATCCGGAGGGGCCGCAGCGCGACAAGGCCCTGCTGGTCTTCGCCGGCGTCGGCGCCGGCGGCTTCTCGCTGGGCCTTGTCATCGGCGGGCTGCTGACCGAACTCGGTTGGCGCTGGGTGTTCTTCGCCCCGGTGTTCCTGGCCGGCGCCATCCTGCTCGCGGCGCTCGGGCTGCTGCCGGCCGAGGCCCGCCCCGAGCCCGCGCAACAGGGCTACGACCTGGTTGGCGCGGCCGCCGCCGCCGGCGCGATGCTGCTGCTCGCCTACGGCATCGTCCGGCTCGAGCACCGCGGCGAAGGGCTCGGGCTGACTCTCGGCGCGCTCGCCGCCGGGCTGGCGCTGGTGGGGGCGTTCATCGTGATCGAACGGCGCGCCAAAGCGCCGCTCGTCCGGCTGGGGATCTTCCGCAAAGCCGCGATGGTGCGGGCCGACCTCGGCGCCCTGCTCTTCCTGGGCGCGTTCTTCGGCTTCCAGTTCATCGTCACGCTTTACCTGCAGGAGCTGCGCGGTTGGCCCTCCCTGCAGGCCGCCATCGCGCTGATCGTCATGGGCTGCGACGCCGTGCTGGCGCCCACCCTTACCCCGCGCCTGGTGAACCGCTACGGCAACAGCCGGGTGATCTTCGGCGGCTTCCTGCTGGCGATCGTGGCCTACGGGCTCTTCCTGTTGGTCGAGATGGACTGGTCATACGCGGCGATGTTCCCGAGCCTGATCATCGCGGGCACCGCCTTCGCTCTCGCCTACGGTCCGCTCACCATCGCGGCGACCGACAGCGTGGCCAAGGAGGAGCAGGGCCTGGCCGGCGGACTGCTGTACACGTTCACCCAGTTCGGCTCAGCGGTCGGGATCTCCGCGGTGACCGCGGTGTACGGGATCGCCGTGGACGGCACCGATGGCTCACCGGACGCGGTGCTGGACGCCTACCGAACCGCCCTCGTAGTCCCGGTGGTCATGGTGCTGCTGGGAACGGCGGTCTCCGCCTTCGGCCTCCGCCGAACCAGGACCGCCAGCCAGCGGAAGAGCGCGGCGCCTGCGGCCCGCGGCGAGGTCAACGATGGCGTTCCAGGGTAAGGCCAACGACGCCCCGCACCGAGTCCATCACGCCTCCCCCGTACCAACCACCGCTTCCGTACTGCCGCCTAGTTTGCCTGACGGCAACGCCGTCCCCAGGCCTCTCATGGCACGGTGATCAGCGGAAAAGGAATGCGATACAGCTTTGGCAGAAGATCTACTTCACAGTCTCCAGTCCACGACCAGCGCGAGCACCTCGGAATACCGTCACACCAGCCTTTTGACCAGCGACTTCAAGTTGGCGGAGGCTCGGTGTGGTGCTCGCGCTGAGTCCGCAGGGGCACTTGGAGGTGCAGCGCAGTCCCGCGGCGCCCAGGCCTTCGGGTTGGCTTCAGGGAAGTGACGGTCCAACCACCGGTCGATGGGCTTCTGTGAAGGCAGGGTGTGGAGGCCATGATGGCAGCCAGGCGCCGCGCGTGTCGGTATCTCCGGACGATGATGGAGCGTCTTGCCATACTGGGCTCGGGGGTGGTCCGAGATGGCGGAGCAGCGGCTGTCGCGGCAGGAGTTGGTCCGGCGTCGGCGGCGGCGCGGTTTTGTCGGGCGGCGCGGGTAGCTGAGTGTCTTCCGGGAAAACTTCGGTCGGGATCCGGAGGCCGACAACTATCAGTTCCTTTTCCACGTGCGCGGCAATGCTGGTGTAGGTAAGACCTCCCTGGTGCGGCAGTGGGATGCGGTTGCGGTCGAACAGGGTGCGGCGACGGTGTACCTCGATGACAGCGTGCACAGCGCCGTGGAGGCTATGGAGGCGCTCAGTGAGGGGTTGGGCCGTCAAGGGTTGGAGCTGCGGCGGTTCGACAAGCTGCTGGCGACGTTCCGGCAGCGTGCCCACGAGGTGCAGTCGGCGCTGGGAGCGCAGGCAGCTGCGGAGGAGAGTGGTGTCGCTCAGCCGCCCTCGCCTTCGCTGTCGGGGTCGGTGGCCACTCAGGTTGGGCTTGCCGGGCTTGGGATGGTGCCGGTCGTGGGTGCGCTCGCCGGGGCTGTTGATTCCCAGCAGGTGGCTCAGCGAGTGGATCGGTTGCGGGCTGCGCTCGGGGCTCGGATGCGGTCCCACGATGATGTGCGGCTGGTCATGGATCCGGTGCGCAGCCTGACTCCGGTGTTCCTGGAGGATCTGGCCGAGGCTGCGCGAAGGCGGGCGTGGTTGGTCCTGTTCTTCGATGTGTATGAGCGAACGGGGCCGGTACTGGATGAGTGGCTGTGTGACATTGCGTTCGGCGAGGTGCATGGTGCGCTGCCGGCCAACGTTCAGTTGGTGCTGTCTGGGCAGGGCCGTCTGGACGTCCGGTTCTGGGGCGACTGGTTGGACCTGATCACTGAGGTGCCGCTGGAGGTGTTCACTGAGGAGGAGGCGCGGGCGCTGCTGGGGCTCCAGGGCATCACCAACGAGCAGGCCGTCGAGGTCGTCCTGCACTTATCGGGCAGACTTCCCCTTTTGGTACATACTCTGGCACAGACGCGTCCCGGTTCTGCCGAGGCGGTGGACGACCCTTCGGGGACGGCAGTGGAGCGGTTCCTGAAGTGGGAGACGGCTCCGTCGCGGCGGGCCGCCGCCCTGGTCTGTGCCCTGCCCCTACAGTTCAACGAGGATGTCTATCGTGTGATCGCCCCGGTGGAGGCCGCTGAGCAGTACCCGTGGGTGCGTCGGCTGGCGTTCGTCACTGAGCAGGCCGGGCAGTGCCGATATCACGACGTCGTACGCACTTCTATGCTGCGGCTGCAACGCAGCCAGTCTCCCGTCCGGTGGAGTGCCACGCATGAGTCGCTAGCGAAAGCGTTCTGTGCCTGGCGGGAAAAGCGGGAGGAGGGCGTGCCAGCCGAGGAGCGCTGGAGTGATGTGGCCTGGCTTGAGTACCGGTCGAACGAGACGTACCACCGCCTGTGTGCCGATCCTCGTGGGGCGCTGGCCGGGGCGCTCGCGGAAGTTGTCCATGCCTGCGATCGAGGAAGCGGCGCGATCAGGCGCTGGGCCCAACTGCTCATACAGGCCGGAGCGGACACAGATGATGAGGGTCTGGCGGCTTGGGGACAGCGGTTGACCGCTGTATTCGGGGACGAGGCCTCTGCTGTCGTCACCACCCTTGATGTCCTGCTCGGTCACTCTGGGTTGGCATCAGCGGAAGAAGTGCGCGCTAGTACTGCAACGGTCTTTGCCGTGACTGCTGGCCAGCTCGGTCGTTGGTGTGGTTATGGGTGGGGACCTTGCTGATGTCAGGTTGTGGGCCGG
>NZ_JBVIVI010000036.1:0-2667 GCF_055595765.1 Streptomyces sp. NPDC040405
GGCCCTGCTTTCATACCTGCTTCGGCCGGAGATCACCCAACCGAGTCGCCACACTCGAACCAGTGATCACCATGACCGATAGAGCAACGGCTTCTGAACCACCCCAGGTCAGCGCATCGGGCTGGTCCACTTCTAGCGAGACGGGATACCTGGATGAATGAGGGCTGGCGCAACGTCACTGTCCCGTCTCGCCTGATGTGGGTCGCGTCCCATGTGATCTGGTCCGATTCGGTTGTGGTCTCAGTGGATCGGGTTCGCCGACTTGTTCGGAGCCCGTTGTTACTTGAGGGATGCGCAGGCGTACCGAGTGTGGGCCTGGACCTCCGCAGTCCCAGCCGGGCAGGAGTCGACGGCTACGGATCCGTCCTGGCCGCACCGTTTCCTACACTCAGGGGATGAACAACTACACGTGCACCCATTGCGGCACCGTTGGTCTGGTGGAGGGTTTCATCGAGGACGCTGGCGAGCACTCGCGCGGGTACGCGCGCTGGATCGAGGGCGCGTTGGAGCGGGGAGTTTTCGGGGGTGCCAAGCGGATGGGCCGGCCCCGGCGGCAGATAGAGGCGTTCCGCTGCCCCAAGTGCGGGCACCTTGAGCTGTTCGCCACCGGCGAGGTGTAGTCGGCCCTCGTTGTCCCGACCGCCGCGTACGGGCAGTCAGACCACGTGCTGATGCCGCTGCCCGGCGTCGGCACCGAAGCCGGAAACGTCGGCACCGCCATCGACCAGCGACTGCGCCTGGCCTTCACCGCAGCCGCGCCCCTCGACGAAGCCACCCTCGCCGGCATCGAGCTGACCGGCCGGGCCACGCAGGGCACAGGCCTGCGGATGCGGGCCGTCGGCAACGAGCTCGCCGCGCGCCTCACCGAGACCGCCCACCGCCTCCAGCTCGACAACCGGGACACCCCGATCGAGCGAGCTCACGACGAGGAAGAGGACCTGGCCCGCATGCTGCTCGCCGCGGCCTGGTTCCAGGTCCTCGCACGCAACCCGGTCGGCTTCGTCTACACCCCGCTCGCCCGCGCCGCGTGGGAGGACCCCGGCGCCTTCACGCTCACCCGGCTCCTGGAACTCCCGCACAGCGACCTGCTGCTCGACTTCAAGAGCACCCGTCACCCCGGACGCCTGCTGAAGCGCACTGCCTGGCAGCTGCTCGGCTACCTGCTGCTCGACACCCCCGACCGCTACCGCATCGACACCCTCGGCCTCTACCTCACCCGCTCCGGCGTCCTCGCGAGCTGGCCGGTCGAGGAATACCTGGACCTGCTCGGCGCCGGCTGGTGGAGCTGGCCCGGGAGTGCTTGGAGAACGTGCGGATGATGCGCGCGCTGCGGGCCTCGCTCGCGGTGCTGGCGCCGGGCACGGACGCGATGGACCGCCTCGATTCGGTCGTGGAGGAGATGACGGCCCGGCCGGTGCTTCCGGTACCGGCCGCCGGTGGGCTGCGGTCGCTGCTGGAGGAGCTGGAGTTCGGGCACTTGGGCCAGTTGTGCCGGGCCGCGGCGGGTCCGCTCCAGGACGTGCCCACGGTCACCGGTCCCTGGCACGCCTTCGAGGCTCTGAGCCGGATGAACGCGCGCCCGGACGGGCTGCCGCCGGGGCTCGCCCTGGTGGAGTATCTGGCGGCGTCGGCCCAGCCGCTGCGGCGGGCCGACGCGCTGCGGGCGTGGGCCGATGAGCAGGCGCGGGAGCTGGACCTGACCTCGCAGTTGAGATCGCTGCGCCAGCAGGTGGGGCATGCCGCCCCGGCCGAGCCGGGCGAGGCGTATCTGGTGATCCGGCTGCTGCCGCAGGAGGAACCGGGCCGCTACGAGCTGTCGTCCTGGCACAGCTACGACCCGAGCGGCTGGTATCCGGCCCGCGGCCCGGTCGTCCAGGTCACCTCTGCCACCGCCGAACGGGCCGTGCAGGAGCTGGTGTACGCGGCGGAGGAGGAGTGGAAGGACGCCCGGTGCATCCATCTGGAGTTCCTGCTCGGGCCCGACGATCTGAATCTGCCGGTGCATCTGTGGCGCAAAGGAGCTGGACAGCACGATGGCCACGCCGCTGTGCATGGACTATCCGGTGGTCGTCACGGTCGACAGTGGAGCGGGAGCATCACCCGGGGCAGCATGTGGTGCTCGTCTGGGACGACCCGACCCGGCCCGTGGAGACGCAGGGACGCTTGACGGGGCCGGACGAGGGGGTGGGCAGTCGATGAGCGAGGCGGAGCCTGCACGGCGGCATAACGGACGGATCCCGGGCGGCGAACCGGTGTCCTCCTCGAGCCCCCTCCCGGCCGGGATACCGCGCCCCTGGTGGATCTACCAGGGCGCCGGGCGCCCGCTGCACGACGTCAGCCTGGAAGAGATCCTTCCGCCTCCGCCGCCCTGGCGTACCTTCGGCGGGGTCTCGGCCTGCCCCGCAGATGGCGACGGGCCGGACGGCGCGTTATCCGACCCGGACGAGCCTCCGACCGAGCCCCCGGCGCCGCCGGAGGACGCCCAGGACACCGCCCGCAGGCTCGGCGCGGCTCCGCTGGGCCTGCGATCCGAGGCGGAGGAGGCGGACGTGGTGAACGCCGCGCTCATCCTGCGGCGGCCGGACAGGCGGCTGAGGAGGACGGACACGAACCCGGACCGGAGGACATCGGCGACTTCCTCCAACTCGGCCCGCTGGGCACGGCGAT
>NZ_JBVIVI010000038.1:0-1849 GCF_055595765.1 Streptomyces sp. NPDC040405
TGTGGTGGGTAGGGGAGCGTCGTGTGCCGGGTGAAGCAGCGCCGGAAGGTAGTTGTGGACGGTTCACGAGTGAGAATGCAGGCATGAGTAGCGATACACACGTGGGAAACGTGTGCGCCGATTGACTAAGGGTTCCTGGGTCAAGCTGATCTGCCCAGGGTAAGTCGGGACCTAAGGCGAGGCCGACAGGCGTAGTCGATGGACAACCGGTTGATATTCCGGTACCCGCTTTGAAGCGCCCAATATCGAATCCTCTGATGCTAAGGCCGTGAAGCCGCCCTGATCTCTTCGGAGTTGAGGGGAGTGGTGGAGCCGCTGATCCAAGGTGGTAGTAGGTAAGTGATGGGGTGACGCAGGAAGGTAGTCCAGCCCGGGCGGTGGTTGTCCCGGGGTAAGGGTGTAGGACGTCACGCAGGTAAATCCGTGTGGCATGTGTCTGAGACCTGATGCCGAGCCGATTGTGGTGAAGTGGATGATCCTATGCTGTCGAGAAAAGCCTCTAGCGAGTTTCATGGCGGCCCGTACCCTAAACCGACTCAGGTGGTCAGGTAGAGAATACCGAGGCGTTCGGGTGAACTATGGTTAAGGAACTCGGCAAAATGCCCCCGTAACTTCGGGAGAAGGGGGGCCATTGCTGGTGATGGGATTTACTCCTTGAGCTGGTGGTGGCCGCAGAGACCAGCGAGAAGCGACTGTTTACTAAAAACACAGGTCCGTGCGAAGCCGTAAGGCGATGTATACGGACTGACGCCTGCCCGGTGCTGGAACGTTAAGGGGACCGGTTAGCTCTGATTCGTCGGGGCGAAGCTGAGAACTTAAGCGCCAGTAAACGGCGGTGGTAACTATAACCATCCTAAGGTAGCGAAATTCCTTGTCGGGTAAGTTCCGACCTGCACGAATGGCGTAACGACTTCTCGACTGTCTCAACCATAGGCCCGGTGAAATTGCATTACGAGTAAAGATGCTCGTTTCGCGCAGCAGGACGGAAAGACCCCGGGACCTTTACTATAGCTTGATATTGGTGTTCGGTTCGGCTTGTGTAGGATAGGTGGGAGACTGTGAACTCTGGACGCCAGTTCAGGGGGAGTCATTGTTGAAATACCACTCTGGTCGTGCTGGATGTCTAACCTGGGTCCGTGATCCGGATCAGGGACAGTGTCTGGTGGGTAGTTTAACTGGGGCGGTTGCCTCCTAAAGAGTAACGGAGGCGCCCAAAGGTTCCCTCAGCCTGGTTGGCAATCAGGTGTTGAGTGTAAGTGCACAAGGGAGCTTGACTGTGAGACCGACGGGTCGAGCAGGGACGAAAGTCGGGACTAGTGATCCGGCGGTGGCTTGTGGAAGCGCCGTCGCTCAACGGATAAAAGGTACCCCGGGGATAACAGGCTGATCTTCCCCAAGAGTCCATATCGACGGGATGGTTTGGCACCTCGATGTCGGCTCGTCGCATCCTGGGGCTGGAGTCGGTCCCAAGGGTTGGGCTGTTCGCCCATTAAAGCGGTACGCGAGCTGGGTTTAGAACGTCGTGAGACAGTTCGGTCCCTATCCGCTGTGCGCGTAGGAGTCTTGAGAAGGGCTGTCCCTAGTACGAGAGGACCGGGACGGACGAACCTCTGGTGTGCCAGTTGTCCTGCCAAGGGCATGGCTGGTTGGCTACGTTCGGGAGGGATAACCGCTGAAAGCATCTAAGCGGGAAGCCTGCTTCGAGATGAGGGCTCCCACCCACTTGATGGGTTAAGGCTCCCAGTAGACGACTGGGTTGATAGGCCAGATATGGAAGCCGGGTGACCGGTGGAGTTGACTGGTACTAATAGGCCGAGGGCTTGTCCTCAGTTGCTCGCGTCCACTGTGT
>NZ_JBVIVI010000039.1:0-1714 GCF_055595765.1 Streptomyces sp. NPDC040405
ACGACGGACGGGGTCGGGGAGTCATGGAGTCGGTCACGGCAACCTCGCCTACGACATTTCCCCAGTGGGGTACGTCTTCAAAGGGCTCCGGGCGGCTTTCGCCCGTGCGGGGGAGCGCTTGGCGCGCGAGGACAAGGGCGTGAAAGGAGCGCGCGCCTTCGAGATAGGGCCCGGACAGCGCCTGGTAGACCTTTTCCTGAAGGCGTATGTACGGCATCAGGCGCTCGGTGTCGGGCAGATCCCGCACCGGTCCCGAGGGATGGTTGAGCAGATCGCGCAGCAGATGCAGCGGCTTCCAGCGGCGGCCCAGCCGGTCCAGGACGCTGCGCAGGGTGTACAGCGACTCGTCCCGTAATCCGGCGGACAGCAGAAGTTCCCGTACCCCGTCGTGGAATTCGTAGCCGATTCCGGTCTCGTCCAGCGGATCGGCGGTGCCGACCTTGCGTAACAGCCCGCCCAGCAGGATTTCGGCCAGATCGCCGGGACTGCCCTCCGGCTGGTGGATCCCCTGGACGAACTCCATCACGGGAATGTTCAGCGGCGCCGCCGCCAGCCGCGCCGCCAGCCGGAAGGCGCTCGGGGAGGCGGCGGAGCGGAAGCGGAAGACCCGGTCCCAGGCGCTGGGTTCCGGTTGCGGATCCCAAGGCTCGGTCTCCGCCCCGGGCAGCAGCGCCAGCGTGTCATGACCCCGGTCCGACGGACGGCCCACCAGCCGCGCCCAGTTGCCGAGCCAGCGCGCGTCCAGCTCCAGCACCGGAACGGGCGGTTCGCCGCCCGGCCAGGAGCCGCCGTCGGCCGGTCGCCAGGCCGCGTTGGGCGCGCCGGGCTCGGGGACCCGCACCCGGACCCGCTCCGGCGCGATCCCGGTGTGGTGCCAGCGCCCCTGGCGCAGCACATGGAGCACGGCGACCGACGCGCGCCGGGCCCAGCGCCCCAGGGCGCGCTGCGCGCTCTCGTCGCCCCAGGCCGCGCCGATGCCGTCGGTGAGCACCAGCACCGCGCGCTTACCGCGCGGTGACATGCCGTCCACCGGGGAGTCGTGGGTGCCTTCGGGCAACGGGAGATCGGTGTTCATCCGGTGCACCCGGACGTTCCGGAAGGCACCCGTCCGCTCCAGTACGGTGGCCAGCCGCGCCGCCGTACGCCGCCACACCACCATGGAGCTGCCGCAGTCCAGCACCAGGACCGCGTCCATCCAGCGCTCCTGGACGGGCGCGTACTCCGGGAGCCACAGCCCGTCGCGCGCGGCCCGCTCGGCCGTGGCCTCCTCGTCCACCTCCAGCTCGACCGGCGAGGGCGAGGTGCGCTTGAGGGGGCGCAGCGCCCGGGAGACGGCGCGCTCGGCGACCAGCGGCCCGGCGGCGGCCGGCCGGGGCGCGGGCACCATGACGTCGGTGATCAGCGCCGGTTCCGTCCCGGCCGGGTCCTCCGGCGCGTCGGGCACGGCGAGGAGTTCCACGGGCCGCGGTGCCGAGACGGCCGGTTCGGGCGCGGGCGCGGGCTCGGGCCGCCGCTCGCCGTCGTTCTCCGGCTCCGGCGGCGGTTCGGGGATCCGGTCGGCGGGCGGCGGGGCGTCCGCCTCCGGGGGCGCGGGGAGCGGGCCGGGTCCGCGGCCCGCTCCGGCCTTGCAGACGGCCAGCCAGAAGGCATCGGCGATCTGCTGCCAGTCGAGGTCCCGTGGGCCGTGCTCGCGGGACCCGCCGCCTGGGTCGTG
>NZ_JBVIVI010000040.1:0-1613 GCF_055595765.1 Streptomyces sp. NPDC040405
AGAAGCCGTTGCTCTATCGGTCATGGTGATCACTGGTTCGAGTGTGGCGACTCGGTTGGGTGATCTCCGGCCGAAGCAGGTATGAAAGCAGGGCCTCCTGCCCAGCTCGGGATTGCTGAAGTCCTTCGAGCGTCAGGAGGCCCTGTGTCGCAGTCTTGCTTTCCGTTGCTCTTGTCGTCCAACTCGGTTGCTCGGTCGTGTGATTGCCTCGCGCACGTGTACGGCAATGCGGGGGATCGTTCGGACAGGCGGCCGAGGTATCCGTCGGACATGACGGACGCGGAGTGGGCCGAAGTGCGGGGCTTGCTGCCGGTGCCGGGATGGCTGGAGGGCAGGGGCGGGCAGCCGGAGGGCTACTGCCACCGGCAGATGATCGACGCCATCCGCTACCTGGTGGCCGGCGGCATCACGTGGCGGGCGATGCCTGGCGATTTCCCCGCGTGGGACCGCGTCTACGCCTTCTGGCGGCGCTGGCGGGACAAGGGCTGGATCAGCGAGTTGCACGACCGGCTGCGTGACCGGGTCCGCGAGGCTGAGGGACGGGACGCGGAGCCGACCGCCGGGGTCATCGATGCGCAGTCGGTGAAAGCGGCCGCGTCGGTGCCGGCCGCCAGCCGGGGCTTCGACGGCGGCAAGAAGGTCAACGGCCGCAAGCGGCACGTCGTGGTCGACACTCTCGGGCTGCTGCTGGCGGTGATGGTCACGGCAGCGTCGGTCACCGACCGGGACGCGGGCCGCAGCCTGCTGGCCCGGCTGCGGCACAGGCATTGGCGCGTGACCAGGGTGTGGGCCGACGGCGGTTACACCGGGCCGCTGGTCGACGTCGCCCGCAGCCTCTGGCAGATCGCGCTGACCGTGGTCAAACGCAGTGACGATGCCTCGGGGTTCACTGTGCTGCCCAAGAGGTGGCTGGTCGAGCGCACGTTTGCATGGCTGATGCGCTCCCGCCGCCTGGCCCGCGACTACGAGGGCCGCACCGACAGCGCGGAGGCGATGATCTGGTGGTCGATGAGCATGGTCATGAGCCGCCGCCTGGCCCGGCAGCGTCGCCGAACCTGCCCGGCACCGTCTCGACCAGCCAGCCCCGCGCGGCCAGGCGCTTGACCTTCGACCGCACCCCCTCGACTTTCGCCGGGACTACCGCCAGACCGAGTGCCGCAGCGAGCTGCCGGCAGTCCATCGCTTCCCCGCCCTGGTCGGCAACGATGGCCATGATCCGCCGATAGTCCGGCGCCAGCACACCGGCGTCGAGTCCTTCCCGCCACACCGGCACCACCGAGCCGGGCACCGCACCCACGACCGGCCGCTCTCGCCCATCAGGCACGATCACCGGTGCATCCCCGCGGCCGCTCGGCTCCGCCATGACCTGCCCGACAGTCTCACGGGCGATCATGAACCGCTCCAACGCGGCTTCCGCTTGCCGCAACTCGGCCTGAAGAGACTCCACCCGCTGCCTGGCGGCACGCTCGCGTTCCTCCAGCAACCCCATCACCGACGGCACACGGCACCTCCACCGAGGAGACAACACGACACGCCATCACTGCCGCACGAGAAACGAACTATGCCTGACCAGCAGAAACGCAGCAGTCACGCTCGGAAAGACAACGGCTTC
This sequence comes from Streptomyces sp. NPDC040405, assembly GCF_055595765.1. Taxonomy (NCBI): domain Bacteria; kingdom Bacillati; phylum Actinomycetota; class Actinomycetes; order Kitasatosporales; family Streptomycetaceae; genus Streptomyces; species Streptomyces sp. NPDC040405. The sequence goes on from NZ_JBVIVI010000040.1 coordinate 1,613, forward strand.
T
>NZ_JBVIVI010000041.1:0-1434 GCF_055595765.1 Streptomyces sp. NPDC040405
CTAGTAGGACTCCGTTAGGTCTGTCTGGCTCTTGGGTTTGGGCTGGTGGGGGTTGTTCTGGGCAGGGGGCGGTGGCAGGTGGTGCAGGTGCCGGTCCAGCAGTTCAGCAGGTCCTGGATGGTGTCGAGGATCTGGTAGAGGGTGAGTCCGCTGTATCGGCTTTTGGGGACAGGCGCTGTTCGGTGAGGAAGGCGTGGGCGGCGGTGACCAGGGTGGCGTGGTGGTGCCAGCCCATCCAGGAGCGGCCCTCGAAGTGGTCCAGGCCGAGGCCGTGTTTGAGTTCCCGGTAGTCGTGCTCGATGCGCCAGCGGATCTTCGCGAGGCGGACCAGTTCGGCGAGGGAGAGGGTGTCGGGCAGGTTGGACAGCCAGTAGTCGGTGGGTGCTTCGGCGCCGGCGGGCCATTCGACCAGCAGGGTGAGGTCGGGCAGGATGCCGTCCCAGCTGCCTGGGTCTGTGGCGGTGGCCTGGGCGAGGCGTCGGGATTTGATCCCGGCTGGTCGCACCTGCACGGACAGGAAGTGCGAGCGCATCGGTCCGCGGGAGCCTTCCCGCCAGGTCACCTCGGTGAAGGCCTGCCGCCCGCGGGCCGCCGCCAGCACGGCCACCGCGGACGGCTTGTCGCGGTAGCGGGGCTGCGGCTTGCGGCCGTTGCCGGACCAGGTAGGGGCAGTGGGCATCGCATCATGGCGGTGGACGGTCACATCCGATCGGATCGCCACCACGTAACCGATGCTCCGACGCTCCAGCCCGTCGCGGAAGTCGGCATTCTGCCCGTATCCGGCGTCGGCCACCACCACCGGCGGCACCAGACCCCACCCGGCCAGCTCATCGATGCTGTCCAGGGCCAGACGCCACTTCTCCCGGTGCCCGACCTCGTCGGGGATCCCCGTCTTGCGCCGGCGGACCGGATCCTCCGCCCACTCCTGGGGCACGAACAGTCGCCACTGCAGCGGACAGGAGGCGGTCTCGGAGACCGCGTGCACGCTCACCGCGACCTGGCAGTTGGCCTGCTTGCCCAGGGCTCCGCAGTACTGGTGGGTGACTGCCACCGACATCTTCCCGTCCTTGGGGAAGGACACGTCATCGATCGCCCAGGCGTCCGGGCCGACCTGGGGCACCATCCGCTGCGCGATCCGCCGCCGCACCGGCACCGGATCCCAGGTCGACTGGTTCACGAACTGCTGCAGGTTCTGCTCGTTGCCGTCCGACAGCCGCTCCGCCATCGACTGGATCGACTTACGCCGCCCGTCCAGCATCAGCCCCCGCAGATAACAGTCGCTCTTGGCCCGCTGATCCTTGCGCGGAACCGACGCGAACACATCAGCGACGAACAACGCCAACTTCACCCGAGCCCGGTTCACTTCATGTGCATCCACACCTTCAGCATTCCCCCAAACAGGACCAACAGACAGACCTAACGGAGTCCTACTAG
>NZ_JBVIVI010000042.1:0-1403 GCF_055595765.1 Streptomyces sp. NPDC040405
TAGTACTGCAACGGTGCTTGTTCTGAGTGCTGGGCAGGTTTCAGGGGCTGTGTCTGCGGCGTTTGTAGTGACTGACGCGGGCTTGGTGCTGGCGTCGTCGTCGCCAGCGGGACCAGTGCAGGATGTGGCTGGCCGGGGTGGGGCGTCGGTCTGTGAGGCGGGTGATCAGGCGTCGGATCTCGGCGAGGCTGAGGTGGATGAGCTGGGAGGATCCGTTTCTGCTTTCTCCGCATCCAGCTCTCGGGCCCTCAGGACGGTCAGGCAGGCGTGGGCGGCCATGGCCAGGGTCATGTGGCGGTGCCAGCCGGGATAGCGGCGGACCTGGTAGTCGTCCAGGCCGCACTCCTGCTTCGCGGTCTGGAAGCATTCCTCGACGGCCCATCGGCTGCCCGCTATGCGGATCAGCTCGTCCAGCGTGGTCTGGGCCGGGCAGTAGGCGATGTAGTAGGAGATCTCCTCGGGCCTGCTGACACTGCGGCGGGCGATCACCCAGTGCCGGCGGTCCTCCCGGTGCCAGGGCCGGACTTCGACGCGGGCCCAGTCGAAGATCCGCCGGCCGTGAGCTCCTTCACCGCAGGAACGGCGTTTCCACTTCTGCCGCGGCAGCCCGGGAAAGAGTTCGTGGACGGGGTGGTCGAGTGCCCAACGGGTGACGACCGTGTCGTGCCTCGTGGTGGCCATGACGTGGAAGACGTCGGCCTGTTCCAGCTCGAACCGCCAGCCCTTGCTGTAGCCGTAAGCGGCGTCCGCCGTCACCCAGCCGAACGGGATCTTCTCCTCGATGGCCCGGCGGACCATCGCCTTGGCCATGGTCACCTTCGTCTCGAAGCTGACCGTGTCGTCGACGCCCGCCCTGCGGCAGCGCTCGCGGTCATCCGTCCAGGACGTGGGCAGATACAGTCGCCGGTCGATCAACGTGCGGCCTCGGTCGGTTGCATAGGCGAGGAACACACCGATCTGGCAGTTCTCGGTGCGTCCGGCGGTGCCGGAGTACTGCCTTTGCACGCCGGCAGAACGGACGCCCTTCTTCAGAAACCCGGTGTCGTCGACGATCAGCACGGCATCCCGGTCTCCGAGGTGTTCGACGACGTAATCGCGTACGTCGTCCAGGACCTCGTCGGCGTCCCACTCGATCCGGTTCAGCAGTCGCTGGATGCGATCAGGACCCGCATGACCGGCCTCTTCGGCCAGCGTCCAGCCGTTCTTCCGCTCCAGCGAGGCGATCAGTCCCCGCATATACGCCAACGCCGACTGACGCGGCTCCTCCCGGTTGAAGCGGTGCACGAACCGCTCATGCACCGCTTCCAGTTCCCCGGCCCACAACCTGACATCAGCAAGGTCCCCACCCATAACCACACCAACGACCGAGCTGGCCAGCAGTCACGGCAAAGACCGTTGCAGTA
>NZ_JBVIVI010000043.1:0-1130 GCF_055595765.1 Streptomyces sp. NPDC040405
GAATTGGGCGAGGGATTCGAGGATCTCCTCGGCGGTCTTGGTCCAGATGAACGGCTTCGGGTCTGTGTTCCAGTTCCTGACCCAGGCGCGGATGTCGGCTTCGAGTGCCTGGACGTTCTTGTGTGCGCCGCGGCGGATCTTCTGGTCGGCCAGGAAGCCGAACCATCGCTCGACCTGGTTGATCCACGAGGAACCGGTCGGGGTGAAGTGCATGTGAAAGCGCGGGTGCTTGGTCAGCCACGTCCTGATCGAAGGTGTCTTGTGGGTGCCGTAGTTGTCGCAGATGAGATGGATCTGCAGGTGTGCGGGCACCTCCTTGTCGATCTTGATCAGGAACTTCTTGAACTCCGCTGCCCGGTGCCGGCGGTGCAGGGAGCTGATGACCTCGCCGGTGGCGACATCGAAGGCAGCGAACAGCGTGGTCAGGCCGTTGCGGATGTAGTCATGGGTGCGCCGCTCGGGCATGCCGGGCATTATCGGCAGCACCGGCTGGGACCGGTCCAGGGCCTGGATCTGGGACTTCTCATCCACCGAGAGGACCACCGCGCCCTCGGGCGGATTGAAGTACAGCCCGACGACGTCGTAGACCTTCTCCACAAAAAACGGGTCGGTGGACAGCTTGAAGGTGTCCGTGAGGTGCGGCTTGAGCTGGAACTTCCGCCAGATCCGGCCGACGGTCGACTTCGACAGACCGCTGTGCTCGGCCATCGACTTCCGCGACCAGTGCGTGGCGTTCTTCGGGATCTCCTCCAGTGTGGTCACCACGACCGCTTCCACCTGATCAACACCGATGGTGGGCGGTCGTCCCGGCCGGGGCTCGTCGGTCAGGCCGTCCAGCCGCTCGGTCAGGAACCGGCGCCGCCACTTGCGGACCGTGTCGGCGGCCACCCGCAACTCGCGGGCGACCACCACGATCGGCGGCACCTCCGGGCCCGCACACGCCAGCACGATCCGCGCCCGCAGGGCCAGCGCCTGAGCCGACGTCGCCCGACGCGACCACCGTTGCAACACCACTCTCTCCTCATCGGAGAGCAGCAACGGTTCGAGCTTCGGGCCCCGACGAGGGACCGAAGCACCAGAAGAAGAAGTCACGCAACAACTAACGATCAACTACTGGCGCAGGACACTAG
>NZ_JBVIVI010000044.1:0-1079 GCF_055595765.1 Streptomyces sp. NPDC040405
CGCCAGCACCAAGCCCGCGTCAGTCACTACAAACGCCGCAGACACAGCCCCTGAAACCTGCCCAGCACTCAGAACAAGCACCGTTGCAGTACTAGAGTCTGTCGTCAAATGATCTTGGGTCATGGATCATGGTCGGGTGATACGTCGCCATGAACTGTCCGATGCCGAATGGGCCTTCGTGGAGCCGTTGCTGCCCCGGTGCAAGCGGGGCCGCAGACGGCTGGATGACCGGACGGTCCTCAACGGGATCGTGTGGAAGTTCCGGACCGGCACGGCCTGGCGGGACGTGCCCGAGCGGTACGGATCCTGGGCCACGCTCCACACCCGCTTCCGCCGCTGGGCCAAGGACGGCACCTTCGAGCGGATGCTCCGGGCGGCCCAGGCCAAGGCCGACGCAGCCGGGGACATCGAGTGGCTGGTGTCGGTCGACTCCACGAGCGTCCGAGCCCACCAGCACGCGGCCGGAGCGCGAAAAGGGGGTTCCGCACCCCGGGACTCGGCCGGTCCAGAGGCGGTCTGACCAGCAAGATCCACCTGGCCTGCGACACCCTGGGCCGACCGCTCGCCTTCACCGTCACCGGCGGGAACACCAACGACTGCACCCAGTTCACGGCCGTGATGGAGGCGATCCGGGTGCCCCGCCTCGGCCCCGGACGGCCCCGGGTGCGGCCCGCCCATGTGCTGGGCGACAAGGGCTACAGCTCCAAGGCCATACGCACCTGGCTGCGGCGACGGAACATCCGGCACACCATCCCAGAACGGTCCGACCAGATACGCAACCGGCTCCGACGCGGCAGCCATGGCGGACGTCCGCCAGCCTTCGACAAGCAGCTCTACAAACAGCGCAACGTCGTCGAACGGTGCTTCAACCGCCTCAAGCAGTGGCGCGGGATCGCCACCCGCTACGACAAGACCGCCGAGTCCTACCAAGCAGCCGTCACCCTCGCATCGCTCCTGATGTGGGCGTGACATTTGACGACAACTCCTAGTACTGCAACGGTCTTTGCCGTGACTGCTGGCCAGCTCGGTCGTTGGTGTGGTTATGGGTGGGGACCTTGCTGATGTCAGGTTGTGGGCCG
>NZ_JBVIVI010000045.1:0-1070 GCF_055595765.1 Streptomyces sp. NPDC040405
CCTCTTGCCGCCCCAAACGCCCGGGAAGACCGCGTACCGTGCGCTCGATCCGCATGCTGGTGCTGCGCCTGGCGAAGGAGAACCCGAGCTGGGGGTACAGACGTCTGCACGGCGAGCTGCTCGTGCTGGGGTTGAGAGTGGGCGCGTCCACTGTGTGGGAAATCCTCAAGGATGCCGACATCGACCCTGCGCCCGAGCGGAACTCCAGTACCTGGGCCGATTTCCTTCGCCCCCAGGCTGATGCGCTGCTGGCCTGCGACTTCATGGAAACAGTCACCCTGTCGGGGATACGGATGTACGTGCTCGTGGTGATCGAACACGGCAGTCGCCGGATCCGCGTCCTGGGCGCCACCGCGCATCCGACCGCCTCCTGGGTAGCGCAGGCGGCGAAGAACCTCGTTATGGACCTCGAAGACCTCGGCTGCCGGGCACGCTTCATGATCCGGGACCGGGACGGGAAGTTCCCCGACCTCTTCGATGCCGTCCTCAGGGACGCGGGGATCGACGTCGTGCTCAGCGGCATCCAGGTGCCACGAATGAACTCGATCACGGAACGATGGGTACAGACCTGTCGCCGCGAGCTACTGGACCGGACATTGATCTGGAACCAGCGGCACCTCCTCCATGCCCTGCACGAGTTCGAGCAGTTCTACAACGGACATCGACCACACCAAGGCATCGCCAACGCCAGACCGCTCCACCCCTTGCCCCCGCCGATCGACGAGCCGGACACATTAGCCCGCCTCGACATACGTCGGCACGATCGCCTCGGAGGCATCCTCCACGAATACCGACATACAGCGTGACCTGTACGGATGAGTTTTCCGGCAAGGGCAGTGCCCGTCGACGGAGACTGGGAACGTCGGCACGCTGCACCACTTCCAGGAGGCGATCACCATGCGCTCCGTCACCCACCGTGGACGTGTCTACCGGCGCTGCGGGTGCCGCGACGCACACCGCCACCAGTTCGGAACCCTGAAGGTGCCAGAAACCTCGTCCGTGCTGGTCACGACGCCGGAGCGCTGCAGCGGCCCGCCGCTCAACCATGGCAGAAGTGGAACCACCGCGCC